>NZ_JUJA01000167.1:242560-260776 GCF_001906585.1 Streptomyces kebangsaanensis | reverse complement strand
CTACGACCTGGTCGGCATCGGCATCGGCCCCTTCAACCTCTCCCTGGCCGCCCTCGCCCAGCCCCTCACCGGACTCCGCACCGCCTTCTACGAACGGCGCCCCCGCTTCCACTGGCACCCCGGCCTGCTCCTCGACGGCGCCCGCGTCCAAGTGCCCTTCCTCGCCGACCTCGTCACCCTCGCCGACCCCGCCAGCGACTGGTCCTTCCTCAACTACCTGAGAGCCCGCGACAGACTCTTCCCCTTCTACTTCGCCGAGCGCTTCCACATCCAGCGCGCCGAATACGACGCCTACTGCCGCTGGGTCTCCGAGAACCTGCCCGCGCTGCACTACGGCCACCAGGTCGACGCCGTCCGCTGGGACCCCGAACACCACGTCTTCGAAGTCGTCTTCACCCAGCTCGACGCCGACGGCGAAGCCCAGGCCCTCGGCCGCGTCCACACCCGCAACGTCGTCCTCGGCATCGGCACCGAACCCCACGTACCCGCCCCGCTCAGACCCCTCGCCGACGCCCCCGGAGTCCCCGTCGTCCACGCCGCCGACTACCTCGAGCACCGCGACACCCTCCTCGCGGCCGGCCACATCACCGTCGTCGGCTCCGGACAGTCCGGCGCCGAGGTCTTCCTCGACCTGCTGCGCCACCGCCCCGCCGGCGGCGAGCGGCTCCGCTGGATCGGCCGCACCGAGGCCTTCGCCCCGATGGAGTACTCCAAACTCGGCCTGGAGCACTTCACCCCCGACTACACCCGCTACTTCCACGCCCTCGACGAACCCGTGCGCGACCGGCTCGTCGCCGCGCAGTGGCAGCTCCACAAGGGCATCGACGCCGACACCCTCGCCGCCATCCACGACGAGCTCTACCGTCGCACCCTCGACGGCGGCTGGCCCGACGCCGTCCTCACCCCCGGCGTCCGCGTCCGCACCGCCGGCCGTCTCGCCACCTCACAGATCGAACTCCACGTCGAACACGTCCAGCAGGGCGCCCGCACCCACCTCACCACCGACGCCGTCGTCCTCGCCACCGGCTACCGCGAACGCCCCCTCGCCCCCCTGCTGGCCGCCCTCGAACCCCACCTGCACCGCGACGGCAAGGAACGCCCGCGCGTCGACGAACAGTTCCGCCTCGCCCTGGACGCGTCCATCACCGCCACCGGCTGCCACATCCACGTACAGAACGCCGAACGCCACACCCACGGCGTCGGCGCCCCCGACCTGGGCCTCGCCGCCTGGCGCAGCGCCACCATCCTCAACTCGATCACCGGGACACAGGCGTACCCGCTGCCCGCCCGCACCGCCTTCACCACCTTCGGCCTCGAACAGAAACAGCCCCAGATCCCGCCCACCCGCCAGCTCAAAGCGCTCCTGGTGGACGGAATCTGAGGCCGCCCCTTCACAACCCCGCGCGGGGAGCCGATCAGAACACCGGCGTGCCGTTACGGGTCAGCTTCCAGTCCACCGACGCGAAGTCCTTCGGGTCCAGCACGCCCTTCGCCGTCACCCACTCGGCGATCCGGGTGCGGATCTCCGTCGACTCCGCCCACAGCTCCTGAGCCGAGGCCACGTGCGGGAACGCGCCGCCGCCGTTGGCCCGGTAGTTGTTCACGGCCATCACGAACTGCTGGGCGTCGTCCAGCGCCGCACCGTTGAACGTCAGGTTCCTGATCCGCGAACCGGCCGGCTGGGCGATGTCGATGTCGTACTGCAACCCCGACACGTAGTCGTAGTTGTAGTCCGGGCGGCCGCCCGCGTTCGTCAGCCTGTCCACGTCGACCGGCGCGCCGGCGGCCGTCTGCACGAAGTACTCCGCCGAGTACTCCAGGTACGCCCGCACCTGGGCGCCCGTCATCAGCTTGGCGACCAGCGTGTTGTCGTACACGTACAGACTCGACAGATCCCGGATCGTCACATCGCCGGCCGGGATCTCCGAGGTCCGCGAGAAGGGCGAGGCCTGCGCGATGACCGGCAGCGCCGCGTACTGCGTGCCCGCCAGCGCGGCCTTCACCACGTCCTCCTGCACCTTGGTGATCAGGTCGATGATCGGGGCGTCCTGGTAACGGGCGTCCACCGTCCTCAGGGTCTCGGTCGCCCGGCCGACCACCTGGTTGACGTACTTCACGACCTTCGCGTGCTCGTCCTTGAGCAGCTTGGTGATCTTCGGGTCGTCGGCGACCGTGTTGGAGTTGCGCAGCGAGGCGGAGACCGACTCCACCTCCCACCTGCCCCTGACGAACACCAGCTCGATGTCGAACAGGGTCAGCCGCTCGGCGTAGCACAGCGGCTCCGACAGCACGACCGTCTTCCCGGTCTTCTCGTTGGTGACCCTCAGCTCCGGGATCTCCTTGTGCGCGTGGCCCACCAGGATCGCGTCGATACCGGGCACCTGCCGGGCGACGTTCGCCGCCGCGTCCTCCACCCACGGCAGCTGGTCGCCGTACGAGGAGGTGCCGGACGTACCCGAGTGCGCCGAGACGACCACCACGTCCGCGCCCATCGACCGCAGCTTCGGCACCCACTTCGCGGCCTGCTCCTCCAGCCCCGGGAAGTCCAACCTGCCCTGCACGTAGGCCTTGTCCCAGATCGCGATGCCCGGGTTCGTCAGCCCCAGCACGGCGACCGTCACCGGCGGCAGACCCGGCTGGTGGAGCTTCTTGACGAAGTACGGCGGGAAGGCCGGCTTCTGGGTCCGGTGGTCCACCACGTTCGCGCCCAGCAACGGGAAGTCGCACTGCTGCTCGAACTTCCGCAGCGTCTCGATGCCGTAGTTGAACTCGTGGTTGCCCAGCGCCACCGCGTCGTACCCGATGGCGTTCATCGCCTTGGCCATCGGGTGCACCGGACCGCGCTTGGCGGTGATCGGGTCCACCTTCGCGTAGTAGTACGTCAGCGGGGTGCCCTGGATGGTGTCACCGGCGTCCAGCAGCAGCGTGTTCCCGCGGCCCTTCTCCTTGCGGACCTGGTCCACCAGCGTGGAGATCCGGGCCAGGCCCTGGGCGTTGCCGGCCGCGTCGGAGTACTCCCCGTCCTTGAAGTAGTCCCAGTTGAAGACGTGCCCGTGCAGGTCGGTGGTGCCCATGACGGTGAGCGAGTAGCGCTTGCCCGGCTTCCGGGGCTTCCCGGCCGCGGCGGGGCCCGCGGCCGACGCGGCCTCGGCCGCNNGGGGCCGCCGCACCGGCCAGCGCCACCCCCGCCCCGGTCGCGGCGGATCTCGTCAGGAACTTCCGGCGGTTCAGCGGCATGTCTGGTTCTCCTGGTGAAAGGTCAATGACGCGCGTAGATTCTGGCGGTCCACGGCGAACCGCAACACCCCCGGGAGGTTGCGATCTGATGACCGACGGGGACGGCGGACCGGGCAACGGTGACAGAGTGGGGCGTATGACGTCAGCCTCCGCGCCCGCGCCCGCGCCCGGACCCGGCCCCGCTGCCCCCTACGGCACCCCCGACGCACCCCGCATCGCCGTCCGCGGCGAGGCCCACCTCGAAGTCGACCCCGAGATCGCCCGCATCGGCATCACCGTCACCGCCCGCGGCAAGGACCGCCGTTCCGCCCTCGACGACCTCACCCGGCGCAACGCCGGCGTCGTCGACCTCGTCAAGTCCTACGGCCAGGCCGTCGAACGCCTGGAGACCGGCGCCTTCTCCATCACCCCGGAACTCACCCGGCACGGCCGCGGCGAACGCGTCCGCACCCACCACGGCACCGTCCACCTCACCGCCGAACTCTCCGACTTCACCGCCCTGGGTGAACTCACCACCCGACTGGCCGACTTGGAACTCACCCGGGTGGATGGACCCTGGTGGACGCTGCGCCCCGGCTCACCCGCCCACCGGCAGGCACGGCAGCAGGCCGTGCGCGAGGCCGTCCAACGGGCCAGGGAGTACGCCGAGGCACTCGGCACCACGCTCGCCGCCCTCGTCGAAATCGCCGACACCGGCGCGGAGAACGCACGCCCGCGCCCCCAGTGGGACCGGGGCCGCGTGCGCACGGTCTCCGCCTACGGAGCACCCGTCCCGCAGGAGGAGGCCGCACCCCTCGACCTCGAACCCGAACGGCAGCACGTGCACGCGCAACTCGACGCGCGGTTCATCATGAAACCGCCCAAACTGTAGTCACGCCGACCACGTCGACCACGTCTCCCCCAGCAGTTGTCAACGTCCCTTCGACCAAAGGTTGTTGAGCAGTCACGTCGCACCGATTCACTTTCACCACCGACTGGTAAGGCCTGGGGTCACATCATGCGCAGAGCAAAGATCGTCTGTACTCTCGGACCCGCCACCCACACCTACGACCGGATCAAAGCCCTGGTCGACGCCGGAATGGACGTCGCCCGCCTCAACCTCAGCCACGGCGGCCACGCCGAACACGAGGAGCTCTACCAGCACGTACGCAAGGCCGCCGACGAGACCGGCCGCAGCGTCGGAATCCTCGCCGACCTCCAGGGCCCCAAGATCCGGCTCGGCCGCTTCCGCGAAGGACCCGTACTCCTCGAACCCGGCGACACCTTCACCATCACCGTCGAAGAGGGCGTCGAGGGCGACCGCCACATCTGCGGCACCACCCACGCCGGCCTCGCGGACGACGTCACCCCCGGCGCACGCATCCTCGTCGACGACGGCAGGGTCGGCCTGGAGGTGACCGCGGTCGACGGCCCCCGAGTCCGCACCAGGGTGACCGAAGGCGGAGTGATCTCCGACCACAAGGGCCTCAACCTCCCCGGAGTCGCCGTCTCCGTACCCGCCCTGTCCAAGAAGGACGAGGACGACCTGCGCTGGGCACTGCGCACCGGCCTCGACGCCATCGCCCTGTCGTTCGTCCGCAGCGGCCGGGACGTCCTCGACGTCCACCGCGTCATGGACGACGAGGACCGCCGCCTCCCCGTCATCGCCAAGATCGAGAAACCCCAGGCGGTGGAGGCCATGGAGGACATCGTCTCCGCCTTCGACGGCATCATGGTCGCCCGCGGCGACCTGGGCGTGGAAATGCCCCTGGAACAGGTCCCCATCGTCCAGAAACGCGCGGTCGAACTGGCCAGGCGCAACGCCAAACCGGTGATCGTCGCCACCCAGATGCTCGACTCGATGATCGACCACTCCCGCCCGACCCGCGCGGAGGCCTCCGACGTGGCCAACGCGGTGATCGACGGCACGGACGCGGTGATGCTCTCGGGCGAGACCAGCGTGGGCAAGTACCCGGTGCAGACGGTCAGGACGATGGCCCGCATCGTCACGGCGGCCGAGGACGACCTCCTCGCCAAGGGCCTGCCACCCCTGACGGACCGCGACAAGCCCCGCACCCAGGGCGGCGCGCTGGCCCGCGCGGCAGCGGAGATCGGCGACTTCCTCGGCGCCAGGTTCCTGGTCGCCTTCACCCAGTCGGGCGACACGGCCCGCCGCCTCTCCCGCTACCGCTCCCCGATTCCGTTGCTGGCCTTCACGCCGGAGCCGGCGACCCGCTCCCAGCTCAGCACGGCATGGGGCGTGGAGACGTTCCTGGGCCCACGCGTCGACTCGACCGACGCGATGGTCGACCAGGTCGACGAACTGCTCCTGAGACACGGCCGCTGCGAGAAGGGCGACGTGGTGGTGATCACGGCGGGCTCCCCGCCGGGGGTGCCGGGCTCGACGAACCTGGTCCGAGTGCACCGCATCGGGGAGGACGACAGTCCCAAGTAGGCCCTGATCAGTGCTTGGGACCCACGTGGACGTCCATGAGGGCCACGGAGGCTCTGCGGGCGATGGAGATGTTGAACGGATCGCTGCCGCGAGCCAGCGTCGTCCACTCGACGCCGACCTTGTCGAGGGCGTCGGTGAAGAGCTTCCGGATGTCGTCAGACTTGTTGGAGAAGAAGTACCGCGGGTATTCGTAGCGCTTGCGCGCACCACCGACGAGGCGAGTCGTCCAGTTGGTGATACGGCAGCCGTCGGAGTGGATGAGGCCCCGGACGAACTCCCAGGGATGCGCGTCGACGATTTCCTGCTGCCAGGCTTCGAGAGCGATGCGGCGCTCGTGCTTCTTGCCAGGGCCGTGCTGGGGGAACAGGCAGTGCAGGTGTTTTGAGTACACCTTGACCTCGCGGCATCCCGTACGGCGGCGATGGCATACCGAGTTTTCGGGGAAGACGGCCCGCATGGCTCCTTTGCACTCTTCAATGAGCCCCGGCCACGTCTCCGCGCACGTGATCACCAAGGTGGGTACGCGATGCCCGGAGTACTGGCTGATGTGTCCGTCACCGAGGTACAGCCCGAGAAGGTAGCTGTATGCCGAGTGATCCAGAACACGTCCGTCGCAGTGGGGGCATTCCGGGTCATGCCTGCCCGGACACTCGCCTCGCTTCGCGCGGTCCATGTGCTTCCAGTAGCCGACGGTTCCAAGAGGAACGTTGAGTCGACGGGCCACCTCGGCGTTCTTCGCGCCGTCTCGCAGCAGAGTCAGGGCTTCTTGTCGTACTTGTGTGCCGTGGTAGTTCATATGGACACGCTGTGTGACGGGAAGCGGCGACACGCAGCAAAAAGCGGAGGATCACGCGAACGTGATCCTCCGCTTTCAAGCGTGCCGGGTGCGGGATTCGAACCCGCAAGCCCTCACAGGCAGAGGTGTTTGAGACCTCCGTGTATACCGTTCCACCAACCCGGCGAGGTACAGCGGTGAGTGTACCGGGTGAGCTCAGCTCCATGCCTCTAGGTAGGCTGCATAGGCAGCAGTACCTGCCCGCCCGGACCGAGGAGCGCCCCCCGTGACCGCCGAGTCGTCCCAGCCCGTAGACGTGTCCGACGACGACAAGTCGCACGTGCCTCCGCTGACGACGCGTGTCGTCATCGCCGAGGACGAGGCGCTGATCCGGCTGGATCTCAAGGAGATGCTGGAGGAGGAGGGGTACCGGGTTGTCGGGGAGGCCGGGGACGGGGAGCGGGCCGTGGAGCTGGCGCGGGAGCACCGGCCGGATCTGGTGATCCTCGATGTGAAGATGCCCAGGCTGGACGGGATCTCGGCGGCGGAGAAGATCGCCGAGGAGCGGATCGCGCCGGTGTTGATGCTGACCGCGTTCTCGCAGCGTGATCTGGTGGAGCGGGCTCGTGACGCTGGTGCGATGGCGTATCTCGTGAAGCCGTTCAGCAAGAGTGACGTCGTTCCGGCGATCGAGATGGCGGTCTCGCGGTTCACGGAGCTGAGGGAGCTGGAGAAGGAGGTCGCGGACCTCGCCCAGCGGCTGGAGACCCGCAAGCTGGTGGACCGGGCCAAGGCGGTCCTGCAGACGGAGTACGGGCTGGCCGAGCCGGCCGCGTTCCGCTGGATCCAGAAGACGTCGATGGACCGCCGTATGTCGATGCAGCAGGTCGCGGAGGCGGTCATCCAGGACAGCGAGGAGAAGAAGGCGGCGAAGGGTGCGGCCAAGCCCGACAAGGGCTGAGCGGTGCTCGAAGGAGAAGGGCCCGCGCCCCCCGGGGGGCGCGGGCCCTTCTCCTTTTGTGGGCCTTTAGTCCTCGCCCAGGTACGCCTTGCGTACTGATTCGTCGTGCAGCAGGTCCTGTCCGGTGCCGGAGAGGACGATGTTGCCGACTTCCATGACGTGGCCCTGGTCGGCCAGGGAGAGTGCGGCCTGGGCGTTCTGCTCGACGAGCAGGATGGTGGTGCCCTGGGCCTTCAGTTCGGCGATGGTCGCCATGATCTTCTGCATCATGATCGGGGAGAGGCCCATGGAGGGTTCGTCGAGCATGAGCAGTGTCGGCTGGGACATCAGGGCCCGGCCCATGGCGAGCATCTGCTGTTCGCCGCCGGAGAGGGTGCCCGCGGCCTGCTTTCTGCGTTCGCCCAGGATGGGGAAGAGGTCGTAGGCGTGCTGGATGCCCTTTTCGATGCCGTCCTTGTCCTTGCGGAGGAAGGCGCCGAGGCGGAGGTTGTCCTCGATCGTCATGCGGGGGAAGATGTGCCGCCCTTCGGGGGAGTGGGCGAGTCCGAGGGAGACGATCTGGTGGGCGGGGACCTTCTTCAGTGACTTGCCGTTGAACTTGATCTGTCCGCCGACCGGCTTGAGCAGTCCGGACAGGGTCCGCAGCGTGGTGGTCTTGCCGGCGCCGTTGGTGCCGATGAGGGTGACGATCTGGCCGGCCTCGACCTTGAAGGAGATGCCCTTGACGGCCTGGATCTTGCCGTAGGCGACGCGGAGGTCCTCGACTTCGAGCAGTGCGGTCATCGGTCGTTCTCCTTGCCGGGCGCGGCGTCGGTCGTGGTCTCGGCGCTCTCGGCCTGTGCCTCTGCTGCTGCCTCTTCCTCTGTTTCTGCCTGGGCCTGGGCATGGGCCTCGGCCTGTTCGACCTCGGCGGCCTCCTCGTCGCCGGGGGCCCCTTCGAAGGGTTCGCCGAGGTAGGCGGCGACGACGCGTTCGTCGCGCTGGACGGTGGCGCTGTCGCCCTCGATGAGTTTTTCGCCCTGGACGAGTACGGCGACGCGGTCGCAGAGGTTCATGATGAACCGCATGTCGTGCTCGATGACGAGGACCGCGATGCCCATGTCCCGGATGGCGAAGACGAGTTCCTCGGTGGCGCGGGTCTCCTGCGGGTTCATGCCGGCGGTGGGCTCGTCGAGCAGCAGCAGGCCGGGCTCGCTGGCCAGGGCGCGGGCGATTTCGAGTTTGCGCTGTTCGCCGTAGGGCAGATTGCGCGAGAGGTGTTCGGCCTTGTGGGCGAGGCCGACGAACTCGAGGAGTTCCATGGCGCGTGCGCGGGAGGCGGCTTCGGCGCGGTGGAAGCCGGGGCCGCGCAGCAGGGCGGACCAGAGTCCTTCCTTGGTGCGGGTGTGCCGGCCGACGAGCACGTTCTCCAGGACCGTCATGTTGGCGAACAGGCGGATGTTCTGGAAGGTGCGGGCGATGCCGGCTGCGGTGACCTTGAAGGATTTGGGTGGCAGGACCTTGCCCTTGTAGCGGACCTCGCCCTCGGTGGGGATGTAGAGGCCGGTCAGGCAGTTGAAGAAGGTGGTCTTGCCGGCGCCGTTGGGGCCGATGAGTCCGACGATCTCGCCGCTGTTCACGGTGAGGTCGACTCCGCGTACGGCGGTGAGGCCGCCGAAGCGCATGGTGACGCCGCGGGCGTCGAGGACGGTCTCGCGCGGGGCGGTCGCGTCGGGCGTGGCGTCCTGGGTGGTGGTGTCGGTTGTCATGGGTCAGACCCCTGCCTTGCTGAGGACTTCGGGTGCTTCCGTGTTCTCGTGGAACTCGAGTTGGCGGCGCCGGTTGGCGATGAGGCCCTCCGGGCGGAAGCGCATCAGCAGGACGAGCGCGAGACCGAAGGTCAGGAGCTGGTAGTCGCCGAGGAACTGGAGTTTGGCGGGGATGAGGTAGAGCAGGGCGGCGCCGACGAGGGGGCCGCTGATGGTGCCCATGCCGCCGAGGACGACCGCGGCGAGCAGGAAGGCGGAGTTGGGCGGGACGACGTGGGCGAACTGGTACTGCTCGGGGGTCACGGTGTAGGTGACGTGGGCCTGGACGGCGCCGGCGAGTCCGGCCAGGGTGGCGCCGAGGGCGAAGGCGATGAGCTTGACGCGGAAGCCGTTGATGCCCATGGCGCGTGCGGCGGTCTCGTCCTCGCGGACGGCGATCCAGGCGCGGCCGATGCGGGAGTCGCTGCTGCGCCGGAAGACCACGACGACGATCAGCGTGATGAGGAGCATCAGCAGGAAGTAGTTGGCGAAGCGGGCGATGGTGAAGCCGAGGAAGGTGTGTTCCTGGCCGAAGTCGAAGCCGAGGACGTTCAGGTTCGGGATGGCGGAGATGCCGTTGGAGCCGTTGGTGACGTCGGGTCCGGAGGTGCCGTCCATGTTGAGGACGGCGAGCCGGAAGATCTCACCGAAGCCGAGGGTGACGATGGCGAGGTAGTCGCCGCGCAGCCGCAGGGTGGGGGCGCCGATGAGGACGCCGAAGATCATGGCGACCAGGGCGCCGAGCAACGCCGAGGCCCAGAACGGGACGTGGAAGTTCAGTGGCGAGGACGGCGAGCCGGAGACCAGGGCTGCGGTGTAGGCGCCGACGCCGAGGAAGGCGACGTAACCGAGGTCGAGGAGGCCGGCGAGGCCGACGACGACGTTCAGGCCGAGCGCGACGGTGGCGAAGATCAGGATGTAGACGCCGATGGTCGCGTACTGGTCGTCGGACTGGGTGAAGGGGAAGGCGGCCGCCGCGACGAACGCGCCGACCATGGTGATGTTGCGGTGCTTGGAGGTGATCGCCGAGACGCGGCCCACCAGTCCGGCTTTGAGGAGCGCGGCGAAGCAGAACCCGACGACGATGAGGAAGCCGATGAAGAGTTCGCTCTCGTCGTGCGGGGTACTGATGCCGTAGGTGAAGACGGTGAGGCCGATGGCCATGGCCGCGATGATGACGAGGATCTCGGCGTACGTCGGCAGGGCGCGGGCCGGGGCGGGGGTGCCGGAGGCGAGGGCGGCGCGGACCACGGCGAGCTTGTTGCGCGCGTTGTGGCGCAGTTGGTCCCTGCGGGTGTCGTCCGGGTCGGCGGGCTCGGACACGGGTCGTTCGAAGGGTTGGGCGAGTGCGCCGGTCAGCATGGTGAGGGTGCCCGCGGCGAGTACCCAGGCGCCTGGTTCGAGGTGGACCAGTCCGCCGAGTTCGGCGGTGATCGCGATGATCGTGTACCAGGCGGTGCCGAAGGTGCCGAGTGCGGCCAGGGTGAGGGCGCCGGTGCCGCCGGCGGGGACGAGCCAGCCGAGTTGTTTGACGCCGTGGGATGCGAGGCCGAGGAGGGCGGTCAGGGTGCCGCCGATGAGGACGAGGAGCTGGAGGCCGCCCGGGTTGCCGTAGAGGGTGAGGTCGCCGGGGAAGTCGGAGGTCCAGGTCCAGGGGAGGAAGGTGGAGGCGACCGTCAGGACGGCGCCGCCGGTGGCCAGGGCGCGGCCGATGTGCGCCGGTATGGGAACGATGCCGGTGGGCTCGCTGCCGGTGCTGGGGGTGCTGGGGGTTTCGGGTGCGGTGGTGTGTGTGGTCATCGGTGTCACGCCCTGTCCGCCACGCGCTCGCCGAGCAGGCCCTGGGGCCGGAACAGCAGCACGAGGATGAGGAGTACGAACGCCCAGACGTTGGCCCAGGACTGGCTGCCGAACTGGTGCATGCCGGGGATGTCGGAGATGAAGGCGGTGGCGAGGGTCTCGGCGACGCCGAGGACGAGGCCGCCGATCATGGCGCCGTAGATGTTGCCGATGCCGCCGAGGACGGCCGCGGTGAAGGCCTTGAGGCCGAGCATGAAGCCCATGCGGAAGTCGATCTGGCCGTACTTGAGGCCGTAGGCGACACCGCCGACGGCGGCGAAGGTGGCGCCGAGGGCGAAGGCGACCACGATGATGCGGTCGGTGTTGATGCCCATGAGCTTGGCGGTGTCGGGATCCTGCGCGGTGGCCTGCATGCCGCGTCCGGTGCGGGTCTTCATGACGAAGTAGGCGAGGATGGCCATGCTGATCGGGGCGGCGCAGAAGACGAAGATGTCACCGGTCTGGATGGTGACGCTGCCGATCTCGAAGGGGCCGCCGGCGATCTGCGGGAAGGTGCGGGCGGACTTGGCCTCCGGGTACCAGGCCCACACCGCCTGCTGCAGGGCGAGGGAGAGGCCGATGGCGGTGATCAGGGGTGCCAGGCGTGGACCGCCGCGCAGGGGGCGGTAGGCGAACCGTTCCGCCCCGATGGCGACGAGGACGGCGACGATGATGCCGCCGAGGAGCATGAGCGGCAGCGCGACCCACATGGACGTGCCGTTCGGAAGCACCCACAGGGAGACCGAGAGCGCGCCGAAGGCGCCGGTCATGAAGATCTCGCCGTGGGCGAAGTTGATGAGCTGGACGATGCCGTAGACCATTGTGTAGCCGATGGCGACCAGCCCGTACATGGATCCCAGTAGCAGGCCGTTGACCAGCTGCTGCGGCAGTTCGTTCACCGCATGTCCTCCGAGACTTTCGGATGTTCGACGGATTGTGGCCGGATGCGAGCGCGCGCGGGGCGCCAGTGGAACAGCGCCCCGCGCGGCTGGTGAGCGGTAGGAGTCGGTCAGCCCGTGAAGGTGCCGGACTTGACGGGCGCGAAGGCGCCGTTCTCGACCCGGTAGACGGTGAGCTGCTTGTTGGTGGCGTCACCGAACTCGTCGAAGGAGACCTTGCCGGTCACTCCGTCGAAGGAGACGTTCTGCATGGCCTCGGTGACCTTGGCGCGGGCGTCGGAGGGCAGCTTGCCGTCGTTGTCCTCGACGACCTTCTTGACGGCCTCGATGATGGCCCAGGCGGAGTCGTAGGAGTAGCCGCCGTAGGCCGAGTACTCGTCCTTGTAGCCGCCGGCCTTGTAGTCGGCCACGAACTGCTTGGCGGAGTCGAGCTCCTCGACCGGCGCGCCGACGGAGGTGGCGAGGTCGCCGGTGCTGTCGGGGCCGGCCAGTTTGACGAAGTCGGCGTCGTTGATGCCGTCGCCGCCGACCAGCGGGATCTTGGCGCCGGCGGCCTTGATCTGCTTGCTGAGCGGGCCGGCCTGCGGGTACTCGCCGCCGTAGTAGACGACGTCCGCGCCGGACTTCTTGACCTTGGTGGCGACCGCGGAGAAGTCCTTGGTGTCGGGGTCGATGTGCTCGGTGCCCACGACCTTGCCGCCGAGCTTCTTGAACTCGTCGGTGAAGGTGCCGGCGAGGCCGGCGCCGTAGGTCTTCTTGTCGTCGATGACGAAGACCTTGGTCTTCTTGGCGTCGTTGTAGACGTACTGGGCGGCGAACGGGCCCTGGATGGCGTCCGTGGTCGCGGTGCGGAAGTACGACTTGTACTGGCGGACCTTCTTGGTGCGCCAGTCGGGGCCCTGGCTGAGGGAGGGGCCGGTGTTGGCGGGGGAGACCTGGACCAGCTTCGCGTCGTCGAAGACCTTCTGCATGGACTCGGAGACGGAGGAGTTGAGGGGGCCGACGACGCCGAGGACGTTCTTGTCGGCGACGAACTTCACGGCGTTCTGCTGGCCCGAGGAGGGCTGTGCCTGGTCGTCGAAGGCCTGGACCTTGAAGGTGATGCCCTTGACGGTCTGCTGCTTGTTGGCGGTCTTGGCGGCGAGGTCGACGGAGTTCTTGATGCCGAGGCCCAGTGCGGACAGGTCGCCGGTCAGCGGGGCGTCGACGCCGATGATCACGGTGGTGCCACCACTGCCGGAGTCCGAGCCCTTGTCTCCGCCCCGCGATCCGCAGGCGGTCAGGGTGAGCGCTCCCGCTGCCAGCGCGGCGGTGATGGCGATGAGCGAACGTTGACGCACGATCAGTCCTTTCCCTGGCACGGCCTCTCCCCCCTGGAAGAAGCCGAGTCGAGCGTCGGTCCGAAGGTCTTTCCTGACCGCGCCGTGACTGGCCGTGACTCTAGGCGTGGGCGGCGAACCTGGAGGAGGGTCTGAGCGATGCTGTGATGTTCTTGTTATCACCCGGCCTAATCCAGAGCGGTGCCGCACGGGTGGAACAGCGGAATTCAGGTCGATTCGCCCGGTACGGATTGCAAGAACCCGCAGGAAGCGGAGAGTTGGGTTCAGGCGTCTCAGGCGTTTTGGTGATTACCGGAAATCGTTGCCACAGGCTACCTGAAGGGCCTGGGAGAGGGCCTGCGCGTAGCGCGGGCCGAGGATGAAACTATGCACTTGGATTGCTCGCGCATTACGCAGTGTCACATCCAGGAAAGGCAGTCCGGCGCTCGCCGGGACCTTCCCGCATTCCTTTATATGCATGGTGATGGCAACATTGTGCGCGGTTCCCGCCTTCGTACGGAAAGGGGGCCGGGGCTCGGAGGTGACGGAAAGTCCCGCGTACGGTTGGGCGATGCGGGTCACGGTCACGGGCGGGCCGGACCGCACGCCGACCAGCACCGCGAAGCTGAAGCTCCTGGTTCCGGCGTCGCGGGGCGGCGTGGCCACCGCGTCCAGGTAGGAGATGTCGGTGACCTGGGAGGGGTAGGGCGGGAGGGAGGGCGCGGGCGGCGGGGTGTGCCGGCGGGTGGCGTAGAGGTAACTGCCGCCCGCGAGAAGGAGGATGAGCGCGAGGGCCGCGAGGGAGGCACGGCGGTGCCGCTCGTGGAACCGTGCGATCGGGCCGTGCGCGGGTCTGGTGCGGAGCGGGCCCTCCGGATGTGTGTCCGGGCCGGGCGTGTCCCACGCGTGTGTGCCCTCGCCCGGTTCGAGCGGACCGATGCCGCTCACCGTCGCGGCTCCTCGCCGTGGCGGCCGGTGCGGAGCGAGCAGACTTGACGGGAGGTCAATTCTCGTACTGGGCAGGTGCGTTGACCCGCTCCAATGAGGGGCCGGTGTGCGACGGACCGGACGTACGGGCCTCCTGGGGACACGGCCCGAGGCGGAGCCGGCGGCGGGGTGCCGCCGCGTGCGGGCCGCCGGGCCGCGTCGCCGCGGCCGGCCTTCGGCACCCCCGTCAGGAGCGCCGGTCCGAGGCGGGACCGGACCGCCCGTGCCCCCGGCCGGGGGGCTCCTCCCGTTGTCATGTCAAGAAGCTAGGACCGGCCGGGTCCGGGGGCAACGGCCGGGGAGGGGCCGTTTCGCGGCTCAGCCGGCCGCGGTGGAGCCGCCGGAGCCGGCGGGGTCGCCCTCGCCCGGGTTCATGTCGCGCAGCATGCAGGTCAGGCGGGCGCTGCACACCCGCCGTCCCTCCTCGTCGCTGATGACGATCTCGTACGTCGCCGTCGAGCGCCCCCGGTGCAGGGGCGTGGCCACGCCGGTGACCAGGCCGGAGCGGACCCCGCGGTGGTGGGTGCAGTTCAGGTCGACGCCGACGGCGATCTTGGAGCTGCCGCCGTGCAGCATGGAGCCGACGGAGCCCAGGGTCTCGGCGAGGACGGCGGAGGCGCCGCCGTGCAGCAGTCCGTAGGGCTGGGTGTTGCCCTCCACCGGCATGGTGCCGACGACGCGGTCGGCGGACGCCTCCAGAACCTGCACGCCCATGCGGGTGCCGAGGTGCCCGGCGGAGAACAGGGCGGGCAGGTCGATGCCGAGGGCGGCGTACTCGTCGAGGACTTCCTGCGGGAACTTCACGTGCTGCTGCTCGCCCATGGCGTCCGGCTCCGTTCGTCGTTGATCGGCGTCGCTGACCGACTGCTCACTGAGCGAACGCTCAGTCGGTCGCCGATTGTTCCAGACGCACCACGACGGACTTGCTGGCCGGGGTGTTGCTGGTGTCCGCGGTGGCGTCCAGCGGCACCAGGACGTTGGTCTCCGGGTAGTACGCGGCCGCGCACCCGCGCGCGGTCGGATAGTGCACGACCCGGAAGCCGGGCGCCCGCCGCTCCACCCCGTCCTTCCACTCGCCGACCAGGTCCACGTACGATCCGTCGGCGACGCCCAGCGCCCGCGCGTCCTCGGGGTTGACCAGCACCACCCGCCGGCCGTTCCTGATCCCGCGGTAGCGGTCGTCCAGGCCGTAGATCGTGGTGTTGTACTGGTCGTGCGAGCGCAGCGTCTGCAGCAGCAGCCGGCCCTCGGGCACCTCGGGGTACTCCACGGGCGCGGCGGTGAAGTTGGCCTTGCCGGTGGCCGTGGGGAAGCGGCGCTCGTCGCGCGGGGCGTGCGGGAGCGTGAAGCCGCCGGGGCGGGCCACGCGCGCGTTGAAGTCCTCGAAGCCGGGGATCACGCGGGCGATGCGGTCGCGGATCGCGCCGTAGTCCTTCTCGAACTCCTCCCACGGCACCACGCTGTCCTCGCCCAGCACCCGGCGGGCCAGCCGGCACACGATGGCCGGCTCGGACTTCAGGTGGCGGCTCGCGGGTTCGAGCCGGCCACGGGAGGCGTGCACCATGCCCATGGAGTCCTCGACGGTGACGAACTGCTCGCCGCCGGCCTGCAGATCGCGCTCGGTGCGGCCCAGCGTCGGCAGGATCAGGGCACGCGCGCCCGTGACGACGTGCGAGCGGTTGAGCTTGGTCGACACGTGCACGGTCAGCCGGGCGCGGCGCATGGCCGCCTCGGTGACGTCGGTGTCGGGGGAGGCGGCCACGAAGTTGCCGCCCATGGCGAAGAACACCTTCGCCTCGCCGTCGCGCAGGGCGCGGATGGCCCGGACGACGTCGTAGCCGTGCGCGCGCGGCGGGGCGAAGCCGAACTCCTTCTCCAAGGCGTCCAGGAAGGCGGGGGCGGGCCGCTCGAAGATGCCCATGGTGCGGTCGCCCTGCACGTTGGAGTGGCCGCGCACCGGGCACACCCCCGCGCCCGGCCGGCCGATGTTGCCGCGCAGCAGCAGGAAGTTGACGATCTCGCGGATGGTCGGCACGGAGTGCTTGTGCTGGGTCAGTCCCATCGCCCAGCACACGATGGTGCGCTTGGAGGCGAGCACCATGCGCAGCGCCTCCTCGATCCGGTCGCGGGCCAGACCGGTCGCGGCGAGCGTCCGGTCCCAGTCGGCGGCGCGGGCGGCGGCCGCGAACTCCTCGTACCCGTGGGTGTGCTGCCGCACGAACTCCTCGTCGACCGCGCCCTCGGTCTCGAGGACCAGCTTGTTGAGGAGGCGGAAGAGGGCCTGGTCGCCGCCGATGCGGATCTGCAGGAACAGGTCGGTGAGCGCGGCGCCCTTGAGCATGCCCTGCGGGGTCTGCGGGTTCTTGAACCGCTCCAGACCGGCCTCGGGCAGCGGGTTGACACTGATGATCTTCGCGCCGCCGGCCTTGGCCTTCTCCAGGGCGGAGAGCATGCGCGGATGGTTCGTCCCCGGGTTCTGCCCGGCCACGATGATCAGGTCGGCCTTGTACAGGTCCTCCAGCAGGACGCTGCCCTTGCCGACGCCGATCGTCTCCGACAGGGCCGAACCGGAGGACTCGTGGCACAGGTTGGAACAGTCGGGCAGGTTGTTGGTGCCGAGCTCGCGGGCGAAGAGCTGGTAGAGGAACGCGGCCTCGTTGCTCGTGCGGCCGGAGGTGTAGAAGAGGGCCTGGTCGGGGGAGTCGAGGGCGGCGATCTCCTCGGCGACTATGCCGAAGGCCCGCTCCCAGCTCACCGGTTCGTAGTGACCGGCGCCCTCGGGCAGGTACATCGGGTGCGTGAGCCGCCCCTGCTGCCCCAGCCAGTAACCGCTCTTCTCCGCCAGCTCGGACACGGGGTGCGCGGCGAAGAACTCCGGCGTGACCCGGCGCAGGGTGGCCTCCTCGGCGACCGCCTTCGCCCCGTTCTCACAGAACTCCGCCGTGTGCCGCCGCTCCGACTCCGGCCACGCGCACCCCGGGCAGTCGAACCCGTCCTTCTGGTTGACCCGCAGCAACGTCAACGCGGTGCGCCGCACGCCCATCTGGCGCTGCGCCATCCGCAACGTGTGCCCGATGGCCGGCAATCCCGCCGCCGCATGCTGCGGTTCGACGACCTCCGGCGCGTCCTGAACCGGATCCCCCTTCGGCGCCTTCGCCACCATCGCACGCTCCTCTTCGACCGCAGGGACTGAAGACCACGCACGATCTTCCCACGCACTGTCGGCAATGCCCCCGGTCCGTGCGAACGGGCTTCGGGACCACAGGGTGCGATCATCGGCGGACTCGCCGACCGGAAGGGAAGGAAGCGATGGACACCCCGTTCAAGGACGTTCCCACCACCACCCTCGCCGACCTGCTGGGCCGTGAGCAGGTCATGGACATCGGCATCCGTCCGCTGTGGGACTCGCCGCGCGTCGCCGGCCCCGCGTACACGGTGCGGTGCGAGCCCGGCGACAACCTGATGCTGCACGCGGCGATCCACCGCGCCGAGCCGGGCACGGTCGTCGTCGTGGAGTCGGGCGACGTGGACCACGCGCTGGCCGGCGGCAACGTGTGCGCCGTCGCCCAGCGCCGGGGCATCGCCGCCTTCGTGGTCGACGGCGTCATCCGCGACCTCGGCGAGGTGCGCGAGGCCGGCTTCCCGGTCTTCTCGCGCGGCGTCATCCCGATACCCGGCACCAAGGAGAAGCTCGGCTCCCTCGGTGGGCCCGCCCGCGTCGGCGGCGTGCTGGTGCACCCCGGCGACGTCGTGGTCGCCGACGAGGAGGGCGTCGTCGTCACCCCCGCCGCACGCCGGGACGAGATCCTCGCCGCCGCGCGGGCGAAGCTGGCCAAGGAGGCCGAGGAGTCCCTCGACACCTGGGAGGAGAACCACCGCGCCCGCATCGAGAGGGCACTGGGCGACCGGGGCTTCACCGGCTGACCCGACGGAAGGACCGAGGCGGGCGGAACCCCGGGGCGGGACTTCTCCCCCACC
>NZ_JUJA01000167.1:236980-242439 GCF_001906585.1 Streptomyces kebangsaanensis | reverse complement strand
CGGGGGTGCAGGGGGCGGAGCCCCCGCCGGGGTCTGGGGCGGAGCCCCGGGGACAGAACTCTTTTCTCCTGTCGAGTCGGGCGGGCCGGGGCGCAGCCCCGGACAGGGGTCTGGGGCGGAGCCCCAGGGCCGGATGCCCCTCACCCCACAGAGTCGGGCGGGTGGGTGGGCAAGCCCCCCGCAGGCAGCCGGGGACCGACTGTCAGCGGTCCGTGGCAGGATCGGGGACGTGGCAGATACAGCACCGAAGAAGACCGACAGCCCCCCCGGCGGCAGCCGCCCGCGGCTGATGCTCATGGACGGACACTCGCTGGCCTACCGCGCGTTCTTCGCGCTGCCCGCGGAGAACTTCACGACCGCGACCGGGCAGCCGACGAACGCGATCTACGGCTTCGCGTCGATGCTGGCCAACACGTTGCGTGACGAGGCGCCCACGCACTTCGCGGTGGCGTTCGACGTCTCCCGCAAGACGTGGCGCTCGGAGGAGTTCGCCGACTACAAGGCGAACCGCTCCAAGACGCCGGACGAGTTCAAGGGCCAGGTCGAGCTGATCTGCGAGCTGCTCGACGCGATGCACGCCGCCCGCTTCGCCGTCGAGGGGTTCGAGGCGGACGACGTGATCGCCACCCTCGCCACCCAGGCCGAGGCCGAGGGCTTCGAGGTGCTGATCGTCACCGGCGACCGGG
The DNA here is from genome assembly GCF_001906585.1 of Streptomyces kebangsaanensis. Classification (GTDB taxonomy): domain Bacteria; phylum Actinomycetota; class Actinomycetes; order Streptomycetales; family Streptomycetaceae; genus Streptomyces; species Streptomyces kebangsaanensis. The sequence goes on along the minus strand of NZ_JUJA01000167.1, from coordinate 241,753 downwards.
ACTCCTTCCAACTGGTCAGCGAGCACACCACGGTGCTGTATCCCACGAAGGGCGTCTCCGAGCTGACCCGGTTCACCCCGGAGAAGGTCGTCGAGAAGTACGGGCTGACGCCCGCCCAGTACCCGGACTTCGCCGCCCTGCGCGGCGACCCCTCCGACAACCTGCCCGGCATCCCCGGCGTGGGCGAGAAGACGGCCACGAAGTGGATCAAGCAGTTCGGTTCCTTCGCCGACCTCGTCGAGCGCGCCGACGAGGTCAAGGGCAAGGCCGGGCAGAACCTGCGCGACCACCTGGAGTCCGTCAAGCTCAACCGCCGCCTCACCGAGCTGGAGCGGAACGTCGAGCTGCCCGGGGCGGTCACCGACCTCGCGCGCACGCCGTACGACCGCCAGACCGTCGCGATGATCCTGGACACCCTGGAGATCCGCAACCCCTCCCTGCGCGAGCGCCTCTTCGCCGTCGACCCGGGTGCCGAGGAGGCCGGGACCACCCCGATCGCCGCGGACGGCGTGGAACTGGACGGCACCGTGCTCGGCACCGGCGAGCTGGCTCCCTGGCTCGCCGAGCACGGCACGCAGCCGCTCGGCGTCGTCACCGTCCACGCCTGGGCGCTCGGCGCGGGCTCCGTCGCCGAGGTCGCGCTCGCCGCGCCCGGGGGAGCGGCCGCCTGGTTCGACCCGTCCCAGCTGGACGAGGCCGACGAGGGCGCGTTCGCGGACTGGCTGGCCGACGCCGGCCGGCCCAAGGTCTTCCACGACGCCAAGAGCGCGATGCGGGTCCTCGCCGAGCACGGCTGGCGCGTCGAGGGCGTCACCATGGACACCGCGCTCGCCGCCTACCTGGTCAAGCCGGGCCGCCGCTCCTTCGCCCTGGACGCGCTGTCCCTGGAGTACCTGCACCGCGAGCTCGCCCCCGCCGCCCAGGCCGACGGCCAGCTCGCCTTCGGCACGGACGAGGGCGCCGAGGCCGAGGCCCTGATGATCCAGGCCCGCGCCGTCCTCGACCTGGGCGAGGCCTTCGAGGACCGCCTGCGGGAGGTCGGCGCGGCGGAACTGCTGCGCGACATGGAGCTGCCCACCTCCGCGCTGCTCGCCCGCATGGAGCGCCACGGCATCGCCGCCGACCGCGCCCACCTCGAAACGATGGAGCAGATGTTCGCCGGGGCGGTGCAGCAGGCCGTGAAGGAGGCGCACGCGGCGGCCGGGCACGAGTTCAACCTCGGCTCGCCCAAGCAGCTGCAGGAGGTCCTCTTCGGCGAGCTCGCCCTGCCGAAGACCAAGAGGACCAAGACGGGCTACACCACCGACGCCGACGCCCTGGCCTGGCTCGCCACCCAGACGGACAACGAGCTGCCGGTGATCATGCTCCGCCACCGCGAGCAGGCCAAGCTCCGCGTCACCGTCGAGGGCCTGATCAAGACCATCGCCGCGGACGGCCGTATCCACACGACCTTCAACCAGACGGTCGCCGCCACCGGCCGTCTGTCCTCCACCGACCCCAACCTGCAGAACATCCCCGTCCGCACCGACGAGGGCCGGGCCATCCGCCGCGGCTTCGTCGTCGGCGAGGGCTTCGAGTCCCTGATGACCGCCGACTACAGCCAGATCGAGCTGCGCGTGATGGCCCACCTGTCGGAGGACGCGGGCCTGATCGAGGCGTTCACCTCCGGCGAGGACCTGCACACCACGGCCGCCTCCCAGGTCTTCGGCGTCGACCGCTCGGCCGTGGACCCGGAGATGCGCCGCAAGATCAAGGCGATGTCGTACGGCCTGGCGTACGGGCTGTCGGCCTTCGGCCTCTCCCAGCAGCTGAACATCGAGGCGGCCGAGGCCCGCGCCCTGATGGACGCCTACTTCGAGCGCTTCGGCGGCGTACGGGACTATCTGCGCCGCGTGGTCGACGAGGCGCGGGCGACCGGCTACACCGAGACCCTCTTCGGCCGCCGCCGCTATCTGCCCGACCTCAACAGCGACAACCGCCAGCGCCGTGAGATGGCCGAGCGGATGGCCCTCAACGCGCCGATCCAGGGCACGGCGGCGGACATCGTCAAGATCGCCATGCTGCGCGTGGACCGGGCCCTGCGCGAGGCCGGTCTCGCCTCCCGGATGCTGCTGCAGGTCCACGACGAGATCGTCCTGGAGATCGCTCCCGGCGAGCGCGCGGCCACCGAGGAGATCGTCCGTCGCGAGATGTCCGGCGCGGTCCGGCTCAGGGCCCCCCTGGACGTCTCGGTGGGCGTGGGCCCGGACTGGGAGTCGGCGGCGCACTGACCGGTTCCGCACCGCGGGGGCCCGTCACTCACGTGGCCCCCGCAGAGACGCAGTCGTCACCCATGCCCGCCAGGATGCGGGCATGGGTATACGCATGCTCAACCGCCGCCCGGCGGTGATCCGGGCGGACGTCGGCGAGGACTCCGCCGAGCCGCCGCCACCGGTCCCGCTCTTCGTGGCCGACGCGAGCACCGCCCGCGTCCCCACCGGCCCGACGACAACCCTGCGCCGCGCCGCGCGGGACCTCGGCCGCCGGCTGACGCGCGGCGGGCCCGCCCGCGGGGAGACGTCCCCCTGGTGCCTGTGGGCCGACGTCGCCCGCGGCTACCTCGCGCTCCTCCTCGCCCGCCTGCCCCGGCCGGGCCCGGCGCGGCACGTCACCGTCTTCGTCGCCACCCCGGCCCCCGCCCCCGTCAGCGACCGCTCCGAAGGCCCGCCCCCACACCGGCCCCGTCAGGACCGGGGTCACCGGCAGGATCCCGAGCCGGACGCCACGCCCTGACCGCGGCGGCGTACACCAGCAGCCCCACCACCAGGCCCGCGCCCGCACCGAAGCACAGCGTCGGCACCACGTCCCGCACCCTGGCCCCGATGCCCGCGCCCGCCCCGGCCTCCCGCAGGACGGACCAGGCCCTGGCGAGCCGCTGCACGGCCCCGGTCGCCGCGCAGCCGACGATCACGGTCCCGGCCCACCACCGGTCCCGTACCGACAGCACGGGCATCCCCGCGGGCTCGCCCGCCGGCGCCCGCCGCAGCGCGTGGAACAGGAAGGCGGCGATCACGACCGCCGCCACCGCCGAGCTGCCGTACTGCAGGTACGTGTAGACCGGCAGGCCCGCCACCAGCTGCCCGAGCACCGGGAACTGCCGCATCCCCCACCGGCCGGGATGGGTGAACTCGTCCCACACCACGTGCGTCAGCGCGCCCAGCGCGGCGGAGACGTACCACCACGCCACCGAGGAAGCCTCCACACGCGCGCGTGGCGTCCCGCACCGCACCAGTGCCGCCGTACGCCCCTGGAGCGGGCGCGGCAGCAGCGCCACCAGCGGCTCACGCACCACCAGCCACAGCCCCACCAGCGCCCAGGCGACGAGCACGTCGAGCGTGAGCACCCCGGGAAGGGAGTGCGTGACCGCGCCGAACTCCATCGCGCCGGGCACGGCACCCGCCGCGTAATAGGTCATGTCGGGCGCGAAGGAACCCGCGACGAGCACCGCCGGCACCAGCCGGCCCCGCCCCGTCCCGTCGCCGCGCACCGCGGGCAGCACGGCCGCCGCATGACTGAGGGTGAACGGCAACGGAGCTCCTTCCAACGGCTGTTGACGTCACAGTATGCGGGACGCACCCATGTGGCCTCCGCGTAACGCCTTACGTGGAACATCGTGCCCAACCGGTGAAAACCGGACACGAACAGGTGTCGGAGGAAAGGAAGTTGTCGTAGGGTCACCTGCACAGACGGACACCCGGGTGTTCACGGGAGGGGTTCACTGCATGGCGGCGCACTTCGGCGGCGGGTTGCGCAAGGGGGCGGCGACCACGGTCGTGGCCGCAGCGGTGGTCGCGGCTCTCTCCGCGTCCCAGGCTCCCGGGGTCACGGTCGACGGCCACGGCAGACAGTCCGCCGCCGAGGCGACCCCCACCGGGCCCGGGGCGGACACCGACGGCGCCGCGACCGGCAACTCGCCGTACTACACGGAACTGCCGCCCCTCAACAGCCCCAGCCCCGCGCCCACCACCGGCGCTCCCGCCGGCACCCCTGCCGGCACCCCCGTCGTCCAGGGACCGGCCGAGGCCGGCATACCCGCCACCGTCCTCGACGCCTACAAGAAGGCCGAGGCGGAGCTGCGTGCCGCCAAGCCCGGCTGCAACCTGCCCTGGCAGCTGCTCGCCGCCATCGGCAGGGTCGAGTCCGGCCACGCGCGCGGCGGCAACGTCGACGCGGACGGCACCACTGTCTCCCGGATCACCGGCCCCCCTCTCGACGGCAACGGCTTCGCCCACATCAGCGACACCGACCACGGCGCCTACGACGGCGACAGCGTGTACGACCGGGCGGTCGGCCCCATGCAGTTCATCCCGTCCACCTGGGCCTGGGCGGGCCGCGACGGCAACGGGGACGGCAAGAAGGACCCCAACAATGTCTACGACGCCGCCCTCGCCGCCGGCCACTACCTGTGCCGCTTCGGCTGGGACCTGTCCAGCGCCGCCGACCTCGAGCGGGCGATCCTCAGCTACAACAACTCGCGGGACTACCTGAACACCGTCCTGTCCTGGCTGGAGTACTACCGCAAGAACACCCACTCGGTACCGGACGGCACGGGCACGCTGCCGTCCCGGCGCAGCGACGAGACGGCCGGGGCGGGCACCGGCCCGTCCGCCGGCACGTCGATCCCCGCACCCGGCAAGCGGGCGAAGCCGGGCGGCGGCGGTACGACGAGCCCGAGCCCGAAGCCTCCGGCACCGGCCAAGCCGAGCAAGCCCTCCAAACCGAGCAAGCCCTCCA
>NZ_JUJA01000167.1:223939-236975 GCF_001906585.1 Streptomyces kebangsaanensis | reverse complement strand
CCGGCCCCGCCGGCCACCCCGGAGGAGCCCGCCCCGGGCAGTCCCACCCCGCCGCCCACGGCCACCGACACCGTGCACCACCTCGAGGACGCGGGCACGGGCAAGCTCTCCGCCATGGCCGGCGACACGTTCTCCGAGAGGATCGGCACGCGCGCCGAGACCAAGGACGGCAAGCCGGTCGGCAAGGTCCGGATCCGGTTCACGATCACCGGCGACACCGACGCCGCCTTCACCGGCGGCGAGAAGGTCGCCACGGTCGTCACGGACGCCTCGGGCGTGGCGGTGGCGCCCGCGCTCCACGCGGGCGAGAGGACGGGCGACTTCACCGTCCGCGCGGCGGTGGTCGGCCGCATGATGCCCGCCGTCGGCTACACGGCCACCGTCACCGAGCGCGCCGCCGACGCCCTCGCCCGCACCTCCGACACCCCGCTGACCTGCACGCCGGGCGGCGAGTTCGCCGACGAGGTGGAGGTCAGGGCCACCTACAAGGGCGCCGCCGCGGACAAGGTCGCGGCCACCGCCACCCTGATCACGTCGGACGAGGACCCCACCGAGAACGGCAAGGGCCCCTACTTCAAGGACGCCGACGGCAACCCCGTCCGCACCCTGAAGGACCTCCGGACGGACGCCAAGGGCCTCCTGAAGCTCCCGAAGCTGTACGCGGACGACGACACCACCGGCACGTTCCTGCTCCGCATCACCACCACCGGCGGCGCGACGCTGACGGTGGAGCTGAAGGTGGAACCGGCGGACCCGTCGCCGAGCCCGTCGGCATCCTCGTAGCCGACGCCCGAGCGGTCAGCGCCTGAGCCGGGCGTTGGTGTGCCGGGTCGGCCGCGCGGTCGCGGGGTCTTCGGGCCAGGGGTGCTTGGGGTAGCGCCCGCGCAGCTCCGCCCGTACGTCCCGGTAGCCGCTCGTCCAGAAGGAGGCGAGGTCGGCGGTGACGGCGGCGGGGCGGCCGGCGGGGGAGAGCAGGTGGACGAGGACGGGCACGCCGGCCGCGGCGGGCGTCTCGGCCAGGCCGAACATCTCCTGGAGCTTCACGGCCAGGACGGGTTGTTCGGGGTTCGCGTAGTCCAGCCGGACGCGGGAGCCGCTCGGTACCGTGATCCGTTCCGGGGCCAGCTCGTCCAGACGGGCGGCGTCGCCGGTGGCCCAGGGGAGCAGCCGGGCCAGTGCCCGCCCGGCGTCGATGCGGGCCAGGTCGGCGCGGCGCCGGGCCCGCCCGAGTTCCGGCTCCAGCCACTCCTCCGCGCGCGCGTGCAGCGCGCCGTCGGACACGTCGGGCCATGGCTCGCCCAGGTGGTGGCGCAGGAACGCGAGGCGCTGCCGCAGTACGGCGGACTCCGGTGACCACCGCAGCAGCCCCGGGCCTTCCTGCCGCAGCCCTTCGAGCAGCGCCTCCCGCACGAGGGCGGGATCGGCGTCGGTCAGCGGTCGTGCCGACAGCTCCACGGCGCCCAGCCGCTCGACCCGCCGGGCGACGACGTCCCCGTCCGCCCAGCGCACCTCGTCCCGCTCCTCGTACAGCGCCCCGGCCGCGAGGCGGGCCACGTCCTCGGGGACGGCCGCCGCGAGCCGCACGCGCGCGTGACTCCTGCCCACAGGCCGGTCGGCCACGGCGACGGCGATCCACGGCTCCCCGTGCAGAGGGGACGCCTCCGGCAGCTCGGCCCGCGTCCCGGAGACCATGAGGTACGACCCGCCGTCGAGCCGGGCCACCCGCTCCGGAAACGCCAGAGCGGCGACAACCCCGGCGTCCGCGTGCGAACCGGTGAGACGGGCGGCCGGACGGGAGACCTCCCCCATGACGGCCCGCAGCCGCCGCACCTCGCTCCGCCACCGCGACGCGTACGCGTCACCCCCACGCCGCACGCCCCGCAGAGCCGCGGCAAGGTCGTCCCCGTACTCCCGCGGAACCTCCTCACTCAGCAGGGCGACAACTTCCGCGGCCCGCTCGACCCCGCCGGAGGCGCCGGCGTCCAGCAACGCCCGCCCCAGCCGCGGATGCACCCCCAGCCGCGCCAGCGACCGCCCCCGCTCCGTGGTCCGCCCGGCGGAGTCCACCGCCCCCACGGCCCCCAGAACCTCCCGCGCCGCCGCCATCGCCCCGCCCGGCGGCGGGTCCAGCAGCGCCAGCCCGGAAGCGTCGGGATCGCCCCAGCAGGCCGCCTGAAGGGCGAACGCCGTCAGGTCGGCCACCCTGATCTCCGGCGCCGGAAAGGCCGGCAGACGGGCGTCCTCGGCCTCCGCCCAGCACCGGTACACCGTCCCCGGCGCCTCACGCCCGGCACGCCCCGCCCGCTGCCGCCCGGACGCCCGCGAGGCCCGTACCGTCGTCAGCGCGCTCAACCCGCGCGCGTGGTCCACCCGCGGCTCCCGCGCGAGCCCCGAGTCGACCACCACCCGCACCCCGGGCACCGTCAGCGACGACTCGGCCACGGACGTGGCGAGCACCACCCGGCGCCGCCGCCCCGGCGAGAGCACCGCGTCCTGCACGTCCGCCGGCGCCCGCCCGTGCACCTGGAGCACGTCCACACCGCCGACCTCGCCGAGATCCCCCAGCCACCCCGCGACCCGTCCGATCTCGCCCACCCCCGGCAGGAAGCACAGCACGTCCCCGTCCCGCTCGGCGAGCGCCCGCCGCACCACCGACGCCACGTGCGCGAGCAGCGCCGGGTCCACCCGCATCCCGTGCGGCGGCCGTACGGGATGCGCGGGAGGCGCCCACACCACCTCCACCGGATGCGACACGCCGTGCGCCTCCACCACCGGCGCCCCGCCCAGCAGCCGCGCCCACCCCTGCGCGTCCGTGGTCGCCGAGGCGGCCACCAGCCGCAGCTCGGGCCGCAGCGCCTCCCGCACGTCCCACAGGAACGCCGCCGCCGTGTCCGCGTCCAGATGCCGCTCGTGGCACTCGTCGAGCACCACCACGTCCACACCGGCCAGCTCCTGGTCCCGCTGCAGCCGCTGCAGCAGCACACCGGTCGTCACGACCTCCACGCGCGTGTGCGGCCCGACGACCCGCTCCCCGCGCACCGTGAAGCCGACGCTCCCGCCGGCCTTCTCGCCCAGCAGCCAGGCCATCCGCCGGGCCGCCGCCCGCGCCGCGATCCGCCGCGGCTCCGCCACGACCACCCGCCGCGCGGGCCCCTCGCCGACCAGTCCCGCCAGGACCAGCGGCACCAGCGTGGTCTTGCCGGTACCGGGCGGCGCCACCAGGACGGCGGTCCCGTGACCGTCCAGCGCGTCGTGAAGACCGGGCAGCGCCCCGCGCACCGGCAGCGCGTCCAGCTCTCGGTGACGGATCACGGGATCAGTCCCGTACGCAGACGAAGATCGCCGTCCCCGGGATCAGGCTCCCGCGCAGCGGCGACCAGCCGCCCCACTCGGAGGTGTTCCAGGCCGGCCACTCCGGCTCGACCAGGTCCACCAGGCGGAAACCGGAGGCCACCACGTCCCGCACCCGGTCGCCGACGGTCCGGTGGTGCTCGACGTACACCGCGCGGCCGTCCTCGTCCTGCTCCACGTACGGCGTGCGGTCGAAGTAGGACGCGGACACCGACAGCCCCTCCGGGCCGGGCTCGTCCGGGAACGCCCAGCGGATCGGGTGCGTCACCGAGAACACGAGCCGCCCGCCCGGCCGCAGCACCCGCCGCACCTCCCGCAGCACCGCGCGCGGGTCGGCGACGAACGGCAGCGCCCCGTAGGCCGAGCAGGCCAGGTCGAAGGAGCCGTCCGCGAAGGGCAGCGCGGCGGCGTCGGCGCACACCAGGGGGAACGCCCCGCCGATCCGCAGCGCGTGCTGGAGCTGGCGGTGGGACAGGTCCAGGGCGACCGGGCGCGCCCCCCGCCCGGCCAGCCAGCGCGAGCACTGCGCCGCGCCGGCGCCGATCTCCAGGACGTCCCTGCCCTTCAGCCCGTCCGGATCGCCGAGCAGCCCCGCCTGCACCTCGTCCAGGCCCTCCGGGCCCCACACGAAGCGGTCGTCGCCGAGGAACGTGCCGTGTTCGATCTGGTACTCGTCCGCGTTGCGGTCCCACCAGCCCCGGTTGGCCCGGGCACTCTCCGCCGCACCGGCCTCACGCCGGGTGGCCTCCGGTTCGAACGCTTCAACCGCCTTGGAGGATTCGGGCACTTGGATGATCGGCTCCCTCGTCGTACTCTTCCGTCAACCCACGCGCGGGCACGCGCCTCGCGCGACGCCAAGACGGGTTTTGTGCCGGGAATGAGGGGATCTGCCCCGGGTGTGCGGCTTCGCGCATTGACCCTGCCCGGCTGCCCCCGTATGCTACAAGTTGCGCTGCGGGCCTGCGCACCTCGGACGGAGCAGGCTGCGCTCGCATCTGTTGTATGTCCCCTCGGTTGTCGAGGCGCCACCAGTGGTCATCAGTGGTCTCGTGTGGCGCTTCCTTGGCTGTCCGGCTTCTACAGAGCGAAACGGGCTCCCGGCGTAAGCAGTGCCTACGACTTCAATGTCCGTACCGGAGCCCTTTCCCACATGACGAGCAGCACCGAGACCACCGCCACCACCCCGCAGGTAGCGGTCAACGACATCGGTAACGAGGAAGCGTTCCTCGCAGCGATCGACGAGACGATCAAGTACTTCAACGACGGCGACATCGTCGACGGCGTCATCGTGAAGGTCGACCGGGACGAGGTCCTGCTCGACATCGGTTACAAGACCGAAGGTGTCATCCCGAGCCGCGAGCTCTCGATCAAGCACGATGTCGACCCGAACGAGGTCGTTGCCGTCGGCGACGAGATCGAGGCCCTGGTCCTCCAGAAGGAGGACAAGGAAGGCCGCCTGATCCTCTCGAAGAAGCGCGCCCAGTACGAGCGTGCCTGGGGCACCATCGAGAAGATCAAGGAAGAGGACGGCATCGTCACCGGTACCGTCATCGAGGTCGTCAAGGGTGGTCTCATCCTCGACATCGGCCTCCGTGGCTTCCTGCCGGCCTCCCTGGTCGAGATGCGTCGTGTCCGCGACCTCCAGCCGTACGTCGGCAAGGAGCTCGAGGCCAAGATCATCGAGCTGGACAAGAACCGCAACAACGTGGTCCTCTCCCGCCGTGCCTGGCTGGAGCAGACCCAGTCCGAGGTCCGCCAGACGTTCCTCACGACCCTGCAGAAGGGTCAGGTCCGTTCCGGTGTGGTCTCCTCGATCGTCAACTTCGGTGCCTTCGTGGACCTGGGTGGCGTCGACGGTCTGGTCCACGTCTCCGAGCTGTCCTGGAAGCACATCGACCACCCGTCCGAGGTCGTCGAGGTGGGCCAGGAGGTCACCGTCGAGGTCCTCGACGTCGACATGGACCGCGAGCGCGTCTCCCTGTCGCTGAAGGCGACCCAGGAAGACCCGTGGCAGCAGTTCGCCCGCACCCACCAGATCGGCCAGGTCGTGCCCGGCAAGGTCACGAAGCTGGTTCCGTTCGGTGCGTTCGTCCGCGTGGACGAGGGCATCGAGGGCCTGGTCCACATCTCCGAGCTGGCCGAGCGCCACGTGGAGATCCCGGAGCAGGTCGTCCAGGTCAACGACGAGATCTTCGTCAAGGTCATCGACATCGACCTGGAGCGTCGCCGGATCTCGCTGTCCCTCAAGCAGGCCAACGAGTCCTTCGGCGCCGACCCGATGGCGGTGGAGTTCGACCCGACCCTGTACGGCATGGCCGCGTCCTACGACGACCAGGGCAACTACATCTACCCCGAGGGCTTCGACCCGGAGACCAACGACTGGCTGCCGGGCTACGAGAAGCAGCGCGAGGAGTGGGAGCGCCAGTACGCCGAGGCGCAGTCCCGCTTCGAGCAGCACCAGGCGCAGGTCGTCAAGTCCCGCGAGGCGGACGCCCAGGCCGCTGCCGAGGGTGGCGAGGGCGCCGCTCCGGCCGCGTCCGGCGGTTCGTACTCCTCCGAGGGCGGCGACAGCTCCGGCGCGCTCGCCTCGGACGAGGCGCTGGCCGCGCTGCGGGAGAAGCTGGCCGGAGGCCAGAGCTGAGCCGCTGCCGCTGAGGCTTGGCAGGTAGTTTGAGGGGCCGCACCTGAAAAGGTGCGGCCCCTCGGGTTTGTTCGGGGGATATCGGCCTTCTGCGAGTTTCAGTTCGGTGCGGCTGGTTGCGCAGTCTCCCGCGCCCCTTAAAAGCTTTCACGCGCCCCTGGCTGTGGGGGCCGAGGAGCGGGAATGCCGAAGCGCCGTTCCTCGTTGTGAACTTACGGATACGAGGAGGGACGATCACACAGTGCTTGATCCGCAGGGTTTGTACGCATGGGAGCCGAAGGGTCTGGCGGTCGTCGACATGGCGCTGGCCCAGGAGTCGGCCGGTCTTGTCATGCTCTACCACTTCGACGGATACATCGACGCGGGACAGACCGGCGACCAGATCGTCGAGCGGTTGCTGGACTCGCTGCCCCACCAGGTCGTGGCGCGGTTCGACCACGACCGGCTCGTGGACTACCGGGCCCGCCGCCCGCTGCTGACGTTCCAGCGCGACCGCTGGACCGGGTACGAGGTGCCCGCCATCGAACTGCGCCTGGTCCAGGACACGACGGGCGCGCCGTTCCTGCTGCTGTCCGGGCCCGAGCCCGACGCGGAGTGGGAGCGTTTCGTGGCGGCCGTACGGCAGATGGTCGAGCGGCTGGGCGTACGTCTGTCGGTGAACTTCCACGGCATCCCCATGGGCGTCCCGCACACCCGCCCGGTGGGCCTGACCCCGCACGGCAACCGCAGTGACCTCGTGCCGGGCCACCCCAGCCCCTTCGAGGAGGCGCAGGTGCCGGGCAGCGCGGAGGCGTTGCTGGAGTACCGGCTGATGCAGGCCGGCCACGACGTGCTGGGCGTGGCCGCGCACGTGCCGCACTACATCGCGCGCTCCCCGTACCCGGACGCGGCCCTCACGGTCCTGGAGGCCGTCACCTCGGCGACCGGCCTGGTCCTGCCGACCGTGGCGCACTCCCTGCGCAACGAGGCGCACCGTACGCAGACGGAGATCGACCGGCAGGTCCGCGAGGGCGACGAGGAGATCACGGCCCTCGTCCAGGGCCTCGAGCACCAGTACGACGCGGCGGCCGGCGCGCAGACCCGGGGCAACATGCTCGCCGAGCCCGTCGACATCCCGTCGGCGGACGAGATCGGCCGCCAGTTCGAACGCTTCCTGGCGGAGCGGGAGGGCGAGGCCTGATCGGATACGCTTCCGGTCATGCTGTCCGTGGGCCTGACCGGGGGTATCGGAGCCGGTAAGAGCGAGGTGTCGCGGCTGCTCGTGGAGTGCGGGGCCGTGCTGATCGACGCCGACCGCATCGCGCGCGAGGTGGTCGCTCCGGGCACGCCCGGACTCCAGGCGGTGGTGGATGCCTTCGGCCGGGACGTCCTGGCCGAGGACGGGAGCCTGGACCGGCCCCGGCTGGGCGCGATCGTCTTCGCGGACCCGGAGAAGCTGGCCGTCCTGAACGCGATCGTGCACCCCCTGGTGGGCGCCCGCTCCCGCGCACTGCAGGAGGCCGCGGCCGGGGACGCGGTGGTGGTCCACGACGTCCCGCTCCTGACGGAGAACGGCCTGGCCCCCCTGTACGACGTGGTCGTCGTGGTCGACGCGAGCCCGGAGACCCAGCTCGACCGCCTCGTACGCCTGCGCGGCATGACCGAGGAGGACGCACGCGCGCGCATGGCCGCGCAGGCGACGCGAGAGAAGCGCCTGGAGATCGCGGACATCGTGATCGGCAACGACGTGCCGCTGGAGCGGCTGGAGGAGCGGGTACGGGAGGTCTGGACGGACCTGACCCGCAGAGCGCACACGCCCGGGCGGAAGTAGCGGAAGCAGGAGCGCAGGAACACGACCGCCGGGCCGAGGCATTGAGGATCCCGGCGAGGGAAGGATTCAGCCGTGCCCGAACGTACTCCCGAGACGCATGTCATCGACTACCGCGCCGCCGAGCAACTGCTGGCCGCGCGGGACCCGCGGGGCGCGGTGAAGCTGCTCGACGGGGTCATAGCCGCGCATCCGGAGAACACGGCGGCCCGGCTGCTGCGCGCCCGCGCCTTCTTCGCCGCCGCGCAGCTGCGGCCGGCCGAGCTGGAGTTCACGATCGTGCTGGAGCGTGAGCCGGACAACGCCTACGCCCACTTCGCGCTCGCCCGCACCTACGAACGGCAGAACCGCCCCGACCTGGCCAGGCGCCACTTCCGGCTGGCGGCGGCGCTGGACCCGAACCCGGAGTACCTGCAGCGGGCCCGCTTCGACACCTGACGCCGACGGGCGCCTGCCCCCACGCCTACTCCGGCGGCCAGTACGGCGGCACGTCCCGCCCCGGCTGGTAGTGCGGCCCCTGCCGTATGTGCCGCACGATCACCGTCAGGTCAATGGCGATCACCAGCCACAGCACCCCGCAGGCCGCCGCCCATCCGGGCTGTCCCACCAGCACGAACACGACCGTTCCGAAGGTCGCCCAGACCAGTCCCCACACACTCAGCCAGAACCGCGCCCGCAGAGCACTGCGCGCGGTGGTGGGTTCACTACCCGTACGCATAGCCGATCACCACTCCTCCTTGCAACGTACTCCGTGCCCGGGATCCGCACCAAAGCCGTACCGGCCTCACTCGATCGGGTGAAGCACGCCCGGAGGGGAACGGCTGTGCGGAGGCGGGCCGTTGCCCGGGCATGGAGCTGAGAATGCGTGAGGGCCATCAGGGGACGGGTCCGGGGGCGATCACTCCGGACGGCTGCGCGGTGGAGCTGTACGAGCGGCTGCCGGCCGGGACCGAGCCGGACATCATCGCCGCGGCCGTGCCCGCCGGCGCGCACATTCTGGAGCTGGGCTGCGGTGTGGGCCGTGTGACCCACCCGCTGCTGGAGCGCGGCTTCACCGTCACGGCGGTGGACGAGTCCCCGGAGATGCTGCGGCGGGTGCGCGGGGCGCGGACGATATGCAGCCCGATCGAGGACCTGGAGCTGGGGGAGACCTTCGACGTCGTGATGCTCGCGTCCTTCCTCGTGCACGCGGGCGACGCCGAGGTGCGGCGAGGGCTACTGCGCACCTGCGCACGGCACGTCGCCCGGGACGGCTGCGTACTGATCCAGCGGGAGGGCGGCGACTATCACGTCAACGTGCCGCGCGAGCGGGTCGACCCCGCCGGCTGCACGGTGCGGATCCTGTCGGCGGAGCCGGTCGGGGACGGGGTGAACTCGGTGCGCGCGGAGTACGTGTTCCCGGACGCGACCTGGACCCAGACGTTCCGCTCCCGGCCGCTGACGACCGAGCAGTTCGAGGAGGCGCTGGCGGAGGCGGGCCTGACGGTGGACCGGTACCTGACGGAGGACGGAGTGTGGGTGAGGGCGGTGCGAGAAGGGACACGCTGAAGTCGTCGCGGTTGCCGCGGCGGCAGGGATGAGGCGCGGATGTCACCGCTCCCGGGGGCGGGCGCTCAGGTCCCGCAGGCGTTCGAGCTCGCGCCGGTCGCGCTTGGTGGGGCGGCCGGTGCCGCGGTCGCGGATGCCGATGGGGGCGACGGCCTCGCGGGGCGGGGGCGGCGGGGAGTTGTCGACGTAGCACTGGGCGGCGACGGGGGCGCCCACGCGCTTGCGGATCAGCCGCTTGACGACGACGATCCGCTCGCGGCCCTCGTGCCGCAGCCGCACCTCGTCCCCGACGCGCACGGAGTGGGCCGGCTTCACCCGCTCCCCGTTGACCCGGACGTGCCCGCCCCGGCAGGCGGTCGCGCCGAGGGAGCGGGTCTTGACCAGACGGACGGCCCAGATCCAGCTGTCGATCCGCACGTTCTCACCGGCGGCCGGACCGGCGGCCTCGGCGGCGGCGACGGCGGCAGCGGTCTTCGGGTCCACGCTCTGGTCGTTCGGGGTAGCCATGTGTCCGACCTTAGCCGCACCACCCCACCACCTCCCGGGAAACTACCGTGGACCCATGGACCACCCCAGCAGCCTCGCCGCCCTGGATGAGCGGATCACCGGCTGCCACGCCTGCCCGCGGCTGGTCGCCTGGCGGGAGGAGGTGGCCCGCACCAAGCGGGCCGCGTTCGCCGACCAGACGTACTGGGGCCGCCCGGTACCGGGCTTCGGCCCCCCGGACGCCCGCCTGCTGATCATCGGCCTGGCCCCGGCCGCCCACGGCGGCAACCGCACCGGCCGCATGTTCACGGGAGACCGCTCCGGAGACGTCCTGTACGAGGCCCTGTACGACGTGGGCCTGGCCTCCCGGCCCACCGCCGCCTCCGCCGACGACGACCTGGAACTGTACGGAGTGCGCGTCACGTCCCCCGTCCACTGCGCCCCACCCGCCAACAAGCCCACCCCCACCGAACGCGACACCTGCCGCCCCTGGCTCGTCCAGGAACTGACCCTCCTGCGCCCCACCCTCCGCGCCGCGGTCGTCCTGGGAGCCTTCGGCTGGCAGGCGGCCCTGCCCGCCTTCGCCGCAGCCGGCTGGAGGACCCCCCGTCCCCGCCCGCCCTTCGCCCACGCCACCCGGGTCCCCCTGGACGGCATCACCCTCTTCGGCTGCTACCACGTCAGCCAGCGCAACACCTTCACCGGCAGGCTCACCCCCGCCATGCTCCGGGACGTGCTGCGGACCGCGGCACGAGAGGCGGGACTGCCGACGAGGAAATGACGAGGAAACGAGGCGACGCGGCGGTCGCACGGCGGTTATGTTCCCGCGATGGGCCTGTATCCGGAGACCGAACCCCACGACCACGGCATGCTCGACGTCGGTGACGGCAACCGCATCCACTGGGAGACCTGCGGCAACCCGCACGGCAAGCCGGCGGTGATGCTGCACGGCGGCCCGGGTTCCGGCTGCACCCCCGGCTACCGGCGCTACTGCGACCCCGCCGCCTACCGGATCGTGCTGCTCGACCAGCGCGGCTGCGGACGCTCCACGCCGCATGCGAGCGCGTACGACACCGACATGAGCGTGAACACGACCGCGCACCTGATCGCCGACCTGGAGCTGCTGCGCCGCCACCTCGGCATCGAGCGCTGGCTGGTGTGGGGCGCCTCGTGGGGCTCGGTGCTGGCGCTGCGGTACGCCCAGACGCATCCCTCCGCCGTCTCCGAACTGGTCCTCACCGGCGTCGCGACCGGCTCGAACCCCGAGGTGACCCTGCTGACCCACGGCCTGGGGAAGATCTTCCCGGAAGCGTTCGAGCGCTTCCTGGCCGAGCTGCCCGAGCAGGACCGCGACGGCAACCTCGCCGCCGCGTACAACCGGCTGCTCGAGTCCCCCGACCCGGCCGTCCGGGAACGGGCGGCGCGTGCCTGGACCGACTGGGAGACGGCGACGATCCCCGCCCCGCCCCGCTCCGTCCCGCGCTACGAGGACCCGGTCTTCCGTACGGCCTTCGCCCGCACGGTCACCCACTACTTCGGCAACGACCACTTCCTCGGCGAGGGCAACGACGAGGGCGTGGTCCTCCGTGACGCCCACCTCCTCAAGGGCATCCCCGGCACCCTCGTCCAGGGCAGCCTCGACTTCGGCAACCTCCTCGGCATCGTCTGGCGCCTCCACCACGCCTGGCCGGACAGCGAGCTGATCACCGTCGGCCAGGCCGGCCACGACGCGGGCGCCCCGGCCATGACGGACGCCCTGGTGACGGCCACCGACAACTACGCCCGACGCTGAGCTTCAGCGCCGGTGCCGTCCGTGCACACGAGCCGCCCTCCGCGCGTGACGGGTCAGCCTCCGGCCGGGGCCGGGGGGAGGACGCGGCACAGCGCTTCCAGCGCGGGTCCGTAGCCGTGGTCCGGCGGGGTGGCGTAGCCGACGACCAGGCCGTCGTGGGCGGGCATGGTGGCGGCCGGGTGGCGGAAGCCGGCGAGCCCGTCCAGGGCGACGGACCGCGAGGCGGCGGCCTCGACGACGGAACGCTCGGTTCCGGGTGGCAGGCGCAGCACCGCGTGCAGTCCGGCGGCGATGCCGGTGGGCGTGATGTGCGGGGCGCCGGCGGCGAGGGCGGCGACGAGGCGGTCACGGCGGGCGCGGTAACGCTGGCGCATGCGGCGGATGTGGCGGTCGTAGTGCCCCGAGTCGATGAAGTCGGCGAGGGTGAGCTGGTCCACGACGCTCGTCCAGGCCTCCCGCTCGCCCTTGGCCGTCAGGACGGGGACGAGGAGGTGCTCGGGCAGCACCATCCAGCCGAGCCGCAGCGCCGGTGACAGGCTCTTGCTCAGCGAGCCGATGTAGACGACCCGCTCCGGGTCCAGGCCCTGGACCGCGCCGACCGGTTCCCGGTCGTAGCGGAACTCTCCGTCGTAGTCGTCCTCCAGGATCAGGCCACCACGGGTCCGGGCCCAGTCCACCGCACTGACGCGCCGTCGCGGGTGCAGGGGGCCGCCGGTCGGGAACTGGTGCGCCGGCGTGAGCAGCGCTGTCCGTACCCCTTTGAGGCTCCCCAGCTCGTCGGTACGGGCACCGCGCTCGTCGAGCGGGAGCGGGACCGTACGGACGGAGGCCTCCTCCAGGAGGGAACGGTGGAAGGCGAGCCCGTACGACTCCACGGCCAGCGGGCCACGCAGGACTCGGCCGCCGAAGAGCAGCCGCAGCGCGTGGGCGACGCCGGAGCACACCACGATCCGCTCCGGCGACGTTCGCACGCCGCGAGCACGCGCCAGGTATTCGGCCAGTGCCCGGCGCAGTTCGGGGCGGCCCTGCGGGTCGCCCGGGCCGAAGGCCTCGTTGGGTGCGGCGGTGAGCGCGCGACGGGCGGCGGCCAGCCAGGCCGAGCGGGGGAAGGAGGCGGCATCGGGCTGCCCCTGCCTGAGGTTGTGCGCCGGTGGCGCCGCACGCGCGGGCGTCGTCTTCGGTACGCGCGGGGACCGGACCGGCTCGGTGCGGGGCGCCACCCGCGTACCCGAGCCCTGCCGGGCGACCAGCCACCCTTCGGCGACCAGTTCGCCGTAGGCCTGGGCGACGGTGTTGCGGGCGAGGCCGAGGTCGGCGGCGAGGGAACGGTACGGAGGCAGCCGGGTGCCAGGGGCCAGTCTCCCGTCGCGCACGGCTTCACGCAGCGCCCGGATGAGCACGGAGCGGCGGC
>NZ_JUJA01000167.1:215377-223908 GCF_001906585.1 Streptomyces kebangsaanensis | reverse complement strand
GCCGCTCCGCCGGATTGGCCCATGAATCCGTCACGGAAATGAACCCTATCGAAGGTCTTTCACGCCCCTAGCGTTGTGGACATGACGAACGAGAACACCGCCTCCACCGGTGACCCGACCGGACCGGCCCTGCGCGCCGCCACCGTCGAGGGACTGCGTACGGCCGTGTTCGTCGCGGCCGCCGGGATCGCCCTCGCCGCCCTGGTCGTCCTCGGCTTCGCCCCCACCCGTCGTCGGCGCCCCCCCGCCGACACCGGCGCGGCCCAGCGCGCCGTCGCCTGACTCACGCCGACTCACGCAAAGGAAAAGTTCATGAATGGTGTGGACACGCTGTCCTCCGTCGTGCGCGGCCGCGTCCTGTTGCCGGACGACCCCGGCTTCGACGCCGCTCGCCGCCCGTGGAACCGGGCCGTGGAGCAACCGGTGGCGGCCGTGGTCGAGGCCGCCGACGCCGCCGACGTCGCCGCGCTCGTCCGCCATGCCCGCTCCGCCGGACTGGGCGTCGCCGTCCAGCCGAACGGGCACGGCGCCACCGGCCGTACCGAGGGCACGATCCTGTTGCGCACCGGGAGGCTGGACACCCTGCGGATCGATCCGGCCGGCCGCCGGGCCCACGTCGGGGCGGGTGTGCCGTCCGGGCGGGTGCAGGCCCTCGCCGCCCGGCATGGCCTGACCGGCCTGCCCGGCAGCTCCCCGGTCGTCAGCGTCACCGGCGTCGCCCTCGGCGGCGGGCTGAGCTGGTTCGGCCGCGCGTACGGCTGGGTCGCCGACAGCGTGACCGCCTTCGACATCGTCGACGCCGAGGGACGGCGGCGGCACGTCACGGCGGAGACCGACGCGGACCTGTTCTGGGCCCTGCGCGGGGGCGGCGGGGACTTCGCAGTCGTCACCGCCCTGGAGACGACACTGCACCCGGCGCCGCGGGTGTACGGCGGCCGCGTCCTGTGGAGAGCCGAACACGCACCCGAGGTCATGGACGCCTACCGGAGGATCACCGCCACCGCCCCCGACGAGCTGACCGTCTGGCTGGACCTGCTGCACTTTCCCGGCGCCGATCCCATGGTCGCCGTCGACGTCACCTACCTCGGCGACGAGAGCGAGGCCCGCGACCTGCTCGGCCGGCTGCACCGCCTTCCCCGGCCGCTGTCGGACAGCAGGCGGATCATGCCGGTCTCCGAACTCGGAACCATCACGGCCGAACCCACCACCCCGGGACCGGGAACCTCACGTGGTGAACTGCTGACCGAGCTGGACGACGTCGCGGCAAAAACACTGCTCACCGATCCCGTCGCCCCGCTGCTGAGCGTCCAGATCCGGCACCTGGGCGGCGCGTTCACCCGCCCGTCCGACACGCCGCACGGCCCGCTGACCGAGCCCTACGCCCTCTACCTGTTCGGCATCCCCACCGACCCGGCGACCGCCGAGGCCGTCACCGCCAGGCAGCGCGCCCTCGCGCACGCCCTGCCCGTCAGCGGCCGCAAACCGCTGACCTTCCTCAACCCCGGTGAGACCGTGGCCGACGCCTTCACCCCCGCGACCCTCGCCCGGCTGCGCGACCTCAAGCACCGCCACGACCCGCACGACACCATCCGCGGCAACTTCCCCGTCCACGGCTGACCCACGGTCTGGGAAAGGTCTTCCCGGAAGCACCGCACCGAACGGCTCGGGCCGGACTCACGGCCGCCACACGTACCGTACGTCCGGCTCCCGCTCCTCGTTCCCGTTGCCGTCGGTGTGCTCGACGGGGACGAAACCGTGCCGTTCGTAGAAACGGTGGGCGGGCTTGTTGACCTGGAAGGTCCACAGGGACAGGCCCCGCGGGCTGCGTTCCTTGGCGAGCGTGACGAAACGGTCGCCGAGGCCGCGCCCGCGCCAGTCCGGGTCGAGATACAGCTGCGACAGCACCTCGCCGTCGAGCACCATGACGCCCACGACGCCGCTGCCACCGTCGGCCTCGGCGACCCATGTCTCATCTCGGGGCACCACCACATCCCTGAAGTAGGCGCGCACCTCGTCGTCGGAGTGCGGCCGGACGACGGTCGGCAGCGCGGCGGTGAAGGACCGCAGCCAGACGTCGGCGGCGGCCCGGGCGTCGGAGCCGACGGCCCGCCGCAGAACGACGGCACTCTCAGCACTCACGCGCTCTCCCCCTCTTCCTCCTCCGGTACGACTTCCTCCGGTACGGCGGCCGTCGCGGTGATCTCCACCAACTGCCCCGTGTATCCGAGGCAGGCGACCCCGATCAGCGTCGACGCGTGCGGCCCCGCACTGAGCCCGGACGCCTCGACCACCTGCCACACGGCACCGAGTACGGCGGGCTCACCGGCGACGACGTAGACATCGGTCGACAGCACGTGCGCGAAGTCGCTCCCGACCGCCCGTAGTTGCTCCGCCAGGTTGGCGATCACCTGCTCGGCCTGCCGCACCGGATCTCCCGCCCCGACCAGCTCTCCGCGAGCGTCCAGCGGTACGGACCCGGCGAGGAACGCCAGCCTCGTCCCCGCCTCGACGACAGAGGCGTGGGAGTACGTGGGCGGCGGGAAGAGACCGGGGGCGGTGACGCGGCGAATCACGGCGAGCTCCTGGGACGGTCGGGTGGGACGGACACGGGACAACTTTCCGATCATGGACCGGAAAACGAGTGGCGGCATCCGAATAACCGACGTAGGGATGACCCCGTGACGGACGACTCCTCGTTCCCGCGGGACACCGCCGACCGCCTCGCCGCCCTCCCCGGCGTCCGGGCCGTGGCCCTCCCCGGCGTCCGGGCCGTGGCCCTCGGCGGGTCCCGGGCCCAAGGGACCCACCGGCCCGTCAGGACCGAGCGGTGACCCGCCAGGTTCTCCTCCACCGCGTCGGCGTCCGCCGACCCGTCCGCGTTCTCGGCCGTTCGCCGGGCCCCTGCCCCACGACCTCGCGCCCCCGCCCCGGATCGTGGACCGTGGGTGAGCCGCATGACTGATGCGGTTGCAGCGCTATTCCGCGGCGGCAGGCTCTTCGGTTGCGAGAATGGCGGTCAGCAGGCCGGGAAAGCGCTGCTCCAGCTCCGTTTCACGCAGCTCGCTGTAGCGCGAGGTGCCTTCCTCGAACTGCGAGATGACGCCGCTCTCCCGCAGGATCTTGAAGTGGTACGTCGAGGTCGACTTGGACACCGACAGCCCGAACGAGCTGCAGTTCATGGGACGGCCGGCCCGGGCGAGAGAGCGCACGATGCCCAGCCGCAGCGGTTCACCGAGGGCACGCAGAACCAGGTGCACCGGGATCTCGCGCAGGTCGGGGTGGGGCAGGGCCTTCTTGGCGGGTGCACGTCTGACATTGGTGGACACACGGGGAGTCTACGTCGATCGCCCGGCAGTGGTACGTTGAATCTCGTAGTACGAGAAAATTACGACAACGGTCCGGGTGCCGCGCGGGCACGCCTGAGCACGCGCCGTGCGCGGGCAGGCCGAGTCGAGAACTGTCGCATACGACCGAGGCGCAACGGAGAAACCCTTGACCGACCCCACCCCGCAGCACGGTGCGACCGATGACCTGCTGTTCACGCCCTTCGACCTCGGCGGTGTCCGCCTGAGCAACCGCACCGCGCTGGCCCCCATGACGCGGATCAGCGCCACCGAGGACGGCCTGGTCACCGACCGCAACGCGCGCTACTACGCAGGATTCGCCCGCGGCGGGTTCGCACTGGTCATCACCGAGGGCGTCTACCCCGACACGGAGCACAGCCAGGGCTATCTGCACCAGCCGGGGCTCGCGACACCGGCCCAGGGCGAGGCGTGGCGGCCGGTGGTCGAGGCCGTGCACGCGGAGGGCGGCGCTATATTCGCCCAGCTCATGCACGCAGGAGCGCAGGCCCAGGGCAACCGCTTCCGCCAGGGAACGGTCGGTCCCTCCGCCGTGGCACCACGCGGCGAGCAGCTCTCCTTCTACCGGGGCAGCGGTCCCTACCCCACGCCGAGGGCCCTGGACGCCCGCGAGATCGCGGACATCCGCCGGGGCTTCGCGGACGCGGCCCGCCGCGCGGCCGCAGCGGGCTTCGACGGTGTGGAGGTGCATGGCGCGAACGGCTACCTGCTCGACCAGTTCCTCACCGACTACCTCAACCAGCGCGAGGACGGGTACGGCGGCGGTGTCGAAAACCGCGTGCGTCTGGCGGCCGAGGTCGTGGACGAGGTGCTCCAGGCCGTGGGCTCCGAGATCGCGGTCGGCATCCGCATCTCCCAGTCCAAGGTCAGCGACTTCCACCACCGCTGGGCGGGCGGCATCGAGGAGGCCGAGACCATTTTCACCACTCTGGCCCGCACCGGCGCGCACTTCCTGCACACCACCGAATACCGGGCGCTCGACCCCGCCTTTTCCACCGGTACGGAAACCCTGGCCGAGCTCGCGAAGAAGTTCAGCGGGTTGCCGGTGATCGCCAACGGCCACCTGGAGGACCCGGAGGCAGCCCGTGCCGTGCTGGAGTCCGGGGCCGCCGACATCGCCGCGATCGGCAAGGGTGCCCTCGCACAGCGGGACTGGCCCCATCGGGTGCGTGACGGTCTTGAGTTCGCGACCGAGCCGCACCCCGACACCCTCGGACCGCTCGCCGACATCAAGGACTGGGAACTGGCCCTGTGAACGCACCGACCTGACCGGCAAAGTGGTCGTTGCGGACCGGTGCGCCGCCCGCGCGATCGGTGAGGCTCCCGACGAACTGCGGCACCGTCACCAGCGCCGGTCGGCCCGGCGGCCGGCCTGGGCGCCCCCGCACCGGGAACGCTCCGGCGAACTCGGCAGCCGTGAACAGCTCGCCCGGCTCGTCACGGACCCGCATCGCCGGCGGATACGGCCCCCGTGCCGCCACCGGCCGCGCCACCTGCGCGGTCACGTCCGGAATCCGTGGCGACGGCCTCGGCCGCATCCACATCCAGCACCCCACCCGCGACCGGAACGGTAAGACGGCCGTGGCCCCGTACGACGAGCCGTCGGTCCGATCAGGCGCGGAACAAGCCGGCAGGGCCGTCACCGGCCGCGAACGACGGCCCTGCTCTGCCGGCTTCGTGCCGGAAGTCCTGGGTGTGCTCGGTGTTCAGGACGTCGGCCGTTCGATGTGCCGTGACTCCGAGGGCCGGATCGCGAGCGGCAGTGGTGCGGAGTGCACGATGTGGAGGCGGGAGACCGCTCGGGTGAGGACCACGTACATGCGGTTCATTCCGCGGGGCTCGGCTTGGACGATGGTTGAGAGTTCGACCACCACGACGTGGTCGTACTCCAGTCCCTCGCGTCGAGGATGCCTTCGGCAGCGGCGGCCAAAGTGTCCGGACGGGTGAGCAGGTCGGCGAGGATTTCCTCTTCGTCCTGCTCACGTTCCGGGGAGGGCGTACGCCGCGATCACGTTCGCGCCGCATGCACCGACGATCCGGGCGCTGCCGCCTGCTCGCCGCAATCGCCGGCCACCTCGCGAAAGCGTGATCCACACATCGAGATCAGCGGACGGGCGGATTCAGGAGGGCCACGTCCGCCGGCAATGTCTTCGGCGGCGCTTCGTATCCGGCGAGGCAGAGCCTGAGGCGGGTCCGGTCCTCGGCTTCGACGAACACCTGCTGTCCCCAGTGGGCGGTGAGGCGGTGCGCGACATCGACCAGCCGACGCCGGTCCTCCGGCGTGTACGCCGGGAAGCGTGCGTAGCCCTGGTCGGCGATCTCGTTGCCGAGTTCGCTGAACAGAAGGGCGCGGAAGCGCTGCTCCTCCTCGTCGGTCAGCGGTGTGGCGGTGTCCTCCGCGTCCTCCGCGGGCCGGAACCGGATGTTGTAAAGGTCTCGTACCACTGCGCGGCTCGCAATCTGCTCGAAGTCCGTTCGCGGGAGCCTACCGACCTACGTCTGCCGGCCCTCGCCAGTCCTTCCGCGGTCTCTCCCGCCCAGCCCACGCAACCGTCCGGGCGGATCAGGAACACTCCCGTGCCGTACCCCTGTGACGCGTCCGTGCCCGTTGTCAGCAGGGTCCAGTGCGGTCTCCGGAACACCTCGAACAGACATGTTCCGGACTACGGGCAGCGCTTCGCGGACGACCTT
The DNA here is from genome assembly GCF_001906585.1 of Streptomyces kebangsaanensis. Lineage (GTDB taxonomy): Bacteria > Actinomycetota > Actinomycetes > Streptomycetales > Streptomycetaceae > Streptomyces > Streptomyces kebangsaanensis. Next base: position 217,855 of record NZ_JUJA01000167.1, on the reverse strand, counting down.
GTCCTCCGCTCATCCGCCCGCTGGTGGTCCGTCCGCCGGCCACTGCCGGCGAATACGCCCATGGCCGCGGAGGCACAAGGGCCCAACGGCCCTTGTCACCGGGGACCTTGGGGTCTTTGTCCTCAATGCCATACTGACCTGCGGTTTCGCCGGACGGATCGGCTTTTGTTCGCCGTGTCCGTCCACCGTCCCTCGTACGTTTCCCCAGGAGTCCACCCATGTCTCGACCCGTCCGCCAGTTCTCGGGCAGCGCCCCCACCGCCGTCGGGCGTGAGACGCGGAAGGGTTGCTGATCATGAGCGCGGACAACGGGACGTACCACGCCCTCCTCGCCCGGCACGACGCGATGCGGCTGCGCCGGCAGATGCTCTCCCCGGGTGGCGGCCCGGACGCGGACAGCGGCGGCGGCCCGGGGAGTCCGGCCGCCGGGCAGCCGTACGACGGGGCCGCCGACCAGCGGACCATCATGCACGGGCTCGACCTGGTGGCCCCGTTCGACGAGCTGATCGCCCACCTCTACCAGGCGCTGTTCGCCCGGCACCCCTCGCTGCGGTCGCTCTTCCCGGCCGATATGGAGTTCCAGCAGGCCCATCTGGCGCGGGCGTTCTGGTATCTGATCGAGCACCTGGACAGGCCCGAGCAGATCACCGCGACCTTCACCCAGCTCGGCCGTGACCACCGCAAACTCGGCGTGCTTCCCGCGCAGTACGCGGCGTTCGAGACCGCGCTGTGCGAGGCGCTGCGCGTCCGGGCCGGCGAGTACTGGACCGGGGAGCTCGAGCAGGCGTGGGTGCGGATGCTGCGGCTCGGCGTCACGGCCATGGTGCGGGGCGCGGACGCCGCGCTGCACGAACCTCCCTGCTGGCAGGCCACGGTGACGGGACATCAGCTACGCGGCCCGGACCTCGCGGTGCTCCGCGTCCGGCCGCACGAGCCCTTCCGGTACCGGGCCGGGCAGTACACCGCGCTGGAGTCCGCGCGGCTGCCGCACACCTGGCGCCCGTACTACCTGGCCGGCGACCCCGGCCGGGACGGGGAGCTGGAGCTGCACGTCCGGTGCACCGGCCCCGGCGGGGTGAGCGAGGCCCTGGTGCACCGCACCACGGCCGGGGACCAGGTACGGCTCGGGCCCCCCAAGGGGAACCTGGCACTCGGCGAGGACGCGGCGGCGGGTGAACTGCGGCTGGTGGCCTGGGACGCCGGCTGGGCCGCGATGAAGGCGCTGCTGCGGGAGCTGGACGGCCGCGCGCGGTCGGCGTCCGTGCCCGGGGTGCGGCTCTTCCTGGGCGCCGACGCGCTGTCCGACCTGTACGACACCGAGTACCTGACCGGGCTCGAACGCAGCCGCCCGTGGCTGACCGTGGTCCCGGTGACGGGCGGGGCGCCGGGGGAGGACGTGTACGACCGGCTGGCCCGCGCGGTGACCCGCGGCGGCCCCCCGGCGGCCGGCCGCGCCCTGCTCGCCGGGCCGCCGGCGATGATCCGCGCGGTGACGGCCGCCCTCACCCGCGCCGGGCTGCCCGCCGAACACGTCCTCCACGACCCGCTGCCGCCCGGCCCGCGCGATCTGCCCCGGCCCGCGGGGGACTTCGGCCCGGCCGGAACGCCGGTGTACCCGGGACAGTCCATCCCGGCCTGACCGACCGCCTTCGAACGGAGCCCGTGCCCACCCGGCCCGAAGTCGAGAACGGCCGTCTCGTCCGGTGACCCCGCACCGGCACGGGGGTTGTTTCCTGATCGAGCCCTCGTCTGCGGAGTGATCTGCCTCACGTCGTGTCACAACGGTGGATGCCGCGGTGTCTTGATGTCGACCCCCGGAACCGGAGGAGACACCATGGCTGAGAACACCGATGTCGTCGTGATCGGCGGTGGATACGCCGGCGTCATGGCCGCCAATCGCCTGACGCGGCGCGACGGCGTGACCGTGACACTGATCAACCCGCGTCCGGCCTTCGTCCACCGGGTCCGCCTGCACCAGCTGGTGGGCGGGTCCGACGACGCGGTCGTCGACTACCGGGACGTCCTGGCCGACGGCGTCCGGCTGGTGGTCGACACCGTGACACGGATCGACGCGGCCGGGCGTCGCGTGACGTCGGCTTCGAGCGGTACGGTCGGCTACGACTACCTGGTCTACGCGGTGGGCAGCGGCAGCGCCGACCCGCGCGTGCCCGGAGCGGCCGAGTTCGCCCATCCGATCGCCACCCTGGAGGAGGCGCGGCGGCTGCGGCCGGTCCTCGACGCCGCGCCCGCGACGGCCGCGGTGACGGTGGTCGGCGCCGGTCCGACCGGCATCGAGACCGCCGCCGAGCTGGCGGAGGCCGGCCGCACCGTGACCCTGGTCTGCGGCGGGGTGCTCGGCCCGTACCTGCACCCGCGGGGCCGGCGCTCGGTCGCCGGGCGGCTGGACAGGCTCGGGGTGACCGTGCTCGACGGCCCCGGCGCGAAGGTGACGGCGGTGACCCGCGACGCCGTACGGCT
>NZ_JUJA01000167.1:161563-215371 GCF_001906585.1 Streptomyces kebangsaanensis | reverse complement strand
GAGCTGCCGAGCCGGGTGACCGTCTGGACCGCCGGCTTCGGCGTGCCGGACCTGGCCGCGCGCAGCGGGCTGAGCACCGACGCCCTGGGCCGCCTGCGCACGGACGAGACGCTGACGAGCGTGGACGACGAGCGCATCGTCGCGGCCGGCGACTCGGCGGCACCGTCGGACCTGCCACTGCGGATGAGCTGCCAGGCCGCGATACCCCTGGGCGCGCGGGCCGCCGACACGGTGCTCAGCCGGATCGCGGACGAGCGGCCCTCGCCCCTCAACCAGCTGTTCGCCGGCCAGTGCATCAGCCTGGGCCGGCGCGACGGCATCTTCCAGTTCGCCCACCGGTACGACGTCGCGCTGGGGCTCCACATCGACGGCCGCCCCGGCGCGAGGCTCAAGGAGCTCGTGTGCCAGGGCATCGTCAAGCACCTGGCCGACGAGGCGCGCAAGCCCGGCGCGTACCGCCTGCACCGCGTCTCAGGGGGCGCCAAGCGCCGGCAGCTGCTGCAGGCCCGGCGTGGCGAGGCGCCGGCCCCGCCGGCCACCGCCGAACGGGCCGTCTGACCAGGCATGTCCGGCCGATCCGGCCCGACCGCGACGGGCCGGATGGACCGGCCGCCGGCGAAAGTGGAAGATCGTCAGCGAGCTCCGTCTCCCCGGCGGCCGCCGCACTCCACCGCGCCGTCCGGGCCGTGAACCGTCCGGGCCGTGAAGAACTTCCTCCCTCTCCTGCTCAGCTCAGACAAGCCGGATGTGGTGACGATGATCTCCGCCTGCGGAACGGCCGGTCACCACCGCTCGGACGCGCACGCCGCCTTCTACGCGGCCAAGAGCGCCCAGGCGGGGTTCACCGAGATCCTCTCCAAGCGCCTGCGGCCCCGGGGAGTCCGGATGATCTCCCTCTACCCGCCCGACTTCGACAACCCCGACCCGCTCTCCGAGGAGTGGGAGACCACACCGCGCGGGGCCGAGGACGCCCTCACCGCGCAGTCGCTCGTGGAGTGCGTCCTCTTCGCCGTCGCCCAGCCCCGCGACTGCTTCATCAAGGCGTTCCACTTCGAACAGGTCTGACCGGTTCCCGGCCGCCCGCCCCCGGCAGCCGCACCTCGGCCCAGACGACCTTGCCGGGACCGCCGGACCGGGGAGCGGTCCCCCAGTCGTCCGCCAGCGCCTCCACCAGCAGCAGGCCCCGCCCCGACTCGCCTTCCGGACCCGGCGGTCCGGGCGCGGGCAGCCGTTCCCCGCGCGTGTCCCCGACCTCCACCCGCAGCGCACCCTCCGCCTCGCTGATCCGCAGGTGGAAGTCGCGGCCGGGTACGTGCCCGTGCCGCACCGCGTTCGCGGTCAGCTCCGCCGCGATCAGCGTGACGGCCTCGTTCACCGACGAGTCGTACGGGTGGCCCCACTCGTTCAGCCGGTGCGAGACCAGCCGGCGGGCCAGGCGTGCTCCGCGCGGGGTCGACGTGAACCGCATCGCGAACTCGAGCGGGGCCGCCACGGGGTCCGGCGTACACCTTTGCGGGGGAGTTGCTGGCTTCATGGAGTAAACGATCGCTGGCTGTGCGTAGCTTTGAACAGGCGTGATCCGCTGACCGGTTTCGGCTGTACACCACTGGGAGCGCGGCTGTACGCGGGGCGGATCGTGACCGGCTCCCCGCGCGGCGCGTTGGTCGCGGAAGTGAACGCGGTGCGGGGTGAATCGGCAGGGTGAGTACGTACGGGAGGTGCCGGGCGTGGAGGACGACGGGCAGCGGGCGGAGGTCGAGTACGAGCCGGGGTGGGGGATCCTGCACCTCTTCGGACGGCAGTTGAAGCTGTTCCGGGAGGGAGCGGGGCTGGACCGGGCGCAGTTCGGGAGTCGGACGGGGTACTCGGCGTCCACGATCGCCAGCTTCGAGCAGGGGAGGCGGATCCCGCCGCCCAAGTTCATCGACAGGGCCGACGAAGAGCTCGGCGCGGGTGGGGTCTTGAAGGCGGGGAAGGAGGAGGTGGCGCAGGCGCAGTATCCGCCGTTCTTCCGGGATGCGGCGCGGCTGGAGTCGAAGGCGGCAGCCCTCCACGTGTACGCCACGAAGGCGGTACCCGGACTGTTGCAGACCGAGGAGTACGCGCAGGCGGTGTTCAGCATGTGGCGTCCACTGCTGGACGAGGAGGTCATCGCCCAGCGGGTCGCGGCTCGCCTGGCGCGTCAGGAGATCTTCTCCCGTAAGCCCATGCCCACCGTCAGCTTCGTCATCGAGGAGCACGTACTACGTCGCCCGCTGGGCGGGCGGGACGTCATGCGCGGCCAGTGGGAGCAGATCCTGCTGCACGGTCGGCGTCGCAACGTCGAAATCCAGGTGATGCCGATCGAGCGGGAAGAACATGCTGCGCTGGAAGGCCCGTTCACCTTGATCGAGACCCTGGAAGGGCAGAGGATCGCATACGTGGAGGCGTACAAGGACAGCCGTCTCCACACGGAGCGGGAGTCGGTCCGGGAGATCGTGGAGCAGTATGGCATCCTCCGGGCACAGGCCCTCACTCCGCGCGAGTCGATGGCCTTCGTCGAGAAGTTGCTGGGAGAGAAATGAACGCTGTACCCGAGGCAGCTTGGTTCAAGAGCAGCTACAGCACAGGGTCGGGCGGCGAGTGCGTCGAGGTCGCCTCCTGGCTGGGCGCCACGCACGTACGTGACTCGAAGGACAAGGCAGGTCCGACGGTGAGCCTCACGCCGGGTGCCTGGGCCGAGTTCGTCGGGTTCGCCGCTCAGCACAACGCGTAGAACAGCGCGGTGCCCCGTGACCGATCGGCTCGGGTCACGGGGCACTGGCGTACCCACGCCCTGGTCAGTGGGTGCATGTCGGCGGGTGTGCACCGTACTGCGGAGGGGGGCGAAGGCGGGATGGATGCGGAGGGTGCGCGGAGCGGAACGGACCGTACCGGAAAAGGCGGAAAATGTGAGACGGGACGCAGTTCGGGCACTGAATTCGTGTCGAGTACGTCTCAGTACCGTCACTGGACGAGACATTCACCCCGTGTCTGGCGTTTAAATCTCTGATTACAGCACGATGAGGTGGAGGTACCAGGTGAACGGGCGAACGGTGCTTCAGCGCTTTCCCGCAGGCGGTCCGCGCGGATCGTGGCCGGCGGAGGAGTTCGCCCATGCCCGGCGACTGGAGGGCCTTCCCGCCGAGGTTGTCATGGACCTCGCGACCGACACGTTCCTGGTGATCGTACGCAGCGGCGAGGGGGCGGTGGACGCGACCGCGTGACGCGGGCGTTTTGATCTCCGCACCCGTGCAACTCGACAGCGACGTCAGATGCTGAGGTTGTGCGGTCCCTCGATGAGGAGGCGTGGTGGATCACTCCCGGGTTCCCGTGTTGGAGGCGTTGCAGGAGTTCCGGCGCCGTGGTGACGTCGTGTACGGGCCTCCGGGGCACAAGCAGGGGCGGGGAGCCGATCCACGGGTCGTCGACATCGTCGGCGAAGGGGTGTTCGCCTCCGACGTGCTCTCCCTCAACGGGCTCGACGACCGTCGCGAGTCGCAGGGAGTCCTCACGCAGGCCGAGGAGCTGATGGCCGACGCCGTCGGCGCCGAACAGGCGTTCTTCTCCACCTGCGGCAGTTCCCTGTCGGTGAAGACCGCGATGCTGGCGGTGGCCGGGCCCGGCGAGAAGCTCCTCATCTCCCGCAACGCCCACAAGTCCGTGATCGCCGGCGTGATCGTCAACGGCGTGCAGCCGGTGTGGGTGCATCCCAAGTTCGACGCCGAGCGGCACCTGGCGCATCCGCCCGAGCCCGACGACGTACGGCGGATGCTGCGGGCGCACCCCGACGCGAAGGGGATGCTGCTGATCACGCCCACCGACTGGGGTTCCTGCGCGGACATCCGCGGTATCGCGCGTGCCTGCCACGACCAGGACGTCCCGCTGATCGTCGACGAGGCGTGGGGAGCCCACCTGCCCTTCCACCCCGACCTGCCGCTCTGGGGCATGAACGCCGACGCCGACCTGGTCGTCACGAGCGTCCACAAGATGGGCGGTGCGATCGAGCAGAGCTCCGTCTTCCACCTGCAGGGCGACCGGGTCTCCCCGGAGGTGCTCAAGCAGCGGGAGGACCTGCTGGGCACCACCAGTTCCTCCTCCCTGGTGTACGCCACCCTCGACGGGTGGCGCCGCCATATGGTCGAGCAGGGTCACGACCTGCTGGAGGCGGCGCTGCGCCGCTCCGCACGCATCCGTGAGACCGTCGGCGCCCTGCCCGGACTGCGTCTGATGGGTCCGGAGGTCGTCGAGGCCGGCCTGGCGGCGGAGACGGACCCGTTGAGGATCACCGTCGATGTGCGCGAGCTCGGCATCAGCGGCATGCAGGCCGCCGAGTGGCTGCGCGCCCACTGCCACGTCGATCTCGGATCGTCCGACACCTGCCGGATCGGCGGGCAGATCACCCACGCGGACGACGACCGCACCGAGGACCTGTTCGTCGACTCCCTGTGCCGCCTCGTCGACCAGGCCGGCACCATCGAGGCCCGCACCCCGGTGAGGCTTCCCGAACCGTCCGCACTGGAGCTGGAGCAGGCCATGCTGCCCCGCGACGCCTTCTTCGCGGACGCGGAACACGTCCCCGCCGACGAGGCCGTCGGGCGCGTCGCCGCCGAGGTGCTCAGCCCCTACCCGCCCGGCGTACCCGTCGCGGCCCCGGGAGAGGTCATCACCACGGACGTCGTGAGCTATCTGAGGACCGGTGCGGCCGCGGGCATGCTCGTCCCCGACGCAGCCGACCCCACCCTCGAAACCCTGCGCGTGACGGTCCGGTAGAGCCACGGCCCGGTAGAACCACGGTCCGCGGCCGGAGCCCGGCCGGGCCGTGCGTCAGGCCGTGACGGGGCGGGACCAGGAGGGGGTCGCTCCCGTCACCCGGCACAGGGCCAGGTAGAGGGGGATCGGCGGGGTGTAGGGGATCGTGCCCCGGGGACGGTGGACCAGGGCGGGAGCGGTGGGGTGCGGGGCGGCGGGAAGGACCGCGCCGGTGGAGTAGTGGGCCGGGGCCGGCCAGTGCAGGGCGTAGTCGGAGTCCGCGGGGACGATCCACCACCAGTGCGCGCGGTCGGCGTAGACGCAGCCCACGCGGGGGAGCCGGGGCATGAGCTGGGACCCGAGGTGGGCGGGGACCGCCACCGCGTCGCAGCCCAGGGGGGTCGTCATGCCCTCGGGGACGGTCAGGCGCCGGGGTGCGCCGGGCGTGTGCGCGGCGCGGCCCACGCGTACGAGCGTGTCCAGGCTGAGCGCACGGCCGGAACCCAGGGCTCCGGTCACAGCCATGCGGTCCCCGTTCCGTGGTGGGCCTGAGGATCGTCCCCGCCGTCCGCGTCGCGGGGCGGACCCGGCCTGGGGCGGGCGCCCCAGCCGAGGTCGTTCCGGGCCTCCCGTGCTTCCCGGGCGGGAGCGGCACCCCGGGAGAGCTCCGCCCACACCATCAGGCCGGGGCCGTACTCCTGCACGCCCCACGCCCGGCACAGAGCGCCGACGAGGAGCAGGCCCCTGCCGTGCTCCTCCTCCGGCAGCCGGAGCGACGGGTGCGGCTGACCCGGCGCGCACCCCTCGTCGCGCACGGCTATGCGCACCAGGTCGTCACCGTCCTGCAGCTCGCACATGATCTGGCTGCTGGCGGTGTGCACGATCGCGTTGGTGACCAGCTCGGAGACCACCAGGGCCGCCGTCTCGCAGGTGTCCTCGCACACGGACCAGCCGGTCAGCCGGGTCCTGACCAGGCGCCTGGCCTGGGCGGGAGAACCGGGATGCGCGGCCAGTTCGAAACGGAACCGACGTGGGGCGGCGGCCTCGACGGGGCACGCTCCCATGGGGGCACCGGAGCCCGACGGGCTCGCGGACGTGTCTGTTCCTAAGGGCGGGGACGGAATCACGCTTGCCACTATCTCCCCGCCATGAACACTTGGCAAGTGGCACTCTGAAAAATGCAGAGTGGTGGGTGACGCGGTGAGCGGTCATGGCACACTGCACGCAACAGCACGTCGAGCGGCGCCAGTTGGGATCGCCGGGGATCCTTGCCCGATCCTCCGTCCGGTCTTCGGGTGGCGCCGTAGAGCTGTCGGGCCGTCAGGCGGCCCGGAAGGCCCTGACGTGGTGTCATCCGGTTGAGTCGTGGAGGTGGAGTGTGAGCGAGCCGCGGTCCGCGCCGACCGTCGGGCAGGTCGTGCTCGGCCGGCGCCTGCTGGATCTGCGGGAGCGTGCGGGACTCAAACGCGAGGAGGCCGCCCGCGTCCTGCACGTCGCCCCCGCGACCGTACGCCGTATGGAGATGGCCGAGGTCGCCCTCAAGATCCCGTACCTGCAGCTGCTGCTGAAGGCCTACGGCGTCCCCGACGACGAGGCCGAGCTCTTCGTGAAGCTCGCCGAGGAGGCCAACCGCCCCGGCTGGTGGCAGCGCTTCCACGACATCCTGCCGGGCTGGTTCTCGATGTACGTCAGTCTGGAGGGCGCCGCCGTACTCATCCGGTCGTACGAACCGCACTTCGTCCCCGGCCTGCTGCAGACCGAGGACTACGCGCGCGGCGTGCTCAAGTCCGGGGCCGTCGGCCAGACCAGCCCCGAGGACATCGAGCGCCACGTCGCGCTGCGCATGCAACGCCAGGACCTGCTCACCCGCCCCGACGCGCCCAGGTTCTGGGCGGTGATGGACGAGACCGCGCTGCGCCGCCGGGTCGGCGGGCCCGAGGTGATGCGCGCGCAGGTCGACAAGTTGCTTCAGGCCACGAAGCTGCCCAACGTGACGCTCCAGGTCGCCCCGTTCTCCTCGGGGCCGCACCCGGGCACGTACGGGCCCTTCGTGCTGTTCCGGTTCGCCATGCCCGAACTGCCGGACATGGTCTACAGCGAGTACCTGACCGGCGCCGTCTACCTGGACGCGCGCGAAGAGGTGGCGACCCACCTTGAGGTCATGGACCGCATGGCGGCGCAGGCCGCCACAGCACATCGCACGAAGGAGATCCTCCGGGATCTCCGCAAGGAGCTCGAATGAAGCGCATCTACAACGGCATGCCCGCCCGGGACCTGGGCAGCGAGGGCTGGCACAAGCCGTGGAGCGGCGGCAACGGAGGCAACTGCCTGGAGGCGATGAAGCTGGCCGACGGCCGGATAGCGGTCCGCCAGTCGACCGACCCGGACGGGCCGGCGCTCATCTACACCACCGACGAGATGACGGCGTTCATCGAGGGCGCGAAGGCGGGGGTGGCGGACTTCCTGCTCGCCTGACTTCATTGGTTGTCCCTCAACTGCCTAAGCTTGACACTTACTTGACCATGACTGCCTTTCCCTTCAGATGCTTAAGAGGCGCCGTATGACCGGGATCGAAAACGGGATCGACACGAGCAGGCCGCACCCCGCGCGGATGTACGACTGGTACCTCGGCGGCAAGGACAACTACCCCGTCGACGAGCAGATGGGCCGGCAGATGCTGGCCCTCGAACCGCGGGTGCCGGTGATGGCCAAGGTCAACCGCGCGTTCATGCACCGGGCCACCCGGTGGCTGGCCGGGCAGGGCGTACGGCAGTTCCTGGACATCGGCACCGGCATCCCGACCGAGCCGAACCTCCACCAGGTCGCCCAGTCGGTCGCGCCCGACGCGCGCGTCGTCTACTGCGACAACGACCCCATCGTGCTGGCCCACGCGGCGGCCCTGCTGCGCTCCACGCCCGAGGGGGTCACGGAGTACCTCCAGGCCGACGTGCGCGATCCGGCCACGATCATGGAGGGCGCCCGCAAGGTCCTGGACCTCGGCCGGCCCGTGGCCCTGTCCATGATCGCCCTGCTCCACTTCATCTCCGACGAGGACGGCGCCCACGAACTGGTCTCCCGCCTCCTCGCCGAACTCCCGTCCGGCAGCTACCTGATGATGACCCACGCCACCTCCGACTTCACCCCGGAGAAGTCGGAGACGGCGACGGCGAAGCTGAAGGGCGCGGGCGTCACCCTGGCCCTGCGCTCCCGCGAGGAGTTCGCCCGGTTCTTCGACGGTCTGGAGCTGGTCGACCCGGGCGTCGAGGTCGTCCACAAGTGGCACCCGGAGCTGGGCGACCCGGTCCCGGGCCAGGACGACGGGGTGATCCCGGGGTACGGGGCGGTGGCGCGGAAGCCGTGACGCGAGCGGTGGCACGCGAGCCGTGACGCCCGGCCCGGCCGCCGGGATCTCGTCGGGCGGTCTCAGACCCTCATCGGGCGGTCGTAGGGGCCGATCGGGGACGGGAGCCGGGACGGGCCGCCGGTCAGGTGGTGGTCCACGGCTGCCGCGACCGAGCGGCCCTCGGCGATGGCCCAGACGATGAGGGACTGGCCGCGGGCCGCGTCGCCGGCGGCGAAGACGCCGGGGACGTTGGTCGCGAAGGCGCGGTCGCGGGCGAGGGTGCCGCGGGGGGTGAGGTCCAGGCCCAGCTGGGCGATCAGGCCGTCCTCCTGGGACGGGCCGGAGAAACCCAGCGCGAGCAGGACGAGGTCGGCGGGCAGCGTGCGCTCGGTGCCCGGCAGGGGGCGGCGCCGCGCGTCGACCTCGACCAGGTGCAGCTCGCGCACGTGTCCGTCGGCGTCACCGGTGAAGCGGAGCGTCGACGCGGCGAACAGCCGTGCGTCGGCGTCCGCGGCGGGCGCCGTGCGCAGATCGCCCGCCTCCTCGTGGGCGGCCGACAGCCGGTAGACCTTCGGGTACGTCGGCCACGGCTCGGTGTCCTCGTCGCGCTCCGCGCCCGGCTGGGCGTAGATGTCCAGCTGGGTCACGGACGCGGCGCCCTGCCGCACCGCCGTGCCCAGGCAGTCGGCCCCGGTGTCCCCGCCGCCGACGATCACGACGTGCCGGCCGACGGCGGACACGGGGGACGCCTCCAGGTCCCCCTCGCACACCCGGTTGGCCAGCGGCAGATAGACCATGGCCTGATGAATCCCGGCCAACTCCCGCCCAGGGACGGGGAGTTCCCGCCACGCCGTGGCGCCCGTGGCGATCACCACGGCGTCGTAGCGCGCCCGCAGTTCCGCCGCCCCCACGTCCTGCCCCACCACCGTGGACGTACGGAACTTGGTCCCCTCGGCCCGCATCTGCTCCAGCCGCCGCTCCAGATGGTGCTTCTCCATCTTGAACGCGGGGATGCCGTACCGCATGAGCCCACCGAGCCGGTCGTCCCTCTCGTACACCGCGACCGTGTGCCCCGCTCGGGTCAGCTGCTGCGCCGCGGCGAGCCCGGTGGGCCCCGAACCGATCACCGCGACGGTCCGCCCGGACAGCCGGTCCGGCGGGCGCGGCGGGGCGAACCCCTCCTCCCAGGCCCGGTCGGCGATCGCGCACTCCACGTTCTTGATGGTGACGGCCGGCTGGTTGATCGTCAGCACGCACCCCGCCTCGCACGGCGCCGGACACAACCGCCCAGTGAACTCGGGGAAGTTGTTGGTCGCGTGCAGCCGGTCGCTCGCCGCCCGCCAGTCCTCCCGGGACACCAGGTCGTTCCACTCGGGGATCAGATTGCCCAGCGGACAGGCCTCGTGGCAGAACGGCACCCCGCAGTCCATGCACCGGTCCGCCTGCTTGCTGATGATCGGCAGCAACCCGCCCGGCACGTACACCTCGTGCCAGTCCCGCACCCGCTCCTCGACCGGCCGGCGCGGCCACTCCCGCCGAGGCGTGGTCATGAATCCCTTGGGATCGGCCATGGCCGTCCCCCTTGCCTGGGCACACCTCTTCCCGGCCACGATACGTCCGCGCCGGCCCGCGCGCAGAGCCCGGCAGGCCCGGCCGGGAAGGGCGCGGCCTGTCGCATCATGGGCGGTGTGCGACTCCAAGCGATCACCTGGGAACGGCTCGCCGACCGCCTCGCCGAGCGCCTGCTCGACCTGAAGCCCGGCGACGGCAGCCCCTGGCCGCGCATCGCCTTCGACGGCGCCCCCGCCGCCCGCCCCGGCGACCTCGCCGAACGCGTCGCCGAGGCGCTGCGCCCGCTCGGCCGGCCCTCGCTGGTCGTCGGCACCGGGGGCTTCCTGCGCCCGGCCTCCCTCCGCCTGGAGCACGGCCACCGGGACGTGGACTCCTACTACGACGGCTGGCTCGACACCGGCGCCCTGTGGCGGGAGGTCTTCGGCCCGCTCGAACCCGGCGGTGACGGCCGCGTCCTGCCCGACCTGTGGGACCCGGCCACCGACCGCGCCACCCGCAGCCCCTACGTCCGGCTCCCGCCCGGCGGCCTGCTCCTGCTGCACGGCCCCCTCCTGCTGCGCCACTGGTTCCCCTTCGACCTGACCGTCCACCTCCTCCTCTCCCCGGGCGCCCTGCGCCGCCGCACCCCCGAGGCGGACCACTGGACACTCCCCGCCTTCGACCGCTACGAGACCGAGGCCGACCCGGCCGGCACGGCCGACGTCCTGGTACGCGCGGACGACCCACGCCGCCCGGCCTGGAACGGCTGAGACAATCCGGTCATGACGACGCACGGCGACGGCTATCTGCTCGACAACCGGCAGACCGAGGCAGGCGAACGGTTCGACGCCTTCGCGACGCTCTTCGACCCCACCACCTTCCGCCACCTGGAAGAACTAGGAGTGGGGCCGGGCCGGCGGTGCTGGGAGGTCGGCGCCGGCGGCACCTCCGTCGTCTCCTGGCTGGCCGGGCGGGTCGGGCCCGCCGGCAGGGTCGTCGCGACCGACATCGACACCTCGCTGGTCGCCGGAGCCGCCCGTCCGCCGGTCGAGGTGCGGGTGCACGACGTGGGCGTCGAGGAGCCGCCGGGGAACGACTTCGACCTCGTGCACGCCCGGCTCGTCCTGGTCCACGTGCCGGACCGGGAACGGGCCCTGCGGTCCATGGTCGAGGCGCTGCGGCCCGGCGGACGGCTGCTGCTGGAGGACGCCGACCCCGCGCTCCAGCCCCTGCCCTGCCCCGACGAACACGGCCCGGCGCAGGAACTGGCCAACCGGCTCCGCCGCGGCTTCCGCCGACTGCTGGCCGACCACGGCGCCGACCTCTCCTACGGTCGCCGCCTCCCCCGCCTGCTGCGTGAGGCCGGCCTGCACCGGGTCGAGGCCGACGCCTACTTCCCCTTCGCCTCCCCGGCCTGCGCCGCTCTGGAGTCCGCCACGATCCGCCAGATCCGCACCCGCCTCGTCACCGCGGGCCTGGCCACCGACGAGGACATCGACCAGCACCTGGCCAACGTGGCCACCGGCACGATGGACCTGGCCACGGCCCCGATGATCTCGGCGTGGGGCATCAAGCCGTAGCCGCCCTTGCGGCCCGCACGACACACCACCAGCCTGGAAGGCATGACGGACGACACGACGGACGACAGGACGGACAACAGGACGGACAACACGACGGACGACGCCCCGCGCCTCGACCACGTCGTCCTGTGGGTGCGCGACCCCGTCGCCGCCGCCGGCTTCTACGGGAGGACCGTCGGCCTGGAGCCGCTGCGGGTCGACGAGTTCGCCGCAGGCGAGGTCTCCTTCCCCTCCGTACGCCTCAACGACGAGACGATCCTCGACCTCGCCCCGTACGACATGGCGCGGCGCATGAACATGCTCCCCGGCGCCGCCGACAGCGCGGGCCACCCGGTGAACCACGTCTGCCTGTCCCTGCCCGCCGACGCCTTCGACGCCCTGCGCACCCGTCTCCAGGAGCACGCCGTCCCCGTGACCGACTTCTCCTACGACTCCTACGGCGCACGCGGCAAGGCCCGGCGCAGCTTCTACTTCCGCGACCCCGACGGGAACGTCTTCGAGGCCCGTCACTACGACCAGCACTGCGGTTAGCGCTACGACCGGACGAGCGGGGGCCTCAGAACAGCGGCTCGGGCAGTACCCCCTCCAGCGCGAGCAGCCTCCGCTTGGCCTCCAGGCCGCCCCCGAACCCGCCGATGCCCCCGTCGCTCTCGACCACCCGGTGGCACGGCACCACCACCGGCAGCGGATTGGAGCCCATCGCCGCGCCCACCGCCTGCGCGGCGCCGGGCTGCCCGACCCGCTCGGCGAGGTCGCCGTACCCGACGACCGTGCCGTACGGCACGCCCGACGCGAGCTCGCGCAGCACCTGCCGGTTGAAGCCCGAGATCAGCGACCAGTCCAACGGCAGGTCGAAGTCGCGCCGCTCGCCCGTGAAGTACGCCCGGACCTGGCGTATCGGCTCCGCGAGCAGCGGGGAGCCGGGCTCCTCGGACGGCTCCCCGCCCAGCCGGGACGCCAGCCGGGCCAGCGCCCGGTCCCGTACCGCGTCGGTGGCGTGGAACACGACGTTGACCAGGCCCCGACGGGTCGCGGCCAGCAGCAAGGGGCCGATGCCGGTGTCGACGACGGTCCACACGACCTGTTCGCTGTGCTCGTGGCTGTCCATGTGCTCACGGTACGGCCCACCACTGACAACGCCCCGGCTCCGGCCCCGGCCCCGCCCGGGCTCCGCCCCGGCAGCGGCCCGAGCGGAGCGCTCACGTACCGCCGAGCGCCTCCCGCACCACGTCCGGCCTGTTCGAGATGATCCCGTCCACGCCGTACCCGGCGACGGCCCGGGCGTGGGCGGCGTCGTCCACCGTCCAGGTGAAGACCTTCAGCGGCTTGTGGTGCGGCCCGGCATGGGCCTGGACGGCCTTCACGTAATCCGCGGAGATCGTGCCGTAGGACGGGTTGATCAGGTCCGCGAAGGCCGCGTACCGGTTCAGGTCCGCCTCGGCCGGCCGGCCGAGGAAGCCGGTCAGGACGGCGGGCTTCAGCTCGTGCACGGTCCGCAGGCTGTCCGCGCTGAAGCTCTGCACGATCAGCCGGTCCGCCAGATGCCGCCGGTCGAGCCAGCCGTCGTTGGCCAGCTCCTTCAGGATCTGCTGCTCGATGCCCGGATACAGCTCGGGATTCTTGATCTCCAGCAGCAGCTTCTCGTGGTGGTGCTCGACCCGGCGCAGATACTGCTCCAACGTCGGCACGCGCGTGCCCGCGTACGCGGGGGAGAACCAGCTGCCCGCGTCCAGGCGGGCGATCTCCGCGGCGGTGAAGTCCTTCACCTTCCATGGCGCCCGGCCGGGAAAGACCTTCTCGACGTCGGTCGTCCGCCGCAGGCTGTCGTCGTGGATCACCACGAGCCGGCCGTCCTTGGTGCGCTGCACGTCGTTCTCCATCCAGGAGAAGCCGAGCGCGGCGGCCTTGTCGACGGCGGGCAGGGTGTTCTCCGGGGCGTAGGCGGAGGCGCCCCGGTGGGCGACGACCACGGGGGGCCGTTCAGCGACGACCGCGGGCGGCCGTTCAGGGGTTCCGGCGGCCTGTACCTCGGAGGCGGGCACCAGCAGGGCGGTCCCCGCCAGCGCGATGATCGTGGCGGCAACTGCACGCGCGTGCATGCGTACTCCTCGCGACGGACTGATCACGGACAGCACCAGACTGGCAGCAGACGGTCAATGAGGCGCGAACGTACGGAGAACACGGTGTACGCGGAGTTGACCCTCCCGTGTGTCCACCGTTGCCACACATCTGCGGTGAGGGCGTGTTTCTTTGCCGCAAAATCGTTCGGCCAAACCGGGGGAGTCATACTCTCTGCGTCAGCCCTGACCGCGTGACGGTCCCGGGACGGGGCACATCGCGACAGCCCGGGGCTCGACGCGACACTCCGGGGGCTCAAGAGGGCGGAAAGGCAGCCGGGCATGCAAGGCACGGTCGAAGGATTCAGCTACGGGCTCGTCACCCCGGTGGTCGCCTGCGTCATGGCCTGCCTGGGCGGGGCCCTCGGCCTGCGCTGCACCACCCGCGCCCTGCTGGTCGCGAACTCCTGGCGCCCCGGCTGGCTCGCCCTGGCCTCGGCGGCGATCGGCTCCGGCATATGGACCATGCACTTCGTGGCGATGATCGGCTTCACCGTCGAGGAGGCGCCCGTCCTCTACGACCGGCCGACGACGTACGCCAGCCTGGCCGTCGCCATCGTCATGGTGGGCATAGGGATCTTCATCGTCGGCTACCGGGGCGCGACCGGCTCCGCGCTGTTCACCGGCGGCACGATCACCGGCCTGGGCATCGCCACCATGCACTATCTGGGCATGGCCGGAATGCGGCTCAACGGCACCCTGGAGTACAACACCCTCACCGTCGCGGCCTCCGTGGCCATCGCCGTCGTCGCCGCCATCGCCGCCCTCTGGGCGGCCGGACAGGTCAGGGGACCGCTGTGGAGCGTCGGCGCGAGCCTGGTCATGGGCCTCGCCGTCAGCGGCATGCACTACACCGGCATGGCCGCCGTCAGCGTCCACCTGCACGGCACCGGCGGCACCCCCGCCGACGGCGAGTCACCGGCCGCCCTGCTCGCGCCGATGATGGTCGGCCCGCTCACCTTCCTGCTGCTCGCCGGCGCCGTCGTCCTGTTCGACCGCCAGGCGGTCATGAGCGGGCCCGACTGGGCCCCCGCCGTGCACAAGCCGGGCGTCCCGGCCGGCGAACTCGTCTCCCACACCACCCGCCGCCCCCCGTCCCGGACCCGCCGCGCCCCGGCCCGCGTCCCGGCCCACGAACGCCTCCGCACCCCGCAGAACCGCTGACCGGGACTCGTTGTCAGTGGCGGGTCGTACGGTGGATGTCATGCGGCCCGTCTCACACATCGAACGCACGGTGGCGCCCTTCGAGGTCGTCAGCCCCTACCGGCCCAGCGGCGACCAGCCGCAGGCCATCGACGAGCTCGCCCGGCGCGTCCAGGCGGGCGAGGAGGACGTCGTCCTGCTCGGCGCCACCGGCACCGGCAAGTCCGCCACCACCGCGTGGATGATAGAGAAGCTCCAGCGCCCGACCCTCGTCATGGCGCCCAACAAGACGCTGGCCGCCCAGCTGGCCAACGAGTTCCGCGAACTCCTGCCGAACAACGCGGTCGAATACTTCGTCTCGTACTACGACTACTATCAGCCCGAGGCCTACGTCCCCCAGTCGGACACCTACATCGAGAAGGACTCCTCGATCAACGAGGAGGTCGAGCGCCTGCGCCACTCCGCGACCAACTCGCTGCTCACCCGCCGCGACGTCGTCGTGGTCGCCTCCGTCTCCTGCATCTACGGCCTCGGCACACCGCAGGAG
This sequence comes from Streptomyces kebangsaanensis, assembly GCF_001906585.1. Taxonomy (GTDB): domain Bacteria; phylum Actinomycetota; class Actinomycetes; order Streptomycetales; family Streptomycetaceae; genus Streptomyces; species Streptomyces kebangsaanensis. The sequence goes on along the minus strand of NZ_JUJA01000167.1, from coordinate 200,320 downwards.
TACGTGGACCGCATGGTCCCCCTCCGGGTCGGCGAGGAGATCGACCGGGACGAGCTGCTGCGCCGCTTCGTGGACATCCAGTACACGCGCAACGACGTGTCCTTCACCCGCGGCACCTTCCGGGTGCGCGGCGACACGATCGAGATCTTCCCGGTCTACGAGGAGCTGGCCGTCCGCATCGAGATGTTCGGCGACGAGATCGAGGCGCTGTCCACGCTGCACCCGATCACCGGCGAGATCATCAGCGACGACCAGCAGCTGTACGTCTTCCCGGCCTCGCACTACATCGCCGGTCCCGAGCGCATGGAGCGGGCGATCAACGGCATCGAGAAGGAGCTGACCGGGCGCCTGGCCGAGCTGGAGAAGCAGGGCAAGCTGCTGGAGGCCCAGCGGCTGCGCATGCGCACCACGTACGACATCGAGATGCTCCGCCAGATCGGCACCTGCTCCGGCGTGGAGAACTACTCGATGCACTTCGACGACCGCGCGCCGGGCACCCCGCCCCACACGCTGCTGGACTACTTCCCGGAGGACTTCCTGCTCGTCATCGACGAGTCGCACGTCACCGTCCCCCAGATCGGCGCGATGTACGAGGGCGACGCCTCCCGCAAGCGCACCCTCGTGGAGCACGGCTTCCGGCTTCCCTCCGCCCTGGACAACCGCCCGCTGAAATGGGAGGAGTTCCAGGAGCGCATCGGCCAGACGGTGTACCTGTCGGCGACCCCCGGGCAGTACGAGCTGTCGCGCTCCGACGGCCAGGTCGAGCAGATCATCCGCCCCACCGGTCTGGTCGACCCCCAGGTCGTCGTCAAGCCCACCGAGGGCCAGATCGACGACCTGGTGCACGAGATCCGCGGCCGCGTGGAGAAGGACGAGCGCGTCCTGGTCACCACGCTCACCAAGAAGATGGCCGAGGACCTGACCGACTACTTCCTGGAACTCGGCATCCAGGTGCGCTACCTGCACAGCGACGTCGACACCCTGCGCCGGATCGAGCTGCTGCGCGAGCTGCGCAGCGGCGAGTACGACGTCCTGGTCGGCATCAACCTGCTGCGCGAGGGCCTGGACCTGCCCGAGGTGTCCCTGGTGGCGATCCTCGACGCCGACAAGGAGGGGTTCCTGCGCTCGGGCACCTCGCTCATCCAGACCATCGGCCGCGCCGCGCGCAACGTCTCCGGCCAGGTCCACATGTACGCCGACAAGATCACCCCGGCGATGGAGAAGGCCATCGAGGAGACCAACCGCCGCCGGGAGAAGCAGATCGAGTACAACAAGGCCAACGGCATCGATCCGCAGCCGCTGCGCAAGAAGATCAACGACATCGTCGCGCAGATCGCCCGCGAGGAGGTCGACACCGAGCAGCTGCTCGGCACCGGGTACCGCAAGGGCAAGGACGGCAAGGGCGCGAAGGCCCCCGTGCCGGCGCTCGCCGGGAAGGGCGCGAAGCCCGCCAAGTCCGCCAGGGGCAAGGCGAAGGAGACGGTGCCCACCGACCGGCCGGCGGCCGAACTCGCCGAGCAGATCGAGGAGATGACGGAGCGGATGCGCGCCGCCGCGGCCGACCTGCAGTTCGAGGTCGCGGCGCGGCTGCGGGACGAGGTCGGGGAGATGAAGAAGGAACTGCGCCAGATGCGGGAAGCGGGGCTTGCCTGACCTCGTACCGCATGCCCCGTGGAGGGGTGCCGGTGGGGGCGCGGGCCGGATGCGCTGTGTTGCAAGACCGACACAAAGTGCGGACCGGTGTGCGGCGGTGTCCGCGCCCCTGCGTAGGGTTCTTGGCAGCCGTGGGAGCCGCGGCGACAGGGGAGTAGTCCGAGAGGGGTATCAGCCGTGACCGTCAACTTGACCAAGGGTCAGGCCATCAGTCTGCAGAAGAACGACGGGGGCAGCCTGACCGCGGTCCGCATGGGTCTCGGCTGGCAGGCGGCGCCCCGCCGGGGTCTGTTCGGCTCGCGCACGCGCGAGATCGACCTCGACGCCTCCGCCGTGCTGTTCGCCGACAAGCAGCCCGTCGACGTCGTCTTCTTCCAGCACCTGGTCAGCGACGACGGCTCGGTGCGGCACACCGGCGACAACCTGGTCGGCGGCGCCGGCCAGGGCGGCGACGACGAGTCGATCCTCGTCGACCTGCAGCGCGTGCCGGTCCACATCGACCAGATCGTCTTCACCGTGAACTCCTTCACGGGCCAGACGTTCCAGGAGGTGCAGAACGCGTTCTGCCGCCTGGTCGACGAGACCAACGGGCAGGAGCTCGCCCGCTACACCCTCGCGGGCGGCGGCGACTACACCGCCCAGATCATGGCGAAGGTGCACCGCGTGAACGGCACCTGGACGATGACGGCCCTCGGCGTCCCCGCCAACGGCCGCACCTTCCAGGACCTGATCCCGGTCATCCTGCCGCACCTGTGAGCCCGCACCTGTAAGCACACGACACACCAGCGACACCAGGGGGACGAGGGGCGATGACGGCCGAGCTGGTGCGGGGGCAGAACCACCCGCTCTCCGAGGTCCGCCTGGAGATCCGGATCTCGGCCGGCAGTCCGGTCGTGGCCGCGGCCACGCTCGGCGACGACAGCGGCAGAGTGCGGGGCGCCGAGTGGGTGGTCCACCCCGGCGCTCCCGTGCTGCCCGGCCTGGAGGTCTCCCGCCAGGCCGCCGCCGACCACCGGCTCGCCGTCGACCTGGCCGCCATGCCCGGGGCGGTGCACCGCGTCGGCGTCCTGCTCGCCCTGCCCACCGCGGGCGGCGGCCCGGTCCGCTTCGGCGCGGTCCCCGCCCCCTTCGTCGCCGTCACGGCCCTGGACGGCACCGAACTCGCCACCTACACGATCACCGGCCTGGACGCGGAGTCCGCCGTGATCGCCCTGGAGCTCTACCGCCGGCAGGACGCCTGGAAAGTACGTGCGGTGGGCCAGGGCTACGCCGGTGGCCTCCCCGAACTCCTCACCGACCAGCACCTGCCCGAGCCCCACCGCCTGGCGACCGCCGTGGAGGAAGCGGTGGCCCAGGGCCTGTCCCGCTCCATAGCACCGCCCCCCGCACCCCGTGCGCAGCACGGCGACCGTCCCGACCGTCCCGGCCACGTGCCGACGCAGCCCGTGGCTTCCTACGGCGGCTCCGGAAACCCGGCTCCCACGGGTGGCCCGGTCGACTACCACCACCCACGGCGGCAGAGCGCGCCGCCGCCCGCGCCCGGAGAGCCGGCGCCGCAGCCGGCCGGTCCGGGCACCCCCGGTGACCCGGCCCCCGCGGCCGTGCCCCCGTCCTCCGCGCCCACGGGCGGCCCGGTCGACTACCGCCACCCGGGGCGGCAGGACGCGCCCGCGCAGCCCGTGGCCCCCGTCGCCGGGGACGCGACCGGGTGGTCCATGGACGAGCGGCTCTACAACCAGGTGTGGGGCATGTTCGAGGACCTGGCGCGGACCACGGCCGCCTACCGCAGCGCCGTGGACTTCGCCGAGTCGCGGCTGGAGAAGGAGATCGACCAGGTACTGGCCGACCCGCGCAGCCGCGTCGGCGGGCGGGCCGAGGCCGCCCGGGAGGCGGCCCGGGCCAAGCACGCGCAGCTCGTCGACCAGGCCAGGGCGGCCTTCGACCGCGACCTGGACCAGCTCACCGCCGAGTCCGAGGTCGTCGAACCGGCGCTGCCACCGGCGTACGCCCGCTGGGACAACCCGGTCTGGCACGGCTACCGGGTGCCGATGGAGATACCCATGGCCGTACGCCTCGGGGACCTGCACCTGCCGGAGGACCCGTCCCTGCGCATCCCCATGCTGGTCCGGCTGCCGCTGCAGCGCGGACTGTGGATCGACAGCGGCTGTCGGCCGTCCGTGTCCGACGACGAGCCGTTCGCCGACGAGGACGAGGTGCGCCGCCTGGCGACGGAGACGGCCGTGGCCCACGCGGCCCGGCTGCTCGCCGTACACCCGCCCGGCGAGTTCGGCGTCCACGTCATCGACCCGGCCGGATCCGGGGCGCGGGCCCTCGCGCCCCTGGTGGACACGGGCGTCCTCGCGGGACCGCCCGCGGCCGGCGCCGCCGGGGTCGCGGACGCCCTGGGCCGGCTCACCCAGCGGGTCGACCTGGTGCAGATGGCCGTGCGCGGGGGCGCCCCCGACGCGCTGCCCCCCGGCCTCGACACCTCCGAGCAGCTGCTGATCGTCAACGACTTCCCGCACGGATTCGACGACCGCGCCGTGACCCAGCTGCGCTACCTCGCCGACGAGGGCCCGGCCGTGGGCGTCCATCTGATGATGGTCGCCGACCGCGAGGACGCCGCCGCCTACGGACCTTTGCTCGACCCGCTGTGGCGTTCCCTGCTGCGACTGACCCCGGTGCCCGACGACCACCTCGCCGACCCCTGGGTCGGGCACGCCTGGACGTACGAGCCGCCGGTGGTTCCGCAGGACAGCCAGGTGCTCCAGCTGGTGCTCACCCAGGTCGCGACGGCCCGCCGCGACTGGAACCGCTGACCAGGACGCGAGACGCCCAAGGAACGGTAAAGCAGTCTGAGCTGCGCTTTTGAAACTTCCTTGGTCTACGGCTTTACCATTCTTTGGGGGATCGGTTACAGTTTCTTCGTACGGAGGGGAGTATTCCCTACCTGTTGCGGCGTCCCGTCAGTACGGATCCGGAAGGATCCCGGGGCGTCGGCCCGCTGGGTCCCGGCGCCTCACGCGCCCGGCCGCACGGGTGGAAGAGACCTCCGGCAGTAGGACGCCAAGTCATTTGCAAGCGACGCACCTGCCGGAGGCACTGTGGATGTTTCCCTGACCCTGTGGGTCCTGACCATCGTGGGCCTGGGCGCCCTGATCTCGGTCGACTTCTTCATCGGCCGCAAGCCGCATGACGTGTCGATCAAAGAAGCCGGGATCTGGACCGTCGTCTGGGTCGCGCTCGCCTGTCTCTTCGGTCTCGGCCTGTTCGTCTTCAGCGGCGGCCGACCGGCCGGCGAGTTCTTCGCGGGCTTCATCACCGAGAAGTCGCTGAGCGTCGACAACCTCTTCGTCTTCGTCCTGATCATGGCGAAGTTCGCCGTGCCGTCGAAGTACCAGCAGCGGGTACTGCTGGTCGGCGTCCTCATAGCCCTGGTGCTGCGGGCCGTCTTCATCGCCGCCGGAGCCGCGATCATCGCGAGCTTCTCGTGGGTGTTCTACCTCTTCGGCGCCTTCCTGATCTGGACCGCCTGGAAGCTCATCCAGGAGGCCCGCTCCGGCGGGGACGACGAGGAGGAGTTCGAGGAGAACAGGCTGCTCAAGGCGGCCGAGCGCCGCTTCGGTGTGGCCGACCGCTACCACGGCACCAAGCTGTGGATCCGGCAGAACGGCAAACGCGTGATGACGCCGATGCTGGTCGTGATGCTCGCGATCGGCACCACCGACATCCTGTTCGCCCTCGACTCCATTCCCGCGATCTTCGGCCTGACCAAGGACCCGTACATCGTCTTCACCGCCAACGCCTTCGCCCTGATGGGTCTCCGGCAGCTGTACTTCCTGATAGGCGGCCTGCTGAAGAAGCTGGTCCACCTGTCCTACGGGCTGTCGGTGATCCTCGGCTTCATCGGCGTCAAGCTGGTGCTGCACGCGCTGCACGAGTCCGGCGTCGACGTCCCGGAGATCAGCATCCCGGTCTCCCTGGGCGTGATCTGTGCCGTCCTGGCCGTCACCACGGTCACCAGCCTGATCGCCGCCAGGAAACAGGCCGAGGTGGAGGAGGTGCCGGAACATCACGACGACGCGAAGGACCGTGTGAATGCTTGACCAAAAGGACGACGCACCAGCGTGCACCTCGCATGCGAAGGACCCGGGACCCTGCAAGGATCGAAGCGTGATCCCGCGACTCAGGGGCTTCCTCTTGGCGCAGTGGACGACCATTGTGCCGGTGCTCGCGGTCGTCCTCCTGGTCCTCACCTGGGGCCGTTCCCTGCCCGGTGGGGGCGTCGCGCTGCTGACCCTGGTCCTGGCCGGCTCGGTCCTGGCCGCGGTGCACCACGCCGAGGTCGTCGCCCACCGGGTGGGCGAGCCCTTCGGCTCCCTGATCCTCGCGGTCGCCGTCACGGTCATCGAGGTCGCGCTCATCGTGACCTTGATGATCGACGGCGGTGACAAGAGCGCCACGCTCGCCCGCGACACCGTGTTCGCCGCGGTGATGATCACCTGCAACGGCATCGTCGGTCTGAGCCTGCTCGTCGGCTCGCTGCGCCACAAGGTCGCCATCTTCAACCCCGAGGGCTCCGGCGCGGCCCTCGCGACGGTCGCCACCCTGGCCACCCTCTGCCTCGTGCTGCCGACCTTCACCACCAGCAAGCCCGGACCGGAGTACTCCTCGGCCCAGCTCATCTTCGCCGCGCTGGCCTCCCTGGTGCTCTACGGCCTGTTCGTCACGACCCAGACCGTGCGCCACCGCTCGTACTTCCTCCCTCTGACCCGCCAGGGCGAGGTCATCTCGGCCCCGGAGCACATCGAAATGCCCACCAACCGGGCCGCTCTCACCAGCCTGGCACTGCTCGGCCTGGCCCTCGTGGGCGTCGTCGGCCTGGCCAAGGGCGTGTCACCCACCATCGAGACCGCCATCGACAGCGCCGGCCTGCCGCACGCCGTGGTGGGCGTGCTCATCGCGCTGCTCATCCTGCTGCCGGAGACGATCGCCGCGGTGCGCGCCGCCCGCCGCGACAGGGTGCAGATCAGCCTCAATCTCGGGCTCGGCTCGGCGATGGCCAGCATCGGCCTTACCATCCCCACGGTGGCGATCGCGTCGATCTGGCTGCCCGGGCCTCTGGTCCTGGGCCTCGGCGCCACCCACATGGTGCTGCTCGCGCTGACCATCGGTGTCGGCATCCTCACCGTGGTCCCGGGACGGGCCACCCCCTTGCAGGGCGGTGTCCATCTGGTGCTGCTGGCCGCCTATCTGGAACTGGCGATCAATCCGTAGCGGCGGACGGGCCTCCGGTGCCGCGTGATAGACCTCCACCGAAGCGCCGATCTCACCGGAGGCCCGACATGACCCGTCCCGCCCACACCCTCGCGACCGCGCCCATCATGGTCCTCAACGGGCCCAACCTGAACCTCCTGGGCCGGCGCCAGCCGGAGATCTACGGCTCCGACACGCTCGCGGACGTCGAGGCACTGTGCGCCAAGGCGGCGGCCGCGCACGGCGGCACGGTCGACTTCCGCCAGTCCAACCACGAGGGAGAGCTGGTCGACTGGATCCACGAGGCCCGGCTGAACCACTGCGGGATCGTCATCAACCCCGCCGCCTACTCGCACACCTCCGTGGCGATCCTGGACGCCCTCAACACCTGCGACGGGCTGCCGGTGGTGGAGGTCCACATCTCCAACATCCACCAGCGCGAGCAGTTCCGGCACCACTCCTACGTCTCGCTGCGCGCCGACGGCGTCATCGCCGGGTGCGGGACGCAGGGGTACGCCTTCGCGGTGGAGCGGGTGGCGGCCCTGGCCGGCGCGGGGCGGGCGGACACGTAGGCCGGGGCCGCCGGCCGAGGGCGGGGGACGAGGACCGGCGGCCCGTACCGCGCAGGAGCCGTCGTCCTGTGCGGGGCCACGGTCAGTCGACCGCGCATCACGGTGAAGGACCAGCGGGTGCGCACCACCGGCGCGTGCGAAGGGTTCACACGGGGTGCGAGAGGGCGCCCGTGCCCTGGCTCACCACCCGCGCTCACCACCCGCGCGCGTGCCACTCCGGAAGGTGCGGGCGCTCCGCGCCCAGCGTCGTGTCGTTGCCGTGGCCCGGGTACACCCACGTCTCGTCCGGGAGCACGTCGAAGATCTTCGTCTCGACGTCGTGGATGAGACGCGCGAACGCCTTCGGGTTCTTGTGGGTGTTGCCCACGCCGCCGGGGAAGAGGCAGTCCCCGGTGAACACGTGCGGGTGCCCGTGCGGGTCGTCGTAGACCAGCGCGATCGAGCCCTGCGTGTGGCCGACGAGGTGGCGTGCGGTGAGCTCCACCCGTCCCACCCGGATCGTGTCGCCGTCGTCGACGAGGACGTCGGTCGGCACGGGGATGCCCTCGGCGTCCTCCCGGCCCGCGTACGTACGCGCGCGCGTGGCCGCCGCTACCTCCGCCAGCGCCTGCCAGTGGTCGGCGTGCCGGTGGGTCGTGACGACCGAGGCGATGCCGTCGTCGCCGATCATGCCGAGCAGCGTGTGCGCGTCGTTCGCCGCGTCGATCAGCAGCTGCTCGTCGGTGGCCCGGCAGCGCAGCAGATAGGCGTTGTTGTCCATCGGGCCGACCGCGATCTTGGTGATCATCAGGTCCTTCAGCTCGTGCACGTCCGCCGGGCCGCCGACCCGCACCTCTCCGCTGTACGTCATGGTCGTCAGCCTATAGCGGGGGAGCGGCCCGGGGGCTGTGCACGAGCCGCATGTGCACGGGCTACAGCGGGGGAAGCGCCGGAAGCGCGCCGCCCGTCACCTTCAGGGCGGATCCGTCGCGGCGCCCCGCGAGCCAGCCGAGCAGGTCCGCCCGGCCCCCCGTGACGGTGACGGCGGGCGCGTCCGCCTCCTGACCCGTGTCCCATGCGCGGGTGCCGTCCGTCAGCCGGGTGGGCGGCACGTCCGGGTGCCCGGCGAACCGCTGGGCCAGGAACTCGACCTCCCGCTCGACGAACTCCGCCGGCAGGTCCTCCAGCTCGTAGCCGGTCCCCAGGTCCACGTGGTGGAGTTCCACCTCCACCCAGCGCCGGAACGGCACCCGGGACGCGGAGTCGGTGACGCCGTTGCGCAGCTCCACGGTGCGGGACCAGTCCGCGGGCCCGGCCGCCGTCCGCTGGAAGCGGGCCGCGCTCTCGCGTACGTCGGCGAGCTGCACGTCGAGGGGGCGCGGGGCGTCCCGCTCGATGTCGGCCTCCCGGGCCTCGGCGGAGGCGTACATGGGGCGCCCCTCGAAGACGTTCACCAGCGCGTCCGCGTTGCGGGCCAGGTGGGCCAGGATGTGGCCCCGGGTCCAGCCGGGCAGCCGTGACTGCTCGGTCACAGCTGCGTTGTCCAAGGTGCCGACCGCGGTCAGCAGTCGCTCGGTTGCGTCCTGTAGGGATGCCAGGTCGCGCGCGTGATCAATCATGGCGCCGACCTTAGCCGGGTCACACCATCGGGTGAAGACGGCAGACCACACCCGTAAATCGAATGCACGTGCTATAGGGTCGGGTGCGGCATCGGGCATGCCGGAGGGCCGGACGTTGTTGAGTATCCGGGCGCATCCGGGAATCCCGCCCGGCGTTGTCAGTGGCTCCCCCTACTCTGAAGAAACACGGGGGCCCCGCCCCTGTCACTTCTCTCAAGAAAGGTGCGGACCGGCGTGGCCGACCGTCTCATCGTCCGTGGCGCGCGCGAGCACAACCTGAAGAACGTCTCGCTCGACCTGCCCCGGGACTCGCTCATCGTCTTCACGGGCCTGTCCGGGTCGGGCAAGTCCTCCCTGGCCTTCGACACCATCTTCGCCGAGGGCCAGCGGCGCTACGTGGAGTCGCTCTCCTCGTACGCCCGCCAGTTCCTCGGCCAGATGGACAAGCCGGACGTCGACTTCATCGAGGGCCTGTCCCCGGCGGTCTCCATCGACCAGAAGTCGACCTCGCGCAACCCGCGCTCGACGGTCGGCACCATCACCGAGGTCTACGACTACCTGCGCCTGCTCTTCGCCCGCATCGGCAAGCCGCACTGCCCGGAGTGCGCCCGCCCGACCTCCCGGCAGTCGCCGCAGGCCATCGTCGACAAGGTCCTGGAGCTGCCGGAGGGAAGCCGCTTCCAGGTGCTCTCGCCGCTGGTGCGCGAGCGCAAGGGCGAGTTCGTCGACCTCTTCGCCGACCTGCAGACCAAGGGCTACTCCCGCGCGCGCGTGGACGGCGGGACCATCCAGCTCTCGAACCCGCCCACGCTGAAGAAGCAGGAGAAGCACACCATCGAGGTGGTCGTCGACCGCCTCACCGTCAAGGGCAGCGCCAAGCGCCGTCTCACCGACTCCGTCGAGACCGCCCTCGGCCTGTCGGGCGGCATGGTCGTGCTCGACTTCGTCGACCTGCCCGAGGACGATCCCGAGCGCGAGCGCATGTACTCGGAGCACCTGTACTGCCCGTACGACGACCTGTCCTTCGAGGAGCTGGAGCCCCGCTCCTTCTCCTTCAACTCGCCCTTCGGCGCCTGCCCCGAGTGCACCGGCATCGGCACGCGGATGGAGGTCGACCCCGAACTGATCGTCCCCGACGAGGAGAAGACCCTCGACGAGGGCGCCATCCACCCCTGGTCGCACGGGCACACCAAGGAGTACTTCGGCCGGCTGGTCGGCGCCCTCGCCGACGCCCTCGGCTTCCGCACCGACATCCCCTTCGCGGGCCTGCCCCAGCGCGCCAGGAAGGCCCTGCTGCACGGCCACAAGACGCAGATCGAGGTCCGCTACCGCAACCGGTACGGGCGCGAGCGCGTCTACACCACGCCCTTCGAGGGCGCCATCCCCTTCGTCAAGCGCCGCCACAGCGAGGCCGAGAGCGACGCGAGCCGCGAGCGCTTCGAGGGCTACATGCGCGAGGTGCCCTGCCCCGGCTGCGCGGGCACGCGCCTGAAGCCGGTCGTCCTCGCGGTCACGCTCATGGGCAAGTCGATCGCCGAGATCTCCGCGATGTCGATCAGCGACTGCGCCGACTTCCTGCGCGAGCTGAAGCTGGACGCCCGCGACAAGAAGATCGCCGAGCGCGTGCTCAAGGAGGTCAACGAGCGGCTGCGCTTCCTGGTCGACGTCGGCCTGGACTACCTCTCGCTGAACCGCGCGGCCGGCACGCTCTCCGGCGGCGAGGCCCAGCGCATCCGCCTGGCCACCCAGATCGGCTCCGGCCTCGTCGGCGTGCTGTACGTCCTGGACGAGCCGTCCATCGGCCTGCACCAGCGCGACAACCACCGGCTGATCGAGACCCTGGTCCGGCTGCGCGACATGGGCAACACGCTCATCGTCGTCGAGCACGACGAGGACACCATCAAGACCGCCGACTGGATCGTCGACATCGGCCCCGGAGCGGGCGAGCACGGCGGCAAGGTCGTGCACAGCGGCTCCCTGAAGGAGCTGCTGGCCAACGCCGAGTCGCACACCGGCCAGTACCTGTCGGGTGAGAGGTCCATCCCGGTGCCCGACGTCCGGCGCCCCCGCGACCCCTCCCGGAAGCTCACCGTGCACGGCGCCCGCGAGAACAACCTCAAGGACATCGACGTGTCCTTCCCGCTGGGCGTCTTCACGGCCGTCACCGGCGTCTCCGGCTCCGGCAAGTCCACCCTGGTCAACGACATCCTCTACACGCACCTGGCCCGCGAGCTCAACGGCGCGCGGAACGTGCCCGGCCGGCACACGCGCGTGGACGGCGACGACCTCGTCGACAAGGTGGTGCACGTCGACCAGTCGCCCATCGGACGCACCCCGCGGTCCAACCCGGCGACGTACACCGGGGTGTTCGACCACATCCGCAAGCTGTTCGCCGAGACCACCGAGGCGAAGGTCCGCGGCTACCTGCCCGGCCGCTTCTCCTTCAACGTCAAGGGCGGCCGCTGCGAGAACTGCGCGGGCGACGGCACCATCAAGATCGAGATGAACTTCCTCCCGGACGTCTACGTCCCGTGCGAGGTCTGCCACGGCGCCCGGTACAACCGGGAGACCCTGGAGGTCCACTACAAGGGCAAGTCCATCGCCGACGTGCTGAACATGCCGATCGAGGAGGCGACCGAGTTCTTCGAGGCGGTCCCGGCGATCTCCCGCCACCTCAAGACGCTCAAGGACGTCGGCCTCGGCTACGTCCGGCTCGGCCAGTCCGCGACCACCCTGTCCGGTGGTGAGGCACAGCGCGTGAAGCTCGCCAGCGAGCTGCAGCGCCGCTCCACCGGACGCACCGTCTACGTCCTGGACGAGCCCACCACCGGCCTGCACTTCGAGGACATCAGCAAGCTGCTCAAGGTGCTCTCCGGCCTGGTGGACAAGGGCAACACGGTCATCGTCATCGAGCACAACCTCGACGTGATCAAGACCGCCGACTGGGTCGTCGACATGGGCCCCGAGGGCGGCGCCGGCGGCGGCCTGGTCGTCGCCGAAGGCACGCCCGAGCAGGTGGCCGGCGTCCCCGCCAGCCACACCGGGAAGTTCCTGCGCGAGATCCTGAGGCCGGACAGCATCAGCGACGCAGCGTCCTCGGCCGAGGCCAACGGCAGCACGACGACGAAGAAGGCCGCACCCGCCAGGAGGACGACCCGGGCCCGCAAGGCCTGAGCCACCGCCCGGACGGGGCCGCTACGGCTCGCCGACCTCCGCCGCGTACGGCGGCTCGGCGCCCGCGCGCGAGCAGGTGACCGCCGCCGCGCGGGCCGCGAACCGCAGCAGCCCCGTCCAGTCCGAGGCGTCCAGCCCGGCCAGGCCCTCGGGGGAGAGGACGTCCCGCACGGACAGCGCGTGCAGCAGCGCCGCGTTCACGGTGTCGCCCGCGCCGATGGTGTCCACGACGTCGACCTTCTCGCCCGGCACGGAGTGCACGGCGCCGTCCTTCGTGAACGCGGTCAGCCCGTCGCCCCCGTGGGTGATCACCACGGCCGACGGTCCGGCGGCCAGCCACGCGCGCGGAGTGCCGCCCAGCCACCGCGCGTCCTCCTCGGACAGCTTCAGCAGCGACACCGAGGGCAGCCAGCTCGCGAAGCGGGCCCGGTAGGCGTCCGCGTCCGCGATCAGACCGGGCCGGACGTTCGGGTCCAGCGCGGTGAACACGCCCCGCCCGGCCGCGCTCCGCATCAGCTCCTCGTACGCGCTCGCACCCGGCTCCAGGACCAGCGAACAGGTGCCGAAGGACACCGCGCGGGTCCCGGCGGGCAGCTCCGCGGGCGCCGTGAACAGGCGGTCGGCGGTGCCCTCGACGTAGAACGAGTACGCGGCCGAGCCGTCGGCGCCGACCGTGGCGACCGCCAGCGTGCTCGGCTCGGTGCCGCGCTGCACACCCGAGACGTCCACCCCGGCCCGCCGCAGCCCGTCGAGCAGCGCCTCACCGAAGGCGTCGTACGACAGGCGGGAGCAGAAGGCCGTACGGGAACCGAGACGGCCCAGCGCGACGGCCGTGTTGTACGGACCGCCGCCGAGCGCCGGTCCGAGGTCGGCGAGGGCGCCCGTGCCCCGCGGTACCAGGTCGATAAGGGCCTCACCGGCGACAACGATCACGAGTCGGTTCCTTTCGGCAGCTCGGGCCGGGAAGCTATCCCATCGCGCGCCGGAGGTAAACGCCGGGTCCACGCATCAGCACCGGGACGACCCGCCCCCGCCCGCATGGGCGCCGGTGGGTATGGTCGGCGTGTCCGGCCCTTTGACCAGTGGAGACCCTTATGTCCGGCCGCCCCTCCGCGAGCCGCCGCACCGTTCTGCGCGGAGCGGCCCTCACCCCCGTCGCCGCGCTCGGGCTCACCGCCTGCGACCCGGGCGGCACGTACGCTCCCGCCACGCCCACCGCACCGGTCGACCTCGGTGCCGAGAGCGAGGTCCCCAAGGGCGGCGCCAAGCTCTACCGGGACCACAACGTGGTGGTCAGCCGGGACGACGACGGCACCCTGAAGGCGTTCAGCTCGCTCTGCACGCACGCGCAGTGCCCGATCAACAAGCTCGAGGGGACGAGGCTGATCTGCCCCTGCCACGGCAGCGAGTTCGACGCCACCACCGGCCAGGTGACGCGGTCCCCCGCGTCCGTCCCGCTGCCCGAGGTGCCCGTACGCGCGCAGGGCGGCAAGCTCGTCGTCGGGCCCGACGCCTGACGGCCGGCAGCCGTCCCCGGTCCGGCCCGCTCACTCCCAGTCCCAGCCGATCCCCACGATCCCCGACCGCACCCGCGCCTCCACGAGGTGGACCGAACGGTGCCGCGCGCTCACCGGCAGCTCCTGGCGGCCACCGCGCGGAGCCGCCGCCGAGGCCTGCGTGAACCGGTGGCAGCGAACCGGCAGGACACCGCCGGCGAACCGCACCTGAAGGGCGTACTGTCCGCCGGCCGAGTCGAACTCCCGGACGCACTCGCGTGCCACACCCGCGGTGCCGTCCTCGACGCCGTACCGGAACAGGAACGTGTCACCGGCCCGCAGCCGGGTGTCGAAGAGCAGCTCGGCCACCAGCACCCCGGTGCCGTGGTGCCGCCGTATCCGCCCCGTACGGCAGTTCTCCAGGGCGCGCACGGTCATCCGCTCCGGCGCGCACCCCGGGTCGCCGTGGTGGACGGCCACGAAGCGGTCCACACCGTCCCGGTGCGCGCGCACGATGTGCTGGGACTCGCGCTCGGCGAGCTCCCGGCACGCCCCGATCCGCACCCGCTCGTGATGGCCCAGCGTGTGCAGACCGCCGCCGGGCGGACAGTCCAGCTCGGCCAGCAGCCCGCGCAGCACGTCCGACGCCTCCACCAGGGAGCGGTAGGAACGCCCCCCGGGCCGCCGCGCGTCCGGACGCTCCTCGGCCTCGGTCAGCAGCCGGATCAGCGACTCGTCCGGCAACCGCAGGATCTCCTCCAGGGCCCGTACGGCCCGCAGCGACTCCGGCCGCTGCGGGCGCCGCGCGCCCTGCTGCCAGTAGCTCAGACTGGTGACCCCGACCCTGACCCCGTAGCGCGACAGATGGTGCTGCACGCGCTGCAACGGCAGTCCACGGGCGGCGATCGCGGCGCGCAGCGCCACGTGGAAGGGGCCGCCGCGCAGGGCCGTGTCCAGTTCGGCGGTCGCGATGTCCGCCTGCTGCGGGGCGTACGGCATGCACGGGCCTTTCTGTGAGGGTGCGGACGGCTGGTCGGACCGTTCCGCGGGTCCCCGGGGCCACCCCCGCACGCGGGCACGGGTGTCCTCACCTCCGTACGCCGCCGTCGACGGCCCCGAGTTCCCCCGCATTGAAGCGTGTTGACCAAGCCCCGACAACACCTGAGACCGACAGTCGCGCACTCCTGGCCGAGTCCGCACCCCCCGCCGGGCGGGCCGGGAGCGGTCGGCACAGCGGACCCGCCGCTGTGTCGGTGCCCGACAGTAGGGTGTGAGACATGGCCGACCCCTCCAGCTACCGCCCCAGGCCGGGAGACATCCCGGACTCTCCCGGGGTCTACAGGTTCCGTGACGAGCACCGCCGGGTGATCTACGTCGGAAAGGCCAAGAGCCTGCGCCAGCGCCTGGCCAACTACTTCCAGGACCTGGCGAACCTCCACCCGCGCACCCGCACCATGGTCACCACCGCGGCGTCCGTGGAGTGGACCGTGGTGTCCACGGAGGTCGAGGCGCTGCAGCTGGAGTACTCCTGGATCAAGGAGTACGACCCCCGGTTCAACGTCAAGTACCGCGACGACAAGAGCTATCCGTACCTCGCGGTGACGATGAACGAGGAGTTCCCGCGCGTACAGGTGATGCGCGGCCACAAGAAGAAGGGCGTGCGCTACTTCGGGCCGTACGTGCACGCGTGGGCCATCCGCGACACCGTCGACCTGCTGCTGCGCGTCTTCCCGGTGCGCACCTGCTCGGCCGGCGTCTTCAAGAACGCCGCCCGCACCGGCCGCCCCTGCCTGCTCGGCTACATCGGCAAGTGCTCCGCGCCCTGCGTCGGCCGTGTCTCCGCCGAGGACCACCGGGAGCTGGCCGAGGAGTTCAGCGACTTCATGGCCGGCCGCACGGGCACCTACCTGCGCCGCCTGGAGAAGGAGATGACGGCGGCGGCCGAGGAGATGGAGTACGAGCGGGCCGCCCGCCTGCGCGACGACATCGGGGCCCTGAAGAAGGCCATGGAGAAGAACGCGGTCGTGCTCGCCGACGCGACCGACGCCGACCTCGTCGCCGTCGCCGAGGACGAACTGGAGGCCGCCGTACAGATCTTCCACGTGCGCGGCGGACGCGTGCGCGGCCAGCGCGGCTGGGTGACCGACAAGGTGGAGGACGTCACCACAGGCGCCCTCGTCGAGCACGCCCTGCAGCAGCTGTACGGCGAGGAGAGCGGGGACGCCGTGCCCAAGGAGGTCCTCGTCCCGGCCCTGCCCGACCCGGCCGAGCCGGTCCAGCAGTGGCTCACCGACCGCCGCGGGTCGAACGTCTCGCTGCGCGTCCCGCAGCGCGGCGACAAGAAGGCCCTGATGGAGACCGTGCAGCGCAACGCCCTGCAGGCGCTCGCCCTGCACAAGACCAGGCGCGCCTCGGACCTGACCACGCGCTCGCGTGCCCTGGAGGAGATCGCCGAGGCCCTCGGCCTGGACAGCGCCCCCCTGCGGATCGAGTGCTACGACATCTCCCACCTCCAGGGCGACGACGTGGTGGCCTCCATGGTCGTCTTCGAGGACGGACTGCAGCGCAAGGGCGAGTACCGCCGCTTCCAGATCCGCGGCTTCGAGGGGCAGGACGACGTCCGCTCCATGCACGAGGTGATCACCCGCCGCTTCAAGCGGTACCTCGCGGAGAAAGAGAGGACCGGTGAGTGGACCGACGGCGAGGACGCCCTCGCCGACGGCTCGCCGGGCGCGCTCACGGAGGACGACGGGCGCCCCAGACGCTTCGCCTACCCGCCCCAGCTCGTCGTCGTCGACGGCGGCCGGCCCCAGGTCACCGCCGCCCGGCGGGCCCTGGACGAACTCGGCATCGACGACATCGCCGTGTGCGGGCTGGCCAAGCGCCTGGAGGAGGTCTGGCTGCCCGGCGAGGACGATCCGGTGGTCCTGCCCCGCAGCAGCGAGGGCCTGTACCTGCTGCAGCGCGTGCGCGACGAGGCCCACCGGTTCGCGATCACCTACCAGCGCACCCGGCGGGCCAAGCGCTTCCGGGCCGGGCCCCTGGACGACGTGCCAGGCCTCGGCGAGACGCGCAAACAGGCGCTGATCAAGCATTTCGGATCGGTGAAGCGGCTGCGGTCCGCGACAATCGACCAGATCCGCGAGGTGCCCGGCATAGGACACAAGACGGCCGAGACGATCGCCGCGGCCCTCGCCCAGGCGGCCCCGGCAGGACCTGCCGTCAACACGGCGACGGGAGAGATCATGGAAGACGTGGAGGAAGCGCCGCTCCAGGCGACGACGAGCGACGCGGGGGAGCCCGTGACCACGGGTGTCCCGGACGACCGACGGGGGCAGGAGACATGACCGAGCACGAGGCACGGCGGACCGCCGAGCGAGATCAGGCCCACGAGGGGACGCGCGCCGGGCAGCGGAGGCGCGCGGTCCAGGAAGACGGAGCACAGGTGAGTATCGACACGGCCGGCGTCCCCGACGCGGCCATTCCCGAGCTGGTGATCATCACCGGCATGTCCGGGGCCGGCCGGTCCACGGCCGCCAAGTGTCTGGAGGACCTCGGCTGGTTCGTCGTCGACAACCTGCCGCCGGCGCTGATCAACACCATGGTGGAGCTCGGCGCCCGCTCGCAGGGCAACGTGGCCCGGATCGCGGTCGTCGTCGACGTCCGCGGCCGCCGCTTCTTCGACGCCCTGCGGGAGTCCCTGGCCGACCTGGAGGCCAAGAACGTCACGCGGCGGATCGTTTTCCTGGAGTCCTCCGACGAAGCCCTGGTGCGCCGCTTCGAGTCGGTGCGCCGGCCCCACCCGCTCCAGGGCGACGGCCGCATCGTCGACGGCATCGCCGCCGAGCGGGAGCTGCTGCGGGAGCTGCGCGGCGACGCCGACCTGGTGATCGACACCTCCAGCCTCAACGTGCACGAGCTGCGCGCCAAGATGGACGCCCAGTTCGCCGGCGAGGAGGAGCCCGAGCTGCGGGCCACGGTGATGTCCTTCGGCTTCAAGTACGGCCTGCCGGTCGACGCCGACCTGGTCGCGGACATGCGGTTCCTGCCCAACCCGCACTGGGTGCCCGAACTGCGCCCGTACACCGGGCTGAACGACGAGGTCGCCGCGTACGTCTTCAACCAGCCCGGCGCCAAGGAGTTCCTCGACCGCTACGCCGAGCTGCTGCGGCTGATCGCGGCCGGCTACCGCCGCGAGGGCAAGCGGTACGTGACCATCGCCATCGGCTGCACGGGCGGCAAGCACCGCTCGGTGGCCATGTCCGAGAAGCTGGCCGCGCGGCTCGCGGCCGAGGGAGTGGAGACCGTCGTCGTCCACCGGGACGTGGGGCGGGAGTGACCGGAAGACGTGCTCCGCGGCTGGGCGGACTGGGCGGGCTGCGCCGGGTGGCGCCGGGCGGGCGTACGGCGCGTCGGGCGACCGCCGCGCACGCCGGGCGCACCGGCGAGGCCCGGGGGGCGCGGGCGCGCCGGCGCGGTGCCCAGCCGAAGGTGGTCGCGCTCGGCGGCGGCATGGGCCTGTCCGCCTCGCTCGCCGCGCTGCGCCGGATCACCGGCGACCTCACCGCCGTCGTCACCGTGGCCGACGACGGCGGCTCCAGCGGGCGCCTGCGCGACGAGCTGGGGGTGCTGCCGCCCGGTGACCTGCGCAAGGCGCTGGCCGCGCTGTGCGGTGACGACGACTGGGGGCAGACCTGGGCCCGGGTCATCCAGCACCGTTTCACCTCCCAGGGCGAGCTGCACGACCACGCGGTGGGCAACCTGCTGATCGTCGCCCTGTGGGAGCAGCTCGGCGACCATGTCCAGGCGCTGGACCTGGTGGGCATGCTGCTGGGCGCGCACGGGCGCGTGCTGCCCATGTCGGCCGTGCCCCTGGAGCTGCAGGCGCTGGTCAGGGGGCACGATCCGGAGCGGCCCGAGGACATCGATGTCGTCCGCGGCCAGGCCACGGTCGCGCTCACCCCCGGTGAGGTGCAGTCCGTACACCTCGTGCCGAACGACCCGCCCGCCGTGCCGGAGGCCGTGGAGGCGGTCCTGGACGCGGACTGGGTGGTGCTCGGGCCCGGCTCCTGGTTCTCCTCGGTCATCCCGCACCTGTTGGTGCCGGAACTGCTCGACGCGCTCATCGAGACCAAGGCCCGGCGGGTGCTGTCCCTGAACCTCGCGCCGCAGCCGGGGGAAACCGCCGGCTTCTCCCCGCAGCGTCATTTGGAGGTTTTGGGACGACACGCCCCTAAACTCGCCCTGGACGTGGTGCTGGCCGACGAGGCCGCCGTGCCCGACCGCGAAGACCTCAGCGAGGCCGCCGAGCGGTTCGGCGCCGCGGTCGAACTCGCGCCGGTGGCCCGGAGGGACGGAACTCCGCGGCACGACCCGGAGCTGCTGGCCGCCGCGTACGACCGTATTTTTCGGATGCATGGAAGGATCGGCCCATGGCGATGACGGCAGCGGTGAAGGACGAGATCTCCCGGCTTCCCGTCACCCGGACCTGCTGCAGAAAGGCGGAGGTCTCCGCCCTTCTGCGGTTCGCCGGCGGCCTCCACCTGGTCAGCGGGCGCATCGTGATCGAGGCGGAGCTGGACACCGCCATGGCGGCGCGGCGTCTGAAGCGGGACATCCTGGAGATCTTCGGTCACGGCTCCGAGCTGATCGTGATGGCACCGGGCGGGCTGCGCCGCGGCTCGCGCTACGTGGTGCGGGTCGTCGCGGGCGGCGACCAGCTGGCCCGCCAGACCGGGCTGGTCGACGGGCGGGGCCGCCCGATCCGCGGCCTGCCGCCGCAGGTGGTCTCGGGGGCCACCTGCGATGCCGAGGCCGCCTGGCGCGGAGCGTTCCTGGCCCACGGCTCGCTCACCGAGCCGGGCCGGTCCTCCTCCCTGGAGGTGACCTGCCCCGGCCCGGAGGCCGCGCTCGCCCTGGTGGGCGCCGCCCGCCGGCTGTCCATCGCGGCGAAGGCCCGCGAGGTGCGCGGCGTCGACCGGGTCGTCGTCCGTGACGGTGACGCGATCGGCGCCCTGCTGACGCGCCTGGGGGCCCACGAGTCCGTGCTGGCCTGGGAGGAGCGGCGGATGCGCCGCGAGGTCCGCGCCACGGCCAACCGCCTCGCCAACTTCGACGACGCCAACCTGCGCCGCTCGGCCCGCGCCGCCGTCGCGGCCGGCGCGCGTGTGCAGCGCGCCCTGGAGATCCTCGGCGACGACGTCCCCGAGCACCTCGCCGCCGCGGGCCGTCTGCGCATGGAGCACAAGCAGGCCTCCCTGGAAGAGCTCGGCGCCCTCGCCGACCCCCCGCTGACCAAGGACGCGGTCGCGGGCCGCATCCGCCGCCTCCTCGCCATGGCCGACAAGCGGGCCTCCGACCTCGGCATCCCGGGCACCGAGGCCAACCTCGCGGAGGACTTGGCGGACAACCTGGCCGGCTGACCCGGTCCGCCCGAACTGCCGCGCGAACGGGCCCGGTCGGCAAGGGCCTGACCACCTGACCGACAGGAACCCGACCGGCCCCGACCGGGCGGCAGAGGCTGACTGACGGGGCTGGTCGTCAAGGGGCGGCCGAGCCGGGCCGACCGAGCGGCCACGCGAACGGGGTCGGTGGACAGAGGCCGGCCGGCAGGGCCGGGCCGACGCCGGCCGGGTTGAGCGTGGCCGGTCGATCCGGTCGGGCGGCAGCGGCCGTCCGACAGCAGCCGGGCGACGTGGCGCTGAGGCGTGGGCGTCGTCGGAGGGCGGTGCCCCGCCGGCGTCGCTGTCGATGCCTTCGCCCGGGGACCGGGTGCGCGTGGCCACCCCGCTCGCGGGTACACCCCGCTCGGTGTGCTCAGGGGGCGCCGACAGCTGACACCGACCAGTCGGTACGGTCCGGTCGGCGACCGTCGTCGACCCGGTGACGGCGGTGCTCGGGCGGGGGACATTCCGGACTTGATGGTGTCCGGATTGCCGGATTTCACAAGTGAGCCGCCGAGGGCACGGATGAGTGATCAACGGGGGCAATTGGTATGGGTATTCCGTAGTGAAACGGGGTGATCCGGGCGCCCGTGCCGGGGGGTCCGTGAGTCCATCGGCGGATATGGGACACCGTGCCGTCTTGATGTCACTACGGAGGTCCCGGAGGGGTAGGGTCGGGGGTGGTCGGGGACATCCCATACAGCTCGCCGGTGTCGAAACCGGCGTACCAACGAGGAGATCGGTTCGTGACGATCCGCGTAGGCATCAACGGCTTTGGCCGCATCGGTCGTAACTACTTCCGCGCGCTGCTGGAGCAGGGTGCAGACATCGAGATCGTGGCTGTCAACGACCTGGGTGACACCGCGACCACCGCTCACCTGCTGAAGTACGACACCATCCTCGGCCGCCTCAAGCAGGAGGTCTCCCACACCGAGGACACCATCACCGTCGATGGCCACACCATCAAGGTGCTGTCCGAGCGCAACCCCGCCGACATCCCCTGGGGCGAGCTCGGTGTCGACATCGTCATCGAGTCCACCGGCATCTTCACCAAGAAGGAAGACGCCGAGAAGCACATCGCCGGCGGCGCCAAGAAGGTCATCATCTCCGCCCCGGCGAAGAACGAGGACGTCACCATCGTCATGGGCGTCAACCAGGACAAGTACGACGCCGCGAACCACAACGTCATCTCCAACGCCTCCTGCACCACCAACTGCGTGGCGCCGATGGCGAAGGTCCTCGACGAGAACTTCGGCATCGTCAAGGGTCTGATGACCACCGTGCACGCGTACACGAACGACCAGCGCATCCTGGACTTCCCGCACAAGGACCTGCGCCGCGCCCGTGCCGCCGCGGAGAACATCATCCCGACCACCACCGGCGCCGCCAAGGCCACCGCCCTGGTGCTGCCGCAGCTCAAGGGCAAGCTGGACGGCATGGCCATGCGCGTCCCGGTGCCCACCGGCTCCGTCACCGACCTCGTCGTCGAGCTCTCCCGCGAGGTCACCAAGGAAGAGGTCAACGCCGCCTTCCAGAAGGCCGCGGAGGGCGAGCTGAAGGGCATCCTCGAGTACACCGAGGACCCGATCGTCTCCTCCGACATCGTCAACGCGCCGGCGTCCTGCACCTTCGACTCCTCCCTGACGATGGTTCAGGAAGGCAAGAACGTGAAGATCATCGGCTGGTACGACAACGAGTGGGGCTACTCCAACCGCCTCGTCGACCTGACGGTCTTCGTCGGCAACCAGCTCTGATCGTCAGGGCAGGCACCTCGATGTGAGATCAGGGCTCGGGCAGCGCACGGTCGCGCCGCCCGGGCCCTGACGCACGTACGACGGGGCGAAAGACCACAACCCGCCCGCGTACGGATCGATCGGTCCTCGTACGATCAAGAGCCCCCTCCTCCTCAGGAGTCCCAACCCATGAAGACGATCGACGAACTTCTCTCCGAAGGCGTGGACGGCAAGCGGGTCTTCGTCCGCGCCGACCTCAACGTGCCGCTGGCCGACGGAGTCATCACCGACGACGGCCGCATCCGCGCCGTCCTGCCCACCGTCAAGGCGCTCGCCGACGCCGGCGCCAAGGTGGTCGTGGCCTCCCACCTCGGCCGCCCCAAGGGCGCCCCGGACCCGGCCTTCTCCCTGCTGCCCGCCGCCGAGCGGCTCGGTGAACTCCTCGGCGCCCCCGTGGCGTTCGCCCAGGACACCGTCGGCCCCGCCGCCCACGACGCCGTGGACGGCCTGCAGCCCGGCCGGGTCGCGGTCGTCGAGAACCTGCGCTTCAACCCCGGCGAGACCTCCAAGGACGACACCGAGCGCGGCGAGTTCGCCGACCGGCTCGCCGCCCTCGCGGACGTCTACGTCGGCGACGGCTTCGGCGCCGTGCACCGCAAGCACGCCTCCGTCTACGACCTCCCGGCCCGCCTGCCGCACTACGCCGGCCACCTCATCGCCACCGAGGTCGGCGTCCTGAAGAAGCTCACCCAGGACGTCCGGCGGCCCTACGTCGTCGCGCTCGGCGGCGCCAAGGTCTCCGACAAGCTCGCCGTCATCGACGAACTGCTCGGCAGGGCCGACCGGCTGCTCATCGGCGGCGGCATGGCGTACACCTTCCTCAAGGCCCAGGGGCACGAGATCGGCAAGTCCCTCCTGCAGGAGGACCAGATCCCGGCCGTCAAGGAGTACATCGAGCGCGCCGAGAAGACCGGCGTCGAGCTGATCCTGCCCGTGGACACGCTGGTCGCGCCCGAATTCCCGGACATGAGGACCAAGGCCCCGGCCCGGCCCACCGCCGTCGCCGCGGACGCCATCCCGGCCGACCAGCAGGGCCTGGACATCGGCCCCGAGACCCGCAAGCTGTACGCTGCCAAGCTCGCCGACGCCGCCACCGTCTTCTGGAACGGGCCGATGGGCGTCTTCGAGCACCCCGACTTCGCCGAGGGCACCAAGGCGGTCGCCCAGGCCCTGGCCGACTCCGACGGCTTCACCGTCGTGGGCGGCGGCGACTCCGCCGCGGCCGTCCGTACGCTGGGATTCGACGAGTCGGCATTCGGCCACATCTCGACCGGAGGCGGCGCCTCCCTCGAATACCTCGAGGGCAAGACGCTCCCCGGCCTCGCCGCACTGGAGGACTGAACCGCATGAGCACGCGCACGCCGCTGATGGCGGGCAACTGGAAGATGAACCTCAACCACCTCGAGGCCATCGCACACGTCCAGAAGCTCGCCTTCGCCCTGGCCGACAAGGACTACGAGGCCGTCGAGGTCGCCGTCCTGCCGCCCTTCACCGACCTGCGCTCCGTGCAGACCCTGGTCGACGGCGACAAGCTCAAGATCAAGTACGGCGCCCAGGACATCTCGCAGCACGACTCCGGCGCCTACACCGGCGAGATCTCCGGCCCGATGCTGGCCAAGCTCAAGTGCACGTACGTGGTGATCGGGCACTCCGAGCGCAGGCAGTACCACAACGAGACCGACGAGCTGGTGAACGCCAAGGTCAAGGCCGCCTACAAGCACGGCCTGACCCCGATCCTGTGCGTCGGTGAAGAGCTGGAGGTCCGCGACGCGGGCAACCACGTCTCCCACACGCTCGCCCAGGTCGAGGGCGGTCTGAAGGACCTCCCGGCCGAGCAGGCCGAGTCGGTCGTGATCGCCTACGAGCCCGTCTGGGCCATCGGTACCGGCAAGGTCTGCGGTGCCGGCGACGCCCAGGAGGTCTGCGCCGCCATCCGCGGCAAGCTCGCCGAGCTGTACTCGCAGGAGGTCGCCGACCAGGTCCGCATCCAGTACGGCGGCTCCGTGAAGTCGGGCAACGTCGCCGAGATCATGGCGCAGGCCGACATCGACGGCGCCCTGGTCGGCGGTGCCTCGCTGGACGTGGACGAGTTCGTCAGGATCGTGCGCTTCCGCGAGCAGTGAGCGGGGCGACGGGCCGAGCTGCGAGTATGCGCCAGCGGCGATCCGTCGTACTCTTTGCGAGGGGCGTGGTAGGCGGTGTTCGCCGCGCCCCCGTCGTCCATCCGAATCGAGGAAGTTGGTCCAGCCGTGGTTTTGGGGTTCTCGATCGCCCTGATCGTCTTCAGCCTGCTGCTGATGCTGCTGGTGCTGATGCACAAGGGGAAGGGCGGCGGTCTCTCCGACATGTTCGGTGGCGGCGTCCAGTCCTCCGTCGGCGGCTCCTCGGTCGCCGAGCGCAACCTCGACCGCATCACCGTGGTGGTCGGTCTGCTGTGGACGGCGTGCATCGTCGTGCTCGGCATCCTGATGAAGACGAGCGGCTGAACAACAGCCCACGTGTATTCCGTACGTAAGGCCCCATGGTCGGTACGCGCTCCCGAGCGCGTCCTATCATGGGGCCTGCGTCTGTGTGCGGGGGGCGGTAACTCCAGTCACCGGACGCGCGTTGGGCCTTACGTAGACTGAGGCGCTCGCAGCGAAGCGGTACGCCGTCTCGCTTCGCGGCACCATCACGCAGGGAGTTACGACCGTGGCAAGTGGCAACGCGATCCGAGGAAGCCGGGTCGGGGCGGGGCCGATGGGCGAGGCCGAGCGCGGTGAGTCCGCGCCGCGTCTGCGCATCTCCTTCTGGTGCTCCAACGGGCACGAGACCCAGCCGAGCTTCGCCAGCGACGCGCAGGTCCCCGACACCTGGGACTGCCCGCGCTGCGGCTTCCCGGCCGGTCAGGACCAGGACAACCCGCCGGCCCCGCCGCGCACCGAGCCCTACAAGACGCACCTCGCCTATGTGCGCGAGCGGCGCAGCGACGCGGACGGCGAGGCGATCCTCGCCGAGGCGCTCGCCAAACTGCGGGGCGAGATCTAGGAGTTGGGCTCCGGTCGGCGCCGCTCGTGGGCGCGGGACCGGACCTGTCGCTTCCCGGGCGGCCGGCCGCCGCGGACCGGTTGTCAGTGGTGCCCTCTACGGTTTGCGCATCAGGTGAACCGTGGAGAGGAAGCCATGACGTTAACCAAGACGGGGGACGTGGGCGCGCCCGCCTGGCGCGGGGGATTCGGACGGCTGTGGAGCGCCGCCGTGCTGTCCAGCTTCGGCGACTCGCTGCGTACGACCGCGCTGCCGCTGCTCGCCGTGTCGCTGACCGACGACCCGCTGCTCATCTCCTCCGTCGCGGCCTGCGGCTACCTCCCCTGGATCATTTTCGGACTGCTCGGCGGCGCCGTCGCCGACCGCGTGGACCAGCGGCGCGCGATGTGGACGGCGGACACGGTACGGGCCCTGCTGGTCGGCGGGTTCGCCGTGGCCGTGGCCCTCGGGCACGCCTCGATCGGTCTGCTGATCGCCCTGGCCTTCGCGCTGACCACGCTGCAGACGCTCTTCGACAACGCGGCCACGGCCCTGCTGCCCGTCCTGGTGGAGCCGCGGGCGCTGGGCGGCGCCAACGCCCGGCTGATGACCGGGCAGCGCGTGGCCGGCGGACTGCTCGGCGGTCCGGCCGTGCCGCTGCTGCTGCTCGCCGCCGGCGCCGCGGCCCCGTTCGCCGCCAACGCCGCCACGTTCCTGGTGGCCGCCGCGCTGGTGGCCTCCCTGCGGGTCTCCGGGCCCGAGCGGCCGCCGAGACCGGCGGGCAGCACGCTGCGGCGCGAGACAGCCGAGGGACTGCGCACCCTCGGGCGGGACCGGGCGCTGCGCGGGCTGTGCGCCGCCACCGCGCTGTGCAACGTCGGGATGGGCGCCCTCATCGCCACCCTGGTGGTCGTCGTGACCGGCTGGCTGGGCGCCGGCACCAAGGGATACGCGGCGGCGCTGACGGCGTACACGATCGGCAGCCTGGTCGGGGGAGCGGTCAACAGCCGGATCGTGGCCCGGCTGGGACGCATGCGGGCCGTGCTGCTGGCCGGGGCGGTGCAGATCGCCGCGCTGGTGGTGATGGGAGTGGTGCGCAGTCTGCCCGTGGCGGTGGCCGCGCTGGCCGTGTTCGGACTGATGGGCATGGTGTGGAACGTCAACACGACCACGCTGATGCAGCAGCGCAGCCCAGCCGGGATGCTGGGCCGGGTCAGCGCGGCCTTCCGCACCCTCTCCGTGGCCGGGGCGCCGCTCGGCGCGGTGCTCGGCGGGGCGGTCGCCGCCGCGTGGGGGCCGAACTGCCCGGCGCTGCTCACGGCGGCGTTCTTCGTCCTTTCCGTGGCCGCGCTGATACCCGCGCGGGCGGCGGACGTAGTGGAGGGTGCGCCGGACGACGGCGCCACGACGACTCACGTCGCCTGCTGATCAACTAGGTTGGATGGGCAGCGGGGCAGGACGCAGCAGGACAGCTAGGAAAGAGGCTGAAGTCCGAATGAACGCAGACGGCCGTACCAGGCTCAACCAGAGGCCCGAGTGGACCGCTCTGGCCAAGCA
The DNA here is from genome assembly GCF_001906585.1 of Streptomyces kebangsaanensis. Classification (GTDB taxonomy): domain Bacteria; phylum Actinomycetota; class Actinomycetes; order Streptomycetales; family Streptomycetaceae; genus Streptomyces; species Streptomyces kebangsaanensis. The sequence goes on along the minus strand of NZ_JUJA01000167.1, from coordinate 173,772 downwards.
CCGTGAGGAGCTCGCCGACACCCATCTGCGGGATCTGTTCGCCGCCCACCCGGAGCGCGGTGAGGCGTACACCCTCCGGGTCGGCGACCTGTACGTCGACTACTCCAAGAACCTGGTCACCGACGAGACACTGCGGCTGCTGCGGGAGCTGGCCGCCGCGACGGACGTGTCCGGGCTGCGGGACGCCATGTTCCGCGGGGAGAGGATCAACGTCACCGAGAACCGGGCCGTGCTGCACACGGCGCTGCGGGCGCCGCGGGACGCGGTGATCGAGGTCGACGGGGAGAACGTCGTGCCCGGGGTGCACGCGGTCCTCGACCGGATGAGCGACTTCGCGAACCGGGTCCGTTCGGGGGAGTGGACGGGACACACCGGCAAGCGGATCCGCAATGTGGTGAACGTGGGCATCGGCGGATCGGACCTGGGCCCGGCGATGGCGTACGAGGCGCTGCGCGCCTACACGGACCGCGGGCTGACGGTGCGCTTCGTGTCCAACGTCGACGGCGCCGACCTGCACGAGGCGACGCGCGACCTGGACGCGGCGGAGACGCTGTTCATCGTCGCGTCCAAGACGTTCACCACCATCGAGACGGTCACCAACGCGACGTCGGCGCGCAACTGGCTGCTCGGCGAGCTGAAGGCCGGGCCGGAGGCCGTCGCGAAGCACTTCGTGGCGCTGTCGACGAACGCGGAGAAGGTCGCCGAGTTCGGCATCGACACGGTCAACATGTTCGAGTTCTGGGACTGGGTCGGGGGGCGGTACTCGTACGACTCGGCGATCGGGCTGTCGCTGATGATCGCGATCGGCCCCGAGCGCTTCGGGGAGATGCTGGAGGGCTTCCGGCTGGTCGACGAGCACTTCAGGACGGCGCCGGCCGAGGCCAACGTGCCTTTGCTGCTGGGGCTGTTGGGGATCTGGTACGGCAACTTCCACGACGCGCAGTCGCACGCGGTGCTGCCGTACTCGCACTACCTGTCCAAGTTCACCGCGTATCTGCAGCAGCTGGACATGGAGTCCAACGGGAAGTCGGTGCAGCGGGACGGCGAGCCGGTGGGGTGGCAGACCGGGCCGGTGGTGTGGGGTACGCCGGGCACGAACGGGCAGCACGCGTACTACCAGCTGATCCACCAGGGTACGAAGCTGATCCCGGCGGACTTCATCGGCTTCGCCGAGCCGGTTGCGGAGCTGAGCGGTGAACTCAAGGCGCAGCACGACTTGTTGATGGCCAACTTCTTCGCGCAGACGCAGGCGCTGGCCTTCGGCAAGACGCCGGAGGAGGTACGGGAGGAAGGGGTGGCGGAGGACCTGGTCCCGCACAAGACGTTCCGCGGGAACCACCCCACGACGACGATCCTCGCCCGTGAGCTGACTCCGTCGGTGCTCGGGCAGCTGGTCGCCCTCTACGAACACAAGGTGTTCGTCCAGGGCGCCGTCTGGAACATCGACTCCTTCGACCAGTGGGGCGTGGAACTGGGCAAGGTCCTCGCCAAGCGCATCGAACCGGCCCTCACGGAGGGCACGGAGGTCCCGGGCCTGGACGCGTCCACCAAGACCCTGACCAGCAAGTACCGCGAGCTGCGCGGGCGCTGACACGGGCCTTTTCCCACCCACCAGCCCCGCCGGGGTGAGGGGCACCCCGGCCCCCGGCGGGGTTCGGGGCGGGCCCTGGGGCAGGGGCGTCGTTCCTTACGCCACCGCGCTCAGGGTGTCCGCCAGGCGGCGGTGGGCCGCGCGGGTGGCGGGGAGGGCGGACAGGGCCGCCGCGCCCGCCACCGCGGCCGCCGCGAACAGCAGCAGGAGCAGGGGGGAGGGGACCGCCGCGATACCGGTGCCGAGGCCGCTCGAGCGGCCCTGGGCGTCGACCAGCCAGTGGGCGAGGGGGAGGCCGACGGCCGTGCCGGCCACCACGGCCGCCAGGGCCGTGCAGCTGGTGGCCGTGACCGTGATCGCGGTGATCTGGCGAGGGGAGAGGCCTATGGCCTTCAGGGCCAGGAGATCCCGCTCGCTCTCGCGGATCGTGCCGCCGACCGCCGTCAGCAGCTCGATGAGACCGATGAGGGCCAGCACGCAGATCAGCCCGGCGACGACCGCGCGCAGCGGGGACAGGCCGTCGGCCGGGTTGGTCACGGCGTGCACGTCCAGGTGCCCGCCCCCCGCGGTGAGCAGGGACCTCGCGACCGAGTCGCGGTCCGCGCCCGGGGACAGACGGAGCTGGTAGAGGGTGGGGCGCAGGCCCGGGTCGTTCTCGCGCAGGGTGTCCAGGGAGGTCGAGATGACCCGGCCGGCGTTCTCCGGCTCGATGCTGCGGCCCACGATGTGCAGGATCTGCGGCTGGTCGCCCACCGTCATCCGGACCCAGTCGCCCACCCGCACGCCGAGCAGGTCCAGCAGGCCCTGACCGGCCACCGCCTCGTCGGGGCCGTCGGCGCGGCGGCCCTCGGCCAGGGCGTACGGGTAGGGGTCCTCGCGGGTGCCCAGGCCCCGCAGGGCGATCGTGGCCGTCTGGCCGGGGACGAGCGCGGCCACCTCCACCCCGGGGTAGACGGCGTCGACCCCCCGCTCACGCGCCAGCAGCACTCGCGCGTCCCCGTCGTTCAGGCCGCCGTCCGCGCGGACGGTCAGCGCGGTCGGCAGCCCCAGCTCCTCCGGCCTGCTGTGGAAGCGGTCGATCGTCGTCCACGCGCTCATCGCCACCACCATCAGCAGCAGCGGCAGCGCCAGCCGTCCCACCGTGGCCAGAGTGCGCACACGGCCGGTGACCACCTTGTGCCAGCCCAGCACCAGCGCGGGCGGCAGCCCCAGCCCCAGGGCCCGGCGGGCCACCCCCATGAGCCGCCCGGCCGGCGGAGCCGCGGGCCGGGGCACCGGCACCGGCGGCACCCGCCCCGCCCGCCAGGCCGCCAGTCCCGTCACCGCGCCGATGAACAGCACCGCGCCCACCGGCACCGCGAACAGCGTCACCGGATGGCCCGGCAGCCCCTGCCACACCCCGACCGCGTCGCCCAGCCGGCCCGGGATCCGCGCGCCCAGCGACTGGGTCAGCACCGCCGCGGCCGCCGCGCCGAGCACGGCGTACGCCACGTGCTGGAGCAGGAAGATCCGGACCACCTGACCGGGCGTGAAACCGATCGCCTTCAGCACCGAGATGTCCCGCAGATGCCCCCGGATCCGGGTGCCGATCGCGCCGTGCACCGCCAGCCCGGCCGCGATCAGCGCGCCCAGGCCGAACAGGCCCAGCACCTGACCGAGCAGCCGGTTGTCGCCCTGTGCCTCGGCCCGCGCCTGCTGCCAGGTGGACACCTCGCCGACCGCCCCGGCACCCAGCACGGTGACGGCGCGCTGGACGGCGTAGCCCGTGTCGTCGGGGTCGGTCAGCCGCAGCCCGATCACCCGGCCGCCTGGGTCGCGCACCGCGGCCGGCTGCGCCCACGCCAGCCCCGGCTGCTCACCCGGCCGGTAGCGCGGCTCGGCGCTCTCGGCGACGCCCACCACCGTCAGCGTGCGCGTGGTCCCGGGCAGCGTGAGGGTGTCACCGGGTTCGGCCAGCAGCGCCCGGGCCAGCCGGGCCTCCAGGACCACGCCGTCCGGCTCCCGGGCGTCCGGCCAGCGGCCGGAGGCGAGCAGCGGCCGGCCCACGGTGGGCCGCGAGGGCGTACCGCGCAGCTCCACGGAGGCGCGGGTGCCCCGGGAGGAGACGGTGACGGCCTCGGTGAGGTACGCGCTCGTGACCGACTCCACACCGTCCAGCGAGGCGAGCCGGCCGGTGTCGGCGGACCTCGCCGTGTGCAGCCACACATGGGCCCCGTGGGACTGGGTGAAGACCCGCTGCCACGGGTTGGTCGCATAACCGAACAGCGCGGTGGCCAGCAGCAGCGAGGCGACGATGCCGGCCGTGGCCAGCACGATGAACAGCGCCTCCCCGCGATGCGCGCGCAGGTCCGAGTGCGCCCAGCGCAAAGTCGCCCGCACCGGACTCAGCCCTTCAACCGGGGCACGCGTGCCACCCAGCACATCACCGCACTCAGTCCTTACTCAGTCCCTGCTCGGCACTCGGTCCCTGCTCAGTCCTTCAGCTCCAGCACACCCGAGATCCCCGGACCCCGCGACGGCGTCGTCCCGTCCAGTTCCGCGTCGTCGACGATCCGGCCGTCGAAGAAGCTGATCACCCGGTCCGCGGCGCTCGCCAGCCGGGCGTCATGGGTGACAAGTACGATGCTCTGCCCGCGCCGGTGGAACCGGGACAGCAGCCGCATCACCTCGCGGGTGCCCTTGCTGTCGAGGCTGCCGGCCGGCTCGTCGGCCAGCAGCAGCGGCGGGTGGTTGACCAGGGCGCGGGCGAGCGCGACCCGCTGCTGCTCGCCGCCGGACAGCTCGCCCGGCATGCTGCGCTCCTTGCCCTGGAGCCCCAGCTCGGCCAGCAGCGCCTCCCGCTCGGCGCGGGCCTGCTTCGGGGAACGGCCGGCGAGCAGGGCGGGCAGCTCGACGTTGTCGGCCACCGACAGGTTGGAGACCAGGTTGAAGAACTGGAAGACGATGCCGATGCCGCTGCGGCGCTCCTCGGCCCAGCGGGCCTCGCTGTAGGAGTCGGTGCACCGGCCGTCCAGCCAGATGCTGCCCTCGTCCGGCCGCTGCAGCCCGCCGAGCAGGTGGAGCAGCGTGGACTTGCCCGCCCCGGAGGGGCCGGTGACCGCCACGAACTCGCCGCGCGCCACCGACAGGTCCACCCCGCGCACGGCACACGCGGGCGCGCCCTCGCCGTGGTGCGTCTTGACGAGGCCCTCGGCCCGCAGCAGCACCGGAGCCCGGACGTCACTCACTCCAGCTCCTCCAGTTCCTCCTGGCACCGTTCCAGCCAGTCCAGGTCGGCCTGCAGGTGCAGCATGGCGCCCTCGATCAGCAGATGGGCGATTCTGTTGTCCCGGTCCTCGGCCGCCGCCAGCTTCGACAGGTTGCGCATGGTGTTGAGGTACTGGCGCCGCTGCTTGTTGATCAGGGCGACCTGGTCCGCGAGGCCGGTCTGCGGGGCGAGGGCGAGTTTCATGAAGAACTCGTCCCGCACCCGCGGCTCGTCCTCGGGCTTCTGGAACCAGTCGCGCACCGCCTCGCGCCCGGTGTCGGTGAGGCGGTAGGTCTTCTTGTTGGGCCGGCCGGCCTGTTCGACCTCCTCGCCCTCGATCAGTCCGGACCTCTCGAGGCGGCCGAGGGTCACGTAGATCTGGCCGACGTTCGGCTGAGGGTACGCGGAGCCCAGCAGTTGCTCAAGGTCCTGCTTCAGCTCGTAGCCGTGAGCGGGACCGCGCGCGAGGAGTGCCAGGAGGGGCAGGCGCACGCGTGCTCTCCTCCTAGGTCCTTGTCAGACGCGTCATGCGTAATGTGCTCCAGGCCCTAGTATCGCCCATACCTAACAGGTATACATGGCCTGACTCCCGGCGAAGAAGCCCGGAGCCGGTGTGCAAGGAGGAACCTATGCGGTGGATACGCGCCGCCGGTAGGGGCCTTCTCGTTCTGGTCGTGGTCGTGACCGGCTACGTCGCCTCCGGCGCCCGCGCCGACGAGGGGCGCGGCGGCGGCCGGGGACCGCTCACCCTGGCCACCGCCGGCGACCTCACCGGCTACCTCGGTCCGCTGCTGGAGGGCTGGAACCGGACCCACCCCGGCGAGAAGGTCACCCTGGTCGAGCTGCCGGACTCCGCCGACGAGACCCACGCCCAGATGACCACCGACCTGCGCGGCGGCAAGCGCAGCCGGTTCGACGTGCTCAACATCGACGTCAACTGGACCTCGGAGTTCGCCGCCGCCGGCTGGATCCGCCCGCTGCCGCGCGACGGCTTCCCACTGGACACCTTCCTGCCGCCGGTCGTCGACACGGCCACGTACGACGGGCGGCTGTACGCGGTGCCGTACGTCACCAACGCCGGACTCCTGCTGTACCGCAAGGACGTCCTCGACAAGGAGGACATCCCGCCGCCGCGCACCTGGGCCGAGCTGGAGCACACCGCGAGGACCGTCGCGCCGAAGCACGGACTGGACGGCTACGCGGGCCAGTTCCTGCCGTACGAGGGGCTGACCGTCAACGCGGCCGAGGCCGTGTACTCGGCGGGCGGCACGATCCTCGGCGACGAGGGCGAGCGCGTCACCGTCGACTCGGGCGCCGCCCGCGAGGGCATCGGCTTCCTGGCGCGCGGTTTCCGCGAGGGCTGGATCCCGAAGGAGGCGCTGACGTACAAGGAGGAGGAGTCCAAGCAGGCCTTCCAGGACGGCCGGCTGCTCTTCCTGCGCAACTGGCCGTACGCCTACGCCGTCGCCTCCGCGCCGGGTTCCAGGGTCGCCGGGAAGATCGGCGCCGTACCGCTGCCCGGACCCGAGGGGCCGGGCACCAGTGTCCTCGGCGGCTCCAACCTCGCCGTCGCCGCCCACGCGCGGCACCCCGACTCCGCCGCGCGCCTGATCGCGTACCTCACCAGCGAGCGCGTCCAGCGCCAGGTGCTCACCAGGGGCGCGTTGCCGCCCGTGCGCGCCGCGCTGTACGAAGACCCCGAGCTGGTGCGGCGGTTCCCCTATCTGCCGACCCTGCGCGATGCCGTGCTGGCGGCCGCGCCGCGCCCCAAGAGCGCGCACTACGACCAGGTCAGCCTGGTGGTGCAGGCGGTCGTGCACGACGCGCTGACCGGGCAGCAGACGCCCGAGGCGGCCGTACGGCGGCTCGCCCACGAGCTCGCGGCCATCTCCCACCGCTGAGCCCCACTCTCCCCAGGTACTTACTCGTTAGGTAACGCGGACATCTCAACTCTGCGCACTACGCCCCGACATGTCTGGATTTGACGGGTCAACTGTCCAGGAAGTGTCGTTCAGTTCATTGACACCCTCCCGACGCCTCTACCTAACATGCATGCATAACTGCTGCTCTTCACAGGAACAGGTCAATGGGTTGAACAGGCATGGTTGGTGGCGCGACGCCGTGATCTACCAGGTGTACGTCCGCAGCTTCCTGGACAGCACCGGCGACGGCATCGGCGATCTGGCCGGTGTCCGCGCGGGGCTGCCGTATCTGAAGAAGCTCGGCGTCGACGGGATCTGGCTGAGCCCCTTCTACCCCTCCCCGCAGCACGACCACGGCTACGACGTCGCCGACTACTGCGACGTCGACCCGGTCTTCGGGGACCTCGACGAGTTCGACCAGCTGGTGGCGGCCGCCCGCCGGCTCGGCGTCAAGGTGCTGCTGGACGTCGTCCCCAACCACTGCTCGGCCGAGCACCCGTGGTTCCGCGAGGCGCTGGCCGCCGGACCCGGCAGTGCCGCCCGCGCCCGCTTCCACTTCGCCGACGGCCGCGGTCCGGACGGCGCCGAGCCGCCCAACAACTGGCACGCCATGTTCGGCGGACCGGCCTGGACCCGGATCACCGAGGCGGACGGCAGCCCCGGCCAGTGGTACCTGCACATGTTCACGCCCGAGCAGCCCGACTGGAACTGGCGCAACCCCGAGATCCCCGCCGAGTTCGACCGGGTGCTGCGCTTCTGGCTCGACCGGGGCGTCGACGGCTTCCGCATCGACGTCGCCGCCGGCCTCTACAAGCACCCCGAGCTGCCCGACTCGGACGACCCGGAGATCGACGCCCGCACCCGCGACTCGGTCAACCCGCTCGCCTGGAACCAGCCCGAGGTGCACGACGTGTGGCGGCACTGGCGCTCCGTGTGCGAGGAGTACACCGCCCGCGACGGCCGCGAACGCCTGCTGGTCGGCGAGGTCTCCGTGCCCAGCGCCCGCGAACACGCCAAGTACGTCCGCCCCGACGAGCTGCACCAGGCCTTCTTCTTCGACCTGCTCGGCGCCCCCTGGGACGCCGACGCCTTCCGCAAGGTCATCTCCGAGGCCATGGAGGACATCGCCGGCACCGGCTCCACGGTCACCTGGGTCCTCAACAACCACGACCAGGTCCGCACCGTCACCCGCTACGGCGAACCCGCCCCCGAGGCGAGCGGACTGGGCGCCGCCCGCGCCCGCGCCGCCGCGCTGCTGATGCTGGCGCTGCCCGGAGCCGCGTACATCTACCAGGGCGAGGAACTGGGCCTGCCCGAGGTCGTCGACCTGCCCGACGACGTGCTCACCGACCCGATCTTCCACCGCACCGGAAGCCGCGCCCGCATACGCGACGGCTGCCGGGTGCCGCTGCCCTGGTCGGGCCAGGCCTCCCCGTTCGGCTTCACCACCGGGGCGCAGAACGCCAAGCCCTGGCTGCCGCAGCCGGAGTACTTCGCCGAGTACGTCACCGAGCGCGCCCTCGCCGACACCCGCTCCTTCTGGCACCTGTACCGCGACGGCCTGCAACTGCGCTCCGCGCTGCCCCAGTTGGGCGAGGGCACGCTGCGCTGGCTGGACGCCGAGCCGGGCGTCCTCGCCTTCGTCCGCGGTGACGGCCTGGTCTGCGCCGTCAACTTCGGTACGGCCCCCACGCCCGCGCCGGTCTCCGGCATCCCGCTGCTGACCAGCGGCCCCTGCCCGCCCGGAGTGCTCGCCGGGTCCACCACCGCCTGGTGGATCGCCGACGGCACCTCCGAGCCCTGATCTCCCGTCAGTCCTATCCCGTCAGCCTGTCGGAACCGTCAACTTCCCACCTCACGAAGGGACATCAACGATGATGCGACGACGTACCACCCTGCTCACCGGCTGCACCGCTCTCGTCCTGGCACTCGGCGCGACCGCCTGCGGCAGCTCCGACCCCGTCTCCGCGGGCGGCGGCGACAAGTCGCTCAGCGGCCAGACGGTCACCGTGGCCGGCGTCTGGTCCGGCAGCGAGCAGAAGAACTTCCAGAAGGTGCTGGACGCGTTCACGGAGAAGACCGGCGCCAAGACGCAGTTCATGTCGACCGGCGACAATGTCTCCACCGTCGTCGGCAGCAAGATCGAGGGCGGCAACGCCCCCGACGTCGTGATGGTCCCGCAGGTCGGCGTGCTCCAGCAGTTCGCCAAGAAGGGCTGGCTCACGCCGCTGTCCGACACCACCCGGAAGTCGGTGGAAGCCGACTTCGCGCCGGTGTGGAAGCAGTACGGCAGCGTCGACGACACCCTGTACGGCCTGTACTTCAAGGCCGCCCACAAGTCGACCGTCTGGTACAGCCCCGACGCCTTCGACCAGGCCGGGGTCAAGCCGCCCAAGACGTACGACGAGATGCTCGACACCGGACGCACCATCTCCGACTCCGGGCTCGCCGCCTTCGCGGTCGCCGGCCAGGACGGCTGGACCCTGACCGACTGGTTCGAGAACGTCTACCTCTCCCAGGCCGGCGCCGAGAAGTACGACGCCCTCGCCGCGCACGAGCTGAAGTGGACCGACGACAGCGTCGTCAAGGCACTCACCACGCTCGGCAAGCTGTTCAAGGACAAGCAGCTGATCGCGGGCGGCCAGAAGGGGGCCCTCAACACCGACTTCCCGGGCTCGGTGGAGAAGGTCTTCGGCCCCAAGGCCGAGGCCGGCATGGTCTACGAGGGCGACTTCGTCGCCGGCGTGGCCCACGACCAGTTCGGCAGGACCATCGGCAAGGACGCGGACTTCTTCCCGTTCCCGCCGGTCGACGGCGGCAACGCCCCGGTCGTCAGCGGCGGTGACGCGGCGGTCGTCCTCAAGGACGGCAAGAACTCCAAGGCCGGCATGAAGCTCCTGGAGTTCCTGGCCACCCCGGAGGCCGCGGCCGTGTGGGCCGAGGCCGGCGGCTTCCTGTCCCCGAACAAGAGCCTCGACCTCGCCTCCTACGGCGACGACGTCACCCGCGCCACCGCCAAGTCCCTGGTCGAGTCCGGTGACGCGGACGCGGTCCGGTTCGACATGTCCGACCAGGCCCCGGCGGCCTTCGGCGGCACCAGCGGCGCCGGCGAGTGGAAGCTCCTGCAGGACTTCCTGCGCGACCCGTCGGACCCGAAGGGCACGGCGGCGAAGCTGGAGGCCGCGGCGGCCAAGGCGTACCAGAACCAGGGCTGACCCGACATGACCTCCACGCTCGCGAAGGACAAGGGCGCGAGCCCCTCGCCGCCGTCCGTCCCGCCCGCCCAGCGCGCGCGGCGACTGCGGCGGCGGGGGCGGGTCGTCGCCCTGCTGTTCGTCTTCCCCGCGCTGCTGCTGCTGGGCGCGCTGGTCGTCTACCCGGTGCTGTTCTCCGTCGGCCGGAGCCTCTTCGACGCCTCCGGCACCCGGTTCGTCGGCGCGGACAACTACACCGAGATGTTCCGCAACCCGGCGACGCTCAAGGCCATCCGGAACACCACGATCTGGGTGGTCGTGGCCCCGGTGCTGCTCACCGGGCTCGGGCTGATCCTCGCCGTCCTGGTGGAGAAGGTCCGCTGGGCGACGGCGTTCAAGCTGCTGCTGTTCATGCCGATGGCCGTGTCCTTCCTGGCCGCCGGCATCATCTTCCGGCTCGCCTACGACGAGGACCCGGACAAGGGCGTGCTCAACGCCGCCGTGGTCTCCGTGCACGACGTCTTCAAGGACTCCTCGTCGTATCCGGCCGCCCGCGCCCGCGAGGGGCACGGGCTGACCAAGGGCGACGACGGCTCGTACAGCACCCGTGCCGGCCTGTCGCCGGGCGACACGGTGCACCTGCCGATGGTCGGCGTGCTGCCCAAGGACCTGCCGGGCGGCGCCGAACCGGCGTCCGCGGCGGCCGGCGGGAAGACCGCGGCGGACGAGCTGCGCGGTGTCGTCTACCTGGACTTCACCCCCGGCGGGGGCGGCACCCAGGGCAAGGTCGACAGCGGCGAGAGCGGACTGCCCGGCATGAAGGTCGAGGCCGTGCGCGACGGGCGGACCGTCGCGAGCACCACGACCGCCTCCGACGGCTCCTTCCACTTCGGCGGCCTGAAGGCGGGGTCGTACGCGGTGAAGCTGCCGGAGTCCAACTTCGCCCCGCCCTACCAGGGCATCTCCTGGCTCGGGCCGACGCTGGTCACCCCCATGATCATCGGGGCGTACCTGTGGATCTGGACCGGGTTCGCGATGGTGCTGATCGGCGCCGGACTGTCCGCGCTGCCGCGGGACGCGCTGGAGGCGGCGCGCATCGACGGGGCGAACGAGTGGCAGATCTTCCGCCGGATCACCGTGCCGCTGCTCGCGCCCGTCCTGACGGTCGTCTTCGTCACCCTCGTGATCAACGTGATGAAGGTCTTCGACCTCGTCTACATCATCGCGCCCGGCCCGGTGCAGGAGGACGCCACCGTACTGGCGACCCAGATGTGGCTGGTGTCCTTCGGCGGCGGCAACAACCAGGGCCTCGGCAGCGCGCTCGGCGTGCTCCTGCTGCTCCTGGTGATCCCCGCGATGGTGTTCAACGTCCGCCGTTTCCGAAGGAGTCAGTGATGAACGCGATCAGACGGGGCCTGGGACACTGGCTCGTCCAGGCGTTCCTCGTGGTGATCGGGCTGATCTGGCTGACTCCGCTCGCGGGACTGTTCGTGTCGTCGCTGCGGTCGGCGGAGGACACCGCGAAGGGCGGCTGGTGGACGGCGTTCGCCAACCCGGCGCAGCTGTCGTTCGACAACTACTCGGCGCTGCTGAAGAACGCGGGCATGACGCAGGCGTTCTGGAACACCGTGCTGATCTCGGTGCCGACGACGGCGCTCGTCGTCATCGTCGCGGCGCTTGCCGGGTACGCCTTCGCGTGGCTGGACTTCCCGGGGCGGGACCCGCTGTTCCTGCTGGTCGTGGCGTTGCTGGTGGTGCCCGTGCAGATCGGGCTGCTGCCGGTCGCCAAGATGTTCGGGCAGCTGGGGCTGTTCGGCACGATTCCCGGTGTGGTCCTCTTCCACGTGGCCTACGGACTGCCGTTCGCGGTGTTCCTGCTGCGGAACTACTTCGCCGAGATGCCGAAGGAGATGCTGGAGGCCGCCCGGATGGACGGGGGTGACGAGTGGCGGATCTTCACCCGGCTGGTGCTGCCGGTGGGGCGGCCGGCGATCGCCAGCCTCGCCATCTTCCAGTTCCTGTGGGTGTGGAACGACATGCTGGTGGCGCTGCTGTTCGCGGACACGTCGTCGCAGCCGTTGACGGTGGAACTGCAGTCGCAGATCAGGCAGTTCGGCAGCAACATCGATGTGCTGGCGCCGGGGGCGTTCCTGTCGCTGGTGGTGCCGGTGGTGGTGTTCTTCGCGTTCCAGCGGCACTTCGTGCAGGGAGTGATGGCGGGGTCGGTGAAGTGAGGTTCGGGGGCCGCAGCCCCC
>NZ_JUJA01000167.1:153573-161512 GCF_001906585.1 Streptomyces kebangsaanensis | reverse complement strand
CTTTCCGTACTTCTACGCCGACGCCGGCGGATACAGCGACCTCGGCAGCTGCGAGGCCGCCGGGGTGTCCAGGAGCCACAGGGTGCGGGCCCGGCCGTACGCGCCGGCGGCCGGGGCCTGGATCTCACCCGCGCCCGAGAGGGCCATGGCCACCGCGTTCGCCTTGTCCTCGCCCGCCGCCAGCAGCCAGACCTCGCGGGCCGAGCGGATGGCGGGGAGGGTGAGGGAGACGCGGGTGGGGGGCGGTTTCGGGGAGCCGTGGACGCCGATGACCGTGCGTTCCGTCTCCCGTACCCCGGGGTGCTCGGGGAAGAGGGACGCCACGTGGGTGTCCGGGCCCACGCCCAGCATCAGCACGTCGAACGTCGGGACCGCGCCGTGGTTCTCGGGGCCGGCCGCGCGGGCCAGCTCCTCGGCGTAGGCCTCCGCCGCCGCCTCCACGTCCGCGCCGTGAGGACCGTCCGACGCGGGCATGGCGTGCACGCGCTTGGGGTCCAGGGGCACGGAGTCCAGCAGGACCTCGCGGGCCTGGGTGACGTTGCGCTCCGGGTCGCCCTCCGGCAGGAACCGCTCGTCGCCCCACCACAGGTCCAGACGGCCCCAGTCGATCGCGTCCCGGGCGGGCGCGGCCGCCAGGGCGGCCAGCACACCGTTGCCGTTGCGGCCGCCGGTGAGGACGACGGACGCCGAGCCCGTGGACGCCTGCGCGTCCACGATCCGGGTGATCAGGCGGGCCGCGGCGGCCTGTGCCATCAGCTCCTTGTCCCGGTGGACGACCAGCTGCGGGGTGCTCACTTCGCCGCATCCTCCTTCGGTACGGGCACCGCGAGCGGTTTTTTCGCGGCTGCCGCAGGTGTGGGGGGTGCCGGGGGAGCGTTCAGCTTCTCCACGCCGAACCTCAGCGCCGAGGCGTACGTGTCGTCCGGGTCCAGCCGGCGCAGCTCCTCCGCGATCAGCTCGGCCGTGTCGCGCCGCTTCAGCGCCACCGCGCGCTCCGGCTGCCCGTGGATGGACAGGGTCGCCAGGCGGCCGTCGGCCCGGTCCAGGGCGATCGGGCCGCAGCTGGTCTCCATCCGGACCGCGGTCAGCCCCGGCCCGGCGGACTGGGAGCGCTTCACCGGCACGTCCAGCCGGTCCGCGAGCCACATCGCCAGCAGCTCGCAGCTCGGGTTGGACTCCTCGCCCTCCACCTCCACGGCCCTGACCTCGCAGGTGACCTGGTCGAGGGCGGCGGCCAGCATCGAGCGCCAGGGCGTGATCCGGGTCCACGACAGGTCCGTGTCACCCGGCGTGTACGCCTGGGCGCGGGCCGAGAGCTCCCGCACCGGCTGCTCGGAGGTGTAGGTGTCGGTGACCCGGCGCTGCGCCAGGGCGCCCAGCGGGTCCTGGGCCGGGTCCAGCGGGGCGTTCACCGGCCACCACACGACGACCGGCGCGTCGGGCAGCAGCAGCGGCAGCACCACCGACTGGGCGTGGTCGGCGACCTCGCCGTACAGCCGCAGCACCACCGTCTCGCCGGTGCCCGCGTCCGCGCCCACCCGCACCTCGGCGTCCAGCCGCGAGGACGTGCGGTCGCGGAGCGTGCGCGAGACCCGCCTGATGACCACCAGCAGGCGCGAGGGGTGCTCGCGCGAGGCGTCGCCGGCGGCCTTCAGCGCGTCGTAGGCGTTCTCCTCGTCGGTGACGATGACGAGGGTGAGCACCATGCCGACGGCCGGGGTGCCGATCGCCCGGCGGCCCCGCACCAGCGCCTTGTTGATCTTGCTGGACGTGGTGTCGGTCAGGTCTATCTTCATGGCCTGCGCCAGCTCCGTCCGTCTCGTGCGAGCATCTCGTCCGCCTCGGTGGGCCCCCACGTCCCCGACGGGTACTGCGCGGGCCTGCCGTGCTTGTCCCAGTACTGCTCGATCGGGTCGAGGATCTCCCAGGACAGCTCGACCTCCTCGGTGCGCGGGAAGAGGTTGGAGTCGCCGAGCAGTACGTCCAGGATCAGCCGCTCGTACGCCTCCGGGCTGGACTCCGTGAAGGACTCGCCGTAGGCGAAGTCCATCGACACGTCCCGGATCTCCATCGACGTGCCCGGCACCTTGGAGCCGAAGCGGACGGTGACGCCCTCGTCCGGCTGGACCCGGATGACGATGGCGTTCTGCCCGAGTTCCTCGGTGGCCGAGGTGTCGAAGGGGGAGTGCGGCGCCCGCTGGAAGACGACCGCGATCTCGGTGACCCGGCGGCCCAGCCGCTTGCCGGTGCGCAGGTAGAAGGGGACACCTGCCCAGCGGCGGTTGTCGATCCCCAGCTTGATGGCCGCGTAGGTGTCGGTCTTCGACTGCTTGTCTATGCCCTCTTCCTCGAGGTAGCCGATCACCTTCTCGCCGCCCTGCCAGCCGGCCGCGTACTGCCCGCGCACCGTGGACCTGCCCAGGTCCTTGGGCAGCTTCACCGCGCCGAGCACCTTGGTCTTCTCCGCGGCCAGCGCGTCCGCGTCGAAGGAGGCGGGCTCCTCCATCGCGGTCAGCGCGAGCAGCTGCAGCAGGTGGTTCTGGATGACGTCCCGGGCGGCGCCGATGCCGTCGTAGTAGCCGGCCCGGCCGCCGATGCCGATGTCCTCGGCCATGGTGATCTGCACGTGGTCCACGAAGGACCGGTTCCAGATCGGTTCGAACATCGTGTTGGCGAAGCGCAGCGCCAGGATGTTCTGGACGGTCTCCTTGCCCAGGTAGTGGTCGATGCGGAAGACCTGGTCCGGGGCGAAGACCTCGTGCACGACCTTGTTGAGCTGCTCGGCCGACCTCAGGTCGTGGCCGAACGGCTTCTCGATGACCGCGCGCCGCCAGGAGCCGGACGTCTGGTCGGCCAGGCCGTGCTTCTTCAGCTGCTGGATGACGACGGGGAAGGACCTCGGCGGCACCGACAGGTAGAAGGCGAAGTTGCCGCCCGTGCCCTGCGCCTTGTCCAGCTCCTCGATCGTCCCGCGCAGCCGTTCGAACGCCTCGTCGTCGTCGAAGGTGCCCTGCACGAAGCGCATGCCCTGCAGGAGCTGCTGCCAGACCTCCTCGCGGAACGGCGTGCGCGCGTGCTCCTTGACGGCGTCGTGCACCACCTGGGCGAAGTCCTCGTGCTCCCAGTCGCGGCGGGCGAAGCCGACCAGCGAGAAGCCCGGCGGCAGCAGACCCCGGTTGGCGAGGTCGTAGACGGCGGGCATCAGCTTCTTGCGCGACAGGTCGCCCGTGACACCGAAGATGACCAGGCCCGACGGCCCCGCGATACGCGGGAGCCGTCGGTCGGCGGGGTCACGGAGCGGGTTCGCTCCGGTGACGGGAAGGGGCGCCAAGGTCCTCAGCCCTCCGCGGGGGCGAGGCGCTCCAGCTCCGCCTCGGTCGACTTCAGCAGGTCGTTCCAGGACGCCTCGAACTTCTCGACGCCCTCGTCCTCCAGGACCTGGACCACGTCGTCGTAGGAGATGCCGAGCCTCTCCAGCGCGTCCAGGTCGGCACGGGCCTGCTCGTAGGTGCCCCTGACGGCGTCGCCGCGGATCTCGCCGTGCTCCTCGGTGGCCTCCAGCGTGGCCTGGGGCATGGTGTTCACCGTGTTCGGCGCCACCAGCTCCTCGACGTACATGGTGTCCTTGTACGCCTTGTCCTTCACCCCGGTCGACGCCCAGAGCGGACGCTGCCTGTTCGCGCCCTCCCGCTCCAGCGCGCTCCACCGGTCGGAGCCGATGACCTCCTCGTACGCCTGGTAGGCCAGGCGCGCGTTGGCCACGCCCGCCTTGCCGCGCAGCGCCTTGGCCTCGTCGGTGCCGAGCTCGTCGATGCGCCGGTCGATCTCGGTGTCCACGCGGGAGACGAAGAACGACGCCACCGAGTGGATCTTGGAAAGGTCCAGGCCCTTCTCGCGCGCCTTCTCCAGGCCGCTGAGGTAGGCGTCCATGACCGCGCGGTAGCGCTCGAGGGAGAAGATCAGCGTGACGTTGACGCTGATGCCGTTGGCGATGGTCTCGGTGATCGCCGGCAGACCCGCCCGGGTGGCCGGGATCTTGATGAGGGTGTTGGGGCGGTCGACCAGCCAGGCCAGCTGGCGGGCCTCGGCGACCGTCGCCTTGGCGTTGTGCGCCAGGCGCGGGTCGACCTCGATGGAGACCCGGCCGTCCTGGCCGTCGGTGGCGTCGAAGACGGGGCGCATGATGTCGGCGGCGTCCCGGACGTCCGCCGTGGTGATCATGCGGATGGCCTCTTCGACGGTGACCCGGCGGGCGGCCAGGTCGGAGAGCTGCTGGTCGTAGCCGTCGCCCTGCGAGATCGCCTTCTGGAAGATCGTCGGGTTGGTGGTGACGCCCACGACGTGCTGCTGGTCGATCAGCTCGGCGAGGTTGCCGGACGTGATCCGCTTGCGCGACAGGTCGTCCAGCCAGATCGCGACGCCTTCGTCGGAAAGGCGCTTGAGTGCGTCTGTCATGGAAAATGCATCTCCTACGTGTCGTATATGAGCGTCAGCGCTGGGCGGCGGCGAGGGATTCCCGGGCCTGGGCGGCCACGTTCTCGGCGGTGAAGCCGTACTCGCGGAAGAGGGTCTTGGCGTCGGCCGAAGCCCCGAAGTGCTCCAGGGAGACGATCCGGCCGGCGTCTCCCACGTACTTGTGCCAGGTGAGCCCGACGCCCGCCTCGACCGCGACGCGCGCCCGGACGGCCGGCGGCAGCACGCTGTCCCGGTACCCCTGGTCCTGCTCCTCGAACCACTCCACGGACGGCATGGACACGACCCGCGTGGGAACGCCCGCGGCCTGCAGCCGCTCGCGCGCCTCGACCGCCACGTGCACCTCGGAGCCGGTGGCGATCAGGATGACCTGCGCCTCGGTGTTCTGCCCGTCGGGCCCCTCTGCCTCGAACATCACGTACCCGCCGCGCGCGGTGTCGTCGTTGGGCTCGTACGTCGGCACGCCCTGGCGGGTGAGCGCCAGACCGTGCGGGGCGCCCTTGCCGAACTCCTTGGTCCAGCGGCGCAGGATCTCGCGCCAGGCGATCGCGGTCTCGTTGGCGTCGGCCGGGCGGACGATGTTCAGGCCCGGGATGGCGCGCAGCGAGGCCAGGTGCTCGACCGGCTGGTGGGTCGGGCCGTCCTCGCCCAGACCGATGGAGTCGTGCGTCCACACGTACGTCACCGGGAGGTGCATCAGCGCGGACAGGCGCACCGCGTTGCGCATGTAGTCGGAGAACACCAGGAAGGTGCCGCCGTAGACGCGGGTGTTGCCGTGCAGCGTGATGCCGTTCATCGTCGCGGCCATCGCGTGCTCACGGATGCCGAAGTGGATCGTGCGCCCGTACGGGTCCGCCTCCGGCAGCGGGTTGCCCTCGGGCAGGAACGACGAGGTCTTGTCGATCGTCGTGTTGTTCGAGCCGGCCAGGTCGGCCGAGCCGCCCCACAGCTCCGGGATCACCTCGCCGAGGGCCTGGAGCACCTTGCCGGACGCCGCGCGCGTGGCCACGCCCTTGCCCGTCTCGAACACCGGGATCTTCTCGTCCCAGCCGGTGGGCAGCTCCGCCTCGGCGACGCGGTCGTACTCGGCGGCCCGCTCGGCGTTGGCCCCGCGCCAGGACTGGAAGGACTTCTCCCACTCCGCCCGGGCCTGCCGGCCGCGCTCCACGGCCTGCCGGGTGTGGCCGAGCACCTCGTCGGAGACCTCGAAGTGCTGCTCGGGGTCGAAGCCGAGGAGCCGCTTGGTGGCCGCGATCTCGTCCTCGCCCAGCGCCGAGCCGTGCGAGGCCTCGGTGTTCTGCGCGTTCGGGGCCGGCCAGGCGATGATCGAGCGCATGGCGATGAAGGACGGCCGGTCGGTGACGGCCTTGGCCTCCTCGATCGCCGCGAAGATCGCCCGCGGGTCGAGGTCGCCGTTCTCCTTCGGCTCCACGCGCTGCACGTGCCAGCCGTAGGCCTCGTACCGCAGAGCCGTGTCCTCCGAGACGGCGGTCTCGGTGTCGCCCTCGATCGAGATGTGGTTGTCGTCCCACAGCAGGATCAGGTTGCCGAGCTTCTGGTGGCCGGCCAGCGAGGACGCCTCCGCGGAGATGCCCTCCTGCAGGCAGCCGTCGCCCGCGACGCAGTAGACGAAGTGGTCGAACGGGGACTCGCCGGCCGGGGCCTGCGGGTCGAACAGGCCGCGCTCGTAGCGGGCGGCCATCGCCATGCCCACCGCGTTGGCGACACCCTGGCCGAGCGGGCCGGTCGTGGTCTCCACGCCCGGCGTGTGCCCGTACTCCGGGTGACCCGGCGTCCTGGAGCCCCAGGTCCGGAAGGACTTGAGGTCGTCCAGCTCCAGACCGAAGCCGGCCAGGTACAGCTGGGTGTAGAGGGTCAGGGAGGAGTGGCCGGCGGACAGCACGAAGCGGTCGCGCCCCACCCACTGGGGGTCGGCCGGGTCGTGCCGCATCACCTTCTGGAAGAGGGTGTAGGCGGCGGGAGCCAGGCTCATCGCCGTGCCGGGATGGCCGTTGCCGACCTTCTGTACGGCATCGGCGGCCAGGAGGCGTGCGGTGTCCACCGCGCGCTGGTCCAACTCGGTCCACTCGAAGTCTGTGGTGGTCGGCTTGGTACTCACCCTGGGTCAGGGCTCCTCTCCACAAGTCGGATGCTGGTGCGCCGCGCGCACCGGCTGCCGGCGTTCTCGGCGTCGGCGGGCCTTTGTCGAGCCTACCCCCGTGGGGACGTGCGTTTTTTCGAGTCGATCCAGACCGCCGGGACTGTTCACTATCCGCTTCCCGACCGGCCAGAACGGTGTTCGGCAACTCAATACGCAACCGTTCACCCGATCGCTCAATCGAGCTCGCCAGGGGCCCGCGCCAACACGACCCCACCCCCGCGAATGTCCGGATCTGGGCAACGTCTACAGTGGCGTGGTACGCGCGAGTCCTCACCGTGCACTCACACGGTCCGGGCTCGCTGGGATGTCTCTGTCAGGGGTGTGCGTGACGGCCGTCGAATCCCGTCCAGCGGGGGTGGTGCTCGATGCGAGCCAGAAGCCGAGCCGCCGGCCGTTCGGGGCCCGTGTCAAGGCGTTCGTGGCGCTGACCAAGCCGCGGATCATCGAGCTGCTGCTGATCACCACCGTTCCGGTGATGTTCCTGGCGCAGCAGGGTGTGCCCGACCTGACGCTGGTGCTGCTCACCTGCGTCGGCGGCTACCTGTCCGCGGGCGGTGCCAACGCGCTGAACATGTACATCGACCGCGACATCGACGCGCTCATGGACCGCACCTCGCAGCGGCCGCTGGTGACCGGCATGGTCAGCCCGCGCGAGTGCCTCGTCTTCGGGATCACGCTGGCGGTCGTCTCCACGCTGCTGTTCGGCCTCGCCGTCAACTGGCTGTCGGCGTGGCTGTCGCTCGGAGCGCTTCTCTTCTACGTCGTCGTCTACACGATGATCCTCAAGCGGCGCACGGCGCAGAACATCGTGTGGGGCGGCATCGCCGGCTGCATGCCGGTGCTGATCGGCTGGTCCGCGGTCACCAACTCGCTGTCCTGGGCGCCGGTCGTCCTCTTCCTCGTCATCTTCTTCTGGACGCCGCCGCACTACTGGCCGCTGTCGATGAAGGTCCGCGAGGACTACGCGCGCGTGGGCGTGCCGATGCTGCCGGTCATCGCCTCCAACAAGGTGGTCGCCCGGCAGATCGTGGTCTACAGCTGGGTGATGGTGGCGGTCTCGCTGCTGCTGACCCCGCTCGGCTACACCGGCTGGTTCTACACGACGGTGGCGCTCGCGGCGGGCGGCTGGTGGCTGTGGGAGGCGCACGCCCTGCAGAACCGGGCCAAGGCCGAGGTGACGGGCGCGAAGCTGAAGGAGATGCGGCTGTTCCACTGGTCCATCACCTACGTCTCGCTGCTGTTCGTGGCGGTGGCGGTGGACCCGTTCCTGAGCTGAGGTCCCGTACGGTCCCACGGTTTCCCGGG
>NZ_JUJA01000167.1:150694-153523 GCF_001906585.1 Streptomyces kebangsaanensis | reverse complement strand
CCCGCCGGTAGCATCCTGACCATGGCAGACACGCAGCAGGTTGACCCCAAGGCCGAGCGCAGGGCGAGCCGCCTCGCCCAGCGGATCGGCTCCTTCTCCAGGGCCCACGGCGGCGCCGAGGGCCAGGTCGCGTACCTCGGACAGCGCGGTGCCCGCATCGTCCTCGTCGGCGAGGACGGCACCTGGGGCGACCTGGTGGCCCCCACGTACGCCATCGCGAGGACGGCGGTGGAGAAGGCCGGGATCACCGTCCACGAGACGTTCGACGGCGAGTTCGCGGCCAAGGTCAGGACGGGCCCGTACGAGTGGAGCCGCATGGCGGGCATCCAGGTGGGCGGCCCGAGGAACGGCTGAACCAACGGCGTGACCCGGGGCCGCGGGAGTCGTCCTGCGGCCCCGGGTCACGGGTCACGGAGTCACGCCCGGAGTCCGGGCGGCGGCCTTCAGGCCTTCGTCAGGGTGGGCTCGGCCGTCGGGCCCGGCAGGTCGGCCACCACCTCGGGGCGCTCGCGCAGCGACAGCAGCACCCGCAGTACCCAGATCCACATCACGCACGAGCCCAGCATGTGCAGGCCCACCAGGACCTCGGGCAGGTGCAGGAAGGTCTGGGCATAGCCCAGGGCGCCCTGGGCCAGCAGGATCAGGAACAGTTCGCGGCTCCGCGCCAGCGGGCCCCTCGGCGCGTCGACGGCCTTGAGGAAGAACCACAGGGCGAACGTCAGCGTGACCACGATCCAGGCCAGCACGGCGTGCAGCTTGGCGACCGTCTGCCAGTCGATCGGGATACGGGCGACCTCCTGGGAGTCGCCCGCGTGCGGCCCGGCGCCGGTCACCACCGTGCCGACCGCGATCAGCAGCGCGCTCGCGAGGACGAGGAACCCCACCAGCTGCTGGATCGGCCTGCCGACCAGCGGGCGCGGTGCCGCGTCGCCCTCGCGGGTGCGCTGCCACATCACCGTGGCGACCGCGATCAGCGCCGAGGAGAGCAGGAAGTGCGCGGCGACGGTGTACGGGTTCAGGCCGACGAGGACGACGATGCCGCCGAGCACCGCGTTGCCCATGACCACCCAGAACTGCGCCCAGCCCAGCCGGGTGAGGCTGCGCCGCCACGGCTTCTGGGAGCGCGCGGCGACGATCGCCCATCCGACGGCGGCGCACAGCACGTACGTCAGCAGCCGGTTGCCGAACTCGATCACGCCGTGCAGGCCCATCTCGCTGGTGGTGGTCAGCGAGTCCTCGGTGCACTTGGGCCAGGTCGGACAGCCGAGGCCCGAGCCGGTCAGGCGGACGGCGCCGCCGGTGACGACGATGACGACCGCCATGACGAGCGCGGCGAGGGCCGCCCGCTGGACGGTCCTCGGGTGCGGGGTCCAGCGTGCGGCGATGAAGGCGAGCGGGTTGCGCGCGGCGGACATGGCGTCGGCGCGGGTCAGGTTCGACACGCGTTCCATCGTAGGCCGCCGCTTGTGCACACTTTCACGAGGGTCCATCGCGGCTTACTCCCAGCGGAAGAACTTCCCGGCGGCGGCGAGGCCCGCCACCGCCCACACGGCGAGGATCCCCAGGTCGCCCCACGGCATCCCGGCGCCGTGCTGGAGCACGTCCCGCAGCCCGCCGGACAGCGCGGAGATGGGCAGCAGGCCCAGCACGTCCTGCGCGCCGGCCGGGAACTTCTCCAGCGGTACGACCACACCGCCGCCGACCAGCAGCAGCAGGAAGACCAGGTTGGCGGCGGCCAGGGTGGCCTCGGCCTTGAGCGTGCCCGCCATCAGCAGGCCCAGCCCGGAGAAGGCGGCCGTGCCGAGGACCAGCAGCAGGAGCACGGCGAACGGGTTGCCGTGCGGCGACCAGCCCAGCGCGAAGGCGATCACGGTCAGCAGCGTGATCTGCAGGACCTCGGTGACCAGCACGGACGCCGTCTTGGCGGTCATCAGCCCCCAGCGCGGCAGCGGCGAGGCGGCCAGCCGCTTCAGCACGCCGTAGCGCCGCTCGAAGCCGGTCGCGATGGCCTGCCCGGTGAACGCCGTCGACATCACGGCCAGGGCGAGGACGCCGGGGGTGAGGAAGTCCACGGCCCTGCCCGTGCCGGTGTCCACGATGTCCACGGAGCTGAACAGCACCAGCAGCAGCGTGGGGATGACGACGGTCAGCAGCAGCTGCTCGCCGTTGCGCAGCAGCATCTTCGTCTCCAGCGCCGCCTGCGCCGCGATCATGCGGGGCAGCGGGGCCGCGCCGGGCTTCGGGGTGTACGTACCCGTACCGGTGGCGGGGGTCACGAGCGCAGCTCCTTGCCGGTCAGCTCCAGGCTGTGTTTTCCCGGGGGACAACCCCCGGACCCCCGGCAGAACTCGGTGTGGGCCGGATTCATGAGCGCAGCTCCTTGCCGGTCAGCTCCAGGAAAACGTCCTCCAGTGTGTGCCGCTCGACCGCGATCCGGTCCGGCATCACCCCGTTCTGCGCGCACCAGGACGTCACGGTCGCGAGCAGCTGCGGGTCGACCTTGCCGACGACCCGGTAGGCGCCCGGGGTCAGCTCGGCGGCGGTGCAGTCGGCGGGCAGCGCCTTGAGCAGGGAGCCCACGTCGAGCCCGGGGCGGCCGGTGAAGCGCAGGGTGTTCTCGGCGCCGCCGCGGCACAGCTCCTCAGGGGAGCCCTGGGCGATGACCCGGCCCGCGTCGATGATCGCGACGTCGTCGGCGAGCTGCTCGGCCTCCTCCATGTAATGGGTGGTGAGGATCACGGACACGCCGTCGGCGCGCAGGTCGCGTACGAGGTCCCAGGTGGCCCGGCGGGCCTGCGGGTCGAGTCCGGCGGTCGGCTCGTCGAGGAA
>NZ_JUJA01000167.1:143147-150636 GCF_001906585.1 Streptomyces kebangsaanensis | reverse complement strand
GGCGGTAGGGGGTCCGCCCGCAGCTGCCGAGTCCCAGCCGTTCGACGAGGGCGTCCACGTCCAGCGGATGGGCGTGCAGTCTGGCGACGTGCCGCAGCATCTCGTCCGCCCGCGCGCCCGAGTACACGCCTCCGGACTGCAGCATCACGCCGATCCGGGGCCGCAGCCCGGCCGACTGCCTGACGGGGTCGAGGCCCAGGACGCGCACCGTGCCGGAGTCCGGCCGCCGGTACCCCTCGCAGGTCTCGACCGTCGTCGTCTTGCCCGCGCCGTTGGGACCGAGCACGGCGGTCACTCCCGCCTGGGCCGTCAGGTCGAGGCCGTCCACCGCGGTCTTCGTGCCGTACCGCTTCACCAGAGCCTGAACCTGTACCACGGGCTCACTTCGCATGGTCCCAGAGTCTAGGTACGTGCGCGGGCGCCCCGACGCGCGGGTACGGCATCCCGGACCGGCCGGGCACCGCCACCGCAGATCTCGTTAGGTAACCCTAAGTGACGAAGTGCACGCCCGTCCGGATCAACGCCGCTTGTCACTCTCCGAGGAATTACGCAACAATGGCGTTGTGAAAAACGTTGGCGAGGCCCGGGAGACCCCCATGGGGGCCCGGCAGGAGGAGTTCGCGACCGGAGAGCGTTCCACGCGCGACCGGGTCGCCCGGTCCATCCTGCACCACGGCCCGTCGACCGTCGCCGAGCTGGCCGGCCGGCTGGGGCTCACCCAGGCCGCCGTGCGGCGCCACCTGGACGCCCTGACCGCCGACGACGTGGTGGAGGCGCGTGAGCAGCGGGTGTACGGGGCGCGGACGCGCGGCCGGCCCGCCAAGGTCTTCGCGCTCACCGACGGCGGCCGGGACGCCTTCGACCAGTCGTACGACAAGCTCGCCGTGGACGCGCTCCGCTGGATCGCCGAACGGGAGGGCGGGCCGGAGGCGGTCGCCGCCTTCGCCCGGGCCCGCGTCGCCGCGCAGGCGAGCGCGTACCGCAAGGCGATCCAGGCGGCCGGCCCCGACCAGCGGACGGAAGCGCTGGCGAAGGCCCTCAGCATGGACGGGTACGCTGCTACGGCGCGCAGCGCGCCCCTCCCGCACAAGGGTGAGCAGCTCTGCCAGCACCACTGCCCGGTGGCCCACGCCGCGGAGCAGTTCCCGCAGCTGTGCGAGGCGGAGACGGAGATCTTCGCCGAGCTGCTGGGGACTCACGTCCAGCGACTGGCGACCATCGCGCACGGCGACGGCGTCTGCACGACGTACATCCCCAAGACACCCCAGAACGACCACCGAAGCAACAACGCATCCGCAAGCACGGCCGGGAGGAACCCCGCATGACTCTCCCCACGGAGACTGCCCACCCCGAACTCGAGGGCCTGGGCAACTACGAATACGGCTGGGCCGACTCCGACGAGGCCGGTGCCGCTGCCAGGCGCGGTCTGAACGAGGACGTCGTCCGTGACATCTCGGCGAAGAAGTCCGAGCCGGAGTGGATGACCAAGCTGCGTCTCAAGGGCCTGAGGCTCTTCGAGAAGAAGCCCATGCCGAACTGGGGCTCGGACCTGTCGGGGATCGACTTCGACAACATCAAGTACTTCGTGCGCTCCACGGAGAAGCAGGCGGAGTCCTGGGAGGACCTGCCCGAGGACATCAAGAACACGTACGACCGGCTCGGCATCCCCGAGGCGGAGAAGCAGCGCCTGGTCGCCGGTGTCGCCGCGCAGTACGAGTCGGAGGTCGTCTACCACCAGATCCGCGAGGACCTGGAGGAGCAGGGCGTCATCTTCCTCGACACCGACACCGCCCTGAAGGAGCACCCCGAGCTCTTCAAGGAGTACTTCGGCACGGTCATCCCGGCCGGTGACAACAAGTTCGCCTCGCTGAACACCGCCGTGTGGTCCGGCGGCTCCTTCATCTACGTCCCGCCGGGCGTCCACGTGGAGATCCCGCTCCAGGCCTACTTCCGCATCAACACGGAGAACATGGGCCAGTTCGAGCGGACCCTGATCATCGTCGACGAGGGCGCCTACGTGCACTACGTCGAGGGCTGCACCGCTCCGATCTACAAGAGCGACTCGCTGCACAGCGCCGTCGTCGAGATCATCGTCAAGAAGAACGCCCGCTGCCGCTACACGACCATCCAGAACTGGTCGAACAACGTCTACAACCTGGTCACCAAGCGCGCCGTGGCCTACGAGGGCGCGACCATGGAGTGGATCGACGGCAACATCGGCTCCAAGGTGACGATGAAGTACCCGGCCGTCTACCTGATGGGCGAGCACGCCAAGGGCGAGACCCTCTCCATCGCCTTCGCGGGCGAGGGGCAGCACCAGGACGCCGGGTCCAAGATGGTCCACATGGCGCCGAACACGTCCTCCAACATCGTCTCCAAGTCCGTGGCGCGCGGCGGCGGCCGTACGTCGTACCGCGGCCTGGTGGAGATCGGCGAGGGCGCCGCCGGGTCGAAGTCGAACGTGCTGTGCGACGCGCTGCTCGTCGACACCATCTCCCGGTCGGACACCTACCCCTACGTCGACGTCCGCGAGGACGACGTGTCCATGGGCCACGAGGCCACCGTCTCCAAGGTCTCCGAGGACCAGCTCTTCTACCTGATGAGCCGCGGTCTGTCCGAGGACGAGGCGATGGCGATGATCGTGCGCGGCTTCGTCGAGCCGATCGCCAAGGAGCTGCCCATGGAGTACGCGCTGGAGCTCAACCGGCTGATCGAGCTGCAGATGGAGGGCGCGGTCGGCTGACCGCCCACCGCAGTCCCCGTCAAGCCCATACGCAAGAAAGCGAGCAATACGACAGCCATGGCTGAGGCCCAGAACATCCCGGTGGGCTCCGCGACCGCCGGTCAGATCGCGGTGGCCGCCGAGTCGACCGTCGCCACGCGCATGAGTGCGCCGCCCTCCTTCGACGTGGCGGACTTCCCGGTTCCGCACGGCCGCGAGGAGGAGTGGCGGTTCACCCCGCTGGAGCGGCTGCGCGGCCTGCACGACGGCACCGCGACCGCCACCGGCGAGGGCGTGAAGGTGGACGTCCAGGCCCCCGGGGGCGTCACCGTCGAGACCGTCGGCCGCGACGACGCGCGGCTCGGCAAGGCCGGCACCCCGGTGGACCGCGTCGCCGCCCAGGCCTACTCCGCCTTCGAGAAGGCCTCGGTCGTGACCGTCCCCAAGGAGGCCGTCCTGACCGAGCCGATCCGCATCGCGGTGCACGGCCAGGGCGGGGTCGCCTACGCCCACCAGATCATCGAGCTCGGGGCCTTCGCCGAGGCCGTCGTCGTCATCGACCACACCGGTGACGCGGTCCTCGCCGCCAACGTCGACTACCTGCTCGGCGACGGCGCCAAGCTGACCGTCGTCTCCGTCCAGGACTGGGACGAGAAGGCCGTGCACGTCGCCCAGCACAACGCGCTGGTCGGCCGGGACGCCTCCTTCAGGTCGATCGTCGTCACCTTCGGCGGCGACGTGGTCCGGCTGCACCCGCGCGTGTCCTACGCCGGCTCCGGCGGCGAGGCCGAGCTGTTCGGCCTGTACTTCACCGACGCCGGCCAGCACCAGGAGCACCGCCTCCTGGTCGACCACAACACCCCGCACTGCAGGTCGAACGTCGTCTACAAGGGCGCGCTCCAGGGCGACGACGCGCACGCCGTGTGGATCGGTGACGTGCTGATCGAGGCCAAGGCCGAGGGCACCGACACCTACGAGATGAACCGCAACCTGGTGCTGACCGACGGCGCCCGGGTCGACTCCGTGCCGAACCTGGAGATCGAGACCGGCGAGATCGTCGGCGCCGGCCACGCCTCCGCCACCGGCCGCTTCGACGACGAGCAGCTCTTCTACCTGATGGCCCGCGGCATCCCGGAGCAGGAGGCCCGCCGCCTGGTGGTCCGCGGCTTCTTCGCCGAGCTGGTCCAGCAGATCGGCGTCGCCGACCTCGAGGAGCGCCTCATCGCCAAGATCGACGAGGAGCTGGAGGCAGCGGTCGCATGAGCGACACCTTCGTACGCGTCTGCGGACTGGACGAGCTGGAGGAGGACACCCCGAAGCGGGTGGAACTCGACGGCACGCCCATCTCCGTGGTGCGCACCGACGGCGAGGTGTTCGCGATCTACGACATCTGCTCGCACGCGAACGTCTCGCTGGCCGAGGGCGAGGTCGACGACTGCCACATCGAGTGCTGGCTGCACGGCTCGCGCTTCGACCTCCGCTCCGGCAAGCCCGACGCGCTCCCCGCGACGCGCCCCGTCCCCGTATATCCCGTAAAGATCGAAGGGGACGACGTGCTCGTCTCCCTCACCCAGGAGTCCTGAGGCACCCATGGCAACGCTTGAAATCCGAGACCTGCACGTCACCGTCGAGGCCGACAACGCCACGAAGGAGATCCTCAAGGGCGTCGACCTCACCGTGAAGCAGGGCGAGACGCACGCCATCATGGGCCCCAACGGCTCGGGCAAGTCGACCCTCGCCTACGCCCTCGCCGGCCACCCCAAGTACACCGTCTCGGGCGGCACGGTCACCCTGGACGGCGAGGACGTCCTGGAGATGTCCGTCGACGAGCGCGCCCGCGCGGGCCTGTTCCTGGCCATGCAGTACCCGGTCGAGGTCCCCGGCGTCTCGGTCTCCAACTTCCTGCGCACCTCCGCGACCGCGATCCGCGGCGAGGCCCCCAAGCTGCGCCACTGGGTGAAGGAGGTCAAGGAGGCCATGCAGCGCCTCAACATGGACCCCGCCTTCGCCGAGCGCAACGTCAACGAGGGCTTCTCCGGCGGTGAGAAGAAGCGGCACGAGATCCTCCAGCTGGAGCTGCTCAAGCCGAAGATCGCGGTGCTCGACGAGACCGACTCCGGCCTGGACGTCGACGCCCTGCGCGTCGTGTCCGAGGGCGTGAACCGGGTCCGTGACAACGGCCAGGTCGGCACCCTGCTCATCACCCACTACACGCGCATCCTGCGCTACATCAAGCCCGACCAGGTCCATGTCTTCGCCGACGGCCGCATCGTCGAGTCCGGCGGCCCGGAGCTCGCGGACAAGCTGGAGAACGAGGGCTACGAGGCATACGTGAAGGGTGGCGCATCCGCGTGACACAGCTGCCGGGCCTCCTCGACACCGAGGCGCTCCGCAAGGACTTCCCCGTCCTGGACCGGATGGTCCACGACGGCAGGAAGCTCGTGTACCTGGACAACGCGGCGACCTCGCAGACCCCGCGCCAGGTGCTCGACGTGCTCTCCGAGTACTACGAACAGCACAACGCCAACGTCCACCGCGGTGTGCACGTGCTCGCCGAGGAGGCCACGGCGCTGTACGAGGGCGCGCGCGACAAGGTCGCCGCGTTCGTCAACGCGCCCAGCCGCGACGAGGTGATCTTCACCAAGAACGCCTCCGAGTCGCTCAACCTCGTGGCGAACATGCTCGGCTGGGCCGACGAGCCCTACCGCGTGGACCACGAGACCGAGATCGTCATCACGGAGATGGAGCACCACTCCAACATCGTTCCCTGGCAGCTGCTGGCGCAGCGCACGGGCGCGAAGCTGAAGTGGTTCGGCCTCACCGACGACGGCCGCCTGGACCTGTCGAACATCGACGAGGTCATCACGGAGAAGACGAAGATCGTCTCTTTCGTGCTGGTGTCCAACATCCTCGGCACCCTGAACCCGGTCGAGGCGATAGTGCGCCGGGCGCAGGAGGTCGGCGCTCTGGTCTGCGTCGACGCCTCGCAGGCCGCCCCGCACATGCCGCTGGACGTACAGGCCCTGCAGGCCGACTTCGTGGCCTTCACCGGCCACAAGATGTGCGGCCCGACCGGCATCGGCGTGCTCTGGGGCCGCCAGGAGCTCCTGGAGGACCTGCCTCCGTTCCTCGGCGGCGGCGAGATGATCGAGACGGTGTCGATGCACTCGTCGACGTACGCCCCCGCCCCGCACAAGTTCGAGGCGGGCACCCCGCCGATCGCGCAGGCGGTCGGGCTGGGCGCGGCGATCGACTACCTGAGCGCGATCGGGATGGACAGGATCCTCGCCCATGAGCACGCGCTCACCGAGTACGCGGTGAAGCGGCTGGCGGAGGTCCCCGACCTCAGGATCATCGGCCCGGCCACGGCCGAGGACCGCGGGGCCGCCATCTCCTTCACGCTCGGCGACATCCACCCGCACGACGTGGGCCAGGTCCTCGACGAGCAGGGCATCGCGGTGCGCGTGGGCCACCACTGCGCGCGGCCCGTCTGCCTGCGGTACGGAATTCCTGCGACCACGCGAGCGTCGTTCTATCTGTACTCCACGCCGGCCGAGATCGACGCACTGGTCGACGGCCTGGAGCACGTACGGAACTTCTTCGGATGAGGGGCTGACGCGTGAAGCTGGACTCGATGTACCAGGAAGTCATCCTGGACCACTACAAGAACCCGCAAGGGCGGGGCTTGCGGGACGGCGACGCCGAGGTGCACCACGTGAACCCGACGTGCGGCGACGAGATCACCCTTCGCGTGAAGTACGACGGCACCACGATCAAAGACGTCTCGTACGAGGGCCAGGGCTGCTCCATCAGCCAGGCCTCGGCCTCCGTACTGAACGAACTCCTCGTCGGCAAAGAGCTGGCCGAGGCGCAAAGGATCCAGGAGACCTTCCTGGAGCTGATGCAGTCCAAGGGCAAAATCGAGCCCGACGACGCGATGGAGGACGTCCTGGAGGACGCGGTGGCGTTCGCCGGGGTGTCCAAGTACCCGGCCCGGGTCAAGTGCGCCCTGCTGAGCTGGATGGCCTGGAAGGACGCGACGGCCCAGGCGCTGGACGGCGCCGACGCCGAAAGGAAGACGGCATGAGCGAGACCGTGGAGATGAAGCCGGCCTCGGAGGAGGAGGTCCGGGAGGCCCTGATGGACGTCGTCGACCCCGAGCTGGGCATCGACGTCGTCAACCTGGGCCTGATCTACGGCATCCACGTCGACGAGTCGAACATCGCGACCATCGACATGACCCTGACGTCGGCGGCCTGCCCGCTGACGGATGTCATCGAGGACCAGGCCAAGTCCGCCACGGACGGCATCGTCAACGAGCTGCGCATCAACTGGGTCTGGATGCCCCCGTGGGGCCCGGAGAAGATCACGGACGACGGCCGCGAGCAGCTGCGGGCGCTGGGCTTCAACGTCTGAGAGCCACGGGCGGACGAGCACGGCGGAAACGGCGAGGTCCCCGGGGACCTCGCCGTTTCCCGTGCCCGGCGGGTGCTCAGGCCAGGCCGTCCACCAGGCGGAAGGCCGAGTCCGCGACGTACAGGTCGCCGCTCTGGTACGGGTCCAGCCGCAGCTGGAAGTTCTGGTGGCGCAGGAAGCGGCCGGGGTGGTTCACCGACTCCAGCATGACCGCGCCGGCGTGGGCGGAGACGCGGGGGCAGAAGGTGGCGTCCTGGCGGAACAGGGCGGAGCCGTCGTCGGGCTCGGCGCGCAGCAGGAAGCCGCGGTGGCGCAGGTAGCCGCCGTCGGCCGTGGCGAAGGAGTGGCAGG
>NZ_JUJA01000167.1:142763-143120 GCF_001906585.1 Streptomyces kebangsaanensis | reverse complement strand
CAGCCGGAAGGTGGCCTCGCGCCGCTCCGGGCCGGAGCCGGCCGGGCCGAGCTTCACCAGGCCGTCGCTCACCTGCCAGTAGCGGTCGGGATAGTTGACCGAGCGGAGCGACACCCAGGTGGCCGAGGGCCGCGGCGCGTCCGGTGAGGTGCCGTGGCCCGGCGCGGACTCGGCGGGCGCGGCGGGTGCCGTGGAGGCGGGCGCGGGGCCGTCACGCCGGGTCGTGGCCGACGCGGTGGGCGTGGCCGGCGCGGACGGCGTGCCGGACAGCGGCTTCGGGGAGGCGCTCGCACTCGCCGGGGCGGAGACGAGGGAGAGCAGGCCCGGGCCGTCGGCGAGGGCCAGGGACGGCCGCTC
>NZ_JUJA01000167.1:138861-142682 GCF_001906585.1 Streptomyces kebangsaanensis | reverse complement strand
GGGCGCCGGCCAGCCACAGTCGCCGGGTACCGGGGACGCGGGAGCCGTCGGGGGCCCAGCTGCTCTCCCAGGGCGGGAGCTGCGGGGGCCGGGAGGGGAGTTCTGGCATGGGTTGTTCCTTCAACGGCGCCCAGGGGGACGCCGCCGGGATGTGAGGGGGTGGTTGTTGAACTCTGGAACACTAGTGGACCAAGTGCCCCTGGAGGGACCGTTCTTGGCGAGTGATGTCCCCGAGTTCTCAAGTTCTCCCGCCACACCGCCCGTTGAGTCGTTTCACCCGCCGTGCACGGTCGTGCGCCGCGCTCTCTACGCTCCCCGCATGGGATACCTCATGCTCGCCGCCGCCATCGCCGCGGAAGTCGCCGCCACGACCGCCATGAAGTACAGCGAGGGCTTCAGCAGACTCGGGCCCTCGCTGGTGACGGTCGTCGGCTACGTCGTCTCCTTCGCGCTGCTCGCCCAGACCCTCAAGACCCTGTCCATCGGCACCGCCTACGCGATCTGGTCCGGCGTCGGCACCGCGGCCGTGGCCGCGATCGGCCTGGTGCTCTTCAGCGAGGCGCTGACCCTGACCAAGGTCGCCGGGATCGTGCTGATCGTGGGCGGGGTGGTGGTGCTGAACCTGGGCGGGGCCCACTGACCCGGGAGCGACGGCCCGGCTGTGCCGGACCGGCCCATGAGACGGTCCCGGCACCGGTTCGCCGGTGCGCGCGGGGGCGGGTTAGGTTTCCTTCCATGACCGACACGACTGCTCCTCGCACCACCGGCGCCGTGGCCGCCGGACTCGCCACGATCGCCGCCGACGGCACCGTTCTCGACACCTGGTTCCCCGCGCCCGAACTGACGGCCGAGCCCGGCCCGGCCGGTACCGAGCGGCTGTCCGCCGAGCGGGCCGCGGAACTGCTCGGCGGCAGCGCGACCGCGGCGACCGGGCCGGACGCCCGCCGGGGCGTCGAGGTGGTCGCGGTCCGCACGGTCATCGCCTCGCTCGACGAGAAGCCGGTCGACGCGCACGACGTCTACCTGCGCCTGCACCTGCTCTCCCACCGGCTGGTCAAGCCGCACGGACTGAGCCTGGACGGCATCTTCGGCTTCCTCGCCAACGTCGCCTGGACCTCGCTCGGCCCGGTCGCCGTCGACGACGTCGAGAAGGTGCGCCTGAACGCCCGCGCCGAGGGCCTGCACCTGCAGGTGACCTCCGTCGACAAGTTCCCGCGCATGACGGACTACGTCGCACCCAAGGGCGTCCGCATCGCCGACGCCGACCGCGTCCGCCTCGGCGCGCACCTCGCCGAGGGCACCACCGTGATGCACGAGGGCTTCGTCAACTTCAACGCCGGCACCCTCGGCACCTCCATGGTCGAGGGCCGCATCTCCGCCGGCGTCGTGATCGGCGACGGCTCGGACATCGGCGGCGGCGCCTCCACCATGGGCACGCTCTCCGGCGGCGGCAACGTGATCATCTCCATCGGCGAGCGCTGCCTGATCGGCGCCGAGGCGGGCGTGGGCATCGCGCTCGGCGACGAGTGCGTGGTCGAGGCCGGCCTCTACGTCACCGCGGGCACCCGTGTGACCATGCCCGACGGCGAGATCGTCAAGGCCCGCGACCTCTCCGGCGCCTCCCACATCCTCTTCCGCCGCAACTCGGTCACCGGCGCGGTCGAGGCCCGCCCCAACAACGCGGTCTGGGGCGGCCTGAACGAGGTCCTGCACAGCCACAACTGACCACTGGCGGCCGTGACCTGCGGCCGCCCAACCGATCCGCTGCGACCTGCTGCCGAGCTGTCGGCACCTGTCGACGTCGGTCACCACCGAGCGCCCTTCCACGGCCCCAGGACGGCCCGGGAGGGCGCTCGTGCGTCGGGGAGCACCCGCCGTGAGCACCGCTGTAGGAGTTCGGTCCGTGGACCGTGCGGGCGGCGCCCCTTCCAGTCCCGAACCAGGTCTTCTCGCTGAGCGCCGTGGTTGGCCAGACGGGCCAACCACGGCGCTCAGTCACAGGCGCCGATACTGCCCTCGTCCGCGTTCCTGCCGGCAAGAGGGCTTCGGCGGGATTGGTGGTGCCGTCATCGGCCTCGCTGTCAGAGAAGACAAGCTCAGGGACGCACACCCGGCTCGTTCACGGCAGCCGCGAACCTCTGCACGGCTGAGACCCTGATCAGGGTTTCCTCTGTCGTGACCTTGGAGTCGATCATTCCGCCGACGAGCATCATCGTGCGTTCACCCCGGTACTCGTAGGTCTTTGGATCGAGGAGCAGCTCGTCCCGGCGGTGGGTCTCCCTGGTGAACGGGTTGTCGTCCGAGGGGTGGACGGCCAGGGCAGGCCTGCCCATCGCGTCCTCGACGAGCTGCGGACGGACCACCACGCCGGGGATCGTCTTGAGCGCGCGGAAGAGCGACAGGCGGACCTCGAACGGAATGGTGTCCGCGCTGGAGAACGTGTACTGGATCCGCTGGTAATCGCCCCCGAGGCGGATCACCTCAGAGAGAGACCGCAGCAGCTGCTGCGGCTCGCTCGGCAGTTTCTCCACCTTCTGACGCAGCTTCTTCGGCGATCCGGCGTCCGCCTCGCCGATCACCGAATCCAGGACGCCGTGCGGCAGCATGCGGCGGATCTTGCCGCTGCCGTACTGCGTCCAGGTCTCCTGCGTGAGCTCCATGTATGCCGGGGCGCCCTTCTCGGAAACGGGATTAAGGTCGTCGCGGAAGTTGAGCGTCGACTGCCGAGTCAGGATCTTCTGGTAGAGCCACTGACCGTCGGTGGGTTCGGGAGACGTGGCGTACTCGGCCTCCACCCGGTGGGTGTCGGTCGTCGGCGTCACCTGCGCCACCAGCACCGCCGCCACCGCCACCCCGGCGGCAGCGCCCGCCGCGGCGAGCTTCCAGCCGGCCCGTGGCCAAAAGCGGCGGCGCTGCCTCCGTTCGGCGGCGTCCAGCAGCCTCTGCCGCCCAGGCGCCAGCCGGGCCCGGTCAGGGGCGGGCGCGTCCGGCCGGAAGTTCTTCAGCGTCGTCATCTCATCCATGGCCGGCCTCCGGGGCGAAATCCTGCACGAGAGTGGGGTCGTCGCCCAGCGCGGAGCGCACCTTCCTGCGCGCCCGGTTGAGTCGGGAACGGACGGTGCCGACCGGGATGGCGAGCGCCTCGGCGACCTCCTGATAGCTGAGGTCGGCCCATGCGACGAGGAGCAGTACGTGCCGGTCGCCGCCGGACAGCGAGGCGAGCGCGCCAGCGAGGAGGCGGTGGGCGGCCTGCGCGGTGACCCGGTCGTCCGCGTGATCGACCCAGGACTCGGTGACCGAGTCGTGGCCGGTGCGGGCGAGCGCCCTCAGGGCGCGCTCCTCGGTGCGGCGCTGCTTGCCGATCAGGTTGGCGGCGATGCCGAAGAACCAGGGCCGGGCGTTCGTGCGGGTCAGGTCGTAGCGCGAGCGGGCCCGGAACGCCACGAGGAAGGTGTCGGCCGTAAGGTCGTCGGCGGCCGCGTCGCCGAGCCGCCGCATGACGTAGCTGTGGACATCGGCGGCGTACCGGTTGTACAACACGGCGAAGACCTCGGGTCGCCGCAGGGACTGGGCAATGGCGGACGAGTCATCGTGGTGGTGCTCGTGGTCGTCGTGCCCGACGTCCGGTGGGCCGGTCACGGGGTCTCCGTCTCTGACGTATGTGGTCACACTCTCTCTTCCCCGGTGGGACCCGCCGAGTTCACGCCGGATGTCGTGTCCACGCCAAGGCTGGTCGCTCAGCTCGAAAGCCCGCAACACCAAGCTGACACTCTCGAGACCGAGCTCACCGACACGCTCGCGCCCTATATCCTGCGGCAGGG
>NZ_JUJA01000167.1:135572-138831 GCF_001906585.1 Streptomyces kebangsaanensis | reverse complement strand
GCCGCCGCTGTTGGACTGCTGGGTCGCGGTGCCTGCCCAAGTGCCGGGCATCGAGACGGGCGGCAGCCTGCTGACGGTCCTGGACGACAACGCGGAAGTGTTCTGGTCTTCAGACTCCGGGCCGGCTGGGCCTCGGGCAGGGGGAACGATGCGTCGTCGGCTCATTGAGCGCACGTGGAATTGGAGCGTGCGGCGGAAGGTTGCGGTCTATCTGGTCTCGCAAGCCCTGCTGCTGTGTGTGGTAGTGGTCGGCAGGGGCATCGGAGTGCCACTCCCTGCCTTGGTCGGCATGTGGTGCGGCCCTGCGCTGGGCGGGCTCGTAGGAGTTTGGCGGGGCGCGAGGGATTCCTCTACGCCCGGCGACATCGATGCTGGGCGTTGACCACGCGGTCGGCAGAGTCTCCATGACCGAGCCAAGGCGACGGACGCCGGCCGACAAGAGGACGGTGCCCGAACGAGGCCAAGGCTTTGATGTCTGTGCTCATCTTTATCAGGTCGATCATGCGGAGTCGCCGACGCGGGCCACCCCTGCCTGTGCCTGACCTCGCTGTGCGCCGAGGTTCGGCCTCGACTGCTGTTGTTCGTGCCTGTTGGTGTCAGCCATTGATGTCAGCCGCCGTTGTCCCCTTGGCAGCCTGGTGGAGGCAGAGGGTCAGGGGCGGTTCAGACCCCACGTCTGCAGGGCGTAGGGTCGCCCCTTTTCCTCACCCGTGATCAGCGGCACGTCGAGCAGTCTGAAGCCCGCCTTGGTGGCTACGGCGACGCTGGCGGCGTTCTCGGCCTCCAGCTCCAGGATCACCTGCCTCGCGCCCAGCTGCTCGAAGGCGTACGCGGCCATCACTCGCACCGCCCGCGCCGCCAGCCCCTGGCCGCGGTGCGCCGGGCCGATCGCGTAGCCGAGCTCCGTGCCCTCGGGGGCACGCCGCAGCATCACCTCGCCCAGCGGTGCGCCGCCGTCGACGGTGATGGCGAGCAGGATCGTCGTACCGTCCGCACGCAGCTGCCGGTCCCGGTCCAGCCGTGCGCGGGCGGCTGCTTCGTCGAAGGGGGAGACCATCGGTGTCCAGTACGCGATGTCGGGGTGGTCAAACAGCTTCGGCATCGCGGCCAGGTCCGCCTCCGTCCAGTCGCGGAGGACGAGACCCTCCCCCGAGAGCTCGATCCGCTCGGGAAAGGACGACATGGTGCTGCTCATGGGGGGGAGCCTCCCTAGCCTGTTCAGGACGAGGCAGGATAGCCGTGGGCAGGCAAAGGCTCACCAGTATTTTCCGGGGGCTTTCACACCCCGGCCGTGGTGGTGCATTCGGCCTTTCATCAGCCACCACTCACCCCAGCTCTCATCCCGTCCGCCGTCGACCCGCACACCGTGGAGCGGGCGTGGTCCCTGGCGTCCAGGTGGAGCGCGCCACTGTACGAACGACCTGGACGCCATGGGCCGCGTCTGCTCGGCTCTGCCTGGGGCGGCGGCGGACGGGATGAGAGCACCACACGCACACAACTGATCCGGCACCGGCGGGGCGGCNNNNCCCCCAGCCGCTCGTACGCCGCCCGCAGCCCGTCGGTCGTCTCCCGGCCGGCGGGCCGCAGCGGCGCGCGGACCGGCCCCGCGGGCAGACCCAGATCGTTCAGCAGGCCCTTCACGGTGACCGTGCCGGGCAGGCCGGCGGACATCGCCAACTCGACGAGCTCGGTCGCCCGTTGCTGCAGACGGGCCGCCCGCGCCGTGTCGCCGGCGTCGAACGCGTCCAGTACGGAGCGGAGTTGGCGCGGGACGAGGTTGGCGACCGTGCTGACGTACCCGGCGCCGCCCACCGCGTACAGGGCGAGGGCGTGCTCCTCGCAGCCCGCGTAGTACGCCAACTCGGTGCGGGCCAGCACCTTCTGGGCGCCGAGGAAGTCGTAGGAGCAGTCCTTGACCGCCACGATCCGGGGGTGGCCGGCCAGCCGCAGCATCGTCTCCGGCTCGATGCGGGTGCCGGTGCGGCCGGGGATGTCGTACAGCATCACCGGCAGCCCGCAGGCGTCCGCGACCGTGCGGAAGTGCTCCTCCACGGCGTCCTGGGGCGGCTTGCTGTAGTACGGCGTCACCACCAGCACCCCGTCGGCGCCCGCCTTCTCCGCCTCCAGCGCCAGCTCGGCCGTGTGCCGGGTGTCGGCGGTGCCCACGCCCGCGACGATGGACGCCCGGTCCCCGACCGCCTCCCGCACGGCCCGCACCAGCGCCGCCTTCTCGGCGTCCGTCGTGGTCGGCGACTCGCCCGTCGTGCCGTTGAGCACGAGCCCTTCGCAGCCCTCGGCCACCAGCCGTTCGGCGAGTCGCCGGGCGCCGTCCAGGTCGAGCGCGCCCGAGGCGGTGAAGGGCGTGACCATGGCGCACAGGGCGCGGCCGAAGGGAGGGGCGGAGGCAGTCGCCGGAGTTGTCATGGGAGCAGTCTCGGCGGCCCGCACCGTAAAGATCCACTTAATTCTTCTACCGGGTATCGGTAAGTGTTTCTTCCTCATGGGGCGGGTGGCCGTACCGCGTCCTGTGTCCAAACCCGGCCGTCATGGGTCACCATGGGCATGAGGCCACCAATGGGCAGCTCATGGGAGGTGTCATGAAGCTCGGCAAGGCACTGGCCACCGGAGTCGCGCAGGAGCAGCCGCCGGTCTTCGAGGAGGAAGTCCCCGAAACCCCCGAACCCACCGAGGAGACCCGGCAGCCGCAGGCCGAAGCGCCCGAAGAGGTCCCGGCCGCCCGATGAGGCTGCGGCTGCCCGCGGAACGCCCCACGGAGCCGCCGACCGGATACAAGATCGCCCACCCGGTGCTGTCCCAGGACGGCACCCGGGCCCGCTTCACCGGTGTGTCGCTCGGCGGCGCGCTGCCGTACGGCGTCCTCGCGGACGCGTCCTGCGTCTACGGCCGCCGGCACCGGCCACCCGCCCGCCTGTGCGACTGCGGCTTCCACTGCGTGCACGCGCGCGCCGACGCCGAGGCCCTGCTGTGCACGGCCGAGCACCGCACGGCCGTCCTGCTGGAGGTCGCGGTCCTCGGCGCCTACATCCGCTTCGAGCGCGGCTTCCGCTACGCCCGCCAGCGGGTGCGCACCGCGGCGGTCGGACCGTGCGCGTGCGGCGCGCCCGCCTCCGCGCTGGCCGACGCGGGCTGGGGCAGGCCCGGCTGGCGGGCCCTGGCCGCCGCCTGCCCGGGGTGCGTGCGCGGCCGTACGTCCGTGACGCTCACCGGCTTCGCCCGGCTGGCCGGGGAGGGGCTGCGG
>NZ_JUJA01000167.1:129297-135555 GCF_001906585.1 Streptomyces kebangsaanensis | reverse complement strand
GGGGCCTGCCGCGGCCGGGAGCGGCCCCGCCCGGCGTACCGGACGTGCCCGCCGGGCTCGGGGTGCCCGAACTCGTCGCGGAGGCCGCCCTGTTGCAGGCGAGGCTCGACTGGTTCCAGAGCCAGCTGGCCCGCCTCGGCGAGCGCGGGCCCGGCGGCGCGGGCAAGGGATAGCGGGGTCGTCGCGGGGTACCCGGATGTTCCGTACCGAGAGGAGGCGGGACACCGTGACCGGGACGATCGATGCGAGGCCTGCGAGTGAGCAGCACCGCACGGTGCGCGGCCACTCGGCGGGCGAGCGCCCGGTGGGCGAACTCGTCCACCAGGCCACCGAACAGCTTTCCCAGCTCATCCGGCAGGAAATGACCCTCGCCAGGATGGAGCTGGCCCAGAAGGGGCGCCGTATGGGGCGCGGCGGCGGGCTGCTGGGCGCGGCGGGCGCCATCGGCTACGTCGGGCTGATCGCGCTCGCCGGCACGGCCGTCGCCGCCATCTCGCTGGCGCTGCCCGTGTGGGCCGCGGCGCTCATCGTGACGGGCGCACTGTTCGCGATCGCGGGCGTGCTGGCCCTGACCGGTCGCGCCCAGCTGCGCTACGCCGCACCGCCCAAGCCGGAGGTGACGCTCGGCAGCGTCAGGGCGGATGTCGAGGAGATCAAGGAAAGGGCGCACCACCGATGACGGACAGGATGCAGGGGGCGGACGGCGGGTCGGCACCGGTCGCCGGCGCGAAGGGCCCCGACGAACTGCGGCATCAGATCGAGGAGACCAGGAACCGGCTCGGCGACACGGTCGAGGAGCTGGCCGCGAAGGCCGATGTGAAGGGCCGTGCCAAGGCCCGCGCGGCCGACCTGAGGGACAAGGCCGGTGCGATGACGGTCCAGCTGCGCAGCACCGCCGCGCAGGCCGGCCACCGGGTCCAGGAGAAGATGAGCCATGCCGGGCACACGGTCCAGGACACCGCGTACCGGGCCGGACACACGGTCCAGGACACGGCGGGCCGGGCCGGGCACAGCGCCCCGATGAGCGGTGTGAGCAGCGCCGTCCAGGCCTGCCGCCGCAACCCGCGCCCGCTGATGATCGCGCTCGTGGCAGGCGCGGCGCTGGTGACGGCCGGGCTGCTGGTCCGGCGCAACCGCGACTGCTGAGGCCGCGCACTCACCGGCTTCCACCGAAGGCCGCCCCCACCCGAGAGGTGGGGGCGGCCTTCGGTGTCCGGACCCACACGGCTCTCTCCACGACTCCTGTCCGAAAACTCAAATCGTCTGGACAAAAAAAGTTTTCGGTGAGACGGTGGACCCATGCTCGACGTCACCGTGATCGAGGACCCCGAGGCGGCGGCCGTCTCCCTGGACCCCGTGCGGGCCCGGCTGCTCGCCGAGCTGGCGGCCGGCCCCGCGTCGGCGGCCATGCTGGCGGGCAGGGTCGGCCTGCCCCGGCAGAAGGTGAACTACCACCTCAAGACACTGGAGCGGCACGGCCTGGTCGAACTGGCCGGCGAGCGCCGCAAGGGCAACGTCACCGAGCGGCTGATGCGCGCCACCGCCGCGTCGTACGTCATCTCGCCGCTCGCCCTGGCCTCCGTGCAGCCGGACCCGGACCGCTTCCGCGACCAGCTCTCCGCACGCTGGCTGCTCGCCCTCGGCGCCCGGCTGGTGCGCGACGTCGGCTCGCTGCTCACCGGCGCGGCCAGGGCGCGCAAGCGGCTGGCGACGTACGCGCTGGACGGCGAGGTCCGCTTCGCCTCGGCCGCCGACCGGGCCGCGTTCGTCCAGGAGCTCACGGCCGGCGTCGGCGCGCTGATCCGCAAGTACGACGCCCCCGGCGCCGAGGGCGGCCGGGACCACCGGATCGTGGTGGCCGTGCACCCCACGGTCAAGGACCCGGACGGGGCGGCCGCCCCGGAACTCGACGCCCCCTGAACACCCACACCCGGCAGGAGCCCGCCATGTCCCAGGAGTCCGAGAAGGAATTCGAGATCGTCCGCGAGTTCGAGGTCGACGCCACGCCCGAGGAGGTGTGGGCGGCGATCACCACCGGCACCGGCGGCTACCTGTGGCCGACGGACCCGCCCGAGCCCCGGGCGGGCGGCGCCGGACCCTTCGGGTCCACGGTCGTCGCCTGGGACCCGCCGCACCGCTACGTCAACCGCAGCGAGAACACCGGCAGGCCGGGCCAGCCGCTCAACCAGCTCGACCACACCGTCGAACCGCGCGACGGCGGCCGCCGCGCCTGGGTGCGCTACGTGCACAGCGGGATCTTCACCGACGACTGGGACAACCAGTACGACGGCGCGGACAAGCACACCGACTTCTACCTGCACACCCTGCGCGAGTACCTGACGTACTTCGCGCCCCGCCCGGTGGCCTTCACCACCCTGAACGGCCCCGGGGGGTCCACCGCCCCCGACGCCTTCGCCGCCGTCGGACGGGCCCTGGGACTCACCCAGGAGACGGCCACGGGTGCCCGCGTGGCCGTCCGGGGCCCGAAGGAGTTCGAGGCGGTGCTCGACTACCGCGACCCGTACTTCATCGGGCTGCGCGCCGACGACGCCCTCGTCCGCCTCTTCGGCCGCAACCACTGGGGCGCCCCGGTCGGCATCAGCGTCCACGACTTCGCACCGGACGCGGACCCCGAGGCGACCGGGGCCGCCTGGCAGGACTGGCTGAACGGGGTGTTCGGCCAGTCCTGACACGGCCACCGCCCGACTACGGGCGGAACCGCAGCACCTGCGGGTCGTGGTCGCTGATCTGGTCGTGGAACTCCGCGTTGATGTGCACGCTGTCGTACTCGAAGCCGCCGCCGCGCCGGATCGACGGGCTGATCAGGATCTGGTCCAGCACCTGCGCGTTGCCCTGGTAGACGTAGGAGTAACGCTCGCCCCGGGGCAGCGACTTGATCGCCGACCACAGCTCGCCGCCGCCCTCGAGGATCTTCGCCGTCCCGGAGAACTCGAAGTCGTTCATGTCGCCGAGCACGACGACGTCCGCGTTCTTCTCCGCCTTCAGGATGTCCTTGACGAAGGAGTTCACCTCGGCCGCCTGGAGGTGGCGCTGGACCTCCGAGCCGCGCGCCGGCGGCTGGTACTGGGAGGTCAGGCCCTGGTCGCCGCCCTTGGAGGCGAAGTGGTTGGCGATCACGATGACCGTACGGCCGCGGAAGGCGAACTCGCCGGCCAGCGGCTTGCGGCTGGACTTCCAGGCTTCACCGGCCGGGTTGATCCGGCCGGGGGAGACGGTCAGGGCCGCCTTGCCGCGCACCTTGGTGACGCCGGCGGCAGTGATGGAGTCGCCGCCCGGACGGTCGGTGAAGGAGACCCGCTGGGAATTGAACAGGAACACCTGGCGGATGTTGCCGCCCGGCTCGCCGCCGTCCTGCTTGTCGGCCGGGTCGACCCCGCGCCAGTCGTACCTCGGGCCGCCCGCCGCGACGATCGCGTCGATCAGCTTGGTGACCGTCACGCTCGCGTCGACCGTGCCGTCGTCGACGGCGCCGTTGTTGTCCTGGATCTCCTCCAGGGACACGATGTCGGGCGAGCGCAGGTTGTGCACGATCGCGGCGGCGTGCGCGTCGAAGGTGGCGTCGGACGGGTCGAGGTTCTCGACGTTGTAGGTGGCCACCGCCAGCTCGCCGGGGGACTGCTTCCGGGTCGTCTCGCGCTGCAGTCCGCCGCTCTTGAGCGTGCCGATCCGGTTGGCGACGAGCGTGTAACCGCCGAACTGGTTGTAGTCCAGCGGGCCGGTGGTGGGGCCGGCGAGGGTGTCGCCGACGTTCGCCACGGGGAAGTCGGCGACCGGGCCCAGCGACTCGACCTGCAGGCGGCCGGTGTTCTGGGAGTCGTAGGAACCGTAGACCGTGCCGCCGCGGGGGCTGCGGTTCTCGTCCGGCTTC
The DNA here is from genome assembly GCF_001906585.1 of Streptomyces kebangsaanensis. Taxonomy (GTDB): domain Bacteria; phylum Actinomycetota; class Actinomycetes; order Streptomycetales; family Streptomycetaceae; genus Streptomyces; species Streptomyces kebangsaanensis. Next base: position 131,666 of record NZ_JUJA01000167.1, on the reverse strand, counting down.
ACCGTCACCCACAGCTCGCTGTACGGGTTGGAGGCGGTGACCACGCGGGCGTCGGCGACCTGGACGTTCATGCCCTCCAGGGACTCGTAGTAGTCCAGGGCGTACGTCGACGGCCGCAGGGGCAGGCCGTTGACGGAGCCCTTGGCGGCGGGGTCGCCGGCCGGTGCGTAGGCGGCGGGCACCGACTCGGCGCCGATCACGACCGGGGCCGGGACCGGGTTGCCGCTGGAGACGACGGTGACGGTCGGCTTGGTGATCTCGGTGATCGACTGGTTGCCGGAGGAGGTGCCGCCCGGGACGTACTCCGAGACCGTGCCGGTGACCGTGACGGCGTCACCGACGGCGACCGTCGGGGTGGAGCTGGTGAAGACGAAGACGCCCTCGCTGGTGGCCGGGTCGTTGTCCGGGTTCGGGTCCTGCATCCAGAAGCCCCTGGTGGAGCCGTAGCCGCGTACGCCGGTGACAATTCCGGCCACATCCGTGACCTGCCGGCCAGCGTACGGGGATATCCGGGTGGTGCCCTGGATGTCGTGGATGCGCACGGAGTCCGCGTGCGCGGGAGTGGTGAGAACGGTCATCTGGGTCGCGGCCGCCGCGGAACAGACGGCGACGGCCAGCGCGACAAGACGCGCGGAAGACTTGCTCGACAACGTGAATCCCTTCGGGGACGTGCGGGGGAGCCGGGGCGAGGACGGTGCGTGGAACGAGGACCGCGACCGGGGCGGAGGCGGCGCGCAGACATCGGCGAACGGCTGTCCCCTGAATATCTACGCGCGTCAATTTCCTGCGCGGCAAGGTCCGCTGTCAAGGTTTCGGCCATGGACGGCCGGTGAAGGAGAGATGAATGGGGCGGCATCGGTGGAAATCCGTCTAGGCTGAGCGGTCGAGTCGTACGGCCCCGCATGTCCGCTAGGAGAACCAGCCGATGTCAGACAGGTCCCCGCTCCCGCCGGTTCGGCTCGCCTCCGAACCGGAGCTGGCCCGGGACGCGCTCGCCACCCCGCTGCTGTCGCGCGCCGCGCGGCTCGCCCGCTGGGCCGGAGCCGGTACGCGGGTCGACGCCGACGGGCTGCTGACCGAGGAGCAACTGCCCGCCGCGGCCGGGGTGCTCGGCCTGGGCGGGGACGGCGCGGCGACCCTGACGAACCAGGCGTGGCGGACCGCCGTGGACACCGGGCTCGTCGGGATCGCCGACGAGGAGGCGGGCACCGTCGCGGCCGGCGCCGGCCTGGCCCTGCTGACCGGTGGCTCGCCGCACGAGGTGCTCGCGGTGTGGCTGACCGCGCTGCAGGCCGTGCTGGCGCAGGCGGGCGCGCCCGGCGGCGAGGACCCGGAGGCCGGGGCGGAGTTCCTCGACGAGGTGCTGGCCACCTTCTACCTGCTCACCGCCGGCGAGGGCGGACCCGGCGGCGGTCCGGTGCCGCTGCCCGTGCTCGCCGCATCCGTGATCGTGCCCGGCGACATGGGGGAGCCCACCGACGACGTACTGCGGCAGGTCTCCGAGGCGATGATGTGGCTGGACGAGCGGTTCCGGCTGCTCGAGACGGCCGGTCTCGTCGAATACCGCCCGGTGGACGAGGAGTTGATGACGGACGCCGAGGAGGAGCCGTCGACGCCGGTCGACGAGGCCGACGTGGCCCGCTACGGCATGGTGCGGCTGACCCCGCTCGGACTGTACGGGCTGCGCGCCCGGCTGCTGGAGGCCGGCCATGAGGCCCCGGTGGTCGGCGACTTCGCGGACAAGGGCGCCGACGCGCTGCTCGACGGCACCGCCGCGTTCCCCCCGGCCGCCGCTCACGCGGAGACCGAGCAGTGGCTGACCCGCCGTGAACCCCTCGTCGCCGCACGGGAGTTGCTCGCCGCCGCCCGTGGCGCGGACCCGGGCGCGCCCCTGCGCCGGCTCCGCTGCCAGCAGGCCCTGTCGCTGGTCGGCACCGAGGCCGAACCGGCGCTCAGGGACGTGCTCGACGACCCCGAACTGGGCGGGCTGGCCCGGGTCTGGCTGACCGAGCGCGGCCTGGACGACGTACCGGCGCCGTCCCAGGAGATGATCTTCTGGCTGACCATCGACACGGTGGCCGCGCAACTGGCGGCCGAGGGCGACTCCGAGGAACTGCACGCCCTCGTCAAGGGCCTCGCCGAACAGCACGGCGGCTTCTTCGCGGCGGCCTGGCGGGTGCGCCACCCGCGGACCGCGGACGTGCTGGAGGCGATGGGCCGGCTCCACCCGGACAGGAGGATCGCGAAGGAGGCCCGCACGGCGGCCTTCAAGGCCCGTTCCGCGTACGGCGGTTGAGCCTGCGGTCCGTTCCGCGTGCGGAGGTTGTGCCTGCGGTCCGTTCCGCGCACGGTGGAACGAGCCGCGGCCC
>NZ_JUJA01000167.1:115975-129284 GCF_001906585.1 Streptomyces kebangsaanensis | reverse complement strand
GGTCCGGTGCGGGCCGCGGGTGTCGCGTCACTTGCTGATGGCGAACCGCATCAGGGCGTGCTCGTCGCCCTGCTTGATCTTCCCCGTCTCATTGATCACTTGCAGCTTCCAGGAACCGCCGACCCGCACGGCCTTGGCCACGGCGCAGCCGTTGTCCTGGGTGAGCAGGCTCGGCCAGATCTCGGCGACCTGCTGGGAGCTGCCCCCGGTCGCGTCGTACACCTTGAAGCTGATGTTGCGCGCCTTCTGGAAGGAGCTGTTCTTCTTGAACGCGGAGGCGATGAACACGATCGAGGTGATGTGGGGCGGTATCCGGGCGAACTCGACCGTCACCGTCTCGTCGTCGCCGTCCCCGTGGCCGGTCTGGTTGTCACCGCTGTGCAGCAGGGAGCCGTTGCCCATGGGGTCCAGCGAGTCCAGGCCCGCCAGGCGCACCGGCTCCCCGCCCTGCATGGCGATGGCGATGAGGTCGAGGTCGGTGCCGGCCTTGTGGCGGAGCTTGCCCAGCACCCCGCCGCTGGCGCCCGCGGTGGGGTCCCAGGACACCCCGATGGACATGTGGGTCACACCGTCCAGGTCCGCCGGGCCGTCTTCTTTCGTCAGCATGATCATGCGTGGGTCATCCTCTGTGAAGGTACTGGCGACAGACGCATTCTGTCCTACAGCGCCTGGGCGGCCGGCTTCACCATGTTCCGTACGGTGCGGGCCTTGACGAAGTCGCCCATGGCCGTCATCTCCCACTCGCCGGTGAACTGCCGGATGAGCTTGGCCATCATCACACCGGTCTGCGGCTCGGCGTTGGTGAGGTCGAAGCGGACCAGCTCCTCCTCCGTGGTGGCGTCCAGGAGGCGGCAGTAGGCCTTGGCGACCTGGTTGAACTTCTGGCCGGAGAACGAGTTCACGGTGAACACCAGCCCGGTCACCTCCTGGGGCAGGTGCCCGAGGTCGACCACGATCACCTCGTCGTCGCCCGCGCCCTCACCGGTGAGGTTGTCACCGGAGTGCTTGATCGCGCCGTTGAGGATGGTCAGCTTGCCGAAGTAGCAGCTGTCGATGTGGTTGCGCTGCGGGCCGTAGGCGATGACGGAGGCGTCCAGGTCGATGTCCGCGCCGCGGTACGCCGGCTCCCAGCCGAGGCCCATCTTGACCCGTGAGAGCAGCGGACGGCCGCCCTTGACCAGGGACACGGTCTGGTTCTTCTGCAGGCTGACCCGGCCCTTGTCGAGGTTGACCTTCCCGGTGCCGGGGGCGGGCGCGGGCGGGGTGACCCGGGGCTGCATGGCGGGCGGCGGCGGGGCCACGGGCTGCGGAGGGGTGCCCGGGTGCGGAGGGGCGACCGGCTGCGGCGGAGCGGCCGGGGCGGGCGCCGGCTCCTCCACCGTCACGCCGAAGTCGGTCGCGATGCCCGCGAGCCCGTCGGCGTACCCCTGGCCGACGGCCCGCGCCTTCCACTGGCCGTTGCGGAGGTAGATCTCCATCACCACCAGCGCCGTCTCGGTGCCGAGCCGCGGCGGGGTGAACGTGGCCAGCACCGAGCCGCTGTCCGCGTCGCGCAGGGTGGCCGTGGGCTCGATGCCCTGGAACGTCTGCCCGGCGGCGTCCGGGCTGGCGGTGACCACGATCTTCTCGATGCCCGCCGGCACGGCGGCGGTGTCCACGGTGATCGCGTCGGGCGCCGCACCGCCGCCCGAGCGGTACGTCACACCCGGCCCGGACGGCTGGTTGTAGAAGATGAAGTCGTCGTCCGAACGCACCTTGCCGTCGCCCGTGAGCAGCAGGCCCGATACGTCGAGCCGCACCGGAGCGGCGACGTCCACCGTCACGCGCGCGGCGGCCAGAGGGATGTTCGAGCCGGGGGTCATAACTGTCATGTGGGAGATAACGAGCGAGTGCGCTTTGCCGTTCCCTTACCTGCCGAACCGGTGACACACCCCGGCCGGTCCTCTAAGGGAGCACGACGATCTTCCGCCCCACCCCCGAGGCGAACTGCTCCAGCGCCTGAGGGTACCGCTCCAGCGGAATCCGGTCGCTGATGAAGACCTCCGGGTCCAGCACCCCGTTCGCGAACAGCTCCGCCGCCCGCTCGAAGCTGTGCAGCACCGCCATCGAACCGGTGATGGTGATCTCCTGGTTGTAGATGCGGTACGGGTCGATCGTCACCCGGGTCGCGTAGTCGGCCACCCCGAACTGCAGGAACGTTCCCGCCTTCGCCACCCGGTCCAGGCCGTCCTGGATCGCCGCCGCGTTGCCGGTGGCGTCGACCACCACGTCCCAGCCCTGCGGCCGGTCCAGCTCGTCCGCGCCCGCCGCCGACGCCGACACCCCCAGCCGCCGGGCCGTCTCCAGCCGGGCCGGGTTCACGTCGACCACGTCCACGCTCGCCGCGCCGGTCCGCTTGGCCAGCTCCAGCATCATCAGGCCCATGGTCCCGGAGCCGTAGATCAGCACGTGCGCGCCCAGGCGCGACCGCAGCACGTCGTAGCCGCGCACCGCGCACGACAGCGGCTCGATCAGGGCCGCGTCCTCGGTGCGCACGTGCTCGGGCAGTTTCACGCAGTTCGCCACCGGGGCGACCGCGTACTGCGCGGCGCCGCCCGCCGTGGTGACGCCGATCGCGGCCCAGCGTTCGCACATGTTGTTCCGGCCGTCGCGGCAGTAGCGGCACTCGTAGCAGTACAGGGAGGGGTCCACCGCGACCCGGTCGCCGACCGACACCTCGGTGACCCGGGTGCCGACGCCGACCACCTCGCCCGCGAACTCGTGGCCCGGCACGATGGGCAGCTCGGGAGCGAACTCGCCCTGGAGGATGTGCAGGTCCGTGCCGCACAGGCCGCAGGCGGCGACCTCGACGACGACCTCGCGCGGCCCTGGCGTCGGGTCCGGGACCTCGGCGACGACGGCCCTGCCCACGGACTCGATGACGGCGGCCTTCATTTCACGGCTCCCAACGACAGGCCCTGGACGAGTTTGTCCTGGGCGGCGAACCCCGCGGCGAGCACCGGCAGGGAGATGACGAGCGACGCGGCGCACACCTTGGCCAGGAACAGGCCCTGGCTGGTGATGAAGGTGGTGAGGAAGACGGGGGCGGTCTCGGCGACCACGCCCGTGAGGACCCGCGCGAACATCAGCTCGTTCCAGCTGAAGATGAAGCAGATCAGGGCGGTCGCCGCGATGCCGGGCAGGGCGATCGGGGCGACCACGCGGCCGAGCACGGTCGGCAGCCGGGCGCCGTCGATCTGGGCGGCCTCGATGATCGCGACCGGGACCTCGGACAGGAAGGACTGCATCATCCAGACCGCGATCGGCAGGTTCATGGCCGTGTAGAGGATGACCAGCGCCCAGATGTTGTCGAGCAGGCCGGTGTTCTTCGCGAACAGGTAGATCGGCAGCAGAGCGGCCACCAGGGGCAGCATCTTGGTGGACAGGAAGAAGAACAGGACGTCGGTCCACTTCTTCACCGGCCGGATGGACAGCGCGTACGCGGCGGGCAGCGCGAGGAGGAGGGTCAGCAGGGTGGAGACCAGCGAGGCGGTCATGGAGTTGATCAGCGCGGGCCAGGGACTGGCCCCGCCGGTCAGCCCGAAGAACTCGCGGTAGCCGTCCCACGTCAGCGCGGCGGCCACCGACGGCGGGTTGGTCGCCGCGTCCGCCTCGGAGTGGAAGGACGTCAGCACCATCCAGAGCATGGGCAGCACGAACACGAGTCCGGCCAGCCAGGCGACAACGCCCAGGGCTGCCCCCCGGAACCGGCCGCGCGGCCTGCTGTGCCGCGGGGCGGTGGTGGCGACGGTGGCCATCAGCGGGACACCTCCTCACGGAACAGCGACGACACCACGCGCAGCGCGAAGGTCGCCAGGATGATCGAGCCGATCACGACGATGACGCCGGCCGCGGAGGCGAGGCCGTTCTCGTGCGCCTGGTAGAAGGTCTGGTAGATCGTGTACGGCAGGTTCGCGGTGCCCAGGCCGCCGGAGGTGATGGTGAACACCGCGTCGAAGTTCTGCACGATGTAGATCGAGCCGAGCAGCACGCCGAGTTCGAGGTAGCGGCGCAGATGCGGCAGGGTGATGTGCACGAAGATCTGCCAGTCGCTCGCCCCGTCCATCCTGGCCGCCTCGATCAGTTGTGAGTCGCGGCTCTGCAGTCCGGCCAGCAGGATCAGCATCATGAACGGGGTCCACTGCCAGATCAGCGCGGCCTCCACCGCCATCAGCGGCATCTCGGAGATCCAGTCCGGCTGGACCGCCCCGTCCCCGCCGATGGCGTGCAGGATGCCGTTGAACAGCCCGTACTCCGGGTTGAACAGCAGGTGCTTCCACATCAGCGCGGCGGCGATCGGCACCAGCAGGAACGGCGCGATGAGCATGGTGCGCACGGCGGCCCGGCCGCGGAAGCGGCGGTCCAGCAGCAGCGCCAGCAGCAGGCCGAGCAGCAGGCTGACCAGCACCACGGTGACGGTCAGCAGGATGGTCGTCCCCACCGACGTGCGCAGCTCGGGGTTGCTCAGCACCTCGCCGTAGTTGGCGAATCCGGCGAAGCGGCGCTGGTCGGGGTAGAGCGCGTTCCAGTCGAGGAACGAGATCACCAGGGTGGCCACGAAGGGCAGCTGGGTGACGACGATCATGAAGATCAGCGCCGGCAGCAGGGGCGCCCGGGTGGCCCAGGCGCGCATGCGGTTCGGGCGCCGGGCCGCCGGCCGTCCGGAGACGGCGGCGGCGCGGGCCGGTGACGTCAGGGTCATGACCCCTCGTACTTCTCGGCGACGGCCTCGGCGAGCTTCTGGGCCTTCTTCAGGGCGCTGTCCACCGACTGGCGTCCGGCGATGGCGGAGCTGATCTCCTGGGAGACCTTGGTGCCCAGGTCGGTGAACTCGGGGATGCCGACGAACTGGATGCCGGGCGCGGGCCGGGGCTGCACGCCCGGGTCCTCGGGCTTGGCGTTCGCGATGGCGTCCCGGGTGACGTCCGCGAACGCGGCGGCCTCCTCGCGGTACTGCGGGATGTCGTAGGTCGAGGCGCGCTTGCCGGCCGGCACGTTGGACCAGCCGGCCTTCTCGCCGACGAGCTTCTCGTAGTCCTTGCCGGAGGCCCAGGAGATGAACTTCCAGGCGTCCTCGGAGTTCTTGGACGCCTTCTGGATGCCCCACGCCCAGGTGTAGAGCCAGCCCGAGCCGTCGGTCTTCTCGACCGGGGCCGGGACGTAGCCGATCTTTCCCTTGACCGGAGAGCCGTCGGCCTCCAGGGAGCCGGCTCCGGCGGTGGCGTCGTACCACATGGCCGTCTTGCCCTGGGTCATGTTGTTCAGGCACTCCGCGTAGCCGGACTGGGCGGCACCGGCCTCGCCGTGCTTGCGGACCAGGTCGACGTAGAACCGCGTGGCCTCCTTGAACTCCTTGGAGTCCAGGCGTGCCGTCCAGTCCTTGTCGAACCAGGTGCCGCCGAAGGTGTTCACCACCGTGGTCAGCGGCGCCATGACCTCGCCCCAGCCCGGCAGTCCGCGCAGGCAGATGCCCTTCATGCCGGGCTGGGAGCCGTCGATCTCGGCGGCCAGGTCGGCGACCTGCTTCCAGGTGGGCTTGTCCGGCATGGTCAGGCCCGCCTTCTCCAGGACGTCCTTGCGGTACATCAGGAAGGAGGACTCGCCGTAGAACGGCTCGCCGTACAGCTTGCCGTCCTCCGCGGTGAGCGCCCGGGTCATCGGGGGGAGGATGTCGGCCTGGTCGAAGGCGGTGTCCTTCTCGACGTGGGCGTCCAGGGAGTGCAGCCACCCGTTCTTGGCGTAGATCGGGATCTCGTAGTTGCTCAGGGTGGCGACGTCGTACTGCCCGGCCTGGTTGGCGAAGTCCTGGCTGATCTTGTCACGGACGTCGTTCTCCGGCAGGACGGTGAAGTTCACCTTGATGCCGGTGTCCTTGGTGAAGTGAGCGGCGGTCAGCTTCTGCAACTCCACCATCTGCGGATTGTTCACCATCAGGACGTTGATGGAGCTGCCGCCGGCGGATCCGGACCCGCCGGCGCCCGAGCAGGCGGCGAGCGGAGCGATCAGCGTCCCTACCGCCGCCGCGGCGAAGAGGGTCCGTGGCGAGCGTCGGCTCTGGGTTCGCATGGGGTACTCCAGGATATGTTGACACTAATGGGGACTTGTGCGGGACGAGGGTGCCTCGCGGGGCGGGTGGAAGGCGGGGTTCTGCGGGGTGCCGGGCGGTTCGGCGGTCAGACCCGGATGACCTGTGGCCCGAGCAGGGAGTAGCGGTGTGCCTCGGCCGCCGGGAGCAAGGTGCTCGTCACGATCGCCTCCAACGCGCCGACTTCGGCGAACCGGCAGAAGCTGACCGCCCCGAACTTGGTGTGGACGCCCGCGAGCACCACCCGGCGCGCGACCCTGACCGCCTGCGCCTTCACCTCGCCGACCGCCGGGTCGGGCGTGGTCAGACCGTGTTCGCGGGAGATGCCGTTGGCGCCGATGAACGCCAGGTCGATGACGAAACCGGACAGCATCTTCGTCGTCCAGTGGTCCACGGTGGCGAGGGTGCCGGAGCGGACCCGGCCGCCGAGCAGCAGCACGGAGACGGTGCCGGTCCCGGCGAGCGCGCCCGCGACCGGCAGGGAGGCGGTGACCACGGTCAGCGGCCGGTCCCGGGGCAGGGCCTCGGCGATGAGCTGCGGGGTGAAGCCCTCGTCGACGAAGACCGTCTCGGCGTCCCCGAGCAGTTCGGCGGCGGCGGTCGCCACCCGGCGCTTCTCGGGTACGTGGCTGGTGGCGCGGAAGGCCAGGGTGGTCTCGAAGCCGGCGCTCTCCACGGGGTAGGCGCCTCCGTGGGTGCGGCGCACCAGACCGTGGTCCTCCAGGGCGCGCAGGTCCCGTCGTACGGTCTCCTTGGCCACCCCCAGGTCGGCGGCGAGCGCGGTGACGTCGACCGAGCCGGTGGCACGCGCCAACCGTACGATCTCGCGCTGGCGCTCCTCGGCCGTCCCGTGGCTCATGGGTCGACCACCCGCTTCCTGATCTCGCTGCCCGTTCGGGCCCGGTGCGGCCCTTGCCGGATGTTCTACAGCGGGTACGCGGTTCTGACCAGGCTTGTTATGGGTTCGCTATTGCCCGTTTGCGCCCGTTCGGCTCGGGCGGTGCCCGCCTCGGACCTGCACGGGGGTGGCCCGGGGCGTGGGAGCGGGCGGCGCCGATGCCCGAATGCGGGGGCGGGCGGGCCCGTTCGGTGCCCGCCCGCCCCCGGCTGCGTCGGTTTTCCGCCGCTTCGGCGGCGTGTTGGTGGCGTGTCAGTACGGCCAGATGGGCGGATCCGTCACGAAAGCGCCGCCGATGTAGGCCTGTGCCCTGTTGTCCGGGTCGAGCTCGCCCTGCTCGGCGATCAGCTTCTCGGCGTAACGCTCGGAGTCGTCCCGCGGTTCGTAGCCGAGCGCCCGCGCACTGGTCAGATCCAGCCACAGCCGGGTGTTGGCGGAGGCGCCGTGGACGACGGTGTGGCCGACGTCCTCGGCGGTCAGGGCCGCGTGGAACAGGCGCGCGCCGTCGGCGGGGCTCATCCACATCGAGAGCATCCGCACACTGGTCGGCTCGGGGAAGCAGGAGCCGATGCGCACCGAGACCGTCTCCAGGCCGTGCTTGTCCCAGTAGAGCTGGGCGAGGTCCTCGCCGAAGGACTTGGACAGGCCGTAGAAGGTGTCCGGGCGGCGCGGGGTCTCGACCGGGACGGGCGGCTCGCCGGGGGCGGGGCGCGGGGTGTGGCCGACGACGTGGTTGGAGGAGGCGAAGACGATCCGGCGGACGCCCTCCTCGCGGGCCGCCTCGTACAGGTGGTACGTGCCCTCGATGTTCGCCCTGAGGATCTTCTCGAAGGGGGCTTCCAGGGAGATGCCCGCGAGGTGGATGATCGCGTCGACGCCCCGTACGGCCTCGCGCAGCGCGTCCCGGTCGGCGAGGTCGGCGACGATCGCGTCCGGCTCGCCCTCGATCGGCCGCATGTCGAGGAGGCGCAGCTCGTAGCCGTGGTCGGGCAGCAGGCCCCGCATCAGGGTGCCGAGCCCGCCGGCGGCGCCGGTGAGCAGAACGGTGCGGGGAGCGGGCATCCTCGGTCTCCTTGTTCTCTGGCTTTCGCCGGGGCGTTCTCCGGCTCCGGCCGGGCCGCATGCATGGACGCGATTCACATGCGTGGACACGCTATGAACAGCGGTCACGCCTCGTCAAGTGTGCCGTGAAGTGGTGAAATTCGCCGCCGTGTTGCCGGTTTGCGCGCTTGACCGGCCCGGACGGGGGCCCCTAGCGTGGTCGTGTTCAGGCATGTGGACATCGATCAGAAACGTGCACCGCCGTGAGTGACTGTTCCCGTGTGCGCGCCTGCCCCAGGGAGAGCCCGTGACGTCAGCCCCTCTCGCCGAACGCCTCAGCATCCCCAGCGGGCCGCTGTTCTTCCCCGTCACCGCCTGCGCGCCCGACGGCTCCGTCGACCTCGACACCTACCGCGCCCACGTGCGCCGCGGGGTCGAGGCCGGGGCCGCCGCCGTGTTCGCCTGCTGCGGCACCGGGGAGTTCCACGCACTCACCCCCGAGGAGTACGAGCGGTGCGTCCGCGCGGCCGTCGAGGTGACCCGGGGGCGGGTCCCGGTCGTCGCGGGGACGGGATACGGCACCGCGCTCGCCGTGCGCTACGCGAGGCTCGCGGAGGAGGCCGGGGCGGACGGGCTGCTCACCATGCCGCCCTACCTCGTGGTCGCCGGCCAGGAAGGGCTGCTGCGCCACTACCGCGAGGTGGCCGCCGCGACCGCCCTGCCGGTCGTCGTCTACCAGCGCGACAACGCGGTGTTCACCCCGCGGACGGTCGTCGGACTCGCCCGCACGGAAGGGATCGTCGGCCTCAAGGACGGCCTGGGCGACCTGGACCTCATGCAGCGCATCGTGAGCGCCGTACGCGCCGAAGTCCCCGAAGGTTTCCTGTACTTCAACGGCCTGCCGACCGCGGAGCTGACCCAGCCCGCCTACCGCGGCATCGGCATCACCCTGTACTCCTCCGCCGTCTTCTGCTTCGCCCCCGAGATCGCCCTCGCCTTCCACACGGCGCTCCGCGAGGGCGACGAGGCCACCGCGCACCGGCTCCTGGACGGCTTCTACCGCCCGTTCGTCGAACTGCGCGCCCAGGGGCGGGGATACGCCGTCTCCCTGGTCAAGGCCGGGGTACGGTTGCGCGGTCTTGACGTGGGAGAGGTACGGCCGCCGCTGCACGAACCGGCCGAGGACCACGTCAAGCAGCTCGCCCAGCTGATCGAACGCGGCTACGCGCTGCTCGAGGAGGACGCGTGAAGACCTCGGCCTTCGTCTACCCCTGGGACGTCAACGGCGACCCCGAGGCGCCGGGACGCCTGGCCGCGCTCGGCGTACGGCAGGCCACCCTCGCCGCCGCCTACCACTCCACGCGCGCGCTGACCCCCCGTCACCCGCGCCACCGCGTGGTCACCGCCGAGCACGCGGCGGTCCTGTACCCGGCGGACGACCGCTGGGCGGGCCGGGCACTGCGCCCGTACCCGGCCGGCGGCTGGGCGCCCGGGGACGCCTACGGCGAGGCGGCGGCGGCCCTGGCCGGGACCGGCCTGGAGGTGCACACCTGGGTCGTCCTCGCGCACAACTCCCGCCTGGGCGCCGAGCATCCGGACACCTCCGTCGTCAACGCCTACGGCGACCGCTACCCGTGGGCGCCGTGCATCGCCCAGCCCGCCACGCGCGCGTACCTGACCGACCTGGCCGCCGAGGCGGCCGTCCGCCCCGGCGCGCGCGGCACCGAACTGGAGTCCCTCGGCTGGTACGGGCTCGCCCACCTGCACGCCCACGACAAGACCGGCGGGGTGGGCCTGGGGGACGCCGGGCAGTACCTGATGTCCCTGTGCTTCTGCCCCGCCTGCCGCGCCGGCTACGCCGGACAGGGCCTCGACCCCGACGAGCTGGGGGACGCCGTACGCACCGCCCTGGAGCCGGTGTGGCAGGGGGCGCCCTCGGACGGCGGCTGGGCCGGCGTGGAGAAACTCCTCGGCGGGACGACGGCGGCCACCACGCGCGCGTGGCGCGACACCACGGCCCGCACCCTGCAGGAGGCGGCGGTGGCGGCGGTCCGCGCGGCGGCCCCGGCCGGCTTCCAGGTGCTGCTGCACGCCGACCCGGTCTCCTACCACTGCGGCGCCAACGCCGGCGTGGACCCCGCGCACGTCCTGTCCGTGGCGGACGGCGTGGTGGTGCCGTGCACGGGCGGCTCCGGCCCGCTGGCCCCGTTCGCCGAACACGCCCGCCCGGACACCGTCCTGGCCGCCAACTTCACGATCGTCTCCGGCATGGGCGGCAGCCCCGGCACCCTCGCCGAGGACGCCGCCCGCGCACGGGGCCTCGGGGCGACGGAACTGCGCCTGTATCACGCCGGGTTGGCGTCGGACGGGGATCTGACGGCGGCACGCTCGGCGCTGGCGGCGTTCTGAAAAGGGGCAATGACGTACCCAGCAGCCCCAGGCCCAGGAGGGCCAGGAGCAGCGGGAGGCCGACGGCGCCGACCAGGGCGGCACCCGCGGCCAGACCGACGACGTTGGGGGCGAAGAGCAGCGTGTTCGCCGTGGCGGCCGCCCGGCCGAGCAGTTCCTCCGGCGTCCCGCGCTGTACGGCGGTGAGCGCGGCGATCAGTACGCACGGCAGGCCCGCGCCGATCGCCGCGCTGCCCGCCAGGGCCACCGGGTCGGACGGGATCGCGCGCAGGGCCACTCCGACCGCCGTGAGGGCGATGCCGCAGGCCGCGAAGCGGCGGCCGCCCAGGCGGCGCAGGGCGGTGCCCGAGGCGAGGCCGGTCACGACCGACCCGGCGCCCTGGACGGCGTACAGCACCCCGGCGTACGCGGGCGCGCGGCCGAGGCCGTCGACGACGGCGTAGACCAGCGCGCCGTTCACGCCGGTGAGCAGCATCGTGGCGCCGCCGGCCGGCACCAGCGGCCGCAGCCGCGGATGGAACCACAGATGGCGGGCGCCCTCGGCGGTCCGCTCGCGCCAGGAGCCCCCGGGCCGGCGCGGCTTGTCCTCGCGGACGCGCAGCAGCGCGTACAGGCCCGCGGCGAGCAGGAACGTGGCCGCGTCGAGCAGGGCGACGAACGGGCCTCCGTACGCCGTGTACAGGCCCGCGCCCGCCAGTGGGGCCAGCAGCTTCATACCCTCGTTCGCGGTCATGCGCAGCCCGTTGAAGTCGCCGAGCAGCCTCTGGTCGACGGCGGTGGCGACGAGCGCCGACTGCGCCGCGTCCTCCACCGCACCCGTGGCGCCGTAGACGAACAGCACCGCGTACAGCAGCCAGACGCGGCCGGGAGAGCCGACGGTGAAGAGGATCGGCAGCAGCGCCGCCAGCAGCAGGTTCGCCCCGATCAGCAGGGGGCCGCGGCGGACGCGGTCGGCGAGCGTGCCGAGTGCCGGGCCGGCCAGGGCCGGCGCCCACATCGCCGGCAGGCACAGCGCGGCCAGTCCGTTCGAGCCGGTGAGGTCCTTGACCCACACGCCGGAGGCCAGCCACAGCGCCGAGGTGCCGAAGCCGGACACCATCACCGCGGCCAGACACAGCGCCGCCCGGCGGTCGCGCAGCACCCGTACCAGGGTCCAGTCGGTTGTCGTCATGTCCGCAGATCGTCGCTCCAAGACCCCACCCCGCGGATGAGGCGGATTCCGTATACGCCGGACCGTTCGGACAGGGATCCGCCGGCTGCCGTCCGGCATCCCGACTTTCTTCTGTCAGAAGCATTGACGAAACCTCAGGCCCCTCTTACCTTCGACGCGTCGTACTTCGTACGTCATATATGAGACGCGATATGTGAGATCCGAGAGGCGCGCATGACCTCTGTGCCCACGCCGATTCCCTCGCGCACGCAGGTCGTGCTGGAGGGGATCAAACACCGCATCCTCACCGGGCTGTTGACGCCCGGTCAGGCCCTGGTCGAGACCGAGCTCGCCGCACAGTTCGGGGTGTCCAAGACCCCGGTGCGCGAGGCTCTGAAGACCCTGGCCGGCACCGGGCTGGTCGTGATGAGCCAGTACAAGGGCGTCACGGTGCGCGAGGTGGACGCGGACATGGCGCGCGAGGTCTACGACGTGCGGCTGCTGCTGGAGCCGGAGGCCCTGAGGCGCTCGGTGCGCCGCGGCGCCTCCCTGGACGCCGCGCGCGACGCGCTCAAGCGGGCCGACGAGGCCGCGGACACCGCCGAACGCTCCCTCGCCAACCGCGAGTTCCACCGCGCCCTCTACCTGCCCTGCGGCAACCCGCTGCTGGGCCGGATGCTGGACGAGGTCCGCGACCAGGCGGCCCTCGTCTCCGCCGTCGCCTGGTCCGCCGACCCCTCCTGGGAGCGGGAGGCCACCGAGCACCGGGAGATCCTGCGGCTCGCCCTGGAGGGCGACGCCGACGGTGCGGCCCGCGCCCTCCACGCCCACATCGCGTCGTTCGTGCAACGGGCCTATCCGCACGCGGAGCCGACGGCCCAGGAAGAGGACGGTCAGGCATGACAACGACGTTCGAGACCCAGCGGGCGGCCCTGGCCGACGTGGTGGCGATCCCGGTGACCCCGTTCACCGAGGACGGCACCGTCGACACCGCCACCTACCGGGCCCTGCTGCGTCGTCTGCTCGACGGCGGCGTCACCACCCTCACGCCGAACGGCAACACCGGCGAGTTCTACGCCCTCGCCCCCGAGGAGCGGAAACTGGTGACCGAGACGACCGTGGAGGAGGCCGGAGACCGGGCGAACATCCTGGTCGGGGTCGGCCACGACGTGCCCACCGCCGTCGCCTCCGCCCAGCACGCCCGCGAGCTGGGCGTCCGGATGGTCATGGTCCACCAGCCCGTCCACCCCTACGTCTCCCAGGGCGGCTGGGTCGACTACCACCGCGCGATCGCCGAGGCCGTGCCCGAGCTGGGCGTCGTCCCCTACATCCGCAACGCCCGGCTGTCCGGCGCCCGTCTGGCCGAACTCGCCGACGCCTGCCCCAACGTCATCGGCGTCAAGTACTCCGTCCCGGACGCCGCCCACTTCGCCGCCTTCGCCCGGGACGCGGGCCTGGAGAGGTTCGTGTGGGTCGCCGGCCTCGCCGAGCCCTACGCGCCCTCCTACTTCTCCGCCGGCGCCACCGGCTTCACCTCCGGCCTGGTCAACGTCGCCCCGGCGGTCTCCCGGAACATGCTGGAGTCGCTCAGGTCCGGCGACTACCCGGCCGCGATGAAGGTCTGGGAGCAGATCCGCCGCTTCGAGGAGCTGCGCGCCGCCAACGGCTCGGCCAACAACGTCACCGT
>NZ_JUJA01000167.1:102422-115928 GCF_001906585.1 Streptomyces kebangsaanensis | reverse complement strand
CCCGCCGAGCAAGCCGCTGCCCGAGAGCGAGCGCGCCGAGGTCGCCGCCCTCGTCGCCGGATGGTCGATATGAACGCGCCCGGGAAGCGCCCCGAGGAGCTGCGCAGCCACCAGTGGTACGGCACCGACGGCCTGCGCTCCTTCAGCCACCGCGCCCGCACCCGCCAGCTCGGCTACCTGCCCGAGGAGCACCTGGGCAAGCCGGTCGTCGCGATCCTCAACACCTGGTCCGACATCAACCCCTGCCACGTCCACCTGCGCGACCGCGCCCAGGCGGTCAAGCGCGGGGTGTGGCAGGCGGGCGGCTTCCCGCTGGAGTTCCCGGTCTCCACCCTCAGCGAGACCTTCCAGAAGCCGACCCCGATGCTGTACCGCAACATGCTCGCCATGGAGACCGAGGAACTGCTGCGCTCCTACCCGGTCGACGGTGCCGTGCTGATGGGCGGCTGCGACAAGTCCACGCCCGCCCTCCTCATGGGCGCCGCCAGCGCCGACCTGCCCACGGTCTTCGTGCCCGCCGGGCCCATGCTGCCCGGCCACTGGCGCAACGAGGTCCTGGGCTCCGGCACCGACATGTGGAAGTACTGGGACGACAAGCGCGCCGGTCTCATCGGCGACTGCGAGATGGCCGAGCTGGAGAGCGGTCTGGCCCGCTCGCCCGGCCACTGCATGACCATGGGCACGGCCTCCACGCTGACCGCCGCCGCCGAAGCCCTCGGCGTGACCGTCCCCGGCGCCTCCAGCATCCCCGCCGTGGACTCCGGACACGACCGGATGGCGGCCAGGGCGGGCCTGACGATCGTCGAACTGGTCCACAAGGACCGCAGGTTGAGCGACATCCTCACCCGCGAGGCCTTCGAGGACGCCGTCACCACGGTCCTCGGCCTCGGCGGCTCCACCAACGCCGTGATCCACCTGATCGCCATGGCGGGCCGCGCGGGGGTGAGGCTCACCCTCGACGACTTCGACCGCATCGCCCGCACGGTGCCGGTCCTCGCCGACGTCCGTCCCGGCGGCGAGAAGTACCTCATGGAGGACTTCCACTTCGCCGGCGGCCTGCCCGGCTTCCTCTCCCGCATCCCGGACCTGCTCCACCTGGACCGGCCCACGGTGTCGTACGACACCCTGCGCGAGCAGATCGCCGGTGCCCAGGTGCACGACGACGACGTGATCCGCCCCCGCGACAACCCGGTCGCGTCCGAGGGCGGGGTGGCGGTCCTGCGCGGCAACCTCTGCCCGGACGGCGCCGTCATCAAGCACATCGCCGCCGAGCCGCACCTGCTCAAGCACACCGGCCCCGCGGTCGTCTTCGACGACTACAGGACGATGCAGCGCACCATCAACGACCCGTCGCTGAACATCACCGCCGACAGCGTCCTCGTGCTGCGGGGCGCCGGCCCCAAGGGCGGCCCCGGAATGCCCGAGTACGGCATGCTGCCGCTCCCCGACCACCTGCTCAAGCAGGGCGTGCGGGACATGGTGCGGATCTCCGACGCCCGGATGAGCGGCACGAGTTACGGCGCCTGCGTGCTGCACGTCGCCCCCGAGTCGTACGTCGGCGGCCCGCTCGCGCTGGTGCGCACCGGCGACCCGATCACCCTCGACGTCGAGGCCCGCACCCTCCAGCTCCACGTGGACGACGAGGAGCTGGAGCGCCGCAGGGCCCAGTGGTCGCCGCCGCCCGCGCGGTACGAGCGCGGCTACGGCGCCCTGTACTCCGATCAGATCACCCAGGCCGACACCGGCTGCGACTTCGAGTTCCTGGCCCGGCCGGGGAAGGTGCCCGACCCGTACGCCGGGTGACGGCCGGACCCTGCCCGGAACCGGCACAGACCAACTGCCCCACCCCTCTGCCCCCCTACGCCGAAGCGCTTGCCCCACGCCTATCTAGAAAGCGCTTCCTACAGAGCGTCCCACTGCGAACGGAGAAAGAGTCATGGCCCAAGCCGCAGCCGTGGCGAAACCGCCCGCGCCACCCCGGCGGCGCCGTGCCTCCGCCACGCCGCGCAGGCTCCCGTACCTGCTGATCGCCCCGGCCGCCCTGCTCATGCTGGGCTTCATCGCCTACCCGGTGCTCAGCGTCTTCTACTACAGCCTGCAGCACTACAACCCCACCAAGCCGTGGCGGAACGGATACGCCGGCTTCGACAACTTCGTCCACGCCTTCACCCAGGACCCCCAGTTCTGGGACACGCTGCTCTTCAGCGCGAAGTGGGTCGTCGTCGAGGTCGGGCTGCAACTGCTCTTCGGACTGGCCCTCGCCCTGATCGTCAACCAGACCTTCGTGGGCCGCGGACTCGGCCGGGCGCTGGTGTTCTCCCCGTGGGCGGTCTCCGGCGTGCTGACCTCCGCCATCTGGGTGTTGCTCTACAACTCCCAGACAGGCATCACCCGTTACCTCGCCGACCTGGGCATCGGCTCCTACGGCACCAGCTGGCTGTCGGACACCTCCACGGTCTTCCCGGCGGCGGTGGTCGCCGACCTGTGGCGCGGAGTGCCCTTCTTCGCCATCCTCATCCTCGCCGACCTGCAGTCCGTCTCGAAGGACCTGTACGAGGCCGCCGAGGTCGACGGGGCGAGCCGCCTCAAGCAGTTCTGGCACATCACCCTGCCCCACCTGAAGGACGCCATCGTCCTGTCCACGCTGCTGCGCGCGGTGTGGGAGTTCAACAACGTCGACCTGCTCTACACCCTGACCAACGGCGGACCGGCCGGCGTGACCACCACACTGCCGCTCTACGTCGCCAACACCAGCGTCGACGCCCACAACTTCGGCTACGCGTCCGCCCTGACCACGGTGGCGTTCGTCGTCCTGCTCTTCTTCTCGATGGTCTATCTGCGGCTGAGCAAGTTCGGAGGTGAGAAGTGATCACCGAGATCGCCCCCGCGCCCCGGCGCGTGGTGTCCGAGCCGGTCCGGCCGCGCGGCGGGCGCCGCGCCTGGGACGAGGTTCCGCGCTGGCAGATCTACCTGCCGCTCTCCGTCTACCTGCTGTTCACCCTGATCCCCTTCTACTGGATCCTGCTGTTCGCCCTGCGCCCGGCCGGCTCCACCTCGCTCGTGCCCTGGCCGATGACGTTCGACCACTTCGAGAAGGTGTGGACCGAGCGGAGCTTCGGCCTCTACTTCTACAACAGCGTGCTCGTCGGCATCGCGACCCTGGTCCTCACCACGGTCGTCGCCCTGGCCGGCGGCTACGCGCTCGCCCGGTTCGACTTCCGGCTCAAGCGCGGCTTCATGCTGGCCCTGCTGTGCTCGCAGTTCGTGCCCGGCGCGCTGCTGCTGGTGCCGCTCTTCCAGATCTTCGCCGAACTGTCGATGATCAACTCGCTCGCCAGCGTCATCATCGCCGAGACCGTCTTCCAGCTGCCGCTGTCGATGATCCTGATCAGCGGCTTCATCAAGAACGTGCCGCCCTCCCTGGAGGAGGCCGCCTGGGTGGACGGCTGCAGCCGCTTCGCCGCCTTCCGGATCGTCGTTCTGCCGATGCTGCGGCCCGGCCTGATCGCCGTCGGCTCCTTCGCCTTCGTGCACGCCTGGAACCACTTCCTGTTCGCCCTGATGTTCCTCTCCGACCAGAGCAAGCAGACCATCCCCGTCGGCCTCAACACCCTGATGAACGCCGACAGCGTCGACCTGGGCGCCCTGGCCGCGGGCGGCATCGTCGCCGCCGTACCCGTGGTGATCGTGTTCGCCTTCATCCAGAAGTGGCTGATCACCGGCTTCAGCGCGGGGGCGGTGAAGGGATGACGACGACACCGTTCCCCGTCGTGCTGGCCGGCGCCCGCGGCCACGGCCGCTGGCACCTGGAGAACATCCGCCGGCTGCAGGGCACGGGCCTGGTGCGGCTCGCCGGGATCTGCGAGCTGACCCCGCTCACCGAGGACGAGGTCCCCGAGGGGCTGGGCACCCCCGAGCAGTCCGCCGACTTCGGCGCCCTCCTGGACGCCACCGGCGCGCGGATCGCCGTGATCTGCACGCCCATCCCGACCCACACCGACCTGGCGCTCACCGCCGCCGAGCGGGGCGTACACCTGCTGCTGGAGAAGCCGCCCGCCCCCTCCTACGCCGAGTTCCGCCGCATGGCCGACGGGGTCGCGAAGGCCGGCGTCGCCTGCCAGATCGGCTTCCAGTCGCTGGGCTCGCACGCGATGCCCGCGATCCGGAAGCTGATCGCCGAGGGCGCGATCGGCACGGTCACCGGGGTCGGCGGGGCCGGCGCCTGGGTGCGCGACGAGGCGTACTACACGCGGGCGCCCTGGGCGGGCCGGCGGCGCCTGGACGGCGTCGACGTGGTCGACGGGGTGCTCACCAACCCGCTCGCGCACGCCGTCGCCACCGCGCTCGCCCTGCTCGGCACCACCGGCGCCGAGGACGTCACCGGCGTCGAGACCGAGCTGTGGCGGGCCAACGACATCGAGGCCGACGACACCTCCTGCGTCCGCGTCACCACCCCCCGCGGCCCGGCCGTCGTCGCCGCGACGCTGTGCGCGGAGCGGGCCGACGAGCCGTACGTCCTGGTGCAGGGCAGCAGCGGCCGGATCACCCTCTGGTACAAGCAGGACCGCATGCTGCTGCAACGCGCCGGCCACGGCCCCGAGGAGTTCGAGTACGGCCGCACCGACCTGCTGGAGAACCTGGTCGCCCACCTCACCACCGGCGCCGGACTGCTGGTGCCGCCCGCGGCCACGGGCGCCTTCATGCGGGTCGTCGAGGCGATCCGCACCGCCCCCGACCCCCGCCCGCTGCCGAGGACGGCCTGGCGGCGGGAGGACGGCGAGGGGCGCCGGATCGTGCCCGGCGTCGACGGGCTCGTCGCGGCCGCCGCCGACACCTTCTCCCTCTACTCCGAGCTGGGCGCCGCCTGGGCCCCGCCGAAGGAGGCGACCCTCGGATGACCTCGAACGACTCCCCGGTGCTGCGCGTCGCCGGCCGCCCGGTCGCCCGGTACGTCACCCGGCCCGAGCTGCCCGGCCGGCTCTCCCCGCGCCCCTACCTGCACCCCGTCACCACCCTGGCCGGCACAGCGGTCACCGAGCTGAGCCCCGCCGACCACGCGCACCACCTCGGCGTCGGTGTCGCCGTTCCCGACGTCGAGGGGCACAACTTCTGGGGCGGGCGCACCTTCGTGCGCGACCGGGGCCCGACCGAGCTGGACAACCACGGCGCCCAGCGGCACACCGGGTTCCAGCTGCGCGACCCCGACGGGTTCGTGGAGGAGCTGCGCTGGGTCGCCGAGGGCCGCGAACTGCTGCGCGAGCGCCGTACCGTGGCCGCCACCGGGCTCACCGGGACCGCCTGGGCGCTGGACTTCACCTTCGCCCTGACCAACGTCACCCGGGAGCCGCTGTCGATCGGCAGCCCCGCCACCAACGGGCGCCCCGGCGCGGCCTACGGCGGTTTCTTCTGGCGGGCCCGCAAGGAGGAGCGGCCCCCGCGGGTGTTCACCGCCGACCGGGACGGCGAGGCGGAGGTCCACGGCACCCGGGCCGACTGGCTGGCGCTGGCCGGCAGCACCTGGACGCTGGTGTTCGCCGGGGCCACCGGCACCACCCGCCGCGACGCCTGGTTCGTGCGCGCCGAGGAGTACCCCGGGGTGGGCTCGTCCCTGGCGGTTGAGGACCGGCTCGCGGTCGCGCCGGGCGAGAGCGTCGTACGCCGCGTCGTCACCGTCGTCGCCGACGGACGGCTGGGCCGGGACGAGGCGGGGGTGCTGGCGCGCAAGGCGGTGATCCCATGAGCCCGCCGGCCGTCGGCCCCGACGACGGCACCTACCGCAACCCGGTCCTCGACGCCGACTGGTCCGACCCCGACGTCGTCCGCGTCGGCGACGACTTCTACCTGACCGCCTCCAGCTTCGGCCGCGTCCCCGGCCTGCCGCTGCTGCACTCGTGCGACCTGGTCAACTGGACCCTGGTCGGACACGCCCTCGAACGCCTCGAACCGGCCGAGGAGTTCGCCGTGCCGCGGCACGACCGCGGGGTCTGGGCGCCGTCGCTGCGCCACCACGACGACCGGTTCTGGATCTTCTGGGGCGACCCCGACCAGGGTGTCTTCCAGGTCAACGCCCCGGAGATCCGCGGCCCGTGGACCCGTCCGCACCTGGTCGAGGAGGGCAAGGGCCTGATCGACCCGTGCCCGCTGTGGGACGAGGAGACCGGCGAGGCGTACCTGGTGCACGCCTGGGCCAGGTCGCGGGCCGGCGTCAACAACCGGCTGACCGGCCACCGGATGCGCCCCGACGGGACCGGGCTGCTGGACGAGGGCGAGGTGATCGTCGACGGGGACCGCATCCCGGGCTGGTTCACCCTGGAGGGGCCCAAGCTGTACCGGCACGACGGCTGGTTCTGGATCCTGGCGCCCGCCGGGGGAGTGGAGACGGGCTGGCAGGGTGCCTTCCGCGCACGGGAGTTCTTCGGCCCCTACGAGGAGAAGGTCGTCCTGGAGCAGAAGGGAACCGGTGTCAACGGCCCCCACCAGGGCGGCTGGGTGCGCACCCCGTCCGGCGAGGACTGGTTCCTGCACTTCCAGCAGCGCGGCGCGTACGGCCGTGTGGTGCACCTGCAGCCGATGCGCTGGGGCGCGGACCGCTGGCCGGTGCTGGGCGACGAGGGCGCTCCCGTCGCCGTGCACCGCAGGCCCGCCCTGCCGCCGCAGCCGCCCGCCGCCCCCGCCACCGACGACGACTTCCCCGGCGGACGCTTCGGCCGGCAGTGGCAGTGGACGGCCAATCCCCAAGAGGGGTGGGCCGCCCGGCACTCCGGCGACGGGCTGCGGCCGGTCTGCGTCCGCTCGGCCGACGCGCACGACCTGCGGAAGCTGCCGAACGTGCTCACCCAGCGGCTGCCCGGCAGGCCGGTGGCCGTCGAGGTCGACCTCGCCCTGCACGCCGGGGCCCCGGGCGCGCGGGCCGGGCTCGCCGTCCTCGGGGACGCCTACGGCTGGATCGGGCTGCAGCGGGGCACGGACGGGCAGGTCCACCTCGTGCACCGGTTCGCGGAGGCCGCCGCCGCGTCCGAGCGGGACGCCGGCCACCCCCGGCTCGCGCCCGACGGGCGGGCCCGGCTGCGTGTCGAGGCCGGTGCCGGCGCCCGCTGCCGGTTCCTCGCCGACGTCGGCGACGGCTTCCGGCCCTCCGGCCAGGTCTTCGCCGCCACCCCGTGGCGCTGGGTCGGCGCCCTGCTCGGCCTGTTCGCCGTCGCCCCGGCCGGCCGGGGCGACGCCGGAGCCGCCGACTTCACCCGGTTCCGCATCACAGTTCTGTAACCCGTTCCGTCCCAAGGCCCACGGGGAGCCACAGTGGCACATCCTCGTAGCAAGCGCTTACCCCGGATGTGCGCCCACGGCGGCCGCCTCGTCCTCGCCCCCCACACCGTCACCTTCCGAGTTGGATCCAGAAGAAGAGAGCCGATCAATGAAGATCAACATCCGCAGAAGCAGGCGTGCCGCCCTGGCCGTCGCCCTGGGTTCCGTGCTCGCGCTGACCGCCACCGCGTGCGGTGACGACGGCAGCGGCTCGGGGAAGAGCAAGGGGTCCGAGGGCTCGGGCAAGGGCGAGATCACCTTCTGGGACAACAACGGCGGTGTGCGCACCGACATCTGGAAGCAGATCATCGCCGACTTCGAGGCGAAGAACCCGGACATCAAGGTCAAGTACGTCGGCATCCCGGCCGCCAGCGCCCAGTCCAAGTACGACACCGCCATCCAGGGCGGCGGCCTGCCCGACGTGGGCGGCGTGGGCACCGCGATGCTCGCCGAGATCGCGGCCCAGGGCGCGCTGGAGCCGCTGGACGGCCGGCTGGAGAAGAGTTCGCTGAACGGCAAGCTGAGCCAGAACGTGCTCGGCACCAGCAAGGCCGCGGGCGGCGGCGACGTCCTGTACCACGTGCCGACCTCCGTGAACAACGGCACGCTGTGGTACCGCACCGACCTGTTCAAGAAGGCCGGCCTGGACGAGCCGACCACCTGGGCCGCGTTCTACAAGGCCGCCGACAAGCTCACCGACACGGGCAAGAACCAGTTCGGCTTCACCATCCGCGGCGGCGAGGGCTCCATCGCGCCGGCCCTGGACGCGGTGTACGGGCAGACCGGCATCACCTCGTTCTGGAACGGCGACAAGACCACCGTCAACGACCCCAAGAACGTGGCGGCGCTGGAGAAGTACGTCGCGCTCTACAAGAAGAACACCCCGTCCGCCGACGTCAACAACGACTTCACCAAGATGGTCGCCCAGTGGGACAGCGGCACCATCGGCATGCTGAGCCACAACCTCGGCTCCTACCAGGACCACCTGAACGCGCTGGGCAAGGACAAGTTCCGGGGCCTGCCGAACCCCACGCTGGACGACGGCACCCGGGTGCAGGTGTCCAACCCGGTCGACGGTCTCGGCCTGTTCAAGGCGAGCAAGAACAAGGCGGCCGCCTGGAAGTTCATCGAGTTCGCCGCCTCGGCCGCGGAGAACTCCAAGTTCAACGAGTCCGCCGGGCAGGTGCCCGTCAACGTCGACGCGGCCCAGGACGACTGGATCCAGCAGGCCGAGCCGACCAAGCTGGCCGCGCAGGCGCTCAACGGAGAGAACACGAAGATCGTGCAGCTGCCGTACTACCTGCCCGACTGGAACACGATCTCCAAGGCCGACAACGAGCCGAACTACCAGAAGGTGCTGCTCGGCAAGATGACCGCCAAGCAGTTCCTGGACACGCTGGCCGACCAGCTGAACAAGGCGCAGGCCGAGTGGAAGCAGAACCGCGGATAGCTCCGCCGGTTGAGCCGGAATGCGGACGGTCCGCGGCCCGGAGGCCGCCTCCGGGCCGAGGGTCGTCCGTGGCCGGGCGCGCGGTTCCCCGCGCCCCTTCTTGTCCCACCCCCTGTTGAAACTTGCCCCACCCCCTGTTGAAAGAGGTACCGCAACCATGCGTACGCAGAAATGTCATGGGCGCGTCATGGCGGCGGCCGTGGGCTGCACCGCCCTGGTGCTCGCCGTCACCGTCACAGGCACCGCCACCGCGGCCCCCGCGCCCCACACCCCCGACACCGCCCGCCAGGTGCTCGGCGCCAAGGACGGCTGGGGCTCGTACGGCACCGGCACCACCGGCGGCGCGAAGGCCGACGCCGCGCACACCTACACCGTCACCACCTGGGAGGGCTTCAAGGCCGCCCTCGCCGCCGGCGGCAGCGCACCGAAGATCATCAAGGTCAAGGGCACGATCGACGCCGACGGCCCGGGCTGCTCCGCCTTCGAGGTGCCCGGCTACGACTTCGACACCTACCTGAAGACCTACGCCCCCGAGACCTGGGGCCGCGACCGCGACCTGGACGCGGAGCCCGACGACAGCCCCGAGGGCCTGCGCCGCGCCTCCGCCGCCCAGCAGGACAAGTACATCAAGGCGAACGTCCCCGCCAACACCACCGTCGTGGGCGTCGGCAAGGGCGCGGGCCTCAAGGGCGCCAGCCTCCAGATCAAGAACGTGGACAACGTCATCGTCCGCAACCTCACCCTGGAGAGCCCGCTGGACTGCTTCCCGCAGTGGGACCCCACCGACACCGCCGACGGCAACTGGAACTCCGAGTACGACAGCGCGGTGATCACCGGCTCCACCCACGTGTGGATCGACCACAACACCTTCACCGACGGCGACCACCCCAACAGCACCCTGCCGCACCACTACGGCCGGATCTACGAGCAGCACGACGGCCAGCTGGACATCGTCAAGGGCGCCGACTACGTGACGGTCTCCTGGAACGTGTTCGAGGAGCACGACAAGACCATCCTCATCGGCAACAGCGACAGCGCCTCCACCGCCGCGATCGACCGCGGCCACCTGAAGGTCACCCTGCACCACAACCTGTTCAGGAACCTGATTGAGCGCGCCCCGCGCGTCCGCTTTGGGCAGGTCGACTCCTACAACAACCACTTCGTCGCGAACGCCGACTACGGCTACAGCTACGGCATCGGCATGGAGTCCCAGCTCGTCGCCGAGCACAACGCGTTCACCCTGCCGCGCTCGGTCGCCGCGGGCAGGATCCTCAAGAAGTGGAAGGAGGCGCCGCTCACCGCCGCCGACAACTACGTCAACGGCAGGCGGACCGACCTGATCGCCGTCCACAACGCCCAGGTCCCCGGCGAGATCCTGCAGCCGGGCGCGGGCTGGACCCCGGTCCTGCGCACCCGGATCGACCACCCGAGGGCCGTCCCCGGGATCGTCGACCACCAGGCGGGCGCCGGCCGCCTGCGCTGACGTCCCCTCCGAGCGGGCCGGGGCGCGCCCTCCGCCCC
Organism: Streptomyces kebangsaanensis; assembly: GCF_001906585.1. GTDB lineage: Bacteria > Actinomycetota > Actinomycetes > Streptomycetales > Streptomycetaceae > Streptomyces > Streptomyces kebangsaanensis. Next base: position 105,652 of record NZ_JUJA01000167.1, on the reverse strand, counting down.
GGCCCGCGGCCACCCCGCCGACCCCTGCCGCACCGTGAAGGAGCACCCGCATGCCCCTGTCCAGAAGGGGAGTTCTGCTGGCCGGAGCCGCGCTCGGCCTCACGGCCACGCCCGCGCGGGCCGCCACCCGGCCGCACCCGTTCGGCCGCCACGGCTCACCGGCCGCCCGCCGCACCCCGAAGACCCTGTACGTCGACCCGCACGGCCGCGGCGACTTCACCGGCGTACAGGCCGCGGTGAACGCCACCACCGGTGACGGCTGGACCCTGGTCCTCTCGCCCGGCACCTACCGGGAGACGGTCGCCGTGGACGCGAGCCGGACCGGCATGACCTGGATCGGCGCCACGGGTGACGCCCGTGACGTGGTGATCGTGTACGACAACGCGGCCGGCACCCCCAAGCCCGACGGCGGCACCCTCGGCACCAGCGGATCGGCCACGACCACCCTCCAGGCGGACGGCTTCACCGCCCACCGGGTCACCTTCGCCAACGACTGGCTGCGCGCCGACCACCCCGGCGTCAGCGGCACCCAGGCCGTCGCCGTCAAGGTGCAGGGCGACCGCTCGGCGTTCCGGCACTGCCGCTTCCTCGGCCACCAGGACACCCTGTACGCCGACTCCAGGGCCCTGACCTCCTTCGCCCGCCAGTACTACGCCCACTGCCACGTCGAGGGCGACGTCGACTTCGTCTTCGGCCGGGCGACGGCGGTGTTCGAGGACTGCCGCTTCCGCACCCTGAACCGCGCCGACCTGGCGTCGGCACCGTACGGCTTCGTCTTCGCGCCCTCCACCGCGGGCGCCAACCCGCGCGGCTTCCTGGTCGTCCGCGGCCGGATCGGCAGCGAGGCCCCCGACGGCTTCTACAAGCTCGCCCGCCCCTGGGTGCCCAGCTCGGACACGACCGCCCGCCCGATGCTGACCGTCCGGGACACCTGGCTCGGCCCCGGCATCGACGCGGTCGCGCCCTACACCGACATGTCGAGCGCCTATCCGTGGCAGGAGCAGCGCTTCGCCGAGTACCGCAACACCGGCCCCGGCGCGCGGATCACCGTCCCCGCCGACCGCCCCCAGCTCACCCGTGCCCAGGCCGCCTCGGCGACCCGCCGGGACCACCTCGGCGACTGGACGCCGTGACGAAGGCCCCCGCCCGGCCGGCCGGGCGGGGGAGCACCTCACTCGTAGGTGATGTCCGAGTCGGAGAACCTGCAGTTCGCGCCGTCCGGGCCCGAGCCGGCCTCGGTGGGCTCCTTGCCGGTGTCGTTGCCCTTGAAGCGGACGCAGGTCCTGATCTTCTTCTTGCTGTCGCCGTGGATGCGGATCTTCGACAGCGTGGCGGTGTCGCCGTAGTTGGAATTGATGCCGGCGATCACCTTGCCGGGCGCGGTCACGTCGATGTCCTTGAGGACGATCGTCCGCTTGTACTGCGTCCTGCAGTTGCCGCAGGAGCGCACCAGCTTGCCGAAGTCCTCCACCTGGAAGCCGCTCACGGTCAGCGTGCCCGCACCGTTGAACTGCAGCACCTTGTCGTCGGCCTTCTTCGCGCCGCCGCCGATCACCTTGTACTGCGCCGACGACGAGGTGCCCTTGAAGGTGGCCGCGTCCTCGCCGACGTCCAGCCACCACACGTTCTGCAGCGTGCAGCTGCCCATGCAGTGGACGCCGTCCGCGGCCGGGGTGCCGATGATGACGTTCTTCAGCGTGGCGCCGTCCTTCAGCTTGAAGATCGGACTCTGGTTCTCGGACTGGCCGTCCGTGCCGAGGGCGCCCTTGCCGTAGAACTTCTTCAGCTCGCCGTCGTAGGTGCCCGACACCTCGATCGTCGACGAGACCGCCTTGCTGCCCGTGGCCGTCGGCCAGGACGTGGCGGCGCCGGCGGAGGACAGCATCGTCGTGGTGACGAGCGTCGCGCCGGTGATCCCGAGAGCGGCGGCCCCACCGATCACCGTGCGGCGCCGGGTGATCCGGCGGCGGTGGCGGACGCGCTGTTCGGCTCTTGCGGTCATGCTCATTCCTTGCGTGCGAGCGGTTACTTGCGTCTCCTGGTCGCCGCCGGCGTGGAAAGGGTTGCCGTGTCCGCCGAACTTTTTCTACGAACCTCCGTCCGCTGTCGAGTCGTTGCCGCCGTGCACCGCGAAGTCACCGGCGACGGAGCGCGGTTCGTCCTGTGCGGTGGCCGTCATCGAGTAGCTGTCGTGCCGCGCGTCCCGGCCGCCGCGGGCGTGGTCGTACTGGCCGGCGAACACCCACTGCCCCGCCGGGACGGTGCGGCCCGGCTTGAGCGCCCAGGTGTAGACGAGGAAGCCGTCCCTCTCCTCGACGGTGAGCGTGAAGTCGTCCTCGGGCAGCGACCGCCAGGCGCCGGTGGAGGACACCCCGCCGGTCTGGGCGACCTTCAGCCGGACCGTGAGCGCGGTGAGCCGGACGGAGGTCTTCAGGGTCACGTTGCTCTGGGCCCAGAAGTCGTTGCTGTGCGGGTCCACCGAGCCGTCCGACCACAGCGGACCGTCCTGCTCGGGGGCGCCGGTGCCGGCGGGCGGCCGCGCGGTGGCGGAGGCCGTCCCCCCGGAGGTCCGGGAAGGGGACGTACGGGGCGTCGCGGAGCCCTGGCCGGCGTCGGAGCCCGGCGTGGGGCCGGCCGGCGGGACGGGCGCCCGGCTGGTCGCGTCCGGCGACGGCGTGGGCGTGGGCGTGCCGGAGGAGGCCACCGTCTGCCGGTCCGGCCCGGGATCGTCCTTCACCGCGGAGGCCACCGCGTAGCCGCCGGCCGCCAGCACCCCGGCGACCGCGGCGGTGGCACCCGCCACCCGCAGCCAGCCCCACGCGGCCGGGCGCGTGAGCCGGCGGCCGGGGCGGGCCCGGCCGGCCATGCCGCGCTCGATCCGCGCCAGGATGCGCGCGCGGTCGGGCTCGTGCGCACCGGCCGCCTCGTGCAGCCGGGCGCGCAGCTCCTCGCGCACGTCCTGCCGCATGGTCATCGGTCCCTTCCTCCGGCGTTCCCGGCCCGCTGCCCCAAGCCCTCGGCCGCGTTCGAGCGGGGAGGTGCCCCCACCGCCGCGCGCACCCTGTGCGGAGCGTCCCGCGTGCCGAGCAGCCGCTGCAACTCGGCCATCCCCTTCGACGTCTGGCTCTTCACCGTACCCACGCTCACCCCCAGGGCCTGCGCGGTGTCCTTCTCGGACAGGTCGAAGGCGTGCCGCAGCACCACACAGACCCGCTTGCGGAACGGCAGCC
>NZ_JUJA01000167.1:95409-102390 GCF_001906585.1 Streptomyces kebangsaanensis | reverse complement strand
CCCGCCACGTCGGGGTTCTCGGTCCGCTCCTCGCGCTGCGACCAGAACAGGGCGATCCGGCGCCGCTCGCGCACCGCGCCGCGGATGCGGGTACGGGCCAGGTTCGCGACCACCCCGCGCGCGTACGCCACCGGGTGGTCCGCCGCGCGCACCCGGTCCCAGCGGTGCCACAGCGCCAGCAGGGCGTCGGCAGCCAGGTCGTCCGCCGCGTCCGCCTCGCCCGTCAACAGATGGGCCAGCCGGGCCAGTTCGGCATGGTGGCGTTCGAAGAAGGCGTGGAACTCCACGGAGGCGGCGTCGTCGAGGACTGTCCCCACGGTCTACCTCTCACAGCAGCTCCCGACGTCGAACAGGCGTGCGCCGGGTACAGATCCCGGAACTTTATCAGCGTCCGTCCGGAGCCTCGAACGCCGTATGACAGGCCGAACTCCCAGTCTGCGCCTACCCCTTGGCGGCCCGCAGCGTCAGCACCACCTCGTCGATCTCCTCGCCCCGCGCCTGCGCGAACCCCCTGGCCCGCGCGGACTCCCGGAAGCCGCACTTGTGCAGCACCCGCAGCGAGCCCGCGTTGTCCGCCGCAGCGCGCGCGTACAGCGGGCGTTCGGGGACCTCGGCCAGCAGGGCGCGCAGCGCGGCCGTGGCGATGCCCCGGCCCCAGTAGGCGCGGTCCACCCAGTAGGTGACCTCCCGCTCGCCCGGCTCGCCGTAGACGGCGGCGCTGCCGACCACGTCACCGTCCGCCAGGATCGTGCGCAGCACGTCGGACGAGGCGCGCAGCCTGCGCCAGTGCGCCTCGAAGGCGTCGTGGTCGGCCGGGTCCTTCGGGGTGAAGGCGGCCATCCGCAGGGACTCCGGGTCGTTCATCTGACGGAAGAACACCGGCAGATCACTGTCGTGGACTTCGCGGAGCACGACGTTCATGGCTCACAGCCTCCGGGTGGCGAGCATCAGGCGGTCACGGGCGTCGAACAGGGCATCCTTCACCGTCTGCTCGTGCGCGGGCGTCAGGCGCGCCACGGGGATCGAACAGCTGACCGCGTCCCGGGCCGGGGTGCGGTACGGGATCGCCACGCCGAAGCAGCGCAGGCCGAGGGTGTTCTCCTCGCGGTCGACGGCGTAGCCCTGCTCGCGGATCCGGTGCAGCTCCTCGATGAGCTTCTCGCGGTCGGTGACGGTGTGCTCGGTCAGCGCGGGCAGCGTCTCGGGGAGCATCGTGCGCACCTGCTCGTCCGTGTACGTGCTCAGCAGCGCCTTGCCGAGCGAGGTGGAGTGGGCGGGCAGCCGGCGGCCCACCCGGGTGAAGGGACGCAGGTAGTGCTGCGACTGGCGGGTGGCCAGGTAGACGACGTTCGTACCGTCCAGACGGGCGAGGTGGATCGTCTCGGTGGTGTCGTCGGACAGCCGGTCCAGCGTCGGGCGGGNCGGGCCGCCGCCACCACCTCGTCGCCGTCGATGTAGGAGGTGCCGACGAGCAGCGCGCGCACGCCGATGCCGTAGCGCGTGCCGGTGGCGTCGGTCTCCACCCAGCCCAGCTCGACGAGCGTGCGCAGCAGCATGTACAGGCTGGACTTGGGATAGCCGACGGCCTCCTGGACCTCGGCCAGGGAGTGCATGCCGGGCCGGCCGGCGAAGTACTCGAGCAACTCCACGGTCCGCACCGCCGACTTGACCTGCGCCCCGCCGCCTGCCTCGCCTGCCGACATCGTCCTTGACCCCTTCGTTCGACGAGAAGCTGCAGTTATAGTCTCACCGTATTCATCATCAGAGACAGTGTTCAGCATATCGAACGCCCTGGTGGATGACCCGAATACGGCCGACCGGGCCGACCGTAGGGACCGGTCGGATACTGCGGCAAGACATGTGGAGGGATCCGCGGTGGCAGCACCAGTCTGGAGTGTCGACCCCCGTACCGGAAAGCAGCGGGAACAGGTCGCGGTGGAGGCCACGGCCCAGGAGGTGGACACCGCCGTACGCGCCGCCCACGAGGCGCGCGGCGCGCTCGCCGACCGGACCGTGCGCGCGGCCTTCCTGCGCACCGCCGCCGACCGGCTCGAAGCGGCCCGGGACCAGCTCGTCGAGGCCGCCGACGCCGAGACCGCGCTCGGCCCGGTCCGGCTCACCGGGGAACTGGCCCGGACCTGCTACCAGTTGCGGGCCTTCGCGGACATCGTCGACGAGGGCGCCTTCCTCGACGTGATCATCAACCACCCCGACGACACCGCGACCCCGCCGATCCCGGACCTGCGCCGCCACAAGGTGCCGCTCGGCGTCGTCGCCGTCTACGCCGCCTCCAACTTCCCCTTCGCCTTCTCCGTCGCCGGCGGCGACACCGCGAGCGCGCTGGGCGCCGGCTGCCCGGTCGTCGTCAAGGCACACCCCGACCACCCGGCGCTGTCCGAGCTGGTCGCCAGGGTGCTGCGGGGCGCCGCCGCGCAGCACGGCGTCCCCGAGGGCGTGATCGGCCTCGTCCACGGCTTCGAGGCGGGCATCGAACTCGTCAGGCACCCGCTGGTCGCCGCGGCCGGCTTCACCGGCTCCGTACGCGGCGGCCGGGCCCTGTTCGACGCCGCCGCCGCGCGGCCGGTGCCGATCCCCTTCCACGGCGAGCTGGGCTCGCTCAACCCGGTGCTCGTCACCGAGGCGGCGGCAGCCGAACGGGCGGAGGCCATCGGGGCCGGCCTGGCCGGCTCGATGACGATGGGCGTCGGGCAGTTCTGCGTCAAGCCCGGCCTGGTGCTGGTGCCGTCCGGGGCGTCGGGCGACGCCCTGGTCAAGTCGCTCACCGACGCCGTCAGCGACACCGACCCGGGCGTCCTGCTCGACCACCGGATGCGCGACAACTTCCTCGCCGGCATCGCCGAGCGCACCGGACTGCCCGGCGTCGACTCCCCGGTCACCCCCGGCGCGGGCGGCGAGCACACGGTCAGCGCGGGCTTCCTGACGGTCCCGGCCGGGAAGCTGGCCGGCGAGGGGGCCCACGACGTGCTCCTGGAGGAGTGCTTCGGACCGGTCACCGTGGTGGCCCGCTACGAGGACGAGGCCGAGGCCACGGCCGTCCTGTCCCGCCTCCCCGGCAACCTCACCGCGACCGTGCAGCTGTCCACCGAGGAGGCGGCCGGTGAAGGGCGCGGCGCCGAACTGCTCGCCGAGCTGACCCCGCTCGCCGGACGCGTCCTCGTCAACGGCTGGCCGACCGGCGTCGCGGTGGCCCCCGCCCAGCACCACGGCGGCCCCTACCCGGCGACGACATCCACGTCCACCTCCGTGGGCGGGACGGCGATCGAACGCTGGATGCGCCCGGTGGCGTACCAGAACGCCCCGGAAGCCCTCCTCCCGCCCGAGCTGCGCGACGACAACCCCCTCGGCCTGCCCCGCCGCTTCAACGGCCGCCTGGAGCGCTGAACCGGCCGCACGGAACCGAACCGCCGGGCGTCCGCGTCCTCCCTCGCATGATCGACAACAGTGTGCGCGGACGCCTGGTGATCCGTACGGCCGTGCCCGCCGAGGCGGAGGCCGTCGCCGGCCTGATGGTGCGTGCGCGGTCCACCTACTACCCGGACGGCATCCCGGAGGCCGACGCCGACTGGACCACCAGATGGCGCCAGGCCATCGAGAACCCCGACGCGCACGTCCTGTGCGCCGTCGACCAGGGCCGCATCGTCGGCATGGCCTCCTTCCGCACCCCGCCGGACAGCGCCGCGGACACGGTCGTGCTGTTCCAGTTCCACGTCGACCCCGACCGCTGGCGCTCCGGCATCGGCACGGCCCTGCACACGGCCTGCGCCGAGCAGTGGCGGACCGACGGCAAGCGGACCGCCGTCCTGGAGGTCCACGCGGGCAACCACCGCGCCCAGCGCTTCTACACCCGCCAGGGCTGGATCCCGGACCCGGAGCACCCGCCCGCCGAAGGCGACCACCACCTGCGCCTGCGGTACGCGGTGACCGGGGAATGAAACAGGCTGCTTGAACGTTCACGGACTCGGCGGAGGGGTCTCCCTCCGTTTCCGTACGAACGGGAGAGAACCGAGAGCATGCGCGTCGAGATCTGGTCGGACATCGCCTGTCCCTGGTGCTACGTGGGAAAGGCGCGCTTCGACAAGGCGCTCGCGGACTTCCCGCACCGTGATCAGGTCGAGGTGGTGCACCGCTCCTTCGAGCTGGACCCGCACCGGGCCAAGGACGACATCCAGCCGGTCCTCACCATGCTCACCGAGAAGTACGGCATGAGCGAGGCGCAGGCGCGGGCCGGTGAGGAGAACCTGGGGCAGCAGGCCGCCGCCGAGGGGCTCGCGTACCGCACCCGGGGCCGCGACCACGGCAACACCTTCGACATGCACCGCCTGCTCCACCTGGCCAAGGAGCACGGCCGGCAGAGCGAACTGCTGGACGCGCTGTACCGGGCGAACTTCGCCGAGGAGCGGTCCGTCTTCGCCGAGGGCCACGAACGGCTGGTGGAACTGGCCGTCTCCGCCGGGCTCGACGCCGACGGGGCCCGCGAGGTGCTCGCCGACCCCGACGCCTACGCCGACGAGGTCCGCGCCGACGAGCGGGAGGCCGCGCAGCTCGGCGCCACCGGGGTGCCGTTCTTCGTGCTCGACCGCACGTACGGCGTCTCCGGCGCCCAGCCCGCCGAGGTCTTCACCCGAGCACTCACCCAGGCCTGGGGCGAGCGCTCGCCCCTCACCCTCCTCCAGGGCGGCGACGGGGACGCGGACGCCTGCGGACCGGACGGATGCGCGGTGCCGCACAGCTGAGACCGGCACGTCCGCCCAGGTCGGCGCGGATGCATAAGCGGCGCTTGGGCGTACCGCACAGAAATACGCGATGGACTGCGACCGCACCGGGCCGCACAGTGGTGCCATGGAGACCTTCGAGAGCCTCGTCCGTGCCGAGTTCGCCCCGAAGAACACCTACCTCGACACCGCGTCCCTCGGGCTGCTCCCGGCCCGTACGGTGCGGGCCCTGCGCACCGCCGTGGACGCGGCCGCCACCGGCCGGCCGACCGACATGTTCGCCGACGTGGAGGCCGCCCGCGCCTCCTTCGCCCGGCTGATGGGGGTCCCCGGCCGCCGCGTGGCGGCCGGCGCCTCGGTGGCCGTGTACACCGGGCTGATAGCCGCCGCACTGCCCGAGGGGGCCGAAGTCCTCACCCCCGAGGGTGACTTCAGCTCCCTCGTGAACCCCTTCCACGTCCGCCGCGACCTGAAGGTGCGCAGCGTCCCGCTGGAACAGCTCGCCGAGGCGGTACGGCCCGGCACGGCGCTGGTCGTGGTGAGCGCCGCGCAGTCGTCCGACGGCCGGATCGCCGACCTGCCCGCGATCCGCGCGGCCGCGCGCGAGCACGGCGCCCGCACCTACGTCGACGCCTCCCAGGCCGCGGGCTGGCTGGACCTCGACGCGGATGCCCACGACTACGTCTCCGCCGTCGCCTTCAAGTGGCTCCTGTGCCCGAGGGGCGTGGCCTTCCTGGTCGTCCCCGACGACCTCGGCGGTCTCAGCCCGCTGTTCGCCGGCTGGGTGGCGGGGGAGCGCCCCTGGGACAGCTGCTACGGCCCCGTCGAGGAACTCGCCCACTCCGCACGGCGGTTCGACGAGAGCCCCGCGCTCTTCTCCTACACCGGCGGTCGGCGCTCGCTGGAGCTCGTCGAGGAACTGGGCGTGGGCGCCGTACGCGCCCACGACCTCGCCCTCGCCGAACGGTTCCGCACCGGACTGGCCTCGCTCGGGCACGAGCCGGTGCCCGCGCCCGGCTCCCCGATCGTCTCCGTGCCCGGACTCGGCCACCGGCAGAGCGAGTTGAGCGATGCCGGCATCGAACTCTCCGCCCGCGCGGGCAACCTGCGGGCCGCCTTCCACCTCTACAACACGCCAGCGGACGTCGACCGCCTGCTGGACGTACTGGCCGGCTGAGGGCCCGCGACGGCAGCGACGACAGCGGGCCGGGGCCTCCCGTCCCACACGAGAAGGCCCCGGCCCGGCGGTCACGGCGTGCTCACTTCACGGGGGTGAAATCCCTCGCCCCGATGCCGTGTATTCCGGGGGGCGACCCCCGGACCCCCGGCCGACTCCGGCTCACCGCACGGGGGTGAAATCCCTCGCCCCGATGCCGTGTCTTCCGGGGGGCGACCCCCGGACCCCCGGCCGACTCCGGCTCACCGCACGGGGGTGAAATCCCTCGCCCCGATGCCGTGTCTTCCGGGGGCGACCCCCGGACCCCCGGCCGACTCCGGCTCACCGCACGGGAGTGAAATCCCTCGCCCCGATGCTGTGTCTTCCGGGGGGCGACCCCCGGACCCCCGGCCGGCTCCGGCTCACCGCACGGGAGTGAAATCCCTCGCCCCGATGAACTCGGGCCGCCGCACCGGCGCCGCGAACGGCTCCACCGCCGTGTTCTCCACGCTGTTGAACACGATGAACACGTTGCTGCGCGGGAACGGCGTGATGTTGTCGCCGGAACCGTGCATGCAGTTGCAGTCGAACCAGGTCGCGGAACCGGCCCGGCCCGTGAACAGCTTGATGCCGTGGTCCGAGGCCATCCGCGTCAGCGCCTCGTCGGACGGCGTGCCCGCGTCCTGCATCTGCAGCGACTTCTTGTAGTTGTCCTTCGGCGTGGCCCCCGCACAACCGAGGAACGTCCTGTGCGACCCCGGCATGATCATCAGGCCGCCGTTGGTGTCGAGGTTCTCGGTCAGCGCGATCGAGACGGACACCGTCCGCATGTTCGGCAGACCGTCCTCGGCGTGCCAGGTCTCGAAGTCCGAGTGCCAGTAGAAGCCGCTGGCCCCGAAGCCCGGCTTGACGTTGATCCGCGACTGGTGGACGTACACGTCCGAGCCGAGGATCTGCCGCGCCCGGCCGACGACGCGCTCGTCGCGCACCAGGTTCGCGAACACCTCGCTGATCCTGTGCACTTCGAAGACCGAGCGGATCTCCTTGGACGTCGGCTCGACGATCGAGCGCTCGTCGGCCCGGATCGCCGGG
>NZ_JUJA01000167.1:87077-95400 GCF_001906585.1 Streptomyces kebangsaanensis | reverse complement strand
CCAGCCGCTCCAGCTCCTGCCGGTAGACGGCGACCTCGTCCTCGGTGATCAGCTGGTCGATGGCGAGGAAGCCGTCGCGCTCGTACGCCTGGAGGTCGGCGGCCGGGATCGGGCCGGGCGTGTCGGGGGAGCCCCAGAGGACGGGATCCTGGCGGGGGACGGTCACCTCGGTGGTGCCGCGGGTGGGGTAGAGATCGGTGACGGTGTTCGTGGTGACGGTCATGGGGGTGTCACACCTCCTCGGGCTCGGTGAGCAGCGGGTAGACGCCGTTCTCGTCGTGGTCCTCCCGTCCGGTCACGGGCGGGTTGAACACGCAGATGCAGCGGAAGTCCTTCTCCTTGACCTTGAGCGTGTGCCGCTCGTGGCCGTTGAGGAGGTACATGGTGCCGGGCGTGATCGTGTACGTCTTCCCGGTCTCGCGGTCGGTGAGCTCCGCCTCGCCCTCGGTGCAGACGACGGCCTCGATGTGGTTGGCGTACCACATCGACGTCTCCGTGTTCGCGTACAGGATCGTCTCGTGCACGGAGAAGCCGACCTTCTCCTTGGCGAGGACGATGCGTTTGCTCTCCCAGGTACCGGACTCGGACTTGATGTGCCGGTCGGTGCCTTCGATTTCCTTGAACGAACGGACGATCACGGTGGTGCGTGCCTCCTGGCTCGGTTGCTTCTTGGCTCGGTTGCTTCTTGGCTCGATCGGGTGTCAGGCGGTCTCGCGGACCGCGCGGGCGAGGACGCGCATGCCCTCGTCCAGTTCATCGGGGGTGATGGTCAGGGCCGGAAGCAGCTTGACGACCTCGCTCTCGGGACCGGAGGTCTCCACCAGCAGCCCCAGGTCGAAGGCGCGCCGGGCGATCCGCTCGGCACGGCCCCTGTCGTGGAACTCCAGACCCCACACCAGGCCCCGGCCCCGGTACTCCTTGACCTCGGCGCGGTGCTCCCCGGCGATCGAGACCAGCCACTGCTCGACCTGCTCACCACGGGCGCGGGTCTGCTTCTCCATCGCCGAGCCGTCGGTCCAGTACGTCTCCAGCGCGGCCGTGGCCGTGACGAACGCGGGGTTGTTGCCGCGGAAGGTGCCGTTGTGCTCGCCCGGCTCCCACAGGTCCAGCTCGGGCCGGAACAGGCACAGCGCCATCGGCAGGCCGTAGCCGCTGATGGACTTCGACACGGTGACGATGTCCGGCACGATCCCGGACTCCTCGAAGGAGAAGAAGGCCCCGGTGCGCCCGCACCCCATCTGGATGTCGTCGACGATCAGCAGCATGTCCTGCCGCTCGCACAGCTCCTTGAGGGCGCGCAGCCACTCGGGCCGTGCGACGTTGATGCCGCCCTCGCCCTGCACGGTCTCGACGATCACGGCGGCCGGCTTGTTGAGACCGGAGCCCTGGTCCTCCAGCAGCCGCTCGAACCACAGGAAGTCCGGGACCTTGCCGTCGAAGTAGTTGTCGAACGGCATCGGTGTGCCGTGCACCAGCGGGATGCCGGCACCGGCCCGCTTGAAGGCGTTGCCGGTGACGGCGAGGGAGCCCAGCGACATGCCGTGGAAGGCGTTGGTGAACGACACGATGGCCTCGCGGCCCTTGACCTTGCGGGCCAGCTTCAGCGCGGACTCGACCGCGTTGGTGCCGGTCGGGCCCGGGAACATGACCTTGTACGGCAGGTCGCGGGGGAGCAGGACCAGGTCCTGGAAGGTCCGCAGGAACGTGCGTTTGGCGGTGGTCGACATGTCGAGCCCGTGGGTGACGCCGTCGCGCTCCAGGTAGTCGATCAACGCCCGTTTCAGCACGGGGTTGTTGTGGCCGTAGTTGAGCGAGCCGGCGCCCGCGAAGAAGTCCAGGTACTCGTGCCCGTCCTCGTCGTACATGCGGCTGCCGCGCGCCTGGTCGAAGACGGTGGGCCAGCCGCGGCAGTAGCTGCGCACCTCGGACTCCAGGGTCTCGAAGACGCTCAGGTCGGGCTGGGTGATGGTCACGACGAATCGCTCCTCGGTGGGGGAGTGAGAGGGAGTCGGAGAGAAGGGGATGAGGTCCGGGAGGGGGACGGCCGGGGGCGGCCGGGCCTCAGAAGGACAGCGGACCGATCCGGTAGAGGACCTCCGGGTCGTGCGGCCCGTCCGGGAACTGCCCGGTGTCGAACAGGACTTCGCGCTCGACCGTGGCGCCGTGCCGGGCGGCGTAGGAGGTGAACAGCCGCTCGGAGGCGGTGTTGCCCGGGGTGATCGTGGTCTCGACCGCGGTGAGCCCGAGCTCGGCGGCGACCCGGGCGGTGAGCCCGTCCAGCAGCCGGGCGGCCAGGCCCCGGCCGCGGTGGCCGGCGTCGATGGCCACCTGCCACACCAGCAGGGTGCGCGGGCGGTCGGGCCGCACGTACCCGGTGACGAAACCGACCGGTTCACCGTCCGCGCCGCGCGCCACCGCGGACGTGGCGGCGAAGTCGCGGCACCACAGCAGATAGCTGTACGAGGAGTTCACGTCCAGCGTTCCGGAGTCCTTCGCGAGCCGCCAGAGCGCGGCGCCGTCGGCGACGGTGGGACGCTCGATGCGCGGGGTCTCCGGCAATTCGGTGCGGGGGGTTTTCAGGTCTGCTTGTGCGGCAGTCATGCGAAATGAACTTACCGAGAGGAATGCAAAAATGCATCGCCCTTGGGCCTTACATGGAACAGGCAGGTGTGTTATCGCGCGGGCGTACGACCGCGCGAAGCGGCCGCGTGATGTGCGGGTTTGCCCGTTCATTACCGGGCAAAAGGGCTGCCTTTGTGGAGTTCGTCACAGCTGGGTAACTCTTGCGAGACCCCCCGGGAATGCGCTGCGGAACGTTCGCGAAATCTTTGCGTTTAGACTGAGGGAAACGGGGCAGAAGAAAACGGGCAGCTACCCGAATTAAAGAGCAGGATTACACTTGCATAAAGCAGTTATCAAGCCCCGGTAACCCCGTCGATACGCTCCCGGAGAATGTCGGCGTGCCCGTTGTGGCGCGCGTACTCCTCAATCATGTGGACGAACACCCACCGCACACCGACCCTCACCCCCGCCATCGGCCCACCGACGATCCGCCCCGGGTCGTCCAGCCCCCGGCCCGCGCACACTTCCCGCCCGCGGGCGATCTCGCGCCGCCACACGTCCAGTGCCTGCCCGAGCCCGCGCACCGGATCGAGCGCGTACCCGGTCTCCTCCCCGAACACCGGCGGCACGTCGAGCCCGCCCACCACCCGCTGGAACCAGTTCCGCTCCACCTCCGCGAGGTGCTGCACGAGCCCGAGCAGCGTCAGCGACGAGGGGCCCGCCGACGCAGTCCGCACCTGTGCGTCGTCCAGCCCGGCGCACTTCAGTTCCAGGGTGGCCCGGTGGAAGTCCAGCCAGCTCTCCAGCATGGGCCGCTCGGCCCCGGTCATCAGCGGAACCGGGCGGCCGTCGGGCAGGGTCCGCGGTACGTCGGCGGTCATGGGGCGAGCATGGCACGGCCGGGGGCCCGGCGACCGTGCCTTTTCAGCCCCCCTGCCCCGCCCCGCCCGACTACCGGCGCCACGCCTCCGCGACCGCGCGCCGGGCGGCCTCCACGTCCACGTCCGTGCCGTGGTCGGTCAGGGCGGCGGCCAGGGCCGTCAGACTCGCCTCCACCGCCTCCCGCGTGGCGTCCGCGCCGTAGTGGTTGACGCGGATCATCTCCTTGGCGAGCGCGCCGCCGCCCGCGGCCAGCGGGAGGGCCGGGGCCGTCCCCAGGGCCCGGGTCACCAGGTCGGAGGCCGCGATGCCGGAGGGAGCCCGCAGGGTCGTGGCGACCGGGGCCGCCTCGGAAGCCTCGTGGACGTACGGCTCCAGGCCCCCGCCCAGGGCCGCCGCACCCGCGCGGGTCGCCGCGGCGGCGCGGCGGTGACGGGCCATCACCTCGTCCAGGCCCACCTCCTCGATGCGCTCCAGGCACGCCTCCAGCGCCAGCATCTCCAACTGCGCCGGCGCGTGCAGCAGCGCCTTGCGGCCGCCGTCGATCCAGCGCTCCTTCCAGTCCAGCAGGGACAGGTAGGAGCGGCGCGGTGCCCGCGGGTTCGCCGCCATCCGGGCCCAGGCGCGCTCGCTGACCGACACCGCCGACACCCCGGCCGGCCCGCCCATCGCCTTCTGCGCCCCGATCACGCACAGGTCCACGCCCCACGCGTCCGGCAGCACCGGCTCGGCGCCGACCGACGCCACGGCGTCCAGGTAGAACAGGGCGCCCCGCTCCCGTACGACCTCGCCGATCTCCGCCACCGGATTGGTGTTGCCGGTCGCCGCCTCCGCGTGCACCAGCGACACGAAGTCGATCTCCGGGTGCTCGGCGAAAGCCTCCTCGACCTGGTCCGCCGTGACCGCCGTGTGGTACGGGACCGACAGGTCGTACACCGTCGCCCCGCAGTCGCGCAGCCAGTTGCCGAACGTCTGCCCGTACGGCCCCGTGACCACGTTCAGCGCCGTCGTGCCGGGACCGGCCGTCCCCCGGATCGCGCCCTCCAGCGGCAGCAGCGCCTCGCCCTGCGTGATCACGACGTCCTGCTCGGTGGCCAGCAGCCGCGCCACCCGGTCCTCGATCGAGGCGAAGCGGTCGGCGCTCAGCGGGGCGAGGTCGAGGAAGGGATGGGTCACGGCGGTGCTCTCTCCTGCGGTTTCTGTGGTTTCCGCGGTCGCTGGGTGGTCGTCCGGGCGGACGCTTCGAGCGTAGTCGCCGGTGTCCGCCCCGCCGTCACCGGTGACTTCCCAGGCGGAGCGGCCCCACAGCCATCATTTTGGTTTGGGATGGTCAAAGTTCTCCTTATAATCAGAACCCGCACTCCGCTTGACAGTGACCAAACACCCTCATCCCCCACAGAGAGGCCGCACTCCGTGATCACGCTCTCCGGGCGCCGGGCCCGCATCCTGGCCGCCACCACCGCGACGGCAGGACTGGTACTCGTGGCCGGCTGCACCTCGAGCGGCAGCGACGGCGGCACCAAGACGGCCGCCGGCGGGGTCGAACTCGCCAAGGCCGGACAGCTCACCACCTGCACGCACCTGCCGTACCCGCCCTTCCAGTCGGAGATCGACGGCAAGGTGCAGGGCTTCGACGTCTCGCTGATCGACCTGGTCGCCGAGGACCTCGGCGTGAAGCAGCAGATCCTCGACACGCCGTTCGAGAACTTCAAGACCGGCGCCTTCCTGAACTCCGGCCAGTGCGACCTCGCCGCCGCCGGCATGACCATCACGCCCGAACGCGAGAAGCACGTCGACTTCTCCGACCCGTACTTCAACGCCACCCAGGCCCTCCTCGCCGACAGGAAGAGCGGCATCACCTCGCTCGCCGACCTCAAGGCCAAGGGCAGGAAGCTCGGCGCCCAGGCTCAGACCACCGGCGAGGAGTACGCGAAGAAGCAGGGCCACGACCCCATCTCCTTCGAGTCCTCCGACGCGGTCCTCAACGGCCTGCGCACCGGCCAGGTCCAGGCCGTCGTCATCGACTACCCGGTCGTCCAGGGCTGGCTGAAGAACAAGGCCGACGCGGACGCCTTCAAGGTCGTCGGCAACATCGACACCGGCGAGGAGTACGGCTTCACCGTCAAGAAGGGCAACGCCAAGCTCCTCGCCGCCATCGACAAGGCGATCAAGCAGGCCAAGGCCGACGGGACGTACAAGAAGCTGTACGAGCAGTGGATCGGCCCGTACGACGCCGCCGCGGCCTCCTCCTCCGCCTCATGACCCCCATCGACGCGGAACCCCGGCCCGGAAAGAAGGGGCTGACCCGGCGTCAGAAACGTCGGCTGTCGCGCGGCGCCCAGTACGCCGTCTTCGTCGCCGCCGTGATCGCCTTCGCCGCCTCGGCGGACTGGGGGCGGCTGCACAACCAGTTCGCGCAGGTGGACATAGCCCGGCAGATGTTCCCGGACATCATCACGCTGGCGCTGAGGAACACCGTGCTCTACACCCTGTCGGGCTTCGTGTTCGGACTGGTGCTGGGCATGGTCGTCGCGCTCATGCGGCTGTCGTCCGTGGGTCCCTACCGCTGGCTCGCCGGCGTCTACATCGAGATCTTCCGCGGCCTGCCCGCCCTGCTGATCTTCATCTTCGTCGGCGTCGCCGTGCCGCTGGCCTTTCCCGGCACGGAGATCATCGGCGGTACGTACGGCAAGGTCGCCCTCGCCCTCGGCCTGGTCTCCGCCGCGTACATGGCCGAGACGATCCGTGCCGGTATCCAGGCCGTGCCCAAGGGACAGATGGAGGCGGCCCGTTCGCTGGGCTTCTCGCCTGCGCGGGCCATGGTCTCCATCATCGTCCCGCAGGCGTTCCGCGTCATCCTGCCGCCGTTGACCAACGAACTCGTGCTCCTCTTCAAGGACTCCTCGCTGGTGCTGTTCCTCGGCGTCACCCTGGAGGAGCGCGAACTGTCCAAGTTCGGCCGGGACCTGGCCAGTACGACCGCCAACTCCACCCCGATCCTCGTCGCCGGTCTGTGCTACCTGCTGATCACGATTCCGCTCGGCCTCGTGGTCCGCCGCATGGAGGCCAGGGCCCAGGAGGCCGTCAAGTGACCACACCCGAGATCTCGATCCGGGACCTGCACAAGTCCTTCGGCGACACCGAGGTGCTGCGCGGCATCGACCTGGACATCGGCCAGGGCGAGGTCGTCTGCGTCATCGGCCCCTCCGGCTCCGGCAAGTCCACGCTGCTGCGCTGCGTGAACCTCCTGGAGGAGCCCACCCGGGGCCGAGTCGCCGTCGGCGGCACCGAACTCACGGACCCCGACGTCGACATCGACGCCGCACGGCGCCGTATCGGCATGGTCTTCCAGCAGTTCAACCTGTTCCCGCACCTGTCGGTGACCGAGAACCTCACCCTGCCGCAGCGCCGGGTGCTGAAGCGGGACAAGGCGACGGCGGAGAGGATCGCCGCCGAGAACCTCCGGCGGGTCGGCCTGTCGGAGAAGGCGGACGCCTATCCCTCCTCCCTCTCCGGCGGCCAGCAGCAGCGCGTCGCCATCGCCCGCGCGCTCGCGATGGGGCCGGAGGTGATGCTGTTCGACGAGCCGACCTCCGCGCTCGACCCGGAACTGGTCGGCGACGTGCTGGCGGTCATGCGCATGCTGGCACACGAGGGCATGACGATGATGGTCGTCACCCACGAGATGACCTTCGCCCGCGAGGTCGCCGACCGGGTCGTCTTCATGGACGGTGGCGTGATCGTCGAACAGGGTGCCCCGGAACAGGTCATCGGCGACCCCGGCCACGAGCGCACCCGCCACTTCCTCTCCCGCCTCCTCGACCCCGCGACGGCCGAGGTGGAGGAGGGGGCCCCGGACCGGGTGGGACAGGGCGAGCGGTAGCTCATTAAAGTGCGGTGCATGAGCGATCACGCCGTGCTGCACGTGAAGGGGCGGGTGCTCGCCGGACCGCAGGACGACCAGGTCCGGGACGAGCTGTGGGTCGTCGACGGCCGGATCACCTACGACCGTCCGGCCGGCGCGAGGGACGTGACGACCGTCGAGGGCTGGGCGCTGCCCGGCCTGGTCGACGCGCACTGCCACGTGGGCCTGGACGCCCACGGCCCGGTCCCCGAGGACGTCGCCGAGAAGCAGGCCCTGACCGACCGCGACGCCGGCACCCTCCTCATTCGGGACGCGGGCTCGCCCTCGGACACCCGCTGGATCGACGACCGCGAGGACCTGCCGAAGATCATCCGCGCGGGCCGCCACATCGCCCGCACCCGCCGCTACATCCGCAACTACGCGTGGGAGATCGAACCGGAGGACCTGGTCGCCTACGTCGCCCAGGAGGCCCGGCGTGGCGACGGCTGGGTCAAGCTGGTCGGCGACTGGATCGACCGCGACCTCGGCGACCTGTCCGCCTGCTGGCCGCGCGAGGCCGCCGAGGCGGCGATAGCGGAGGCCCACCGCCTGGGCGCGCGCGTGACCGCGCACTGCTTCTCGGAGGACTCCCTCCGGGACCTGGTCGATGCGGGCATCGACTGCATCGAGCACGCCACGGGCCTGACCGAGGACCTGATCCCGCTCTTCGCCGAACGCGGCGTCGCCATCGTCCCCACCCTGGTCAACATCGCCACCTTCCCGAAACTGGCCGACGGCGGCGAGGCCAAGTACCCGCGCTGGTCGGCCCACATGCGCCGCCTGCACGAACGCCGCTACGACACCGTCCGCGCCGCCCACGACGCCGGCATCCCGGTCTACGTCGGCACCGACGCCGGCGGCTCCCTGCCCCACGGCCTGGTCGCGGCCGAGGTCGCCGAACTGGTCACGGCCGGCATCCCGCCCCTGGAGGCCCTGTCGGCGACGACGTGGGACGCGCACAAGTGGCTCGGCCGCCCC
>NZ_JUJA01000167.1:82343-87060 GCF_001906585.1 Streptomyces kebangsaanensis | reverse complement strand
CCCGCCGACCTCGTGGTCTACGCCGAGGACCCGCGCGCGGACGTACGGGTACTGGCGGCACCGCGGCGGGTGGTGCTGAACGGGAGGGTGGTCGGCTGAGAGCTGGGGGAGGTCCCCCGACGTTCCCTTGCAAGCCCTGTCCGATCCATGGGGACGCGATCGGATGGGGCTTTTCGTGTGCGCGAGGACGTGTGGAGCCTTGCTCAACGGAGGACACGATTCAGTCACAGGATCTTCACGACTGCCGGAGCGTGTCCCCTTTTTTGCGCATTAGCCCCTTGTTTCGCCTCTGTATGTTCAAGTCGATCAAGATCATTGACCGTGACTTGTCAAAGGGGGCACCAAAAAGATGAAGGAAGAGGCATCTCCGCCGTGGGTGCGGCATCCGTTGCCGTCCCGGACACGCTTGAGACGCATAGCTCTGGTGGCGGTGCTGGCGCTGTCGGTGGGTCTGGTCGAGGCGGGAACGGCAGTCGCCAAGNCCCGCCTCGACCGCCGCGGAGCAGCCGAAGCCGCTGGGGCCGGCGGAGGCGGAGGACGCGGCGTCGGCGCTGTTGATGGCGCGGCTGCAGGACCGGCGGATCGAGGTCACGGGGGAGCGAACCGACTCCACGACGACGTGGGCGAACCCGGACGGGACCACGACCGTGGAGTCCTACACCGGGCCGATCCGGGTGCGGGACGAGCACGGTACCTGGCGGCCGGTGGACACCACGCTGGTCGCGGGCGGCGGGGTGGTGGCGCCGAAGATGGCGGCCGCCGATGTGACGCTCTCGGACGGCGGTACGGACCAGACGCTGGTTCAGGTCGAACGCGGAAAGCATGCGCTGGGCGTCGCCTGGGAAGGCAAGCTGCCCAAGCCCCGGCTGGACGGAGCGACCGCCACATATTCCGGCGCGGTAAAGGGCGGTGACCTGGTCGTCACGGCCCTGAAGGAAGGCTTTACGCACAACGTGGTGCTGCGTGAACGCCCGGACGGGCCGGTGCAGTACCGGCTTCCGGTCGATGCCACGGGCCTGCACCTGAAGGAGACCTCCGACAAGCGGCTGCTCTGGGAGGACGCCAAGGGCGAGGCGAAGGCCGGTGCACCGGCGCCGGTGATGTGGGACTCCTCGCGCGACAAGGTGTCCGGGGAACCGGAACACCTCGCGCCGGTCGATGTGGACATCATCGACGCCAAGGACGGCAAAGGTCAGGTGCTGGTGCTCAAGCCCAGCGCCGAGTTCCTGTCGGATCCCGACGTGAGATATCCGGTGACGATCGACCCCACCGACTCACTGATGGGTCCGGTGACCGACACCTGGGTGCAGTACAAGGACTACCTCACCTCGCAGCGCGGCTCGACCGAGCTGAAGGCGGGCACGTACAACGGCACTGAGAAGGCCCGGTCCTTCCTGAAGTTCAACGTCTCGAAGTACACCGGGAAGCACGTTCTCGACGCGAAGCTGCGGCTGTACTCGTACTACTCGTCGACGTGCGACACCAACAACTCCGGTATCCAGGTACGGCGGATCACCTCCGACTGGGATCCGTCGGCGATCACCTGGTCGGTACAGCCGTCCACCACGACGACCGGCGCAGTGACGATCAAGGACGCCAAGGGCTACGGCCCCTCTTGCCCTGCCGGATACAACACGTGGAACGTCAGCTCCATCGCGCAGTCGTGGGCGGACGGGCAATCCAACTACGGCCTGCGGCTGGCCGCGGTCACCGAGACCGACCCGCTCACCTGGCGCCGTTACCGGTCGGCGAACTACGTCGACGGCTCCCACGACCCGACCTCCGAGCCGTCGCTGACGGTGCAATACAACACCAAGCCGGGCACGCCGACCGCTCTGTCCCCGTTGACCGGGGCGGCCACCAACAACACAAGGCCGACGCTGTCGGCCAAGTCGACGGACGCCGACGGTAACACCGTCACGCTGAGCTTCGAACTGTGGAAGTCGGACGGCACCGCAGCACTGCAGTCCGGCAAGTCGGTGTCCGTGGCGTCCGGGGCCACGGCGACGTGGACGCCCGGGACTGCGCTGGCCCAAGGCTCGTACAAGTGGCGGGCGATGGCTTCCGACGGCACCGACTCCAGTGCTTGGTCGTCGTTCCAGACCTTCACGGTCGACACCACCAAGCCGGGCGCGCCGTTCGTGTCGTCCACGGACTACCCACAGGACGGGAAGTGGCACGGCGGCGGGGGTACCCCGGGCAAGTTCACCTTCAGCCCGGCCGCCGGCACCAATGACCTGGTCGGGTACGTGTACTCGCTGGACGGCGCCGCGTCACAGCCCCTGACCGCCACCGGCTCGACCACGGTCACGCTCACCCCCTCCGCCGACGGCCACCGCACCCTGCGCGTACAGGCCAAAGACAAAGCGGGCAACGTCTCCACGGCCGTCACCTACGACTTCCTCGTCGGTCAGGGTGCCATGGTGCAGCCCGCCGAGGGCGCCGTCAGCGCTCGCCGGGTGAAGCTGGAGGTCGACGCGCAGCCCAAGTACACGCGCGTCACCTTCCAGTGGCGGCGCGGCCCGGGAGCCTCCGTCTACGACGTCCCGCTCGCGAACCTGACCAAGGCCGACAACACCCCGTTCACGGCACAGAAGACGCCACTGTCCGCCATGGGCACGCACGCCAACTGGTCCGTACTGGAAACCCTCGGCCAAATCGGCGGCGTGGTCCAGGTACGGGCGCAGCTCTATACGGACAACGACGCGGATGCCGCGTACATCAGCGAGTGGCGGGGCTTCACCGTCGACCCGAACGCCGACGGCGCTGTCTCCGAGGAGATCGGCCCCGGCTCGGTGAACCTGCTCACCGGTGACTACTCCGTCGGTGTCACCGACGCCGACGAGTTCGGCCTGTCGTCCTCCCGCACCGCCTCCTCCCGCGGCACCGACCGCGGCTGGATGCCGCAGGGCGAGCGGCTGACCGCCAACCAGCAGGACGTATCCACCGACACCAGCGGCTTCACCGCCACCACGGCCGCCCTCAGCCGCGTCACCAACCTCGGCCAGGACGGCTCCACGGACTCGCTGAAGGTCCTTCCGGCATCGAGTACGAGCGGCGACACCTACGCGTCGGTCGGCGGCGACAGCGGAGCGCTGCGACTCGGCATGAAGCCGGGCAAGACCTACCGCTTCTCCGCCTGGGCCTACGTCCCGTCGGCGACCGGCCTGTCCCCGCAGCACGCCAACGGCCTGCGGCTGTACGCCGCCTTCGCCACCCCGTCGGGTACCGTCACGAAGATCTCGCGGAAGGTGCCGTACACCGACGCCTGGGCGGAGCTGACGCTGGACTTCACCGTCCCGGCCGACGCCACCTCCGCCTACCTGCGGCTGTACAACGGCTTCGCCGCCGACTCCGGCAGGGCGGTCCACTACGACCACCTGTCGCTGCGCGAACTGGTCGCACCGTTCGGCCCCGAGTGGGCGGGCGGAGCATCCGGGGGCGTCACGGACAACGACTACTTCTCGCTGACCTTCCCGGGCAAGGACGTGGCGGTCATCACCGCCTACGACGACACCACGATCACCTTCGCCAAGAGCTCCGACGGCTCCTTCAGCCCGGAGCCCGGCGCCGAAGGACTGATTCTGAGGGCGTCCGGCGGCAGCTATCTGCTGACCGATGACGACGGCACGATCACCACGTTCAAGAAGCAGACCGGCTCGGACGTGTACGTGGTCGAGTCCGTTTCCGGCACGGACGAGGCATCCACCAGTCGGTACACCTACGACACGACCGACGGCCGCTCCCTGGTCAAGCGGGTGATCGGCGAGGCAGAGCCGGGCGTCGACGACACCGCGCAGTGCACTGGCAACGTGCCAGCGCGTGGCTGCGAGGTGCTGGAGTACGTCTACGCCACCGCTACCACCGCCACGGTCAGTACTCCCGGCGACGTGGTCGATCGGGTCAAGGCGGTGCGGATCTGGTCGTGGGACCCGGACGCCGGCGAGGTCAATGCCGTCGACGTGGTCACCTACCGCTATGACCTGGCTGGTCGTCTGGTGGAGGTGTGGGACCCGCGCAAGGCGTCGAGCGGCGACACCACCACGTTCAGGACGAAGTACGCCTATGACAGCGCCGGCCGCCTCACCTCCATCGACACCACCGGTGAGCTGCCGTGGTACTTCGACTACGGCAAAGCCGGAGCCGACCAGGACCCGGGCCGGCTGCTGAAGGTCCGCCGCCCCGCGCTCAAGCCGGGCAGCAAGGACGTCGTCGAGGGCGAGACCGCCTCCAAGGTGGTCTACGAGGTGCCGCTGACCCGCGCCAAGGGCGGCCCGTACGACATGTCCGGTGCCAATGTGGCCACCTGGGGCCAGGCGGACGCGCCCACGGACGCCACCGCCGTCTTCGACGTCGAGTCGGACCCGGGCACCCACACCGCCACGGCCACCACGCCCGGAAAGGACGGCTACCAGCAGGCCACCGTCCACTACCTCAACGCCTCGGCACAGGAGGTCAACACCGCGACGTGGTCGCCGACCGGTGTCGGTGACATCGGCACCACCGAGTACGACCGGTTCGGCAACACCGTCCGCACCCTGGATGCCTCCGGCCGGCTGCTGGCCCTCGGCAAGGACGACGATTCCGACGAGAAGGCGGCCGAATTGGAGCTGCCGGACGACCCTGCGGCCCGCGCCGGGTTGCTGGACAGCCGCAGCATCTACAGTCGCGACGGCCTCGATCTGCTCGAAGAGCTCGGCCCCGTCTACCGGGCACG
>NZ_JUJA01000167.1:40209-82288 GCF_001906585.1 Streptomyces kebangsaanensis | reverse complement strand
GGTGAGTCGGTGGTCGTCCGCTCCCACACGGTCCACGTCTACGACGAGGGCAAGCCGGACGGGGCGGCGTACCACCTGGAGACCACCACTCGCGAAGGCGCCCGCATCGAGGGCTACACGGCGGATGTCGAGGTCCGGGTCACCAAGACCGGCTACGGCACTCCGATCGGTGGCACCTCGGGCTGGACCCTGCGCGCGGAGACCTCGGTGACCACCGACGCCGTCTCCGGCGGGGCGAACCTGACCTCGGCGATCAAGTACGATGCGGCCGGTCGAGCGGTCGAGTCCCGCAGACCAGGCTCCAAAGGCGCGGACACGGGCACCGTCAAGACCGTCTTCTACACCGCGAAGGCCAACCCGGACGACGCGGCCTGCGGCAACCGTCCCGAGTGGGCGGGCAACCCGTGTGTCACGCTGCCCGGCGGCAAGGTCACGGGTGCGGACACCGCCCGTATGCCCGACACCCTGCCGGTCAAGCGCATCACCCGCTACTCCCGCTTCGGGGACGTGGAGGAGGTCACCGAGACCAACGCGGGCAAGAGCCGCAAGACGGTGACCGTCTACGACGCGGCCGACCGGATCGTCTCCACGGAGATCACCTCCGACGTCGGCAAGACCCTGCCGAAGGTGACCACCGAGTACGACCCGGTCACCGGACATGCCGTCAAGACGACGGCCGGTGGCAAGACCATCAGCCGCGTCTTCGACGCTCTCGACCGGCTGCTGTCCTACACGGACGCCGACGGCGGCACCACGACCACCGAGTTCGACAAGTACGGCAAGCCGCTCAAGGTAACCGACAACACCGGCTGGACCAGCTACATCTACGACCGCACCAAGGAGCCACGCGGCTTCGTCACGTCGGTCACCGACAGTGTGGCCGGCACCTTCACCGCGAAGTACGGGCCCAGCGGCCAGATGGTGGAGCAGACGTACCCAGGCGGCTACGTCCGCAAGGACACCTTCAACGCGGCAGGCGCGGCGACCGGCCGTACCTACACCCGCACCTCGGACGGCGAGGTCGTCTACGGCCAGCACGTCGAGCTGACCACGCAGGGGGCGGTGGCTTCCGACACCTCCTCGACCGACAGTAAGGAGTACACCTACGACCGTCTCGGCCGCCTGACGAAGGCCGTCCAGAGCACCATTGCCGAGGGCTGCGTCACCCGCAACTACCGCTTCGACGAGGCCGGCCGCAGCATTGCGGGGCGCATGAACCGCACCTCCAAGACGGTCATACCGGCCGCCGAGGACGGCTCGTGCGGGACCACCGGCGGCACGACCACGGCCAGCTCGTACGACAGCGCCGACCGGCTGCTGGCCACGGGCTACACCTACGACGCCTTCGGTCGCACCACGGCCACCGGCACAGGCTCGGTCAACGCCTACTGGGCGAACGACCTAGTCGCGTCCCAGAGCGCGGGCGACACCCGCCAGTCCTGGACCCTCGACCCCGCTCTGCGCTTTGAGGCGTTCACCACTGAGAAGAAGCAGGCGGACGGCACCTGGGCGAACGCCACCAGCAAACTCAACCACTATGGAGACGACTCCGACGAGCCCCGCTGGATCATCGAGGACACCACCCAGGGCACCCTGACCCGCAACGTCTCCGGCCCGGACGGCGACCTCGTGGCCACCACGTCCGCGACCGGCGACGTGGAGCTGCAGTTCGCCAACCTGCACGGCGACGTGTCCGTCACCCTGGACACCGCGATGACAGCACCGAAGGTACTGCTCTACGACGAGTTCGGGGTGCCGGTCGACGGCCAGGCACCGCAGCGGTACGGCTGGCTCGGCGCCAAGCAGCGCTCGGGTGAGGCCCTGGACGGCGTCATCCTCATGGGCGCCCGCCTTTACAGCCCGGCGCTCGGCCGGTTCCTGCAGACGGACCCCGAGCCCGGCGGCAATGCCAACGCCTACGACTACTGCAGCGGCGACCCCGTCAACTGCGTCGATCTGGACGGGCACTGGGGCTTCAGCTGGAAGAAGGCGTTCAGAAAGGTCGCCCGGGTCGCGGAGGTTGCCTCCTACATCCCCGGCCCGATCGGCAACGTCGCCTCCGCGGTAGGTGCCATCTCGTACGCCGCCACGGGCAACTGGCGCAAGGCCGCCGAAATGAGCGTCGGCGTCGCCTTCGGCTCCGCCGGCCGCCTCGCGGTCAAGGGCTTCAAGGCGGCCCGCACGATCCGCAAGGCCAGCCGCGTCAACCGGACCTCCTCCCGGGCCCGGTCGGTCTTCCGCCGCTCCCGCTGCAACTCCTTCGCCCCGGACACGCTGGTCCTGATGGCTGATGGCAGCTACCTGCCCATTGGCGCCATCGAGATCGGTGACTACGTAGCGGCAACCGACCCCGAGACCGGCGAGACCTACGCCGAACCAGTTCTGGAGGTCTTCGACGGCTACGGCACCAAGCACATAGTCGAGATCGACACGGACCTCGACCCGACGACCCCGCCGCTCCAGGCCACAGCGGAGCACCCGCTATGGGTCGTCGACAAGGGCTGGGTAAAGGCCGCCGATGTGCACGTGGGCGACGTGCTCACCGACCCGGAAGACACGCAGCGACGGGTCACCGCCACCAGGAATTTGGGCGAAATCCCGAATCAATTCGTCGTCAACCTGAACGTCGGAAACGTTCACACGTTCATCGTGAACAGCGGCGAGGGCGGTGTCCTCGCACACAACTCGTCGTGCGGATATCACGGCAATTCACTCAAGTGTACCTGCAAGACGTACGTGTACTCCATCTACAAGAACAAGTCGGTCTGGAAGTACGGAGAAGGAAAGGGGCGTCGCGTCCATAGCCAGGTGGCGAGACTGCAGAGAAAGCAACCTCAGCACTCGTGGTCCTTCCGGATCCATGGCAGCTTCAAGGGGAAGAAGGCTGCCCGCAAGATGGAGACATGGCTGATACGCCGCTATAAACGGAAGAATGGAGGATTCCGGCCCCCGGGCAACCCTGTCGACAGGTGACCCGATCGAATGCGGGCGCCTGCGGGGGTGCCCGCATTCGGTAGCAGGCATTGTCGGATCAATTGGGATTCGGGTAGGCTGATCCAGTCAGTGCCCGGTGTTGCCTGAAAGGGTCCAGAGAAATGATGACAGAGCCTGTCTTCTGGAAGATTATCCAAGTGAGTGCGGCCACGCCGCCGGACGAGCAGTGTGCAGCCATCCAGGGAAGGCTCTGTCGGCTCAACCCAGAAGAGATCAAGGGCTTTGCAGACCGCCTTGCCGAGATCCTGTTCCGCCTTGACCTCAAGGCGCTGGCAGATATCCCCGTAGCGGAGGTGGTGTCTGGCTCCGGCAGGCCTGTCAAGCAGTCTGATGACCGTTTTCTTTACGCCAGGTGTGCCGTAGTCCTTGCCGGTCCGGATGCCGTTGCCGGAGTTCTTTCAAGCGCGGAGAAATTTTCGCCGTTCACGAGCGATGAAGCGGCGGTGGCTGAAGAACTCCTTGAGGTCGCTCCGGCGGCGTTCGAAGCAGTCAGCGGAGAGACGTGGGACCATATCGAGCCACACGATTACGAAACCGGAAGTAATCCCGATGGATGGCAAAACCGGGGTGAATGAGATCAGTGTCGCGGACACCTGGATGCCTCTGAAAGCAGCGCGAAAGGTATGCCGCATTTCGGCTGGACCGGCCTGTCGTGGTAGAGCAACCGTAGGGGAGGCAGCGGAATGGGCGGGGAGAACGTGTGGGATTTGAATCCTCACGAAGGCGGCAGACTCGCAGCGCGATGGTGGCAGTGGGCGTTTTCCGCGCCCGACGAGTGCAGTCCGGTGCTGGACGAGACCGGTGAGTTCGCGGACTGGCAGCAGCCCGAGGACGTGTGGTTCCTGGCCGGAACCTACGGCGGTCGGGTGGAGCGCCGCTGCTCCGTAACCCTCGGGCGCCCGATCTTCTTCCCTGTCTTCAACACCCAGCGCCCCGCCCTCTTCTCCACTCGTCCGGCCGTGATGGATGTTGCGGAGGCCACGGCGTTCCTGAACGGAACCGTGCTGCCGTTGCACGAGTACACTTCGCCGCCGTTCCGTACAGGATTGGTGCGGCGAGTCGCCTGGGGGCTTTGGTCGGGCCTGGCTCCGCTGGCGCAGGGGCAGTACGTCCTGGAGATCAAGGCGAGCACTGGTGACGGTTTCTGGGTCGACACGACGTATCACCTTGACGTGACCCCCTCCTGACGCCAGAGGAGGCGTTGGAACGACGGAGGCGGTGAGGCCTGAGCTGCTGGGACCGGGTCGGCGTGCGACGTACTCGGTCCCGGTGTACGAGGCGGGAGCGGATCTGTACAGGTCTCCGCCCGTGACCGGGGTGGGGAGCAAGGCGTTCAACCGGACCAGGAACCTCGGTACATGGGGGTGGACGCATGAGCACGGACAACACGGCCGGTACGGGCGGTCAAGTGAGCTCGCGGCGCAGGCGGCGAGTCGCAGGCGGAGAGAACCCGGCCATCTGGGTCGGGTACGGCAAGCTGGCCAAGCTCTTCCGCACCAAGAATGGGCTCACCCGGCAGGAACTGGCCGACGCCGTCGGTTACTCCTGTGAGCAGGTGGCCTCCATCGAGCAGGGCCGACGGCCGGCGAAGTCCACCTTCACGAAGGCGGCCGAGCGCGTCCTCGGGGCGGGCGGAGTGCTCGCGGAGCTCCAGGAGGACGTGGACAGGGCCAAACTGCCGAAGTTCTTCCAGGACTTCGCGTTGATCGAAGCCGAGGCGGTGAGCCGGTTCGATATTGGCGAGGCTGCGCTGAGAAATCCGCACGCCTCATCCGACGACTTGCAGGAGTGGCATGAACAAGCGGCAGGACACCGACGGCCACGGTCAGTTGGCGTGGCGGAAGAGCAGCTACAGCGGCTCGGGCGGTGGTAACTGCGTTGAGGTCGCGGAGACGGTCGGCGAGGTCGTCGTACGGGACTCGAAGAATGCGAGGGGGGCCAGGGTGCATGTCAGCCGGGAGGCCTGGACGGCCTTCCTGCCCTACTCCGGAGGCCGCTCCGTCTGCTGACCACAGTCAGTCACGGGGGTGACCGGAGGGAACGCCCGTGCCAGAAAAATCGAACGGATGGGCGGAAACCCCACGAAGGGGTGAAGTAACCCAGGATCGCTGACCGTTCACTCGCAGTGCGTAATTCTTACCGGGTCCCAAGCATTCTCTTCTGGGGGTCCCACACCTTGAACGGCCACACCTTCCGCATGCCCGCACGCCGTTGCGCCACCGTCGCCGCCGCCACCGTCCTGGCCGCCGGCCCGGTGACGCTGGCCGGAGCGGGTGCCGCGCATGCGACCGGTGCGCAGGACGGTCGCGCCAGCGCCTCCGTCCTGCGCACCGGGCTGGACGTGTCCCTGCTCAACAAGACGGTGAACGTCCCGCTCGCCGTCTCCCTGAACGAGGTTGAGGCACCGCAGAGCGCACACCAGACCGCGCTGACCGCCCAACTCGACGGCGTCGACGGCGGAAAGCCCTTCAGCGTGCTCCGCGCGGACGTGGCGAAGGCCGACGCGACCGTCTCGGCGGACAAGGCCGAGAGCACGGTCGAACTGGCCCACGCCCGCGTCCATGTCCCCGGTCTGCCTCTGCTGTCCCTGATCGAGGTCGACCAGGTCACGTCCAGGGCGACGTGCGAGGCGGGCGAGCCCCCGGTCGCGAGCAGCAACGTCCTGGGCGCTGTGACGGTACTCGGCAAGAGGGTGACGCTCACCTCCGGCGGCACCACCGACGTCCATGTCCCCGGTGTCGGCGAGGTCCGTCTGGACCTGTCGAAGCGGGAGACGACGTCCGGCACGGCCGCGGCGACCGCCCTCGAACTCAACGTCTCCGTCAACCCGCTGAAGCTGAACGTGGCCGAGGTGGAAGGCACCGTGACCCTCGCCAGGGCGACCTGCGAGTCCCCGGTGGCGGCACCGGAGAAGGCGTCCGCGCCGCAGGCCGACCCGGGCCCGGACACGGACGTGAAGCCCCAGGAAGCCGAGGTGAAGCCCCAGGGCGCTCCCGCCGCGAAGTCCGTCGACCTGGCGGAGACGGGCGGCAGCTCCCTGACCCCCTACCTGGCGGGAGGCTCGGCCGTGCTGCTCGCCCTCGGCGGAGGAGCGGTGGCACTGGCGCGCAAGCGCAAGAGCCAGAGCCAGGGATAGAGGCAGGAGCAGGAGCAGGAGCAGGAGCAGGGGTACGGGGGCGGAGGCCGGGGCCGGGGCGGCGGAGCCCTACGCCGGTGCGCCCAGCGCCGTGGACAGGGCCGTCAGGAAGCCGGACGTCGTTTCCCGGTCCCGTACCGCCAGGCGCAGCCACTCCTCGCCCAGTCCCGGGAACGTGTCCCCGCGCCGCACCGCGTAGCCCAGGGTGCGCAGCCGTCGCCGTACGTCCGACGCCTCCGGCACACGGACCAGTACGAAGGGACCCTCGGCCGGCTCCACCACCCGCACCCCCGCCCCCGCGAAGGAGACCAGGCCCGCCACCAGACGGGCCCGGTCCTCCGCGATGCNGGCGGGCAGCCGCCTCCGCCTCCGCCAGTGCCCGTGGCTCCACGCACGCCGCGGCCGCCGCCAGCGCCGGCGTGGACACGGGCCACAGGGGCTGGGCCCGCTCCAGTTCGGCGATCACCTCCGGGGAGGACAGCACGTAGCCGATCCGCAGCCCCGCCAGCCCCCACGTCTTCGTCAGGCTGCGCAGCACCACCAGACCGGGCACGTCCGTCCGGCCCGCCAGCGCCTCCCGTTCGCCCGGCACCGCGTCCATGAACGCCTCGTCGACCACCAACAACCTTCCCGGGCGGGCCAGTTCGGCGACGGACGCGGCCGGGTGCAGGACCGACGTCGGGTTCGTCGGGTTGCCGACCACCACCAGGTCCGCGTCCTCCGGGACGGCTCCCGGGTCGAGCCGGAAGCCGTCCTCCTCCCGCAGCAGCACCCGGTCCACCGTGTGCCCGGCGTCCCGCAGCGCCGCCTCCGGCTCCGTGAACTGCGGATGCACGACGACCGGACGCCGTGCCTTCAACGCCCGTGCCAGCAGCACGAACGCCTCCGCCGCCCCCGCCGTCAGCAGCACCCGCTCCACCGGCAGCCCGTGCCGAGCCGCCACCGCCGCCCGCGCGGCCCGCCCGTCCGGGTAGGCCGCGAGACCGGTGAGCGAGGCGGCGATCCGCTCCCGCAGCCACGCCGGGGGCGTGTCCGCCCGCACGTTCACGGCGAGGTCCACCAGCGCCGCACCGTCGTCCCGCACCTCCGCGTCTCCGTGGTGCCGCAGGTCGTGGACGCGGCCGCCCCGCATCCCGGCCTCAGTGCGCATGGGAGTGTGCGTGCCCGCCGTGGTGGTGCCCGTGGTGGTGCCCGTGGTGGTGCCCGTGGTGATGGCCGTCGTCGTCCGGGTGGTAGTGCGGCTGCTGCGGCAGCCCCACCTTGTCCTCGAAGCCCGGCAGCGCGATCCGGTACACGCACGAGTCGCAGTTCATCCGCAGATCGCCCTTCACCGCCTCCTCGTACCGCTCCCTCACCAGGTCCAGCAGCTCCGGCTCCGGCCCGATCACGTCCGCCGAGCGCACCTCGACCTCCGGGTGCGCCGCCGCCCAGTCCTCCGTCTGCCGCCGCACCCGGTCCGGCAGGATGCCCGTGAACAGGAAGTAGGGGAGGACCACGATCCGCCGCGCACCCAGCCGCGCGCACCGCTCCAGACCGCTCGGCACGTCCGGCGCCGCCAGCGACACGAACGCCGTCTCCACACCGGCGTGACCCCGCCCCTCCCACAGCAGCCGTGCCGCCTTGAACACCTCCGCGTTGGCGTCCGGGTCCGTCGACCCGCGCCCGACCAGCAGCACCGTCACCTCGGAGCGGTCCCAGGAGGGATCCACCGCCTCGTCCAGCCGTCGCTCCAGCACGCTCAGCAGGGCGGGGTGCGGTCCCAGCGGGCGGCCGTAGGTGTACGAGATCCCCGGGTGCCGTTCCTTCTCGCGGGCCAGCGCCGCCGGGATGTCGCCCTTGGCGTGCCCGGCGGACACCAGCATCAGGGGTACGGCGGCGAACCGCCGCACCCCCCGCCCCACCAGATCGGCGACCGCCTCGCCCAGCGGCGGCGGGGACAGCTCGATGAAGCCGCCCGCGACGGGCAGTTCGGGGTGACGGCGGCCCAACTCCCTTACGAAGGAACGGAACGCCTCGGCTCCGGCCTCGTCCCGGGTGCCGTGACCGGCGATGAGCAGGGCGGGCGGCGGGGTGGTCACAGGGTCTCCTCGGGTGATTCAAACGAAGTGGGGTGGTACAGCAGGGCGTTGAGCGCGGCGGCGGCGACCGCCGAACCGCCCTTCTCGGACACGTTGCTCACCGCGGGCAGCCCGCTCTCGCGCAACGCGGCCTTGGACTCGGCCGCCCCGACGAAGCCGACGGGCAGACCGACGACGAGCGCGGGGGAGGCGTCCAGCCCCAGCAGCTCCTCCAGGGCGGTCGGAGCGCAGCCGATCACCCACAGGGCGCCCGGACCGACCTCCTCGTACGCCAGCCGGACGGCGTGCGCCGAACGCGTCAGCCCGGGGCCCGGCCGGGCGTCCTTCAGACGGCAGACGGTGTCGCGCCGGGTGATCCCGGCCGCCACCATCTCCACGTCCACGACCACGGGCGCCCCCGCGTGCAGCGCGGCGTGCGCCGTCACCAGCTCGCCCTCGTCCATGACGAGGTCGGAGGCGTACTCCAGGTCGGCGGCGGAGTGGATGACCCGCTCCACCACCGCCCGCGTCAGCGGCGGGAAGCGCGAGGTGTCCAGGCGGGCGCGCAGCCGCCGGAAGGACTCCTGCTCGATGGGGTGGACGACGCGGTTCACTTCGGTTCCTCCCGGGTCTCCTGCCAGCGGTAGCCCCGCGGCGTGACCATGCGGCCCGCGATCTCGCGGGTCGCCGTGTTGCCGACCGTCACGACCGTCATCATGTCGACCGTCGCCGGGTCCAGCGCCGCCAGCGTCGTCAGCCGGCTGGACTCGTCCGGCCGCGAGGCGTTGCGTACGACACCCACCGGCGTCGTCGGCTCCCGGTGCCCGGCGAGGATCGCCAGCGCCTCGGGCAGCTGCCAGTCGCGGCCCCGGGAGCGCGGGTTGTAGAAGGTCACGACGAGGTCGGCCTCCGCCGCCGCCCGCACCCGCCGCTCGATGACCTCCCACGGCGTGTGCAGGTCGGACAGGCTGATCGACACGTGGTCGTGCCCCAGCGGTGCCCCGAGGACCGCCCCGGCCGCGAGCGCCGCCGTGACCCCCGGCACCCCGACCACGTCGATGTCGTCCGACGCCTCGGCGAGCGCGGGGGAGGCCATGGCGTACACCCCGGCGTCCCCGCTGCCGATCAGCGCCACGGCGTGCCCGCGCCGGGCCTCGGCCACCGCCGTCCGCGCCCGCTCCTCCTCCGCCCCGAGCCCCGACTCCAGAACCCGGGTGCCGGGCCGCAGCAGGTCGCGGATCTGGTCGACGTACTGGTCGAGCCCCACCAGCACGGAGGCCCGCCGCAGTTCGGCCTTCGCACGCGGGGTCAGCAGGTCCCGGGCGCCCGGCCCGAGCCCGACGACCGCGAGCCGCCCGCGCCCCGGCCGCCGCACCACGGCACACGTGGCCATGGCCGGCCGCCCGTCCGCCCGCTCCGACTTCCGCTTGGGCACGACGAGTTCACCCCCGCCGAGCAGCGCGGCGGCCTCCGCGACCGACGGCGTACCGACGGCGGCGAGCGGCGCGGCGGACGGGTTCGGCACGTCGACCGTCGCCAACTCCTCGGCGGAGTGGGCCACCAGGGGCACCCCCAGCCGCCCGGCCGCCGCGACGAGCCCCGGTTCCTCCGCCTTGGCGTCGACGGTGGCGAGACAGGAGACGGACCGCGCGGACAGCCCCGCGTCCCGCAACGCGCCCTCGACCAGCCCCAGCACCTCCTCCACGGGAGCGCCCCTGGACGCGCCGACGCCGACCACGAGGGACGGCAGCCGCAGGACCACCTCGCGCCCGCCCGGCTCGACCGCCCGGTCCGTCACCCGCACGGTGTACGACCCCCGCTCCGCCACCGGCAGCGGAGGCAGCGGCCACGGCACCTCGGCCTCGAGGGCGACGGGCTCGCCGTCGAGCAGCGCCCGCGACACCCCGGCCACATCCCCCTCCACCGGCAGCCCCAGCGTGTCCAGCCCCGGCAGCCCCACGGCGTCCGTCGCGGTCGTCACCACGGGCTCGGCCCCCAGCACCTCGCCCACCGCCACGGCGAGTTCGTTCGCCCCGCCGCCGTGCCCGCCGACCAGCGACACGGCGAACCGCCCGCCCTCGTCCACGCACACCACACCAGGGTCGGACGCCTTCCCGCCCAGCAGCGGCGCGACCAGCCGGACGACCGCCCCCGTCGCCAGGAAGCACACCAACCGCTCGCACTCGGCGAACGCGGCCCGTACGGCGTCCCCGACGGGCCCGTCGTACACCCGCGTACGGTCCGGCCACGCGGCCGCCAGCCGGTCCCGCGCAGCCGCGCCCGCCGCGGTGGCGGAAATGAGGCCGATCACTGAGCAACTCCTTCACTGGTCGCCGGGGGCCGCACGCCCCACAGCAGGAACACGGGGTTGGTGGCCGCCAGCCGGGTCACGTCCCCCGGCAGCGGCGCCAGCCGGGAGGACTGCAGCAGCACCCCGTCGCAGGCGAACCCGGCGGCGGTGAGCGCCTCGCGTGCCGCCGGCACACGGTCGAGCGCGGCCACGGCGACCACGACGGTCCGCCGGGCCCGCCGCGCGCACGCGCCGACGACGTCCGGCAGCTCACGCCCCCCGCCGCCGATGAACACGGCGTCGGGATCGTCCAGCCCGGACAGCGCGGCAGGGGCCGTACCGTGCACCACGGCCAGGTCGACCCCATGGGCGTCGGCGTTGGCGCGGATCCGCTCGACGCCGTCCGCGGCCTTCTCGACGGCCACGACCGCGGCACCGAGCCGCGCGCACTCCACCGCCACCGACCCCGACCCGGCCCCCACGTCCCAGACCAGGTCGCCCAGGCGCGGCCCGAGCCGGGCCAGGGCCAGCGCCCGCACCTCGAACTTGGTGATCATCGAGTCGCGGTGCGCGAACGCGCCCTCGTCCAGCGCCCAGCCCGCCGGCCCGTCCACGGGCCCGGCGACGGTCCGTACGCCACCCAGCGCACGCGCCTCGTCCAGGCACAGCACCACGCTCACGCCAGCCCCCCAGTCCCGTTCGGCGGCTCGGGCGGGCGTGACCCGCTCCACGCGCTCGCGTGCCGGATCACCCAGCGCGGAGGCGACGACCAGCACCCGGTCGCCGGAGGGCGTGCGGGCCAGCGCGGCGCCCAGCTCGGCGGGCCCGGCCCCCGGCCCGGTCAGCACGGCGACCTTCGGCCGGGCCCGGCACACGTTGACGGCCGTCCGCAGGTCCCGCCCGTGCGCGCTGACCACCACCGCGTCGTCCCAGGGCAGCCCGAGCCGCGCGAAGGCGACGGCGACGGAGGACACCCCGGGGCGGACGTCCAGCCGCCCGGGCCCGAACCGCTCGGCCAGCGCCCGCACGATCCCGAAGAACCCGGGGTCGCCCGAGGCCAGCACGACGACCCGCCGCCCCTTCCCGACGTACCGCTCCACCACGCCGAGCGCGGGCTCCAGCGGCCCGAGCACGACCCGCTCGGCGCCCTCCGGCAGCTGTACGGCGTCCAGGTGCCGCCGCCCGCCCACGACGAGCCCGGCGCCGCGGAGCACCCGGGTGTCGTACGCCGCCCCCGTCCCCGTGCCGACGACCGTGATCACGTGCTCGCACCCCGCGCGCGCAGGGCCCTGCGGGCCTCGGGGTCGGCCTTGCGGTAGCCGTGGAAGTGGCCGGGGTGGTATAGGTGCGAGCGGGTGCCGTGCGCGTCCAGGGCCGGGCCGACCAGGAACAGGGTGTGCTTCCAGAGCCTGTGCTCCTTGACCGTCTCCTCCAGCGTGCCGACCGTGCACCTGACGACCAGCTCCTCCGGCCAGGTCGCCTGGTACGCCACCACGACCGGCGTGGACGTCGGATAGCCGCCCTCCAGCAGCTCCCGCACCAGCTGGCCGCTGCGGGCCGCCGACAGGAAGACGGCCATGGTGGTGCCGTGCCGGGCGAACTCGCGCACCTCCTCGCCGGGCGGCATCGGCGTCTTGCCGCCGCCGAGCCGGGTGAGGATCACCGACTGGGCGACCTCGGGAATGGTCAGCTCGCGCCCGACGAGCGCGGCCACGGCCGAGAACGAGGAGACGCCGGGCACGACCTCCGTCTCGATCCCGAGCGCCGCGCACCGGTCCAGTTGCTCCTGCGTGCCGCCCCACAGGGCCGGGTCGCCGGAGTGGATACGGGCCACTTTCAGCCCTTCGGCGCACGCCCGCTCGTACACGGCGACGACGTCCTCCAGAGACATGGTGGCCGAGTCCAGGACCTCCGCGTCCTCGCGCGCGTGGTCGAGCACGTCGGCCTGGACGAGACTGGCCGCCCAGATCACGACGTCGGCCTCGGTGATCGCGCGGGCGGCGCGGAACGTCAGCAGGTCGGCGGCGCCGGGACCGGCACCGACGAAGGTCACCTTGCCGGCGGGGGCATCGGCCATGGGTGGGGTCCTCTCGTACGGAATGACACGCGGAATGACACGCGGAATGACACACGGAATGACAGGCGGAGTGGCAGCCGGAACGGCACGCGGAACGTCACGGTGTGCGGGGGGCCGGCGGTGGCCGGAAGTGCGCGACCGGGGGCTGATCCGATAGCAAGGGCACATGGCGGTCTACGTCGCGCTCGGCGCGTTCCTGATGACGTTGGCCGGCGGCTGGACGGCACAGCGGGTGACCGACCGCCGCCATCTGGTCCTCGGACTGGCCGGCGGCCTGATGCTGGGCGTGGTCGGCCTGGACCTGCTCCCCGAGGCGCTGCACGCGGCGGGCGGGGAGGTGTTCGGCGTACCGGCGGCCCTGCTGCTGTTCGTGGCCGGCTTCCTGCTGGCCCACCTGGTGGAGCGCCTGCTGGCCGCACGGCAGGCCGCGCACGGTGGCGACGAACGGCACAACCACCGCGCACCCGAGGTGGGCCTGACGGCGGCGGCCGCGATGGTCGGTCACAGCGCCATGGACGGTGTGGCGATGGGGGCCGCCTTCCAGGTGGGCGGCGGCATGGGCGCGGCGGTCGCGCTCGCGGTCATCGCCCACGACTTCGCGGACGGCTTCAACACGTTCACCCTCACCAGCCTGTACGGCAACGCACGGCGCAAGGCGGTGGCCATGCTCGTCGCGGACGCCCTGGCACCGGTGGTGGGCGCCGCCGCGACCACCTTCGTCACCATCCCGGAGTGGTTCCTCGGCGGCTATCTCGGTCTCTTCGGCGGGGCGCTGCTCTACCTCGCCGCGGCCGAGATCCTCCCCGAGGCCCACCACGAGCACCCGGCCCGCTCGACCCTGCTGTGCACGGCCGCGGGAGTGGTGTTCATCTGGGTGGTGGTCGGTCTGGCCGCCTGACCGGTCCACCCGGAGACGGGTACGGCTCACAGCTTGCCGCCCCGCCCG
The DNA here is from genome assembly GCF_001906585.1 of Streptomyces kebangsaanensis. Lineage (GTDB taxonomy): Bacteria > Actinomycetota > Actinomycetes > Streptomycetales > Streptomycetaceae > Streptomyces > Streptomyces kebangsaanensis. The sequence continues at coordinate 68,788 of NZ_JUJA01000167.1, read as the reverse complement.
CCGTCGCGCCGGGCGGGCGCGATGAGCGTGGAGAGGTACGGCAGGGGAGCCCCGTCGAGATCCGCGGCGGGCCGGACGGACTCCTCCGGCAGCCCGAGCGCCGACCCCCACACCGCGCCGTCGATCCGCCCGCTGTCCCGCAGCGCCTCGGCGACCTCCCGCGCCTGCCGCCCGAACTTGTACGCCACGACCGTGCCGGGCCCGCTCAGCGCCTCCTTCAGCACGGCGGCCCCGGCGGTGACCGGCACCAGGGTGAGCGGCTCGGTGCCCTCGGTGAGCACGGCACCCGACCGCGCCGCCAGGTCCTGCATGGCGGTGATGCCGGGCACGGTCTCGACGACGGTCCCCGGCACCAGGGCGGCGACGGTCTGCGCGAGGTACGTGAAGGTGGAGTACACGTTCGGATCACCGATGGTGGCGAAGGCGACGCGGCCGTGCTGTTCGAGCAGGCCGGCGACCCGCTCCCCGGCCGCGTCCCACGCCGCCTCGCGCCGTGCCCGGTCGGCCCGCTCGTTCAGCGCGAACACCACCCGGACGACCTTCTCCTCGGGCACGTAGTGCAGCACGGTCGCCTCGGCACGCCCCCGCTCCCCGCCGTCTTTTCCGTCGAACGCAGCCATGACGGGTACGACGACGACATCGGCCGCGCGCAGCGCGTTGACGCCCTTGACGGTCACCAGCTCGGGGTCGCCGGGCCCGACCCCCACTCCGATCAGCCTGCTGCTCATGACGTCCGGCACCTCTCGACGAACCGACGGGCGACACCGGGCACGGCGGCCCAGTGGGTGTGCAGGTAACTCGCGTGCACGTTGTTCTGTACGAACCCCTCGACCCGGCGCTCGGGAGCGCGCATCCCCCAGGCGGGAGCCGCCGGCCCCGTGCCCGAGCCGGGCTCGACGACGGTCCGGTGGAACTCGTGACCGCGCATCCGCTCCCCCGCGCCGGCGAGCACGCTGTCGCTCACGGCCACGGCGTCCCGGTAGCCGAGCGTGAGCCGCCCGGTCATCCGGGCGGCGGCGTCCAGCACCCCGCACATCGGCCGCCCGTCGAGCTCCCGGCACAGGTACAGCAGCCCGGCACACTCGGCGGCGACGGGGGCACCGCTGAGCGCGAGCTCGGCGACGGCCTCGCGCAGCGGCTCGTTGGCGGACAACTCGGCGGCGTACACCTCGGGGAACCCGCCGCCGACGATCAATCCACGGGTGCCTTCGGGCAGTTGCTCGTCGCGCAGGGGATCGAAGCGGACGACGTCGGCACCGGCGGCGGTGAGCAGTTCCGTGTGCTCGGCGTAGGAGAAGGTGAAGGCGGGCCCACCGGCAACGGCGATCTTCGGCGCCGGACCGGCAATCGGCGGAGGCGCCGCATTCATCAGTGCCTCCGCCGCGGGCGCCAGGACCGCACCCGCATCCCAAGCCGCACAGGACAACGCCCCCGCACCCCGCGCCAGCGCGACCAACGCCGGCAGATCGCACCCGGCCTCCACCTGCGAGGCCATCGCCGCAACGGCCTCCACGGCCTCGGTCCGCCGCTCGGCGACCGGCACCAGCCCCAGGTGCCGGGAGGGCGTATCGACCTGCGGAGCCCTCCGCAGCACCCCCAGCACCGGCACCCCGGTCGAGTCCAGCGCCTCCCGCAGCAGCACCTCGTGCCGCTCGGAGGCCACCTTGTTGAGGATCACGCCCCCGATCCGCACCTCCGGATCCCAGGACGCGAACCCGTGCACCAGCGCCGCCACCGACCGCGACTGCGACGACGCGTCGACGACCAGCACCACCGGCGCCCGCAGCAGCTTGGCCACCTGGGCGGTGGACGCGAGCTCACCCTCCCCGGCGGCCCCGTCGTACAGCCCCATCACGCCCTCGACGACGGCGATGTCACACCCGCGCGCCCCGTGCAGGAACAACGGCCCGACCAGCTCGGGCCCGCACAGATACGCGTCCAGGTTCCGTCCCACGCGCCCGGTCGCGAGCGCGTGGTAGCCGGGGTCGATGTAGTCCGGCCCCACCTTGTGCGGGGACACGGACAGCCCCCGCCGGGCCAGCGCGGCCATCAGCCCCGTGGCGACGGTGGTCTTGCCGCTCCCCGACGAGGGCGCGGCAACGACCAGCCGGGGCACGGACGGGGACGTCACCACTCGATGCCCCTCTGCCCCTTCTGCCCGACGTCCATCGGGTGCTTGACCTTGGACATGTCGGTGACGAGATCGGCGAAGTCGACCAGCTTCCGGGGCGCGTTGCGCCCGGTGATCACCACGTGCTGGTTCCCGGGCCGCTCCCGCAGCACCTCCACGACCTCGTCGGTGTCGACCCAGTCCCAGTGCATCGGGTACGCGAACTCGTCGAGCACGTACAGCCGGTACGTCTCGGCGGCCAGGTCCCGCTTGACCTGCTCCCAGCCCTCGCGGGCCTTCTGCTCGTTGTCCATCTGGGCGTCCCGCTGCACCCAGGACCAGCCCTCGCCCATCTTGTGCCAGGCGACGCTCCCGCCCTCGCCGGAGTCGCCCAGCACCCGCAGCGCCCGCTCCTCACCGACCTTCCACTTCGCCGACTTGACGAACTGGAACACCCCGATCGGCCAGCCCTGGTTCCAGGCGCGCAGCGCCAGCCCGAAGGCGGCGGTGGACTTGCCCTTGCCGACCCCGGTGTGCACGACGACGAGCGGCCGGTTGCGCCGCTGACGGGTCGTCAGTCCGTCGTCCGGTACGGCACTCGGCTGCCCCTGCGGCATTACGCGGCCCTCCTGTCGCCCTGAACTTCCCTGACCAGCCCGGCGATCGAGTCGGCCCGCAGCTCGTCGAGCGTGACGGCCGTACCGCCCAGCTCACCCGCGAGCCGCCCGGCCAGCCCCAGCCGTACGGGACCCGACTCGCAGTCCACGACCACCGACGCGACCCCCTCGGCGGCGAACAGCCGTGCCGCACGCCCGGCGAGAGCGACCGGCTCCGGGCCACCCGTGGCCCGCCCGTCCGTCACGACTACGAGGAGTGCCCGCCGCGCCGGATCCCGCAGCCGTTCCACCCGCAGCACGTCGTGCGCCTTGAGCAGCCCGGCGGCGAGCGGAGTCCGCCCACCCGTCGGCAGCGACTCCAGACGGGCCGCCGCCGCGTCGACGGACGACGTGGGCGGCAGCGCCACCTCGGCACCCGACCCCCGGAAGGTCACCAGCCCCACCTTGTCCCGCCGCTGGTAGGCGTCCAGCAGCAGCGACAGCACGGCACCCTTCACGGCACTCATCCGCTGCCGCGCGGCCATCGACCCGGAGGCGTCGACCACGAACAGCACGAGATTGGATTCGTGGCCTTCTCGTACCGCTTGCCTGAGGTCGTCACGACGCAGGAGAAGTCCGGATCCGGTCCGGCCCCGCGCCCGCTGGTGCGGGGCGGCTGCCTGCACGGTGGCCGCCAAGTGCAGCTTGGTCAGGGCGCCTTGGGGCCGCCGGGCCCCGGTCGTCCGCCCGTGCTCGGTCCGCGCCCGCGAACGCCGCCCGGCGGCGCCCTCGCCGATGCCGGACACGCTCAGCACCTTGGTACGGAACGGCTCGGAGGCCCGTACGGCGGACTGCTCACCGGCGCCGGCACCGGACGGCTGCGGCTCACCGCCGCTCTCCTCGCCCTGCGGACCGCCACTGCCGTCGTCGGGCGCGGGCTGTCCGCCGTCACCGCCGGGGCCGCCGTCCGGACCGGGGTCGGGGTCGTCGTCCTCCGAGCCTCCGAACTCCTGGAGGGTCTCGTCGAGCTTGTCCTCGTCGAGCCCCGGCGCGTCGAAGGGATTCCGCCGCCTCCGGTGGGGCAGGGCCAGCAGCGCGGCCTGCCGCACGTCCTCGGCGAGCACGTCGGTCCGCCCGGCCCACGCGGCCAGCGCGGTGGCGGTCCGGGCCATGACGATGTCGGCGCGCATGCCGTCCACCTCGAAGGCCGCACAGGTCGCCGCGATCTGCCGCAGCGCGCCATCACCCAGCCGAACCTGCGGCAGCAGCTCCCGCGCGGCCACGATCCGCTGCCGTACGGCGGCCTCCTCGTCCGCCCACCGGGCGGCGAACCCGGCGGGATCGTCGTCGTGGGCGAGCCGCCGCCGCACGACCTCCACCCGCTGCTCCGGCTCCCGCGAGGCCGCGACCTCGACGGTCAGCCCGAACCGGTCGAGGAGTTGAGGCCTGAGTTCCCCCTCTTCAGGATTCATGGTCCCGACGAGTAGGAAACGGGCGGCGTGCCGTACGGAGACGCCTTCGCGTTCGACGTACGAGGCGCCCATGGCGGCGGCGTCCAGCAGCAAGTCGACCAGGTGATCGTGGAGCAGGTTGACCTCGTCGACGTAGAGGATCCCCCGGTGGGCGTCGGCGAGCAGGCCGGGCTCGAACGCTTTTACGCCCTCGGCCAGCGCCCGCTCGATGTCGAGCGCGCCCACCAGCCGGTCCTCGGAGGCACCGACGGGGAGCTCGACCATCCGCGCGGGCCTCTCGACGCCGGCCCCCGGCTCGTGCGGCCCTTCCGGGCAGGCGGGGTCGGGAGAGCCGGGGTCGCAGGAGAAACGGCACCCGGGGACGACATCCACCTGGGGCAGCAGTGCCGAAAGAGCACGCACAGCGGTGCTCTTCGCGGTGCCCTTCTCGCCGCGCACCAGTACTCCGCCGACCGACGGAGACACCGCGTTCAGCAGCAGTGCGAGCCGCAGGTCGTCCTGACCGACGACGGCCGTGAACGGAAACGGGGTGGTCACTTGTCCTCGCCCTCCAAGTCGCCCTCCAGCTCCAGGTAGGTGGCGCGCAGCCGCTCCAGCGTGTCCGCGTCCGGCTCGGCCCACAGCCCTCGGTCGGCGGCCTCCAGCAGCCGTTCGGTGATGCCGCGCAGCGCCCATGGGTTGGACTTCTTCATGAAGTCCCGGTTCTCGACGTCGAAGACGTATTCGGCGCTGAGCTTCTCGTACATCCAGTCGTCGACCACGCCCGCTGTGGCGTCGTAGCCGAAGAGGTAGTCGACGGTTGCCGCCATCTCGAAAGCACCCTTGTAGCCGTGCCTTCTCATGGCGCTCATCCAGCGAGGGTTGACTACGCGGGCGCGGAAGACCCTGTGTGTCTCCTCGCCCAGTGTGCGGGTTTTCACCTGGTCCGGTACGGCGGAGTCCCCGACGTACGCCTCCGGGCTCGCCCCCGTCAGGTGCCGCACCATGGCAACCATGCCGCCGTGGTACTGGAAATAGTCATCCGCATCGTGGATATCATGCTCTCTGGTATCCACGTTTTTCGCCGCCACAGCGATCCGCCTGAACGCCGTCTCCATGTCCCCGCGCGCCGCTCGCCCGTCCAGCCCTCGCCCGTAGGCGTAACCGCCCCACACCGCGTACACCTCGGCCAGATCGGCATCGCTGCGCCAGTTGCGCGCGTCGATCAGCGGCAGCAGCCCCGCGCCGTACGCCCCCGGCTTGGAGCCGAAGACGCGAGCCGTAGCGCGCCGCCGGTCGCCGTGCTCGGCGGTGTCCTCGTCGGCGTGGGCCTTCACGAAGTTCCGCTCGGCGGGCTCGTCCAGCTCCGCCACCGCCCGTACCGCGTCGTCGATCAGCCCCACCACGTGCGGGAACGCGTCCCGGAAGAAACCCGAGATCCGGACCGTGACGTCGATGCGCGGCCGGCCCAGCTCCTCCAACCCGACCACCTCGAAACCGGTCACCCGGCGCGACGCGTCGTCCCACACCGGGCGGCAGCCCAGCAGTGCCAGGATCTCGGCGATGTCGTCGCCCTGGGTGCGCATCGCGGACGTGCCCCAGACCGTCAGGCCGACCGACTTCGGGTACTCGCCCGTGTCCTGCAGGTACCGCTGCACGAGCGAGTCCGCGAGCGACTGGCCGACCTCCCAGCTCAGCCTGGAGGGAATCGCCTTGGGGTCGACCGAGTAGAAGTTCCGGCCGGTCGGCAGGACGTTGACCAGACCCCGGGTCGGGGAGCCGGACGGGCCCGCCGGGACGTAACCGCCGTCCAGCGCCCGCAGGATGTGCCCGATCTCGTCCGTCGTACGGGCGAGCCGGGGCACGACCTCGGTGCAGGCGAAGTCCAGCACGGCCACCGCTTCCGGGAGTTCGGCGCCCAGCACCTCCCGCACCAGGGCCCCGCTCCCGGAAGCCGCCCAGCCGCGCTCCTCCATCCCCTCCGCGATCCGCCGGCACAGCTGCTCCAGCAGGTCGATCGCGTCGGAGGCGGTACGCGCGGGAACAAAGGGGCGCGAAGCGCCTTCCTTGGAAGGGTGGTGGTGGGAGACGGGCGGGACCTCGACCAGGTCCGTCAGCTCCACCGGCACCTTCACCGGCGCACCCGGCTCGGCCAGCAACTCCTTCTCCACCAGCCCGAAGTGCTCCGCCAGCGAGGCCCGCAGCCCCGGCAGCGCGTTCGCCCGCCCGCCCCACACCTGCGAGGCACGCAGCACGGCCAGCACCAGGTTCACACGGGGCTCGCCCACCGGGCCGCCGCCCAGGACGTGCAGGCCGTCCCGGATCTGCACGTCCTTGATCTCGCACAGGTAGCCGTCGATGTGCATGACGAACTCGTCGAACTCGCCGTCGTCCGGCTGCTCGTCCACGCGCAGGTCGTGGTGCAGTTCGGCGGCCTTGACCAGCGTCCAGATCTGGGCCCGTACGGCCGGCGCCTTCGCCGGGTCCAGGTCGGAGACCAACGCGTACTCGTCGAGCAGCTGCTCCAGCTTGGCCAGGTCGCCGTAGGTGTCCGCGCGTGCCATCGGCGGCACGAGGTGGTCGACGACCGTGGCGTGCCCGCGCCGCTTGGCCTGGGTGCCCTCGCCGGGGTCGTTGACGATGAACGGGTACACCAGCGGCAGGTCGCCCAGCACCGCGTCCGGTGCGCACCCGCGCGACAGGCCCAGCCCCTTGCCGGGCAGCCACTCCATCGTGCCGTGCTTGCCCATGTGCACGATCGCGTCCGCGCCGAAGCCCCCCTCCGATGTCGCAGCCTCCAGCCACCGGTAGGCCGCCATGTAGTGGTGGGACGGCGGCATGTCGGGGTCGTGGTAGATCGCGATCGGGTTCTCGCCGAAGCCGCGCGGCGGCTGGATCATGACGACGACGTTCCCGAACCTCAGCGACGCCAGCACGATGTCGTCGCCGTCGACGTACAGCGAGCCGGGCGGCTCACCCCACGCCCGAAGCATCGCGTCCCGCAGCCCGGGGTCGAGCTGGTCGAACCAGGCCCGGTAGTCGGCGAGCGGCACGCGCGCGGGTGCGGCGGCCAGCTGATNNNNCCGTCAGCCACTCCACGTCGTGGCCGCCGGCCTCGATCAGGCGGTGGATCAGCTCGTCGCCGTTGTCGGGGTACCCCTCGGCCAGGTACCCCGCCTCCCGCAGCGCGTCCAGTACCCGTACCGCCGAGGCAGGGGTGTCGAGCCCCACCGCGTTGCCGACCCGCGAGTGCTTGGTCGGGTACGCCGTGAAGACGAGCGCGATCCGCTTCTCCGCGTTGGCCTTGTGCTTCAGCCGTGCGTGCCGTACGGCGATCCCGGCCACCCGGGCGGCCCGCTCGGGGTCGGCCATGTACACCGGTACGTCGTCCGGGCCCTGCTCCTTGAAGGAGAACGGGACCGTGATCAGCCGTCCGTCGAACTCCGGGATCGCGACCTGCATCGCCGCGTCCATGGGGGACAGGGCCGCGTCCGACGCGTCCCACGCGGTCCGCGACGAGGTCAGGCAGAGCCCTTGCAGCACCGGGATGTCGAGCTCGGCCAGCGCCCCGATGTCCCAGGACTCCTCGTCCCCGCCCGCCGACGCCTGCGAGGCGTGCGTGCCGCCGGCGGCGAGGACGGTGGCGACCAGGGCGTCGGCGCGCCCCAGGGTCTCGTACAGTCCCGCGTCGGCGCCGCGCAGCGAACCGCAGTACACCGGAAGGGCGTTGGCGCCGTGTGCCTCGATCGCGTCGCACAGGGTGTCCACGAAGGCGGTGTTGCCGCTCAGTTCGTGGGCGCGGTAGAAGAGCACGCCGACGGTCGGGCGGCCTTCCGCGAGGGCGCGGTCGCCGTGGACGCCGTACTCCGGCATCTTCCGCGGTTCCTCGAAGCCCTCGCCGGTCAGCAGCACGGTGTCCGACAGGAACCGGGCCAGCTCGGCCAGGTTCGCCGGCCCGCCCTCGACGAGGTACCGCAGCGCCTCCGCCACCACACCCGCCGGGACCGACGACTCGGCCATCAACTCCGCGTCCGGCACGGCCTCTCCGCCCAGCAGCACGGTCGGGATCCCGGACGCCCGCAGCGCGGCGAGCCCGTCCTCCCAGGCGCGCTTGCCGCCGAGCAGCCGTACGACGGCGACGTCCGCGCCGTCGAGCAGCACGGGAAGCTCCTCGGCGACGTCCACGCGGGTCGGGTTGCCGATCCGGTAGGAGGCGCCCGAGGCACGGGCGGCCAGCAGATCGGTGTCGGCGGTCGACAACAACAACACTGTGCTCATGCGGGCGCTCCCGGTGGGATGAAGGGCAGTCCTCGCGGCGCGCCGGACTCGATGAGCCGCCACAGCGCGTCCGTGTCCGCGTGCTGTTCGATCAGGTCGCCGAGCCGGTCGAGCTGCTCCTCGCGCAGCGCGGCGAAGGAGGTGTCGGCGGCCGGCACGAAGCGGCGGCCCGCGGCGGCCGCGACCTCGCGCAGGAAGGCACGCCGGAAGCCGTCCGACTCCAGCGAGCCGTGCCAGTGCGTGCCCCAGACGGCCCCGACCCGGCAGCCGTCCAGGAAGGGTTCGCCGGCGGTGACCTCGGCGACCCCGTGGTGGATCTCGTAGCCCTCGACCCGTTCGCCCAGGGCCTCGCCCTCCGGCCGGGTGAGGGTCTTCTCGCGGGCGAACCGGACCCGTACGGGCAGCAGTCCGAGGCCGTCCACGTGCCCGGCCCGCGACTCGACCTCGTCCTCGATGTGCTCGCCGAGGATCTGGAAACCGCCGCAGATCCCGAGGACCGGCCGCCCTTCGGCCGCCCTGCGGCGCAGCGCCTCCGCCAGCCCCCGCTCGCGGAGCCACTGGAGCGCCCTGACCGTGCCCCGGGTGCCGGGCACGACGACGAGGTCGGCGTCGGACAGCTCCTCCGGGCGGTCCACGAACCGTACGACGACGCCCGGTTCGGCGGCGAGCGCGTCCACGTCGGTGAAGTTGGACATCAGCGGAACCGCGCAGACGGCGACCCGCAGCACGTCCTCGCCCACCGGGGGCGCCACGGCCGACTCCCGCACCGCGCCCCGCAAGGACACCCGCAGCCCGTCCTCCTCGTCGATGCCCAGCCCGTGCCGGAACGGCAGTACGCCGTACGTGCGTCGCCCGGTGAGCCCGTGCAGCATGTCGAGCCCGGGTTCGAGCAGCGAGACGTCGCCCCGGAACTTGTTGACGAGGAACCCGGCGACCAGCTCCTGGTCCTCGCGGGACAGCAGGGCGAGCGTGCCGAAGAAGGAGGCGAAGACGCCGCCGCGGTCGATGTCGCCGACGACCAGCACGGGCAGCCGCGCGCCCCGCGCGATCCCCATGTTGACGATGTCGGTCCGGCGCAGATTGATCTCCGCCGGACTGCCCGCCCCCTCGCAGATCACCGCGTCGTACGCGTCCCGCAGCTCGGCCAGGCAGTCCAGCACCGTGCCGAGGAGCTTCCGCTGCCGCCCGCCGTGCAGCCTTTTCCCGGGGGACGACCCCCCGGATCCCCCGAAGAACCCGCGCGCGCTCAGCTCGCCGACCGGCCTGCCCAGCAGCACCACCTGGCTGCTCTGCTCGCCGCCGGGCTTGAGCAGCACCGGGTTCATCAGCGCGGTCGGCTCGATCCGGCACGCCTGGGCCTGCATGGCCTGCGCCCGGCCGATCTCGGCACCCCCGCGGGTGACGAAGGAGTTGAGGGACATGTTCTGCGCCTTGAAGGGCGCGACCTTCACGCCCTGCCGCACCAGCCACCGGCAGATCCCGGCCGTGACGACGCTCTTCCCGGCGTCGGAGGTGGTGCCGGCGACGAGCAGTCCGCCGCTCATGACGTGCGTCCCTTCGTCCGGTGGGCGCACAGCAGCCGTGCGCCCGCGCACACGCCGAGCGCGAGCCAGCTCACGCGCCGGGAGAGGCGTACGGTCCGTTCGACGTCCCCCGCCCGGACGGCGCGCCCGGATCCGTTGAGCACCGGGCGGTGCTCGACGCGTCCTCCGTAGGAGAGCGTGCCGCCCAGCCGCACGCCGAGCGCCCCCGCGAACGAGGCCTCGACCGGGCCGGCGTTGGGGCTCGGGTGCTTGCCGGCGTCGGCGCGCCAGGCCCGTACGGCACCGCGTGGATCGCCGCCCGCCACGGCCGCCAGGGCGGCGGTGAGCCGTGCCCCCGGCCATCCGGCGAGGTCGTCGAGGCGGGCCGAGGCCCAGCCGTAGCGGCGGTGGCGGGGGGACTTGTGCCCGACCATGGCGTCCAGGGTGTTGACGGCGCGGAAGCCGACGAGCCCCGGCACGCCGCCCACGGCGCCCCACACCAGCGCGCCCACCACCGCGTCGGAGGTGTTCTCGGCGACGGACTCGACGACGGCCCGGGCGATCCCGTCGGCGTCCAGCGCCTGCGGGTCGCGCCCGCACAGGTGCGGCAGCCGTGCCCGGGCGCCCTCGACGTCCCCGGCCTCGAGCGCCCGTCCGATCGCCCGTGCCTCCCGGGCGAGCGAGGTGCCGCCGACGACGGCCCAGGTGGCGGCGGCGGTCAGGGCGACGGAGGCGGTACGGGAGCGGCGTACGGCGGAGGCGGCCAGCGCGGCCGACGCCACGGTGCCCCCCACGCACACCGCGGTGTGCAGGGCGCCCCAGCCGCGGTGGTCCCGCCACAGCACGTGTTCCACGGCACCCGCGGCACGTCCGAACACGGCGACCGGGTGCCCGCGGCGGGGGTCGCCGAGGAGCAGATCACCGAGGAGGCCGGCCGTGGCGCCGTACGCGAAGACGCGATCGGCACCCATCGGGTCAGCCGATGACGGGTGCGGTCGGGGTGTCGCTGGTGGATCTCGGTCGGCAGCCGCGCATGGCGATATGTCCTCACTCAGGGTGTCCACGCCCTGGTTCGACGAGACCGGCGGCGAGAGTTCCTGGCTCCCGGGGGGTTTCCTCCCCGGTCACAGTGGCGGGACCGCGCCGGATTCGCACCGGCTTCCTCTCCTGCCGCCGTACATGGCCCCGGCAGTCCACCACGCCCCGCGAACACCCGTCAACTTGCCGTTGACCTGCGCAGGCGCGGTGAGATGAGCCCCACACCACCGCGTACGACCGGCGCACGAGAACGCCCGCTCTGCCCGGGACGTCGTGGAGACGTCCCGGGCAGAGCGGGCGATGCGGCTCGTGTCCGCCGGCTCAGGCCGTGATCAGGACATGGTCAGGCCATGATCGGGCCGTGCTCAGGCCACGATCAGATAGATCCCGTACGCCACCGCGGCGGCGCACGCGGCGAAGCAGGCGTAGGCGCCGGTGACCGCGAGCGCTCCGCCGCCGCTGCCCTGGGCGACGGCCCGCTCGCGGCGGGAGAGGCCGGCGATGCCGAGGGTGAACAGGGCCACGAGGCCCACCGAGGCGCCGAGGCTGACGCCGAAGACGGAGCCGAGGGCCGCCCAGTCGATGTTCATGGTGCTTCTCTTCCTTCTGCCGGGACGCGGGCTCAGACGGCGGCGGCCGGCGGGGTCGCCGCGGGGGCGGGCGCGGACGCCTGGGCGGGGATCGTCACCGTGAGGTCCCCGGCCACCGGGGAGGCCGGGGGCGGGGTGACGGCGGCCATGGCCTGGGTGATCACGCCGGCCGGCTCCTCGGCGCCGTCGGCGGGGGTGCCGTCCGCGTGGGTGTCGTTGACGTTGGTGTGGTCGACGACCTCGCGGCGGGAGATCTTCCAGATCGCGGCGCTGGAGGCCACCAGGAACACGGCGACGGCGGCGGTGCCCCAGCTGCCGAGGCGCGTCACGGCCTCCGCGCCGGCTCCGACCAGGGCGGCGGCCGGCAGCGTGAGACCCCAGGCGACGAACATGCGGGTCGCGGTGGACCAGCGGACGACACCGCCCTTGCGGCCCAGGCCCGCACCCATCACCGAGCCGGAGACGACGTGCGTGGTGGAGAGGGAGAAGCCGAGGTGGGAGGAGGCCAGGATGGCGGTGGCCGCGCTGGTCTGGGCGGCGAAGCCCTGCTGCGGCTGGAGGTCGGTCAGGCCCTTGCCCATGGTGCGGATGATGCGCCAGCCGCCGAGGTAGGTGCCGATCGCGATGGCGAGGCCCGCGGAGACGATGACCCAGACGGGAGGGTTGGAGCCGGGGGCGAGGGCGCCGCCGGTGATCAGGGCGAGGGTGATGATGCCCATGGTCTTCTGCGCGTCGTTGGTGCCGTGGGCCAGCGAGACCAGGCCCGCGGAGGCGATCTGGCCGACGCGGTGACCCTTCTCGGCCGCCCTGCCGTCCGACTTCTTGCCGAGGCTGTACGTCAGCCGGGTCGCGAAGAGGGCGGCGATGCCCGCGACGAGCGGGGCGGCGATCGCCGGGATGAGCACCTTGGTGATCAGGGCGCCGCCGTGCACCGCGCCGAAGCCGGCCGAGGCGACGGTGGCGCCGATCAGGCCGCCCATGAGGGCGTGCGAGGAGCTGGAGGGGAGGCCGACCAGCCAGGTCAGCAGGTTCCAGAGGATCGCGCCCACCAGGGCGGCGAAGATGACCTCGGGACGAATGCCGCTCTCGTCGACGAGACCTTTGGAGATCGTGTTGGCGACCTCCACGGAGAGGAAAGCGCCCACCAGGTTGAGCACGGCGGACATGGCCACCGCGACCTTGGGCTTGAGTGCGCCGGTGGAGATGGTGGTGGCCATCGCGTTGGCGGTGTCGTGGAAACCGTTCGTGAAATCGAACGCGAGTGCGGTGATCACCACAATCGCGAGGATCAGCGAGAAGCTTTCCATTTACCTGGCAATCGTTCGAGCGTCATTGGCGCGTTGAACGTAGGTAATCCGGGTGAACAGAAGATGAACTGGGGCGGTCGTCGCGGTGTCCGTTCCTGTGATCCGCCAAGGAGATACCGGTCACTTCCGGGGCGTGTCCTGACAGGATCGGGACATGACGGAGCAGCGGCGGGAACGAGAAGGCGTACGGGAGCGCGCAGGGGGCGCGCGGAGTGCGGCGGAGGTGGCCGACGCGTGGGAGGCGCTCGTCGCGACGGCCCGCCGCACGGTGTCCGACGGGCTGGTCGTCGGCACCTCCGGCAACGTCTCCGTACGCGTGGGCGACACCGTACTGGTCACCCCGTCCGGTGTCCCCTACGACCGGCTCACCCCCGACGACGTGACCGGCGTCGACCTGGAGGGACGGCAGGTGCTCGGCACACTGGTGCCGACCAGCGAGCTGCCCATGCACCTCGCCGTCCACCGCACCACCGACGCCCGCGCCGTCGTCCACACCCACGCCGTGCACGCCACGGCCGTCTCCACGCTCGTCGCCGAGCTGCCGCCGATCCACTACATGACCGGCGCGCTCGGCGGACCCGTCCGGGTCGCCCCGTACGCGACGTACGGCACCGAGGAGCTGGCCCGGAACATGCTGCGCGCGCTCGCCGGACGCACCGGCTGCCTGCTGCGCAACCACGGCACGGTCACCTACGGCACCACCCTCGACCAGGCCTACGACCGCACCGCCCAGCTGGAGTGGATGTGCCGCCTCTGGCTGACGGCGTCGTCCATGCCCGGCCTGACACCGTCCCTGCTGACACCGGAGCAACTGGCGCGGGCGGGGGAGCGGCTGCGGGGGTACGGGCAGCCGGGACGGTAGCGGCCCGTACGGGCGGCGCGGGGATGAACGCCGCCCTTCGGTGGAACTCGCAGGGTCATGTCACCCCGACCCTTCCTCCCACTGGCCCCTGGCCGGATACGCCACGACACTGGTCCCGTGCGCACAGTCACAGCGACGGCCGCGGCCGTCACCGCAGTCCTGGCGGCGGCCGGCGCGACGAGCGTCGCCGCGGGCCGGCTCGCCAGCGACGCCGCGCTCAAGGCGCCCCCGGGCCGGCCGCTGCCCACCGAACCGCGGCTGACCGTCCACGGCACGGCCGCGGGCCAGATCACCCTCACCCGGGACCTGGCCTCCCTGCGCCCCGGCACCTACGGCCTGGCCGGCAACGGCTCCCACGCGGTGGCCGGCCCCGTCCTGCCCGGCGCCCCGCACGGCCCCGACACCGTGGTACGCCGCCTGGAACGCGTCACCCACGGCTCCCTGCACCCCCGCGACAAGGTGTGGCTCACCCCCAACCTGCACGTCGGCAACCCCCGCTCCGCGCTCGGCCTGAACCACGACGACGTGGAAATCCTGGGCGAACTCGGCGCCCTGCCCGCCTGGTTCGTGCCCGGAGTGCGCGAGACCTGGGTGATCGCGGTGCACGGTCTGGGCACCACCCGCGAACTGGCCATGAACATCATGGAGTTCCTGCACGACCGGCACTTCCCGGTGCTGGCCCTCGCCTACCGCGGCGACGCCGGCGCGCCCCGCTCCCCGGACGGACTCAACCACCTCGGCGAGACCGAGTGGCACGACCTGGACGCGGCGATCCGCCACGCGGTGCGGCACGGGGCCGAGCGGGTCGTCCTGCTCGGCTGGTCCACCGGCGCCACGATGGCCCTGTGGGCCGCCCGCCACTCGGAGCTGCGCGAGCGCGTCTCCGGGCTGGTGCTGGACTCCCCGGTGCTCAGCTGGGAGGCCACGGTGCGGGCCCTGGCCCGGGCCCGGCACACCCCGGGGCCGCTGCTGCCGCTCGCGGTGCACGCCGCGCAGGGGCGCGCCGGCCTGTACGGCGACCGGCTCGCCGAGGCGACCGGCCCCGAGGGACTCACGGTGCCGACGCTGATCTTCCACGGCCCCGGCGACCAGGTGGCACCCTGGCAGCTCTCCCGCCGCCTCGCCGACCGCCGTCCCAATCTGGTCGCCCTGCACACGGTGCGGAGCGCTCCGCACGGCGCGATGTGGAACGCCGACCCGGAGGGGTACGAGGAGGCGCTGCGGCGCTTCCTGACGCCGCTGATGTGAGCGGGGGCGAGGGCCGGGGCGAAGGCCGGGGCGAAGGCCGGGGCCCGCGGGCGGGTGGGCCGGGCCGACCGGGTTCCGTTTCGGCCGGTGCCCCGGCCGCCGACGGCCTCGGCCCTGGCCTGACGGCGTCGTGCCGCCCTCCTCCCGGCCCCTGCCCCGGCCCTCTCCGTCGCCCGGCGTGGCATTCCGTTTGGGTTTTCGGACCGTCACCAGGAAGACTGCACCCGTGACGTCCCGTATCCCGCGCGACTCCAGGCTTCGACTCGTCCGCCCACGGCCCCTGGCCGCCGCCCCCCGAGCCGTGAACCAGCGGCACCCGCGCCGCGCCGCGCCGCGCCCCCCGGAGGGCACTCCGGCCCCCGCGGAGCTGGCCGGAATGGCGCGCTCCCGGCTGGCCGGGGCGGCCCGCGTGGCCCGCTGGGCCGACGCCGCCCTCGGTCCCGGCCGCGCCGGGGCGACCGGAGAGGGCACGGCCGCCCTCTCCGACGCGTCCGCCGAACGCGCGGCCGACGCCCTGGGCCTGACCGCCGACCAGGTCCGCGCCGACTGGGACACCGCCCGTCTCGCCGGCCTGATCGAGGTGCACGGCGACAGCGCCCGCCCCGGCTGGCGGCTGCGCGCCTGGAACCGCGACGACAGCGCCGTCCTGCGCGGCTGGGTCGCCCTCTTCGACGCCTGGTCGCTCGCCTGCCCGGAGCCCGGGGGCCACGAGCCCGCCGCCGTCGCCGAGGTCGTCTCGGCCATGCCGCAGGTGCTCTCCTTCCTCCAGCTCTCCGCCGGCCCCGTCCCCGTCGACCAGCTCCTCGACCTCCTCCAGCAGCGCGTCACCGAACTGCGCACCGAACGCTGCGAGATCCCCTACGACCCGCAGCCCGCCCCGGCCACCGAGGCCGGCGAGCCCGTGGGCCCGGCGGCTTCCGACCCCCCGCCCGTCGCCGAGCCGGCCGACGGCGCCGTGCTCGCGCCCCTGCTCGACTGGGCGCTGCGGGCGCTCGCCTCCGTCGGCGCGCTCACCTACGGCGACGGGCAGGCCACGCTCACGCCGCTCGGCAGCTGGGCGGTCTGGGTCAAGCTGGAGCAGATCTGTGTCGCCGCCCAGAGCCCCGCGGGGAACATCGAGCAGTCGGCGGAGGACATGCTCCGCGGCTGCGCGCAGCTGCGGCCGAACGCGGCCCGGGCCGAGTACCGGGCCTGGCTGGCCGCCAGGCCCGTCGGCAGTGCCGTCGCCGGACTGCTCGGTGCCGCCCGCGGCGAGGACGCCCTGCTGCGCGGCCTCGCCTTCGAGGCGCTGCGGGTCGTCGGCGCGCCCGCCGAACCCGATGTACGGTCCGTGCTCGACGAGCCGGCGCTCAGACCGTACGCCCTGCTGTGGCTCGCCGAGCACGACGGCGCCGACGCGGAGGACGCCTACGGGGTCCTCACCCGCGAGGAGGCCACGTGGCTGTGGGTGGACACCGCCGCCGCCGTCGCCGACCACGGCGAGGCCCCCATGCTCGTACGCCACCTGGAGGCCGCGGTGCAGCCCACCGTCCCGGCGCTCCTGGACGAGGTGCGCGCCGTCGGCCACCCCCGCACCGTGCAGGTACTGGTCGCCCTCGCCGCCGCCCACCCCGACCCGGCCCTGGCCAAGGCCGTCCGCCGGGCCGCCTTCCAGGTGCACACCGGCGGCAGCTAGGGCAGCCAGTTCAGCCAGGGCAGCCAGGTCAGCCGGGGCAGCGGGGTCATCCCTCGATACGGGGGGCGTACGTGCCGAAGCTCCAGACGTTGCCCTCGACGTCCCGGGCCATGTAGTCCCGGGAGCCGTAGTCCTGGTCCGTCGGGGGCATCAGGATCTCCGCGCCGTGGTCCACCGCGCGCCGGTGGTGGGCGTCCACGTCGTCCACCACCACGTACACCCCCGCCGGGCCCGCGTCGCGCATCGCCTCGTCGAAGCGGCCGCCGCGGCCCTTCGAGCCCAGCATCACCGCACCGTTGCCCTGCACCAGCTCGGCGTGGTGTACGAGGCCGTCCTCGCCCTCGTACACCGAGAGCTCCGTGAAGCCGAACGCCTCCGTCAGCTGTTTGACGGCCGCCCTCGCGTCCGCGTACAGCAGTGTCGGGTACATGCTCGGGCGTCGTCCGCCGGCCGTGTCCGCCATGCCGATCACTCCCTTGTGCGTCGGTTCTCGCCGGAAAATCCGGTTCGCGGCTCAGTGTGGCACCCGCCACTGACAACGCCCCGCCGCGCACACACGGGAAAACCGCTTGCACACCCCCGTTAGACTTTCCCCCATGGCCATTCTCCTCGCGCATTAGACGGCGGGAACGTCCTCAGCCGCCCATCCCGCCCCCGTCCGCCCAGGAGTCTGTCCGTGATCTCCGCTTCCGGTATCGAGCTGCGCGCCGGTGCCCGCGTCCTCATCGAATCCGCCACCTTCCGCATCGCCAAGGGCGACCGCATCGGCCTGGTCGGCCGCAACGGCGCCGGCAAGACCACCCTCACCAAGGTCCTGGCCGGCGAGGGCATCCCCGCCGGCGGCACCGTCACCCGTTCCGGTGAGGTCGGTTACCTCCCGCAGGACCCGCGCACCGGCGACCTCGACGTGCTCGCCCGCGACCGCGTCCTCTCCGCCCGCGGCCTGGACGTGCTGATCCGCAAGATGCGCGAGAACGAGCAGCGCATCGCGAGCGGCCAGGGAGCCACCCGCGAGAAGGCGCTCAGGCAGTACGAGCGCCAGGAGACCGAGTTCCTCACCAAGGGCGGTTACGCCGCCGAGGCCGAGGCCGCCACCATCGCCGCCGCGCTCAACCTGCCCGACCGGGTGCTCGGCCAGCCCCTGCACACCCTCTCCGGCGGTCAGCGCCGCCGGATCGAGCTGGCCCGCATCCTGTTCTCCGACGCGGACACCCTGCTGCTCGACGAGCCGACCAACCACCTCGACGCCGACTCGATCGTCTGGCTGCGCGACTACCTGAAGACCTACCGCGGCGGCTTCGTCGTGATCTCGCACGACGTCGACCTGGTCGAGACGGTCGTCAACAAGGTGTTCTACCTGGACGCCAACCGCGCCCAGATCGACGTCTACAACATGGGCTGGAAGCTCTACCAGCAGCAGCGCGAGGCCGACGAGAAGCGCCGCAAGCGCGAGCGGGCCAACGCCGAGAAGAAGGCCGCGGCACTCAACGCGCAGGCGGACAAGATGCGCGCCAAGGCCACCAAGACGGTCGCCGCGCAGAACATGGCCCGCCGCGCCGAGAAGCTGCTGTCCGGCCTGGACGAGGTCCGTCAGCAGGACAAGGTCGCCAAGCTGCGCTTCCCCGAGCCCGCGCCCTGCGGGAAGACCCCGCTGATGGCCGAGGGCCTGTCGAAGTCGTACGGCTCGCTGGAGATCTTCACCGACGTCGACCTGGCCATCGACAAGGGCTCCCGGGTCGTCATCCTCGGCCTCAACGGCGCCGGCAAGACCACCCTGCTGCGGCTGCTGGGCGGCGTGGAGCAGCCGGACACCGGCGCGGTCGTCCCCGGTCACGGCCTCAAGCTGGGCTACTACGCGCAGGAGCACGAGACCCTGGACCCCGACCGCACGGTCCTGGAGAACATGCGCTCGGCCGCCCCCGACATGGACCTCGTCGAGGTCCGCAAGGTGCTGGGCTCCTTCCTGTTCTCGGGCGACGACGTCGACAAGCCGGCCGGGGTGCTCTCCGGCGGCGAGAAGACCCGCCTGGCGCTCGCGACCCTGGTCGTCTCCTCCGCCAACGTCCTGCTGCTCGACGAGCCCACCAACAACCTCGACCCGGCCAGCCGCGAGGAGATCCTCGGCGCGCTGCGCACCTACAAGGGCGCCGTCGTCCTCGTCACCCACGACGAGGGCGCCGTCGAGGCGCTGCAGCCGGAGCGGATCATCCTGCTGCCCGACGGTGTCGAGGACCTGTGGGGCGCCGACTACGCGGACCTCGTCGCCCTCGCTTGATCGAACAGTTGATCAACGGCGTATGGATCATTCGGCCTAGCGGTGATCCATCATCTGTGTGAGATCTCCTCATACCGAGGTGTGTCCTCCATCGATTTCACGGCCGAGCCCTTATGTACCAAGGGCTCGGCCGTTCTGCGTCGCTGACCAGGCGTTTCGCGGAAGAACCCGTTCGGCGGCACGGACGCCGTCGCGCGGAATAGTGGATTCCGCTTGTGGGGACGCGCTCCTGTCGTCACAAGCCTGTCTCACGGACCTTGCCGAATGGGTGGCCATCAGGGCCCGGAGGGGTGATCATGAG
The DNA here is from genome assembly GCF_001906585.1 of Streptomyces kebangsaanensis. Lineage (GTDB taxonomy): Bacteria > Actinomycetota > Actinomycetes > Streptomycetales > Streptomycetaceae > Streptomyces > Streptomyces kebangsaanensis. Next base: position 49,534 of record NZ_JUJA01000167.1, on the reverse strand, counting down.
GGGACCAGAGCGCACTTCCCATGAGGAGGCACGGGTGGCCGAGACTCTGAAGAAGGGCAGCCGGGTGACCGGCGCCGCGCGCGACAAGCTCGCGGCAGACCTGAAGAAAAAGTACGACGCCGGTGCGAGCATTCGGGCGTTGGCCGAGGAAACCGGCCGCTCGTATGGCTTCGTCCACCGGATGCTCAGCGAGTCGGGCGTCACGCTCCGCGGGCGTGGCGGGGCGACACGGGGCAAAAAGACCCCATCGGCCTGACCGGCCACGGGCGGCCCATCGGCTTTCGATGGCGACCACCCGGTCGGTCCACCGGCCGGCCGGGTGGTTACTGTGCAGTCACTTACGATGCCCGCAGGGCATCCACGCTGACCGCACCCATCGGAGGCGCACCATGGCTTCGCCCGAGCACAACCTCGATCCGGTACTCGACAAGGACGGCGTGCGGCTCACCGTCGACGACGCGGTCGCCACGGTGACGCTGACCAACCCGGCCAAGCGCAACGCGCAGAGCCCCGCCCTGTGGCGGGCGCTCACCGAGGCCGGGCGGCTGCTGCCGGGCTCCGTCCGTGTCGTGCTGCTGCGCGGTGAGGGCAAGTCCTTCTCCGCGGGGCTCGACCGGCAGGCGTTCGCGCCCGAGGGCTTCGACGGCGAGCCGTCGTTCGTCGACCTCGCGCGCGGCGGTGACGCCGAGCTGGACGCGACCATCGCCGAGTACCAGGAGGCGTTCACCTGGTGGCGGCGCAACGACATCCTGTCCGTCGCCGCCGTCCAGGGGCACGCCATCGGGGCCGGCTTCCAGCTGGCGCTGGCCTGTGACCTGCGCGTCGTCGCGGACGACGTGCAGTTCGCCATGCGCGAGACCAGCCTCGGACTGGTCCCCGACCTCACCGGCACCCATCCGCTGGTGGGGCTGGTCGGCTACGCCCGCGCGCTGGAGATCTGCGTCACCGGCCGGTACGTGGGTGCCGAGGAGGCGGTGCAGACCGGCCTGGCGAACCTCGCCGTGCCCCTCGACCAGCTCGCCGCGACCGTACGGGACCTGACCTCCGCACTCCTGGCGGCGCCCCGTGACGCCGTCGTCGAGACCAAGGCCCTGCTGCGCGGCGCCCAGGAGCGGACGTACGAGCGGCAGCGCGCCGCCGAACGCGAGGCCCAGGGCCGGCGTCTGCGGGACCTGGCCGGCACAGGGGAGTGAACCCGGTCCGCTTCGGGCGCGCGATCGCGCCGGTCCGCCTACCGTGGTTCGGGGACGACGACCGAAGGGACGTACGGCGATGACCACGGAACAGGACCGGACGAAGACCCCCGAAGCTGAACGGGAGGTCCCGGAGACCTCCGCGACACGCAGGACACAGGCGACCCGGCGCGGTCTGGGAGACCCCGGTACCCGGGGCCGGACCACCATCGCCGACGGCGTCGTGGAGAAGATCGCCGGAATGGCCGCACGCGACGTGGTCGGTGTGAACGCCATGGGCAGCGGGATCTCCCGGACCTTCGGGGCGGTGCGGGACCGGGTCCCGGGCGGCACGAAGTCCGTGACCCGGGGGGTGAAGGCCGAGGTCGGCGAGGTGCAGACCGCGCTCGACCTGGAGATCGTCGTCGACTACGGCGTGTCGATCATCGACGTGGCGCGGGCGGTCAGGGAGAACGTGATCGACGCGGTGGAGCGGATGACCGGTCTCGAGGTCGTCGAGGTCAACATCGCCGTCAGCGACGTGAAGCTGCCGGAGGAAGAGGAGGAGGAACCGGAGCCGCGCATCCAGTGACACGCAGGCGACCGCGGCACCATCGAACCACAGCACCGGCCTAGCAGGTGAGGAGCGCAGGATGAGCATGGCCGTGGTCGGCATGATCGCCGGCATGGCGCTGGGCTTCGCCGGTTACTTCGGCGGATTCGGCGCCTTCCTGCTGGTGGCGGCCCTGGGCGCCGTCGGCTTCGTCGTCGGCCGGTTCCTGGAGGGGGACCTGGAACCCGGCGACTTCTTCCGCCCCCGTGACCACCGCCGGCGGTGACCCGCGGTGAACCCCGAGCCCGGTGAGCGCGGCGCCACGGCGATCGCCGACCGCGTCGTCGCCAAGATCGCCGCACAGGCGGCCCGCGAGGCGCTCGGCCCGCTGCCGCCGGACGCCGCGCCACCGCACGCCACGGTGGTCGTGCACCACGACGTGGCCCGCGTCCGGATCCTCCTCGACCTCCCCTACCCGCGGGACATCGGCGCGTGCTGCCGCGCGGTGCGCCGTCAAGTGACCGAGCGGGTAGGCGCATTGGTGGGAATGCGGGTGCCGGAGGTCGCCGTCCGGGTGGAACGGCTGCACCTGGCACCCGCGCACGGCGCGGCACGGGGGAGGACGTCATGAGCGAGACCCCGGGCTCTCAGAGCACCACGCAGCCCCTACCGGTCATCGAGAAGGACGACACCCTCGGGCGGCCCGAAGCCCCCGACACCCACGAACCCCCGCCCGTCCAGGACGGCGCGGACGGCCGCGGCGGCCGCTTCTGGTCGGCCCGCCGGGTGCCCGCCGGCATCGTCGCCCTGCTGCTCCTGATCCTCACGGGCGTGTTCCTGTACGACATCGCGGCCGTACGCGCCCACCGCTCCGCCCTGACCTGGCGCCGCGAACTGGCCCGGCAGCTGGCCGGGCGCCCCCTGGACGACGCCTGGGTACGCGTCGGCGCGGGCGTCGCCGCTCTTCTCGGCCTGTGGCTGATCGTGCTGGCCGTCACCCCCGGCCTGCGCCGCCTGCTGCCGATGCGGCGCACCCACCCCGAGGTACGGGCGGGGCTGCACCGCAACGCCGCCGCGCTCGTGCTGCGCGACCGGGCCATGGAGATCTCCGGAGTGCGGTCGGTCCGCGTACGGCTGCGCCGCCGCCGGGCCGACGTACGCGCGGTCTCGCACTTCCGGGAGCTGGAGGAGGTCCGAGCCGACCTGGACACCGTGCTCGCCGACGCGGTCGCCGGACTCGGACTGACCCGGCCGCCCGCCCTGTCGGTGCGCGTCACCCGGCCAGGACGGAAGGGGTGAGACCTGTGCTCAGGATCGTCAACCGGGTGCTGACCGGGCTCGTCGGGCTGGTGCTGCTGGTCGTCGGCGGATCGGTGCTCGCCCTCGGGCTGGGCCTGCGGCCGCCCTCCTGGTGGATCCACCGGGGCCCGCACGACGTACTGCTGAGCACCGCCGAGCGGACCCGGTGGCGCGAGACCGGCTGGTGGTGGCCCGCCGTCCTCGGCGGCCTGGCCGTCCTGTTCCTGCTGGCCCTGTGGTGGCTGATCGCCGTACTGCGCCGCCGCCGGCTCGCCGAGGTGCTGGTCGACACCGGCGACGGCGAGACCGCCCTGCTGCGGGGCCGCGCCCTGGCGGACGTGCTGGCGGCGGAGGCCGAGCAACTGGACGGCGTGTCCCGCGCCCACGTCCACCTCACCGGCCGCCGCGCCACCCCCGCGACCCACGTCCAGCTCCTCCTGGAACCCCACGTGGACCCGGGAACGACCCTGACCGACCTCACGACTCGGTCCCTTGCTCGAGCCAGGGACTCGGCCAACCTGGAGAGCCTCCCGGCAGAGGTGAGACTGAGCAGCGTCAAGCACCGCGCGGAACGGGTGAGCTGACCCACCCGAGGGGCGCGGGGCCGTGTCGGTCGGCCAGGCGCTAGAAACCGTGCCGGGCCCCGCCGTCGACCGGCAGCATCACACCCGTGAGATAGGACGCCGCGGGCGACAGCAGAAACGCGGCCGCCCGGCCGAACTCGGCCGGCGTCCCGTACCGCCGCAACGGCACACGCGACTCACTCGCCGCCCGCGTCGCCTCAGGATCCGCGGACAACGCATCGAGCTCGCGCACGCGATCCGTGTCGATGCGCCCCGGCAGCAGTCCCACCACCCGGATCCCCCGCGGCCCCAACTCGTCCGCGAGGGACTTGGCGAACCCGGCGAGCCCGGGCCGCAGCCCGTTGGAGATGGTCAGCCCGGGAATCGGCTCGTGCACCGACGAGGACAGCACGAACCCGATGACCCCGCCCGGCTCCAGTTCGGCCGCCGCCGCGCGGGCGAGCCGCACCGCGCCCAGGAACACCGACTCGAACGCGGCCTGCCACTGCTCGTCGGTGTTGTCGGCGACGAAGCCGGGCGGCGGCCCGCCGACGCTGACGAGGATGCCGTGGAAGCCGCCGAAGTGCTCCCGCGCCGCCGCGATCAGCCGCGCGGGGGCCTCGGGGTCCGCGTTGTCCACGGTCACCCCGACCGCGTTCGGGCCCAGCTCGGCCGCCGCCTCGGCGGCCCGCTTCCCGTCCCGTCCGGTGACGACCACCTTCGCGCCGTCCGCGACGAGCTCGCGCGCGGCGGCGTTGCCCAGTCCGCGGGTCGAGCCGGTGACGACGTACACCCGGTCCTTCAGTCCAAGATCCATGACATCTATCCTGCCCGTTCCTCCCCGTACAGGGCGAGGGCTGTGTTCACCAGGCCGATGTGGCTGAACGCCTGCGGGAAGTTGCCGAGCTGCCGTCCGGGCGTCCCGTCGCGGCCCACCTGGTACTCCTCCGCGAGCAGCCCCACGTCGTTGGCGAGGCCGACCAGCCGTTCGAACAGTTCCCGGGCCTCCTTCGTACGGCCGGTCATGTGCAGCGCGTCGGCGAGCCAGAACGAGCAGACCAGGAAGGTGCCCTCGCCGCCGGGCAGCCCGTCGACGCCGGTCGTGTCGGTGCTGTAGCGGCGTACGAAGCCGCCCTCGCCGAGTTCCGCGCGGACCGCGTCCACGGTGCCGACCACGCGCGGGTCGCCGGGCGGCAGGAAGCCCACCCGGGGGATGAGCAGCAGGGCGGCGTCCAGTTCGCGGGAGCCGTAGGACTGGGTGAAGGTGTTCCGCTCGGCGTCGTAGCCCTTCTCGCACACCTCGCGGTGCACCTCCTCGCGCAGTGCCCGCCAGCCGTCCATGTCCCCGCGCAGCGACGGGTTCTCCTCCAGCGTGCGCACCGCGCGGTCGGCGGCCACCCACACCATCACCTTGGAGTGCACGAAGTGGCGCCGGCCGCCGCGCACCTCCCACAACCCCTCGTCGGGCTGCCGCCAGGCCCCGCGCAGAAAGGTCAGCAGCGCGCACTGCATCGACCACATGTGCGGTTTGGTGGACAGTCCTGAGCGCCGGGCCAGCGACAGCGAGTCCATGACCTCGCCGTACACGTCGAGCTGGAGCTGTCTGACGGCGTCGTTGCCGACGCGTACGGGCGCGGAGCCGGCGAAGCCGGACAGCCACGGCAGCTCGTACTCGGGCAGCCGCCGCTCGCCCGCCAGGCCGTACATGATCTGCAGGTCGGCCGGGTTGCCGGCGACCGCGCGCAGCAGCCAGTTCCGCCACGCCTCGGCCTCCTCCTGGTAGCCCGCCGACAGCAGGGCGCCCAGGGTGAGGGTGGAGTCGCGCAGCCAGCAGTAGCGGTAGTCCCAGTTGCGTACGCCGCCCGGTTCCTCGGGCAGGGAGGTGGTGGGGGCGGCGACGATGCCGCCGGTGGGGGCGTAGGTGAGCGCCTTGAGGGTGATCAGGGAGCGGACGACGGCGTCCCGGTGCGGTCCGTCGTAGCGGCAGCGCGCCGCCCAGGCCCTCCAGTCCTCGACGCTGTGCTCCAGCGCCTCGTACGGGTCGATCAGCGGCGGGCGCGGGTCGTGCGACGGGTGCCAGGTCAGGACGAACGCCACCTTCTCGCCGGCGGCGATCGTGAACTCGGAGTGCGTGCCGAAGTGCTCGCCCCAGGTGCGGACCGCCGGCTCGCTGCGCAGCCACGCCGAGTCCGGGCCGGCGACGGCCACCCGGTGGCCGTCCGATCGGCGCATCCAGGGGACGATCGATCCGTAGTCGAAGCGCAGCCGGAGCGTACTGCGCACGGTCACCCGGCCGCTCAGGCCCTCCACGATCCGTACGAGGTCCGGTGCGCGGTCGCGCTGCGGCATCAGGTCGGTGACGCGTACCGACCCGTCCGGGGTGTCCCACTCGGTGTCGAGGACCAGGGTGTCGGGGCGGTAGGCGCGGCGGGCGCAGGGGCCGGGGGCGCCCTTGGGGGCGATGCGCCAGTGGCCGTTGTCCTCGTCGCCGAGCAGCCGGGCGAAGCAGGCGCCGGAGTCGAAGCGGGGCAGGCACAGCCAGTCGACGGAGCCGTCCCTGCCGACCAGTGCGGCGGTCTGCTCGTCGCCGATGAGCGCGTAGTCCTCGATCCGCGGGTGCACGGATGACCGGATTCCCGGCGGACGCGGGCGGCAATCAGGGACGTGCCGCGCGGTGGGGACGGTCCGTGACCTGTTCGCTACACCGACGCCGGTTCCGTCTCCTGCGCCCCCGCCTGCGCCGCCGCCTGAGCGCGCTCGCGGGCCTCGCGGCGCAGCAGGACCACCCAGCCGACCGGGACGCCCGCCGCGAACAGCCACCACTGGACGGCGTACGCCAGGTGCGGGCCGATGTCACTGTGCTCGGGTTCGGGCAGCAGTTCGGGGCTGCCGTCCTTGGGCACGGGGGAGGTCAGCTGGACGTAGCCGCCGAGGACCTCCTCGCCGAGCCGCTCGGCCTGCTGGACGCTGTTGATCAGCATCACCTGGCGCTCGGGCAGGCCCTTGACGTTCTTGATACCGCTGTCCGCGGTCGTCTCGTCGGGCATCAGCCGGCCGGTGACGGTGATCTCGCCGCGCTCGGGCGCCGGGATCTTCGGGAACGCCGTCTGCGAGGCGTCCGCGGGAACCCAGCCCCGGTTGACCATGAGGACCTTGCCGTCCTCGAGGACGAAGGGTGTCAGCACGTGGTAACCGACTTTGTCGTCGGCGTTGGTGCGGCGGCGCACGACCTCTTCGTTCGCGGTGTCGAAGTGGCCCTTGGCGGTGACCTTGCGGTACAGGTCGGCGTGTTTCACCGTCGCGCCGGGCGCGGTCAGCGACTCGGCCGGGACCGGCCTGGCCGCCAGCGAGGCGGAGATCACCTCGTTCAGCGCGACCCTGTGCTCATGGCGGTGCAGCTGCCAGAAACCCAGCCGTATCATCGCCGGGATCAGTGCGATCGCGACGATGGTGAGGATCACCCACTGGCGGGTCCACAGGAAGCGGTACACCCCACGACGGTACCTCCCGGGCCGCGGGGTGTTTTCGGCAGGGGTGTCCCGGGTGTCCTCACACGTGGTCGACGATTCCGACCCTCCCCTCCGCGCGGGCGCAGTGGGCGCCGCAGTACCAGTGGCCCTCGACCTCGACACCCTGCCCGATGATCTGCACGCGACAGTGCTCGCAGATGGGTGCCATGCGGTGGATCGCGCAGGCGAAGCAGTCGAAGACGTGCACCGCGCCCTGGGCGTGCACCTCGAAGGTCATTCCGTAGTCATTGCCGCACACTTCGCATCTCGCCATGCGCCACAGGGTGAGCCGTGGCCGCCGCACGGGCGAGCGGGCGGCGGGCGAGTCGTCCGGCAATCACCCGGACGCCCGTCAACGGCCGTCCGCCGGCTCCACGTCCCCGAGCAGCTGCCCGAACGCCGCCTCGTCCACCACCGGAGTGCCGTACTGCCGCGCCTTGACCGCCTTCGACGTGCCCGAGTCCGGGTCGTTGGTCACCAGCAGGCTGGTCAGCCGGGACAGGCTGGTGGCCACGTGCAGCCCGGCCTCCACGGCCCGGTCCTCCAGCAGCTCGCGTTCGGTGGAGGTGTCCCCGGAGAAGGCCACCCGCATGCCCTGCTTGAGGCGCTTGCCCGCTTCGTAGCGGCCCGGGTTGGGGTGGGGGCACGCGGGCCTCTTGCGGGACGGGCGCCAGCTGCTCTGCCGGTAGCCGCCGTAGCCGCCCGACGACTGCCGGGGCGCCGGCCGGTCCGACCACTCCGTCAGCGGCCGGCACTCCAGCAGCGGCAGCCGCACCCCGCCCGCGGCCGCGGCCCGCAGACTCGGCCGGAACGCCTCCGCCAGCACGCGCGCGTCGTCCAGCGCGTGGTGCGCCCGCCGCTGTATGACACCGAAGTGCGCCGCCAGCGACTCCAGCTTGTGGTTGGGCAGCGGCAGGCCCAGCTCCTTGGCGAGCGCGATCGTGCACAGCCGCTGCCGCACCGGCGCCTCACGCTCCGCGCGCGCGTACTCCCGCGCGATCATCTGCCAGTCGAAGACCGCGTTGTGCGCGACGAGCACACGGTCGGCCAGCCACGACCCGAACTCCTCCGCGATGTCCGCGAACAGCGGCGCGCCCTCCAGGGTCTCGCTCGTCAGCCCGTGGATCCACACCGGCCCCGGATCCCGCTCGGGGTTGACCAGCGTGTACCAGTGGTCCTCGACCTCACCGCGCGCGTCCAGCCGGTAGACCGCCGCGGAGACGATCCTGTCGTCCCGCGCCAGGCCGGTCGTCTCCACGTCGACGACCGCGTACCCCTTCGGATACGCGGCCGGCCACGGCGTGGCGGAAAACCCTGCGAGCGTGCGGTCTTCGAGCATGGTCCCTGAGGATACGGTCCCCGACTGACAGCCTCGCCCCCCGGTGGTCCCGCACCGGTCCGGCGAAGGGTGGTCCGCGGGGCCGGTACGGCGGCTGACCGCCGGTCAGAGGTCTGCGCGACGGGCGAACTGTGCGATTCTCCGTTCTGTGACGGAACCGACGGAACCGACGGAACCAACGCACGACGAGGCGCACGGGGGTGCGCTCGGGGCGCGGCTCAACTGGCTGCGGGCCGCCGTCCTCGGGGCGAACGACGGCATCGTGTCCACCGCGGGACTCGTCGTCGGTGTGGCCGGCGCGACGGACTCCCGTTCGGCGCTGCTGACGGCCGGGCTGGCCGGGCTGCTCGCGGGGTCGATGTCGATGGCGGCGGGGGAGTACGTGTCGGTGTCGACCCAGCGGGACTCGGAGATGGCCGCGCTGGCCCTGGAGAGGCGGGAGCTGCGCGAGCAGCCCGAGGCGGAGCTGCGGGAGCTGACCGACATGCTTCAGGAGCGGGGCCTGTCGCGCGACGTGGCCCGGGAGGCGGCGGAGCAGCTCACCGCGCGGGACGCGCTGCGGGCCCACGCGCGCGTGGAGCTCGGCATCGACCCCGACGAACTGACCAATCCCTGGCACGCGGCCTGGGCGAGTTTCCTGGCGTTCACGGTCGGCGCGCTGCTGCCCCTGCTGGCGATCGTGCTGCCGCCGCCGGGGTGGCGGCTGGGCGTCACCGTGCTGTCCGTCCTGGCCGCCCTCGTCCTCACCGGCTGGAGCAGCGCACGGCTGGGCGCGGCCAGGCCCGGCCGTGCGGTGCTGCGGAACGCGGGCGGCGGGGCGCTGGCCATGGCGGTGACCTACGCGGCGGGGTCCTTGCTGGGGGCGGCGGGCGTGTGACGGCACCCCGCCC
>NZ_JUJA01000167.1:23188-40194 GCF_001906585.1 Streptomyces kebangsaanensis | reverse complement strand
AGCGGATCGGCGGCGGCAGCGCCGTCAGCAGCCCCGACACCGCGACCACCAGGCCGAGCACGGCGACCTCCGCCCACGCGGGAGTGGACGCGGCCGGCGGGTCGGGGGCCCGGCGCAGCCGGATCCGCGCCCACAGGGCGAGCAGGGCCACACCGGCCATGAGGATCACCTTGGCGAGCAGGGCGCGGCCGTAGGCCGTCGCCGTCAGCTGGTGCAGCACCGTGTCCGCCGGCATCCGGCGCAGGGTGCTGCACACGCCCGTCGCGGTGACGGCGGCGAGCAGAACGGCCGCCACGCGCGCGTAGCGGCCCAGCAGGGCGGTGCCCGCCGCCGCACCGCGCCACAGCCGCAGCGTGCGCAGCACGTACAGCAGCGCGCCCGCCCACAGCGCCCCGCAGACCAGGTGGACGACGGTCAGGGCGGTGCCGGCCAGTGGGCTGCTCTCGGTGCCGGGGTGCGCGCGCAGCGCCTCGGCGACGACCACCGCGGCGAGCGGCCACACCTGCCGCGACGGGCGCCGCGAGAGCGCGCACAGGCCCATGACGAGAAAGGCGTTGACCTCCAGCAGGGCCAGTGAGCCGTCCCGGGTCCGGTAGAGGCCGCCCACGTCGATCTGGGCCGGGCTGTGCGGCACCAGGTTCCCGGTGGCCACCACGGAGGCCAGGCCCAGGGCGGCGAGGAAACCGGCGGCGGCCGCGTACGGCGACCAGCTGCGCGGCAGCCGGCCGGGGGCCTCGGGGACGCGGCGGGCCAGCCGTGTCACGAACAGCTCACCGACGGGGACGCAGACCGCCGCGAACAGCACCGCCCGCAACACCGCTATGCCGCCGACCCCGGGCGCGGCGGCCTCCCCGGTGCCGTGCAGGGCGGCGGACGGACCGAGCAGCGGTACCAGCGCGGCGAGGGCCACCAGGACGAGGACGGCGACGGCCCGGACGGTCGCGGCCCGCCGCCCCGCCCCGCGCGCGTCCTCCGCCGTGGCGGCCGGTCGTATGAGCGTCACCCATTGATGCTCACCAGCCGCCCCGAACGGAGCAAGTGGCCACCGGCAAGTGGGGCAACGCCGTTCCGCCCACCCGGCCGACGGGACTCCGGACCGCTGCCCTCAGGTCCCCTCGGCCCCCTCAGACCCAGCGGGCCGTGTCCGAGCCCCACGGGACCGGGGGGCGGGACCAGTCGGCCGGGCCGTCGGTGAAGGCGAGGGGCGAGCGGGCGTACCGCAGCCGGCCGATGCGACTGCCGGTCTCCGTGAGCCAGGGGGCGGGGCCGTCGTAGGGGGAGCCCTCCTCGGTGGCGTGGGCGGGTCCCGGGGCGTCCGCGCCCTTCAGCCAGGCCGCCGTACGCGCCAGGACCAGCCGTACGGCCCGGGTGCCGCCCCGCCGCGACTGCTCGGTCAGGGCGCGCAGCACCGAGGCCGCCAGCAGGTAGCCCGTACCGTGGTCCAGGGCCTGCGCGGGCAGTGCGCCGGGCCGCTCCGGTGAACCCTCGATCGCGGCGATGCCGGTGGCGGCCTGTACGAGGCTGTCGAAGCCCCGCCGCCCGCCCCACGGCCCGTACCCGCCCCACGCCGACAACTGGGCCACGACCAGCCCGGGCCGCCGCTCGGACAGTGCCTCGGGGGAGAGCCCGAACCGGTCCAGGGCGCCCGGCCGGTACCCGGTGACCACGACGTCCGCCGCCGCGAGCAACTCCTCGAAGGCGGCCCGGTCGGCCGCCAGGTCCAGCGCCGCCGACCGCTTCCCGAAACCGGTGTCCGCGTGCAGGCCGGTCTCTTCGGGGCGGTCCGGCGCGTCCACGCGCAGCACGTCCGCGCCCAGCAGGGCGAGCGTGCGGGTGGCGACGGGACCCGCGAGCACCCGGGTCAGGTCCAGGACGCGCAGTCCGGCGGCGGGCAGCAGGGGCGCACCCGCGACGGGCGGCAGTACGCGCGCGTGTGTCTCGTCCAGCCGCTCCCGCTCGACCAGCGGCCGCGCGGCCACCGCGGCGCCCTGTTCGTGCGCGGCCCACTCCTCGGGGGTGCGCAGCGCGACGGCGAGGCCGCCGGCCGCGTACACGGCCTCCTCGACCTCGGCCGCGGACCGCTCGGCGAGCGCGGACGCGACACGGTCCACGTCGTCCGGCACGCCCAGCGCGGAGAGCAACCGCTCCCGGTGGTGCGGGTAGTTGGCGTGCGTGCGCACCCAGCCGTCCGCCGTCCGCCAGAACCGCGACAGCGGCGCGAAGGAGACCGGCGCCCGCCCGTCCACCAGCAGATGCCGCTCACTGAGGAACGCCGTGGCCACGGCCCCGTCGTCGACCCGCACCGCCGGCACCTCGGCGAGTCCCGCCCGCCGCGCGCCCAGTTCGGCGGCGGCCAGCGCACAGGCACCCACACACGCGCGTGCCAGCTCACGCACGGGAAGGCGCGCCGAAAGCGCGCCTTCCCGCTCCACGGTGGTGGCCCGCCCGAGAAGGGCGGGATCGCCACCCACCGCGGACCATGCGAAGGAGAGATCAGTCATGACCGCACTATGCGGCACTGACCGACATCTCCTGTGTTCACTTGGTCACAGCGTTCAGGGCGTTCGTGATGCCCTTGCCGTAGAAGGAGTTGTTGCCCTTGCCGCCCTTGCACTCGGCGTCGATCTTGCCGTCGCCGTTGATGTCGTACGGGGTCGTGCACTCCTTCTTGTCGGCACCCTGGGCCAGCAGCGCCTTCACCTGGTTCGGCCTGGCGTTCGGGTGGGTCGACTTGATGAGCGCGGCGACACCCGCGACGTGCGGCGAGGCCATCGACGTGCCGGCCATCCAGCCGTATCCGCCGCCCGGCATCGTGCCGAGGATCCGGCCGTCGGTGGCGGGGGCGTCGGGCGTCTGGTAGCGGGTCGAGTCGCCGCCGGGCGCGGCGATCTCGATGACGCCCTGGCCGTAGTTGGAGAACGACGACTTGATGCCCTTGGCGCCGACGGAGGAGACCGTGACGACACCCGGCAGCTGCGCCGGGATGTCCAGGCACTTCTTGGGGTCGATCACCCGGTCGACGACGGTGCCGTCGTTCGGGCTGCCGTCGTCGAGGATCGACTTGGCGGCGAGGTCCCAGTTGTCGTTGCCGGCGGCCGCGACGTTGACCGTGCCCTTGCTCTCCGCGTACTTGGTGGCGCGCGACACGGCCTCCACCAGAGCCTTCTGGTCGAGGTCGTCCTTGCAGTTGAACTGCCACGGGTCGGTGTAGTAGCTGTTGTTGGTGACGTCCACACCGTGCTCGGCGGCCCAGATGAAGCCGCAGACCACGGCCTCGGTGTAGAACCAGCCGCCGGGCGTCGACACCTTGATGCCGGACACCTTCACGCCCGGGGCGACACCGACCATGCCGATGCCGTTCTTCGCGGCGGCGATCTCACCGGCGACGTGCGTGCCGTGCGCGCTCTCGCCCTTGTTCGGCCGCCAGGCGCCGTCGGCCGTGTTCGGCTTGCCCGACACGCAGTTGACGGACGCCGCCCGGTCGAAGTTGGCCGCGAGGTCCGGGTGGGTGTCGTCCACACCGGTGTCGATCACGCCGACCGTGACCTTGGAGCTGCCCAGCGTGACCTCGTGGGCCTTGTCCGCCTTGATCATCGGCAGGTCCCACTGCAGGCCCTGCAGCGGCTCCTGACCGTCGGCGGCCGCCTCGGTCGCCGCCTGCAGCTCCTCGCCGGTGAGCGCCCGCGGCGTCCCCACCTCGGTGGTCGTCTGCGGGGACAGCGGAGCGGTCCGCGTGGCGCCGGCCGACTCGACCCCCTTGTCCTTGCGTATCTCCTTGGCGAAATCGGCCTTCGACGAGTGGACGACGATGACGCCGATCTGGTCGTAGGCGATGACGACCGTGCCGCCGGCCTTGGCGATCGCCTTCTGCACGGACGCGGAGCTGTGCCCGGGGCGGACGTTGACGACGTAGCTCAGCGCGTCCCCGTCGGCGGCGGCGCTCTGCGCGGTGGTCACCTGCGGAACGGCCTCGGTGGCGGACGCCACGTTCGGCAGGAACGCGAGAGCGGAGGCGACGGCCATGCCGAGCGGGATGGTGACGGTACGCCGGTTGAGGCGAACGCTCATGTGAAACTCCAGTGTTCGAACCATTGCGATACGGCATGCGATACCGCATGCGAGGCGTGGGGGGAGTCTGGGGAAGTGACGGGCCGTGCCGTCACTTGACCGCGCGGAGCGCGTTGACGACGCCGGAGCCGTAGAAGCCGTTGCGGTTCTTGCTGCCCTTGCAGAACGAGTCGACGACGCCGTCGCCGTCCGGGTCGTAGGGCCCGACCGGGCATCCGGGGTTGTCCGCCTGGGCCTTGAGCAGGGCCTGCAGCTGGGCGGGCGTCGCGCGCGGATGCGTCGACTTCAGCAGCGCGGCGACACCGGCCACGTGCGGGGCGGCCATCGAGGTGCCCTGCAGGAAGGCGTACTCGCCGTTCGGCATCGTGGACAGGATGCGGCCGTTGCCCGACGGGGTGTCGGGGATCTGGTATTTGTCGCCGCCCGGCGCCGCGACGTCGATGACGCCGTCGCCGTAGTTGGAGTAGTACGACTTGAGGTTCTGCACGCCGGTGGCGGCGACCGTCACCACACCCGGCAGCTGGGCCGGTGCGTCAAGGCACTTCTTCGGGTCGATCGTGCGGGTCACCGGGGTGGTGTCGTTCGGGCTGGAGGTGTCCTCGATCGACTTGGCGGCCAGATCGTGGTTGGAGTTGCCCGCCGAGGCCACGTGCAGGGTGCCCTTGCGCTGCGCGTACAGCTGAGCCCGGTCGACGGCGTCGAGAATGGCCTTCTGGTCCGCGTCGCCGAGGCAGTTGTACTTCCACGGGTCCACGTAGTAGCTGTTGTTGGTGATCTGGACGTCGTGGTCGGCGGCGAACACGAAGGCGCAGACGACGCTCTCGGCGTAGAACCACTGGTTCTCGTCCGGCTGGGCGACCGTGATGCCCGAGACCCGCACGCCGGGCGCCACGCCCGCGACCCCGACGCCGTTGCGGGCCGCGGCTATCTCGCCCGCCACATGCGTGCCGTGGTAGTGGTCCGCGTCCACCGGCCGCCAGGAGCCGTACGTGGTGTCCGCCTTGCCGCTGACGCAGTTCGCGGACTGGGAGGCGGAGAAGTTCGGGGCGAGGTCCGGGTGGGTGTCGTCGACGCCGGTGTCGATCACGGCGACGGTGACCTTCGCGCTGCCCGGGTTGATCGCGGCGGCCTTGTCGGCGCCGATCGCCCGCAGGTCCCACTGGTCGGCCTCGAGCGGCTCCAGAGGCACCGAACCCTTCGGCTTCTTCGACGTCTTGGCGGCCTTCTCCAGCTGCGCGACCTCGGCCTTGGAGAGGTACTGCACCCCGCCGACGTCCGTCGTGCCGACCGCGCTCAGCGGCGCGGTACGGGTGGCACCCGCCGAGTCCACCCCGGGCACCTTGCGGATGGTCCCGGCGAAGTCCGGGTTCGCGGAGCGGACGACGACGACACCGATCCTGTCGTACGTCATCACGACGGTTCCGCCGGCCGCGGCTATCGCCCGCTCCACCTTCGCGACCGTCTGACGGCTCGTCTTGGTGTTGACGACGTACGTCATCGTGGCCGCTTCCTTCGCCTGCGCGGCCGGGGCCGCGTGGGGCGCCGCCGACGCCGCGGCGGGCAGGAAGCCGAGCGACGCGGTCAGCGACAGCACGACCGGTACGGCCAGTGCGAGCCTGCGTCTGGAACGCAGATGAGCCATGGGGTCTCCACATCATCCGGGTACAGAACCCGCCCAGGGCACAGGTATGGCCCAGGCAGGTACATGACGGGTGGTGCGTGTGCAGGCTGAAGCTATCTCGCCACCCCCCTCACCAGCAATGACTTGACAATGACTTGTTCATGCCGCTTGCGAAAGAACGCGAAGGCTTGAACCGGTCACCGCGTGGCGCCGTGGACCTTGGGCGGGGACCCCGAGCACACTCGAGCCCCCTTGTCGCATCCGCATCCGCATCCGCAACGCGAGGAGACCGACGTGGCCACCGAGACACCGCCACCCTCGAAAACCCAGGCCCCACTGCCCTCCGCCGAGGAGTTCGTCGCGGTGCAGCAGAGCGACGAGTTCGGTGAACTGCGCCGTTCCTACCGCTCCTTCGCCTTCCCGCTGACCGTCGCCTTCGTCGCCTGGTACCTGCTGTACGTCCTGCTCTCCAACTACGCGGGCGGCTTCATGGGCACCAAGCTCTTCGGCAACATCAACGTCGCACTCGTCCTGGGCCTCGCCCAGTTCCTCACCACGTTCCTCATCGCCTGGTGGTACGCGCGGCACGCCGCCGCCAAGCTCGACCCCAAGGCCGAGGCCATCAAGTCCCGGATGGAGGGCGCAGAATGAACCCCGTTGTCACCCTTGCCGTAGGTGAGGCGGGCGAGCACCGGCCGCTGATCATCACCC
Source organism: Streptomyces kebangsaanensis (assembly GCF_001906585.1). Taxonomy (GTDB): domain Bacteria; phylum Actinomycetota; class Actinomycetes; order Streptomycetales; family Streptomycetaceae; genus Streptomyces; species Streptomyces kebangsaanensis. The sequence continues at coordinate 33,794 of NZ_JUJA01000167.1, read as the reverse complement.
TGTTCTCGGTGTTCGTCGTCGCCACCCTCGTCATCACCGTCTGGGCCGGCCGCCAGACCAAGAGCGCCGCCGACTTCTACGCCGGCGGACGGCAGTTCACCGGTTTCCAGAACGGCCTCGCCGTATCCGGCGACTACATGTCCGCCGCGTCCTTCCTCGGCATCGCCGGCGCCATCGCGCTGTTCGGCTACGACGGTTTCCTGTACTCCATCGGCTTCCTGGTCGCCTGGCTGGTCGCCCTGCTCCTGGTCGCCGAACCGCTGCGCAACTCCGGCCGTTACACCATGGGCGACGTCCTGGCGTACCGCATGCGCCAGCGCCCGGTCCGCACCGCGGCCGGCACCTCGACGATTGTGGTGTCGATCTTCTACCTGCTGGCCCAGATGGCCGGCGCCGGCGTCCTGGTCTCCCTGCTGCTCGGCATCACCAGCGACGGCGGCAAGATCGCCATCGTGGCGCTGGTCGGCGTCCTGATGATCGTGTACGTCAGCATCGGCGGCATGAAGGGCACCACCTGGGTGCAGATGGTCAAGGCCGTCCTGCTCATCGCGGGTGCCGTGCTGCTCACCTTCCTCGTCATGCTGAAGTTCAACTTCAACATCTCCGACCTGCTCGGCAAGGCCGCCGACAACAGCGGCAAGGGCGCCGCCTTCCTGGAGCCCGGACTGAAGTACGGCGCCACCGGCACCACCAAGCTTGACTTCCTCTCGCTCGGCGTCGCCCTGGTCCTCGGCACCGCCGGCCTGCCGCACATCCTGATCCGCTTCTACACGGTGCCCACCGCCAAGGCCGCCCGGAAGTCCGTGATCTGGGCGATCGGCCTGATCGGCGCCTTCTACCTGATGACCCTCGCCCTCGGCTTCGGCGCCGCCGCGCTCATCAAACCCGACGAGATCATCGCCTCCAACAAGGCCGGCAACACCGCCGCCCCGCTGCTCGCCCTGCATCTGGGCGGAGTCGACTCCAGCTGGGGCGCGATCCTGCTCGCCTCCATCTCCGCGGTCGCCTTCGCCACGATCCTCGCCGTCGTCGCGGGACTGACCCTGGCCTCGTCCTCCTCCTTCGCCCACGACATCTACGCCAACGTCATCAAGAAGGGCACCGCCACCGAGAAGCAGGAGATCAACGCCGCCCGCTGGGCGACCATCGGCATCGGCGCCGTCTCCATCGTGCTGGGCGCCCTCGCCCGCGACCTGAACGTCGCCGGCCTGGTCGCGCTCGCCTTCGCCGTCGCCGCCTCCGCCAACCTGCCCACGATCGTCTACAGCCTGTTCTGGAAGCGGTTCACCACCTCCGGCGCCCTGTGGTCGATCTACGGCGGCCTCGTCACCGCGGTCGGCCTGGTGCTGTTCTCGCCGGTGGTCTCGGGCAAGCCGACGTCGATGTTCCCGGACGTCGACTTCCACTGGTTCCCGCTGGAGAACCCGGGCCTGATCTCCATCCCGGTCGGCTTCCTGCTGGGCGTCGTGGGCACCCTGCTGTCCAAGGAGACCCCGAACGCCGCCAAGTACGCCGAACTGGAGGTGCGGTCCCTGACGGGCACGGGAGCGCACTGAGCGCACACCCTTCGGCACGGCCGCGCCGCGGGGCCTCGCGGGCCTCCGCGGCGCGGCCGTGCCGTATGCCCGCGGCATCGGGCGCTGTCGTTGTCAGTGAGGTCGCGTAGGCTCGCAAGAAACGGGAAAGAGAGATCCGCCACGGGGATCAGTGATCCGAGACGAGGGAGGGGGCCCACGTGCTCATCGACACCTACGGCCGGGTGGCCACCGACCTGAGGGTCTCGCTGACCGACCGGTGCAACCTGCGCTGTACGTACTGCATGCCCGAGGAGGGCCTGCAGTGGCTGGCCAAGCCCACCCTGCTCACCGACGACGAGATCGTCCGCCTGATCGACGTCGCCGTCACCCGCCTCGGTATCAAGGAGGTCCGCTTCACCGGCGGCGAACCCCTGCTGCGCCCCGGCCTGGTCGGCATCGTCGAACGGGTCGCGGCCCTGGACCCCCGCCCCCGGATGTCGCTCACCACCAACGGCATCGGACTGAGGCGCACGGCGAGCGCCCTGAAGGCGGCCGGCCTGGACCGGGTCAACGTCTCCCTGGACACCCTGCGCCCGGACGTCTTCAAGGCCCTCACCCGACGGGACCGCCACAAGGACGTCATCGAGGGACTGCGGGCCGCCCGCGAGGCCGGCCTGACCCCGGTGAAGGTCAACGCGGTCCTGATGCCCGGCCTGAACGCGGACGAGGCCCCGGACCTGCTGGCCTGGGCGGTGGAGCACGACTACGAGATGCGCTTCATCGAGCAGATGCCCCTGGACGCCCAGCACGGCTGGAAGCGCGAGGGCATGGTCACCGCCGGAGACATCCTGGCCTCGCTGCGCACCCGTTTCGAGCTGACCCCCGAGGGCGCCGAGGAGCGCGGTTCGGCCCCGGCCGAGCGGTGGATCGTCGACGGCGGCCCGCACCGCGTCGGCGTCATCGCCTCCGTCACCCGCCCGTTCTGCGCGGCCTGCGACCGCACCCGCCTCACGGCCGACGGCCAGATCCGCACCTGCCTGTTCGCCACCGAGGAGACCGACCTGCGCGCCGCCCTGCGCTCCGGTGCCCCCGACGAGGAGATCGCCCGCATCTGGCGGGTGGCGATGTGGGGCAAGAAGGCCGGTGCGGGCCTGGACGACCCCTCGTTCGTCCAGCCGGCGCGGCCGATGTCGGCGATCGGCGGCTGAGACGGGTACGGCGTCACGAGCCCTCGGGGCTCCCGGACGCTTCCCACTCCTCGAACTTCACGACGTCCTTCAGGAATCCCCGCACCCCGAGGAACTGCGACAGGTGCTCGCGGTGCTCCTCGCACGCCAGCCACGTCTTGCGGCGCTCCGGTATGTGGATCTTCGGGTTGTTCCAGGCCAGGACCCACACGGCGGCGGCACGGCAGCCCTTGGCGGAGCAGATCGGGGTCTCGTCAGTCACTACTTCGTCTCACAGCCACGTAAACAAGGCGACGCCGAGCAGCCACGGGGGGAGCTGCCCGGCGTCGGTCCGTCGCTCCGACGGGGGATGCGGAGCGCGTAGGAAGTATGTCATGGGCGACCCGTCCCCCGGGACCGGAACAGCATGATTGATCTGAGCTTTTCTTGAGCTTCCCGCGAAGCGCCTGCCCGGGGGAGGTTTCCGAGGCCTTCAGGCGCCGGTCAGGCCCCGTCGCGCGGCTCGCTCGCCGCGCCCGCCGCGGGGTCGGCCGCGGCGTCCTCCGGGGCGGACCGGGCGAAATCGTCGTCGGTCCGCGGGGGAGTGATCATCGGTTTCGTCGGCATGGCGACGAACGTGGACGGCAGCTCGGGAGCGTTCTCCCGCCCCGCGTTCGCGATCACCACGGCGACGTAGGGCAGCGCCGCGCCGAGCACCAGCGCCGCGATCGCCACGTAGTGCTCGACGTGCCACAGCGTCACCGCGAGGATCACCGACACCGTACGGATCGACATCGAGATGACATACCGGCGCTGCCGGGCACGCACGTCCTCCTGCAGGCCCGTCCGGGCTCCCGTGATCCGGAACACCTGGCCGTTGCCCTCGCCATGCAGTTTCCGCATCACATCCACCATTCGCCCGTATCGGACAACTCCCCGGCGCGCACCCGGTCCACGACCCTTCCGTGACCGGTCGGAACCACCGGCCCGCACCGTTCCCACGGTACGCCGCACGGACCCGGCCCAGGAAGGCGGGGCCCCGCCCGCCTGCGCGAACGGCTCACGCCCGGCCCGCGCGGGTGGCCGATCGGGCCGGGCGCGCCCCGCCCGGCGTGCGACTTGGGGTCATCGCGCCGACACTGGGCGTAATGCTCACGTCGGGCAGGGCGAGGAGGCAGCCATGGGCTGGTTGTGGGCGATCATCGTGGGTTTCGTGCTGGGTCTGATCGCGAAGGCGGTCATCCCCGGCAAGCAGCACAGCCCGCTCTGGCTGACCACGATCTTCGGCATGCTCGGCGCGATCGCCGGCAACGCGGTCGCCCGCGCGGTCGGGGTCGCCTCGACCCGCGGCATCGACTGGAGCCGGCACATCTTCCAGCTCGTGGCCGCCATCATCATCGTCGCCGTCGGCGACATGGCGTACATGGCCCTGTGGGGCAACAGGAAGCGGCAGCGGGCCCAGCAGGCGTAGCCGGACCCACCACCGCCTCATCGCCGTACGGCAGCAGCCGTGCAGCAGTCGCCGTACAGCCGTACGTCCGGGCTCAGCCGCCCGTGACCTCGACGGCCGCCAGGTTCTTCTTGCCCCGGCGCAGCACCAGCCAGCGGCCGTGCAGCAGGTCCTCCTCGGCGGGGACCGCGTCCTCGGCGGTGACCTTGACGTTGTTCACGTAGGCGCCGCCCTCCTTCACCGTGCGGCGGGCGGCCGACTTGCTGGGCACCAGGCCGACCTCGGCGAACAGGTCGACCACCGGGCCGAGCTCGGTGACCTCGATGTGCGGCACCTCGGACAGCGCCGCGGCCAGCGTCCGCCCGTCCAGCTCCGCGAGCTCGCCCTGGCCGAACAGGGCCCTGGACGCGGCGATCACGGCGGCCGTCTGGTCGGCGCCGTGGACCAGCGTCGTCAGCTCCTCCGCCAGCGCGCGCTGCGCGGCCCGCGCCTGCGGACGCTCCTCGGTCTGCTGCTCCAGCGCCTCGAGCTCCTCGCGGGACCTGAAGGACAGGATGCGCATGTACTTGGAGATGTCCCGGTCGTCCACGTTCAGCCAGAACTGGTAGAACGCGTACGGCGTCGTCATCTCCGGGTCGAGCCAGACGGCGCCGCCCTCGGTCTTGCCGAACTTGGTGCCGTCCGCCTTCGTCATCAGCGGCGTCGCCAGCGCGTGCACCTCGGCGTCCGGCTCCAGCCGGTGGATCAGGTCCAGACCCGCCGTGAGGTTGCCCCACTGGTCGCTGCCGCCCTGCTGGAGCGTGCAGCCGTGGCGCCGGTAGAGCTGCAGGAAGTCCATGCCCTGCAGGATCTGGTAGCTGAACTCGGTGTAGCTGATGCCCTGGTCGGACTCCAGACGGCGGGCCACGGAGTCCTTCGTCAGCATCTTGTTGACGCGGAAGTGCTTGCCGATGTCCCGCAGGAACTCGATCGCGGAGAGACCCTGCGTCCAGTCGAGGTTGTTCACCATGACCGCGGCGTTCTCGCCCTCGAAGGAGAGGAACGGCTCGATCTGGCCGCGCAGCCTGTCCACCCAGCCGGCGACCGTCTCGGGGTCGTTCAGCGTGCGCTCCGCGGTCGGGCGCGGGTCGCCGATCAGGCCCGTAGCGCCGCCGACCAGCGCCAGCGGCCGGTGGCCGGCCTGCTGGAGCCGGCGCACGGTGAGCACCTGCACCAGGTGCCCCACGTGCAGCGACGGCGCGGTCGGGTCGAAGCCGCAATAGAACGTGACGGGACCGTCCGCGAGCGCCTTGCGCAAGGCGTCCTCGTCGGTGGACAGGGCGAAAAGACCCCGCCACTTCAGCTCGTCGACGATGTCCGTCACGGTTCTCGTGTCTCCTCGGTGATGCTCGGTGATCCTCGCGCGGCCGGGTGACACCCGACCACGAACGCATACGAGGTTATACGCCCTGACTGACAGAGCTCATGTTGAAATCGGGGATGCGCAGCGCGGGCATGGCGGCCCGGGTGAACCAGTCGCTCCACTCCCGCGGCAGGGTCTTCTCCGTGCGCCCCGCCTCGGTCGCCCGGCCCAGCAGGTCCACCGGCGACTCGTTGAACCGGAAGTTGTTGACCTCGCCGGTCACCTCGCCGTTCTCCACGAGGTACACCCCGTCCCGGGTCAGCCCCGTGAGCAGCAGCGTCGCCGGATCCACCTCGCGGATGTACCACAGGCAGGTCAGCAGCAGCCCGCGCTCGGTGCCGGCGACCATCTCCTCCAGCGAGCGGCCTGTGCCGCCGTCGAGGATCAGGTTCCCGGCCGACGGGGCGAGGGGCAGCCCGGTCAGGCCCGCGCTGTGCCGGGTGGTCAGCAGGTGCTTCAGCTCGCCGCCGCCGATCCACTCGGTGGCCCGCGCCGGCAGCCCGTTGTCGAACACCGACTGGTCGCCCCCGGAGGAGTGCGCGACCACGAAAGGCGCGTACTCCAGACCCGGCTCGTCCGGGTCGCTGCGCAGGGTCAGCGGCAGCTCGCTCAGCTTCTCGCCCATGCGCGTGCCGCCGCCCGGCCTGGAGAACACCGTGCGCCCCTCGGCCGCGTCCCGGCCCGACGACGACCACGTCTGGTAGATCAGCAGGTCCGCGACCGCGGTCGGCGGCAGCAGCGTCTCGTACCGCCCGGCCGGCAGCTCGGTCCGCCGCTCGGCCCAGCCGAGCCGTACGGCCAGCTCCGCGTCCAGCGCCGCCGGGTCGACGTCCTTGAAGTCGCGGGTCGACCGCCCCGCCCAGGCCGAGCGCGTACGGTCGGGGGACTTCGCGTTCAGCTCCAGCGTGCCGCTCGGCTGGTCGTACCGCAGGCGCAGTCCCGTGGACGTACCCAGGTAGGTCGTCACCATCTCGTGGTTGGCGAAGCCGTACAGCTCACGGCCGCCGGCACGCGCGCGTGCGAACGCCTCGCCGAGGGCCGGCGCGAAGTCCGCGAACACCGCCGAGGAGGTCTCGGCGGGCGCGTCGGCGAAGTCGGGCGACGGGGGTACGTCCGTGACCAGCGGCTGCGCGTCCTCGGCGGGCCCCGCCCCCCGCGCGGCGGCCTCCGCGGCCCGCACCAGCGGCTCCAGCTCCTCCTCCGTCACGGCGGCCCTCGACACGACACCCGAGGCGGTGCCCTCCTTGCCGTCGACGGTGGCGACGACGGTGAGCGTACGCCCGCGCGTGACCCCGTTCGTGGTGAGCGCGTTGCCCGCCCAGCGCAGATTGGCGGTCGAGTGCTCGTCGGCGATCACGACGCACCCGTCGGCCCGGGACAGGGAGAGGGCGCGCTCGACGACCTCGTGCGGCTTGGTGTTGCGCGGGCTCATCGACCGGCCTCCTGCGTGGTGTTGAGACTGTGCTTTCCCGGGGGGCGACCCCCGGACCCCCGGCCGATTTCGAAGCGAGCGTTCATCGACCGGCCTCCTGGGTCGTGTTGAGGATGTTGACGCCCTTGAAGAGGGCCGAGGGGCAGCCGTGGGAGACGGCCGCGATCTGCCCCGGCTGGGCCTTGCCGCAGTTGAAGGCGCCCCCGAGGACGTACGTCTGCGGGCCGCCGACGGCCGCCATGGAGCCCCAGAAGTCGGTCGTGGTCGCCTGGTAGGCGACGTCCCGCAGCTGCCCGGCCAGCCGCCCGTTCTCGATCCGGAAGAACCGCTGCCCGGTGAACTGGAAGTTGTACCGCTGCATGTCGATGGACCAGGACCGGTCCCCGACGACGTAGATGCCCCGGTCGACGCCGCCGATGAGATCCTCGGTCGACAGCCCGGCCGGATCGGGCCGCAGCGACACGTTCGCCATGCGCTGCACGGGCACATGCCCGGGGGAGTCCGCGAACGCGCACCCGTTGGATCGCTCGAACCCGGTCAGCTTCGCGATCCTGCGGTCCAGCTGGTAGCCGACCAGCGTCCCGTCCCTGACCAGGTCCCAGGACTGCGCCTCGACGCCCTCGTCGTCGTAGCCGACGGTCGCCAGGCCGTGCTCGGCGGTGCGGTCGCCGGTGACGTTCATCAGCTCGGAGCCGTACTTCAGCTTGCCGAGCTGGTCGAAGGTGGCGAAGGAGGTCCCGGCGTAGGCGGCCTCGTAGCCGAGCGCCCGGTCCAGCTCGGTGGCGTGCCCGATGGACTCGTGGATGGTCAGCCACAGGTTGGACGGGTCGACGACCAGGTCGTACACCCCCGCCTCGACGCTCGGCGCCCGCATCTTCTCGGCGAGCAGCTCGGGCATCCGCTCCAGCTCACCGTCCCAGTCCCAGCCGGTTCCGGTGAGGTACTCCCAGCCGCGCCCGACGGGCGGGGCCAGCGTCCGCATCGAGTCGAACTCCCCGCTGGACCCGTCCACCGCCACGGCGGTCAGCTGCGGATGCAGCCGCACCCGCTGCTGCGTGGTCACGGTCCCGGCGGTGTCGGCGTAGAACTTGTTCTCGTGCACGGTGAGCAGCGAGGCGTCGACGTGGTCGACCCCGTCGGCGGCGAGCAGCCGCGCGCTCCACTCGGCGAGCAGCCCGGACTTCTCCCGGTCCGGCACGGAGAACGGGTCGATCTCGTACGACGACACCCACGTCTTCTCGGCATGCACGGGCTCGTCGGCGAGCTCCACGCGCTCGTCGGACCCGGCGGCCCGGATCACCTCGGCGGACAGCTTGGCCATCGCCACGGCCTGCGAGGCCACCTTGGCGGCCGCGTCCATGGTCAGATCCACCCCGGAGGCGAACCCCCACGTCCCGCCGTGCACGACCCGCACCGCGTATCCCAGGTCGGTGGTGTCCGACGACCCGGCCGGCCGGGCGTCCCTCAGCCGCCAGGCCGCACTGCGCACCCGCTCGAACCGGAAGTCCGCGTGCTCGGCCCCGAGCGCGCGCGCACGTGCGAGCGCGGCGTCGGCCAGGGCGCGCAGGGGAAGGGCGAGAAACGTTTCGTCGATGTGATGGGGCACGCAGACCCTCCTGTTGGTCTCTTCGTCACCGTGGCGACGGTCGCCCGTCTCCGCCGCGGTGCGTGATTCGAGGTGCCATCATGCTGCACAACGGGGCGGCGGCCGCACTCCCGGCGTTCTCCAGGAGCACCACATTCGGCGGGGGCGGCCCGAACCCGGTGGGACTGCCGGCGCCCGGGACCGCCCGGCTCACTCCCGGCCGCTGAACGCCAGTCGGATCCCCAGGCCGACCATCACCGCACCCGACGCCCCGCCGATCCACGACAGCCGACGCGGTGACCCGGCCAGCCAGTCGCGCGCCGTCCCGGCGAGCAGTCCCCACGTCGCGTCGGAGACCAGTGCGATCATGACGCAGATCAGGCCCAGCAGCAGCAACTGCACCTGCACGTTTCCCGCATGAGGGTCCACGAACTGCGGCAGTACGGCTCCGAAGATCAGCAGTCCCTTGGGGTTGCTGATCCCCACGACGAAGCCCTCGCGCAGGACGCGGCCCGGTCTGCCCGCCTCCGGTGCGTTCTCGTCCTTCACGGCCAGGGACTTGCGACGTCGCCAGGCCTGGACTCCCAGGTACACGAGGTAAACGGCGCCGGCGAACTTCAGCACCGAGAAGACCAGGAGGGAACGCTCGATCACGTTCCCCAGTCCGAACGCCGCGAGCACCACCTGAACGAGCAGACCTGCCTCGTTCCCCACCGCGGTGGACACGGCGGCCCGCCGTCCCAGCGTCACCCCACGGCTGACAACGAACAGGACGCTCGGCCCCGGTACAGCGATCAGTACGACCACAACAGTCAGGAAGACAGCGAGACGGTCCAATCCGATCACCGGCACACGGTAGCAACCGTCAACTCCGCGCACTGCCGTTTCCGTGATGTCGTCCTTCGAGGGAGTGATTTCAGGGGCGCCCCAGCAGGCCCGACTCCGGCCGCACTACGGTCGGTCCATGTCCAGCAAGAGCCGTGACACCGGTAAGAAGAAGGCACGCAAGAACAAGCGGGTCCCGGCCGCGCGAGCTGCGGTCTCCAGGCCCGTCACCCTGGCCCAGTCCGCCGAGGACTGCGAACGGCTCGCGGAGCGGCACCCCGAGGAGCGCGAGGAACTCCTCATGGAGGCCGCCGACGCATGGCGGGACGCGGGCGAACCCGAGCGGGCGCTCGCGGTGTACGAGCGGCTCCTCGACCGGGGGGAGGGCGGCAGCGAGAGGTACGACCTCGTGGACGCCTTCCGCATCAGCGCGCTGTGGGACCTCCAGCGCCTGGAGGAGGCCCGCGCGGGAGCGGCGGCGTTCCGCACACGCCATCCACGGGACGCGGGCGCCTGGATGTTCGTCGCCGAGTGCTTCGAGGAGGCGGAGGAGACGGCGACGGCCGCGGAGTGGTACACGGCCGGCGTCACGCACGTCCTGGGGGCCGGCACGCCGGTCACCGCGGACACGGTCGGGGAACATCCGGACAGCTTCGACCTGGAGACGCTGGTCGTCGGCCGCCACCGGGTGCGCCGCCTGCTCGGCGCCCCGCACGACGACTGGGACGAGGTCGCCGACGAGCTCCACGTACGGCGTGCCTCGTCCCTGCCCGGGCGGGTGCGCCCCCTCGACGAGATGCACGACCCGATCCGCCTCAGGCGGCTCAGGAAGGAAGGCCCGGAGGCCCTCGAGGCAGAGATCAGGGAGTTGACGGAGGCGCTGGAGGAGGAGCGCGCCGTACGTACCGGCCCGCTGAGGGCCTGTGTCCTGTTCTGGCCCGCGGAGGAGTTCACGCTGCTGCTCCAGCGCCGGCCGAAGGCCGCGGAGGCGTACGGCGACGACCACGCCGCCCACCTCCGCCAGGTGGAGCGCAGTCTGCGCCAACTGTCGGACGAGGGTGCCCCGCACCTCGCGGTCGGGCGCGCCACGGTGGCCGGGCTCCAGGCCCACGCCGAGGCGGACGGCGGCTCTCCCGACACTTCCGCCACCCGCTCCGCGTACGCGGCCGAACTCGCCCGCCGCGGACAGGCGACCGCCTGGCCGCCGCCGCGCAACGGCCCCTGCTGGT
>NZ_JUJA01000167.1:0-23158 GCF_001906585.1 Streptomyces kebangsaanensis | reverse complement strand
CCCCGCCGTGAACTGAGCGGGCCAGGGATTCCCGACTGTAGGAACCCGACAGGAGCCGGGAGGCGCCACTGTCGGTGCCGGATTGCCCTTCGACGTGGTCGGACCGATAGGTTTTCGGGGAAGCCGCCTGCCGTCCACGTGCTCGGGCGGTTGTCGGAACGCTGACAGACCGCTATCGAAAGGGTGATCCGTTGAGCCGCTCGGTTCTCGTCACAGGAGGCAACCGGGGCATCGGCCTCGCCATCGCCCGCGCGTTCGCCGACGCCGGCGACAAGGTCGCGATCACGTACCGGTCGGGGGAGCCGCCGGCGGCCCTCGAGGAGTTGGGCTGCCTCGCCGTCAAGTGCGACATCACCGACCCCGAGCAGGTGGAGCAGGCCTACAAGGAGATCGAGGCCGAGCACGGCCCCGTCGAGGTCCTCGTCGCCAACGCCGGCGTCACCAAGGACCAGCTCCTGATGCGCATGTCCGAGGAGGACTTCACCTCGGTCGTCGACACCAACCTCACCGGCACCTTCCGCGTCGTCAAGCGCGCCAACCGCGGCATGCTGCGCGCCAAGAAGGGCCGGGTCGTCCTGATCTCCTCGGTCGTCGGGCTGCTCGGCTCGGCGGGGCAGGCGAACTACGCCGCCTCCAAGGCCGGCCTGGTCGGCTTCGCGCGGTCCCTCGCCCGTGAGCTGGGCTCGCGCAACATCACCTTCAACGTCGTCGCCCCCGGTTTCGTCGACACCGACATGACCCGGGCGCTCTCCGACGAGCAGCGCGAGAACATCATGGGGCAGGTGCCGCTCGGCCGGTACGCGCAGCCGGAGGAGATCGCCGCGGCGGTGCGGTTCCTCGCCTCGGACGACGCCTCGTACATCACTGGAGCCGTCATCCCTGTTGACGGCGGACTGGGAATGGGTCACTGATCACCATGAGCGGAATTCTCGAGGGCAAGCGCGTCCTGATCACCGGTGTGCTGACGGAGGCCTCCATCGCCTTCCACACCGCCAAGCTGGCCCAGGAGCAGGGCGCCGAGATCATCCTCACCGCCTTCCCGCGGCCCACGCTGACCGAGCGCATCGCCAAGAAGCTCCCGAAGCCCGCCAAGGTCATCGAGCTCGACGTCACCAACGACGAGCACCTGGGCCGTCTGGCCGACGTCGTCGGCGAGGAGCTCGGCGGCCTGGACGGCGTCGTGCACTCCATCGGCTTCGCGCCGCAGGACGCGCTCGGCGGCAACTTCCTCAACACGCCGTTCGAGTCGGTCTCCACCGCCATGCACGTCTCGGCGTTCTCGCTGAAGTCGCTGACCATGGCCTGCCTGCCGCTGATGCAGAACGGCGGTTCGGTCGTCGGCCTCACCTTCGACGCCCAGTACGCCTGGCCGCAGTACGACTGGATGGGCCCCGCCAAGGCCGCCCTGGAGGCCACCAGCCGCTACATCGCCCGCGACCTGGGCAAGCAGAACATCCGCTGCAACCTCATCTCCGCCGGCCCGCTCGGTTCCATGGCCGCCAAGTCCATCCCGGGCTTCAGCGAGCTGGCCTCGGTGTGGGACACCCGCGCCCCGCTGGAGTGGGACCTGAAGGACCCCGAGCCGGCCGGCCGCGGCATCGTGGCACTGCTGAGCGACTGGTTCCCGAAGACCACCGGCGAGATCATCCACGTGGACGGCGGTCTGCACGCCATCGGCGCGTGACGCTGCGCTGAGCTTGGCCGATGTGCTGGAGGGCCCGCACCCCCTGGGGGTGCGGGCCCTCCGCCGTCAGGGGCCCTCCGCCGTCAGGGGCCCTCCGCCGTCAGGGGATCTTCGGCCACCCGGGGGCCGTGGCCAGGGGGCAAGTGAGCGGGGCGCTGTGGCCAAGGGCCGGTCGCCGACGTCGCGGGGGTCCGCCTTCGCCGTACGCGCGGCGGGGCCGACGCCCTGTCGTGCCGGGTCAGTCGTCGGCGGGCGGGGTGAAGCGGCCCGGGCGGCACAGCAGTGGGTAGCTCGCGGCCTCGGCGGCGGCCGTCTCGGTGTCGCCCGCGCGGATGGCGTCGAGCAGCCGGGCGTGGTCCATGTACGTGTCCGGAGTGAGCTCCGCGCCGACGTTCGCGCGCAGCCGGTCGCGCAGCACCTCGCCCAGGTCCGCGTACATCGCGGTCATGGCGTCGTTGTGCGAGGCGGACACCACCGCCAGGTGGAACGTGGCGTCCGCGGTCACGAACGCCTCCTTGTCGCCGGACTCCCAGGCCTCCTCGCGGCGCAACAGCTGCGCGTGCAGCTGCTTGAGGTCCTTCTCGGTGCGCCGCTCGGCGGCCAGCCGCGCCGCGGCCGACTCCAGCGCGGAGCGCAGCTCGGCGATGTGCCGTGGGTCGGCCCCGGCGAACCGGCGCTGCATCACTCCCGCCAGTTCGCTGGTGGCCACGACGTACGTGCCGGAGCCCTGACGGATGTCCAGCAGGCCGTTGTGGGCGAGCGCGCGGACCGCCTCGCGGACGGTGTTGCGGGCGACGCCGAGCTGTTCCACCAGCTCCGGCTCCGTCGGGATGCGGGAGCCGACCGGCCACTCGCCCGAGGTGATCTGGTGCCGCAGTGCGGCGATGACCTGTTCGGACAGTGCCGACCGGCGCGGAAGGCTCAGAGTCATGACACACCTTCGCACGGGGGACCCGGAAGGCGCCGCCCGCTCCGTGGACGGCGTGGACAGTATGGACGGCAAATCATCCCATCATTCTATGATGGATCCCATGCCAAGTGAGGAAACCCGGACCGCGACCTCGTCGACCGGACGGGCCAGGACCACGACCACCACCGCCCGGGAAGGCGGCGGAGCGTCCACGCGCGCGTGGACGACGCGCCTGGTCGTCGCCGGCATCGTGCTGTCCGCGCTGAACCTCCGCCCCGCCATCACCAGCCTCGGCGCGCTCCTGGAGGAGGTCCGCGCCGCGCTCGGCATGAGCGGCGGCGTGGCCGGTCTGCTCACCTCCGTGCCCCCGCTCTGCTTCGCCGTCTTCGGCGTCATGGCACCCCGGCTGGCCCGCCGCTTCGGACCCGCCGCGGTGGTGTGCGCGGGCATGGTCGCCATCGCCGCCGGACTGGTCGTACGGCCCTACGTGGGCGGCACACCCGCCTTCCTGGCCGCCAGCGCGCTCGCGCTGGCGGGCATCGCCGTCAGCAACGTCCTGATGCCGGTCATCGTCAAGCGCTGGTTCCCGGACCGGGTCGGCTCCATGACCGGCCTGTACTCGATGGCCCTCGCCCTGGGCACCTCGTCCGCCGCCGCGGTGACCGTGCCCCTGGCCGGAGCCCTCGGCCACAGCTGGCAGTCCGGGCTCTCGGTGTGGGCGCTGCTCGCCGCGGTGGCCGTGCTGCCGTGGCTGCCGCTGCTGCGGGGCCGGGGAGACGGGCCCGCCGCGCAGGCGCCGGCCCGCACCGGACCGGTGGGGGAGGAAGCAGCCTCCGCGCGGGAGGCGCAGGCCCCGGCCCTGCGGATCACCCGGAGCCGTACCGCCTGGGCACTGGCCGTCTTCTTCGGGCTCCAGGCCACCGCCGCCTACATCACGATGGGCTGGATGGCGCAGATCTTCCGGGACGCGGGCGTCCCCGCCGGCACGGCCGGGCTGCTCCTCGCCTTCACGATGGTGCTGGGCGTACCGCTGGCCTTCGTCATCCCGCGCCTGGCCACCCGGCTGCCGCACCAGGGACCGATCGTGCTGGTGATCGGCGTCTGCGGCCTGGCCGGCTACGCCGGTCTGTACTTCGCGCCGGCCGCCGGAGCCTGGGCCTGGGCCCTGCTCATCGGCATCGCCAACTGCGCCTTCCCCCTCGCGCTCACCATGGTCGGCATGCGGGCCAGGACCGGGCCGGGCGTGGCCCAGCTGTCCGCGTTCGCCCAGAGCACCGGCTACCTGATCTCCATCCCGGGGCCGCTGCTGGTCGGCGTGCTGTACCAGAACAGCGGCGGCTGGGGGGCGCCCCTCGCCCTCATGACCGGGCTGATGGTCCCGCAGATGGTGGTGGGCTACCTGGCCGGCCGCAACCGCACGGTGGAGGACGAGGCGACGCCCTGAGGCGGGCCCCGGAGGCCGCCTTCCGGGCGAAGGGTGCGAGACTGGGGCGCATGCAGCCTGTGCTCGACCCGGACCCGCAGAACGGCCAGAAGAAGTTGCTGATCGTGCTCGGCGCGTTCTTCGCCATTTTCGTGATCATCGCTGTCATCGCGACCCTCGTGTCGCCGTGACGGCCGCGCCGGGGGCGCAGTCGGTCGTGACCGGCCGCACCCCCGTGACCCCGCCGTATCAGGGTCGGTGGTGGGGATATCCCCCCATCCCCTAGGGGGTGAGGGTCAGGGTCGAGTGGGTGGATCACCGGATGGGCCGGGGAGCGCGGATTCCGTAGCTTCGAATTGTGACCGCGAGAGGCGGTCCACGGACCTCGGAGACCAGCGGAGGCGATCATGCCGGCCCGTACGCACACCCGGCCCCACCCGGCGACCACGGGCGGCGTCGACTCCCGGCTGCCGTGGTGGGCCCTGGCCCTGCCCGTCCTGGCGTTCGTCGCGCTCCTCGCCCTGATACGGAACCCGGCGGACGCCCACGCGGCCGCCAGCAGCCCCGCGCTCACCCAGCTGTTCCAGCGTGTCCAGGAGCTGCTCACCCGGTGACGCCCGCGCCGTTCCGCCCCGGCACTCTCGGGCCCGTCCCCGTGCCGCCCGCGCCGGCCGAGAAGTCCCATGTCAACTCCCTGCGCCACGTGGCCTGTTTCATGCGAAGCTGGGTGCCATGAGCGTCGCAGAACCCCGCAGGATCGTCCTCTTCCGGCATGCGAAAGCCGACTGGCCGCAGGTGACCGACCACGAACGGCCGCTCGCCGAGCGGGGCCGCAAGGATGCCGCAGTCGCCGGCCGCAGGCTCGCCGGCACCGGCGTCCCCTTCGACCTGGCCCTGTGCTCGACCGCGACCCGCACCCGTGAGACCTGGAAGCTCGCCGTCCACGAGTTGCCGCAGCGGCCGAAAACCGTCTACGAGGAGCGGGTCTACGAGGCCTCGCCCGGCGAGCTGATCGCCGTGCTCAACGAAACGCCGGACGACGTGCGGAACCTCATCCTCGTCGGCCACAACCCGGGCATCCAGGGTCTGGCCGAGGTGCTGTCCGGTTCGGCCGAGGGTGACGCCCGCGAGCGGATGACCCGCCGCGGATTCCCGGCCGCGGCGTTCGCCCTGGTGTCCTTCGAGGGCTCCTGGAAGACCCTGGAGCCGGGCGTGGCCACGCTGCTCGACTACTGGGCGCCGTCGGAGTAGCCCGACGGCCCGTGCGGAGAGCCCGAGCGAGAGGCGGCCCGGCGCCGCGTGGGTGCCGGGCCGCCTCTCGTGAACCGCTCAGTCCTCCATGTGCGCGTCCGCCGCCTCGACCTCTTCCCTGGTGATCCCGAGCAGATACAGGACCGTGTCGAGGAACGGCACGTTCACCGCGGTGTGCGCCGCCTCCCGCACCACCGGCTTGGCGTTGAAGGCGACCCCGAGACCGGCCGCGTTCAGCATGTCCAGGTCATTGGCGCCGTCACCGATCGCGACCGTCTGCGACAGCGGAACGCCCGCCTCCGCGGCGAACCGGCGCAGCAGCCGCGCCTTGCCCGCCCGGTCCACGATCTCGCCGGTGACCCGGCCCGTCAGCTTCCCGTCGACGATCTCCAGCGTGTTGGCCTGCGCGAAGTCCAGCCCGAGCCGCTCCTTCAGATCATCGGTGACCTGCGTGAACCCGCCCGAGACGACACCCACCTGGTAACCGAGCCGCTTGAGCGTACGGATCAGGGTGCGCGCGCCCGGAGTCAGCCGCACCTCGCTGCGCACCTCGTCCACCACCGAGGCGTCCAGCCCCGCCAGCAGCGCCACGCGCGCGTGCAGCGACTCCTCGAAGTCCAGCTCGCCGCGCATCGCGGCCGCCGTCACCTCGGCGACCTTGTCCTCGCAGCCGGCGTGCTTGGCGAAGAGCTCGATCACCTCGTCCTGGATGAGCGTGGAGTCCACGTCCATCACCACCAGCCGCTGTGCCCGCCGGTGCAGGCCCGCGCCGACGACCGCCACATCGACACCGAGTGCCGCCGCCTCCGTGACCAGAGCGGTGCGCAGCGGCTCCGTCTCCACGCCGGACACCGCGAACTCCACCGCTGTCACCGGGTACTTGGCCAGCCGGAAGATACGGTCGATGTTGCCGCCGGTCCCGGTGATCCGCGCGGCGATCCGGGCGGTCGCCTCCGCGGTGAGCGGATGGCCGAGCACGGTGACCAGGGAGCGCCCGAGGCCGCGCGGCCGGTTGTCGCCGCGGCCGGAGATGATCTCCGCCTGCATCTTCATCGACTCGGCCCAGCTGTGCACGGTGGCCCGCAGATCGCCGTCGAGTCCGGCGGGCGGCTGGGTGACGAGCACGCACAGCACCATACGGCCACGGGTGACGACCTGCTCGATGTCTACCACGTCGACGGAGTAGGCGGCGAGGGTGTCGAAGAGTCCGGCCGTGATGCCCGGCCTGTCCTTCCCGAAGATCTTGACGAGAAGGGTGGGATCGTCAGAGGTCTGCGAAGCGCTCATGATATTTCCACCGTATCCGGCACCCAGTGCCGCACGCCTTCCAGGTCCACCTGACGGACAACAGTACGAGCGTCACTTCTTCGGGGGGTGGGGAGGCCTCGGCGGGNNNNAGGCGGGGGCGGCGGACCGTCGTCCGGCCATGTGCCCGCACGTCGCCCGGGCGGACGCGAGGGCGGCTCCATGGGGCCGATCACCGTCGGGGCGCCGTAGACGTCGTCGGTCGGCGGCCCGGGCCGAGGCCGCCCGCCGCTCCCGGCCCCCGTCCGCCCGGAGGGCGCCGCCCCGCCCTCCTGCCCCCGGCCGTCCCGCCCCCGGCCGTCCTGCCCCCGGCCGTCCCGCCCCCGGCCGTCCGGCGGGCGGGCGTCCTCCGGGGGCCCCGGGGAGCGCGGTTCACCGGGCAGGCGGAGATACGGGTTGGTGGCCGGGTTCGGCGGCCGGTAGGGCGTACCGGGCGTGTAGGGGCCGGCCTGCCGCCCCGTCCGCTCGGGACGCCGGGCCTCGCCCGCACCGCCCCCGGCCCCCTGCCCCGGGCCACCCCGTATGTCACCGCGTGCCAACGGCGCCGCCCGCCGCCCCGCCGCTCCGGCGGCGTGGGCCATCAGGGCACCCACCGCGCCCGCCCCGGCACCCCACACTGCGCCCAGGAGCAACGCCGTGCCCGGGTGGCCGTGCAGTTCCAGGCCCGCGCCGAAGGCGTCGAAGCCGAGGACGGACAGGGACGCGTTCACGGACACCTCCGTCAGCCACGCGAGCAGCGGAAGCGCCAGCGCGGTGGCGATGCCCAGCCGCAGCGCGCAGCGCCCCGCGAGACCGAGGGCGCCCTGCCCCGTCCCCACTGGCGTCCGTACCGCCGTCAGGACGCCCGCCAGCAGCATCGTCAGCGCCGCCGCCACCCCCAGCAGCCATACCCGGCCGTCCATGTCGGCCAGCCGGGACAGCGTGACCGGCTGGTCGGAGCGCACGGTCAGGAACTTGTCCAGGGGGTCGGGCAGGAGCTTGGCCAGTTCGCCGGTCGCGTGGCCGTCGAAGGGGACGAACAGGCCGACCGGGATGCCGAGCCACACCCCGTTGGGCGTGCCGAGCAGCGCGGCGCCCGCGATACGCCGGGGACGGTCGTCGCCGACCGCCGCGTACGCCGCCGCCGCGAGGCCCGCCGCCACCGCGACCATCACCACCGTGACCAGCGCGGACACGGCCGGCCGCACCACCCGGTGCACGACGTCCCAGCCGCGCGGCAACGGTGTACGGCGCGAGGCGAGCAGGGCGATCAGCAGGATCCCGGCCGACCAGCCGAGCCCGCCCAGCAGGGTCGGCGCCGTGTCGACGGTGAAGCCGACCGACGTCTTGGCGTCGATGAGCCCGCCGATGTCGTCGGGGAGCAGACCGCCGATGTTCCCCAGGTCGCCCAGCCCGGGAATGCGCACGTTCCCCGACCCTCCGCCGCCCGGCAGCCCGCCCAGCCCGAGCGGGCCCCCGTCGATCGTGACGACGTCGTGCCCCGCCCAGGCCAGCCCGCCCAGCATCGCCACGAACAGCGCCACCACCGCGCCCGTCCGGGCGAGGAGTTCGGCCGGGGCGATCACAACTCCCGCCGTGCGCAGGGACCGCAGGAAGAACCACGACAGCAGCAGCGCCCCGACCAGGCTCACCCCCAGTGGCGTGATCTGTAGGGCGGTGTGCGCCTCGGCGCCTTTCAGACCGAACGCGGACACATCACCGGACGACGTGACCGAACCACCCGCCCCAAGTGCCACCACCGCGGCGGTCATTGGCCCGAGCGACCCCGCGGAGTCGGCCCGCAGCAGGTGCAGACCCAGCGCCGCCGTGCCCGCCATGCCGATCAACGCCCAGCTCACGGAGGTGATCGCGGACAGCAGTACATCCAGCCAGGGCAGGCGCGCACCGCGCCTCGCGGCCCCGGCCTGAGTGGCAGCGCTCATGGCAGACCCCCCGATCCGCGGCGCGGCCCGGCCGCCGCGCATGTCCCCCTCGCGTGGAATACCACTCTCCGGCCCGGTTTCAACCCCGTCAACGGGAAACGGTCGAAGCGGACGTCCTCACTCTTCACAAGGCCCGGGTTTCGGTCAGGGAGCGGAGCCTGAAATAGTTCCCCACGATGTTCGACATCCCTAGACTCCCTGTGACGGGGGTAAATCGGGGGACAACTCAGTGGGGCTTGGAGTGCCGGAACTCGTACTGGAAACCAATGGACGGACCTGGACGCTCGACCCGGCCAGGTCCTATGCCCTGGGACGCGATCCCCAGGGAGACATCGTGTTCGACGACGCCAGGGTCTCCTGGCGGCATGCCACGGTCAGCTTCAACGGCCGCAGTTGGGTCCTCGAGGACCACGGCAGCACCAACGGCACGTTCGTGCAGGGCCGACGGGTCCAGCAGTTGGAGATCGGTCCCGGCGCGGCGGTGCATCTCGGCAACGCGACCGACGGACCGCGTCTGAATCTCTCCGTCGCCGCGGCCGCCGTGGGCACGCCGCAGGCCCAGCCCCAGCCGTACGCCGCCCAGGGCGCCGATCCCGGCTGGGTGCAGCAGCAGGCACCACAGCAGCAGGCACCGCAACACCAGGCGCCGCAGGCCGGCCGACAGCAACCGCAGCAACCGCAGCAGGGGCCGCAGGCACCGTCGATCCCGCCCCAGCAGGGCGGCCCCGGGAGTGCCGCCGGCGCGCCGCCCGCCTACAGCGACCGCAGCCCCACCACCTTCCACCAGTTCTCGCTCGGCCGTGTGATGCGCATCGGCCGCGCCCTGGAGAACGACCTGGTCGTCTCCGACCTCCAGGTCTCCCGCAACCACGCGGAGTTCCACGCCACGCCCGACGGCCGCTTCGAGATCCGCGACCTCGGCTCGCACAACGGCACGTACGTCAACGGTCACCCGGTCCCCAAGGGCGGCTCGGTGCAGCTCGGCCCGACCGACATCGTCGGCGTCGGCCACTCGACGTTCCGGATCGTCGGCGACCGGCTGGAGGAGTTCGTCGACACCGGTGAGGTGTCCTTCTCCGCCCGCCAGCTGACCGTGACGGTCGACGGCGGCAAGCAGATCCTCAAGGACGTCTCCTTCGGTGTCCCGGAGAAGTCGCTGGTCGGGGTCATCGGCCCGTCCGGCTCCGGCAAGTCGACCCTGCTCAAGGCGCTCACCGGCTACCGGCCCGCCGACCAGGGCGAGGTCCTCTACGACAACCGGAACCTCTACAAGCAGTTCGCCGAGCTGCGCCAGCGCATCGGCCTGGTCCCGCAGGACGACATCCTGCACAAGGAACTGACCGTCAAGAAGGCGCTGAAGTACGCGGCCAAGCTGCGCTTCCCGGCCGACACCACGGCCGCCGAGCGCGAGGCCCGCATCGACGAGGTGCTGCGCGAGCTGAAGCTGGACGTCCACAGGGACAAGAAGGTCACCTCCCTCTCCGGCGGCCAGCGCAAGCGCGTCTCGGTGGCCCTGGAACTGCTCACCAAGCCATCGCTGATCTTCCTGGACGAGCCGACCAGTGGCCTCGACCCGGGCATGGACCGCGACGTCATGCAACTGCTGCGCGGCCTGGCCGACGACGGCCGCACCGTCCTCGTCGTCACCCACTCGGTGGCCGAGCTGGCGCTGTGCGACAAGCTGCTGGTGATGGCGCCGGGCGGCGCCGTGGCCTACTTCGGCCCGCCCGAGGAGGCGCTGAACTTCTTCGGCTACGACACCTGGGCCGACGTCTTCTCCGCCTTCGAGAACTACCGCGACTACGACTGGGCGGGCCGCTGGAAGGGCTCGCAGCACTACCAGATGTACGCCGCGGACATCGACGCCGTCGCCCCGCAGTCCGTACACGCGCCGCCGCCGCAGGCCATCAAGCCGCCCAAACCGCAGAGCTGGGGCTCGCAGCTGCTGACCCTGATCCGGCGGTACATGGCGGTGATCGCCTCCGACAAGGGCTTCCTGGCGCTGTCGGTGATCCTGCCGGCGGTGATCGGCTCGGTCAGCCTGCTCATCGACCACAACCGCGGGCTGCTGGTCAACCCGCAGGTCAACCCGAAGACAGGGCTGCACATCCCGAACGGCACGGCGACCACGGTGCTGCTGATCATCGCGGTCGGTGCCTGCTTCGCGGGGGCCGCGAACTCCGTCCGTGAGCTGATCAAGGAACGGGTGATCTACGAGCGGGAACGCGCGACCGGCCTGTCCCGCTCGGCGTACCTGATGTCGAAGGTGGTCGTGCTCGGCATCGTCACCGTGCTGCAGGGCCTGATGGTCGGCCTGATCGGCTTCTCCAGCCGGGAGATCCCGGAGAAGGGCCTGGTCCTCGGCAACGCGACGCTGCTCGAACTGTGCCTGCCGATCATGGGGCTCGGCTTCACCTCGATGATGGTCGGCCTGGTCATCTCCTCGCTGGTGAAGACCGCCGAGAAGACCATGCCGCTGCTGGTCATGTTCGCGATCGTCCAGGTCGTCTTCACCGGCTGCCTGTTCACCCTGAACGGCACCATCGGCGTCAACGAGTTCTCGTACCTGATGCCGTCGCGCTGGGCGGTGGCCGCCGCCGGCACCACGCTGGACTTCAACAACATCGCCCCGAACACCGACGACCCCTCCAGCACCGACCCGCTGTGGGACCACGCGGCCTCGGCCTGGGCCGTCGACATGGGCGCGCTGATCGCCCTCGGCGTGGTCTGCGGCTTCCTGGTGGCGCGCTTCCTGCGCCGCCACGAGCCGGAGGTCATGCGCAAGTAACCGCGGAAGGCCGTGTCATGACGCCGAAGGGCGGCACCCCGCAACGGGGTGCCGCCCTTTTCGCGTCTCGTCGGAGGTCCGCGCCGGCCTCGGTACGTCAGTACGCGCTGTTGACGTTGTCGATCGAGCCGTACCGCTTGGCCGCGTAGTTGGCGGCGGCGGTGATGTTGGCGACCGGGTCGTAGATGTCGTGGGACGTGCCGGGGACGTGGTGCGCCCTGAAGGTCGGCTCGATGACCTGCAGCAGGCCCTTGGACGGGACGCCGTTGCGGGCGTTGATGTCCCAGTTGTTGATGGCCCTGGGGTTGCCCGAGGACTCCCGCATGATGTTCTTGTGCAGGCCGTGGTAGGAGCCAGGGATGTTGTGCTGCTTCATGATGGCCAGCGACTGCCGGATCCAGCCGTCCAGGTTGTTGCCGTAGCTGGTGGAGGCGGCGACCGTCTGCATCTGCGGGCGCTCGGCGGACCGGCTCGCGGACTGCTTGACCTGGTGCGCGGCCCGGGCCTTCTTGGCGGAGGCCTGCTTGACGACCGTCTTCTCGGCGGCGGCCTGGGCGGCGGCCTTCTTGACGGCGGCCTGCTTCTTGGCCTCGATGGCCTGGATCTTCACGCTGTCAGCGGCGAGCTGGTCGGTGACGCTGGCCTTGACACCCTGGATCGGCTGGGCGCTCAGCTGCACCGGGGCCGCGGAGGCGGCGACGCTGGTCTGCGTCTCGGCCTGGCTGGGCGCGGCGGAGACGGCCAGGGCGGCGGCGGCGAGGGCGGCCGCACCGGCGCCGACGAGCTTGCGGCGCTTGGTCAGGGCACGGCTGTGAGCACGGAGGCGGAAGTTTGCGGGCATGGCGAATGGACCTCTTCGAGTAGCGCGGAGGTCGCTCTCCGGACTGCGGGAGGGGGTCCTTCCCGCGCAAACGCCGCGAACGGAGATCCGCGGCGTTGAGCGACGGGAGTAATTCTTAGCTGCCGCAAAATCAGCGGGCAAAGGTGTGACGTACGAAGCCGGGTAGTGGAACGGGAATAGATAAAACGGGACAGATCGGACCATCTGTCCCGTTCATCTAGGGGTCCTGTGTCTCCTATGTCGCTTCGTACGTGATGTGCGCCCTATGCGCGGCCTCACACCGGGGGAGGGGTTTCCTCACTCCTGGTTGCCGTCGCAACGCTCCGGGTGAGTGGTTTTCGCCGGAAGGACGAGATGCACATCGCCGAACTCGTGCCAGAGATAGTGCCCGCGGACGGCCTCCTCGTAACCGCGGTCGACCGCGGCCCGTCCCGCGACCGCCTCCAGCATCAGCAGATGTGAGGCCTCCGGCTCGTGCAGCCCGGTCAGCAGCCCGTCCACGACCCGTACGCCGCGCTCGGGCGTCACCACCAGATCGGTCCACCCCGAGGCCGCCCGGACCACACCGTCCGGCCCGGCCGCCGACTCCACGGCCCGCACCGCCGTGGTCCCCACCGCGATCACCCGGCCACCGCCCGCCCGTACGCCGTTGATCAGCCGGGCCGACGCCCCGGGCACCGAGAACCGCTCCGGATACGGCGGCTCGTGCGCCTCGGCCGAGGCCACGCCCGTGTGCAGGACGACCGGCGCGAACAGCACCCCCCGGCTCACCAGCCGAGCCACCAGCCGCTCCGTGAAGGGACGTGCCGCGCTCGGCATCTCCGCACTGCCCGAGCCGTCGGCCGACGGCACCGCGAACACCGTCTGGTACACGGACAGCGGCTGGTCCCGCTCCGTGTAGGAGTAACGGATGGGCCGGCCGTGCACCCGCAGCATCCCGAGCACCGACGGCCCCGACACCCGCGCCCACCACAGCCGCGCACTCCGCGCGCTCAGCGGCTCCTCCAGCACCAGCCGCACGCCCCCGGGCAGCACCACCTCCGCATCCGCGGGCACGCCCGCCCGTCTCCCACCACCCTTGCGAGGAGCGCTTCGCGCCCTGCTTGATTTACGCGCGCGCGTAGTACCCGCCCCGTCCGGGTCCCGTACCTCCACCGCCCAGCGACCGTCGTCCCCGAGCGTGGAGAAGTGCACCACCACGCGCGCGTGCCCCATCCGCCCGTCCACCGCGGCGGCCAGCGTGGGGGAGGTGTTCACCACCAACAGGTCCCCGGCGCGCAGCAGCCGCGGCAGCTCCCGGAAGGCGTGGTGCGACACCTCGGTGCCGTGCGACACCAGCAGACGTACGGCGTCCCGGTCCAGCCCGGGACCCCGCTGCTCGGCCGGCACCCGCGCCGACAGCTCCCGCGGAACCCGCACGGCCAGGGTCATCGCCCCTCCAGCAGGGCGGGCGCGCTGTAGCGGCCGCTCGCCGGACGCTCCTCCAGCAGCCGCAGGAACGCCGGCACCACATGACCCGGCGCCGGACGCGGGGCGTCGTCGTCCGGTACGGCCGCCGCGTACAGGTCGGTGGCCATGTCCCCCGGGTCCACCGCCCACACCCGCAGCCCCGGCTCCTCCTCGGCGAGCACCGCCGCCAGGTGGTCCAGCGCCGCCTTCGACGCCCCGTAGCCGCCCCACGTCCCGTACGCCTCGACGGCCGCGTCCGAACTCACCGCGATCACCGTGCCGCGCGCCGACTCCCGCAGCAGCGGCAGCGCCTCCTGCACCAGCCCCAGCGCGGCGACCGCGTTCACCTCCAGCGCCCGGCGCAGCCCCTCCAGGGGCAGCTCCGCCAGCCGCACCAGCGGCTCCGCGCCCAGCGCGCTCGCGTTGTGCACCACCAGGTCGACCCCGCCCAGCTCGCGTGCCACCGCCACCAGTCCGGCCCGGTGCCCGGCGTCCGTGACGTCCCCGGGCAGGGCCTCCACGCGCGTGCCGTGCGCGGAGACGGCCCGAGCCGCTTCCCCCAGCACCTCCGCACCCCTGGCGTCGAGCACCAGATCCCAGCCGCGCGCGGCCAGCGCCTCGGCCAGCGCCCGCCCCAGCCCCTTCGAAGCCCCTGTGATGACCGCTACCGGCATGACACCCGCTCCCTGTTCATGACACCCGGTCCTTGCCGCCGGGCCGTCCTCGTGCGCCTCCTGACCGGCGCGCCGCCCAACGTAGGAACGGCGCCCCCGGCGCCGCCTCGGACGCGGGCCGCAAACCGGCGGGGCCCTTCGCCGTAGGGCGGGCGACCCGGTCCCGTCGGCCCGGGCCGCTCGCGCTCGGCCCGCGGACCTAGGTCCAGCGGCCCGGACAGGGCCGCCACGGGGCCGATCCGCGGTGTCGTACCCCGCCGGTACCGTGAGGACATGAGTCAAGGCCCCCGGTCCGGCCTCGCCGCGGTGAGTTCCGCGCTGCTGGCCATGAGCAGGCACCTCGAGGTGCGCGACGTCCTGAAGACGATCGTCGCCTCGGCCCGCGAGCTGCTCGACGCGCAGTACGCCGCGCTCGGCGTACCGGACGACCACGGCGGCTTCGCCCAGTTCGTGGTCGACGGGGTCAGCGAGGACCAGTGGCGGGCCATCGGCCCGCTCCCGCGCCAGCACGGCGTCCTCGCCGCGATGCTGCGCGAGGCGAAGGCCGAGCGCATCGCGGACGTGCGCAAGGACCCGCGCTTCGAGGGCTGGCCGGCCGCCCACCCGGAGATGTCCGACTTCCTGGGGCTGCCGATCCGCGACGGCGACGAGGTCATCGGCGCGCTGTTCCTGGCGAACAAGCGCTGCCCCAAGCCCGAGGGCAGCTGCGGCTTCACCGAGGAGGACGAGGAACTGCTCTCCATCCTCGCCCAGCACGCCGCGATCGCCCTCACCAACGCCCGCCTCTACGAACGCAGCCGCGAGCTGACCATCGCCGAGGAGCGCTCCCGCCTCGCCCACGAACTGCACGACGCGGTCAGCCAGAAGCTGTTCTCCCTGCGCCTGACCGCCCAGGCCGCCGCCGCCCTCGTCGACCGCGACCCGGTGCGGGCCAAGGGCGAACTGCAGCAGGTGGCCGCCCTCGCCGCCGAAGCGACCGACGAACTGCGCGCCGCCGTCGTGGAGTTGCGCCCCGCGGCCCTCGACGAGGACGGCCTGGCCGCCACCCTCCGCACCCAGATCCAGGTCCTCGACCGCGCCCACAGCGCGCGCGTCACCTTCACCGCCCGCGGCCCGCGCGCCCTGCCGGCCGCCCAGGAGGAGGCCATGCTCCGGGTCGCCCAGGAAGCCCTGCACAACGCGCTGCGGCACGCACGGGCGGAACACGTCGACGTCACCCTGGACCGCCACGGCCGCGGTGCCGTCCTGCGGATCACCGACGACGGCACCGGCTTCGACCCCAGGGCGGTACGCCGGGCCGGCCGCCACCTCGGCCTGGTCTCCATGCGGGACCGGGCGAGCGGTGTCGGCGGCCGGCTGACGGTGGAATCGGCGCCCGGCAAGGGCACCGTGATCGAGATGGAGGTCCCCGGTGGCTGAACCGATCAAGGTGTTGCTCGTCGACGACCACCAGGTGGTCCGCCGGGGCCTGCGCACCTTCCTGGAGGTGCAGGACGACATCGAGGTCGTGGGCGAAGCGGCCGACGGCGCCGAAGGCGTCGCCCGGGCCGAGGAACTGAGGCCCGACGTCGTCCTCATGGACGTCAAGATGCCCGTCATGGACGGCGTCGAGGCACTGCGCCGGCTGCGCGAACTCGGCAACCCCGCGCGCGTGCTGATCGTCACCAGCTTCACCGAACAGCGCACGGTCGTCCCGGCCCTGCGCGCGGGCGCCGCCGGGTACGTCTACAAGGACGTGGACCCCGACGCCCTCGCCGGAGCCATCCGCTCGGTGCACGCCGGCCACGTACTCCTCCAGCCGGAGGTGGCGAACGCGCTGCTGTCCCAGGAGGAGACCACCACCGGCCAGGGCCGCGGAACCTCCCTGACGGAACGGGAGCGCGAGGTCCTCGCCCTCATAGCCGACGGCCGCTCCAACCGCGAGATCGCCCGGACCCTGGTCCTCTCGGAGAAGACCGTCAAGACCCACGTCTCCAACATCCTGATGAAACTGGACCTCTCCGACCGCACCCAGGCCGCCCTGTGGGCGGTACGCCACGGAGTGAGCTGACCCCGCACCCCACGGCCGACCGCGCGCAACCCGCAGCCGGCCGCGCTGCCCCCGCAATCCCGCGGGCGGCCACGTGCCCGTAACCCGCGGGCACACGTGCCGCCTGGGCGGCACGTGTGCCCGCGGACGGTGCCCCGCAGACGCCGGGTCGCGCGACCCGCCCCCACAGCGCAACACCGGCCACCGGTCGACCCACGCTCACCGCACCCCCTTCTCCCGCTCCTCCACAACGGAGTTGTACGCCGCGACCTGCGCCCGCCGGGCCGTCCGCTCCACCCCCCGCAGCACATCCCCCCGCGCCCCGATCTCGGACGCGCTCACCGCACCCCCGTGCCCCTTCTCGTACGCCAGCGACACCAGCAGCCCCACCCGCTGCGCCAGCTCCAGCACCCGCGCCGCCCGCGGCGGATACCCGGGCGCCAGCACCTCCCGCCCACGCCCCCCTTCGGCCCGCGCCCGGTACGCGTCGATCGCCGCCTGAGCCACCGGCCCCGACCCGGCCACATCCAGCCGCGACAGCGCCCGGGTCGCCTCCCGCAACGCCTCCGCCAGCTCCCGCTCGGCCTCACCCAGCGACGGCACGTCGGCCGGCGGCGCCTCCCGCACGGGCAGCACGTGCCACACCACCTCGACGTGCACATCGCCCTCGGGCCCCGCCTCGTACACCTGGGGCACCAGCCCGAAAGCGGCCCCGTGACAGATCACGGCCTCCTCGGCCTCCAGCGCCCGCGCGTTGAACTCCGGCGGCCCGCTCAGCCCCAGCGGATGCCCCGGTGCGGGCAGCGCCACCCGCAGCGCACTCACCCCGAGCGTCCGCAGCCGCCCCAGGGCCAGCGTGAGCCCGACCGGCCCCGACTCCCCGGGCAGCCCCTCCACCCGGTGGACGGCATCGTCCCCGACCATGGCGAGCACGGCGTCGTCCGGCGAGACATGTCCGGACAAGAGGGCATTTCCCCAAGCGGCAAGGCGTCCAGAACGCGGTTCCGAGAGCATGCCTCCACCCTAAGGAGAGGACCGATGGGCCGCCCCGCCCGGCTCGTGGCGTAGATTCGTTGGGGGCTGCGCCCACCGGCGCGGCGGACCGAGCCACAGGCGTACGCGACGGCCGAGACCGGCGGCACACTGCAAGGGGAGACAACGCGCTCATGAGCGATGTTCTGGAGCTTCAGGACGTATCCGTGGTCCGCGAGGGCCGGGCTCTGGTGGACCAGGTCTCCTGGTCGGTCAAGGAGGGCGAGCGCTGGGTCATCCTCGGCCCCAACGGCGCCGGCAAGACCACCCTGCTGAACATCGCCTCGACCTACCTCTTCCCCACCACCGGCACCGCCACCCTCCTCGGCGAGACCCTCGGCCGGCCCGGCACCGACGTCTTCGAGCTGCGCCCCCGCATCGGCGTGGCAGGCATCGCCCTGACCGAGAAGCTCCCCAAGCGCCAGACCGTGCTGCAGACCGTGCTCACCGCCGCCTACGGCATGACCGCGGGCTGGCAGGAGGAGTACGAGGACATCGACGAGCAGCGCGCCCGCGCCTTCCTCGACCGCCTCGGCATGAGCGACTACCTCGACCGGAAGTTCGGCACCCTGTCCGAGGGCGAGCGCAAGCGCACCCTGATCGCCCGCGCCCTGATGACCGACCCCGAGCTGCTCCTGCTCGACGAACCCGCCGCCGGTCTCGACCTCGGCGGCCGCGAGGACCTGGTCCGCCGCCTCGGCCGGCTCGCCCGCGACCCGATCGCCCCCTCGATGATCATGGTCACCCACCACGTCGAGGAGATCGCCCCCGGCTTCACCCACGTCCTGATGATCCGCCAGGGCAAGGTCCTCACCGCCGGCCCCCTGGAGCTCGAACTGACCTCCCGCAACCTCTCCCTGTGCTTCGGCCTCCCGCTCGTCGTCGAGCAGGCCGGCGACCGCTGGACCGCCCGGGGCCTGCCGCTGTCCTGATCCCCCTTCACCGCACCCTGTCCGCCGTCGTCCCCCGCGGCCTACCATGACCATGTGAACAACATCGACGCATGGGTGTGGTGGCTGGTCGGCGCGGCAGGGCTCGGAATTCCGCTCGTGGTGACCGCGATGCCGGAGTTCGGCATGTTCGCGGTGGGCGCCGTCGTCGCCGCGATCGTCGCCGGCTTCGGCTTCGGCGTCGTCGTCCAGGTGCTCACCTTCGTCGTGGTCTCCGTCGCCCTCATCGCCGTGGTCCGGCCCATCGCGGCCCGGCACGGCAAACAGCGCCCCGAACTGGCCACGGGAGTCGACGCGTTGAAGGGCAAGCAGGCCGTCGTGCTCGAACGCGTCGACGGCTCCGGCGGCCGTATCAAGCTCGCCGGGGAGATCTGGACGGCGCGCGCACTCGACACCGACCGCGCCTACGAAGTCGGCGAACAGGTGGACGTCGTGGACATCGAGGGGGCCACCGCCGTCGTCATGTGACCGCCCGCCACCGGGCAACGACGCAAGTGGACCGAACGCCCCACGAGGTGCACGACGGTCTGTCAGACTCGACCAGCAAGATCTTCAACAGTCACAAGATCTTCCGAAAGAGCCGAGGCGGAGAAGGGGTACGGGCAGCAACGATGGCACCGGTCATCATCGTCCTGATCATTCTGGTGGTGTTGGTCTTCATCGCCCTGATCAAGACCATCCAGGTCATTCCACAGGCGAGCGCCGCCATCGTCGAGCGCTTCGGCCGCTACACACGGACGCTGAACGCGGGCCTCAACATCGTCGTCCCGTTCATCGACACCATCCGCAACCGCATCGACCTGCGCGAACAGGTCGTCCCGTTCCCGCCGCAGCCGGTGATCACCCAGGACAACCTGGTCGTCAACATCGACACGGTCATCTACTACCAGGTGACCGACGCCCGCGCCGCCACCTACGAGGTCGCCAGCTACATCCAGGCCATCGAGCAGCTCACCGTCACCACGCTGCGCAACATCATCGGCGGCATGGACCTCGAACGCACCCTGACCTCCCGCGAGGAGATCAACGCGGCCCTGCGCGGCGTCCTCGACGAGGCCACCGGCAAGTGGGGCATCCGCGTCAACCGCGTCGAGCTGAAGGCCATCGAGCCCCCGACCTCCATCCAGGACTCGATGGAGAAGCAGATGCGCGCCGACCGCGACAAGCGCGCCGCGATCCTCCAGGCCGAGGGTGTCCGGCAGTCCGAAATCCTGCGCGCCGAGGGCGAGAAGCAGTCCGCGATCCTGATCGCCGAAGGTGAGGCCAAGGCCGCCGCCCTGCGCGCCGAGGGCGAGGCCCAGGCGATCCGCACGGTCTTCGAGTCCATCCACGCCGGAGACCCCGACCAGAAGCTGCTCTCCTACCAGTACCTCCAGATGCTCCCCAAGATCGCCGAGGGCGACGCCAACAAGCTCTGGATCGTCCCCAGCGAGATCGGCGACGCCCTCAAGGGCCTGTCCGGAGCCATCGGCAACTTCGGCTCCCTGGGCGGAGGTTCGGGCGGAGGCAACGCCGGTACGAGCACGGAACGACGCGAGAAGCCGTCCATCGACTGAGCAGCCCAGTCCTACGCGGCCGACCGGGACAGCCAGGCGGGAAGCGCCTCGAACTCCTCCCGCCCCAGCGCCAGAAGCATCGCGTCAGCCGGCGTCGGCTCGAACGGCTCCCGCAGCAACGGCATCCCCGCCTGCTCCGGAGTCCGGTCCGCCTTGCGGTGGTTGTCCTCCGCGCACGAGGCCACCGTGTTCAGCCAGGTGTCCTGCCCGCCCTGCGACCGCGGCACCACGTGGTCCACGGTCGTCGCCCGCCGCCCGCAGTACGCGCACTGGTGCCGGTCCCGTACCAGCACACCCCTCCTCGACCACGGAGCCTGTCTTCGGAAGGGCACGCGCACGTACCGGCACAGCCGGATCACCCGGGGCGCGGGTATGTCCACCGCCGCACCCCGCATCCGCAGCTCGGGGTGGGCCTGCTCGACCACGGCCTTCGACTGCAGCACCAGTACGACGGCTCGCTTCAGCGTTACCGTCGACAGCGGCTCGAAACTCGCGTTCAGCACCAGCGTGTCCCGCATTCCAGCCCACCTCCCGTGCGCACCGGCCCACCCCGTGGCGGGCTGGATCAACTCTGACCGGCACGCCGGGACGGGACAACGCAATAAATGCCCGCCCCCGGTCGATCCCAAGACCGGAGACGGGCAAACGTTCAGCGAACGCGGGCCTGCGCCGCGCGGGACTCAGCCCTCGGCGGGGTTCTCGTACTCACCGATCAGCTGGGCCCTCGCCAGCGCGTGGAAGCGCAGATTGAAGCCCACCACCGCGGGAGAGGCGTCCGAGTCCGGACCCAGCTTCTCCCGGTCGACGGCGTACACCGTGAAGACGTACCGGTGCGGCCCGTCCCCGGGCGGCGGCGCGGCGCCCCCGAAGTCCTTCGTCCCGTAGTCGTTGCGCGCGTGCACGGCACCCTCGGGCAGCCCCTCGAACTTGCCGCCGCCCGCACCCGCCGGCAGCTCCGTCACGGAGGCCGGGATGTCGAACACCACCCAGTGCCAGAACCCGCTGCCCGTCGGGGCGTCCGGGTCGTAGCAGGTCACGGCGAAGCTCTTGGTCTCCGGAGGGAAACCCTCCCAGCGCAGCTGCGGCGAGGTGTTCCCGCCCGCGTGGACCTGAGCGTCCTTGAGTGTCGCGCCCTCCCGGACGTCGTCGCTCGTGACCGTGAACGACGGCACGGGCGGGTGGAAGTCGTGGGGGAGCGGCCGCCTCTTGAGCTCGGTCACCTCGGTACCTCCTGATCGTTTCCTGGATCTCCGGTTCCCGAGCCTAGAACCAGTTACGCCTGCTGCCGACCTCGGCGATCCACTGGTGGAGATACGCCGCCCAGTCGGTCCCCTGGTAGTCGTGCAGACCCACCTGGAACGACCGGAACGTGTCGCTGCCCTCGCTGAACAGACCCGACTTCTTGTCCATCTCCAGCACCACGTCCATGGCGTGCTCGTCGGCCACGAAACTCAATTCGACCTGGTTCAGTCCCCGGTACTGCGACGGCGGGTAGAACTCGATCTCCTGGTAGAACGGCAGCCGCTGCCGCGTTCCACGGATGTGACCGCGCTCCAGGTCCGCGTTCTTGAACTGGAAGCCGAGCCGGATGAACGCGTCCAGGATCGCCTGCTGTGCCGGCAGCGGATGCACGTTGACCGGGTCCAGGTCACTGGAGTCCACGGCACGCGCGATCGCCAGCTCCGTGGTCACCCCGACGTGCATGCCCCGCAGCGCCTGCCCCTCGATCATCGTGACCGGCGTCTCCCACGGGATCTCCAGCCCGAACGGCACCGCGTGCACGGCCCCCGCCTGCAGCTCGAAGGCCCCACCGAGCCGCACCTTGGTGAACTCGATGTCCTGCTTGTACTCCTGGTCGCCGCTCTCGACCTCGACCTGCGCCTGCAGCCCGACCGACAGCCCCTCGATCTGCTGGTTCACCGAGCCGCCCTCGATCCGTACCTCCCCCTGGACGACCCCGCCCGGCACGACGTTGACCTCGTGCAGCACCGTCTCGATCGAGGCACCGCCGGCGCCGAGGCTCGCGAGCAGCTTCTTGAACCCCATGACTCTCCCTTTACGTGGATCTCCGACCCCTACAAACGCGATCCGACCACCACCGGTTCCACGCCCGCCCCCACAGCGGTAAGGGGGAGCAGGCCCCGAACACGGACGGACGTCCACCTGTCTGGGCTACGCTCGGAAGTCATGATCGCGCCCTCGGACCGTACGCCCCTGCACAGAGAGTTCTTCGACCGCCCCGTTCTGGAGGTCGCCCCCGACCTGCTGGGCCGCCTCCTGGTGCGTACGACCCCCGACGGCCCGATCACCCTGCGCCTGACCGAGGTCGAGGCCTACGACGGCCCGAACGACCCGGGCTCCCACGCCTACCGCGGTCGCACGGCCCGCAACGGCGTGATGTTCGGTCCGCCCGGCCACGTCTACGTCTACTTCACCTACGGCATGTGGCACTGCATGAACCTGGTGTGCGGACCGGAGGGCCGGGCGAGCGGGGTCCTGCTCCGGGCCGGCGAGATCGTCGAGGGCGCCGAGCTGGCCCGCGCCCGTCGGCCCTCGGCCCGCAGCGACAAGGAACTCGCCAAGGGCCCCGCCCGCCTGGCCGCGGCCCTGGACGTGGACCGCACCCTCGACGGCACCGACGCCTGCGCCGTCGGCGACACCTCCATACGGATCCTGACCGGCGCCCCGACACTCCCCGACCAGGTACGCAACGGCCCGCGCACCGGAGTCGCCGGCGAGGGCGGCTGCGGACAGGCCCACCCCTGGCGCTTCTGGGTCGCCGACGACCCGACGGTGAGTCCCTACCGCGCCCACGTGCCGCGGCGCCGTCGAAGTTGACTCGCCGAGGGAAGGTGCGTAACGTAGCCCGAGCCGCTGAACCGGGTACGGCCATTGCCTGCAGCCGGAGCGGTCAACCCACTACCTACCGAGAACCCCCTCAGCGGGGTCGGCTCCGGTGCGCCTGTGCATCCGGATTCGAACTCGCGAGACTCGATTATGAGTTACCGGGAGAATCGGCTAACGTAGTGAACACCGAAGGGAAGCGCCCGGAGGAAAGCCCGCGAGGGTGAGTACGAAGGAAGCGACCGTTCCTTGAGAACTCAACAGCGTGCCAAAAATCAACGCCAGATATGTTGATACCCCGTCTCCGGCCGTCACGGCCGGGACGAGGTTCCTTTGAAAAAACACAGCGAGGACGCTGTGAACCGAAGGGGATTATTCCTCCCCTCCGGTTCCGCTCCCGTGTGTGGCACCGGATTACCGGTAGACATTCACGGAGAGTTTGATCCTGGCTCAGGACGAACGCTGGCGGCGTGCTTAACACATGCAAGTCGAACGATGAA
>NZ_JUJA01000166.1:143625-155006 GCF_001906585.1 Streptomyces kebangsaanensis | reverse complement strand
GGACCTGCAGTACTCGGTCGCCGACGTCAACCGGCGCCTCCCGATGGCGCTGCTGGCCGGTGTCTTCGCACTCGCCGTCGTGGTCGTCGGGCGGCTGCGGGGCGTCATGGCGCTGGTCGCGCTGGCTGTCAGCTTCCTGGTGCTGAACCTGTTCATCCTGCCCGCGATCCTGCAGGGCTCGAACCCGCTGGCCGTGGCGGTCGTCGGGTCGAGCGCCATCATGCTGATCGCCCTCTACATGTGCCACGGCCTGTCCGCCCGTACGTCGGTGGCGGTGCTCGGCACACTGATCTCGCTGATGTTGATCGGCGTGCTGGGCTCACTCTTCATCGGCTGGGCCGCGCTCACCGGCAACACCGACGACAACACCGGGCTGATCCACGGCCTGTATCCGTCGATCGACATGAGCGGCCTGCTGCTGGCCGGCGTCATCATCGGCTCGCTCGGAGTCCTCGACGACGTGACGGTCACCCAGACGTCCGCGGTCTGGGAACTGCACGAGGCCAACCCCACGCTGGGCCGACGCGCGCTGTACCGTGCGGGCATCCGTATCGGACGCGACCACATCGCCTCCGTCGTCAACACCCTCGTCCTCGCCTACGCCGGTGCCGCGCTTCCGTTGCTGCTGCTCTTCTCCATCGCGCAGAGCGGCGTGGGCACCGTCGCCAACAGCGAACTGGTCGCCGAGGAGATCGTGCGCACACTGGTGGGCTCGATCGGCCTGGTCGCCTCCGTCCCGGTCACCGGCCTTGGGGAACACCGGTACAGCGGTTATCGGTGAGATTGATCATGGTCAGCTAGCACAGTGATCCGGTGCCGCGCTGGGATTTGAGGAAAGGTCCTCGGGTGCGGGTGAGGTGCGGCTACGGTCCGCCGCGTGCCGGTGGAGTTCTTAACTGATGAGCAGGCTGGGGCGTACGGGCGGTTCGTGGAGGAGCCGACGCGGCCGGAGCTGGAGCGGTTCTTCTTCCTGGACGACGTGGATCGGGATCTGATCGCGCTGCGTCGTTCGAAGCACCATCAGCTCGGGTTTGCCCTACAGATGTGCACCGTTCGGTACATCGGGCTGTTCCTGACGGAGGACCCGCTGGATGTGCCGTGGTCGGTGGTCGAGCAGCTGGCCGCGCAGCTGAAGATCGAGGACCCGTCGTGCGTGAAGCGGTACACCGAGCGGCACCAGACGGTGTACGACCACGCGTGGGAGATCCGCGACGCCTACCACCCCTACGAGGATCCGGAGTGGGGGCGGAAGTTCCGCACCTTTCTGCACGGCCGGGCCTGGACGGCGCATGCTGAGGGGCCGGTGGCCCTGTTCAACCAGGCGGTGGGCTGGCTGCGGCGGAACCGGGTGCTGTTGCCCGGCGTCTCGGTGCTGGCCCGGCAGGTGTCCGAGGTCCGCACGATCACCGAGAAGCGGCTGCACACCACGGTCGCCAAGGCCGCCCACCGCGCCGACCCGTCCCTGCCCGAGGACCTGGTGGCGCTGCTTCAAACGCCGCAGAGCAAGCGGTACTCGTACCTGGAGCAGTTGCGCCGGCCGCCGACGCGGACGACGGGCACGGCGATGATGCAGGCGCTTCAGCGGGTGGACGAGATTGCCGCGTACCGGCTGGGCCGGGTGAAGCTGAACAAGGTCCCGCCGAACCGGCTGGCGGCTCTCGCACGGTACGCGGTGGGGTCGAAGGCGCCAAACCTGGAGCGGGCGGGTGAGCCGAAGCGCACGGCGATGCTGACGGCGGTGATGCGGCATCTGGAGGCGAAGGCGATCGACGAGGCCCTGGACCTGTTCCAGGTGCTCATGGCAACGAGGCTGATCAGCACGGCGAAGCGGGCCACGGACAAGGAGCGGCTGTCGGCGCTGCCGCAGCTGGAGAAGGCGTCGCGGATGCTGGCGCGGGCGTCGAAGGTGCTGCTTCAGGAGCTGGAGCTGGTCGAGCAGCACGGCACCGATCTGGACGTGGCCGCGCTGTGGCGGGCGGTGGAGGAGATCGTTCCGCGGTCGGCGGTGATGAGCGCCGCCGCGGTGGTGGAGTCGCTGGTGCCGAACGACGATACGGCCGAGACCGCGATGCGGCAGGCCCTGGCCAACCGCTACAACACGGTCAAGCCGTTCTTGTCGCTGCTGGGCGAGACCTCCGCGCTGGGGGCCGCCCCGGGCGGGGCGCGGGTGCTGGCCGGGGTGAAGCGTCTGCCGGCGCTCTCACGGCGGAGGGTGAAGGACAAGCCGCTGCTGCCGCGGGAGGTCGACGACAAGCTGGTGCCGCCCGTGTGGCGCAAGGCGGTGTACGCCAACGCCGAGATGCCGCCGGGGTCGGTGGACCGCGACGCGTACGTGGTGTGCGTGCTGGAGCAGCTGTACCGCGCGCTGATGCGCCGGGACGTGTTCGCCTCCCCCTCGCACCGCTGGCCCGACCCGCGCGCCCGCCTGCTGGACGGCAAGGAGTGGGACGCCGTCCGCGAGGACGTCGTGGCGGGCCTGAGCCTGGACATGCCCGTCGAAGAGCACCTGAAGGAGCTGGTGACGGCGCTGGACGCCGGGTGGAAGCTGATGGCCGAGCGGCTGGAGGAAGCCGGCGAGAACGCGAAGGTCTCCGTCGAGGTCCAGCCCAACGGGCGGGCGAAGTTGAATGTGGACGCCCTCGGCGCACTCGGCGAGCCAAAGGCGCTGCGCTGGCTGCGCAGGACCGTGGAGAAGATGCTCCCGAAGATCGACCTGCCGGACCTGCTGTTCGAGGTGCACGCCTGGACCGGGTTCCTGGATGCCTTCGTGCACCTGGGCGACGGCACCACCCGCATGAAGGAGCTGACCACGTCCGTCGTTGCGCTGCTGGTGAGCGAGGCGTGCAACATCGGGACGACCCCGGTCATCAACCCCAGCTACGAGGCGCTGACCCGCTCCCGCCTGGTCCACGTCGACCAGTACTACCTGCGCGCGGACACGATCGCCGCGGCGAACGCGGCGCTGATCGCTGCCCAGGCCGAGGTACCGATCGTGCAGTTCTGGGGCGACGGCTTGCTCGCCTCCGTGGACGGGCTGCGGTTCGTCGTGCCCGTGCGCACCATCAGCGCCGCCCCGAACCCGAAGTACTTCGGCTTCAAACGTGGCATCACCCGGCTGAACGCCGTCAAAGGGGCGGAATTGCGTCTGATGCAACATCCGACAGGGCGGGCAACGCGCATAACAGCAGGTGGGAGAGGTTGCCTTCACGGTCGCCAGGCAAGGGGCAACCGATCGGCCAGCGGCTCTTGCGCTCGACGCATGCCATCCCAACAATGTTGCATCTAACGCAACGGAGGTTGGAGTGGCTAGAGCGGCTGATCTGGCGGGGGCGGCCCACCTGATGCTCGTGGACGGGGTCTCGTACCTGGACCCCGAGCCGGCGGTGTTCGAGGCCATGCTGGAGGGGTGGACCAAGCAGCAGCGGAGCCGCTTCCTGAACTGGGACTCGACCATCAAGCCGCGGCTGTCGCTGGTCCGCCGGTTCGCCGAGTTCACCAACCAGTACCCGTGGCAGTGGCAGCCAGCCGAGGCCGAGGCGTTCATCGACCACCTGCGGGCGAAGACGCCGACGTTCACGGTGTCGAGCGGCCGCGGTTACCAGAACCACTTGCGGCTGTTCTGCGAGTACATCACGGACGCGCGCTACGGCTGGATGAACGTCTGTCAGGAGCGCTTCGGCCAGGTGCCGGTGCAGATCCTGCACGAGTGGAACACCGTCACCCACGTCAGCGAGTACGAGGGTGACCCGAGCCGTCGCCCGCTGACCTACGACGAGATCCAGGCCCTGTTCGACGCCGCCGACGGCCGGGTCGAGGAGATCCGGAAGCGAGGCCGCAAGGGCGCGCTGGCTGCGATGCGGGACTCCGCCCTGCTCAAGAGCTACTACGCCTACGGCATGCGCCGTCGGGAAAGCGTCCATCTCGACGTCGCCGACCTGCGGCGCAACCCGAAGGCACCGCAGTACGGGCGCCACGGGGCGATTTTCGTCCGGTAGGGGAAGTCCTCGAAGGGCAGCCCGCCCAAGCGCCGCACCATCTTCACGGTCCCGGAGATGGACTGGATCGTCGACGTCCTGGACCACTACCTGACCGAGGTCCGCCCCCGGTTCGGCGCCGGGAAGCACCCGGCGATCTGGGTCACCGAACGCAGTGGGCGCCTGTCACGCCGGTCGGCGAACGAAGCCTTCGACGCCGCACGGAAGGCCGCTGACCTGCCAGAAGAGCTGAAATTGCACTGTCTGAGGCACTCGTACATCACGCATCTCGTCGAGTTCGACTACCCGGAGCGGTTCGTCCAGGACCAGGCCGGACACGGCTACGCCAGCACCACGGCCATCTACACCGGCGTCTCGGACGAGTACCGCAACCGGCTGCTGCAGCGGAAGTTGACCCATCGCTACCCCGGCATCTGGGAGGACCCCAAGTGATCAAGAAGATGGGCTACTGCTGGAACCTGCGCAAGCTCATGGCTGACCGGGAGATGTTCCAGACCACCGACCTGGTGCCGCTGCTGGCGGAGCGGGGCATCACCCTCTCCCGCGAGCAGGTCTTCCGGCTGGTCACCCAGCCCCCGCAGCGGCTGTCGATGGACGTCCTGGCGGCCCTGTGCGACATCCTCGCCTGCCAGCCGAACGATCTGATCGATGTCCAGGTCGTCAACGAGGAAGTCCGCAAGACTGCCGGTGGCGAGACGCCCGGTCCGCTTCCGGCCGTTCGCCGGACCTCCATCCGGCGCCCGGAGGGCCTGTGACCGCACCCTCGCCGACCGCGCCGTCTGTCGTCGCCCGCCTCGCAGCCCAGGCCGCTCGGCTGGAGGCCGCCACTTCCGCTGTCACCACCCACCTCACCGCGGCTCTGCCCGGCCTCGGCTCCGAGGAGGCCGAGGCCGCACTGGTGGTCGCGGTGCCGATCCCCGTGCGCGGGGCGGCCCGCTTCCTGGAAGAGCTCGCCGAGCACCTGGCCGGCCATCCCCAGGCCCTGACCTCTGGGAGTTCGCTCTGTCCGCCGGTCCTGCTGCGGCTGACCCAGGTGCTGCACGAGGGCGGCCACCCGGTCGTTCGCCCCGGTTGCGCGCACTGCGGCACGGTGCGGACCGACCTTCGGCAGCTGCGGCCCGAGGGACGACTCTGCGCGACCTGTGACGCCAAGAGCCGCCGCGCCACCTGCGCGCGCTGTCACCGCGAGGGCATGCGGATCTCCGCCCGTCGCCCCGAGGGCGGCATCTGCTCGGCCTGCTACCACAAGGACCCCGCCCGCATGGAGGGGTGCGCCGGGTGCGGCGAACTCCAGAACCCGGTGGTCCGCCGAGAAGACGGCCGGGGCCTGTGTGTCAGGTGTTGGAAGCGCCCCACTCACACCTGCGTGGCCTGCGGCAAGACCGCGGTCGCGGCGCTTGTCGACGCCGACGGCGCTCTCTGCCACCTCTGCTACAACCGCCACCGCCGACCGCGACGGCTCTGCGGCCGGTGCGGGCAGCTCAAGCGCATCGCACGCAACGCGCACGACGGTGAGCCCGACCTGTGCGACGGCTGCTACCGCGGCCCTGAGGTGACCTGCTCCGCCTGCGGTCGGATCCGGCCCTGCAGCAGGCTCCAGGGCCAGCCCGTCTGTGGCAACTGCTACCGGCGCAATCGACAGGGCGAGCCATGCGCCCGCTGCGGTCGGACCAAGCCGGTCAACACGCGATGGCCGATCGGACCAGTCTGCCTGACCTGCTACAACACCGTCCTCCGGTCGCCGGCCGAGTGCCCACGCTGCGGCACGGTCCAGCCGCTCATCGCGCGGGACACCGACGGCACCGGCGTCTGCGGACCCTGCGTCGGCTTCGCTGCCGACTACACTTGCCGCCAGTGCGGCCGGGCCGGCAACCCTCACAGCCGGGGCCGATGCGCGTTCTGCGTTCTCGCCGAGCGGGTCGACCTCCTGCTCGCTGGGGCCGACGGCGTGGTCCCCGAGCAGTTGCAGCCGCTCGCGACGGCGCTGGCTGCCGCTCCGGCGCCGTTCCAGGCGATCCAGTGGATCCGCGAGAGCCCGAACAGCAGGCTCCTCGCCCGCCTCGTCACCGAGGACCGCCCGCTCAGCCACGAGCTGCTCGACGAGCTACCGCCCAGCCGGAACCAGCGCTACATCCGCCAACTCCTGGTGCACACAGGCATTTTGAAGGCCCGCAACGAAGACATCGAACGGATCCCCGGCTGGCTGGAGCACGAACTGGCCGACAAGCCAGCGGCCCACGCGAACCTCGCCCGCCCGTTCCTGCACTGGTTCCTACTCCGACGCGCACGCCAACGCGCCGCCGTCCGCCGGTACCCGGCGTCCGCCGACCGCGATCTCAGACGTCGCGTCAGCGTGGCCCTCGAACTGCTGGCCTGGCTCGACCAGCAACAACTCGCACTCGCAGACCTCACCCAGGAGCACGTCGACGACTGGGTCACCGACGGCGCGAGCCAACGGCGTTACTTGATCCGATACTTCCTGAGCTGGACCGCGAGCCGTCGGCTCACCCGCAAGCTCACCGTCCCCTCGATCCCGCAACAGGAGCCTCAGGCCCTGCTCGATGAGGACGATCGCTGGAGCCTCCTCCAGCGATGCCTGACCGATGACGCCCTGCCTCTGGACGTCCGAGCAGCCGGCGCGATCACCCTGCTCTTCGGTCCGTCCACGGAGCGGCTCTGTCATCTGACGCCCGACCACCTGCAGCGTGGCAGCAAGCACACCCACCTGATGCTCGGCCGTCACCCCGTGCTGCTGCCCCCGCGACTGGCCGGTCTGATGCACCAGTTGGCGGAAGAGCCCCTGCCCGGCTCACGATCCCTGTTCGCCCAGGCGACCCCGGGCCCCCGGCTGCTGTTCCCGGGCCTGGTCCCTGGGAAGCCCATCTCGACTCACGCCATGACGCAGAAGCTCAACCGCCACGGAATCGCGGTCCGTGCGGCCCGAAACTCCGCCCTCGCCGCGCTCGCCGCCGACCTCCCCAGCCTCATCCTCGCCGATCTGACCGGCATGCACCGCCACACTGCCATCCGTTGGGTCGCCTACGCCCGACGCGACTGGGCCGAGTACCTCGCGGCACGCGCCGAGGAACAAGGTCGGGGTGGTCACGAACAGGGCTGATCAAGGGCCGGGAGGCACCAGCCGGAGATCGCTGCCAGATCACGCATCCCAGTCCGCATAGTCCCCGATCGCCACGTCGTCGCAGAACGTCTCCCAGAATCCGCTTAACGACCCAGGCGCCATGGTGCCATGGACCGGCGCCATGCGGTGGAACGGGAGCCCGATGCTCGAACTGGCCGTAGCTGGTCAGTGCTCAGCGCCTCCAGGTGTGGGCTGGGCGGCGTTGAGGGTCTCCTCGACAATGACTTCGATGATCCTCTCCTGCTCGGCCGGGTCGAGCGTCGGCCGGGGGCCGTCTGTGCGGTCGAGCTGGACTCGGACACGGCGGGTGATCACGGCAGGGGGCGGGGCAGCACCGTCCTTGGTGCTGTCGTGGTAGATGGTCCAGGCAAGAGTGGCAATGCTGACGATTAGTGAGCCGAGAGAGATCGGATCGAGGTACTGATCGGGGCGGTGTGCCATGTCCCGGGTGTGGAGCGCCGCTTCCACGTCCGTGGCAAGGGTTCGGCCGTGTGGAGGTGCGAGCCGTCGGGCGGCGGCACGGGCGGCGGTTTCGACGGGGTGGGTCATTGAGACTCCTTGCTCGGTAGTGCGTCGAGTCGGCTATTCGCTGGCGACGAAGTCGCGTATCGCGGCAGGCAGGGCGTCTCCCGTGACCGAGGGCCAAACCTCCTCCAGGACGGCCAGACCGAGCTTTGAGGTCAGGCGCGCGAGGTGTTGGGGGCCGGGGCCGGTCGCGGGATGGGGGAACTCCTCGAAGCAGGCCAGGCACCGGACCGTCCACTCCATGGCCTCCCGATACCGGCCGCGTTCCTCGGACAGCAGGCCGAGTTCCCCGTAGCTGAGGACCATGGCGGGTCGGCTGTCGAGTTCCTCGCTGATCTCCAACGAGAGCCGGTACCACTGCTCGGCCTCGGTGTGCCGACCGCCCAGGTGTGCGATCTTGCCGAGCTGGTGCCGGCTGGAGGCGACAGCCGGCCGGTTGCCGGTCTCCTCCGAGACGCGCAGCGCGCGTCGGCACCAGTCCTCGGCCTCGGCGAGCCGGCCCTGGTTCTGCGCGAGGATGCCGAGGTGGTGGTAGTCGACGGCCGTCTCGTGGCGGCTGCCGAGCTGCTCCCGGACGGTCAGGGACTTGCGGTACCACTTCTCCGCAGCGGCCGGCCGGCCTTGCTGGGCGGCGAGCATGCCGAGTTGTGAGTAACTGCGGGCTGTGCCGGGCCGGTCGCCCAACGCCTCCAGGATGGCGAGCGACTTGCGGTACCGTTCGGTGGCTTCGGCAAGCCGACCCTGCTCCTGCGCCACCATGCCGAGGTGGTGGTGACTCGCGGCAGTGCCGGGCTGGTCACCGAGCCGCTCCCGGATGCCGAGAGCCTTCAGGTACCACCTCTCCGCCTCGGCCAGTCTCTCCTGGTCGTGCGCCACGATACCGAGGTGGTGGAAGGCGTTGGCCTCGCCGTGCGCGTCCCCGGCTTCGCCCAGGACGTTCTGGGACCGTTCGTACAACTCGGTCGCATCCTTGAGCAGGCCCTGCCGCTCCGCCAAAGCACCTAGGTTGTGGTGGATGCGGGCCTGGGCCTGGCGTACCCCACGGTCCGGGGTCAGTCGCCCGAGGGCCGCCAGGATCGTCCGGTAGGTGCGCTCGGCCTCGGCGAGCCGGTGCGTCGCCGTCTGGCGGGCAGCCTCGTCGAGGGCAGCGAGCGTCCAGAGTCCGCCCGCCGGGGTGTCCAGGCCGGGAGGTGTGCCGTCGGGGCCTTCGAGGGCGAGCCGCAGGCGGTCGGTCCAGGCCTGTGCCTCGGCAGAACGGCCGCGTATCTTCCAGTAGGCGTACAGCGGCTGGACGATGAGTGCGGCGGACTGCCATTCGCTCTGGTCGCAGGCGAAGCCGAGCAGGCTGGTGAGGGTCCGCCGGTGGATCTCGATCATGGCGACGGCACCCGAGGCACTCCTGCCGCTCAGTTCCCGGGTGAGCAACGCGCCAAACTGGGCGTACACCCGCAGAAGGGCCTCCGTCGCCGCCGCGTGGGCTGCCCGGTGACCGTCGGGGTCGTCCGCACGCCACCAAGCGGAGAGATAGGCCGACAAGCTCGAGTGAATCCGGTAGGTGTCCTCGTCCTGCTCGGTAATCAGACCAAGGTCCGCCGCCCGCCGCAGGAGCCGCTCCCAGTCCTCCGTAGTGTGCCCCCGGAACGGCTGCGGCGCCGCCGAGTCCTTAGAGACGAGCGCGAGCAGGTTAGGGTCGGCCACACCGTGGACGAGGCCCACCAGAGTGAGCGCCCGCTGTTCGGCCTGGGACAGGTGGGTGAAGGAGTGGGCGATGCTCGCGGCTAGTGAACCGTTGCGCATCCCGTCGCCTGGCCCGAGCAGGAGAGCCTCACCCCGCTTGAGGCGGTGCAGGAGCCGCGCCGGGTCCGTGGTGTCCAGACTGGGGAGGACCAGACGCATGCTCAGCGGGTGGCCCTCCAGCCACTGCATGAGCTCGCCG
The DNA here is from genome assembly GCF_001906585.1 of Streptomyces kebangsaanensis. Taxonomy (GTDB): domain Bacteria; phylum Actinomycetota; class Actinomycetes; order Streptomycetales; family Streptomycetaceae; genus Streptomyces; species Streptomyces kebangsaanensis. The sequence goes on along the minus strand of NZ_JUJA01000166.1, from coordinate 145,411 downwards.
AACGCCCGCTGTTCGCGTCGCGGCTGTGCATTCGGGTACGGGGCGAGGAGGTGCTCCGCGTACTGGACGGCCTCGCCGCGTTCCAGACCGGTGACCTCGACGCGACGTACCTCGCCGAGCCATGCCTCCGGGGTCCGGCTGGTGATGACGATCGCGCTGCGGCTGTTGCGGGCGAAGCGGTCGAGGAAGGCAGCAAGTGCGGCCCGCTCCGGCTCTGTCATCGAGGCGGCAGCAGGATTGGGCACGGTGTGGGCGGCCTCGAAGTTGTCCCAGATCAGCAGCAACCGCCTGGTCGACAGCACCTCCTCAACAGCCGCGAGCCGCCTTTCCAGGCCCAGCGCCGCGAACCTGGTCCCGAACACCCGCAGGCCGACGGTGTCGACAACGCTGCTGAGGCCGGAGGCCGCCGGACCGGGCTCGAATGAGTGGGTGATGACCCAGTCCGGCTTGTCCACCGCGCCGGTGTCACGGCTCCAGCGGCCGAACGCCTTCGCCAGCTCCGTCTTGCCGGTTCCCCCAGGCCCGTGCAGGACCACCACGCGCTGCAGCCGTGCCGCGACATCGAGGGTGTGGATCAGGCTGTCGCGCCCACGAACTCCCCCACCGGGGCGAGGTCCTCGTTCTCCGGTGATCCGGGCGCCTCGGCCCGCTCCAGGACGCGGTCCAGCAGGGTCTCGTGCGACTCTTGGGCGGAGCGGCTGCTCCACAGGTCGGGGAAGGCCACCTCGCTCCTGGCGTACAGCACCGGCACCATCCAGTCCGCCAACGCCAGCATTCCCTTTGCCGAGGGACGGAGCGAGCGTCGGGCCAGCCGGCTGCGGCCGACGGCCACCGCTTCGGCCACGCGGTCGCCGGCGAACAGGCGCTCGTAGAAGGCCGACATGAACTCCGCGGCGGCCACGGCGTACACGCTGTAGGCCATGGCGATGACAGCCTTGGCGCCCTCCTGCAGTAGGCGGGTCGCGACTGCGGCCTCCACCTGTGCGCCCATCGCGGCCGACTGGCAGGCATTCAGTACCACCACCGGCACCTGCGCCCGGGCCAGTACTCGTGCGGCCGACTCCGCGGGCACTAAGTCCTGTCCTCCCCCAGGCTTCTCGAACGCCAGCATCCCCTGCGGCCCTGGCCCCTGGAACGTCCATGGCTCGGGGGCGGGCCCCGCCCCGGGCACCTCTCCGAAGGCTCCGTGCCCGTCGAAGTGCACGATCTGGAACGGTTTTCCGGCCTCGCGCGCCTCCTGGAGCACTTCGTCCAGGCGCTCCAGAGTCGGTGGGCGCAGCACCGTTAGTTCCACCTGCCCCCGGACGGCTTCCAGACGCCGCAGCAGCGGGCGGGCGATCATCTGATAGCCGACGTCGCCCGCCCCCAGCGGCCGTGAGATCACCATCAGCACGCGCAGGTCACGATCCCTGAACCGGGACACCTCGCCCAGCTTGGCATTCGGCAGGCTGCGGGTTACCGCCACACCGTCGAGGGCGAGCGGTGACGGCCGCCCTGGATCCACCATCAGCTCCCAGGGGAGGCCCAGGACCGCGGCTGCGCCCGAGCGCAGTACGATTTCCAGCGAGCCACCTCTGGCACGTGCCCGGATGTACGCGTCCCTGGCTGGTCCGGACCTGAACAGCGACTCGAATATCTGGGCCCCCCATTCTGGGAGCCTTCGCGCGATGTCCGGTCCGCGGTCGCCGTAGACGCCGAACGGCGCGCGCAGGTAGTCCTCCAGGTACCAGCGCAGGTCCTCCAGGGCCTCGGCGTCCAGTGGCCAGTTCAGCTTCCCGAGCGCCTC
>NZ_JUJA01000166.1:143015-143609 GCF_001906585.1 Streptomyces kebangsaanensis | reverse complement strand
CCCGCCACTGCGACAGCCGGATCTCGCCGTTCGAGTCGAAGTCCACGATCAAGCGCTCTTCCACCGTCACCCCCTAGTCGTCACCGACCTCCTCCAGTCGTTCCGTTAGCCAGGTGCATGGCTACCCCTGCGGGCGAACGCGAGATCGTGGACGGATTCGGCCTGCTTGTCAGCATGGCACAGCGGTGGGCGCAACAGTGTTGCTTTGGCCCTTCCGCCAACTGGTGCTATCGGCGAGCCGAGTTCAGGCCCGGACCGGACTCCCCGGCGGCCACCAGGAGCGCTACTTTGTCGAAGAGCTGACCTTCGCTGATGCAGATTCGATCCTCGCCATACTGCGTGAGCTGAGTCCGCACGTGCTCGACGTCCATCTGCCGGTCTGGGTTCGCGAACTGGCCTACCACCTAGTGCTCCTTCAGCGGCCGGACGAGCGCCGGCGCTGTTGCGAGAAGCCGCCGAAATCCTCAGGCTGCATGAACGGACTAGGACGACATTGCGGCAGACCTGAAGCGGCGGGCCGACTCGCTGGAACCGGGCTGAGCCGGACGGGCTCTGGCGAGGATCATGTGGGAGAGGTGGGAATAGTGCACAGTC
>NZ_JUJA01000166.1:138866-143003 GCF_001906585.1 Streptomyces kebangsaanensis | reverse complement strand
AGTAAACGACCAGGTCGCAGGCATCGGGCAGATGGTGGTGCCCGGCACCCCGCGCGACTCCCTGCACATCCTGGACGCGCTGCTGAACCTGGACGGCGGGGTGAAGCCGGAGATGGTGGCGACCGACAACGCTTCGTACTCCGGCATGGTGTTCGGCCTGTTCAAGATCCTCGGCTACAACTTCAGCCCCCGGTTCCGCGACCTGGACGACCAGCGGTTCTGGCGGGCGGAGATGCCCGGCGTCGCGACGGGCACGTACGGGCCGCTGGAGACCTTGGCCCGCAACCGGGTCAACCTGAACCGGGTGATCACGCACTGGCCGGACATGCTGCGCGTGGCCGGCTCCCTGGTCACCAACCAGGTCCGCGCCTACGACCTGCTGCGGATGTTCGGCCGCGACGGCCGCCCCACACCCCTGGGGCAGGCGTTCGCCGAGTACGGGCGGATCGCCAAGACCCTCCACCTGCTACGCGTGGTCGACCCGGTTGACGACACCTACCGCCGCCAGATGGGGCGTCAGCTCAGCGTGCAGGAGTCCCGCCACAAGCTCGCACGGGACATCTGCCACGGCAAGAAAGGCACCATCCACCAGGCATACCGGGACGGCACGGAGGACCAGCTCGGCTCGCTCGGCCTGGTCCTGAAAACCGTGGTGCTGTGGACGACGCGCTACATCGACGCCGCGGTGGCCCGGCTGCGTGAGCAGGGCCACGAGATCAGGGACGAGGACGTGGCCCGGCTGTCCCCGCTCAAGCACAAGAATCTCAACTTCCTGGGTCGCTACAGCTTCACCCCGTCCACCCTGGCGGGCGGGCTTCGGCCCCTGCGCGACCCGGAGGCGGTCGAACTCGACGAGGACGACGACGGTGGCGGCTAGGACTAGGGTGCGGATAGGTCAGGGGCTCGGGCGGGTGATCCAGTACAAAAGCAGCCGTCTCAGGGGCGGGGTGCCGTCTCCCTCCAGAGGGTCTGCAGGGCGGCGCCGGCCTGGTCGGCCAGGGTGACGGCGACCAGGCGGGCCTGGAGGGGCGGGGTGTGGCCGGGGGTCGGCCGGAGGAGGAACCGGCCGTGGAAGTGGCCGCCGGCGAAGACGCGCAGCTCGATGTCCTGGTCGGGCAGGCCGAGGCGGTCGACGTCCCACGTCTTGCGGCCGACGGTGACGGAGCCGTCGTTTTCGAGGCGGGGGGCGTGGCCGAGCAGGGTGCCGTACTGGAAGCGGCAGCCGCGCAGGTGGAGCAGGCCGACGAGTTGGGCGCGTACGCACTCCACCACCGCGTCGGGCGAGGTCGCCGTCTGGGCCAGGCGGGCCGCGTGGTGGAGCTGGGCGAGGTAGTCGGCGTCGGTGATGGTGACGACCTTCAGGCGTCGGGCGCGGGCCGCCAGCTGGGAGACGGCCAGCCCGACGGTGAGCAGCACGACCGCGGTGGTGAGGTCGGCGGGGCTGCTGATGGTGAGCCGCTGGTAGGGGACGGTGAAGAAGAAGTCGAACCAGACGGCCGCGGACAGGGCGGCCAGGACGCCGGCCAGGCGGTGGCCGAGGGCCGCCGCGGCGACGACGACCACGACCAGGATCAGCGCGACGACGGTGTTGGCCAGTGCGGCGCGGAAGGGCAGCAGCACCGCGCAGACCGCGAGCGGCGCCACGAGGGCGGCGATGATCGCGACGGGTCCCCTGACGAGGTAGTCGGGCATGGTGGGCACCTCCTGCTTGCGTCTTCCGGTGTAGCAGGGTCCACGTGACCCGGAACGACCTTTAACGCCTCTCTTGCGCTGGAATGAGGCGTTTTACGGAATCCTGACCCCGGGGGTGCGCAGGGCGACGTGAGGGCAGGTGAAGCCGTGAGTGGGCGTACTGGGGGCGTCGGCAGTCGTCGCCGTATCGGGCGGCTCGCCGGGAGGCGGCAGGAGCGGGACCGGCTGACCGTGCCGCAGGGGCTGGCGGCCCTGTCCCTGGACGCGCTGGCCTCCGTGGCCTACGGGCCGGAGGCGATCGTGGTGGTGCTGGCGGTGGCCGGCAGCCAGGGCCTGGGTTTCACCCTGCCGGTCACGCTGGCGATCGTCGTGCTGCTGGCGGCGCTGACGTTCTCCTACCGGCAGGTGATCGCCGCGTTCCCGAACGGGGGCGGTGCCTACGCGGTCGCCGGACGCCATCTGGGCCGACGGGTCAGTCTGGTCGCCGCCGCCTCACTGATCATCGACTACGTGCTGAACGTCGCCGTGTCGGTCTCGGCCGGCGTGGCCGCGCTCACCTCCGCCTTCCCCGCCCTGTACGGCGACCGGGTCCTGCTGTGCGTGATCGTCCTGGGGCTGATCACCGCGGTCAACCTCTACGGGGTCGCCGAGTCCGCCAAGGTGATGATCGCTCCCACGGCCGTGTTCATCGTGGCGATCGCCGCCGTGATCGTGGCCGGCCTGGTGCGCCCGACACCGGCCGTGCCGCCCACCCACCCGACGGCCTCCGCCGCCTCCGCGGTCGGAGCCCTGCTGCTGCTGCGCGCGTTCGCCTCGGGCTGCTCGGCCCTGACCGGCGTGGAGGCCATCGCCAACGCCGTCCCCACCTTCCGCACCCCGCGGGTCCGGCGGGCCCAGCGCACCGAGGTCGCGCTCGGCGCGCTGCTGGGGACCATGCTGATCGGGCTGTCGCTGCTCATCGGCAAGTTCCACGTCGCGCCGAACGCCACCAAGACCGTACTGGCGCAGCTGACCGAGGCGTCCCTGGGGCACAACGCCGGCTTCTACGTGGTGCAGTTCGCCACCATGGTGCTGCTCGCGCTCGCGGCCAACACCTCCTTCGGCGGCATGCCGGTCCTGACCTCCCTGCTGGCGCGCGACAACCACCTGCCGCACGTCTTCGGGCTGCGCGCCGACCGGCAGGTCTACCGCTACGGCGTCGTCGTGCTGGCCGTCGCCGCCCTGGTCCTGCTGGTCGTGGCCGAGGGCGACACCCAGAAACTGGTACCGGTCTTCGCCATCGGCGTGTTCATCGGCTTCACCCTCTCCCAGGCCGGCATGGTCCGGCACTGGCACCTCGACCAGGGGCCGGGCCGGCACCGGCGCGCGGCCGTCAACGCACTGGGCGCACTCCTGACCACCGCGGCACTGGTCGTCGAACTGGTCGCGAAGTTCCACGAGGGCGGCTGGCTGGTCTTCCTCACCGTCGCCGTCCTGGTCACCGTGTTCGAAGCCGTGCACCGCGCCTACCGGCGGATCGGCGCCGCCCTGCGCCTCGGCGAGATCCCCGCCCGTCCCGAGCCGCGCCACTCGGTCGTCGTCGTTCCCGTCGGCGCGGTCAACGTCCTCACCCGCGAGGCCCTCAGCGCCGCACTGTCCCTGGGCGACGACGTCCGCGCCGTCACCGTCGTCCACCCCGAGGACCGCGACGCCCCCTCCGCCGACGAGGTCCACGCCGCCTGGAACGCCTGGCAGCCCGGCGTCCCGCTCACCGTGCTGCACAGCCGCACCCGCTCCCTGACCCGGCCCGTCATCGACCACCTGCGCGCGCTCGCGGCCCAGGACCGCCACGACCGCATCGTGGTCCTCATCCCCGAGATGCGCCTGCCCAGGCCCTGGCAGCGACTGCTGCAGAACCAGCGCGGCGCCGTCCTGGACCGCGCCGTCCGCCGCCACACCGACGCCGTCATCTGCCGCCTGCGCTTCCCCATCCACCTCGACCACTGACGCGGAGGCCTCCCGCCGTGCGGGTGGATGCCGGCCAAGGACCGGGAGTGGTCCTCTCAGGTGCCCACTTCGCGACACCGTGCCCCGGCGGCCTCGACGAGCAGGCGTGCCAGGTCGGCGGGGAGGTCCAGATGCCGTTCCAGCCACGCGGCGTCCGCTCCGTGCGTGGCCAGGATCCACGCCGCGTACACGCGGTCCATGGACGGCGCGGCACGGTCCTTCGGACAGACCCTGAACGGCTTCGTCGGGGAAGCCGTTCAGGGTCTGGTCCGTGAACCATGACGTGTCGACCGGCGGACCGAAGTCCCGGCCCCGGGGCCGCCGCACCCGCCGGGCCCCTACTCGACCTGGCAAGGGCGACCGGTCGAGTGGCCGGCCGCCTCCTCGGAATCGCCTGCGCTGTCCTGGGAGCAGCTCAGGCCGCCCGCGAACAGCCTGAGAGAGGCACGGTACGGCGGG
>NZ_JUJA01000166.1:113691-138838 GCF_001906585.1 Streptomyces kebangsaanensis | reverse complement strand
TGGGCGGTATTCCGCACGGTTTCGTTCGAGTCTCCGACATCAGCGAGCCGTTGCACTCGCGGGCTCAGCAGGGGGCGGACGCCACGCACGGTGCACCCGTCGAACTGCCCCTCGATGAAGCCGGGCGATGTGAGGGTATGGCCGGAACGAGCCTGCTGCTGCCCGGCCCTGCCGAGGGTCAGGGCCGTCCTGCCGACCGGCGAGCGCCTTACGGTGGACCGCGGGTCGGCCTCACTGCGTCAAGAAATCATCAAATGAATACCCGACGGCGTTACAAACCCGCTAATAAGCCTTGCCGGGCAAATGACGCAGAGATGTTCTGAATGAGCCGGTTTCTACCGGCATAACCCCTTTCCCTGCACCCGCATGGTCACGCCGCAGGCGAGCGTTCTCTTCCCGTCGTCGCTACGGGGGTGTCGCACATGTCGGATCTTGGGTTCATCGTCCTCGCCATCGCCGTGTTCGCCCTGATCGGTCTGATCGCCAAGGGAGTGAGCCGGCTGTGAGCCTGGACAACATCGTCGGTCTGGTCGTCGCCGTCTGCCTGGTGACCTACCTGGTCCTGTGCCTGATCTTCCCCGAGAAGTTCTAGCTGCGTTCCTCACGGTCCGTAGCCGGAGAGGTTCTCCATGAACGCCACTCTCGCGGGCTGGCTGCAGATCATCGCCCTGGTCGGTGCGCTGGCCCTGACCTTCCGCCCGCTCGGCGACTACACGGCCCATGTCCTGACCTCTCCCCGTCACTGGCGGGCGGAACGCCTGGTCTACCGGGTCGGCGGCGTGCACGCGGACGCCGAGCAGACGTGGCCGGGCTATCTGCGCAGCGTGCTGGCGTTCTCCTTGGTCTCGGTGCTGTTCCTCTACGGCTTCCTGCGGCTGCAGAACCATCTGCTGCTCTCCCTCGGCATGAAGCCGGTCAGCTCCGACCTGGCCTTCAACACCGCCGCCTCCTTCGTCACCAACACCAACTGGCAGGCGTACTCGGGCGAGGCGGCCATGGGTCATCTGGTGCAGATGGCGGGCCTGGCGGTGCAGAACTTCGTCTCGGCGGCGGTCGGGATCGCCGTGGTCGCGGCCCTGATCCGCGGGTTCGCCCGCAAGAAGACCGACTGGATCGGCAACTTCTGGCAGGACCTCACCAGGGTCGTGCTGCGGATCCTGCTGCCGATCTCTCTGGTCATGGCGGTCGTGCTGGTCGCCGCGGGCACGATCGAGAATTTCCACGGCTTCCAGTCGATCACCACCATCGCCGGCGAGCATCAGTCCATCCCCGGCGGCCCGGTCGCCTCCCAGGAGGTCATCAAGGAACTGGGCACCAACGGCGGCGGGTTCTACAACGCCAACTCCGCCCACCCCTTCGAGAACCCCAACCCGTTCACCAACTGGCTGGAGATCTACCTGCTGCTGGTGATCGGATTCGCTCTGCCGCGGACTTTCGGGAAGATGGTCGGCGACAACCGCCAGGGCTACGCCATCGTCGCCGTGATGGCGCTGATCTGGGCCGCCTCGGTGGCCGTCGTCACCGCCAACGAGCTGCACAGCGTCAGCAGCTCGGCCGGACACGCGGCCGGCGGGATGATGGAGGGCAAGGAGCAGCGGTTCGGGATCTGGGCTTCGGCCCTGTTCGCCGTGTCCACGACCCTGACGTCCTGCGGTGCGGTCAACTCCTTCCACGACTCGTACACGCCGGGCGGCGGCGGCCTGACGATCTTCAACATGATGCTCGGCGAGATCGCGCCCGGCGGCACCGGGTCCGGCCTCTACGGGATCCTGATCCTGGCCGTCGTGGCGGTTTTCATCGCCGGCCTCATGGTCGGCCGCACGCCCGAGTACCTGGGCAAGAAGCTGCGCGGCCGGGAGATGAAGTACGCCTCGCTGTACATCCTCACCACTCCGGCGATCGTGCTGGTCGGCACCGGCATCGCGATGGCCCTGCCGGGTGAGCGGGCGGCGATGCTCAACCACGGTCCGCACGGCTTCTCCGAAGTGCTCTACGCCTTCACCTCGGCCGCCAACAACAACGGCTCCGCGTTCGCCGGGCTGAGCGCCGACACCGTCTGGTACAACACCGCGCTCGGGCTTGCGATGATCCTGGGCCGCTTCCTGCCGATGGTGTTCGTGCTGGCGCTGGCCGGATCGCTCGCCCAGCAGCAGCCGGTGCCCATCACGGCGGGCACGCTGCCCACCCACCGGCCGCAGTTCGTCGGCCTGCTGTCTGCCGTGATCCTCATCGTCGTCGGCCTCACCTACCTGCCCGCGCTCGCGCTGGGGCCGCTCGCGGAAGGGTTGCACTGATGCCCACCACTTTGGAAGCGGCAGTGCCGAAGAGCCCGCCGGGTGCCGCACCGCACCGGATCTCCGCGGGAATGCTGGAGCCCAGGCTGCTCCTCGCCTCCGTCCCCGGCGCGCTGCGCAAGCTCGACCCGCGCCTGATGGTGAAGAACCCCGTGATGTTCGTGGTCGAGGTCGGCGCGGTGCTGACCACCCTGTCGGCGATCAGGGGCCCGAGCGTCTTCGCCTGGGTGATCACCGTCTGGCTCTGGCTGACCGTGGTCTTCGCCAACCTGTCGGAGGCGGTGGCGGAAGGGCGCGGCAAGGCGCAGGCGGAGACACTGCGCCGGACGAAGAAGGACACCATGGCCCGCCGTGTCATCCGTCGCGGGCAGCCTGGCGTACCGGAGGTCACCGAGAAGGTGCCGGGCACCGGACTGCGGCTCGGCGATCTGGTCGTGGTCGAGGCCGGTGAGATCATCCCCGGTGACGGCGATGTGATCGAGGGCATCGCGAGCGTGGACGAGTCCGCGATCACGGGTGAGTCGGCTCCGGTGATCCGTGAATCGGGCGGCGACCGCTCCGCCGTGACGGGCGGGACGAAGGTACTCTCCGACCGCATCGTGGTACGGATCACCTCGAAACCCGGCGACACCTTCATCGACCGGATGATCGCCCTGGTGGAGGGCGCGGCCCGGCAGAAGACACCGAACGAGATCGCGCTCAACATCGTCCTGGCCTCGCTGACCATCATCTTCCTGGTCGCCGTGGTGACCCTGCAGCCCTTCGCCATCTTCGCCGGCGCCGAACAGTCCATCGTCATCCTCGTGGCACTGGTCGTCGCCCTGATCCCGACCACGATCGGCGCGCTGCTCTCCGCGATCGGCATCGCGGGCATGGACCGGCTGGTGCAGCGCAATGTGCTGGCCATGTCCGGACGCGCCGTGGAGGCCGCGGGCGACGTCAACACCCTGCTGCTGGACAAGACCGGCACCATCACCCTGGGCAACCGGCAGGCCGCCGAGTTCCTGCCGGTCAGCGGCGTCGACCTGGAAACGCTGGCGGACGCCGCCCAGCTGTCCTCGATCGCCGACGAGACACCCGAGGGCCGCTCGATCGTGATCCTCGCCAAGGAACGTCACGCGCTGCGCGCACGGACCGAAGGCGAACTGGCGCACGCCCAGTTCGTCCCGTTCACCGCGCAGACCCGCATGTCGGGGGTGGACCTCGACGACGAGCCGGACAGCCGCTCACTGCGCAAGGGCGCGGCCACCGCGGTCATGCGCTGGGTCCGCGACCGCGGCGGCCACCCCACCGACGAGGTCGGCCCGCTGGTCGACGGCATCTCCGCCACCGGCGGCACGCCGCTGGTCGTCGGCGAGGTGGTACGGCGGGCAGGGGTCGAGAGCGCCCGGATCCTCGGTGTCATCCACCTCAAGGACGTCGTCAAGCACGGTATGCGCGAGCGCTTCGACGAACTGCGCCGCATGGGCATCCGCACGGTGATGATCACCGGTGACAACCCGCTGACCGCCGCCGCGATCACCAAAGAAGCAGGCATCGACGACTTCCTCGCCGAAGCCACGCCCGAGGACAAGATGGCCCTGATCAAGCGGGAGCAGGCCGACGGCAAGCTGGTCGCGATGACCGGCGACGGCACCAACGACGCCCCCGCCCTGGCCCAGGCGGACGTCGGCGTGGCCATGAACACCGGCACGTCGGCCGCCAAGGAGGCCGGCAACATGGTCGACCTCGACTCCAACCCGACCAAGCTCATCGAGATTGTCGAGATCGGCAAGCAACTCCTGATCACCCGGGGCTCGTTGACCACCTTCTCCATCGCCAACGACATCGCCAAGTACTTCGCGATCATCCCCGCGATGTTCGCCAACGTCTACCCGGGGCTGCGCCATCTCAACATCATGGGCCTGCACAGCCCGACCTCGGCGATCGCCTCGGCGATCATCTTCAACGCGCTGATCATCATCGCGCTGATCCCGCTGGCGCTGCGCGGCGTGCGCTACCGGCCGTCCTCGGCGGCGGCGCTGCTGAGCCGCAACATCTGGATCTACGGCCTCGGCGGCCTGGTGCTGCCGTTCCTCGGCATCAAGGCCATCGACCTGATCATCCAGTTCGTCCCCGGACTGCACTGACCGACAAGGAGGGCGATCCTCGTGCTCGGCTCTCTTGCCCACGTGGTCCGCCACCACCTGGCGGCGCTGCGCATGCTGCTGGTGTTCACCGTGATCCTGGGCATCGCCTATCCACTGGCCGTCACCGGCATCGCCCAGGGCCTCTTCCCGCACCAGGCCAACGGATCCATGATCAAGGACAACGGACGGCCGGTCGCCTCCGCCCTCATCGGCCAGAACTTCAACCTCCCGCTGCGCAAAGGCCAGACCACGCCGGCACCCGACCCCAAGTGGTTCCAGCCCCGCCCGTCCGCGGCGGGGAAGACCGACTACGACCCGACCAGCTCCGGCGCCTCCAACCTGGGCCCCAACAACGCCACGCTGATCAAGACGATCGCCCAGCGCAGGACCGCGGTGGCCGCGTTCGACGGCGTTCGGCCGAGCAGCGTTCCCGCCGACGCGGTCACCGCCTCCGGCTCCGGGCTCGACCCGGACATCTCACCCGCCTACGCCTACGAGCAGGTGAACCGGGTGGCGAAGGCCCGCGGGCTGGACCCGGTCGCGGTCCACAAGCTCGTCGCCGCGCACGTCAGCGGCCGCCCGCTGGGTTTCCTGGGTCAGGAAGGCGTCAACGTCGTCCGGCTCAACCACGATCTGGCCGCGTTGCAGCCACGATGAACATGCACCGCGCACCCTGCGCCACGCGGTCCGGTCCCGCGAGCTCCCCCTCACCCGACCGGGCTGCGGAACTCCTGGCGCGAGGGCGCCGTCCGGCGCAGGGAGAAGGACGGAGATGACGCGACACGTGCTGGTCGTCGACCACGAGCCGCAGCTGTTGCGCGCCCTGGCCGTCAGTCTCACCGCGCAGAGCTACGCCGTCGTCACCGCGTCCGACGGAACCAGCGCCCTGCGCCTGGCCGCCGGCAAGCCGCCGGACACGGTCATCGTCGACCTCGACCTGCCGGACGCCGACGGCACCGACGTCATCACCGGCCTGCGGTCCTGGTCGTCCGTGCCCGTCATCGCACTGTCGGAGCATGCCGCACCCGTCGACGTCGTCGAGGCACTGGACGCGGGCGCCGACGACTACGTGGCCAAGCCGTTCGCCATGGAGGAACTGCTGGCCCGGTTGCGTGCCGTGCTGCGGCGTACGGACCACGGTGGCGGACCCCGGACGGTCACCGTCGGCGACTACGCCGTCGACCTGACCGCCTGCACCGTGGTGGACGATGCGGGACGTGGCGAGCCCGTCCACCTCACGCCCAAGGAATGGCGACTGCTCGCCACACTGTTGCGCAATCCGGGACGGCTGGTCACCGGCCATCAACTGCTGCGCGACATCTGGGGACCGGGCCACGACGAGAAATCCAACTACCTGCGCATCAACATCTCGGGCCTGCGCCACAAACTCGAGCCCGACCCGGCGCATCCGCGCTACCTGATCACCGAGCCCCGCATGGGCTACCGCTTCGAACCCGGCGGAGACAAGGCGCGGTGAACACGGCGGACACGGTCGTCATGGCGGTCTTCGCCGCCTGCGGCGGTTGCGTGATGGCGCTCGCCGGACTCACCGGCCTGCGCCAGACCCGCAGGATCGAGCAGACCGGTGTCAGGGCCTGGGCACTGGTCAAACCCAACCCCGAAGCGCGTGACGAGGATCCCCCGGCGCCACGCCCACTGCTCCGGTTCAGCACAGAGGCCGGCCAAGTGGTGGAGATCGGCAGCCCCGTACCGGCGACCCGGCGGCAGCCCTTGCGCGACGGCGACACACTGCTGATCACCTACGACCCGGCCGACCCAAGCAGCATCGTCGTCCACAACCGCGAACGGCGCTTGCTGGACTACGCGTTCGTCGCCGCCGGAACGCTCGTGCTCCTGCTCGCACTGGTGCTGGGCAGTCTCGCAGCGCCGTAGTCCGTGCTCAGCATTCCCACGGGCGCGTCGCCACTTACGGAGCGGCTTCACCGTCCCGGATGTGCTCGTGCTGATCCTCATGGTCGCCGCCGATGCGCTCCAGTTGCCGCGTCCCCTGGTCGATGCGGAGCCGGCTGGTGAACGCCCGCAGAAGCCGGGCGTCCTCGGCGCTGAGACGGCCGCCTGCCAGCGCCAGGCTGCAGCCGCCGGCCACAGCGGCGGTGAAGGGCGCGTCTTCCGGGGTCGCCGGTGGGGAGGGGCCTGCCGCCGCTTCGGCCTCCCATCCGCTGTCTGTCCGCCGCAGGAGTGCAACGCCCTCCAGATCGAAGGTACGGCGCAGGGCGTCGACGAGGTCGGCGGATGCCATCGTCCCGGCTGCGAGCACGTCGGCCACCAGGCGGGCGAGGCTTTCGGCTTCCACCTGCGCGCGGGTCATCTGGAGCGCCCGTCTGGCCAGGCTGTCGACGAGGAGGCCGACCGTGACGCCGATGACGGCGAAGACGAACAGGCCGACGAGATCGATCAGTCGGTCGACACGCAGGCTGTAGTAGGGGCGGGTGTAGAGGAAGTCGGCGGCCAGGAAACCTGTCACCGTCGCCACGGCGGCCGGCCCGAGACCACCGACGACGGCCGCGAGAACGACGGTGAGGAGCGTGCACAGCAGTGCTCCCGCCAGACCAAGACTGCCTCGGGCGGGAAGCAGCAGCGCCGTCACCACCAGAGGGGCGAGCACCGACAGCGCCCAGCCGATCGCGGTGCGTCGGGCCGGCAGGGGCACCCTGCCCCGGTGCGTGGGGCGGGCGGGGCGGGGCAGCCGGGCGGTCAGCGGGTGCTTGGGCGGCCTGTGCGGTGGGATGACGTGGACCTCTACCGGTCCGGCCGCCCGGACGACTCGGTTGATCACGGAGCCGTACAGCATCTGGTAACCGTGACTGCGACGGCTGGCGCCCAGGACGAGCTGGCTCGCGTGCTCCGCGCGCGTGAAGTCGAGGATCGCACGGGCCACGTCCTCGCCGGCGACCTGGACGTACCGCCCCCCGAGCTCGGCGAGCAGCCGGCGCTGGCCGCTCAGCCAGGGCGGATCGGGCTCCTTCAGGCCACTGGGGCTGCGGACGTGGACGCCGACGAGTTCGGCCCCTGTACCGGCGGCCAGGTAGGCGGCCCGGTGAAGGACCCGGTCGCCCTCCGCCTCACCCGTCAGCGCGGCGACGATCCGCGAGCCGTGTCGGACGGGCGCGGCGCCCGGGCCGGTGGCGTGGTCGTGGGTGTGATCACGGATCCACTGATCCGCAAGCTCGCGCAGTACCGTGATGTTGCCTGGACGGAAGAACCCGGCCAGCGCCCATTCGGCTCTGCCGGGCGGGTAGATCCATGTCAGCCGGCGGCGCAGGGCTTCGGGGTCCAGGTCGATGACATCCACTCGGTCGGCCGCGGCGGCGACCGCGTCAGGAACCGTTTCGTGGACGGGCACACCGGTGAGCTCCTCCACCTGATCGCTGAGGCTCTGCAGATGCTGGACGTTCAGCGCGGAGACCACGTCCACGCCCGCGTCCAGCAGTTCCTCGACGTCCTGCCACCTCTTGTCGTGGCGGCTGCCCGGCGCATTGGTGTGGGCGAGTTCGTCGACCAGAACGGTCTGGGGGTGGCGAGCGAGGATCGCCTGCACGTCCATCTCACCGAACCCGGCGCCGCGGTGGGCGACCGGCTTGCGGGGAATGACCTCCAGGCCGTCCAGACCGGCCGCAGTGTCCTGGCGCTCGTGGGTCTCGGCCAGCCCCACCACGACGTCATTGCCCAGCGCAGCAAGGCGGCGGCCTTCCGCCAGCAACGCGCACGTCTTGCCGACCCCAGGGGCCGTGCCCAGATACAGGTGCAACCGGCCGCGCATGACCGTCACCGCCAGGAAGCCCGACTGCAAACGCGTTCATTTCGAGCATATGCAGCAACCGCGGCGCTCATCCTGATGACCTGCGCCAAGACCAACGGTCCGAACGCGATGGCTCTGGAAAAGGACGTCGGCGGCGACGTTCGTACCGCCGACTGCCAGGCCGACGGGCGGCGGTGCCGACGCTGGCTCAGACGTACGGGAACTCAGTCCGCCGCTTGACGCGCTGCGTTCCCGCTTCCGGCCGCCGCGGGCAGGCTCAGCACGGCGGTCAGACCGCCCCCGGCCGTGACCTCCCACTGCAGTTCGCCACCGATCAGCTGCGCGAGGTCCGCACACAGACGCGGCACCAGACCAGTGACCGGAGCCGGAACGCCGACGGCCTCCCTCGCCTCGACGTCGAGGGGACCGTGATCGGCCAGCCGGATCTCGACACGGCCATCGGCCGTCCCCACAGCCATGGCGGGTGGCTCGCCGTCGGGGCTGCGGCGCAGCGCATGGGCCGCCAGATCGGTCACCACCCGGGTGAGCACCGTAGCATCTGCGATCACGTCCGGGAGATCCTCGGTCACCTCCAGCGTCAGGATGTGCCCGCCCGGTCCGAGGTCGCCGAGCGCGACCGCCATGACTTCGTCCATGTCGACCGGTCGCAGATGCACATCCAGGGCCCCGGCATGCACCCGACTCAGATCCAGCACGTCGCCGACGAGCGCCCCGATTCGGCAGACGGCCTGCTGGGACCGGTCGCACAGCGCGGCCCACTGTGCGGCGGTCGAGGGCGTCCAACGCTCACGCAGCCGCTCCAGCGCCCCGTGCGCCGCCGCGACCTCCGCCTCCAGGTCGCTCGCGGCAGCCTGCAGTGCCTCGGCACGGCGCCGGTCGGAGACGGCACGCTCGCTCAGGGCCTCGGCCTGCCGGCGACTGCGTCGGCTTTCCCAGGTCGCCGCCACCTGAGCGGCGCAGCCGTGCAGTACGCGCCGGTCGACCGCGTCGAGAGGCCGGCCGCGCGCGGCCAGCATCAGCTCGTCCGTCACCGACACCTCCGTGTCCGCCTGCTCCGGTCGCTCGGGCGGGCGGGGCCCCGAACTGGCGGTGACGAACCACCGCCGGCTGTCCGAGCCGTCCCGCTGGAGCAGGCTGAGCGCCTCAAGGCCGAAGGTCGTACGGACGCGTTCCAGCAAGGCCGGCAGATCGTCCCGGTCGCGCAGCGCCGACGTCGCCAGATCCGCGAGGGCCCCCGCCTCTGCCGAAGCCCGCGCGTGCCGACGAGCCCGCCGGGCCGACCGTTCGACGGCCACACTGACCACGGCGGCCACGGCTACGAACACCACCAGGACGGCTGCGTCGCCGACGCGTGCCACAGTAAGCGAGTGGATCGGCTGTACGAAGAAGTAGTCGGCCAGCACACCGGCCCCCAGCGCGGCGACCAGAGCCGGATACAGGCCGCCCACCACCGCGACGCCCACCACAGCCATCAGGTACACCAGCAGCTCACCGGCCAGTCCGAGCCCCCGTACGGCGATCAGCGTCACGGTCAGAACGGGCAGCAGTACCGCCGCCAGCACCAGCCCCCACCAGAACCGGCCCCGGCCGAGACCACCCGTCAGCGGAGGCAGGGCCGGCGCCTTGGCGCGCTCCCTGCGCTCGTGCGTCAGGACGTGCACGTCGAGGCCACCCGCCTGCCGGGTCACCTGGGCCACTACGCGGTCACCCAGCACCTCGTGCGGCGGACGGTACGCCCCGCCCAACACGATCTGCGTGGCGTTCTCCGCACGCGCGAACCGCAACAGCGCCTCGGCGACGTCCGCATCCACCACCTGGTGGTAGCTGCCGCCCAGCGACTCCACCAAGGCCCGGTGCCCGGCCAGCACCACCGGATCGGCCCCCACCCGGCCGTCATCGCGCGCCACGTGCACCGCCAGCAGGTCACTGCCCGGGATCCGGCCCGCGATCCGCACCGCACGCCGGATCAGCGCTTCCTCGTCCCGCTTGCCGGACAGCGCGACGACAATCCGCTCCTTCGTCTCCCAGAGCGCGATGATGCCGTGCTCCGCGCGATAGCGCTGCAGCCCCTCCTCGACCCGATCCGCCACCCACAGCAACGCCAACTCCCGCAGCGCGGTGAGGTTGCCGGGCCGGAAGTAATGGGTGAGGGCCACCTCGACACGATCCGGCGGATAGACATTGCCGTGGACCATACGGCGCCTGAGCGCCTCGGGGGTCATGTCGACCAGCTCCACCTGCTCGGCGCGCCGCACCACCTCGTCCGGGAGCGTCTCCGCCTGCCTGACCCCGGTGATCTCCTCCGCCACATCCGCCAGCGACAACAGGTGCTGGATGTTGAGCGTGCTCACCACGTCGATCCCCGCGTCCAGCAGTTCCTCGACGTCCTGCCAGCGCTTCTCGTTACGGCAGCCAGGGACATTGGTGTGCGCCAGTTCGTCGACAAGGGCGACCTGCGGTCGGCGCGACAGCACCGCGTCCAGATCCATCTCCGTCAACTCGAGGCCCCGGTAGACCATCGTCCGACGCGGCACCAGCTCCAGCCCCTTGGCCATCTCCATCGTCAACCGACGGCCGTGCGGCTCCACCAGACCAATCACCACATCGGTGCCGCGCCCCCTGCGGCGCTGCCCCTCGGCCAGCATCGCGTACGTCTTGCCCACCCCGGGAGCCGCTCCCAGGTACACCCGCAGACGCCCACGAGCCACCACCGACCACCTTCCTGCCCCGCTCCCTCGGCAGCCCGGGCCCCGGTCGCATCCGGCAGCTGATCCACTGTCCATACTGCGACCGCCTGGGCGCGAGTGCCACGAAGTCCGGCCCAGAACATGGGCAGCTTGCAAGGGGCAGGTACGGCCGTCCGGAGCCGGCTCTGAGACGTAGGCTGCTGGTGTCGGCGCAGTGCTGACCAGCCCGACGCCAGCATTGCTGCCGCCAACAGGAATGTAGCTGTGCGTCATGATCGTCACGCACAGCGATTCTCGTAAATGGTCATCTGTGAGAGTTCTGCGAGAGCCCCCGGGGTGATCACGTTTCCGCAGGTCGCTGTTCGCAGAAGTCCTCTCGAAACCCGCATGTCGTGCGAGGCACTCCTGAGAGGATCCCGGCATGGATCTCACGCCCGATCAGGCCGCATTGGCGGTAGAGTGTCACGACTGCCCGAATTGTGACGCACCCGCCGGGAGCGCCTGCCGCGCCCGGGCGGGAAGACCGCCGTGAAGTACCACACCCCTCGCTTCGTCCTCGTCCCCGCGCTCCGCGAGGAACTGGAGATCCCCGTCCCGGCCGACCGGCTCCCCGGCCGTGCGTGGAAGCAGGGCCCCGCGCTCGCCGTCGTTCCCGCGCCGCGCACCGAACGGCCGGTCCGCATCGGGTACGCCCGCATGTCGACCGCCCGCCAAGAGCTGGCGAGCCAGCTCGAAGCCCTCCACCGGGCCCAGTGCCACAAGGTCTTCTCCGAGCAGATCAGCACCCGGGTCAGGGTCCGGCCGGAGTTGGAGAAGGCGCTCGCGCTGGCCCGCCAGTTCAAGGAGGCCGCACCCGACACGACGGTCATCTTCACCGTCCACGAACTCAAGCGCCTCGCCCGCAACGCCGCCGAGCTGATGACGCTGTCCGCCGAACTCCAGGCCGACGGCATCCAGCTCGAACTCCTCACCGGCCCACTCACCGGCATCTACGACCCCAACGGCATGGGCGCCATGTTCTTCGCCGTCCTCGCGGTCGCCGGGCAGATCGAGCGCAACTACATCCGGGGGAAGACCCTGGAGGGCCAGGTCACCGCCGCGGCCAAGGGCAACCACGGCGGACGCCCGAAGGTCATCGACGACGACTCCCTCACCTTCGCCGTCGCGCTGAAGGACAAGGGCGTTCCCGTCCCGGAGATCGCGAAGAAGCTCACCATCAAGACCGGGAAGAACGCGGGCAAGCACCCCTCGGTCGCCTCGCTGTACCGGGCGCTCGCGGAAGCCGAGCAGGCCGACGCGGACGACGGCCTGCCGGTCGGGCCCGCGCCCGTCCGCATCCGGCGCCCCGACGGCCCGCTGATGCCCGAGGAAGCAGACCTCCGAGAACGCCTTCAGGCACAAGGTCCTCCAGCGCTCTGAGGACGAGTAGCCAGCAAGATCATTCTCACCGATAACCGCTGTACTGGTGTTCCTACCGACGCTGATTGCATCGGTGCGAATAGGCGACACCCGTCCAGGAGACGGGACCGGGACCGTACGGAAGTGGTCCGACCAGGCGAGTTGGCCTGGGTGTCGTGCGCAATCAGGGTAGCGGTCTTCACGGCCGGTCACGCGTAAGCCTCACTCCATCGAGCGATTGAACTGCGAAAACGCCACCGGGTCGCATCTGATGCGAAATTTTCGCGTCAGATGCGATAGACGGAAAGTGATGGCGGAGACGGACAATGTCGGGATGACCCGACCCAGAATCCGTGTCGCTGCATACGTGATCCGGCATCGCGCCGTCCCCGAGCTGCTGGTGTTCGACCACATCGGTATGCCGGAGGCCGGCGCCCAGGTACCTGCGGGAGGAGTCACATCAGGCGAAGGACTGGAAGAAGCGGTTCTTCGAGAGGTCGCCGAGGAGACCGGTCTGCTGACAGCCACAGTGGTCCGGCAGATCGCCGTGGAAGACACGCCTCGCCCCGATACGGGAGAACCACGACGAACCAGCTTCTTCTACCTCCAAGCACCGGCAGACACCTCCAATGCGTGGGAGTGGCTCTATCGAGCAGCAGCGACGTCGCTTGTCGATGGGTTGGGGAGGCGCCCTGTTCCACGGATGGGTGATGTCTGTCGACGGGTTTGGGAGGCACTGGGGTTCTTGCCAGGGCAGCATCGGGATGCTCCTGGTGAAAGGTGCTGGTCATGCCGCGGATGTCGAAGGTCGAGCTGTACGCGGCGATCCGGCGTGACCACCGTGGCGGCATGTCGATGCGGGAGCTTGTTGAGCGCAAGCACGGTGTGACGTGGCGGACGGTGCGGAAGGCGTTGGATTCATCCTGGCCGGAGCCGCGTAAGAAGCTGCCGCCGCGGGCGACCGGAGTGGACCGCTACAAGTCGGTGATCGACGAGATCCTGCGGGCGGACCTGGACGCGCCGCGCAAGCAGCGCCACACGGTCACCCGGATCTTCCACCGGCTGGTCGAGGAACATGGCGCCGATGTCTCCTACGGGATGGTGCGCTACTGCGTCGCGGCCCGGAAGCCCGAGATCCTGGTCGAGTCGGGCAAGGCGCCGCTGGAGGCGTTCGTCCCGCAGACCCACCAGCCCGGTCACGAGGCGGAGGTCGACTTCGGCGACGTGACGATCCGCCTCGCCGGCGAGCTGGTGACCTGCTATCTGTTCTCCTTCCGCCTGTCGTATTCCGGCAAGGCCGTCCACCGCGTGTTCGCGTCCTGCGGGCAGGAGGCGTTCTTCGAAGGCCACGTCCACGCACTGCGGACGCTGGGCGGAGTTCCGCGAACCAAGGTCCGCTACGACAACCTCAGGGCGGCCGTCGCCCGAGTGCTCGGGCTGAGCCGGACGAGGGTGGAGGCGGACCGGTGGATCGCGTTCAAGTCGCACTACGGCATCGAGAGCTTCTACTGCCGCCAGGCATCGAGGGCGCCCACGAGAAGGGCGGCGTCGAGGGCCAGATCGGCTACTTCCGCCGCAACCACTTCGTTCCGGTCCCCGAGGTCTCCTCGCTCGCTGAGCTGAACGAGATGGTCGAGCAGTGGGACCGGCAGGACGACGCCCGCCGGATCGGCTCCAGGTCCCGGACCATCGCCGAGGACTTCGCGCTCGAACGACCGCTGCTGATGCCGTTGCCGGAGGAGCCGTTCGAGACCGGCCGGCTGTTCACGCCGCGAGTCGACCGCTACGGCCAGATCCCGGTCCGCACGAACCGCTACTCGGTCCCCATCCGGCTGATCGGCAAGCGGGTGAGGGTCATCCTTCACGCCTCTCACCTGGTGGTTTACGACCAGAACGTGGAAGTGGCCCGGCACGAGCGGCTGATCGCCAAAGGCGCCGTCCGCCTTGACCTGGACCACTACCTGGAGGTCCTGGTCCGCAAGCCCGGCGCCTTCCCCGGCTCAACCGCTCTCGAACAGGCCCGTTCGGCCGGCAAGTTCACCCCGGTCCACGACGCCTGGTGGACCCAGGCCATGAAGATCCACGGCGAGCGGGACGGCACCCGCGCGCTCATCGAGGTGCTGCTGCTCGGACGCCACATGACGCACGAACACGTCGTCGCCGGCCTGGCCACAGCCCTGCGGGCCGGGGCCATGACCGCGGATGCGGTCGCGCTGGAGGCCCGCAAAGCCGCCCAGGCCGAGACCGAGCCCGCGCCGAATGCCCGGACCCTCGGCCAGCCGCCGGCGACGGTGACGTCCCTGCACGAGTGGCGCCTGGCGCATCTTCCGCCGGACACCAGGCCGCTGCCCTCGGTGTCTCACCACGACCAATTGCTCCGACGCAGCCGCACCAGCGGCAGCGGCCACCGTGAGGGAGAAGCGCAGTGACCATGCCCCGCCAGCGAGGCTTGACCGAGCAGGCCGCCGACGCCGCGATCGACTCCGCCTGCCGCTTGCTGCGGCTGCCGTCGATCCGCAACGAGTTCTCCGACATCGCCAACCGGACGATGAAGGACCAGCTGACCTACCGCGGCCTCCTCGCCGAACTGCTGATGGCCGAATGCGACGACCGTGCCCGCCGCAGGTCGGAAAGGCGGATCAAGGCGGCCGGCTTCCCGAGGGAGAAGTCGTTGCGGTCCTTCGATTTCGACGCCAACCCGAACATCGACCCGGCCACCGTCCATACCCTCGTCAGCTGCGAGTGGATCAAGAAGAGCCAGTCGCTCTGCCTGATCGGCGACTCCGGAACCGGCAAGTCCCACCTGCTCATCGCGCTGGGCACCGAGGCCGCGATGAAGGGCTACCGCGTCCGCTACACGCTCGCGACGAAGCTGGTGAATGGTGAACGAGCTGGTCGAGGCCGCCGACGAGAAGCAGCTGAACAAGACCATCGCCCGCTACGGCCGCGTCGACCTGCTCTGCATCGACGAACTCGGCTACATGGAACTCGACCGCCACGGCGCCGAGCTCCTCTTCCAGGTCCTGACCGGACGCGAGGAGACGAACAGCGTCGCAATCGCCTCGAATGAGTCGTTCGGCGGCTGGACGAAGACGTTCACGGATCCGCGGCTGTGCGCGGCCATCGTCGACCGGCTGACGTTCAACGGCACCATCATCGAGACCGGCACCGACTTCTACCGCCTCGCGAGCACACGAGCACGAGCTGAGGAGCCCGCGAAGGCTGGCTGACCCCTGCCGCTACCTGCCTCGACGGCCAGCCGCCCCGACGGGCGGCTGGCCGTCTCGTGTCGGCGTGCGAGTCAACGTGCACCCCCGAGTACAGCTGACGTGCACAGCGTCATGCGGATTGACGATGAGACGGGCGGAGACAGGTGCGACGCTTCAGCCGACCGCGATCCGATCACCGGGCTCGGCGAGACCCATGAGAACGGCCCGGCCGGACACCGTGATGTTCCGTCCCCAGCACCCTGGCGTGGAGTGTGTGCCGCATCCGCTTCTGCCTGCCGACGCGAATGGGGGGGATACCTGTCGCCAGGCGGCACTGCACGGATCCGTCCGCAAGGTCAAACGTCGGGTGTGTCAGAGCCGTCTCGTGGTGAACAAGGTGGTCCCGTGTACCGCGTCCACTTCCTTCCGATCGGTCTCGGTGAACCCGACCTTGGCCAGCACTCTGCGAGAAGCGGTGTTCCAGTCCCAGACGGTGGCCCACAGACGTTCGTACCCAGACGATCGCGCCCATTCCAGAACCGCCAACGAGGCCTCGGTCGCGTATCCCTGACGCCAAACTCGGCGTAGCAGCTCGAACGCCAGTTCCGGTTCCCCTGTCGATCCTCGCCCGCTGTCGACCAGCCCGCAATAGCCGATGACGTCACGAGACGCCTTCCGTTCGACCGCCAGCAACCCGGTCGACCACACCTTGTTGGTGCGGATCGAATCCTCGAGCTCCGCGACCGTGGGGTGCCCGTCCGTGTCGATTCGGCGGTGCGGCGGCACTCGTGGATCACGTTCGGTCCACAGTTCACGCTGGACGACAGCCTCGTCTACCCGCCAAGGTCTGAGCAGCAGCCGACTCGTCTCGAGTAAAACCTCGCTGCCCGGCGCGCCAACAGTCATGACAGCAACCATCTCACGGGCGAACGAGCTGTCGTGCCACGGGGCATGGCGCCGATCGTAGACGCTCGGTATGCAGGACAACCGAGATCCATCCCTGAGCGTCGCCTTGGACCTGTGCACGTTCGGCTGTACCCGGTGGGACACGTTGACCTGTTGCGCCGACATCCCGCTTCGCGGACACGGCAGTGCCGTCATCTCTCCTCGACATCTCCGAGCTCGTTGATCACTAACTGCCTCCGGAAGCCGTCGATAAACGCTGTCCCCAGACATCAACGAAGCCATGTGGATTGTTCGACCAGATCTGCCGCCAGAGCTCCCGCGGGAAGGCCGTGAAGGCCAACACGTCGCCCTGGGCGGCGTCCAAGTGGGCTGCGGCTTTGGGGAACTTGGCCTCCAGCGCGTCCAGGACGTGTGCCATCTGGGCCTTCACCGCGTCGGTGTCGGGCTGTTCGAAGACGGTCCGCAGCAGGGTGGCCACCCATGGCTGGGCCGATTTCGGTACCTGGCTCAGCAGGTTGCGGGCAATGGGGATACCGCCCGCGCCCGTTCAGGGCGTGGAGGAGGGTGCGGCAGCGCTGCCAGGAGGCGCCGGGCAGCACCGCGCCGATCGCGTCGACGAGGCCGGCGTGCGCGTCGGAGACGACGAGCTGGACGCCGGACAGGCCGCGGGCGGTCAGGGAGCGCAGGAAGGCGAGCCAGCCGGCGCCGTCCTCGGCGGTGGCCACGTCCAGGCCGAGGATCTCGCGGTGGCCGTCGGCGTTGACCCCGACCGCGATCAGCGTGTGGACGTTGATGATGCGGCCGCCCCCGCGGACCTTCTGGGTCAGCGCGTCCACCCGGACGAACGCATACGGACCCGCGTCCAGGGGCCGGTTGCGGAACGCGGCGACCTGCTCGTCCAGGTGCCGGGCCATCGCGCTGACCTGCGACTTCGACAGCTGGGTCACCCCCAGGGACTCGGCGGGCTTCTCCACGCGGCGGGTGGAGACGCCGAGGAGGTAGGCGGTGGCCACCACGCTGATGAGGGCCTGCTCGGCTCGGCGGCGGCGTTCGAGCAGCCAGTGCGGGAAGTAGCTGCCGGACCTGAGCTTGGGGATGGCCAGTTCGATGGTGCCGGCGCGGGTGTCCCACTCGCGTGGGCGGTAGCCGTTGCGGTGGTTGGCTCTCTCCTCGCTGACCTGCCCGTATTCGGCATTGCAGAGGGCGTCGGCCTCCGCGGACATGAGCGCGTCGGCGAACGTCTTGACCATCGCGCGCAGCAGATCGGGACTCGCCCCCGCAAGCGGGGGGACCCCCAGGCGAGGTTCTCCTCCGCCAGGGCGTGCAGGGGCAGACTGTCAGGTGCGGTCATCGTGCTGATCTCCTTCAAGCTTTCGACATCTCGAAGATCAGCCGGTGGCCGTTCTTGTATCCAGACCCTCACTCCGACGCCGGGACAAACGCCCGGATCAGGTGGGAGCCCGTACACCACTTCCCTGGACGCAACCAACTACCGACGGAACACCAGAGCGACAACTGTCAGTCCAACTCCCAAGGGACAGCACTGTGCAGGGGGTCGCAGCCAGCAGCCGCGCGCAGGGTAAGTTTGCCCGCCCGACCACAGCCTCGGCTCAAGATCCGGACCATGCCCGGACCAGCGCACCACTACTTGTCGCGGTCGCGGGCGTTTTCGCTGGTCAACCGGTCATGACCTGCGTACCACCAGCAGACGAAGAATCTGCTGGGACAGACGTACACCGCATCCAGCGCAGCACCTCGCCCAACACACAGAAACTGAAGAGCAAGGCTGGGCTTGGTCAGCCCGGTCACCTACCACGCAACGACTCAGGGCCGCTCAGCCGCCAGATGCCCGAGTTCGACGGAGCGTAGTCAGCACCAAGTTCAGCACGGGAGAGGTGAAGACGGGTGATGACGTGGGGTTTTAGGGCGTGTTTCGAAAGTAGCGCCGTCCGCCCGGAGGGCGGGCGCCGCGGCGTCTGGTGCGGTGCATCGCAAGGCGGAGGGTCGTCCGCGTACTGGGCGTACGCGGACGATCCCGACAACGCGGCGAGGCGCCGTGCCAGGCGTCGCGGCGCAGGCGGGACTTTCGAAACACGCCCTAGTCAGCACCAAACCAGCACCGGAGTCAGCACGGCACCGTCACATCACACCCAACTACGCTTCCCGGACGTCCCTCGATTCGGCCCTCCTCAAGCCCCTGACCGCCGCTCCGTGGACGGGCATGGTGGCCGCACGCATAACCAGCCGCCAGACTATGTTGGCTCGCCACATGTGCGTCTGACCTGCATGTTCCTACCGTGTGCCGACACGTACCCGTCCCCACTGCACACGAGGAAGTGGCGCACATGGCCTCCCCGACCACCGCTCCCCCACCCCCGGCGAACCTCCCCCGTGTCGTCGCCGCCAGCCTCATCGGCACCACCATCGAGTGGTACGACTTCTTCCTCTACGGCTCGGCCGCCGCGCTGGTGTTCAACAAGCTCTTCTTTCCGGACTCCGATCCGCTGGTGGGGACGCTGCTGTCGTTCCTGACGTATGCGGTCGGGTTCGCGGCGCGGCCGCTGGGGGCGCTGGTGTTCGGGCACTACGGTGACCGGCTGGGGCGCAAGAAGCTGCTGGTACTGAGCCTGCTCATGATGGGCGGGGCGACCTTCGCGATCGGACTGCTGCCCACGCACGCGACGTTGGGCACCGCGGCTCCTGTGCTGCTCACGGTGTTGCGCCTGGTCCAGGGCTTCGCGCTGGGCGGTGAGTGGGGCGGGGCCGTACTGCTGGTGTCCGAGCACGGGGACGCGCGGCGGCGCGGCTTCTGGGCCTCGTGGCCGCAGACCGGTGCGCCGGCGGGGCAGTTGCTCGCCACCGGTGTGCTGTCGCTGCTGACCGCGCTGCTCTCCGACAGTGCCTTCGTCAGCTGGGGGTGGCGGATTCCCTTCCTGCTCTCCGGGGTGCTCATCGTCGTGGGTCTGTGGATTCGCCTCTCCGTCGACGAATCGCCCGTGTTCCAGCAGGCGCTGGCGCAGGCCGAGGCCCGCAAGGCGGCGCGGGCCGCCGAGGACCGGGCCGAGAAGACGCCGCTGGTGTCCGTACTCCGGCACCACTGGCGTGATGTGCTGGTGGCGATGGGCGCGCGCATGGCGGAGAACATCAGCTACTACGTGATCACCGCGTTCATCCTCGTCTACGCCACCACCTCCGCCGAAGTCTCCAAGCAGACCGCGCTCAACGCCGTACTGATCGGCTCGGCCGTCCACTTCGCGGCCATCCCTGCCTGGGGCGCCCTGTCGGACCGGGTCGGGCGCAGGCCGGTGTATCTGCTGGGCGCCGCCGGGGTAGGCCTGTGGATGTTCCCGTTCTTCGCGCTCATCGACACCGGCGACTTCGGCTACCTCCTCCTCGCGGTCACCGTGGGCCTGGTGCTGCACGGCGCGATGTACGCCCCGCAGGCCGCCTTCTTCTCCGAGATGTTCGCGACCCGGATGCGCTACTCCGGCGCCTCCATCGGCGCCCAGTTCGCCTCCGTGGCCGCGGGTGCGCCCGCCCCGCTGATCGCCACCGCCCTGCTCTCCGACTACGGCAGCTCCACCCCGATCGCCCTGTACGTGATCGCGGCGGCCGTGCTGACGCTGATCGCGGTCGGCGTGGCCAAGGAGACCCGGCACCGCGACCTGACGGCAGTCGAGGGCTCCGAGGACTCCGAGAGCGCCGAGCCGAAGTCCGCCAGGGCCGCCGGAGCGCGTAACGTCTGAATCCCTGACCGCTTCCCCGGCCCCCGTACGCGTGCGTACGGGGGTCAGCCGTGCGTTGCCGGTGTCGACAAACGGTGCAGGCGGAGGGCGAGTTGGATCTCCAGGGTGCGGGCCGGGGCCTGCCAGTCGTCACCGAGCAGACGGCCGACGCGTTCCAGGCGCTGGGCGACGGTGTTCACGTGGACGTGCAGCTCGTCCTTGGTGCGGGCCGGGCTCATGCCGGAGGCGAAGTACGCCTCCAGGGTGCGTATGAGATCGGTGCCGCGGCGCTCGTCGTAGGCGATGACCCTGCCGATGGTGCGGTCGACGAAGCCGGCGATGTCCCGGTCGCCGGCCAGCAGCAGGCCGAGGAAGCCGAAGTCCTGGGCGGCGGCGCCGTCGCCGGTGCGGCCGAGCAGGCGCAGGGTCTCCAGGCAGCGCCGGGACTCCTCGTAGGCGACCGTGACGGTGTCGGGGCGGACGGTCAGGTTCTCGACGGGGGCGGAGGCGCCGACGGTGACCGCCTCGCTGACGCCGGTGCCGAGGTGGCGGGCGGTGCGGCGGGCCAGTTCCGTCGCGCTGTCCCCGCGGCGCAGGGGCAGCAGCAGGACCGTGCCGCCGTCGCGGGCGGCGGCCAGGCCCTGCCGGGTGGCGGCCAGATGGGAGGCCGCGGACCACAGACGGCGGCGGGCGGCGGCCTCCTGCTCGGCGTCGGCGGCCGGGGCGTCGAGGCGGGCGGCGAGCACGACGTGCGTGGCGTCGAGGTCGGCGTGCAGCCGGGCGGCGCGCTCGCGCAGCAGACGGGGGTCGCGGTCGCGGGCGTCCAGGAGGTCGTCGAGCAGTTCGCCGCGGACGCGCTGTTCGGCCTCGGCGGCGGACCGTCGGGCGAGCAGCAGCAGCGAGGTGACCATCGCGGCCCGCTCCAGCGTGCGCTGGTCGACGGGGTCGAGGCCGGGATGGCCGCGCAGCACGAGCGCGCCGAGCAGTTCGCCGCCCGCGGCGACGGCGGCGATCCAGTCCTGGCCGTGCCGCACCGCGTGTCCCTCGGCCCGGGATGCCTCCAGCGCGGCGGCGGGCGCGGTGGTGGCCTCGGTGAAGTCGACGGTGCCGTCGAGCACCTCGGAGACGGCGGCGGCCACATCGTGGACCTGGCCGCCGCGCAGGACCAGTTCGGCGAGCCGGTCGTGCACGTCCGAGGCGCGCTCGATGACCGCGCTGCGGTCGCGGATGATCTCGTTGGCCCGCTCCAGGTCGGCGAGGGCGGAGCGGGTCTCGGTGAGCAGGTTGGCGCTGTCGATGGCGGCCGCGGCGAGGGCCGCGAAGGAGCCGAGCAGCGCGATCTGCTCGCGTTCGAAGATCCGGGCCCGGCGGTCGGCCGCGAACAGCACGCCGATCACGTGCGGCCCGAGCATGAGCGGCACCCCGAGGATGGCGACCAGGCCCTCGTCCTGTACGCCCGCGTCGATGGTGCCGGTGTGCTGGAAGCGGGCGTCCTTGAAGTAGTCGTCGGTGACGTAGGGGCGGGCCGTCTGCGCGACCAGGCCGCCGAGCCCTTCCCCCATGCCCAGGCGCAGTTGCTGGAAGCGGGCCGCCACCGAGCCCTCGGTGACGCGCATGTAGGTGTCGCCGCGGCCGGGGTCGTTGAGGGTGAGGTAGGCGACGTCCGTGCCGAGCAGGGAGCGGGCGCGCTGCACGATGGCCTGCAGCACGGCGTCCAGGTCGCGCAGGCCGGCCAGGTCGTGGGCGGTCTCGAACAGTGCCGACAGCTCCGCCTCGCGCCGCCTCCGTCCTTCCAGCTCGGCGCGCACGCGCAGCGCGAGCAGCCGGGCGCGTTCGAGCGCGTCGATCCACTCGGCCGGCCGGCCCTCGGCGCGGGCGAGCAGCACGGGCTGCTCGTACGCGGCGGTGGGCGCGCCCCGGGCCAGCAGTTCGAGAAAGGGAACTTCGGCGCTCCCGCCCGTCGGGTCGCCGGTGGCAGGCTCCGTGCCGGTGGCGGGGCGCTCGGTGGACCGCACGTGATCGCTGGACATGCTCACAGGATCACCCATCGCCCGGTCCTCGTGGGGAGCCTGTGGAAAACTCCGGAGCGGGCGGGCGCCGGAACGGTGGTCAGTGCGCGCTCCAGCCGCCGTCCAGCACGAGCGAGGTGCCGGTGACGGCGGAGGTGTGCGGGCCGCACAGGTACGCCACGGCCTCGGCGACCTCCTCGGGTTCGAGCAGCCGTTTGACCGCGCTGTCCCGCAGCAGCACCTCGGACAGCACGCGTTCCTCGGAGATGCCGTGGGTCCGTGCCTGGTCGGCGAGTTGCCTCTCGACCAGGGGCGTGCGTACGTAGCCGGGGTTCACGCAGTTGGAGGTGACGCCGTGCGGGGCGCCTTCGAGGGCGGTGGTCTTGGACAGTCCCTCCAGGCCGTGCTTGGCGGCCACGTACGCCGACTTGTAGGCGGAGGCGCGCAGGCCGTGGACCGAGGAGACGTTGACGATCCGGCCCCACCGCTGCCCGTACATGTGCGGCAGGGCGCCGCGGATGAGGCGGAACGGTGCCTCCAGCATCACGGTGAGCACGGTGTGGAAGACCTCGGGCGGGAACTCCTCGATGGGGCGCACCAGTTGCAGGCCGGCGTTGTTGACGAGCACGTCGGCGCCGACGGCCGTCCGCTCGGCGGCGTCGAGGTCGGTGAGGTCGAGGACCCGCGGTTCGAGGGTGCCGGCCAGCGGGCCCGCCTGCTCGGCGAGCGCGTCCAGGCCCGCCGCGTCCCGGTCGACGGCTCTGACCTTCGCCCCGGCGGCGGCCAGCCGCAGCGCGCAGGCGCGGCCGATGCCGCTCGCGGCGCCGGTGACGAGCGCGGTACGGCCGCCGAGGTCGAGCGAGGGAGCGTGGGGGGCGGGAAGGGGGGTGGGCGAGGTCATATGTCGACCCTAGGCAGCGCCCCCGCCTCCCCCCATGTGGGCACGGCCCATATTTCAGCCGGATTCCATAGGGCTGAACCACGTGGGTGCATCGGACATGGCCTGCTTGATCCGGAACAGGCCGAACTCGTTCAGGTCGGGCAGCGCGTCCACGGCGAACCAGCCCACCTCCAGCGACTCGTCGTCGTTGACCCGTGCCTCGCCGCCCACGGCACGGCAGCGGAAGGTGATGTCCATGTACTGGCAGATGTCGCCGTTGGCGTAGGTGACGGGGTCCAGCGCCTGGACGAGGACCACCCGCTCCGTGACGCAGCGCACCGCGGTCTCCTCGTGGACCTCGCGCACGGCGCAGGCGGCCGGCTGCTCGCCCGGTTCCGGGATGCCGCCGATCACCGACCACCTGCCGGTGTCGGAGCGGCGGCCCAGCAGCACTCTGCCCTCGTCGTCGAAGACGATGGCGGTGACCCCGGGAAGCCACAGCAGTTGGTTGCCGGCCGTGGCCCGGAGCGTGCGGATGAAGTCAGGAGTGGCCATGGAGCGACCCTAACGGGCGGGTCCCCGGTGGCCGCGCGGTTCAGGGGGCATGCCTCCGGCGTACGGTTGCACGTCCTGGGCGCGCCGCCCGCGCAGACCGGCTCCGATCGCCCAGCCCAGGCCGCCGGCCGCGACCAGCACCAGGGCGATCTCCGGCAGGACGCCCAGCCGGGTGGCGGGTGTCTCGGAGGAGCGCAGCGGCACCTTCTGGACCAGGTGGGCGGGCACGAACATGCCGGCCTTCCGGGTGATCCGCCCGTCGGGCATGATGATCGCGCTGACGCCGCTGGTCACCGGGACGGTGACGGTACGGCTGTGCTCGACCGCGCGGATCCGTGACATGGCGAGCTGCTGGTAGGTCATCTCGCTGTGGCCGAAGGTCGCGTTGTTGCTCGGCACGGAGATCATCTGCGCCCCGGCGGTGACCGTGTCGCGCACCGCCCAGTCGAAGGCGGCCTCGTAGCAGGTGGCGAGGCCCACCTTGGTCCCGTCGACGGTGAACACGCCCGGCTCGTCGCCCCGGCTGAAGTCCTGCCGGACCATGGACGTCCAGTCCTTGTTGATCGCCCCGAGCAGCGGGCGCAGCGGCAGGTACTCGCCGAACGGCTGGACCTGCCGTTTGTCGTACGTCTGGGTGGGCCCCTGGACGGGGTCCCACAGGATCTGCTCGTTGAGCAGCCTGCCGTCCCGTTCCACGACGCCGCCGACGGAGATCGGCACCCCGATCGCCTTGACGGCCGTGCTGATGACGACGCGCGCGTCGGGGTTGACGAAGGGGTCGATGTCGGAGGAGTTCTCCGGCCACAGCACGAAGTCCGGCCGCGCGGCCTTGCCCGCTCTCACCGCCTCGGCCAGCCGCTCCGTCTCGCGCGCGTGGTAGTCGAGGACGGCACGCCGCTGGGCGTTGAACCCCAGGCCCGCGCGCGGCACGTTGCCCTGGATGACGGCGACGGTCGCGGTGCCGTTCTCGGCCTTGTCGCTCACCAGGGGCCGGGCGGCCACCGCGCCCGCCACCGGGACGGCGACGCTCAGCAGGGCCGCGGCGGCGGCCGAGCGCCGTACCGCGCGGGTGCGCCGCCCCTCCACCGCCAGGCGCACGGCCTCGTACAGGCCGAAGCCGCACAGGACGACCGCGAAGCCCAGCACCGGGGTGCCGCCCACCGCGGCCAGCGGCAGGAACACGCCGTCCGCCTGCCCGAAGGCGATCTTGCCCCAGGGGAAGCCGTGGAACGGCACGCGTGCGCGTACCGCCTCGCCGGCGATCCACACGGCCGCCGCCCACACCGGCCGGGCGGGCAGCCTGGACACGGCGGCGACGCCCACGCCCGCCAGGGCGACGAAGACCGCCTCCACCGCGACGAGCGCCAGCCACGGGCCGGGGCCGACCTCCACCCCTGTCCACACCAGCAGCGGCAGCAGGAAGCCGAGGCCGAAGAGGTAGCCGAGGCCGAGGGCCGCCTTCCAGGTCCGCCCGTGCAGCGTCCAGCCGAAGACCGCGAAGGCGGGCAGGGCCAGCCACCACAGGGGGCGCGGCGGGAAGCTGACGTAGAGGAGCAGGCCGGACAGCGCCGCGG
>NZ_JUJA01000166.1:92912-113652 GCF_001906585.1 Streptomyces kebangsaanensis | reverse complement strand
GGGCGCGGGCGTGGCCCGCGGTCGCGGCAGGTCCGACTCGTCGACGGATGTTGCGGTGACGGTCACCCGGGGAGTCTACGGCCGGTCACCGGGGCGCCGGCAGCGCGCTCAGGCCCGGCCGGGGGCCGGCGGACGCAGCCGGTCCCTGATCACGCGTACCGCGGACTCGGCGTTGTCGACCGTGATCGTGAACGTGTGGCCGTCCCACAGGCGCAGGACGAGGCCCTCGCCACGCCGTACGACGACCGCGGTGCCCTTCTCGGGCCGCCAGCGGTAGCCCCAGCCGCCCCAGTGGCGCGGGGTGACGTGCGGGGCGAACTCGGCGCCCGCGACATGGGAGAGGGGGATGCGGCGGCGCGGCAGGCCCATGTGCCCGCAGCGCACCTCCAGGGCCTCCTTGTCGACGCGCAGCGCCACGTGCACGAAGGCGAGGGTGCCGAAGAGGACCAGCAGGCCGGCCGCGATGCAGCCCACGACGGACATCACCAGCGGGGCGATGCCGGCGTTCCAGGCGGAGTCGACGGCCAGCTCGATGCCGAGGGCCACGCAGGCGGCGCCGGCGAGCGCCAGCAGCCACTGGATCCGGTTGGTGGCGCGTCCGGTCCACACCTCGGGGTGGGGGCCGTTCTGGCTGTGGGGGTGATCCCTCATATCCATGAGGTTACCCAGGTTTCGCCGAACGGGTGGCGCGTCGTGGGTGACCGTGCGTCAGCGGACGGGAGCGGTCTGCTGGAGCAGGAGGCCTTCCGCGTAGGCCAGGGCGGGCGCGGGCAGGGCGCCCTCCCGACCGTTCAGCAGGACGGTCACAGTGCCCTCGGCCGGAGTCTCGGGCTCGGGACGGGCTCCGATCCGGCGCAGTGCCTGGGTGACGACGGCGCCCGCGGAGCCGTGCAGGACCAGCGGGGAGCGGTCCGGCCGCTGCACGGCGGCCCGGACGCGGTCGGCGACCAGTTCGTAATGGGTGCAGCCCAGGACGACGGTCGTCACGCCCTCCGGGGTCAGCGCGGCGGCCGCGAGGACGGCCTCGTCGATCGCCGCCTGGTCCGCGCGTTCCACGGCCTCGGCAAGCCCCCAGCAGGGCACCTCGGCGACCGGCACGCCGCCGGCGAACTCGCGGATGAGGTTCTGCTGGTAGGGGCTGCCCGTGGTGGCGGGTGTCGCCCAGATGGCGACGGGGCCGCCGCCGGCCGCGGCCGGTTTGATCGCGGGTACCGTGCCGATGACCGGCAGGTCCGGTTCGAAACGGGCCCGCAGGGCGGTCAGGGCGTGCACGGTCGCGGTGTTGCAGCCGACGATCAGGGCGTCCGGGCGGCGGGCGGCGGCGGCCTCGGCGACGGCCAGGGCGCGCTCGGTCAGGTCCTCCAGCGTGCGCGAACCCCAGGGCATGCCCGCGGGGTCCAGGGAGAGCACGAGATCTGCGTCGGGGCGCAGGCGCCGTACCGCGGCGGTGGCCGCCAGCAGCCCGATCCCGGAGTCCATGAGCGCGATCTTCACCCGGCCACAATAGACGATTCCCTCGAACCGGCCGCCCGGGTGGGGCAGACTGCGCGGGTGAGCGTGATCGTGTGGAGCGCCGTCGGATCACTCGCCGCCTGGCTGTGGCTGCTGCTCGGCCAGGGCTTCTTCTGGCGTACGGACGTCAGGCTGCCGCCCCGCGAGGACCCGGCCCCGGACGACTGGCCGTCGGTGTGCGTCGTCGTCCCCGCGCGGGACGAGGCCACCGTACTGTCCGCGAGTCTGCCCTCACTGCTCGCGCAGGACTACCCGGGACGGGCCGAGGTCTTCCTGATCGACGACGGCAGCACCGACGGCACCGGGGAGCTGGCCCGGGAGCTCTCCCGGCGGCACGGCGGGCTGCCGCTGACCGTGGCCTCGCCGGGTGAGCCGCCCGCCGGCTGGACGGGCAAGCTGTGGGCCGTACGGCACGGCATCGGCCTGGCACGCGCGCGCGTGCCCGAGTATCTGCTCCTGACGGACGCGGACATCGCCCACGCCCCGGACAGCCTGCGCCACCTGGTGGCGGCGGCGCGCACCGGAGGCTTCGACGTCGTCTCGCAGATGGCCCGCCTGCGGGTGGAGACCCGGTGGGAGCGGCTCGTCGTGCCGGCCTTCGTCTATTTCTTCGCGCAGCTGTACCCCTTCCGCCGGATCGGCCGCAGGGGCGCGCGGACGGCGGCGGCCGCGGGCGGCTGCGTGCTGCTGCGCACCGAGGCCGCCGAGCGGGCGCGGATCCCGGACGCGATCCGGCAGGCGGTGATCGACGACGTGGCCCTCGCCCGGGCCGTCAAGGGCGGCGGCGGGCACATCTGGCTCGGTCTCGCCGAGCGGGTGGACAGCGTGCGCCCCTACCCGCTCCTGCGCGACCTGTGGCGGATGGTCTCGCGCAGCGCCTACGCGCAACTGCGCCACAACCCGCTGGTGCTGCTCGGCACGGTCGCCGGGCTGGCGCTGGTGTACCTGGTGCCGCCGGTGGCGCTGGCCGTGGGCCTGGTGGCGAGCAGCCCGGCGGCGGTCGCCGGGGGCCTGGCGTGGCTGGTGATGGCGGGGACGTACGTCCCGATGCTCCGGTACTACCGCCTGCCGCTGTGGCTCGCTCCCCTGCTGCCGTTCACCGCGTTCCTGTATCTGCTGATGACGGTGGACTCGGCGGTGCAGCACCACCGGGGGCGGGGTGCGGCCTGGAAGGGCCGTACGTACACGCGTCCGGACGCCGTGCCCGACGAAGGACGACCGGCGTGACCGCTCACTTGCGGCCCGGGGTCCAGTTCATGCCCCAGCCGTAGGCGCGGTCGATCGTCCGCTGCGGGCTCACCCCGCGCTCGGGAACCAGGTAGCGGGCCTCGCGCTGGACGACGAGGTCGCCCCCGGTGTTGGTGATCAGGGCGAGCGCGCACACCGTCGAGGGGACGGTGCACTCGTCGAGGGAGAAGTCGACCGGGGCCCCGTGCTGCGGCTGGAGGGTGACCGTGGCGTGCAGGTCGGCGAAGGAGCGGGCGCCTTCGTAGATGGTCACGAAGACGAGGATGCGCCGGAAGTCCCGCGTGTGGTCGAGGTTGATCGTGAGGTTCTCGCCCTCGGCCGCCGCGCCGGTGCGGTCGTCGCCGTCGAGGTGGATGTACGGCGGCCGGTGGAGCGAGCCGAACGCGTTGCCGAGGGCCTGGACGACGCCCTTGCGGCCGTCCGACAGTTCGTACAGGGCGCACAGGTCCAGGTCGAGGTCCCCGTGCATGGCGACCGCCCGGCCGCGCTTGCTGCCCCAGCCGGAGAACTGCTTGCGCACCTGCCAGTTGAGGTTGACGCGCATGGCGCCGGAGGTGCCGCCCTGCTTCGTCAGCGACACCGCGGGGGCCGCCTTGGTGAGCGTCACCTTGCTCAGGCGGACGGCGGGCGCGGGCGCGGCGGGCGGCGGCGTGGTGGTGACCGGGGGCGTGGTGACCGGGGGCGCCATCGGCGGCGGAGGGGGCACAGGAGGCCCGGCCGGGGGCGGCGGCACGTGCTGCGGTTCGTCCACCGTGATACCGAAGTCCGTGGCCAGGCCTTCCAGACCGCTGCTGTACCCCTGGCCCACGGCACGGAACTTCCAGGCGCCCTGACGGCGGTAGAACTCGCCGAGCACGAACGCCGTCTCCACGCTCGCGTCCGTGCTGTCGAAGCGCGCGGTCACCGTGTCCCGGGCGGCGTCCCGCACCTCGACGTACAGGCCGGGCACCCGGCCGAAGGTGCCGCCGTCCGCCGAGGCGGCCAGCACCACGGTCTCGATCGCTGGCTCCACGCGCGTGAGGTCGACGAGCAGCGTGTCGGTGACCCGGTCGCCGACGGTGCGCTTGCCCTCGTGCCGGACCGCGCCGGAAGGGTGTGCGGACTGGTTGTAGAAGACGAAGTCCGCGTCCGAGCGGACCTTGCCGCCCACCAGCAGCAGCGCGGAGGCGTCCGTGTCCGGAACGCCGGGTCCCGACCGCCACCCCACCTCGACGCGCAGGGCCGTGACGGGCACCGGCGTGTTCGACCCCTTCGGCATGGACATGCTTGCCCCCTCGTATGTCGGCCAGGCCGTGTCCCGGCAGTCTCCCACGAGGAGGGCCGAACACTCCTGGCCAACTACCGGTAACCCGCCTGGAACTCAGGCTTTACAAGGGGCGCGCCCTACGCGCCACCCCACTTGTCCAAGTTCACTCGTATTAGTGACTTCACGTCACCGCCGACACGGGAAACAACCCTCTTATCGGTCTCCCCAATCCGCACATCGTGGGCTTAACTTATGGCCATGACCTCCCCCCGCTCCTCCTATGGCGGCGGCTACTACTCCGCCTCCTTCCCGGACACCCCGATCTACGACTCGCTCGTGGCAGAACGGGGCACCCCGCAGATCGCCCCGATCCGGGTCCCCGCTCCCTACGACACGGGCAGCAGCCTGAACACGGGCGGCAACCCGAACACGGGCGGCAGCCACCTGCCGGCGCTCCCCTCGGCGCTGCCCGCCCTCCCCGCGGCCCCGTCCCAGCCCTCCTACGGCTACCCGCAGGCGCCGCAGCCCGCCCCGCTGCAGCAGGTGCCCGCGGCCTACATCCCGCAGCAGGCCACCGCGCCGCGCGGATACCCCGGCCCGCAGCAGCCGCAGCCACCGCGCCCGATGGCGAACGGCACCGGCTACGAGGCCATGCGCCCGGCCGCTCCCCGGCCCGCCCAGGCGCCCTACCAGGACCCGTACGGCAACCAGCAGTACCGCGGTTACTGATCCGCTCCCCAGCTGTCCGTGCCACCTGGCAGGATGAGGTCATGGGGAATGCGGAGCTGTGGTCCTTGCACATCCACCCGGTCAAGGCGTTCCGGCCCGTCGGGCTCCGGGAGGCCGTCGTGGAGCCCTGGGGGCTGGCCGGTGACCGGCGCTGGGCATTGATCGACGACGGGGGAAAGGTCGTCACGCAACGCCAACTGCCCCAGCTCGCGTTGGCCGCCGCCGAGCCCACGCCCGGCGGCGGCCTCCGTCTTTCCGCACCCGGCCGTGCCCCGATCACGGTGTCCGTCCCACGGCCGGGTGCCACGGTGACGGTGGACATCTTCGGCGACGAGGTGGAGGCCGTTCCGGCGGACGAGGCCGCCCACGCCTGGTGCAGCGACCACGCCGGAGCCGGTGTCCGTCTCGTCCACATGGACGACCCCGCCACGCGCCGTCCCGTCGACCCGGACTACGCCCTGCCGGGCGAGACGGTGAGCTTCGCCGACGATTACCCCCTGCTGCTCACCTCGCGGTCCTCCCTCGACTCCCTCAACTCGCTGATCGCCGAGGGCGACCACGCAGAGGAGGGCCCGCTGCCGATGAACCGCTTCCGGCCGAGCGTCGTGGTGGCCGGCGCCCCCGCCTGGGCCGAGGACGACTGGCGGCGCATCGCGATCGGCGAGGTCGCCTTCCGGGTCGCCAAGCCGTGCGGCCGGTGCGTGGTGACCACCACCGACCAGGCCACCACCGTCCGCGGCAAGGAGCCGTTGCGCACCCTCGGCCGGCACCGCCGTTTCGGCGGCGAACTGGTCTTCGGACAGAACCTGGTGCCCGAGTCGACCGGCACCATCCGGCTCGGCGACCCGGTCACCGTCCTCGAATGACCCGCGCCTGCCGGGAACCCCGGGACAGGACCCGGTCGTTGGCTTTCCTGAGATGTTCCTGAGGACCCCGGCCGGACGGCCGGAGGTGATGTGCCTCCCTCTTCGGCCGGATTCGGGGGCGGACCGCCTCGCCGGGGGTTATGACGGAGCAGGAAGGGGGGTGCGGGGACCGTGCGAGCGATCAGCGGACTCTGGCGCTGGCGGCACAATCCGCTGCGGCGCACGACCGATCTGGTGGAGTCCTGGGTGGCGTTGGCGACCCTGCTGCTCGCCCTCGTCGTCGCCCCCGTGATCGGCTCCCTGGCCGGCACCGCGGCCCAGGGAGCCCTGCAGCAGTCCGTGCGCGACCAGCGCCAGACCCGGCACCAGGTGACGGCCACGGTGGTGAGGGAGCTGAACCGGCTGGAGCCCGATCCGGAGACATCCCCGGGGCAGGGCGTGCGCAGCCGCGTCCTCGCCGAATGGACGGCACCCGACGGCACCCGGCGGCACGAACCGGTCTCCACAAGCCTGAAGGCCCCGAAGCCCGGTGAGACCTTCACGCTGTGGACCGACGCGCACGGCACCATGGTGCCCCGGCCCCTGGACTCCGCCACGGCCACCACCCATGCGGTACTGGCGGGATTCGGCGCCGCCCTGCTGACCGCGGGGCTGGTGGAGGCCGTACGCCGGCTGGTGCTCTGGCGCCTGGTCCGCCGCCGGTACGCGCAGTGGGACCGGGCCTGGGAGCGGGTGGGCCCGGACTGGGGCCGTACCGGTACCGGCAGCTGACGGCCTTCCGGCTCCGGTCAACCGACCGTCCGCGGGCACGCTACGGTGGACCGGCCGACGCACTCGGCATCAACCGACCCGCGTACGACGAGGTGGGGGGCACAGCAGCGCCATGGCACAGGGCACGGTCCAGGTGACGCACACCGGCACATCGCGGTGGCGGCGCCGCACGGGTGAGTACGCTTCGCTCGCCGCCGCCCTGGAGGCCGCGGCGGACGGCGACGTCCTCACCGTCGCCCCGGGCACCTACCGCGAGAACCTCGTGGTCCAGCGGGCGGTGACGCTGCGCGGCCCCGAGAACTCCCCCGGCGCGGTGCGCATCGCCCCCGCGGACGGGGTGCCGCTGACCGTGCGCGCCTCGGCGGTGGTGCAGGACCTGCACGTGGAGGGCCAGGACGCCACCGTGCCCGCCCTGTTGGTGGAGGAGGGCACGCCGGAGATCGGCGATGTGCGGATCGTGACCCGGTCCGCGGTCGGCATCGAGGTGCGCGGCGGCGCCCGGCCGACCGTGCGGCGCTGCACGGTCGACAATCCGGCCGGCATCGGCATAGCCGTGCTCGACGGCGGCGGTGGGGTGTTCGAGGAGTGCGAGGTCGTCGCGGCCGGGCAGTCGGGCGTGGCGGTCCGCGGCGGCGCCCACCCCCGGCTGGGGCGCTGCCGGATCCACCACACCGCCGGCGCGGGCCTGTCGGTGACGGGCGACAACTCCGCGCTGGAAGCGGTGGGCTGCGAGGTCTACGAAGTGCGGGGCAGCGGCGTCCAGGTCACGGGCGGGGCCACCGCGCACCTCACCGACTGCGACGTGCACCGCACCACCGCGGACGGCGTCACGCTCGACACCGACGCCGTGCTGACGCTCGCCGACTGCCGTATCCACGACATCCCGGAGAACGCGGTGGACCTGCGGTCGCGTTCCGTGCTGACGCTGACGCGGACGACGGTGCGCCGGTTCGGGCGCAACGGTCTGTCGGTGTGGGACCCGGGCACGCGCGTGGACGCCAACCAGTGCGAGATCTTCGACAGCACCGGCGACTACCCGGCGGTGTGGGTCAGCGACGGCGCGACCGTGGTGCTCGACGCCTGTCGGGTGCACGACGTGCCGGACGCGCTGTTCGTGCTGGACCGCGGCTCCCGGGCGGACGTCGTGGACAGCGACCTGACCCAGGTGCGCAACACGGCGGTTTCGGTGAGCGACGGCGCCACCGCGCAGCTGGACGACTGCCGGATCAAGGACGCGGCCACGGGCGCCTGGTTCCGCGACCACGGCAGCGGCGGCACCCTGAGCAACTGCACCGTGGACGGCACCCAGACCGGCGTGATCGTCACCAAGGGCGCCGACCCCACCATCGAGCGGTGCACGGTCTCCTCCCCCGCCGAGGCCGGCTTCTACGTCTCCGCCGGGGGCCGCGGCAGCTTCCTGGGCTGCCGGGTGACGGACAGCGGCGGCTACGGCTTCCACGTGATCGACGGCTGCCGTACGACGCTGAGGAAGTGCCGTACGGAGCGGTGCGCGCGCGGCGGTTACGAGTTCGCGGACGGCGGGCCGGACGCCGGGGCCGGGTCGGGTCCCGTGGTCGAGGACTGCGCCGGCGACGAGAGCGGCGGTGTGCGCCCGCCCGAGGCCCGGGCGACGGCCGTGCAGACGACGAGTCCGTCCCCCGGTCTGCTGGGCGCGATCCCCGGGCAGCGCGCCACCGAGCAGGAACCGCTGGTGACCGCCGCCGAGCCGGAGCAGCCCGCCCGGACCGCGAAGGACGTGCTCGGCGAACTCGACATGCTGGTGGGCCTGGACAGCGTCAAGCTGGAGGTGCGCGCCCTGACCGACATGATCGAGGTGGGCCGGCGCCGGCAGCGGGCCGGGCTGAAGGCCGCCTCGGTCAAGCGTCATCTGGTCTTCACCGGCTCCCCCGGCACCGGCAAGACCACGGTCGCCCGCCTGTACGGCGAGATCCTCGCCTCCCTCGGCGTGCTGGAGAAGGGGCACCTCGTCGAGGTCTCCCGTGTCGACCTGGTCGGCGAGCACATCGGCTCCACCGCGATCCGCACCCAGGAGGCGTTCGAACGGGCGCGCGGCGGGGTGCTGTTCATCGACGAGGCGTACGCGCTCTCCCCGGAGGACGCCGGGCGGGACTTCGGCAAGGAGGCCATCGACACGCTGGTGAAGCTGATGGAGGACCAGCGGGACGCGGTGGTGGTGATCGTCGCCGGATACACCGCCGAGATGGAACGCTTCCTTTCCGTCAACCCCGGTGTGGCCTCCCGTTTCTCCCGCACCATCACCTTCGGCGACTACGGCCCCGACGAGCTGCTGCGGATCGTGGAGCAGCAGGCCGAGGAGCACGAGTACCGGCTGGCGCCGGGGGCGGCCGAGGCCCTGCTGACGTACTTCACGGCGGTCCCCAAGGGTCCGACGTTCGGCAACGGGCGTACCGCGCGCCAGACCTTCGAGGCGATGGTGGAGCGGCACGCGGGCCGGGTCGCCCAGCTCGCCGACCCCAGCACGGACGATCTGACGCTGCTCTACGCCGAGGATCTGCCCGCGCTGCCCTGAGCCCCGGTGCCGCCCGGCGGCTCGCGGCCGGCCGGCGGCTCGCCGTCCGGGAGTTCGGGCGGTCCGTGGCGTGGCGCGGGCAGGTCCGGGCGCAGCCGGGCGAGCAGCCGTCCGCGTTCCTCGGCGAAGGCCGGGTCCGCCTGGTAGTCGGAGTGGCCGAGGATCGGGGCGGGCAAGGGGTGCTGTGCGGTACGGCCGTAGGCCAGGGGGTCCCGCAGCGGGGCGTGGTCCACCTCGGGACCGTGGTCGCCGGTGAGCCGGACCGGGCCGCCGATGGGGTCGGTGAGCCGGTACAGGTTGCGCCAGCAGTCCACGTCCCGATGCAGGGCACCGAGGGCGGCCGGTCCGAAGTGGGCCGGGAACCAGCGGCCGTAGAGCCGTTCCAGCGGCGAG
Organism: Streptomyces kebangsaanensis; assembly: GCF_001906585.1. GTDB lineage: Bacteria > Actinomycetota > Actinomycetes > Streptomycetales > Streptomycetaceae > Streptomyces > Streptomyces kebangsaanensis. The sequence goes on along the minus strand of NZ_JUJA01000166.1, from coordinate 104,336 downwards.
CCGTAGGTCAGCAGTGCGACCCGCCCGCGGACCGGCGGGGTGAGCTGCCAGGCCGCGGCGGCGGCCAGCACGCTGCCCTGGGAGTGCCCGGACAGCACCAGGCGGCCGCCGGTGGACCGGGTCCAGGTCGCCATCCGCCAGGTGAGGTCGGGCACGGCCCGTTCGGCGTAGCAGGGCGGGGCGAAGGGGTGGGCGGCGCGCGGCCAGAAGGTGCCGACGTCCCACAGGATGCCGATGGTGCGCCGGGCGGAGGCGTCCTTGTAGGCGCGTCGGCCCCAGGTGACGAACAGTATGAAGCCCAGCCCGATCAGCCAGGAGCCCAGGGCCTGCGCGGTCTGGGACGCGCCCTGGAGGGCGGGGTGGGTGCCGGCGGCGGCTCCGGCCGGGGTCCTGCCGGTGCCGAGGGCACCGGCGAGTGCGGCGGCGCCGAGGACGAGGGTGGCGGCGGAGGTGACGCCGACGACGAGGGGGGCGTCGTCGGTGAGCGTCGCCATGGCGCGGGTGCGGGCGATCCGGCGGGTGCGCTCGGGGTCGGACGGCTCGCCGGGGTGGTCCCGTTCGACCGTGGCGCGCAGGGCGCGGGCCAGCCGCCAGGCGCGCCCGGCGAGCCGTCCGCAGAGCACCAGCAGGACGAGGAGCAGCGGCGGGATGACGGACGCCTGCCAGGTGAGCATGACCGGTGGGCCCGGGATGGAGGTGCCGGTGCCGTCCAGCCAGTCGGCCACGCGCTGGCAGACCCCGCCGGACATCACGCCGCCCAGCGCGCAGGCCAGCATCGCGACCGCGGGCCCGCCCAGGCCCCGCAGCACGGCGCGGGGGTCGGGACGGGTGCGGTACAGGGCGTGCGCGGTGATACCGAGGGCGACGACCAGCAGACCCTGCCCCAGGGCGAGGCCGCCGAAGACGGTGTCGCCGGCCAGCCGGCCCGCCGAGGTCCAGCCGGGGCGTGACCAGCCGGCGTACACGGCGGTGAGCAGGAGCAGCAGGAGGGCGCCGAGCGGCAGCTGTCGTACGAGGTGGCGGTCCAGTTGCCGGTCGAGCAGGTGCTCGGTGCGGCCCCGGCGGCAGACGACCCAGAGCACGGCGGCGGCCCAGGCGAGCAGAGCGACGAGCAGGAACCGGCCCAGGACGTCGAGGAGCGCGGGGCCGCCGGGACGGCGGTCGAGGGCCGCCGTGGGCGCGGCGATCGCGGCGGCGACGGTGAGCAGGCCGGCGGCGGTGTGGGCGGCGCGCAGCCGGGCCACCAGGCGGCGGCCGTACCAGAAGCCGGGACGGCCCAGGGAGCCGCTGCCGGTGTCCTCCTCGGGCTCGGGGTCGCGGGACATCGGCTGCTGGGACTCGTAGGCGCTCCAGGTGCGGTGGGCCAGGTACCACAGCAGGCCGGTGAGGGCCGCGGGCACCAGGGCGGCGAGGGCGAGACGGCGGCCGGGCGCGCTCCACCAGCCGCCGGCCGCGGGCGACAGGAAGCCCAGCCAGGAGTGGCGTGCTGCGCACGCGCGGGTGCCCGCGCACTGCCAGGCCGTGAGGTCCAGGGCGACCTCGCAGGCGGCGGCGACGAGCAGCACGGTCAGGGTGAGGCCGGCCAGTCGTACCAGCAGGCCGTACAGACGTGTCGTGCGGGGGCGGCCGGGTGCGCCGGGGCGCATCCAGTGGGCGAGGTTGACCACCATGAACGGCAGCAGCAACAGCCACAGGGCGCGAGCGCCGTTGCCCGAGGTGAGGTTGCACCAGACGTACGCCTCGGGCACCGGCGTGCCGCGGCGCTTCCCGGGCCGCGTCTCGGCGTCGACGTCGTCGGCGCGGCGGAAGACGGCCGCGGTGTCGTCGCCGGTGATCCGCACCGTCCGCGGGTCGTCCAGCATCCTCTCGGGCGTGGTGCCGCCGACACCGTGGACCAGGAGCTCCAGGGCGCATCCGGTCGGCGGACGCTGCTGCGCACGTTCCACTGTTCGATTCCCCCGTGACGCGTCCGTGGGTGTCCGTGGGTGTGTGTCATGGGTGTGCCATGGGTCTGTGTCCGTGCGGACACCAGGATCGCCCCCCGTGGCCCGTGGCACACCCCCTGTCACCGGAATTTCGCCGGTAGGGGTGACGGCTGGCGCGCGTGGGAGGGCGTAAGTGGCATGTGCGCGTCGGGCGGGCTCCGGCGCGGCGGGCACCGCCCCATGAAAGGATGGGACCTCCGCGCGTGTCGGGCGGCTTGAGGCGAAAGGAACCGGAGCACACGTGAGTGAGAATCAGAACCTCCTCGCGGAGCAGCGGCGTGCCCTGATCGTGGACGAGGTCCGGCGCCGGGGCGGGGTCCGGGTCAACGAGCTGACCCGGAGGCTCGGCGTGTCGGACATGACGGTCCGCCGCGACCTGGACGCGCTGGCCCGCCAGGGTGTGCTGGAGAAGGTGCACGGCGGGGCGGTTCCGGTCGTGGAGGCCAGTACGCACGAGCCGGGCTTCGAGGCCAAGTCGGGTCTGGAGCCGACCGCCAAGGAGGAGATCGCGCGGGCGGCGGCCCTGCTGGTCGCGCCGGGCACGGCGATCGCCCTCTCGGGCGGTACGACGACGTACGCGCTGGCCCACCATCTGCTGGACGTGCCCGATCTGACGGTGGTCACCAACTCGGTACGGGTGGCGGACGTCTTCCACTCGGCCCAGCGCGGCTCCGGTCAGCGGCAGGGCGCGGCGACGGTCGTGCTGACCGGCGGAGTGCGTACGCCGTCCGACTCGCTGGTGGGGCCGGTGGCCGACCAGGCGATCGCCACGCTCCACTTCGACGTGCTGTTCCTCGGGGTGCACGGGATATCGGCCGAGGCCGGCCTGTCCACGCCGAACCTGGCGGAGGCCGAGACCAACCGGCGGCTGGTGCGGTCCGCGCGGCGTGTGGTGGTGGTCGCCGACCACACCAAGTGGGGTGTGGTGGGCTTGAGTTCCTTCGCCGCGCTGGGGCAGGTCGACACCCTGGTGACGGACGCCGGGCTGCCGGCCGAGGCGCGCGCCGAGGTCTCGGAGCATCTGCGGCTGGTGGTGGCGGGCGAGGCCGAGGACGCGGCGGACGCCTGAGCGGGCGCCGGACACGGCGCCCCGGCCGGACCGGGGCGGACGGGCCGGACCGGGGCGGACGGGCCGGACCGGGGCGCTCAGTCCGGCCACGCCCCGGTCGCCAGGAACGCCTCGATCGCCGCCGTGTACGGAGCGCTGTCCAGGCCCTGTCCGGTCAGCCAGGTGTCCGAGTAGTACTTGTCGAGGTAGCGGTCGCCCGGGTCGCACAGGAGGGTGACGACGCTGCCGCGGCGGCCTTCCCGCAGCATCTCGGCGACGATCTTCAGGGCGCTCCACAGACCGGTGCCGGTGGAGCCGCCCGCCTTGCGGCCGATGGCCCGTTCCAGGCCGCGTACGGCGGCCACGGCGGCGGCGTCCGGGACCTTCATCATGCGGTCGATGGCGCCGGGCACGAAGCTCGGCTCCATGCGCGGCCGGCCGATGCCCTCGATGCGCGAGCCGGAGTCGCAGGTGACGTCCGGATCGCCGGTGGTCCAGCCCTCGAAGAAGCAGGAGTTGTCGGGGTCGGCGACGCAGACGCGGGTGTCGTACTGCATGTAGTGGACGTAGCGCGCGATGGTCGCCGAGGTGCCGCCGGTGCCCGCCGTGGCGACGATCCAGGCCGGTTCCGGGAAGCGCTCCAACTCCATCTGCCGGAAGATGGATTCGGCGATGTTGTTGTTGCCGCGCCAGTCCGTGGCCCGCTCGGCGTAGGTGAACTGGTCCATGTAGTGGCCGCCGGTCTCGGCCGCGAGGGCGGCGGAGGCCTCGTACATCGTGCGCGGGTCGTCCACGAAGTGGCACCGCCCGCCGTGGAACTCGATCAGGCGGCACTTCTCGGCGCTCGTCGTGCGCGGCATCACCGCGATGAAGGGCACGCCGATCAGCTTCGCGAAGTACGCCTCCGAGACGGCCGTCGAGCCACTGGAGGCCTCGATCACCGGGCGGCCCGGGCGGATCCAGCCATTGCACAGGCCGTACAGGAACAGCGAGCGCGCCAGGCGGTGCTTGAGGCTTCCGGTCGGGTGGGTCGACTCGTCCTTCAGGTACAGGTCGATGCCCCACTCCTCGGGCAGCGGGAAGCGCAACAGGTGGGTGTCGGCCGAGCGGTTGGCGTCGGCCTGGACCTTGCGGACGGCTTCTTTCAGCCAGTCGCGGTATCCGTTGTCGCTGCGGTCGACGTCCAGGGTGTCGCTGGTCCGCGGCTGCTGGGTGATGCTCACGCGAGGCTCCTTGTGCTGTGCGCCGACGGCGTGTCGCGCGGCCGGACAGCACCGATGATAGACACCTCCGACACGCCTCTCACCTGCATAAACGCATCTTTGAGGGAGTCAAAGACACCTTGGGAGCACGGCTCGCCGGAGCCTGCCCGGGGCGCGGTGCGCGCACGGGTGGGGGCGCATTCGCGCGAGTGCTCCGGGCGCCGGCCGTGAGCGCGCCCCGGGCACTGGTGCTCGCTGCCGAAGGCGTGCAGACTGCACCGCGCGGGACGAAGGAGCCCGCGGAGTCTTCGAGCCGACGACGCGCGCAAGGGGGCGGGAGAGGATGGCGGAAGCGGAGTTCACGGCCACGGGCGTGCGCATCGGCAAGCGACTGCGCTCGCTCACCCGGGCCGGACAGGTCCGGATCAGCGAGGGCAGGCTGGAGTTGCTCACCAGCTACGGCAGTGAGATCGACAGCGCGCCCCTGGGGGCGGTGCGCGCCTCCAAGCCCTGGTACACCCCGGACGACCGGGCGCTCGCCGACCTCGACGGCAAGCGGTACGTACTGACCCTGGGCGACCACGACCCCGCACCGGGCGAGCCGGGGCCGCCGGCGGCGCGCCGGTTCGTCGAGGCCGTACGCCGGGCGGCGGGGCGCGGCGGCTGAGCGACGGCGAGTTGCAGGACCCCACCCCGTGGGTCACCCTGGTCTCACGTCACTCAGGGTTTACCGGCGATAACGCTGCGAACCAGCCCGCCGGCCACGACAGCAGGCGGCAGTGTCACGCAGACGTCCTGCTGCATCCGAAACGTCGTGTTCTTCCGGACCTCAACGTCGGGGAGTCGCAGCCGTGATCAGTCACCCAAGCAGGCACTGCACGGTGGAGCTCCAAGCCCTGCCGTCGCGGATCGGCCAGGTCCGCAGAATCGTATCGGCGCACTTGCGCTACTGGCATCTGGACCCTCTGATCGACCGGGCCGCGCTCGGTGTGACGGAGCTGTTGACCAACGTCCACCAGCACGCCCAGCCGGACAAGCTGTGCACCGTCGAGCTCGAGCTGCTGCTCGACCGGCTCACGGTCTCCGTGCACGACCACGATCCTCGCCTCCCCGTGGCGGAGAACATGGGCGAGATCGCGCCGCTGGCCACCGAAGGGCGGGGGCTGGCGATGGTGGCCGCGGTGAGCGAGAGCTGGGGCGCGCGCCCCGACGGCGAGCAGGGCAAGGTCGTCTGGTTCACCCTGCCGACCTCCGCCCCCTCGGTCGCGATCCCGGCCCGGGTGCCGGCCCTCGTCACCGTGGAGGAACCCGCCCGCCGCTTCGCCGGCTCCGCGCTCAACGGCACCCGCCCCGCCCGGTCCGCCGTCGTCGGCTGACCGAACGGGGCCCGGTGGTCCTCACGGGCCCCGCCCCTCGCCCGTGCGCCCGGGCTGCTCAGGCCAGCGCCGTCAGCGGGTCGTCCAGGACCGGCTGCCAGGCCAGTTCCGCCGCGCCGACCAGGCTGTTGTGGGCGAGGGTGCAGGGGAGGATGGGGACGCCGCCGCTCTGGCCCCACAGGCTGCGGTCGGCGACGACGGCGCGCAGGCGGTCGGGGGCGGCGTCGAGGAGGGTGCCGTGGAGTCCGCCGAGGATGATGCGGTCGGGGTTGAGGATGTTCACCAGGCCGGCCAGGCCCAGGCCGAGGCGGTCGACGAGGGCTTCGACGGCCGTGCGGACGGCCGGGTCGTCGTAGTGGTGGCGGATCAGGTCGTCGGCCTGCCGCAGCAGCGAGACCACGGGGCCCGGCTCGCGGCCGGCGGCGGTGAGGAGGGCCAGCGGGTCCGCCTCGACGTCGAGGCAGCCGCGGCTGCCGCAGTGGCAGGGGCGGCCCTCGGGGTTGACGGTGAGGTGGCCGACCTCGAGCGCCAGGCCCGCACTGCCCGAGTGCAGCCGCCCGTCCAGCACCAGCGCGCCGCCCACGCCCCGGTGTCCGGTCGCCACGCACAGCAGGTCGCGGGCGCCGCGGCCGGCGCCGTGCCGGTGCTCGGCGAGCGCGGCGAGGTTGACGTCGTTGGCGGCGAACGCCGGTCCGGTGATCCCCGCCGCGCGCACGCACTCCGCGAAGAGCCGGCGCACCGGCGCACCCGGGGGCCAGGCCAGGTGGAGCGGGTTCAGGGCCAGACCCTCCGGTTCGGCGACCGCGGAGGGCACGGCGAGCCCGGCGCCGACGCAGCGCCGGCCGGTCGTGCGCAGCAGTTCCGCGCCGGCCTCGACGACGGAGCCGAGCACTTTGGCCGGGTCGGGGTCGACGGTCTCGCAGCCGGGCGTGGTCGCCACGATACGGCCGCCGAGACCCACCAGGGCGGCACGGAAGCCGTCGGCGTGCACCTGCGCGGCGAGGGCGACGGGCCCGTCCTCGGCGACGGAGAGGCGGTGCGAGGGACGGCCCTGCGAGCCGGCCGCCGCGCCCGGCCGGGCGTCCACCCGGATCAGGCCCAGCGCCTCCAGCTCGGCGGCCACCGCACCGGCCGTCGCCCGGGTCACCCCCAGCTCGGCGGTGAGGACCGCGCGGGTCGGGGCGCGTCCGGTGTGCACGAGTTCCAGCGCGGGCCCGAGCGCACCGCGCCCCCGGTCCAGCCGTGTCCTCGAGGTGCTCCCTTCCCCCGCCGCCCGGGGGTCCGCCTTGCCGCTCATGAGGGCGAGTCTCCCATGATCCGCACCTGTCGTGACCAGCGGCGCGGCCTAGAAGCCGCTCACCCTCAGGGTGATGTTCAGCCGCCCCGTCAGGCCCAACTCCGGTGGAGCGGTGCCCGGATGGACCCGTGGCACGCCGTGGTGGGCCAGGCGGGACGGGCCGCCGAAGACGAACAGGTCGCCGTCGCGCAGTTCGACGTCGGTCCAGGGCCGGGCACGGGTCCCGGTGTTGCCGAAGCGGAACACGCACGTGTCGCCGAGGCTCAGCGACACCACCGGCGCGTCGGACTTCTCGTCGCTGTCGCGGTGCATGCCCATGTGCGCGCCGGCGTCGTAGAAGTTGATCAGGGCGATGTCGTACGCCTCCTCCGGGACCGCCTCGGGGCCCAGCGCGTCCGTCACCGCCGCGCGTCCCAGTTCGCCCAGCCAGGCGGGGAACGGCTTGACCGGGGCGCCGTCGCCGTCGACGGCCGTGCGGGCGTAGCCGTACGGGTACCAGTGCCGGCCCAGGCAGACCTGCCGCGCGGTCATCGTTCCGCCGCCCGGGGTGCGCACCGTGCGGAGGCCGGCCGGCGGGCGGGCCCACTCCCGGCAGGCGGCGAGCAGCGCGCGCCGGCGTGTCGGATCCAGCCAGTCCGGTACGTGCACGGCTGACGGCGCGATCTCCCTGCGACCGCGGGGGAACAGCTCGGCGTCCATGCCCCCCATCCTGCCGCAGCGGCCGTGAGCTGCGGCTCCGCTAGCCTTGACGGGCGATGAACGAGCGTATGACGACTGCCTGGGGCGAGCCGGTGCTCGCCCGGTTCCCCGAGGATCCGCGTGACCGGCTGCGGGCCTGGGACGCCTCCGACGAGTACTTGCTGCGGCACCTCGACGAGCAGGGGGTGGACCTGTCCGGGACCGTCGTGGTCGTGGGCGACCGGTGGGGTGCCCTGGTCACGGCGCTGGCGGCGCACCGGCCGGTGCAGATCACCGACTCGTTCCTCGGGCAGGAGGCGACCCGCGCGAACCTCGCCCGCAACGGTGCCGAGCCCGGCGCGGTGCGCCTGCTCAGCACGCAGGACCCGCCGCCCGGCCGTATCGACGTGCTGCTGGTGCGGGTGCCCAAGAGCCTTGCCCTGCTGGAGGACCAGCTGCTGCGCCTGGCACCCTCCGTGCACGAGGGAACGGTCGTCGTCGGCACCGGGATGGTGAAGGAGATCCACACCTCGACGCTGACGCTGTTCGAGCGGATCCTCGGCCCGACCAGGACCTCGCTCGCGTGGCGCAAGGCCCGGCTGATCCTCTGCACCCCGGACCCCGCCCTGGAGCGGCCCGCCAGTCCGTGGCCGTACAGCTACACGCTGCCCGACGGCATCGGTGCCGCGTCCGGCCGGACCGTGGTCAACCACGCGGGTGTCTTCTGCGCCGACCGCCTCGACATCGGCACCCGCTTCTTCCTGCGGCACCTGCCCGACGGCCGGGGCACCCGCCGGGTGGTGGACCTGGGCTGCGGCAACGGTGTCGTCGGTACGGCGCTGGCGCTGGCGAACCCGGACGCGGAGGTGCTGTTCACGGACGAGTCGTTCCAGGCCGTGGCCTCGGCGGAGGCGACGTACAAGGCGAACGGCGTGCCCGGGCACGCCGAGTTCCGGGTCGGCGACGGGCTGGCCGGAGTACCGGCGGGCAGTGTGGACCTGGTGCTCAACAACCCGCCGTTCCACTCGCACCAGGCGACGACGGACGCGACGGCCCGGCGCATGTTCGCCGGGGCGCGGCGCGCGCTGCGCCCCGGCGGCGAGCTGTGGGTGATCGGCAACCGGCACCTGGGCTACCACGTCACACTGCGCCGGTTGTTCGGCAACAGCCGGCTCGTCGCGAGCGACCCGAAGTTCGTGGTGCTGAAGGCCGTCAAGAGATGATCCCCGTACGGGGGGTGCCGATCACCCCGATGAGCCGCCGCGCCTCCCCCGCCATCGCCTCCCGCCCCACGCTGAGGTACGTGCGGGAGTCGACCGCCTCGGGGCGGGCGGCGAGGAAGTCGCGGATCGCTCCGGTCATCGCGATGTTGAGGGCGGTGCCGATGTTGACCTTGGCGATGCCGGCGGTGACGGCGGCGGTCAGTTCGCCGTCGGGCACGCCGGAGGAGCCGTGCAGGACGAGGGGGACGTCCAGTGCTCCGGCGAGGCGCTTGAGGAGGTCGTGGTCGAGGGCCGCGGTGCGCTCGGTCATGGCGTGGGTGTTGCCGACGGCCACGGCCAGGGCGTCCACCCCGGAGCCGGTGACGAACGCGTGCGCCTCCGCGGGGTCGGTGCGTGCGCCGGGGGCGTGGGCGTCCAGCGGTGGCGCGCCGTTCTTGCCGCCGACCTCGCCCAACTCGGCCTCGATCCACAGCCCTCGGGCGTGTGCCCAGGCCGCGGCGGCACTGGTCGCGGCGAGGTTCTCCGCGTACGGCAGCCGGGAGGCGTCGTACATCACGGAGCTGAAGCCCGCGTCGGGCGCCTGGCGCAGCAGGTCGTCGCTCTGCACGTGGTCGAGGTGCAACGCCACGGGCACGGTGGCCCGTTCGGCCGCGGCGGCGGCCGCGCGGGCGAGCGGCCGCAGCCGTCCGTAGCGGAACTTGACCGCGTTCTCGCTGACCTGCAGGACGACGGGCGCGCCGGCCGCCTCGGCGCCGGCGACGACGGCCTCGACGTGTTCCAGCGTGATGATGTTGAAGGCGACGACGGCGGAACGCGCGGCGGCTGCGCGGGTGACCAGCTCGCCGGTGGCTGCAAGCGGCACGGCCTGTCCTGACCTTTCCGAGAGGTTACGGCGCGAGGATCACCGAGCGGGTGAGGTGGCGGGGGCGGTCCGGGTCCAGACCGCGGGCCCGGGCGACGGCGACCGCGAGGCGCTGGGCGCGGATCAGTTCGGCGAGCGGGTCGAGTGCGCTCTCGATCCACGACCCGCCCGTGGCCCGTACCTGTTCGTCCAGTCCCTGCGGGGCGCTGCCGAACATCCAGGCGACCGTGCCCTCGGTGGTGACGCTGATGGGGCCGTGGCGGTACTCCATCGCCGGATAGGCCTCGGCCCAGGACAGCGAGGCCTCGCGCATCTTCAGGGCGGCCTCGTTGGCGAGGCCGACGGTCCAGCCCCGGCCCAGGAAGGTGAACTGCGTGCGGTCGACGAGCCGTTCGGGCAGCGGAGCGGACAGCGCCGTGCCGGCGTCGACGACGACGTCGTCGCTGTGCAGTCCGAGGTGGGCGCGCAGCAGGGTGAGCGCGGTGGTCGCGAACCGGGTCTGCACCACGGAGCGTTCGTCGGCGAAGTCGAGCACGACGACCTCGTCGGCGGCGTCCATGACGGGGGTGCCGGGGTCGGCGGTGACGGCCGTGGTGGGCGTGCGTCCCTTCAACTCCGTGAGCACTTGGAGCACTTCGGTGGTGGTACCGGAGCGGGTGAGGGCGAGGACCCGGTCGTAGGAGCGGCCGTAGGGGAACTCGGAGGCGGCGAAGGCGTCGGTCTCCCCCTGCCCCGAGCCCTCGCGCAGCGCGGCGGCGGCCTGGGCCATGAAGTACGACGTGCCGCAGCCGACGATCGCGACCCGCTCCCCCTGCGCGGGCAGTGCCCGGCCGTGGGCAGCGGCGGCGCCCCCTGCGCGGGCCCAGCACTCGGGCTGGCTGGTCAGCTCGTCCTCGACATGGCTCATGTCCCGTCCTCCCGCGTCTGCTCGTTCTTGCAAGTTAGTGCCACCTTTCGAGCATCTTCAAGCATTCGGCCGGGTGCCGGGTGCGTTAGGGTCGCGAGGGAGCGAGAAACGGAGGCCGCTGATGTCGCGCGACGCGCGCTGGAAGGCGCTGCTGGAGCTGCTCGTCGAGCGGGGCCGGCTGGACGTCGAGGAGGCGGCGGCCGAGCTGCGGGTGTCGGCCGCGACGATCCGGCGGGACTTCGACCAGCTCGCCGAACAGCAGATGCTCGTCCGCACCCGGGGCGGCGCGGTCGTGCACGGTGTCTCCTACGAGCTGCCGCTGCGCTACAAGACGGCCCGGCACGCCTCCGAGAAGCAGCGGATCGCGAAGGCGGTCGCGGACCTCGTGGCGCCCGGCGAGGCGGTGGGGCTGACGGGTGGCACCTCCACCACGGAGGTGGCCCGCGCCCTGGCGGTGCGCGGCGACCTCGCCTCCGGTTCACCGGCGCTGACCGTGGTGACCAACGCGCTCAACATCGCCAACGAGCTGGCCGTGCGGCCCCAGTTCAAGATCGTACTGACCGGCGGGGTCGCGCGTCCGCAGTCGTACGAGCTGGTCGGCCCGCTGGCGGACGGGGTGCTGGGTCAGATCACGCTCGACGTGGCGGTGCTCGGGGTGGTCGCCCTCGATGTCACGCACGGCGCGGCGGCCCACGACGAGGCCGAGGCCGCCGTCAACCGGCTGCTGTGCGAGCGCGCCGAACGCGTCGTCGTGGCCGCCGACTCCAGCAAGCTGGGCCGGCGTGCCTTCGCCCGCATCTGCCCTGCCCGTTCGGTGGACACACTGGTCACGGACACGGCGGCGGG
>NZ_JUJA01000166.1:84263-92835 GCF_001906585.1 Streptomyces kebangsaanensis | reverse complement strand
CGCCGGGCGCGCGGGAAGCCCACGTCGCGGCCGCACGACGCGGACCGCGGCGGAGCGCCGCCGCAGGTCGCCCGTCAGGCGGCGGACGGCCGGGGCCGCCCGGTGCCGCAGCCCGGCACCGCCTCGGCCGGACCGGGCCGGGTGGCCGGCCGGGCGAGGGCACGCGCGGCGAGCGCCGTGGCCCCATCACGGCGCCTTCACCGCACGGCAACCGGCGCGTGCGCGGGCGTACGCTCCCTCGCGACCGCCGGAAGGCGCCGGCTTCCCCTTCTCGGTACTTTCGGAAGTCTCCGTGCTTCCGGAAGCCGCTGATCGCTTCTGGAGGCACACTGGAAGCAGGGCCGTCGGTGCTCACGAGGGGGTGTCGAAGGTGACACGTCGTGCGGGAGTGTGGCTGTGGCGGTGGCGGCGGAATCCGCTCAGGCGGACCAGCGACGTCGTGGAGGCGTGGATCCTGCTCGTCGCCTGGGTCCTCGCCGTGGCCGGCGGTGTGCTGGCCGGAGTGCTGACAGCGGGCGCGATGCAGCGGAGCGCGGACCGGATCCGTGCCGAGACCCGCCCGTTGTCCGCCGTGCTGACCCAGGACGCGACCCACGGGGCGACCCGGCCGACGAGCGGCGTCCTGATGTGGGGGACCGTCCGCTGGACGGATCCGGACGGCTCGGTGCACACGGGCCGGACCAGGGTCCCGGCCTCCGCGACGCCCGGCACCACCGTCACGGTGTGGACGAACGGGCACGGCGTCCTGACCTCCCCGCCCGCCTCGCGGACCGACAGCGCGTTCCAGTCGACCCTGGGCGGGCTGTGGGCGGGCACGGCCACCGTGGGCGTGGTCATCGGCGGCGCCAAGCTGATACGGACCCGGCTCGACCACCGCCGCTTCGACCAGTGGGACAAGGAATGGGCACGCGTGGACACGCCCTGGGGCTGGAAGACCGGCTGACGACGGCTCCGGACCGTGTTCCCCGAGGCTGATCGCCGTACACTTTGAGCCCGAACGACCCGGCGGGCGGCACCGGCCCGCCCGGTACCGGCGATCAGCGAGGGGGAGTGCCCGTGCCCGGCCAGCGTTCCATCACCGAGGCGGAGAATCTCGCGCAGGCCAAGCTCGGCGGCATCCGCGTGCGCCGGGAGCAGATGGCGGCGGTGGCCAACATCTACCGGGCCGCCTCCGCGGTCCGCCAGCACCTGGAGAACTCGGTGCTGCGCGGCTCGGACCTGACCTGGACCGCGTTCGTCGTGCTGTGGGTGGTCTGGGTGTGGGGCGAGTCCGAGACCCGGCACGTCGCCGAGGAGGCCGGCATCTCCAAGGGCACCCTGACGGGGGTCTCCCGCACTCTGGAGTCGCGTGGACTGCTGCGGCGTACCGGCCATCCCACGGACGGCAGGCTCGTCCTGCTGGCGCTCACCGCCGGGGGCGAGGACTTCATGAGCCGGGTCTTTCCGGCGTTCAACGAGGAAGAGGCCTTTGTCACCTCGCGGTTGAGCAGTGAGGAGTGCCGGGATCTCGCGGAGATGCTGCGGCGGGTGGTCCTGCAGGTCGAGGAGCACGGCGAGGACCGCCGCCGGTCGCTGCTGAACGGCGCGGACCCGGCGCCGCGCCGCAGCGGGCGCCGCGCCAGGGAATGAGCCGGCGGGGCGGACTCAGCGGATCCGGGACGGCCGTGCCGCCTCCACCAGCGCGTCGAACAGGCGCTGCTGCACCGGATCCTCGTGTGCGGTGTCCTCGGGGTGCCACTGCACGGCCGCGAACCAGCTCGCGCCGCCGGTGAGTTCCACGCCCTCGATCGTGCCGTCGGCGGCCCGTGCGGTGACGGTCAGGCCCTCGCCGAGCCGGTCGATGTGCTGGTGGTGGTAGCAGGATGCCTCGGCCTTGTCGACGCGGGCGATCTCCGCCAGGGCCGAACCGGGGGCGAGGCAGACGGGGTGCCGGACGTGCCGGTGGTCCTGTCCCGGGCCGCCCATGTCCTGGTGCAGGGTGCCGCCCAGCGCGGTGTTGACCACCTGCAGACCGCGGCAGATCGCCAGCAGCGGCAGGCCCGACTCCAGAGTGCGGCGGGCCACCTCCAGGTCGAAGTCGTCCTGGAGGTCGTCGACGTCGTAGACGCTGTCGTGGGCGTCGGCGGCGCCGTACCGGTGCGGGGCGAGGTCACCGCCGCCGGGCAGCAGGACGCCGTCGAAGCGGGCGAGCCGTGCGGCGACGTCGTGCCCGGCGGGGTCCACCGGGTGGATGCTCGCCGGTTCGCCGCCGGCCCGCCACACCGCCTCGACGAGGGCGCGCGCGTTGACCTCGGCGGCGTAGCGCAGGGCTGAGGTGGTGGCGGAGAAACGGGAGGGGATCGCGATCAGGGGACGGGCGGGGGTACGGCTCACAGCTGGATCCAGGTGGTCTTCAGTTCGGTGTACTTCTCCAGGGCGTGGACGGACTTGTCCCGGCCGTTGCCCGACTGCTTCATGCCGCCGAAGGGCACGGTGAGGTCGCCCTCCTCGTAGCAGTTGACCCAGACGGTGCCGGCCTTCAGCGCCCGGGAGACGCGGTGGGCGGTGGACAGGTCGGAGGTCCACAGTCCGGCCGCGAGGCCGTACTCGGTGGCGTTGGCGAGTTCGACCGCCTCGTCGACCCCGTCGAAGGACAGGACGGACAGGACCGGACCGAAGATCTCCTCGCGGGCGAGCCGGCTGCCCGGGTCGACGCGGTCGAAGACGGTCGGCCGGAGGTAGACGCCGCCGGTCTCCGTCAGGGTCCGCTCCCCGCCGGTGCGCAGGCGGGCCCCGTCGTCGGCGCCCCGCCGGACGTGGTCCAGTACGCGGCCGAGGTGGGCCTCCCCGACCAGGGCGCCCATCTCGGTGGCCGGGTCGAGGGGATCGCCGACGCGCAGCTCGCGCGCCCGCGCCACGACCGCCTCGGTGACCTCCTCGGCGATCGAGGAGTGCACCAGCAGCCGGGACGGCGCGGTGCACATCTCGCCCTGGTTGAAGAAGATGCCCCAGGCGGCGGTGGCGGCGGCCTTCGCCAGGTCGGGGGCGTCGGGCAGGACGATGTTCGGCGACTTGCCGCCGAGCTCCAGCCAGACCCGCTTGAGGTTGGAGTCGGCGGAGTAGCGCAGGAAGTGCCGGCCGACGGCCGTGGAGCCGGTGAACGCCAGCACGTCGACGTCGGGGTGCAGGCCGAGGGCCCGCCCGGCCACCGGCCCGTCGCCGTTCACCACGTTGAGCACGCCCGGCGGCAGCCCGGCCTCGGTGGCGATCCGGGCGAGCAGCAGGGCGGACAGCGGCGAGCTCTCCGAGGGCTTCAGCACGACGGTGCAGCCGGCCGCCAGCGCGGGGGCGACCTTCCAGCCGGCGAGCGTCAGCGGGAAGTTCCAGGGCACCACGGCGCCGACGACTCCGGCCGGCTCGCGGGTGACCAGGGCGAGCGCGTCCGGCGCGGTGTGCGGCGACTCGTCGGTGAGCTTGTCGGCGAGCTGCCCGTACCAGCGGAAGGTGTTGATCAGGGCGCGCAGTTCGATGTCGTGCGCGTCGGTAATCGGCTTGCCCATCTCCAGGGTCACGGCGAGGGCGAGCTCCGCCCNCGCCGCTCCTGGAGGAGGTCGGCGACGCGCAGGAGGACACGGCCGCGGTCGGCGGGCGCCAACCGGGGCCACGGTCCGCTGTCGAAGGCACGGCGGGCGGCGGCCACGGCGGCGTCGACCTCGGTGGTTCCGGCGTCGGCGACCTCGGTCAGCACCTGGCCGTCCCGGGGTGAGACGACGGGGAAGGCGGCGCCGCCGCCGGCCTCCTCGGTGCCGTCGATGTGGTGCGCGCGAGGCGGTGCGAACGCCTTCGCGCGGCGGAGCCACTCGTCGTGGGTGACAGCGGGCATGCGGTCCTCCAGACCACGTTGATCGTTCAGTCGTTCCAGGGCGGGCGGGGTGGTTACGGCGTCGCCCGGCGCCGCCTGACCCGTTCCTTCACCGCGCCCAGCACCAGTACCAACGGCACCAGGAGGGTGAGGCCCACGGCCGTGCCGATCGAGCCGCCGATGAGGGTGGTGAAGTTGGCCAGGATCAGCCAGATGGCGCCCGCCAGGCCGAGCACGCCCAGCACCGGGGCGACGAGGGTGTTCCACACCCGGTTGTCCAGGCGCTCACGGCGGAAGAAGACCACCACCGACACCGAGGTCAGCAGGTACAGCAGCATCATCGCCAGGACGGCCACCCCGCTGAACCAGGAGAAGAGGGTCAGCACCGGGTCCTTGCCGGTCAGCGCGAAGGGCACGACCAGGGCCAGCGCGATCACGGTCTGCACCCAGCCGGCGGCCGCGGGCGCGTGGCGGGTGTTGAGCCGGCACAGCCCCTGCGGCAGCAGCCCGTCACGGCCGAGCGAGAACAGGTAGCGGTTGGCGGAGTTGTGGAAGGTGAGGATGCCCGCGAACAGGGAGGTGGCGAGCAGGATCGGCAGCACCTGGTTCACCCAGCCGCCGAACTCCGCGGCGATCGGCGCGAAGACGAAGCCGGTGGAGTCCCCGCTCGCCAGCGCCTTGCCGGCGGCCTCCGACGCCTTCGAGGCGCCGTAGGAGGAGATCAGCGTCCAGGAGGTCAGTGCGAAGAAGCCGGTGACCACGAGCACGGAGAGGTAGGTGGCCCGCGGGACGGTCCGCCTCGGGTTGCGCGCCTCCTCGCCGTAGATGGCGGTGGCCTCGAAGCCGAACATGGACGCGACGGCGAACATCACGGCGACACCGGGTGCGCCCTGCAGCGCCGCGGACGGCGAGAAGCTGTGGGTCACGCCGAGCCCCTCGGGCCCGCCGCCCTTGAACAGGGTGACCAGGCCGAACACCAGCAGGATGCTGAACTCGGCCGTGACGAAGACGGCCAGCACGCGGGCGCCCATCTCGATGCCGGCGGCGCCGAGCACCTTCACCAGGACCATGGTGGCCAGCGCCCAGACCCACCACGGCAGGTCCAGGCCGGTGTGCTGGGCGACCAGACCGCTGACGATGGAGCCGTACAGCCCGTACATGGCGGCCTGGATGACGCAGTAGGAGAACAGGGCGAGGCCCGCGCTGCCCGCTCCGGCGGTACGGCCGAGCCCTCTGCCGATGTAGGTGTAGAAGGCGCCGGCGTCGACGACGTGCCGTCCCATGGCGACGAAGCCGACCGAGAACAGCAGGATCATGGCGCCCGCCAGCACGTAGGCGGCGGGGGTGCCGGCTCCGTTGCCGATGGCGACGGAGATCGGGGCCGCCCCGGCGATGCCGGTCAGGGGGGCCTGCGCGGAAAGGACGAAGAAAAGGATGCCCAAAACGCCCAGCGCATTGGGCTTGAGCGTGGCTGCGGTGGATGTGTCCCGCACGGTCCGCTCCGCGGCGGCCGTCTGACTGTCCACTCGGATCACCTGCCAGAAAAGGGAAGGGTCGTTTCGGGCCAAACGAGTTGCATCATCCTGCGGGCGCAACTATCCGTTTGACAAGAGGTTGAGGGCTGGGAATCCGCGTGGATCACCGATTCTTACGCCGCCGTGACCTGCGGTCCGGGGCACGCTCGGTCCAGCGTACGGTTCAGGCGCCGTCCGGTTCCTCGGCGAGCTGCTGGAGCAGGGTGCGCAGCCGGGCGAGGGCCTCCTCGGTGACCTCGCGCTCGCCGAACACCAGCTGGTGCAGCACCAGGCCCTCCAGGGCCGCGAAGACCAGCCGGTAAAGGCCCCGGTCGACCGGCCGGCCGAGCATCTGGGACAGCTCGCGCCGGGCGGCGTCGAAGTACTCCTCGTACAGGCCGCGCAGGTGCGGCATGAGTTCGGGGCGGCGGCGCGCCTCCAGCATCAGCTCGTACTGGAAGGCCTGGAGGTCCGGGCCGGACTCCACCATGTCCGCCAGGCCGGCGGAGAAGTCCGCGGCGCTGCCCGTGCCGGGCTCGAGCGCGCTGCTGTTCATGGAGGAGCGCACGGCGTGGGCGAGCGCCTCCTCGATCAGCGCGTCACGTGAGCCGAAGTGGTGCACGACGAGCCCGTGGGTGACCCCGGCCTCCTCGGCCACGGCCCGGTAGGTGAGCCTGCGCAGCCCGCCCCGGGCCACCACGCGGACGGCCGCGTCGAGCAGGGCGTCCCGGCCTGCCCCGTAGTTCCGCACCCGCTTGCGCGGACGCCGCCCACGGCCGGACCCGGACCCGACGGCCCCGCCCGACCCTGCGGCCTCGGCGGACGCGGTGCGCCCACCGGACCCTGCGGCCTCAGCGGTTCCAGGTTCGGCGGACACGGCGGGCACGGCAGATCCGGCGGACGCGGACACCCCGGCCTCGGGGACCGGGGGCCCCGCAGTTCCGGCGCTCCCCGCCGGCCCGGCGGACTCCGCCGAAACAGAAGTCCCACCGGACCCTGCGGGCTCCGCGGTCACGGCGGCCCTGCCCCCGGACGACTTCGCGGACTCCGTGGACGCGGTGGCGGAGCCGATGGACTCCGCGGGCGCGGCAGTCCCATCGGGTCCGGCAGGCGCGGCGCTCCCGGAGCACCCGACCGACCCGGTCGGCCCATCACTCCCACTCGCCCCGGCCGACCTGGCACCCCCCGCCGGCCCGGCGGACTCCGCCGAAGCGGAAGTCCCACCGGGCCCTGCGGGCTCCGCGGGCGCGGCGGAGTCCGCGGGGTCCACGGACGCGGCGGGCTCGGCGGGCTCGGCGGGCTCGGTCATGGTGCCGACCCTACCCACACCGCCCCGCTCAGCGGCGCGGCGGCCTGATACCACGGAATTCCCAGTCGCCGCCGAGCGCGGTGGACAGGACCTCCTCGGACTCGGTCGGCTGGGCGCCGACGTCGGTCCGGATCGGGGTCGGGCCGGTGACGACGTGGTTGGTGAGCCGCCCCAGTCCCTCGACCTCCACCTCGACCACGTCGCCCGGCTTGACCGGGCGGGAGTTGGCGGGGGTGCCGGAGAGCAGCACGTCACCGGGGTAGAGGGTGATGGTGCGGGCGATGTCGGCGACCAGGTAGTGCATGTCCCAGGTCATCTCGTCGGTCGAGCCGTCCTGGACGACCTCGCCGTTGACGTAGGTCCGCAGCTTCTTGCCGCGGAAGTCCCAGTCGGTGACCAGGCCGGGGCCGAGCGGGCAGAGGGTGTCGGAGCCCTTGACGCGCAGCATGGAGCCGGCGTCGGTGTCACGGAAGTCGTGCAGGCCGTAGTCGTTGGCGACCGTGTATCCCGCGATGTACTCCCCCGCCTCGGCCGGGGAGATGTTGCGCGCCGTCTTCCCGATGACGATGGCGACCTCGCCCTCGTAGTTCAGCCACTCGCAGCCCTCGGGGCGCACGATCGCGCCCTTGTGGGAGTTGAGCGAGGAGGTCGGCTTGTGGAAGTACGTCGGAGTGTCGGGCAGGTCGATCCGGAACTCGTCGACCCGGCTGCGGTGGTTGAGGTGGACGGCGATCACCTTGGAGGGGACCACCGGGGGCAGGTGCTGCGCGTCGTCGATCCTGACGCGGCGGCCGTCCCCGGCGACCAGCTCGTCCCCGTCGACGGTGACCTGGACGGCGGCACCGTCGAGGAGGATGCGGCGGTACTCGGGCATGGGGGACCTTTCTAGGCGGTCGTGTGCGGGGCGGGGGACGTGGGCAGACCGGTGCCGGTCCAGCCGTCGGCCGGGCGGTCGAACCACAGGTGGACCTGGCCGGTGCCGATGGAGTTCTCGTACTCGCCATACTGGCGGGCCCTGGCCGTGCAGGCCTGCTCGCCGAGCGCGCCGGCCATCATCAGGTAGTGGAAGAACTTCGCCTCGGGCTTGTACTTCCAGAACTCGTCCATGGTGTCGAGGACCTTGTCGTGGCGGCCCTCCTTGAACCAGGCGATGCGCTCGTGGTCGGCCTCGCGGGCCTCGGCCGTGAAGATGTGCGCCGGGTCGCTCGATTCGTGGTCGCGCAGCTCGCGCAGCGGCCAGAAGGTGTGCGACAGCGCGCCGGAGGCGATCAGCAGGACGCGGCGGCCGGGGGTGGCGGCGATGCCGTCCGCGAGGGCGCGGCCCAGGCGCAGGTGGTCCTCCATGTCGCCGGTCTGGCAGACGCCGATGGTCACCCACCGCTTGTCGGGAAGGCCCTCGCCGAGGAACTTCCACAGGTTGATGGTGGCGTAGTAGATCGGCAGGTACTCGTCGTCGATCGCCGTGATCCAGGTGCCGTGCTTGTCCGCGAAGGAGGCGATGTTCTGCGCGAGCTCGGGGTCGCCGGGGAAGTCGTACGGCATCCGGCACATGCCGCGCGGCAGTTCCTCGGAGGTGAACAGCCCCGCGCGGCGGTGCTGGCCGGTGACGACGAACTCGACGGTGGTCGCCCAGTGGGAGTCCAGGACGACCACGGTGTCGTAGTCGTCACGTTCGAAGACGTCCTTGCGCAGCTGCTCCAGGCCGGTGACGAGGGTGATCTCCTTGCCCTCGTTCAGCTCCAGCCGGACGGCCTCGGGCAGCACGATGGTGGGGACGTGGGCGAGCAGGCCCGCCCCGACGATCTCACCCATGGTCCTTCCATCCCTTCGGTGCGGTGACGGTGTTCTTCAGGTCGCAGTAGAAGTCGAAGCTCCAGGTGCCGCCCTCCCGGCCGACGCCGGAGTGGC
>NZ_JUJA01000166.1:47647-84244 GCF_001906585.1 Streptomyces kebangsaanensis | reverse complement strand
GGGCCTGCAGGTCGCGGACGAAGAAGCAGTTGACCCAGACGGTGCCGGCGACGAGCTGCGCGGTGACGCGGTCGGCGCGCTCGCGGTCGCCGGTGGCGAGGGTGGCGGCCAGGCCGAAGCGGGTGTCGTTGGCGAGACGGACGGCCTCTTCCTCGGTGCTGAAGGTCTGCAGGGTCAGGACGGGGCCGAAGACCTCCTCCTGCACGATCTCCGAGTCCTGGGCCACGTCGGTGAGCAGCGTCGGCGCGTAGTACTGGCCGTCCCTCCGGTGGCCGCCGATGACCGCTCGGGCCCCGGCCTCCAGCGCCCGCCGCACGAAGCCGTCGATCTTCTCCAGCTGGCGGGGGTGGATGTTGGGGCCGATGTCGGTGGCCTCGTCGCGCGGGTCGCCCTGCACCAGCCGGGAGGCCTTCTCCACGAAGCGCTTCGTGAACTCCTCTGCGACCGTCTCCTCCACCAGCAGCCGGGTGCCCGCGAGGCAGACCTGGCCGGCGTTGTCGTACTGCTCCACCGCGAGGTCCACGGCGAGGTCGAGGTCGGCGTCGGCGAACACCAGCAGCGGGGACTTGCCGCCGAGCTCCAGGCTGAGCGGGGTGAGGTTCGCGGCGGCCGACTCGGAGATCCGCTTGGCCGTCGGGACGGAACCCGTGAAGCTGATCCGGCGCACGTCCGGGTGCGAGGTGAGCGCGTCGCCGATCTCCGAGCCGAGGCCCTGAACGACGTTGAGGACGCCGGCCGGGAGCCCGGCCTCGGCCGCGATGTCGGCGAGCAGCGAGGCGGTCAGCGGGGACCACTCGGCGGGCTTCAGGATCACCGTGTTGCCGGCGGCCAGGGCCGGGGCGACCTTCCAGGTGGCCAGCATCAGCGGCGCGTTCCACGGCGTGATCAGCACGCTGGGGCCGGCCGGGTCCCAGCTGACGTGGTTGGTGTGGCCGCGCGTTTCGAAGTCCTCGTGCTCCAGCTTCAGCAGCCAGTCGGCGAAGAAGCGGAAGTTGTGCGCGACGCGCGGCATGACACCGCGGCGGTGGGAGCGCAGCAGGGCGCCGTTGTCGGTGGTCTCGACGATCGCGAGGTCTTCGATCCGCTTCTCCACGCCGTCGGCGACGGCGTGCAGGATGCGGGCGCGTTCGGCGCGCGGGGTGGCGGCCCAGCCGGGGAAGGCGGCCTTGGCGGCGGCCACGGCCGCGGCGGCCTCCATCGCCGTGCCGCGGGAGATCTCGCCGAGTACGGCGCCGTCGATCGGCGAGTGGTCGGTGAAGGTCTCGGTGGAGGCGACGCGTTCGCCGCCGATCCAGTGCCGGGTGTCGACGGCGACTCCGGCGACGGTGGTGGTGTGGGTGTCGGTCATGTCCGGGTCTCCAGGGTGTGTCGTCTGCGGGTGCGTCACTCGGCGCCGGACGTGCCGGACTCCAGCAGGCGGCCGCCGTCCCAGACCACGCCGACCTGGCGGTAGTAGGCGGCGATGGGCTCGCGGATCTCCAGCCGGGCCAGCTCCTCGGTGGGAGCCTCGAACAGCTCCAGCTCGGCGTCGCCGACCCAGGGCTGCCCGCCCTCGAAGGAGGCGGCGCCGGACTCGATCAGCTCGTCCAGGGCGAGGCCCTTGCCCTTCTCGATGGAGGGCAGCCAGCGGTGGTGGGCCATCGGGTGGCCGTTGACGAAGCCGTTGGTCTCGGACGGCTCGCGCAGGGTGACCACGGCCTGGGCCAGGCGCCGGTCGGCGGCGGCCAGCGTCGCGCCGAACCGGGCGCCCGCCTCGATCCGCGGGGCGGGCCCGTAGGGGTGCGGGCGGGTCTGGTGGATCGAGCCGAGCTTCTTCGGGTAGCCCTGGTGCAGCCCGCGGGCGATCGCGAAGTCCTTGTCCACCCAGATGTGGACGCAGCGCGTGTACGTCTGCCCCTTGTACTTGCAGCGGACGACGGCGAAGGCCTCCTTGTACTGGGCGCGCACCGGGTCCAGCAGCTCCTCGCCGGAAGCCGAGCAGGACTGCCAGTCGGCCCAGATCAGCGCCACGGCGCCGGGGTCCTCGTCGGCGAGCTCCAGCGGCTCGGGCAGCAGTTCGCGCACGCGCGCCGGGTCGGTGCGGTACTCGACGGTGAGCAGGTCGCCGGAGTAGCGCCACGGCGGGGAGGGGATCAGCGACGAGGCGCCCGTCGCCGTCTTGGGGTGGAAGAATCCGCGGACGGTGGTCATGGCAGGCGTTCCTTATGCGGTGGGGGCGGGCAGCTTGAGCAGTTCGGCGCGGTAGCGGGCGGCGGCCGCGGCCGCGGCCTGGCCGCCGAGGGCGACGACGCCGACCAGGCGGCCGCCGGTGTGGTAGCCGACGAGCACGTCCCCGTCCGGGTCGCCGTCGAGGACCCGGACGTCGCCGAGGCCGAGTCCGGGTGCGCCGAAGGACTGCAGCCGGAAGTCGTGCTGGTCGCTCCAGAAGGTGGGCAGCGGCGCGAACGGGTCGGGGCCGGCGTCGGCGCCGCCGAGATGGGCGGCAAGCGCGCGGGCGGCGTGCTTGGCGGTGTCGGTGGGGATCGACCAGTGCTCGACCCGGCGGGGTACACCGTCGTAGCGGGCGTTGGGGAAGCGGGCGACGTCGCCGACCGCCACCACCTCGGGGCGTCCGCCGACGCGCAGGTGCTCGTCGGTGAGCACCCCGTCGGTGAGGTCGAGGCCGTTGCCGTCGAGCCACTCGGTGTTGGCGATGGATCCGACCGACTCCACCACGACGTCCGCGGGGAGCACGGTCCCGTCGCCGAGCACCACGCCGGTGACGTGGTCCGCGCCCTCGAAGCCGGCCACGCCGGTGCCGAGCAGGAAGTCGACTCCGCGTTCCTCGTGCCGCTTCAGCAGGGCCTTGGCGAGCAGGTCGCCGAGCGGCCCCACCATGGGCAGGGGCATCGGGTCCACGACGGTCACCCGGGCGGCGCCGAGGGCGACGGCCGTGGCGGCGACCTCGCAGCCGATGAAGCCCGCGCCCACCACGACCACCCGGGCACCGGGGCGGGTCAGGGCCTCGCGCAGGCCGCGGGCGTCGTCGATCGTACGGACGGTGTGCCGTCCATCGAGGGGGCCGGGGCAGCGCAGCCGGCGGGGGCGCATACCGGTGGCGACGACGAGTCCGGCGTAGGACAGGACCTCGCCGTCCTCGAGTTCGACCGCGCGACGGTCGGGGTCGGCCGCGACGACCCTGGTGCCCAGGCGCCACTCCACGTCGGCGACCGCGGCGCGGGGCCGGAAGGCCAGCGACTCGAAGGACGCCTTGCCGGCGAGCACCTCCTTGGACAGCGGCGGCCGGTTGTAGGGCATGTGGGGTTCCTCGCCGATCAGGGTGATCGGGCCGAGGTACCCGGCGGCGCGCAGCTGCTCGGCGGCGCGCAGGCCGGCCATGGAGGCGCCGGCCACGACGACGGGTGCGCTCACGGGCTCAGTCCTCGATCCGGATGGCCTGCAGCGGGCAGACGTCGGCGGCCTCCTCGACCTCGTCGCGCAGCGCGTCGTCGGGGTCGCTGACGTAGGCCAGACGGCCGGCGTCGTCGAAGCTGAAGACGTCAGGGGCGGCGAAGACACACTGACCGTGGTCCTGGCACTTGTTCATGTCGACGACGACCTTCATGGCCGGTCCTCCTGGTGCTGAGGGCGTCGGGGCGCGAAGCTGGGGGGAGATAAGGGGCCCGGACCGGATACGGCCGGGCCCCGGCCAACGGGGAGGGAGAAAACCGTCCCCGGACTCGTTTGGCTTCAAACAACATAAGAACCGGCCGGACCCTGGTCAATAGCTATCCGGATGGATAAATTTTTTCGACTTCCCCCTTGCGGTGAGGTGACAGGGCTCCATACCGTTTGGCATCAAACGTTGAGCGGTCCCTGCCCTCCCGCAGTGCGACGCCGACCCTCTTCCCCTTCTCCCAGCGCCCGCGCCGGCCTGGGAAGCGCCCCACATTCCCCCGAGGAGACACCGGTGAGCGCATCCGACTCCCCATCCGTCCGCCGGCACCAGGACCGGCTCGCCGCCGAGGGCATCGACGTGGTCCGGGTGACCTACCCCGACCTCATCGGCACCGACCGCGCCCGGGACGTCCTGCTGGAGCACCTGCCCTCGGTCTGCGACCACGGCCTGGCCTTCTGCCGCGCCGTCTACCACACCAGCCCGCAGGGCGACGTCGTCCCGGTCTCCGGCGGCCTGGACGCGGGCCTGCCCGACATCTGCGTGACGCCGGACCTCGACACCCTCGTGCCCCTGCCCTGGGAACCCGGCGTGGCGGCCTGCCTGGGCAACGTCACCGACCCGGCCACCGGGCTGCCCGCCCCCGAGTCGCCCCGTGATCTGCTCCGCGCCGTCCTCGACCGGTGCGGCCAGCACGGACTGCGCCCGGTGGTCGGCCCGGAGCTGGAGTACTTCCTGTGCGAGCCCGCGCCCGGCTCCCCGCGCGGCTGGCGCCGCTACAACGACGCCCAGGGCGTCGTCTACACCGCGGGCCTGCGCGCGGACGACGACAACCACCTGCTGCGCACCCTGCGTCTGCTGCGCACCGCCGAGCTCGGGGTGAGCAGCGGGAACCACGAGTTCGACGGGGGCCAGTTCGAGATCAACCTGACCCACTTGGCCGCCCTGTCGGCCGCCGACCGCGCCTTCCGCTTCAAGTCGGCGATCAAGGAGATCGCCCGCAAGGAGGGGCGCCTGGCCACCTTCATGGCCAAGCCGTTCCAGGAGGCGGGAGGCTCCGGCTTCCACCTCCACCTGTCCTGCGAGGACGACGGCGGCACCAACGTCTTCGACGACCCCGCGGCGCCCTACGGCCTGTCCGCGACCGCCCGCCACGCCGTCGCCGGCATCCTCGCCCACGCACCCGCGCTCGCGGCCCTGGCCAACCCGACGGTCAACTCCTACAAGCGCTTCGGCCCGGACACCCTCGCCCCCTGGCTGATCGACTGGGGCCTGGACAACCGCAGCGCCATGGTCCGCATCCCGCCCGAGCGGGGCTCCGGCTCCCGGCTCGAACTGCGCCTGGGCGACGCCAGCGCCAACCCCTACCTGCTCATCGCCGGGACCGTGGCCGCCGCCCTGCTCGGCGTCCTGGCCGGCGAGGAACCGCCGGCCCCGCTGGACGGATACGGCTACGACGCCGACCGGTCGGCCAAGCTCCCGGCCACCCTGTCCGCGGCCCTGGACGCCCTGGAGGCGGACACCGCGCTGGCCGACGTCCTCGGCAAGGACTTCACCGCCTCCTACCTCACCTACAAGCGCAACGAGGTCGAACGCTTCGAGCGGCACGTCACCGACTGGGAGTTCACCGAGTACGCCTACCACCTCTGACCATCCGCCCCACCCGTGACACCGAGTCGCGCCGGCACCGATCCCCGTGACGCCGAGGAGACGCCACCCATGACCACCCAGCCCCTGTCCGACGCCGTCCGCGAGCCGCTGCCGCTGGCCGACGTGAACCTCGCCGACCTGGACAACTTCACCGACGGCGTCACCCCCTGGCGCATGTTCCACACCCTGCGCCACGAGGACCCGGTGCACTGGCAGCCCGAGGAGGCGCCCAACTCCGGCTTCTGGAGCGTCACCCGGCACGCGGACATCGCCCGCGTCGACCGCGACGCCGAGACGTTCACCTCCACCAGGTTCGTCAACCTCGAGGAGGTCGACGACGACCAGATCAAGAAGCGCGCCTCCATCCTCGAACTCGACGGGGTCCGCCACCGCGCCATGCGCAGCCTGATCCAGCGCCAGTTCGGCGCGAGCGTGATCAACAGCTACACCGACTTCCTGCGCGGACTGACCGCGACCACCCTGGACGCGGCCCTGGCCAAGGGCACCTTCGACTTCGTCAAGGAGGTCTCCGCCGACTTCCCCATCAACGTGCTGGCCCGTCTCCTCGACGTGCCGCCGGAGGACAACCAGCAGCTCATCGACTGGGGCAACCGCATCATCGGCAACACCGACCCGGACTACGCCGACGTGCTCCTGAGCAGCGAGGAGAGCGAGAAGTACCGCGACCTGCCCTTCCGTTCCCCCGCCTCCCTGGAGGTCTTCGCCTACGGCCGGGAACTGGCCCGGCAGCGGCGCGGCGGCAACGGCACCGACCTGGTCTCCCAGCTGGTCAACGGCACCCCGCGGGACGGCGTCCCGCTGTCCGGACAGGACTTCGACAACTACTTCCTGCTGCTGGTGGTGGCGGGCAACGAGACGACCCGCCACACCATCACCCACTCCATGCTGGCCCTGCTGCAGCACCCCGAGCAGCTGGCCCGCCTGCAGGAGGACCCCTCCCTGATCCCCCACGCGGTCGAGGAGTTCCTGCGCTGGGCCTCCCCCGTCTACCACTTCCGCCGCACCGCCACCCGCGACGTGGAACTCGGCGGCAAGCACGTCAAGGAGGGCGACAAGGTCGTCATGTGGTTCGCCTCCGGCAACCGTGACGAGGAGGTCTTCGGCAACCCCTACGACTTCGACGTCGCCCGGCAGAACAACGACCACGTCACCTTCGGCAAGGGCAGCCCCCACCTGTGCCTGGGCAACCTGCTGGCCCGCACCGAGATCCGGATCATGTTCGAGGAGCTGATCCCGCGCCTCGCGGACATCAAGCTCGTCGGCGACGTGCCCCGGGTCCGCTCCAACTTCGTCAACGGCATCAAGCGGCTCCCGGTGGAGGTGACGCTCGCCTGACGCGCGTCCGCAACCGGGGCGGGCCGTCGCTCGCCCCGGTTGCGCGTGCTTGCTAGCCTGATTTTGTGCCGCTCATAAACAAAGTACGTCCGCACAGCGCCGTACGGGACGACACCCTCACCCGCCTGCGTACCGTCCTCACCGCCTTCTTCGCTCTGGACGGCTTCGTCTTCGCCGGCTGGGTGGTCCGCATCCCCGCGATCAAGCAACAGACCGGCGCCTCGGCCGGCGACCTGGGCCTCGCCCTCCTCGGCGTCTCCGCCGGCGCGGTGGTCACGATGGCCCTGACCGGCCGCCTGTGCCGCCGCTACGGCAGCCACCGGATCACCGTCGTGTACGCCGTGCTGCTCTCCCTCAGCATCGCCCTGCCCCCGCTCACCCACTCCGTCCTGGCACTCGGCGCGGTCCTGCTGGTCTTCGGGGCGGCGTACGGCGGCATCAGCGTCGCCTTCAACAGCGCGGCCGTGGACCTGGTGGCCGCGCTGCGCCGGCCGATCATGCCGAGCTTCCACGCCGCCTTCAGCCTCGGCGCCATGGTGGGCGCGGGACTCGGCGGGCTCGTGGCCGCGCACCTGTCCCCCACCCACCACCTGCTCGGCCTCACCCTGGTCGGCCTGCTCGTCACCGCCCTCGCGGGCCCCACCCTGCTGCGGCACGAATCCCCGGTGCCGGCGGAGCGCGTACGGCCCGAGGGGGACCGCCCACGGCGCCTGGACCGCCGTACCCGGGGACTCGTCCTGGTCCTGGGCCTGATCGCCCTGTGCACGGCGTACGGCGAAGGGGCCATGGCCGACTGGGGCGCGCTGCACTTCCAGCAGGACCTGGGCGCCTCTCCGGGCATCGCGGCGGCCGGCTACTCCTGCTTCGCCCTGGCGATGACCCTCGGACGGCTGAGCGGTACGGCCCTGCTCGAGCGGCTGGGCCGTACCCGTACGGTCGTGGCCGGCGGCGCGGTCGCCTCGGCCGGCATGCTGCTCGGCTCGCTCGCGCCGTCGGTGTGGGCGGCGCTGCTCGGATTCGCCGTCACCGGGCTCGGGCTCGCCAACCTCTTCCCGGTGGCCGTGGAGCGGGCCGGCGCGCTGGCCGGTCCGAGCGGCGTCGCGACCGCCTCCACCCTCGGGTACGGCGGCATGCTGCTCGGGCCGCCGGCGATCGGCTTCATGGCCGAGTGGACCTCCCTGCCGGCCGCGCTCACCAGCGTCGCCGTACTGGCCGCCGTCGCCGCCGCGATCGCCTTCGCGACCCGGCGGTCGGCGCGGGAGTGACGGGCGGCGCCGTGCCTCAGGTCAGCCGGCCGGGGAGCTCCGGGTGTTCGACCCGGCAGACCAGGGCGTCCTTGTCGACGTCCGCCACGATCGTGTCGCCGGGGTCGGCCGAGCCGCTCAGCAGCAGGGAGGCGATGCGGTTGTCCAACTCGGCCTGGATGGTGCGGCGCAGCGGGCGGGCGCCGAACTCGGGCTGGTGGCCGTGGGCGACCAGCAGCTTCTTCGCGGCGTCGGTGACCTCCAGCTCCAGTCCCTGGGCGCGCACCCGGCGGCGGCTGTTGTCCAGCAGCAGGTCCACGATCCGGCCGAGGTCCTCCTCGCTCAGGCCGTGGAAGACGATGATGTCGTCGATGCGGTTGAGGAACTCCGGCAGGAACCTCCCTCGCAGGTCCTGCATCAGCTGGTCCTTGATGCCGGCGACGTCGCCGTGGTGGGCCAGGATCCGCTGGGCGCCGATGTTGGAGGTCATGATGACCACGGTGTTGCGGAAGTCGACGGTGCGGCCCTGCGCGTCGGTGAGCCGGCCGTCGTCGAGGACCTGGAGCAGGGTGTTGAAGACGTCCGGGTGGGCCTTCTCCACCTCGTCGAACAGCAGCACGCTGTAGGGCTGCCGGCGCACCTTCTCGGTGAGCTGGCCGGCCTCCTCGTGGCCGACGTAGCCGGGCGGGGCGCCGACGAGCCGGGAGACGGTGTGCCTCTCCTGGAACTCGCTCATGTCGAAGCGGACCATGCGGTTCTCGTCGCCGAACAGCAACTCGGCGAGGGCCTTGGCCAGTTCGGTCTTGCCGACGCCGGTGGGACCGAGGAAGAGGAAGGAGCCCACGGGCCGGTTCGGGTCGCCCATGCCGGCCCGGCTGCGGCGCACCGCCTGCGCGATCGCGGTGACCGCCTCGTCCTGGCCGACGACCCGGGAGTGCAGGGCCTCCTCCAGCTTCAGCAGCCGCTCCTTCTCGCTCTCGGTCAGCTGGGCGACGGGGATGCCGGTACGCCGCGACAGTACGTCGGCGATGTCGTCGACGGTCACCTCGAGGACGCCCTCGCGACGCTCGGCCAGGCCCTCCAGCTCCGTCTCCACCTCGGCGATCCGGTCCTTGAGTTCGGAGGCCCGCTCGAAGTTCTCGGCGGCGACGGCCTGGTCCTTCTCACGGCGCAGCTTGGCCAGCCGGTCCTCGCGCTCGACGACCTCGGTGGACCGGCCCAGGGAGCGCAGGCGCACCCGTGCCCCGGCCTGGTCGAGCAGGTCGATGGCCTTGTCGGGCAGGAAGCGGTCGGTGACGTACCGGTCCGAGAGCTCGGCCGCGGCGACGAGGGCGTCGTCGCTGTAGCGGACCTGGTGGTGGGCCTCGTAGGAGTCGCGCAGGCCCTCCAGGATCTGCACGGTCTCCTCGACGCTCGGCTCGGGCACCATGACCGGCTGGAAGCGGCGCTCCAGGGCGGCGTCCTTCTCCACGTACCGGCGGTACTCGTCGAGGGTGGTGGCCCCGACGACGTGGAGTTCGCCGCGGGCGAGGGCCGGTTTGAGGATGTTGCCCGCGTCCATGGAGCCCTCGCCGGTGGCTCCGGCGCCGACGACGGTGTGCAGTTCGTCCAGGAAGAGGATCGTCGACTCGGAGGCCGCCTTGACCTCGTCGATGACGTTCTTCAGCCGTTCCTCGAACTGTCCCCGGTACTGGGCGCCCGCCACCAGCCCGGTGAGGTCCAGGGCGATCACCCGCTTGTTCTCCAGGGTCTTCGGCACGTCCCCGTTGACGATCCGCTGGGCCAGTCCCTCCACGATGGCGGTCTTGCCGACGCCCGGTTCGCCGATCAGGACGGGGTTGTTCTTCGTGCGGCGGGAGAGGACCTCGACGGTCTGCTCGATCTCCGCGGCGCGTCCCACCACCGGGTCCAGCTTCCCGGCCCTGGCCTCCTCGGTCAGGTCACGGCCGTACTGGTCCAGGGTCGGGGTGGCGCTCGGGGTCTCGCCCGCGCTCGGCGCGGTGTCGGGACGGGAGGCCGTGTCGGCGCCGCGCCGCACCTGGTCGGCCTCGATGCCGTGGGCGGCCAGGACGCGTGCCGCCGGGGCGCCCGGCGTGTCCAGGAGCGCGCCGAGGACGTGCTCGGGGCCGATGTACGACACTCCGGCCGCCCGGGAGTGCTCGTAGGCGCGCAGCAGCACGCGCTTGGCCGCCGGGGTCAGGCCGGGCTGTGCGGAGGGCATGCCGCTCTCGCCGGGCAGCGCCTCGGCGAGGTCCGCGCCGAGCCGGTCCGGGTCGGCTCCGGCCTGGGCGAGCAGCCCGCGGGCCGGCTCCACCTGGGTGCACGCCCACAGCAGGTGCTCGGTGTCCAGGTCGGAGCTGCCGTCCTCGGCCGCTCGCCGGGTGGCCTGGTTGATCAGCTCGCGCGCGGACTCGGTCAGCAGCCGCCCGATCGGCACGCGTTGCACCTGCGGGGGCGAGGCGGCGGGTGTCATGCCGAAGAAGCGGTTGAGGATCTCGGAGAACGGGTCAGGGCCGCCGAAGGAGGCGCCGAAGGGTGACATCGTCATGATCGCCGTCCGGGACAGGGAAGTGTGTCTCCCTCCACCCCAACCCACCGAATGGCCCACCGCAACGCGACATACGCCGACCCGGTGCCGTACGGGGCGGTGCTGTGCGCGGTGCACCGATGGGCCGCCGGTCGAGTGAGGCGGTCACGCCTGCTCTTCGGGGGGTACGGGACGCAGGCCCACCCCGTGGGCGAGCCGGACCACCGCGTGCCGGAAGAACGGCTCCCGGTCCTCCACCATCCGGTTGAACTGCCCGAACAGCTCGAATCCGACCAGCCCGTACAGCTGCGCCCAGGCGGCGACGAGCGCGGCCACCGCCTCGGGCGGCAGGCCGGGCGCGAAATCGGCGGCCATCCGCTCGGCCTCGCCGAGCAGTTCGGCGGGGAGCGGGGGCTCCGTCAGCCCGCCGTGCTCGTGGGCGTCGCGCACGATGCCGATGAGGAGCAGGCCGACACGGGCCGCGGCCGGGACGGTCGTCAGCGGCGCGGTGTAACCGGGCACGGGCGAGCCGTAGATGAGGGCGTACTCGTGGGGGTGTGCCAGCGCCCAGCCGCGTACCGCCTCGCACACGGCGGTCCAGCGCGCGAGGGGCTCGGCGCCGGCCACCGTCTCGTGCGCGGACTCCGCCGCCGCGCCCAGGGAGTCGTAGGCGTCGATGATGAGCGCGGTCAGCAGGTCGTCGCGGCTGGGGAAGTACCGGTACAGCGCGGAGGACACCATGCCCAGTTCACGGGCCACGGCGCGCAGCGAGAGCTTCGCGGCGCCCTCCTTCGCGAGCTGTCCGCGCGCCTCGTCCTTGATCGCCGCGGTGATCTCCGTCCTGGCCCGGGCGCGGGCGCCTTTCACGGTGCTCATGGGAGGAGTGTTCCACGGTTCTGGAGCGGCGCGCACTGAACGGAGCGGTGGACCAAAAAGAGAGCACCGCTCTTGCAATGGATCACCGATCCGTTGCAGACTGCTCTCGAGCGAGAGCACTGCTCTCCCAATATGAGTGGGGGTCACCATGTCGTCGTCACCGTCGCCGTACTACCTCAAGGGCAGCCGGATGAACGCCCGCTTCAACAGCGTCGTCGGCCGGCTCGCCCGGTACGGGATCAGCCTCGCCGGCTCCGCCGAGCTGACCGTGCGGGGCCGCAGGAGCGGCGAGCCGCAGCGCATCCCGGTCAACCCGCACACGTACGAGGGCACGCAGTACCTCGTCTCGGCCCGCGGCCACTCCCAGTGGGTCCGCAACATGCGCGCGGCGGGCGGCGGAGAGCTGCGCGTCGGGCGGAAGGTGCGGACGTTCACCGCGGTGGAGCTGCCCGACGCCGAGAAACCACCGGTCCTGCGGACCTATCTGGAGCGGTGGGGCTGGCAGGTCGACGAGTACTTCCGGGGCGTCACGGCGAAGTCCTCCGCCGAGGAGATCGCCGCGGCCGCCCCCGACCACCCGGTCTTCCGGATCACGGTCACGGACTGACCGGGTCCTCCGCGCCGGGCGCGGCGGGCGCGGCCGGCTGCCGGTCCAGCGCGGTCAGGGCGCGCTGGGCCATGGGGTGGCTGCGGACGAGCTCGCCGAGGGAGGTCGAGCCCCGCGTGATGTCCCTGAACGCCCTCCAGGCGGGCCGGAAGCCGGTCAGGGCGGCGTGGAAGACTCCGGGCCGGCGCGCGAACACCGACAGCATCCGCTTGCCGACGGCCATCTCGACGCCGAGTCCGGCCTTGATCGCGAACGCGTAGTTCAGGGCCTGGCGCCGGGCGTCCACCGCGTCGTGCGCCTCGGCGATGCGCACCGCCCACTCCCCCGCGAGCCGCCCTGACCTGAGCGCGAAGGAGATGCCCTCGCGCGTCCACGGCTCCAGGAGCCCGGCCGCGTCCCCGCACACCAGCACCCGGCCCCGGGAGAGCGGCGAGTCGTCGGCACGACAGCGCGTCAGATGCCCGGAGGAGACGCTCGGTTCGAAGCCGGCCAGGCCCAGACGGCCGATGAAGTCCTCCAAGTACCGCTTGGTGGCGGCGCCTTCACCGCGAGCCGAGATCACGCCGACGGTCAGCGTGTCGTCCTTGGGGAACACCCAGCCGTAACTGCCGGGCAGCGGCCCCCAGTCGATGAGCACCCGTCCCCGCCAGTCCTCGGCGACGGTGTCCGGCACCGGGATCTCCACCTCCAGACCCAGATCCACCTGGTCCAGCTTCACCCCGACGTGGGCTCCTATGCGGCTGGCGCTGCCGTCCGCGCCGACCACCGCGCGCGCGAGCACCGTCCCGCCGCCCTGGAGCACCACGGCGACCGTACGCCGGTCCGGCACCGCCGAGCCGTGCTGCTCGACCCGCGAGACGGTGACGCCCGTACGCAGCTCGGCGCCGGCCTTCTGCGCGTGCTCGACGAGCTGCTGGTCGAACTCGGGCCGGTTGACCAGCCCGAACAGCATCTGCCTGGAGCGGCGGGTGCGGGTGAAACGGCCGCCCAGGGAGAAGGACACCGCGTGCACGCGGTCCTTCAGCGGAAGCTCGAAACCCGGCGGCAGCGCGTCGCGCGAGGGGCCGATGATCCCTCCGCCGCAGGTCTTGTACCGGGGCAGTTCCGCCTTCTCCAGCAACAGCACGCGCCGCCCCGCGACCGCCGCCGCGTAGGCGGCCGAGGCACCCGCGGGTCCCGCGCCCACCACGACGACGTCCCACACCTGCCTCTCGTCGTCCCGCACGTCGTCCGCCGAAGAGTTCTCGCTGCTCACGATGGTCTACCGCTCCCGATCTACCCGGCTGCCGCTGCTGTCTGTGGCATCCTACGGCGGTCCTCGCCACGGGCCGCTGTGGGAGGATCGGCAGCGTACGTGCCCCGTACAACCGGGCCGTGCCTACCCTGACACGATCATCCGTAACACAGAAGTGCTCGGACGTATCACCCCGGATACTCCCGAGTGCGACGTCGCACCCGCAAGGAGCGTGCCCATGTCGTCGAATCCGGTCGCCGAGACCGTCGCCTCCCTCATGCCCGGGGCGCGGGCGGAACTCGCCGAGCTGGTGGCCTTCCGGTCGGTGGCGGACTTCGACCAGTACCCGAGGAGCGAGAGCGAGGCCGCCGCGCGCTGGATCGCCGACGCGCTGCGCGCCGAGGGCTTCACGGACGTGGCCCTGCTCGACACCCCGGACGGCACCCAGTCGGTGTACGGCCATCTGCCCGGTCCCGAGGGCGCGAAGACGGTCCTGCTCTACGCCCACTACGACGTGCAGCCGCCGCTGGACGAGGCCGGCTGGACCACCCCGCCCTTCGAGCTGACCGAGCGCGACGGCCGCTGGTACGGACGCGGCGCCGCCGACTGCAAGGGCGGCGTCATCATGCACCTGCTCGCGCTGCGCGCGCTGAAGGCGAACGGCGGCATACCGGTGAACGTCAAGGTGATCGCCGAGGGCTCGGAGGAGCAGGGCACCGGCGGCCTGGAGCGCTACGCCGAGGAGCACCCGGAGCTGCTGAAGGCCGACGCCGTCGTGATCGGCGACAGCGGCAACTTCCGCGTCGGCCTGCCCACCGTCACCGCCACCCTGCGCGGCATGACCCTGGTCCGCGTCCAGGTCGACACCCTCGAAGGCAACCTGCACTCCGGCCAGTTCGGCGGCGCCGCCCCCGACGCGCTCGCCGCGCTGATCCGCGTCCTGGACTCGCTGCGCGCGGAGGACGGCTCGACGACGGTGGACGGCCTGGCGGGCGACTCGGTGTGGGAGGGCCTGAGTTACGACGAGGAGCAGTTCCGCAAGGACGCCAAGGTGCTCGACGGCGTGGAGCTGATCGGCTCCGGCACGGTCGCCGACCGCATCTGGGCCCGCCCGGCCGTCACCGTCCTCGGCATCGACTGCCCGCCGGTCGTCGGCGCCACCCCGTCCGTGCAGGCCGGCGCCCGTGCCCTGGTCAGCCTGCGGGTGCCGCCGGGCGTCGACGCGGCCGAGGCGACCAAGCTGCTCCAGGCCCATCTGGAGACCCGTGTCCCGTGGGGCGCCCGGGTGCGCACCGAGCAGATCGGCCAGGGCCAGCCCTTCCGCGCCGACACCACCAGCCCGGCCTACCAGGCGATGGCCGACGCGATGGCGGCCGCCTACCCCGGCCAGGAGATGCAGTACGCCGGCCAGGGCGGCTCCATCCCCCTGTGCAACACCCTCGCCGCGCTCTACCCGCAGGCCGAGATCCTCCTCATCGGCCTGAGCGAACCCGAGGCGCAGATCCACGCCGTGAACGAGAGCGTCTCCCCCGAGGAGCTGGAGCGCCTGTCGGTCGCGGAGGCACTGTTCCTGCGCAACTACGCGGCGGGCTGAGTCACCGCCCCGGCGCACGGCGCGCCGGGGCGACACTCCCCGAACCGGCGGACAGCCAGGCGGTGTACGGCTGAACATGAGCTCATGCCTCTCTCCGCCCGCATCACCGCCCACACCGACATCGCCACCTCGCTCGCGCTCCTCGGCGACCGCGAACTCGCACAACTCCTGGCGGGTGGCGAGCCGTTCGGCACCGGGATCGGCGGCCGTCGGGCACTCGTCGAGGTGGACGGCCGGCCGGTCTTCGTCAAGCACGTACGCCTGACGGACGTCGAGCGGCACCCCGACAACCGGCTGTCGACGGCGAACGTCTTCGACCTGCCGCCGTACTTCCACTACGGCATCGGCAGCCCGGGGCTCGGTGCGTGGCGGGAGCTCGCCACGCACCGGATGACGACCAACTGGGTGCTCTCCGGCCGCTTCACCGGCTTTCCGCTGCTGCACCACTGGCGGGTGCTGCCCGACGAGCCAGGGCCCCTGCCGGACGAACTGGCCGACGTGGAGCGGACCGTCGCCCACTGGGGCGGCACCCCGCAGGTACGGGCCCGCGTCGAGGCCCTGCGCACGGCCACCGCGAGCCTGACCCTGTTCCTGGAGTACGTGCCGCACACCCTCGACGACTGGTTCGGCGCCCGGCTGCGCACGGACGCGGCGGACACCGCGTGCGACTTCGTCGTACGCGGCCTGGAGACCGTTGCCGATTTCCTGCACGAGCGGCGGCTGCTGCACCTGGACGCGCACTTCCGGAACATCCTCACCGACGGCCGGCAGCTGTACCTCACGGACTTCGGCCTCGCCCTGAGCCACCGGTTCCGGCTCACCGGGCAGGAGCAGTCCTTCTTCCGCCGTCATCGCGGCTACGACCGCGCCTACACCCTCACCCACCTGGTCAACTGGCTGGCGTACGAGCTGTACGGGTACGGACTCGAGGACCGCCGCGCCTTCGTCCGCGCCCTGGCCGGGGGAGCGCGGCCCGACGGCGTCCCGGCGGCCGCGGCCGCGCTCCTGGGCCGGCACGCGCCGCTCGCCGCGCGGCTGAACGACTTCCACGACCGCCTGATCGAGGAGAGCAGGCTGACCCCGTACCCGCACGACGAGCTGCGGCGCCTCTACAGCAGCTCCACGCTCTCCGCGTAGTGGCAGGCCACCGGGTGGCCGGTGCCCCGGTCGGTCAGTTCCGGTACCTGCTCGACGCACGCGGTGCGCTCGCTGTCCGTCAGCCGGGCCGCGAACTTCGGGCAGCGGGTGCGGAAGCGGCAGCCGCTGGGCGGGCGGACCGGGCTGGGGACGTCCCCCTGGACCACGATCCGCCTGCGGGCGCGCTCCTTGCGCGGGTCGGGCAGCGGGATGGCCGAGACCAGAGCCTGGGTGTAGGGGTGCGCGGGGCGGGTGAACAGTGTGGTGGACGGGGCGACCTCGACCAGGCGGCCCAGGTACATCACCGCCACCCGGCCGGCGACGTGGCGCATCACCGACAGGTCGTGGGCAACGAACAGGAAGGACAGGCCGAGCTCGCTCTGCAGGTCCATCAGCAGGTTGAGGACACCCGCCTGGATGGACACGTCCAGCGCCGAGACCGGCTCNGCTCGTCCAGGACGATCACCTTCGGCCGCAGCGCCAGCGCCCGGGCGATGCCGACGCGCTGGCGCTGGCCGCCGGAGAACTCGTGCGCGAAGCGGTTGCCGTGCTCGGGGTTGAGGCCGACGAGACGGAGCAGTTCCCGCACCTCGTCGCCGGCCCGCGGACCGTAGCGGCCGTGGATGCGCAGCGGTTCGGCGACGATCTCGTGCACGGAGACGCGCGGATCGAGGGAGGCGTAGGGGTCCTGGAAGACGATCTGCAGCTCGCGCCGCAGCGGCCGCATCCGGCGCCGGCCGAGCCGGGTCAGGTCCTGGCCCCGGTAGAGGACCTGACCCGAGGTGGCGGTCTCCAGGCTGAGCACCGTGCGGGCGACCGTCGTCTTGCCCGAACCGGACTCCCCCACCAGGCCCAGGGTCTCGTTCTCGTACAGGTCGAAGGAGACCCCGCACACGGCGTGCACGTCGCCCACCCGTCGGCGGACCACGCCGCGGGACATCACCGGGAAGTGCTTGACCAGGTCGCGGACCTGCAGGACCGGCTCGCCGGTGCCGCCGTGGCCGGGCAGCGGTGGCAGGGCGGCGGTTCGCGCGGGGACGCTCATGCGGGGTCCTCCTCGGCGTGCGTCGAAGGCGGTGTATCGGCGAAGCGCGCCAGCGCCTCGCTGTCCGCGCCGGCCGTGTCGAAGACGTCCGCGGCACCGGTGCCGACGAGTTCGCCGGCGAAGTGGCAGGCGCTGAGGTGGGCGTCGTGCCCGGCCCTGCGCAGGGGCGGCTCCGAACTGTCGCACGCCTCGCGGCGCAGGGGGCAGCGGGGCGCGAAGGGGCAGCCGGGCGGCAGGTTCAGCAGGGAGGGCGGAGAGCCGGTGATGGGGGTGAGGCGTTCCTCCTCGCGGTCCAGGCGGGGCAGCGAGCCGAGCAGGCCGAGGGTGTAGGGCATGCGCGGGGTGTAGAAGATGTCCTCCACCGACCCGGTCTCCACGATCCGGCCCGCGTACATCACGGCGACCCGGTCGGTGTGGCCGGCGACCACACCCAGGTCGTGGGTGATCAGGACCAGGGCGGCGCCGGTCTGGGCGCGGGCGGCCTGAAGCGCCTCGAGGATCTGTGCCTGCACGGTGACGTCGAGGGCGGTGGTCGGCTCGTCGGCGATGATCACATCGGGGTCGTTGGCCATGGCGATGGCGATGACGACGCGCTGGCGCATGCCACCGGACATCTCGTGCGGGTAGGTGTCGGCGCGCCGCTCGGGGCTGGGAATGCCGACCGTGCCCAGCAGTTCGACGGCGCGTGCGCGGGCGGCGCGGGACGTCAGGTCCGGGTTGTGCCGCCGCAGGGTCTCGGTGATCTGGTAGCCGACGGGGTGGACCGGGTTCAGTGAGGTCATCGGGTCCTGGAAGATCATCGCGATGCCGTTGCCGCGCACGTCGGACAGCCGGGCGTCGGACAGCCCGAGCAGTTCGGTGCCCTCGAACCGCACCGACCCGCGCACCCGGGCGGCGCCGGGCAGCAGTCCCATCACGGCGAGCGCGGTGACCGACTTCCCGGATCCCGACTCGCCGACGATGCCCAGCGAGTCGCCGCGCCCGAGCCGGTAGCCGACACCGCGCACGGCCCGGACGGTCCCGTCCTCCGTGGGGAACTCCACGCTCAGGTCGTCGACTTCGAGCACGGCCTCCGTGACCGGGACCTCGCGCACTCCATGGCTGGTGGTCGTCACTGGCGCACCCTTTGCTGCCGGGGGTCGAAGGCGTCGCGCAGCCCGTCGCCGATGAAGTTGATGGTCAGGGCGATGGCGATGATGAAGAAGCCGGGGATGTAGAAGAGCCAGGGCCGGGTGTCGACCGCTGTCTGCGCCTGGGAGACGAGCAGCCCGAGCGAGGTGTCGGGCGGCTGCACGCCGAAGCCCACGAAGGACAGGGCCGTCTCGGTGAGGATGCCGGTGGCCACCAGCACGGTCGCGTTGACGATGACCGGTCCGAGCGCGTTGGGCAGCAGGTGCCGGAAGATGATCCACGGGTCCGAGGCGCCGAGCGCCCGCGCCGCCTCCACGAACTCCTTCTCGCGCAGCGACAGCACCGTGGAGCGCACGACCCGGGAGACGTACGCCCAGGTCAGCCCGGCGATGACCGCGGCGATCCAGTACCAGGAGCCGCCGCTGCGCGAGGAGATGACCAGCGCGATCGCGAACAGCGGGAGCGTCAGTACGAGATCGGCGACCCTCATCATGATCGCGTCGACGACGCCCCGGTAGAAGCCCGCGACCGCGCCCCAGACCGCGCCGACGGCGGTGGAGCCGAGCGCGATCAGGATGGCGACCTTCAGGGAGGTCTGGGTGCCGCGCATGACCTGGGCGTAGGCGTCGTAGCCGGAGGCGTTGGTGCCGAAGGGGTGCTTCCAGGACGGCGCCTGGGAATTGTCGGGGGTGTACTTCTGGTACGAGTAGTGCCACAGGTGCGGGCCGACGAACGCCCACAGCACGATCAGCACGAACACGACCAGGCTGACCATGGCGGCCCGGTGGCGCACGAAACGGCGCAGCACCAGCCGGGTCCGGCTGCGGTACCGGACGGTGAACTCGTGGTCGGCGGGCGGCAGGTGGGTGCCGGCGGACCCGGGGGCCTCGGTGTCAGTCATAGCGGATCCTCGGGTCGAGTACGGCGTAGAGGAGATCGGCGACGAGGTTGAACCCGATGACGACGACGGCGGACAGCAGCAGCCAGGCCATGGTCCGGTAGACGTCCACGGTCTGCGCCGACTGGACGAGCATCTCGCCCATGCCGTGCCACTGGAAGATCGTCTCCGTGATGACGGCGCCGCCCAGGACGATCGCGACGTCCAGCGCGGTGACGGTGGTGAGCGGGACGAGGGCGGTGCGCAGGGCGTGCCGCACCAGGACCTTGCCGCGTCTGAGGCCCTTGGCCCGGGCCAGCCGTACGTAGTCGCTGTTCAGCACCTCGAGCATGGAGGCACGGGTGTAGCGGGTCCAGGAGGCGAAGGAGACCAGGGCGAGCGTGATGGTGGGCAGGACGAGATGGCCGACGTGGTCGGTGAACCGGTTCCAGGGGGTGTCGACGTCGAGGTACGGCGACTTCTCGCCGATGGTGCCGAGGAACTGGCTGCCGGTCTGTTCGTTGAACCAGATTCCGGCCTGCTTGAGCAGTACGGCGAACCAGAACACCGGCATGGCGAGGAACAGGAAACCGAAGAAGGTGATGGCGTAGTCGGCGGCGCTGTACTGGCGGATCGCGCTGAACACCCCGAAGATCACGGCCATGATCAGCGCGATGACGAGGGAGGCGGCGACCAGGGTGACGGTGACCCGGAAGCGGGTGAACAGGTCGTGCCCGATGTCCAGGTTGGCCTGCACGGACGGCCCCCAGTCGCCGTGCAGCACTCCGGTGATCCAGTTCCAGTAGCGCTCGGCCGCGGGCTGGTCGGCGTGGATGTGCCGGGCGAACGCGTCGACGGCGGCCTGGCTGGGGGCGGGCTGCCGTGAGGTGGCGAAGTTGGCGACCGGGTCGCCGGAGTTGATGACGACCAGGAAGACGATGAACGTGGAGACGATCAGGACCGGGATGGAGACGAGGATGCGGCGCACGGTGTAGGCGAGCATGCGGTCCTCCCTCAGCAGGGCCGGACCCGGCCCCGGGACCGCCGGGGCCGGGCAGGTGAACGAGAACGCCGCCGGGCCTACTTCTTCAGGCCCCATTCGGCGGTGTTGTACGGCGGGCCCACGTTGGTGGCGTTGTCCCGCATGTTCACGAACCGCGTCTGCACCGCGAGGAACGTCGGCTTCTGGTAGAGCGGCAGCACGTAGGCGTCGTCCACCACGATCCTGTCGGCCTGGTTGAGCAGCGAGGCTGCCTTGGCCTGGTCGGTCTCGCCGACGGCCTGGGTGATCAGCCGGTCGACCGTCTTGTCGCTGTAGCCGCCGTAGTTGCCGCCGCCGCCCGTCACCCAGTTCTGCTGGGCGTTGGCGCTGGGGAACGGGGAGCCGACCCAGGCGAAGACGATGATGTCGTACTGGTGCCCCACCAGGACGGTGCCGAGGTCGGCCGCGCCGATCGGCTTGATGGTGACCTTGATGCCGAGGCTCGCCAGGTTGCTCTGCAGGATCTGGCACTCGCTCTGCCGGATCTGGTTGCCGGTGGTGTAACGGCAGTTGAAGGGGCCGACGGCCTTGCCGTCCGGCGTCTTCAGGGCCGTACCGACTCCGGTGAACTTCGCGTCGACGAGGTACTTCTTCGCCTTCCCG
Organism: Streptomyces kebangsaanensis; assembly: GCF_001906585.1. GTDB lineage: Bacteria > Actinomycetota > Actinomycetes > Streptomycetales > Streptomycetaceae > Streptomyces > Streptomyces kebangsaanensis. Next base: position 63,666 of record NZ_JUJA01000166.1, on the reverse strand, counting down.
AGATCACCCGACCCCTGTCCCGTACCGGTGACGAGATCCTGGTAACCGGCCTGGCCAGGAACGTAGTTGTGGCTGCCGAGCTGCTTGGTCTCCGGGTCGAACTGGCCGACCGTCTTGGAGACGATGTCCTCGATGCTGATCGCGGTGAACATCGCCTGGCGCAGTGCCTTGTACTTGCCGATCACCGGGTTGTGCAGGTTGAGGTCGAAGTGCTCCCAGATCAGGCCGTTGCCGATGGTGTAGGTGACGTTCGGGATGGCCTTGATCTGGTTGACCAGGTCGACCTCGGGCTGCGGGTAGATGGCCTGGACCTCGTTGTTGCGCAGGGCGGTGGGCTCCTGCGTGGCGTCCGTGATGACCTTGAAGATCAGCCGGTCCAGGGACGGCTTGGTCTTCCCCCACCACTTGGGGTCGGGCACGAAGGTGGCGTGGTCGTTGTCCGTCCAGTCCTGCATCCTGTACGGGCCGGCCGTCGCGTACTCGGACGGCGGGGTCTTCTGGAAGTACTGCCAGCCCTGGGTCATCTGCGCGGCCGTCATGTGCGCGGCGTCCCCCGCCTTGGCGCCGGAGAGCTTCTCGGCGACGTGCGCCGGGTAGAGCGGGTAGCCGGCGCCGAAGAGCTGCTTCCAGTCGGAGAAGGACTTGGCCATCACCACGGTGACGGTCCTGCCGTCGTCGGAGCCGGTGACGGACTTGATCCTGTCGTAGCCCGCCGTGCTCTGCGGCAGGCAGCCCTTGGTCTGGCTCGCGTCGCTCTCAGGCGGCGGAGGGCAGTCCCTGCCGTTGTTGGTGCGCCAGTAGTAGATGAAATCGTCGGCGGTGACGGGTGTGCCGTCGTTCCAGGACGCCTTCGGGTTGATCTTGTAGACGAGGGTCTGCGGGCTGGTGCTCGTCTGGGTCGCGGAGGTGACCAGATCGGTGTTGAGGGCGACGGAGAAGTCGGGCTGGGGGACGAAGACCTGGGGCAGTACGACGCCCAGCGCCTCACCGTTCTCGAAGGTGTTGCCGTTGGCGTCCTGGACGTTCCACTGCTGGATGTTCTTCTCCAGCGTGTAGGTGAACGTTCCTCCTGGCTTGGTGGCGCCGGAGTTGCAGGTGTTGGCCTTGCCCCGGGTACCGCAGGACGCGAGCCCGGCGGAGTCGTTCTTGCCGGGGCCGTCGCCTCCACCGCTGCTGTTGCACGCGGTCAGGACCAGGATGAGCCCGGCGGCGAGCGTGAGTCCCCTGGTGAGGGCCGATCGTTGCACGCGCATGTCCCTCCTTCGACAGGCGGAAGACCCGGCCGTGTCACGTCGGCCGGCGGCCGTGGGAGAACTGAGCTGCGCACCGACGGTAGAACGCTCCTGTACTTTCTTCGGTCCCGTGTTCATACCGGGACGGCGACAATTCCCTCTGGGTTTCCCCTCGGAATCCCCCACACCGGGCAAAGTCACCTGGTGGCGCGTCCGGAAGGGTGGATTTTCGGCCGACACCGCCAAAACCAGGCGGAGTTGCGGGCGTCCTCCTGAGGAGCTCGAGAACGGCCGTCGGCCGACCGGCCGTCAGCCGACCGGAACGCCCGCCTCCAGGTACACCGCCGCTCCGCGCTCGCGCGCCCGCAGCGCCCGTCGCAGCCGTTCGTAGCGCACGGGCGGCAGCAGGCCGGCGGCCTCCCACTCGGTGACGAAGCGGCAGTCGCGCAGTTCGGGGCCGGGCAGCAGCAGGCGCTCGGCCGCCGCGGAGTCCAGCCGTCCGCNCCGCCGTCGAAGAGGAAGCGCAGGCCGCCGAAGCCGGGGGGCGCGGGCGGCTCCCAGTCGACGACGAGCAGGCGGGGCACGTCGTCCAGCCGTATCCCGGTCTCCTCGGCGACCTCGCGCATTCCCGCGCGGGCCGGGGCCTCGCCGGGTTCGACGACGCCGCCGGGGAACTCCCAGCCGGGCTTGTAGGTGGGGTCGACGAGCAGCACGCGGTCCTGCTCGTCGAAGAGGAGGACCCCGGAGGCGACCGTCTCGCCGGTGGGCTCCGGGGTCTGCACGATGTCGCAGACGGGCACCGCACCGCTGCTGACGGCCTCGACGATCCGGGCAGCCGTCTCGTACGGGGTGAGGGCGCTGGTGTCGACGGGGTGGGCGTCGGCGGTGAGCCAGGAGGCGAGGGCGGCGCGGTAGGGATCGATGTGGTCGTAGGACCACTGCCGTACGCGCATCTCGCCGTCGGGCAGGTCGGGCGGGACCTCACGGCCGGCTATCCGCTCCCGCAGGATCGTTTCGGCCGGGGCGAGGAGGATGTGCCGGACGGTGACGCGGCGGGCGGCGAGGCCGCCGAAGATCTCGTCGCGGTACTCCTGGCGCAGCAGGGTCATGGGGACCACGAGGGTTCCGCCCAGTTCGGCGAGCATCGCGGCGGCCGTGTCGATCACCAGGCGCCGCCAGATCGGCAGGTCCTGGTAGTCGCCGACCTCGGCGAGGTGTTTGGGCGGCAGCAGATGCGTGAGCGCGCTGCCGATGACCTCGGGGTCGAAGAGCGTGCTGTTCGGGATCAGCTCGATCAGTTCCCGTGCGGCAGTGGTCTTCCCCGCACCGAAAGCGCCGTTGATCCAGACGATCACGGGTCCCCCTCTTCTGTTGGCCCCCTGTGGCTTGCCCGCTCCACCCTGCCACGGAAACCAGCCCCAGTTGAGGGGCGCCCGCAGGACGGCGCCGGCACCCCCGCGACGGGGGCACCGGCGCCGCGCCCGGCCGGGCCGGCCTCAGCGGTGGTGCCGCTGGGCCTCGTCGTCCGTGGGGAGGCCGTCCTGGCCCAGGGTCTGGTCGACGGCGCCCACGGCGTCCTTCACGGCCGGATCACCGAGCCGGCCGTGCTCGGCGGCGTGCGACGGAGTGACGGCGGCCACGACGAACCCGGTGGCCAGGGAGGCGAGGGCGAGCATGCTGCGCTTCTTCATGCCCCGTCCAACTGCCGTGACCGCCCGGAGGTCACGCCGCGGACCGCCGTGTGTCACCCCTTCGTCGAGCCCGGCGTCAGCGCCGCGACGAAGTGCCGCTGCAGGAGCGGGGGGACCAGGACCAGAGCCCGGAGGAAGTCGTTGTGGACCCGGGTGAACTCCGGGGTGGCCATGCCCGCTTCGCCGAACTCACGGTAGCGGTCGGCACACCGCTGGGCCGTGGTCAAGGAGACCTGGAACCGTTCCGCGGCCCGTCGCAGGGGCCGGCCCTCGTCCACGGACCCCATTCAAGTTCCCTCAACCGGGAGTTCCGTCACCAACCTCCTCGGCCAGAACACCTGGGGCGTGTTTCGCGGCGCGGGCACCGGCAGTCCGGTTGCGGGGCATCCAGGACGGAGTAGCCTGAATACAACAATGCCGCCTGATACCGGAGGTAGGCGATGTTTCTCCGAATGCTGCGACGCCGTATGCCGCGTGGGCTTGTCCTCCTCGGCAACGGCCGTCTGATCCGGGGCTTCAGCGGCGGCTTCTACGACGGTCACGGACACCAGTCCTGACACTGTCCACAAGTCGACCCGGGCCTGCCGCGGAGTCGCTGCGGCAGGCCGACCTCGGAGGGTGTGCGGTGACAGAGAATGCCGATGCCCTGGCAGCCCTGACGCGGATCCTGTCACCGCACTGCCGTGTCACAAGGATGTCCGGCGGAGCGCTGATCGCGGACTGGAGACGGACGCGATTCCTTGGAATGGCGACGGCTGACATACAGAAGTTCGCCGACGGAAGCCCCGAGGAACGCGCTGAACTCGTCACCGACCTCGTTCGTGCGGGGTGTGCCACAGCCCGCCGAAAGGAGCATTCGGACGTCGAGGTCGGACTCTGGCTGCGCGGAGTCCACCTGCTGATCCGGACCATGGGATTCGGGCGCGTTCTCCGGCTCCTGTCCTTGGCAGCCCCGGATTACGCCCGTGCGGACCCGGCCTCCGCGGGGGAGGTCGCGCGGCTGAAACGGGCAGTGCAATCGCACAGCCGCAGAAGCTGGTTGGTCAACGACGACTGCAAGGCCGAGGCCGTGACGGCCTTCGTCCTGCTGCGGCGGCGCGGTCTGACGGCCGTGCTTCACGTCGGTGTACGCGAGAGCCCGTTCGCCCTGCACGCCTGGACGTCCTCGGCCGGCCTGTGCGTCCCCGACGCCGATCCGCGCGGGCACGAGTTCACCCCGGTCCTGTCGATCGACTGCGGAGGGCGGTGACGTGGAAGCCCTCCGTCTCCAGTGGACCGGGGGCACGCCGAAGCTCTGGACGGCCGGGGCCATGGCACGGCAGGGACTCGTGACGACGGTCTCCTCACCGGCCGGTACCGCGGCGATCACCGGCTGGGTCGGCTCGGTCCGTGACCGCGCCGCGGGCGCGCGCAGCCTCCTCGACGACTTCGGCCGGCCGGGAGCCGCACCGCGTCTGCCGATCGGCGACTACGCGGCGGTCCTCGTGTACCGCGACCGCATCCTGCTGGTGCGGGACGAACAGGCACGCATCCCCCTGTTCTTCAGGGAGTCCGCCGGCCGGGTGAGCGCGGTGAGCACCTCGGCCCGCCGCCTGGGCGGCGCCGCAGAACTGGAACGCCGCTACTTCTGCCGGTATCTGACCGGGAACGCGGCCCAACCCCACTCGGAACTCACCCCTTTCGCCGGGGTACACCGGGTCCTGGCCGGCGAGGTGGTGGAGCTTTCGCTCACCGGGCGGATACGCGGCCGAGTGCGGCACCGCGTCCGTCAGGCGCAGGACCCGCCGGTACCGGCACCGGACGGACCCCGTATCGGCGATGCGGCGAAGGACCTGCGCCTCGCGCTGGAGAACGCTGTCGGGCGCCGTATGGGCGGGATGACGGCATGCCACGTCTCCGGCGGCATCGACTCCACCAGCGTCGCGTTGCTCGCAGCACGTCTGCTGGCCGCGGAACAGGGCCACTACGGGGACCTCGTCCTCATCACGGGGCGCTTCGGCGGGGGAGAACTGGCTGGGGAACAGCCCTACCTCGACGAGGCGATGGAGGAGATCCGCCGTCACGCACCCGCGGCCCGCCCGGTGATCGTCGACGTCGACGACGTGGCCGACTTCGACGACTTCCAGCACCACGCGGGAGACCCGGACGAGCCGCATGTGCACGCCTTCCGCGCCCCGTTCTGGGGCAGGCTTCATGCCGCCGCGGCGGAACTGGGCTGTGACACCCTCATGACCGGCTGCGGGGCCGATCCGGTCGCGGACGCCAACCCGCTCCATCTGCACAGGCTGGCCCGCACAGGACAGCTCCGGCAGATGGCGAAGCAGGCACGTGCCTGGGCCGCGGGCAGCGAGCGGGGCCTGCGGGACATCGTCCTGGACTACGTCGTGCGGCCGGCTCTCCCGTTGACAGCCGAGCGGATCACAGCGCTCGTCCGCCGCCCCGGAACGGTGCTCGGCGGCCTCGGCGACTTCACCCGCCCCCGATGGCTGCGGTCAGGGTTCGCGCGGGCTCACGGCTACCGGGAGGCCAGCATCGCGGAGAGCCGCTTCGTGTTCGGACGCCGGCCGGAACAGTCCCTCTACGACGCGGCCAACTACATCGCCGCTCCCGACCCGCTGTCCTGGATCCGGGCACAGCAGGACGGGTTCTTCCTCTCGCACCCCTTCCTCGACCCCGAGGTCGTCGCCACGATGCGTCGTCTCCCCGCCGAAGCCTCGTTCCGCCCGGGCCGTCCGAAGGCGGTTCTGCGCGAGGCCATGGCAGGTCTGCTCCCGTCCCGGATCCGTGACCGAGTGGTCAAGGTCCCCTTCAACCAGCTCTACACCCGCGGCTTGCGGACGCACGGCGACGAACTCATCGACTTCTGCCGCTCCGCGAGGCATCCGCTGACTGCGGAGATGTTCGACGTCGGGATGCTGTGCCGGGCAGTGAGGGAGGCTCAGCTCGGCATCGGTGACTCATATTCCTGGGATCGTCTGAACGGTTCTCTCGCCCTGGTGGTGTGGCTGGAGCAATTGGGCCGGTACTCCCCCGCACCCGGTGCGACCGTGCCGGTCAGCGCCGGCTCTTGACGTTCCACAGCGTTTGTTCGATCGGGCCTGTTTCGACGTCGACGAGACCGTACCGGCTCCTCACCGCCCGCGATTCCGCTTCGCTGAGTTCGCGGTCCTCCTCGCCGCTTCGCGCGATGACTTCCACCAGGCCTGCGCCATTCGTACCGAACTTCCAATACACAGTGACATAGCGGGGGTCCATCGTATGCGTGGCGATCGCGTTGTTCTCGTACGCCCTGCCGCGGTAGATGACGAAGTCGGAGGGCGTCTTGTTGTTTCTCAACCACTGGGGCACTTTGCCGCCGGACCAGGAGTATCCCTTCGACTCGAGCTGGTCCAGGCCGAGCCGGTCCTTGCGCGCGAAGCTCGCGGTGGCGTAGAACGCCAACTGGTCGTACGGTGTGTTGACGGGCAGTTGCACAAGTATTCGGGTAACGGACACATCGCCCGCCTCGGTCCAGTCGCCGACCGGCATCCATGGCTGTGCCGCCACCAACTCGCCGGGCTGGTTGATCTCCCTGCGGGAGAGTGGGTGTTTGTCGTGGAATATGCCCCACTGCTTGGCATCGGCACGCCACTGCTTGCGGAGCCGGTCCTTCGTGCTCAGCGGCACCCGTTCACCCATGGCGTGGAACTCGGTGCCAAGCAGATAGAAGCCCACATCGCTGCGGTTCTCGAGCCTGATGTCGACCGCTACGGCGAATGCCTTGCGGTCCTGACTCAGCACAGGTTTCCCCACTGTCATGGTGACGAGAGGCTTGGCCCCGTGCTGGTACGGCTGGAAGAGGTACTGGTAGCCGAAATTGGCTACCGCGAGACTCGAGGAGACGATCAGTGCCGCGGCCACCCGCTTCGGAGCGGGGATCACGACCGATGTCCGCCACACCGCGGAGACAGCCCATGCGGAACCCGCCGTGAGCAGGCTCCACAACACCAGGTAGGCGGTGGAATCGCCGTCCTTGAATGTCTCGAGCAGGAGTGTGGCGTTGGCCAGCAATGCCGCGACCACGCCGATCAGCGCGACCATGCCGGAGTAGGGGAAACTGTTCCGGAACCAGTGGTCCACCACCGCGGCGGCGCCCAACAACACGGTGGCCGAGACCAGGACGAGGACGGCACCGGTGACGCGACCCGTGTAGGTCAGGGCCTCGCCGAGGTCCTCGATGCCGAACCAGCCCAGCACCGGCGCCGTCACGAGGAGGACCAGCAGGATCAGTACCAAGGTCGCCGGTGACCCCCTGGTGCTCGTCGGGAACCGTGGCGCCCGCAGACGCGAGCCGACGCCGGACCTGTGGGGAGTCTTCACGTGATCACCTCCTGGCGCCGCAGGCCGTGCGCGGTGTGCCGGCGGTGACCGCGGCCGGACACCCGCCCGAGCCGGCCGGGAAGAGTCCCGCCGGCCGGCTCAGCCCGTGGGTACGCCGACCGCGTCCCATGCCTGCAGGACCGCGTCTCGCTCCTGCGGCCCGTAGGCGTCGGCGGCGTCCACCGTCAGCCGTGCGAACGACGCGAAGTCGGCGTCACCGGCGAGTGCGCCACGGGTGAGCACGTCGTACCAGATACGGCCGGCGTGATCCCAGGCGTGGCCTCCGCGCTGGGTCGCGGCCAGGTAGAAGGCGTGGTTGGGGATGCCCGAGTTGATGTGTACGCCGCCGTTGTCGGCGAACGTCTGCACGAAGTCCTTCATGTGGGCGGGCTGCGGATCCTTGCCGAGCTCATCGTCGTCGTACGCGGTGCCGGGCGCCTTCATCGAGCGCAGAGCGACGCCGTGGACACCGGGGCGCAGCAGTTCCTCCCCGACCAGCCAGCTCGCCTCCTCGGTCGTCTGGCCCTTGGCGTACTGCTCGACCAGGGACCCGAACACGTCGGACACGTGCTCGTTCAGGGCTCCGGACTGGCCGACGTATGCCAGGTTGGCGGTGTATTGGGTGACGCCGTGGGTGAGCTCGTGGCCGATGACGTCGAGGGACTGGGTGAAGTCGCCGAAAACACGGCCGTCCCCGTCGCCGAAGACCATCTGCTCGCCGTCCCAGAAGGCGTTGTCGTAGTCCCGGCGGAAGTGGACGCTGGCATCCAGCGGGAGGCCGTCCCCGTCGACGGACAAGCGGGACAGGGTCTGCAGATAGAAGTCGAAGGTGGCTCCCAGACCGTCGTAGGCGTGATTGACCGAGGTGTCCGGTACGTCGGTCTCGCCCTCGCCGCGTATGCGTTTGCCGGGCAGCTCCTGCCGGTGCTCGACGTCGCAGACGGTGCGGTCGGGATGGTCGGGAACCCGCGTCGGCGGGGCGGCGGTCGGGCCGACCTCGGCCGTCAGCCTCCGTTGAACGCGTTGTGCCGCGTCGAGCGCGAGGGTGCGGCGGGCAGGCTCGTGCACGGCCCGGTCCTCAGCCCGGGCCAGCCGGTTGAGCAAATGCGGTGGCACGATCGCACATGGCGTCGTGGCCACGGACCTGAGCGAGGAGCCACGGATGTTGTCGGTCATGGGATGTACCCCGATCGGTGGCGTATGGCGGTAGCGGGTAGCGCACCTCGTCCGCCGAACGGCGTCACCGTCGTCCGATCCGAGACCTGTACGTCCGCCTCGGGACAGTCCCGGAAAAACAGTGCTGTCGGTCCGTCAGACGCTGATACGGGCGGCGCGGCCCCGCAGAACGTCTCAATGCTGGAAGGTCGCCGGTCGCTGTGCCGCGAACATGGATTCCTCCCCACGGGTGAGGGGACGCATCCGGTTTCAACGCGCGATCCACGCGCGCGCGTGCTACCACATCAGTCTCCCTCCGCCATCAAGGGCCTGCAACTCAGCGTCCCGCGACTCCGTCTGTGGCCCGTCACCGCGGCTGGATGCCCTTGCGGCCTCGCGCACGTCGCAACCGGTACCGGTCCAGCGGCAACATCGGTGTGCAGGAGGGCGGGTGACGCGAGGTCCTGCGCCGCCTGGCAACAGAAGCCGGGCTTCTCCGGCAGTGACGCCGACGGCATCCCGGGCAAGTCGAGCGGGAGCGGGCCGAGTGTCCCCGACGTCCGACGGCAGCCTGCAGGGACCGCAACGGACTCCGTGCGTTGCTCCGTTTGCGGGACAGATCCAGCAGGCGCACGCTGGAGGGGAGCGCAGTAACAGCCCGGAGTGAAGAAATTCTCGCGCGAGTACCCCATGCGTAGGCGCTGTGCGAACGCCGACCGGGATCGGCCTCCGATCCGAGGAGGAGCGCGATGGTCTCCCTTTCGAACGTGCGGTTCGGCAAGACGGACAACGACGTCAAGACCCTGCAGAGCGCGCTGATCGAAGCTGGTTTCAGTATCCCTGCAGGAGCCACGGGCTCGTTCGGCCCGCAGACGAGGTCCGCCTACGCCGCCTGGCAACGGTCGATCGGCTTCAAGGGCTCGGACGCGAACGGGTTCCCCGGCTGCTCATCCCTGACGAAACTCGGCGCCACAGCCGGGTTCACCGTGGACTGTCGGCATCCCGGGTCCATCGCCAAGACTTCCGTCGAGTACACGAAGAATTCCGGGATCAGTACGGACGAGGACACCGCTCGCACGTTTGCGCTGGAGGCGTGCGCCAGAACAGGCGCCCCGAGGGAATGGGTCACCGGGGTGAGCAATGACGCGAACCTGCTCACCCTCATGCGACGGGAATCAGGTTTTCATGCCAACGCGGTGAATCAGAGCGACGTGAACGCCAAGGGACCGCGGCAGGCGGACGGAGCGAGACTCAACTGCTCCCGTGGGTACGCACAAGTGATCCCCGGCACCTTCGCCCAGAATCACCAAGCAGGCACGGTGAACCGGATCTATGATCCGGTCGCGAACATCGCAGCCGCCATCAACTACATCTGGGACAGGTACGGAGACATCTCCCAGGTTCAGCAGGCGAATCCGCACCTTCCGCCCCGTGGCTACTGAGGAGAGACCCATGCCCGCGTACGAGCCGTTCCCCGGAGCGGCGTTCTTCCGCGCAGGCCGACGCAGTCCGATCATCACTGCCATGGGCAAGCGCCTCGTCGCGGAAGGATGCGGGAAGTACCGGACGGGCCCGGGACCCGAGTGGACCGACGCCGACCGCCAGTCCTACGCCGCCTGGCAGCGCAAGCTCGACCTCTCGGCGAGTGACGCCGACGGCATGCCCGGCCGGCAGTCCTGGGACCGGCTCCACGTCCCGGTGACGAGTGCCGCGACCGCGCACGTCTCCTCTCCCGTACCGGGACACGCGGTGACAACTCCCTATCACAAGCGGGGGCCCCACTGGAGTCTGGGCTACCACACGGGTGCGGACTACGCCGCCCCGAAGGGTACGCCCTGTGTCGCCGTACTCAGCGGTTCCGTCCGCGCCGGGCATGACGGCAGCTTCGGCGACTACCTCGTGCTGAGGTCAGGCGGATTCGACTACTGGTACTGTCACCTCTCCCATCGGGACGTCACCAGTGGTTCCGTCCGCGCCGGGCAGCAGGTCGCCGAAGTGGGCTCGACCGGGAACGCCACCGGACCCCACCTGCACTTCGAGAAGCGCCCAGCCGGTGGTCGCTTCGGATCCGACGTGGCTCCCAGCTGGTGACGGGCACACTCGCGCGGTGAGTCCGAGGCCGCCCGTCGAAATCCGAGGTACCCACGCGTCGGTCACCCCGTACGGGCCCGCGACACCGACTTCGGCAACGCCCAGTCGGGGTCGGCCCAGCGGCCCGGATCCGTCGGATCGGGCAGGTCCGGGCGGTACTCGGGGTCCCGCTCCCGGCGGAGCCGGACGCTCGCGTGCACCATGGCGTGCTCGGGTACGCGGCGCGAGCGCCGGCCGGCGAGGACCCACAACGGGCCGTTCCGGTGGATGGCCGCGTCGGCGAACTCCTCGGTCACCGCGCAGGCCTCCTCGTACGCGCCAGGGCGGAAGATCAGGTCCTGGCAGACGCCGTCGGTGATCCACTTGAGGGTGATCGTCGAGAGCAGGGGATCGCCCTTCTTGTGTGCGAAGGTGCCGCCGACGTCGGAGTGGACGCCGGCGAACCAGACCTCCTGCGCCGTGTCGCACAGCGGCTCCGGTCGACGTGTCACCAGGAACTCGCGGAAGGGGCGCCGCTTCTCGTCCAGGGAAACGGCGTGGCGGATGCGGGCGGCGTTGGGGAGTTGGTGGGTGTAGGGCCACTGCAGATTGCCCGGGCGGAGGACGCCCGCCGCCTTCACGGTGTCCCAGACGCCGAGGTAGGCGACCGGAAGGGCGTAGTGGGAGACCTGCCGCGGATCGTTGCGCTTGACCGCCGTCCACAGCGGTTCGTGCTCGGTGCGCCGGCAGAAGGCGTGCGAGAACCGGGCCACCTCCCGCTCGCTCTTGTCGATGTCCTGGTCGAAGGCGTACTTGGCCACTGCGTAGGGGACGAGATTCTCCGAGCCGGCCCGCATGAGTCCGGGCTTGTTGAGCATCCCGACCAGCGCACGGGCGGTGTAGGCACCGCGGCTGAAACCGAAGACATGCACGAGGTCGCCGGGCTCCCAGTGCCGCATCAAGTAGGTGTACGCCTCGGCGAGGTTGGTCCTCAGCCCGGTGCCGAAGGCGAGACCGCACATACGGGACAGCCGGCGGCCGACCGGACCGCGGGCGGCGGCCGACGACATGGTGCCGACGCCGGGGTCGTAGTAAAGGAGCTGACGTGTCGGGTCGTCCGCCTCCAGCATCTCGAACAGCCGGACCACGTTGGTCGGGTGGCGGGCGCCCACCTGATCGCCCGTCCCGTCGAGGCAGATGACGATTCTGCGGGGCATATCGGCTCCTCGTCCGGCGGGCTCCTAGTGCCGCAACAGGCAACGTTCGCCCCGTCGCGACGCCCGGCACGCACTCTCGCCGCACCGCCCGAAAGCCCAAGTACATCCAGTACGAGGACTTCCGGCCGGCACGCCGAGAGCACGCACCGGACGCCGCTCCTTGACGGGCAAACGTTGCCTGCCGCGGCACTAGCGGAGGTCCCGGACGTTCCGGCGCGCCCGGCCCGTGGCCAGGGGACCGGCCGCGGTGCGCCGTCCGGGGTGGATCTGCTCCGCGAAGGCCTGGAGCGCGGCGGAGCTGTTCGGCGGCAGAACCGCCATCAGCCCCTGGTCCTGCGCCTGGGCCAGTGCGTCCGCCGCCTCGCTGCCCTCGGGAACGTGCACCAGGCGGACGTGTCCGTCGCCGGAACCCCGACGGTCCACCGGGGCGACGGCGCCGTGGGTGCCGTCGGGCAGGGTCACCCACAGACGGAAGTCGTCGTACCGGACGAAGTCCGCGCCCTTGACGGGCCAGGGGTAGTGGTGCTCACCGGGCACCTTGGGCAGGATCCCCTGGTGGTTTCCGTGACTCATGGGCACGCACGCGTTGAACAGGGAATCGGTCCACGCCTCCACACCGTCCGCGTCCTTGATCGGGGTGCGCAGCAGTTCCCCGGCCTCCTCGTACCCCAGCTCGGCGAGGGCGGGCAGGGTCAGCGGGAAGGCATCGACGAGTTCGGCCGCCTCCTGCCTGAGCCGCTCGACCTTCACCGGCTCCGCGCAGAACTGCATGCTCCACTCGATGCCCACCCGGGCGCGGTACATCCGCCAGCCGCCCGCTGCCTTGACCCAGAGGCTGCCTCCGTGGTGCATCTCCCAGTGCTCGGAGCCGACGGGCCGGGGCCCGTACGGCAGTTCCGCGTCGCTCATCTCGTCGAGAATCTTCCGCGCCGCCTTCTTCGCGGCGCGGAAGAACGACGACTCGAAGCGCTTGGGGTGCTCGACCANCAGCCGTATCTTCCAAGGATGGCTCTCCGATTCGATCCCTCCGGGCTCGAGCGTGTCGGAAGTCCGGGACGATGCGAGGGAACCCATGCGGGCCATGACCGACCTCCACGTACCAACCGCGGTCCGCGTCCGGCCCACGGTGCCGAATGCCCCTGTCTTCATCGTGCGCTCGGGGCAGGAGGTTCGCGAACCCGGGCCGCCGGAAACCCCGATGGGCAGGATTCACCAGCAGGGCGACCACGAGGTCATCCACCACCCAGCACCTCGTCGACGGGGGCAGGCTGGTCCCGGTGACGCCCGTCGAGGGCGCCATCACACCTGCCACGGCCCGTGCTGCCTGGGCCGCCACAACAAGATCTGCACGCCGCCGTGCGAGATCATCGGCAACGTCCCTGGCCTCGGGAACGATGGCCGAACCCGGACTTACGCCGTCCCCGACCCGGCAGGACGTGGTGACCGGGCGTCACGTCACGCGTCCTCACCCGCTCGACGACGAGGACCCGTACGCCATCGCCCGGTCCCTCCACCGGTCGGCCTCGACGCACTCTCGCACCGGCCCGCCCCCACCGGCATGACCGCGCTGCCCGACGCCCAGCGGCGAGTCGCCGGACACTCCGGCATCGTGCGCCGCGAGCACCTGCCGACGGTCGTCCGAGTCGCGCTCCGTCCGACGGCGGACGTCTTCAGCGAGCCACGCCGGTCCCGCGGCTTCGGCACCTTCGGCCAGGGCGCCGTCGACAGGCGCCTCGACGGCGCCCTGGCCGTGGCNNGGCCGATCTCCGGGAAGGACGCCCGACTCCGCGATCCGGGACCGCCGGCCCCGGAGCCCCGTCAGACCCCGGCGGCCGTCGCGTTCGCCCGTGCCCCGAGGGCGGCCGCCGCCGCTCCCACCAGGCCGGCGTCCGTGCCCATCTGGGCCGGGACGACCGTCAGGCGCCGGACGAAGGAGAGGGTGGCGTAGTCGGTCAGGGCCTTGCGGAGGGGAGCGAGGAGGACGTCGCCCGCCTTGCCCACGCCTCCGCCGATCACCGCGATGTCGATCTCGACCAGGGTCGCGGTGGCGGCGATGCCCGCGGCCAGGGCGCGGGCGGCGCGTTCGAACGAGGCCACGGCGACCGGGTCGCCGGCCCGGGCGGCGGCCGCCACCGCGGCGGCCGAGGTGTCGCCGTCGGGGCCCGGCCGCCAACCGCCCGCCAGCGCACGGCGGGCGATGTTCGGACCGCTCGCGATGCGCTCCACGCAGCCGCGCGAGCCGCACGGGCACGGGTCGCCGTCGAGGTCCACGCTGATGTGGCCTATGTGGCCGGCGTTGCCGGTCGGGCCGGGGTGCAGCCGGCCGCCGAGCACCAGACCGCCGCCCACGCCGGTGGAGACCACCATGCACAGCGCGTTGTCGTGGCCGCGGGCGGCGCCCTGCCAGTGCTCGGCCGCCGTGATGGCCACGCCGTCGCCGATCAGCCGCACCGGCAGACCGCCGGCGGCGGCGCGGGCCCGTTCGACCAGCGGATAGCCGCGCCAGCCGGGCACGTTCACGGGGCTGACGGTGCCCGCGGAGGCGTCCACCGGGCCCGCGCTGCCGATGCCCAGCGCCGCGGCACGCCCCCACAGCGGCGACGCGGCCAGTTCGCCGAGCACCTCCTCCACGGCCCGCATGACGGTGTCGCCGTCCTCCTGTGCGGGCGTCGCGCGCTGCGCGCGCACCAGGATGCTGCCGTGGCCGTCCACCAGCGCTCCGGCGATCTTGGTGCCGCCGATGTCCAGCGCGGCCACGAGGTCGGTGTGCATCAGAGTCGAATCTCCCCGTCAACCATGAGAAACCAAGAGGTGGGCGCAGCCCGGTCTCGCGGTGGGGGACGCCGGCCGGAGTGTGCGGTGCACAGTCTCTCGCGCGCATGACAACGTTGTCCAGGCTCTATGCTCGACGATGCCACATCCTCATACGAACCCATGGACCGCCGCATCCCCGTGGACGACAGGACAGGACGCCGCATCGTGCCAGAGACCGCCCGCCGAGCAGACCGCCCCGCGCCCCGTTACGGCACCCGTCCGACGATGAAGGACGTGGCGGCACGCGCCGGGGTCGGTCTGAAGACCGTCTCCCGCGTGGTCAACGGCGAGCCCGGCGTGACCCCGGACACCGAGCGGCGCGTCCAGGAGGCCATCGAGGCCCTCGGTTTCCGGCGCAACGACAGCGCGCGAGTGCTGCGCAAGGGCCGTACGGCGAGCATCGGGCTGATCCTGGAGGACCTCGCCGACCCGTTCTACGGCCCGCTCAGCCGCGCGGTGGAGGAGGTCGCCCGCGCGCACGG
Source organism: Streptomyces kebangsaanensis (assembly GCF_001906585.1). Lineage (GTDB taxonomy): Bacteria > Actinomycetota > Actinomycetes > Streptomycetales > Streptomycetaceae > Streptomyces > Streptomyces kebangsaanensis. Next base: position 48,646 of record NZ_JUJA01000166.1, on the reverse strand, counting down.
CGCCCTGCTCATCAACGGCTCCAGCGCGGAGGACCCGGAGCGCGAGCAGGAGCTGGCGCTGGCACTGTGCGCCCGGCGGGTGGACGGGCTGGTCGTCATCCCGGCCGGCGACGACCACCGGTACCTGGAGCCGGAGATCAAGGCGGGCGTCGCCACCGTGTTCGTGGACCGCCCGGCCGGGCACATCGCCGCCGACGTCGTGCTGTCGGACAACTTCGGCGGCGCCCGCGACGGCGTCGCCCATCTGATCGCCCACGGCCACCGCCGGATCGGCTTCATCGGTGACATGCCGCGCATCCACACGGCCGCCGAGCGCCTGCGCGGCTACCGGGCGGCGATGGAGGACGCGGGGATAGCGGTCGAGGACTCCTGGATGTCGCTGGGCGCCACCGACCCCGGACGGGTGCGCCCGGCCGCCGAGGCGATGTTGTCCGGGCCCGCCCCGGTCACCGCGGTCTTCTCGGCCAACAACCGGGTGACCGTCACCGTGATCCGCGTCCTGGCCGAGCAGCCGCGCCGGGTCGCCCTCGTCGGCTTCGACGACATCGAACTGGCCGACCTGCTCCAGCCGGGCGTCACCGTCGTCGCCCAGGACGCCGCCGCCCTCGGCCGCACCGCCGCCGAACGCCTCTTCCGCCAGCTGGACGGCACCCTCGTCGCCCCGGAGCGGATCGAGCTCCCGACCCGGCTGATCACCCGCGGCTCGGGCGAGCTGCCGCCGGCGGAGTGACCCCCGGGTCCTGTCGTCGCCTTCCCCTCGTCCGCCCGAAGGGGGGCCGCACGGCGACAGGGCCTACGGAGCGGAAGCGGTGGGGTTTCCGCGTCGCGGGGCGGTGAAGGACTCCAGGGCGGGGCGGGTCAGGCCGGTGAGCCGGGTGACCTCGGCAATGTCGAGGGCTCCGCAGTCCAGGCCCCGCAGCAGGTGGCCGCTGAGCGCCCTGGCGGTGGCGGGCTCCTCCATGACGTCGCCGCCCGCGCGGCCGGCGTAGCGGGCGAGGC
>NZ_JUJA01000166.1:35145-47641 GCF_001906585.1 Streptomyces kebangsaanensis | reverse complement strand
GCCTGCTCGAAGCCCTCGCGGTAGAAGGCGAACACGGCGGCGTACCGGGTGGGGAGGTGCGCGGGGTGCATGTCCCAGCCCTGGTAGTAGGCGCGGGCCAGGGCACGGCGGATGAGGCCGTAGTGCAGCCGCCAGGCGTCGTGGACCTTCCCGGTCGGGCCGACCGGCAGCACGTTGGTGGAGCCGTCCGAGACGCGTACGCCGGTACCGGCCGCGGCGACCTGCATGACGGCCTTGGCGTGGTCGGCGGCCGGGTGGTCGCTTGCCTGGTGGGCCGGGGAGACACCGAGGCAGGCGCTGTAGTCGAAGGTGCCGTAGTGCAGCCCGGTGGCGCGGCCCTCGGCGGCCTGGATCATCCGGGCGACGGTGGCGGTGCCGTCGGCGGCGAGGACGGCCTGGCTGGTCTCGACCTGGATCTCGAAGCCGAGGCGCCCGGCCGGAAGCCCGTGGGCCTTCTCGAAGGCGTCGAGGAGCCGGACCATGGCGGTGACCTGCTCGGGGTACGTCACCTTCGGCAGCGTCAGGAGCAGCCCCTCGGGCAGCCCGCCGGCCTCCACCAGGCCGGTGAGGAAGACGTCCAGGGTGCGGATGCCCCGGTCGCGGACCGCCGCCTCCATGCACTTCACGCGGATGCCCGTGTACGGGGCGGCCGTCCCCTTCTCGTACGCCTCGGCGACCAGCCGGGCCGCGCGGGCGGCCGCCTCGTCCTCCTCCGCGTCCGGGCGGAGGCCGTAGCCGTCCTCGAAGTCGATCCGCAGGTCCTCGACGGGCTCGCGCTCCAGCTTGGCGCGGACGCGGTCGTGCACCGGTCCGGCCAGTTCGTCGCTCAGACCGAGGACGGCGGCGAAGGAGGCCGCGTCGGGGGCGTGCTCGTCGAGCGCGGCGAGGGCCTGGTCGCCCCAGGAGCGGATGGTGCCGGCGGCGATGACGTCACCGGGGACGTAGACCGTGTGGACGGGCTGACGCGTACCGGGGTCGCCCGGGTAGCGGCGCTCGAGTTCGGCGTCGACCGGCGCGAGGAAGGCGCTGATCTCCTCGCCGACGGCGCCGGCGAGGCTCGTCGCCACCTCCTGCCGCCGTCCCTGGCCCGTCCCGCGCCCTTCCGCTTCCCGCCGCATGGAACCAACAGTTATCCGCGGAGCTTCCCTCTGGTCAACACCCCTTGGACAGCCTGAGCCGTTCGCTCGCCCGGAACAGGCCGAGGCCCCCGTGACCGGGTGGGTCACGGGGGCCTCATCGGCGCCGGGGGGTCAGCCCTTGCGGGTCTTGATCTCCTCGGTGAGCTGCGGGACGACCTCGAACAGGTCGCCGACCACGCCGTAGTCGACCAGGTCGAAGATCGGGGCCTCGGCGTCCTTGTTGACGGCCACGATGGTCTTGGAGGTCTGCATGCCGGCGCGGTGCTGGATCGCGCCGGAGATGCCGTTGGCGATGTACAGCTGCGGCGAGACGGACTTGCCGGTCTGGCCCACCTGCTGGGTGTGCGGGTACCAGCCGGCGTCGACGGCGGCACGCGAGGCGCCCACGGCCGCGCCGAGGGAGTCGGCGAGCGCCTCGATGAGCGCGAAGTTCTCCGCGCCGTTGACGCCACGGCCGCCGGAGACCACGATCGCGGCCTCGGTCAGCTCCGGGCGCCCGGTGGACTCACGGGCGGTGCGGCCGGTGATCCTCGTGCCGGTGGCCTGCTCGGAGAACGACACCGACAGCTGCTCGACCGCGCCCGCGGCCGGAGCCGGCTCCACGGCGGCGCTGTTCGGCTTGACGGTGATGACCGGGGTGCCCTTGGTGACACGGGACTTGGTGCTGTAGGACGCGGCGAACACCGACTGGGTGGCCACCGGGCCCTCGTCGCCGGCCTCCAGGTCGACGGCGTCGGTGATGATGCCGGAGCCGATGCGCAGCGCCAGGCGGGCGGCGATCTCCTTGCCCTCGGTGGAGGAGGAGACCAGCACGGCGGCCGGGGAGACGGCCTCGACCGCGGCCTGCAGGGCGTCCACCTTCGGCACGACCAGGTATTCGGCGTACTCGGAGGCGTCGTGGGTGAGGACCTTCACCGCGCCGTGCTCGGCGAGCACGCCGGCGGTGTCGGCGGCGCCGCCTCCGAGGGCGACGGCGACCGGCTCGCCGATGCGGCGGGCCAGGGTCAGCAGCTCCAGGGTGGGCTTGCGGACGGCGCCGTCCACGTGGTCGACGTAGACGAGGACTTCAGCCATGGGACTTCTTCTCTCCTGCTTGCGAAGGGTGCGGGACGGGTCGGCGGACTGCGGCTCAGATGAACTTCTGGCTCGCGAGGAACTCGGCGAGCTGCCGGCCGCCCTCGCCCTCGTCCTTGACGATCGTGCCCGCGGTGCGGGCCGGACGCTCCGCGGCGGAGTCGACCTTCGTCCAGGCGTTCTCCAGGCCGACCTCGTCGGCATCGATGTCCAGGTCGGACAGGTCCCAGGACTGAACCGGCTTCTTCTTGGCCGCCATGATGCCCTTGAAGGACGGGTAGCGGGCCTCACCCGACTGGTCGGTCACCGACACGACGGCCGGCAGGGCGGCCTCGAGCTGCTCGGAGGCGGCATCGCCGTCGCGGCGGCCCTTGACGGTGCCGTCCTCGACCGAGACCTCGGACAGCAGCGTGACCTGCGGGACGCCCAGGCGCTCGGCCAGCAGGGCCGGGACGACGCCCATGGAGCCGTCGGTGGAGGACATGCCGGAGATCACCAGGTCGTAGCCGGCCTTCTCGATCGCCTTCGCCAGCACCAGCGAGGTGCCGATGGCGTCGGTGCCGTGCAGGTCGTCGTCCTCGATGTGAACGGCCTTGTCGGCGCCCATGGACAGCGCCTTGCGCAGCGCGTCCTTGGCGTCCTCCGGGCCCACCGTCAGGACGGTGATCTCCACGTCGTCGTCGGAGTTCTCCGAGATCTGCAGCGCCTGCTCGACCGCGTACTCGTCCAGCTCGGAGAGCAGACCGTCCACGTCGTCCCGGTCGACGGTCAGGTCCTCGGCGAAGTGCCGGTCGCCAGTGGCGTCGGGCACGTACTTCACAGTGACAACGATCCTCAAGCTCACGCCGGCTCTCCTACTGCATCGTCATTTCTGGGCTGCCTTCTTGCAGGCAGCATAGGCGCCTGAAGCGGCCGATCCCGATCGGGGCGACCGCGCGCTCCGAGCGGAATATTACTCGTCAGTACACCCAGTGCATGCCCGCTGAGCAAGCGCTTTGAACTGTGACCTTCGCAACGCAGCGTAATCGGAACCCGACGGGTTCGCAGGAGAGCGGTGCAGTGATCAATCACGCAGCGCGTTGAAGCGCCCCTGGTGGTAGAGGAGCGGACGACCGGCACCCGCGGGATCGCCGAGCACGACCTCGGCCAGCACGACGCGGTGGTCCCCGGCGGGCACGCGCGCGACGACGCGGCACACCAGCCAGGCGAGCACGTCGTCGAGGACGGGAACCCCCTCGGGCCCCTCCCGCCAGGAGGTCGACGCCCCGAAGCGGTCGGCGCCGCGGCGCGCGAAGGTGGCGGCCAGCTCCTCCTGGTGCTCGCCGAGTATGTGGACGCCGACGTGGTCGGTCGCGGCGATCGCCGGCCAGCTGGATCCGCCGGTGCCGACGCCGAAGGAGAGCAGTGGGGGCTCGGCGGAGACGGAGGTGAGGGAGGTGGCGGTGAAGCCCACCGGACCGGCCTCGCCGCGGGCGGTGATCACCGCGACGCCCGCCGCGTGCCGGCGGAAGACGGAGCGCAGCAGGTCGGGAGAGGCGGGCCGGAGAGCGGCGGAAGCGGTGAGGCCGGTCGTGACCGTCAGAGATGTGGCCGTCGTGGGGTTGGCCGTCATGGAGTGGTCCTTCTGCTGGGGGACGAGCGGGAACTGCGGCTGCTCAACAGTCCGGACAGCGCGCGCCCGCGCGGCGTGCGAGGCCGGCGCGGGCCCGCCCGGGGAGAAGGAGTTCCGAGGACATACGGTCAGGCTGACGATAGTTGGCGGGCGCAGTCAAGTACGTCCCGGGATCTGGGAGACGTCTCACCGTCACGGGCACGGGCGTCGCACCGCCTCGCCCAGGGCCGCGATGACGTCCGCCTTGCGCGGCTGTCCGGTGGCGCGCCGCACGACGCGGCCGTCGGCGTCGAGGACGAGCACGGTGGGCGTCCTCAGGATCCCGAGCTCGCGTACGAGTTCCAGGCGGGCCTCGGCGTCGATCTCGACGTGGGCGACTCCGCGGACCATGCCGGCCACCTCGCCGAGGACGCGCCGGGTCGCCCGGCAGGGGGCGCAGAAGGCGCTGGAGAACTGCACGAGCGTGGCGCGGGCGCCGAGGTCCTCGCCCAGCTCGGCCGGCCCGAGCCGTCGGCCTTCGTCCTGTCCGCGCACCCGCACTCTCCCGTTCCACCGCCGCGCATCACCGGTTCGGTCACCCCCCTCAGCGTTTCCGGGGTCGTGAAGATTCCCGTTCCGTGGGCCGACGGGGGTAATCACAGGGCCGACGTGACGAGGATCTCGCCGGGGATGGGCACGTGGACTGGCTCCGCGGCCGTTCTTGGGGCACGATCTGCGACAGGCCGTAAACCTACGGCAGCGTAACTTCCGCCGGGAGTCCCTTCCCTGGCAGAGAGAAGGGTCCGCCCCGCTCATGGCAGAGCTCGTCTACCGCCCCGCCATCGGTCTCGCCCGCACGATGTTCAAGGTGTGGGACCTCAAGATCGACTGCCAGGGGTCGGAGAACATCCCGCGCTCGGGCGGTGCCGTGCTGGTGAGCAACCACATCAGCTATCTGGACTTCGTCTTCAACGGGCTCGCCGCGCTTCCGCAGAAGCGCCTGGTGCGCTTCATGGCGAAGGAGTCGGTCTTCCGGCACCGGATCTCCGGCCCGCTGATGCGCGGCATGAAGCACATCCCGGTGGACCGCGCCCAGGGCGAGGCGGCGTACGCGCACGCGTTGGACTCGCTGAGGTCCGGCGAGGTGATCGGGGTGTTCCCGGAGGCCACGATCTCGCAGTCGTTCACCCTGAAGAGCTTCAAGTCGGGTGCGGCGCGGCTGGCCCAGGAGGCGGGCGTCCCCCTGGTCCCGATGGCGGTCTGGGGCACGCAGCGGCTGTGGACGAAGGGTCACCCGCGCAACCTCAAGCGCAGCCACACCCCCATCACGATCCGGGTGGGCGAGGCACTGGAAGCCTCCCGCGACCAGTACGCGGGCGCCATCACCCGACGCCTGCGCGAGCGCGTCCAGGAACTCCTGGAAGCCGCCCAGCGCGCCTACCCCGTCCGTCCCAAGGACCAGCACGACACCTGGTGGATGCCGGCCCACCTCGGCGGCACGGCCCCGACGCCGGAACAGCTGCGCACGGCCGGGGCGCACTGACGCACGACGCGTGGCGGGAACGCCGCTTCCGGAGCGCACCGACCTGACGTAGTGTCTGTTGTCCGCGCGGGGGGAGGGAATGTCCGTGGTCACGATCGGCGTCATGTTCGGCGCGTTCGCAGCACTCGCGCTGCTTCTGATCCTCGTGATCCTGCGGCGCGGCAACAGAGCCACGGAGAACGCCGACGGACTCCTCATCGAGGAGGCCCGCCGGGTCCAGGCACATCAGGACCGCGTGTCGTACAACGCCATGACGGTGCACAGCACCAGCCCGACCATGAGCGACCTACACCGCCGCCGTTAGCGACGGCCGCCGGGCGGCTCAGGCCGCGGACCACGGCTCCCGTACGGTGACGCATACTCCGGGGCTGAACTTCTCCAGCAGTTCGGCGAGTTCGGTGGCCGCCGCCCGCACCTCGGCGACCGGCACCGGGTCCAGGCTCTCCAGCAGGAAGATGCCCGAGGTGGTCCCCTCGGTGAGGCGGGTGCGGGGGCCCTGGCGCCAGTTCCAGCGGCGGCAGGTCACACCGGCCTCGTCGCGCCACACCACCTCGCCGGCGTCCGGGTGTTCGACGGTCTCCTCGCCGCCGGCGACGGTCACGAAGTCCTCCTCGCCGCCGGCGCGCACCAGGCGCATGCCGCCCTGGACGAGGTCGAGGTCCTCGCCGCCGACGGGGACGAGGTGGGCGACGCTGATGGCGTTGTAGAGGTCGACGAGGACGTTGATGCGGGGCAGCCCGGCGTCCGTCAGCGCGCGCCGGGCCAGCGCCTCGGCCGAGTTGCGGGTGCGGGAGGGCTTGGAGCCGAACGCGGTGTACGTCGCGCGCCAGGCGGCCATGTGCGGGTCCTCGTGCGGGGCGCGCCCGTCGAGGCGTACGGCCAGACGGCGGGCCGCGTCGTCCAGGAGTGCCGAACTGGCCTCGGTGCTCGGGCCGTTGACCAGTCCGTGGGCCTCCACGGCCACGTGGGTGAAGCCGGGTGCGAGCGCGCGCACCTCGTCGGACACGGTGAGGGACAGCGTCATCTTCTCTTGCCTCGGGATCAGAGTGCGTCAGGCAGCGACTTCCACAGCCACGACCGGTCGGGGGCAGCCTTGAGGGCAGCCAGTACAGTCGGGTGCGGTTCAGCGTACAGCACCGGATAGTCCATCTCATTTGACTCCGGGGCCGGCGCGAAGGCCAGGCGTTCACCGGCGAGGGAGAACCGGGCGTCGACACCCGGCCTGTTGCCGCGCGGGTCCTGCCGGTGCCATGCGCCGTTGAACCGCACGGCGACCAGCCCGTGCACCGCGTACCCGCCGTCCTCGTCGTGCGCGAGGCGCTGGTAGCACAGCGCGGCGGGGATGTCCTCGGCCCGCAGCAGGGCGGTCAGCGCATGGGCCTTGGCGTAGCAGATTCCGGTGCGCTGCCGCAGGACGCCGGAGGCCCGCCAGGTGACACGCGGGTCGCCCGAGTCCTGTGAGTGCGGGATGGCGTCGCGTACGAACTCGTACGCGGCCCGCGCATAGGCATACGAGGCAGCCGCCCCCTCGGCGAGGCGGGNGGGCGGCTGCCTCTGATCGCATAACTATGCAGTCGGACCGCTAGCGCGCCATCTCCTCTTTCAGCGCCGCCACGAACGTGTCCACGTCGTCCTCCGTGGTGTCGAAGGCGCACATCCAGCGCACCACGCCCTCGGCCTCGTCCCAGAAGTAGAAGCGGAAGCGCTTCTGCAGGCGCTCGCTCACGTCGTGCGGGAGCTTGGCGAAGACGCCGTTGGCCTGGACCGGGTGGAGGATCTCCACCCCGTGGACGGCGCGCACGCCCTCCGCGAGGCGCTGCGCCATCCCGTTGGCGTGGCGGGCGTTGCGCAGCCACAGGTCCTTGGCGAGCAGCGCCTCCAACTGCACCGAGACGAAGCGCATCTTGGAGGCGAGCTGCATGCTCATCTTGCGGATGTGCTTCATCCGGCGCACGGCGTCCTGGTTGATGACCACGACCGCCTCGCCGAACATCGCGCCGTTCTTCGTCCCGCCCAGGGAGAGGATGTCGACGCCGGCCGCGTTGGTGAAGGTCCGCATGGGGACGTCCAGGGAGGCGGCCGCGTTGGCGATGCGGGAGCCGTCCAGGTGCACCGTCATCCCGCGCGCGTGGGCGTGCTCGCAGACCGCCCGGATCTCCTCGGGTGTGTAGAGGGTGCCCAGCTCCGTGCTCTGGGTGATCGAGACGACCTGCGGCATCGCACGGTGCTCGTCCTCCCAGCCGTACGCCTGCCGGTCGATCAGCTCGGGCGTGAGCTTGCCGTCGGGGGTGGGCACGGTGAGCAGCTTCAGGCCGCCCACGCGCTCGGGCGCGCCGCCCTCGTCGACGTTGATGTGCGCGCTCTCGGCGCAGATCACCGCGCCCCAGCGGTCGGTGACCGCCTGGAGCGCGACGACGTTCGCGCCGGTGCCGTTGAACACCGGAAACGCCTCGGCGCCGGCGCCGAAGTGGCTGCGGACGATCCGCTGGAGGTTCCCGGTGTAGTCGTCCTCGCCGTACGCGACCTGGTGGCCGCCGTTGGCCAGGGCCAGGGCGGCGAGCACCTCCGGGTGAACCCCGGCGTAGTTGTCACTGGCGAAGCCGCGGACCCGCGGGTCGTGATGGCGACGGGCGTCGGTCCTGGGAGGGTTCACGGCTTCTCGGTCAGCCACAGACGTTTTCCGTTCACTTCCGCGGCGGGCTTGCTCCACACGTCGACGACGGCGTCGGCCAGGTCCTTGACGTCCGTGAAGCCCGCGAACTTCGCGTTGGGGCGCTCGGCGCGCATCGCGTCGTGCACCAACGCCTTCACCACCAGGATCGCAGCCGCCGAGGTCGGTCCCTCGGGGCCCCCGGCCTTGCGGAAGTAGTCGGCCATGGCCAGCGTCCATGCCTCGGCGGCGGCCTTGGCGGCGGCGTAGGCGGCGTTGCCCGCGGTCGGCTTGCTGGCGCCCGCGGCGCTGATCAGCAGGTACCGGCCGCGCTCACTGCGCTGCAGCGCCTCGTGGAAGGCGAGGGAGGTGTGCTGCACGGTGCGGATGAGCAGCAGCTCCAGGAAGTCCCAGTCGTCGAGGCTGGTCTTGGTGAACGTCTCGCTGCCGCGCCAGCCGCCCACGAGGTGGACCAGGCCGTCGATCCGGCCGAAGTCCTTCTCGATGTGAGCGGCCCACTCGCGGGTGGACCGCAGGTCGAGCAGGTCGACCGTGTCCCCGGTGACGGTGGCGCCGCCGGCGGCGTACCTCGCCGCGTCCACGGCCTCCGAGAGCCGCTCCGGGTCGTTGTCCGCGCCGACGACGGTCGCCCCCGCCTCGGCGAGCCGGAGCAGTGCCGCCCGGCCGGCCGGTCCGCCCGCGCCGGCCACCGCGATCACCGCACCGCTGAGAGCCCCGTTCCCCACCATGTTCCTCGCCTCCTGAGCAGTGTTCCCGGTTCCGCGGCCGCTCACGCGGCGACCCGCTCGGCGCTGTCCGCCGTGATGCCTCTGGTCGAGGCGATCACATTCTTCAGCTTCCTGGACAGTGCCTCGTAGAACATGCTCAGCGGAAACTCGTCCGGAAGCACGTCATCCACGAGCTTGCGCGGCGGCTGGGTCAGGTCCAGCGCGTCGGGACCCTTGGCCCACTTCGAGCCCGGGTGCGGGGCGAGGTAGGTGGAGACCAGCTCGTATCCGGCGAACCAGTGCACTAGCTTCGGCCGGTCGATGCCGTCGCGGTAGAGCTTCTCGATCTCGGCGCACAGCTGGTTGGTGATCCGCGGGGCGCGCTCCCAGTCGATGGAGAGCTTGTTGTCGGTCCAGCGGACCACGTCGTGCCGGTGCAGGTAGGCGAAGAGCAGCTGGCCGCCGAGGCCGTCGTAGTTGCGTACGCGTTCGCCGGTGACCGGGAAGCGGAACATGCGGTCGAACAGCACCGCGTACTGCACGTCACGGGCCTGCGCGACACCGTCCGCCTGGAGCTTGACGGCCTCCTTGAACGCGGTGAGGTCGCAGCGCAGCTCCTCCAGGCCGTACATCCAGAACGGCTGGCGCTGTTTGATCATGAACGGGTCGAAGGGCAGGTCTCCGTGGCTGTGGGTGCGGTCGTGGATCATGTCCCACAGCACGAAGGCCTCCTCGCAGCGCTTCTGGTCGTGGACCATGGCGGCGATGTCCTCGGGCAGGTCGAGGCCGAGGAGGTCGACGGCGGCGGCGGTCACGCGGCGGAAGCGGGCGGCCTCGCGGTCGCAGAAGATGCCGCCCCAGGAGAACCGTTCCGGCGCCTCGCGCACGGCGATGGTCTCGGGGAAGAGCACGGCGGAGTTGGTGTCGTAACCGGCCGTGAAGTCCTCGAAGGTGATGCCGCAGAACAGCGGGTTGTCGTAGCGGGTGCGCTCCAGCTCGGCCAGCCAGTCCGGCCAGACCATGCGCAGGACGACCGCCTCCAGGTTGCGGTCCGGGTTGCCGTTCTGCGTGTACATCGGGAAGACGACCAGATGCTGCAGGCCGTCCACGCGGTTCGCGGCGGGGTGGAAGGCCAGCAGCGAGTCGAGGAAGTCGGGCACCTCGAAGCCGCCCTCGGCCCAGCGCCGCAGGTCCTTCACCAGTGCCTCGTGGTAGGCGGCGTCGTGCGGCAGCAGCGGGGACAGCTCCTCGACGGCCTCGGTCACGCGGCGTACGGCGGCCTCGGCGTCCGCGCGGCCGGGGGCGCCCTCGGCGGTGAAGTCGATCGAGCCGTCCTTGGACTGCCATGGCCGGATGCGTTCCACGGCATCCTTGAGCACGGGCCACGCCGGGTGCTCGACCACCCTGCTCACCAGAGGAACCTGCTCCTCCGTGCCCACCTGCACAAGAATTTCCGTCATGTCCCATCCTCCACGGGAGAACCTCGCGTAAGGAGACCGTATACATACGAGGTTTCTCCCAGCAAGGGGCTCTTCGGGAAATTATCCTGCACACACCCATCATCACCGCTTATTTTCCGGCTCCACACCCGGATGGCGCGAGTTCCATTGAGCCGATCAAGCGATGCGGACCTCATCGCACAAGGGCGGTTTCCAGCCGCGGGCGGCCGCGCGCGGGACCGCGGCCCCATCGGTCAACCCGCGGACGACTCGCCCACGCCGGAGTGACCTCTCCGGCGAGCACGGCCCCGTACCGGCCGGGTTGTCACCCCACTGCCCCGTGTACGCGGGGGTTCAACCCGCCGCCGGGCCACTAGGCTGCGGCACTGCCGCGCGGACGGGGTCCGTCCGCTCCGCTCCGCGCCGCGCCGAGCCGCCGTCGACGGAAGCGAGTTGAACCTTGAACTTCCTTACCATCGGTCACCGCGGAGTCATGGGTGTCGAACCCGAGAACACCCTCCGTTCCTTCGTCGCCGCCCAGCAGGCCGGCCTGGACGTCATCGAACTGGATCTGCACCTGAGCAAGGACGGCGCGCTCGTCGTCATGCACGACACCGAAGTGGACCGCACGACCGACGGCAGCGGCGCGATCGCCGACAAGACCCTCGCCGAGCTGCGCTCGCTGGACGCGGGGCGCGGCGAGCGGATCCCCGTGTTCGAGGAGGTCCTCGACGCCGTGCGCACTCCGCTGCAGGCGGAGATCAAGGACGTGGCCGCGGCCCGTGCCCTGAGCGAGGTCATGCGGCAGCGGGACCTGGTCTCCCGGGTGGAGGTGTCCTCGTTCCACGACGAGGCGATCACCGAGATCGCCCGCCTGGTGCCGGGCGTGCGCACGGCTCTCGTGGCCGGCCGCTACGGCACCGACGTCGTCGAACGCGCCACCGCGGCCGGCGCCGCGACGCTCTGCCTCGACATCCGCCGGCTCACCCTGGAGGTCGTCGAGCACGCGCGCAAGGCGGACCTGAGGATCATCGGCTGGGTCGTCAACACCCAGGACCACCTGCGGCTGGCCCGCGCGTTCGAGCTGGACGGGGCGACCACCGACTACCCGGAGATCAAGCGCACGGGCCGCTTCACGGCGTAGCCGGTCCCGGCTGCTCGAGTTCCTTGACCAGCAGCTCGAACTCCAGGTCGTCGCGCTGGGGAATGCCGAAGCGCTCGTCGCCGTACGGGAAGGGGCTGGTCCTTCCCGTACGGCGGTAGCCGCGGCGCTCGTACCAGGCGATCAGGTCCTCGCGCACGGTGATCACGGTCATGTGCATCTCCTTGGCGCCCCAGTCCTCCCGGACCCGGCGCTCCGCCTCGGCCATGACCGCCTTGCCCAGGCCGGCGCCCTGCAGCGCGGGGCTGACGGCGAACATCCCGAAGTAGGCGTGGTCGCCGCGGTGCTCGAGCTGGCAGCAGGCGACCACACGGCCGTCCCGCTCGACCGTCAGCAGCCGGCTGCCGGGCGACTTGATCACCTCCAGCACGCCCTCCGGGTCCGTCCGCCGCCCCTGGAGGATGTCCGCCTCGGTGGTCCACCCGGCCCGGCTGGAGTCCCCGCGGTATGCCGACTGGATCAGGCGCACCAACGTGTCGACGTCGGCGTCCGAGGCGTCGCGGAAGGTCAGTGGTCCGGCGGTGGCGGTCTCCATGGAAGGTGCCTCTCGAAACTCGCTCGGGTGGGGCGCGCGGCTGCGCGGGGACGGGGGCAATCCTGCCACTAGGCTCCGGGCGCATGGTGCACGTACTCAGCAGTCGGACACTGCTCCGGCCCACCGACCCCGAGCGCTCCCGCGTCTTCTACGGCGAACAGCTGGGGCTCGCCGTCTACCGCGAGTTCGGCGCGGGGCCGGAGCGCGGCACCGTCTACTTCCTGGGCGGCGGCTTCCTGGAGCTCTCCGGGCGCTCCGAGGACCCGCCGTCCCCCGCCGTGCGGCTCTGGCTCCAGGTCGGGGACGTGGCCGCCGCCCACGAGGAACTGCGGGCCAAGGGCGTCCGGATCACACGTCCGCCGGTTCGCGAACCGTGGGGACTGGTCGAGATGTGGGTCGCCGATCCGGACGGCACACCCATCGTCCTCGTCGAGGTTCCGGCGGACCATCCGCTGCGGTTCCGGCCCGGGATCTAGTGCTGCGACCGGAAAGGTTTGCCGGAAAGCTCGCGGCGTCCGGTGCGGTGCATCGCAAGGCGGAGCATCACCCGCGTACTGGATGTACTCGGGTGATGCGACAACGCGGCGAGGTGCCGTGCCGGGCGTCGCGAGCCGGTGAACCTTTCCGGTCGCAGC
>NZ_JUJA01000166.1:24157-35089 GCF_001906585.1 Streptomyces kebangsaanensis | reverse complement strand
GGTGGGCGGGGACGAGCCTTCCCGGAGGATGCCATGGAGTTCGACAAGCCGGTGGTCGGCGGACCCTGCTGGGCGGAGTTGGACACCAGCGACCTGGAGGCGTCCACGCGGTTCTACGCGGAGGTGTTCGGCTGGCGCATGCAGCGCAGCTCCCGGCCGGACTCGGGCAGGCACACCATCGCGCATCTGGGGGACACCGAGGTCGCCGGGATCACTCCCCTGTACCAGGGATCGCAACCGGTCGCGTGGAACGTCCTGTTCGCCGTCGCCGACGTCGACGCGGCGGCGAACAGGGTGGTGGAGGCCGGCGGGACGGTGATCAAGGGCCCGCTGGACGTCGACGACGAGGGCCGCTTCGCGGTGGCGCTGGACCCGTCCGGCGCGGCCTTCCAGATGTGGCAGGCCCAGGGCTTCTCCGGTGCCGGGGTGTTCAACCGGCCCTGCTCGCTGGGCTGGGTGGAGCTCGCCACCCGGAACATCAAAAGGGCCCGGGACTTCTACACGAGCGTGTTCGGCTGGAGCGTCAACGCGTCGGAGTGGTACACGCAGTGGGGTCTGCACGGCGAGGACTTCGGCGGGGTGACGGCGATGCACGACCGGTTCCCGGCCGATGTGCCGCCGCACTGGCTGCCGTACTTCGCGGTCGAGGACGTCGACGCGACCGCGGACGTCGCGGTACGGGCAGGAGCCAAGGCCCTGCTGGAGCCCACGACCGTCCCGGAGGGCGCCCGTGTCGCGGTGCTGCGCGACCCGCAGGGCGCGATCTTCGGCATCTACCGGTCCGCTCAGGAAATCCAGGAGGACCAGGAACGCCGGGAGAGCCAGGAGGGCTGAGGCGTGCGCCGTGACGCCGGAGCGCCTCAGATCCGCAGCGCCCCCGGGCGGCCCTCCAGGCGGCCCAGCAGCTCGCCGAGCAGCGCGGCCAGCTCGCCCTGCCCCTCGCCGTCCAGTCCGGACAGGGCGGCCCTTTCGTAGGCGAGCTGCTCCGGCAGGACGCCGTCGACCAGGGCGCGTCCGGCGTCCGTGAGACGGACGTGGGCGACACGGCGGTCGCGGGGATCGCCGCGGCGCTCCACGAGGCCGCGTTCGGTGAGCTGCTTCAGGCGCTTGGTGACGGCGGCTCCCGAGGAGAACGTCTCGCGGGCCAGTTCGCTCGGGGTGAGCTCGCGTCCGGTGCGGCGCAGCGCCCCGAGCAGGTCGAACTCGGGACGGCTGAGCCCCGCCCGGCGCAGCGGCGCGTCCTCGGCCTGCTGGAACAGCGCGGCGCAGCGGTTGATCCGGCCGATGATCTCCATCGGCGCGGTGTCCAGGTCGGGGTGGACGGCCCGCCACTGGCGGACGACACCGGCGACGGTGTCGTCGTGGGCGGTGCCGGACGCCGCGCCCGGCACGCCTCCCGCGCCGGGCGTCCGCTCACGCGCCGCCTCCGCGCCCACCGCTCCCGTCCGAGCCGGCCGTCCGTTCCTCGCCGTCATGGCCGTAGGTCCTCCGTCGTCACGTCCGTACTGGTCGCCGGGGCGTGCGGGCCCTGGCGTCGTATCGCCGCAGCGAGCGTACGGTGTGCGGACTGCTCGGCGAGCACCACCCGCTCCTGGGGCAGGGGGCGCTGCCACCACTCGCCGGACGCGGCGTCGACGGTGGCCCGCAGGTCGACCAGCGCGGAGGCCAGGCCTCGGCGAGCTGATTCCAGGGCGGCGGGCGCCGGCCGCTCCTCGGTGAGCAGGCGGGCGACCCGCTCACGGGCCCGGTCCACGGCGGTCAGCGCGTGCTCGATGCGGTCGCCCGCCCTGCGGTTGGTGACGGCGACGGCGGCCACGAAGCCGACCAGCGCGCCGACGAGGGTGTCCACGGCCCGCTCGGTGATCAGCTCGCCCGGCTCGTGGTGCCCGGCGAACTCGATGATGAGCAGTGCCAGCGGGGTCACGCAGACGCTGCCGAGCCAGTAGTTGCGGCCCATCAGCGCCTCGGCGCCGAAGTTGAAGGCCAGGCAGAGCAGGACGAGCGCGAGGCCGCTGGAGTGCGCGAGCGGGACGACGGCGCCGAAGACGAGGACGCCGGCGAGGTTGCCGACGACACGCTGGATGCCCCGGCTCCAGGTGAGGGTGAGGTTGGCCTGGTACAGGGAGGCGGCGGTGACCAGGGCCCAGTAGGGGCGGCCGATGCCGAGCGCGAGGGAGGCGTAGCCGGCGAGGGCGCAGCCGAGGGCGGTGCGCACCGCGATCGGGGCGAGCGGGCCGAGCAGGCTCCGCCAGGGCCGGCGCGGGGCGCTGATCTCGGCGTCCACGCCGAGGAGTTCGTCGGCGGCCTCCGCCGTCTCACCGGCCTGCGGGACCGGTCCGGTGCCGCGCACCTGGCGGGCCCAGGTCCGCAGCAGGTCGGGGTCCGTGTCCGCGGGGGCGGCGAGCGCGACCTCGGCGCGCACGACGAGCCGCTCCAGGGCGCGCCGGGTCGCGGAGCGGGCGCCGGTGGACAGCAGTGTCTGCCAGGCGGCCTGTACGGCGGCGGCCGCGGCGGCGCGGGTCCGGGCGTGGCCGTCGCCGGTGCCACCGGTGGCGGCGTGGGCGGCGGCCGCGTTCAGCGCCCGGGCGGTGGCGCGGCGCTCCGGGCCGTGCGGGCGCAGCAGTCCGGGCGCCATGCCGACCAGCCAGGACCAGACGCCCGCCGCTACGGCCAGCGCCACGTGGGCCGGCACCTGGCCGAGGGTCTGCGGGGCGAACAGGGAGGCGGAGCTGATGAAGGTGAGGATGACGTTGCCGGGCGGACCGATGCGGGTGGCGTCGCACAGCACCTTCTGCACGGCGGCCATCAGGGCGCCCACGGTGACCAGGACGACCGGGTCAGTGGTGAGCGAGGCCGTGACCAGGGCGAGGGCGAGGCCGCCGACCATGCCGAGCACCACCCAGGCCAGGGCACGGGCCCGGGCCGCGTAGGGGCGGTTGTGGGCGTACAGGGCGCACAGTGAGCCGGCCATCGTGTACATGGCCAGGTCGAGCCGGCCGAGGAAGAGCAGGGTGAGGTTGGGCGGGGCGGCCGAGACGACGGCGCTCAGGGCGGGTTTGAACCAGATGTCCGAGGGGCGCCCGAGCCGGAGTACGCCGGTGAGCGGGAGCCGCCGGGCGAACCGGCCGGCGGGGGTGGGGGTCGCACTGCTCATGACGAACAAGCTTAACAGGTGTTTTACTGGTAAAGCATATCCGGACCTCGGCGATGACCTGCCGCGCTCCGGCGAATGCTCCCCGTGTACCCCTTTGCGCCCGTATGCGCACCGCGTGCCGTGGGCATCGCTTGACCGACGGCCTGCCGCCCGGCGGCGGCCGGGACCCGTCGAGCGGGTCGAGCGGGGAGGTGGGGGGTGCACGGATCGGTTGCGGCCGGCTGGCTGCTGGTGGCGCTGTGCGCGGCGACCGGGGCGTACTGCCTGCTGCGTATGCGCAGCACCGTCGAGGAACAGCGCCGGGCCGCGGGCGGCGAGGCGCTGATGGGCTTCGGCATGGCCGCCATGGCCGTGCCGGCGGCGGTGTTCACGCCGCCCGCGTGGGCGTGGTCGGCCTACGCGGTGGTCTTCGGCGCGGCCGCGTTGCGCGCGCTGTGGTCGGCACGGCGGAGTCCGCACCATCTGCACCACCTGATGGGCGCGTCGGCCATGGTCTACATGTCGGTGGTGATGGCTGCCTCGCCCGGCTCCCCCCACGCACACGGCGGGGCGGGGACGCCACTGGTCACGGGCGCGCTGCTGCTGTACTTCGCGGGCTACGTCCTGCTGTCCGGCGCCCGGCTGGTCCCTGCCGGGGCGGTGGCCGGGAGCACGGTGGGCGGGGGCGCGGGGTGGGGCGACCGGCCGGAGCTGGCGCGGGTGTGCCGGCTGTCGATGGGGGTGGCCATGGTGGCCATGCTGCCGGCCGTGTGAGACGGCCCCCTCCCGGACGGCGGGGGCGGGGGTACGGTGCCGTGGTCTGTGTCACTTTGCCGCGCGGAGCCGCACGCCGGGCAGCCGGCCGCTCATAGGGTGCTCGCATGGTGGTCCCCGCGGTCCTGTTGCTGCTCGGCGCCCTCCTCTCCGTCGCCGCCCCCCGGCTGCTCGCCCGGGCCGACTGGCCGGACCGGGAACCGGTGCTGGCGCTGTGGGTGTGGCAGTGCGTGGTGGCCGCGGTCCTGCTGTGCTGCGCGCTGTCGATGACGCTCAGCGCCGCGGCCGCCTGGCAGGAGGTGCGCGGCCCTGTGTTCGCCACGGCTCCGCGCCCGGTGGTGGAGGCGTACGCGTTCGGCGCGGCGGGAGCCACCGCGCCGGCCGCCGCGGTGGCGCTCGCCTGCGGCGGGTTGTGGAGCGCGGCGATGCTGGTCCGTGAGGTCGTACGGGCCCGGGCGCGGCGGCGCCGGCGGCGGGCCGAACTCCTCGTCCGTGCCCCGCTGCTGCCCGGTGAGGAGCCCGGCAACGACCGGCTCGTCGTGCTGGAGGGAGAGCGGCCGGACGCCTGGTGGCTGCCCGGCCCTTCGCCCCGGCTGGTCATCACCACGGCCGCGTTGCGCCGGCTGAAGGGGCGGCAGCTGGACGCCGTCCTCGCGCACGAGCAGGGCCACGCGCGGGCCCGGCACGACTGGCTGCTGCACTGCTCCTCCGCGCTGGCGGGCGGCTTTCCGCAGGTGCCGGTGTTCGCCGCGTTCCGCGACGAGATGCACCGGCTGGTCGAACTCGCCGCCGACGACATGGCCTCGCGCCGCTTCGGCCGTCTGACGACCGCCCTCGCCCTGGTCGAACTCAACGAGCACCGGGGCGTGTTCGGCCCCTGCCCCACCCCCGGGACCCAGGTCCCCGAGCGGGTGCACCGCCTCCTCACTCCCCCGGCCAGGCTGACGGCGGCCCGCAGACTGCGCCTGACGGCACTCGCGTCGCTGGTTCCGGTGGTGCCGGTGCTGGTGGCGTTCGTACCGGGGCTGAGGGCGCTGGGCTGACCGGTGTTCCCGGCGGCGATCGTCCGGAACAGGGGGTCCGGAAGGCCGAACCGGGCGATGATCACCTCATGGCTGCCGTACTCTTCGATTTCTCCGGAACCCTCTTCCGTGTCGAGCCCACCGAGTCCTGGCTGCGCGCCGTGCTGGACGATGCCGGACTCACCCTGGACGAGCGGGAACTGGCCGGGAAGGCGCGAGCGCTGGAAGAGGCGGGAGCGCTGCCGGGCGGTGCGTCCCCCGTGCGGCTGCCCGAGGGGCTGGCCGGGCTGTGGGAGGTCCGGGACCGCAGCGCCGAGCAGCACCGGGCCGCTTACACCGCCCTCTCCCGCCAAGTTCCGCTGCCCGATCCGGCGTTGCACGACGCGCTGTACGACCGGCACATGACCCCGGCGGCCTGGGCACCCTACCCGGACGCGGCCGAGGTGTTGCGCGCGCTGGGCGAGCGCGGGACCGGCGTGGGCGTGGTGAGCAACATCGGCTGGGACCTGCGCCCGGTGTTCCGCGCGCACGGTCTCGACCCGTACGTCGACGCCTATGTGCTGTCGTACGAGCACGGCATCCAGAAGCCGGACCCGCGCCTGTTCGCGGCCGCCTGCACGGAACTCGGCACGCGTCCCGAGGACGTGCTCATGGTCGGCGACGACCGCCGTGCGGACGGCGGTGCGGCGGCTCTGGGGTGCGGGGTGCACTTCGTGGACCACCTGCCGGTCACGGACCGGCCGGACGCGCTGCTGCCGGTGCTCGACCTGGTCGGCCACCGGGCGGCCTGAGCCCGCCGGACGCGCGCGAGTCCGTCTCGGACGATCCCCCGCGTCGCCCGAGACGGACGGCAGCCCGACCGGACCCCGTTGCCGGGGCCGGTGCGCTCGCGCCGAGTATAGTTGGCTGGCAGCCAGTCAACACAGGAGTTCCGCATGTCTCCGCGCAGCGCCTCGGTCAACGAAGAGCTGCGGCGGCGTTCCCGGGAGCGGCTTCTGCAGGCGGCTGTCGAGGTGGTCGGCGAGCACGGGTACGACGCGACGACGCTCGGCGCCATCGCCGACCGTGCGGGGACGGCCCGCGGTCTGGTCTCCTACTACTTCCCCGGCAAGCGCCAGCTGGTGCAGTCCGCCGTGCACCGGCTGATGCACCGCACGCTTCAGGAGGCGCTGGAGCGCGAGCCGTGCACCGAGGACGGCCGGGAGCNGCTGGCGCGGGCCATCGACGCGATCCTGGGACTGGCCCGGGACCGGCCGGTGCTGATGCGGCAGCACATGGCGGGGATCCTCCAGGCGGAGGGCTTCGTGCAGTGCCCGGAGCAGCAGCGGTTCTCCCACCTCCTGCGGGACACCGTCGCCCGGCGCGGTTCGACGGACGTCGACGCGGACTACCCGATGCTGCGGGCCCTGCTGATGGGCGCCGTCTACGCGGCGCTGGTGCCCGGGGCGCCGATGCCGGTGCCGGTGCTGCGGGCGGAGCTGTTCAAGCGCTACCGGCTCGACTGGGACATGGGCCTGCCGCCCGGGACCCGGCCGCCCGGCGGATCCCGCGACACCGACCTGTCCCGCTTCTTCGCCACCGACCGGCGCCCGGAGCGGTAGTCCGGCAGCCCCCGAGCCGCGGTCCGGCGGCCGGCGCACGGCTCGTCGGCGCGACACGCGGGCCATCCCGTGCCGCCGGTCTCCCCCGGCGGCACGCTTGGTGCGATGCTGGAGCCATCAGCGATCTCCTCCGTTCCGCCGGGGTAAGGAGTTCCGCAGTGCTGCGTGTCGCCGTCGTCGGCTCGGGGCCGAGCGGGTGCTACACCGCTCAGGGCCTCGTCCAGCAGGACCCCTCGGTGTGCGTCGACGTGCTCGACCGGCTGCCGTGCCCGTACGGGCTGGTGCGCTACGGCGTGGCTCCGGACCACGAGAAGATCAAGTCCCTGCAGAACAACCTGCGTACGGTCCTGGAGCACGAGCGGGTCCGGTTCCTGGGCGGCGTGCAGGTCGGCGGCCCCGGCGGGCTGCCCGTCGGGCGGCTGCGGGAGCTGTACCACGCGGTGGTGTACTGCGTGGGCGCCGCCACCGACCGGCACCTCCAGATCCCGGGCGAGGACCTTCCGGGCAGCTGGTCGGCGACCGAGTTCGTCTCCTGGTACAGCGCCCACCCCGACGCCGTGGACGACGGTTTCGTCCGGGGCGCGCGGTCGGCCGTCGTCATCGGCGTGGGCAACGTCGCCGTGGACGTCACCCGCATGCTGGCCCGCGGCGCGGCCGAGCTGAGCCGTACCGACATGCCCGAGGGCGCGCTGGCCGCGCTCGCGGCGAGCNCCGGGTGACCGAGATCCACATGGTGGGTCGGCGCGGTCCCTCGCAGGCCCGCTTCACGACCAAGGAGCTGCGCGAGCTGGGCGCCCTGCCGGACACCGACGTCGTGGTCGACCCGGAGGAGCTGGCGCTGGACCCGGCGTTCACGGACCCCTCGGCGCTGCCCGCCGCCCAGCGCCGCAACATCGAGGTCCTGCGCGGCTGGGCGGCGGCGCCCGCGAAGGGCGGCGCCCGCCGGATCCGGCTGCGCTTCTTCCTGCGCCCCGCCGAACTGCTCGCCGCGGACGGCAGGGTGGGAGCGGTGCGGCTGGAACGTACGGTGCCGGACGGGCACGGCGGCGTGACCGGGACCGGGCGGTACGAGGACATCGCGGCCCAGCTGGTGCTGCGCTCCGTGGGCTACCGCGGAGTGCCGCTGGACGGGCTGCCCTTCGACGCCGGCACCGGCACGGTGCCGCACCGGGGCGGGCGCGTCCTGCGCGACGGGGCCATCGCGCCGGGCGAGTACGTGGCCGGCTGGATCAAACGGGGTCCCACGGGCGTCATCGGCACCAACCGGCCCTGCGCGAAGGAGACGGTCACGTCGCTGCTGGCGGACGCGCCCGCGCTCGTGCGCGCGCAGGTCCCGGACGACTCCGTCCCCGCCCTGCGCGCCGAGGGCGTCGAGCCCGTGGAATGGGCGGGCTGGCAGGCCATCGAACGGGTCGAGGCGGCCCTCGGCGCCTCCCTGGGCCGCGGCGCGGTCAAGCTCCCGGACTGGGAGTCACTGCGCGCGGCGGCACGCAGCGGGGCCCCGTAGGGCCGGTCGCCGACGCCTCGCCCGCCCGGCGGCGGGGAGGTGCCCCGGGCAGGCGCTCCCCGAGGTCTTCGGGCGGGCCCCGTTCGAGGCGAACCGGCACCGGGCCCGCGCCCGGAGCGGACGGCGGCAGCCCTACGGCCCGTCGGCCGACGTACGACGGAAACCCGGCACCAGGGCCCCGGCCCCCGGCCGGACCGAGCCGCCGGGACGTACGGAGATCCGACACCAGGACCTGGCGCAACCGCCACCGTCCCCGCACCTGGTCGGCCCGGCCGCCGGTGACACGACCGGAGCCGGACACCAGGGCCCGGCGAGCACGAGCCGCCGGCGGCAGGTGGTCCTCTGCCGGCGGGCCGGCCGGTGTCAGGGTCGGATCGGTTCCAGGGGCCTGTGCTTCGGGAGGAGGCGGACGACCGTCTCCTCCAGGCGGGGCAGGGCCCGCTGGCCCGCCAGGGCCAGGGCGATCGCCGCGGCGACGCCGGCCCAGGCGACGGGTCCGAGTGGGGTGCAGCCCAGGGCCCGGCTGACGCCGGGCGTCTGGATCAGCGCGACGAGGGCGGCCGCGGAGCCCAGGGAGGTCACCCGGACCAGCGGGCTGTCGCGGCGGTCGAGCAGGGTCTGGGCGAGCTGGGTGCCGACCACGGCGCACAGGGCCATCGTGCTGGAGCGGCGGTTGGTGCCGGGTGTGAAGCGGCCGATCAGCCAGGCCGTGAGCGCGCCCAGGCACGTGGTCAGGGCGCGGTGGCGGATCTGCCGGATCAGCGCCTCGCCCAGGACCCCGCCGGCCGCGTCCTCCGGCGTCGCCGACCGCACCCGCTCGCCGTCCTCCTTCGGGGTCACCGCGACCGCCATCGCCGGGAACAGGTCCGTGAACAGGTTCACCAGGAGCATCTGGCGGGTGGACAGCGGCGCGGTGCCCGACAGCAGCGTGCCGAGGAGGCCGAAGCCGACCTCGCCGGCGTTGCCGCCGATCAGGATGGCGATGGCGTCGGCGACGCTGTGCCACAGGGCACGGCCCTCGCCGACCGCGTCGATCAGGACGGTCAGATCGTCGTCGGTGAGGACGATGTCGGCGGCGTTGCGCGCGGCCGCCGAGCCGCGGGCGTTGATGCCCACGCCGATGTCGGCGGCGCGGATCGCCGCGGCGTCGTTGGCGCCGTCGCCGACCATGCCGACCACCCGGCCCGCGTCCCGCAGCGCCTCGACGACCTGCAGCTTCTGCTCGGGCGCGACCCGGGCCACGACGCCTGCGTCCCGCAGCATGCGGGCCCGGGCCGAGCGGTCCGCGGCGGCGAGTTCGTCGCCGGTGACCACGACGGTGTCCTCGGGCCAGCCCAGTTCGGTGGCGATCGCCCAGGCGGTCTGCGGGTGGTCGCCGGTGAGCATGACCGGTCGTACGCCCTCTTCGTACAGACCGCGCACCAGGGCCGTGGACGTCTCGCGGGGCACGTCCGACAGCGCCAGCAGGCCGATGAACTCCAGCTCCCGCAGCTCCTGTTCGAATACCTCCTCGATGTCCTCGTGCTCGTCGAGCCGTCGCTGCGCCACCGCCAGCACCCGCAGTCCGCGCCCGGCCAGCGCGCGCGAGGTGTCGACGGCGTGGGCCGGGAGACCGGCGCAGGCGGGCAGGACGGTCTCGGGGGCGCCCTTGACCACGAGCATGCGGGGGCCGTCCGCGGCACGTCCGACGCCGGCGGCGTATCCGCGGGTGGTTTCAAAGCCGAGTTCGTCGAGCTGCACCCAGTCCGGGTCGGGGCCGGCCGCGTCGAGGACGGCCTCGTCGGTGGCGTGCACCGGCCGGTCGGAGTCTCCGTTGAGCCGTGGACAGGCCCGCGCGGCGACCCGCAGCGTGTCGGCGGACTCCGCTTCGCCGACCGCGTGGACCGTCCCGGCGGCGTCGGACGCCCGCACCACGCGCAGCCGGTTCTCGGTGAGGGTGCCGGTCTTGTCGAAGCAGACGGTGTCCATCCGGCCCAGCGCCTCCAGCGTGCGCGGGGTCCGTACGAGGACGCCGTCGCGGCTGAGCCGCCGCGCCGCCGCCAGCTGCGCCACCGTGGCCACCAGCGGCAGACCCTCGGGGACGGCGGCCACGCCGACGGCCACGCCACCGCTGACCGCCTCGCGGATCGGGGTGCCGCGCAGCAGCGCCAGACCGGTCACCGCGGCTCCGCCCGCCAGCGTCAACGGCAGGGCCTTGCGGGTGAGTTCCTGCAGCCTGGCCTGCACGCCCGCGGCCGGAGGCGTGCGGGCGGCCAGGTGCACGGCGCGGGCGGCCTCGGTGTCGTCCCCGGTGTCGACCACGACGGCCCGGGCCTGCCCGGCCACCACGGTCGTGCCCTCGAAGACCATGCAGAGCCGGTCGGCGACCGCCGCGTGCGGGGTCGGGTCGGTCTGCTTCTGCACCGGCAGCGACTCCCCGGTCAGCGCGGACTCGTCGACCTCCAGACCGTCCTCCCACAGCAGCCGGGCGTCGGCGGGCACCACGTCGTCGCCCTTCAGCTCGATCACGTCGCCGGGCCGCAGCTTTCCGGCGTCGACCGTACGGGTGCCGTCGGCCGGGGCTTCGCCCTCCGGCGGCGCGACGCGCGCCCGCTGCTTCTGCCCGGCGACCAGCCCGGACAGCGCCCGCTCGGCGCGCAGCCGCTGGACGCCGCCGACGAGGGCGTTCAGGTCGAGGGCGCCGACGACGAGCAGGGCGTCCACCACGGAGCCGAGGATCGCGGAGGCCGCCGAACCGACGGCCAGGACCGGCGTGAGGGGGTCGCGCAGTTCGCCGCGCACGGCCCGGCCGAGGTCGTAGGTCCAGCGGGCCGGGGCGAGGACGGGGTGCCGGGTGAGGCGGTCGACGGTCCTGCGGACCCAGTCGGTGGCCTGTTCGAACGGGGTCGGTACGGC
>NZ_JUJA01000166.1:22848-24108 GCF_001906585.1 Streptomyces kebangsaanensis | reverse complement strand
GTGCACGCGCGGGTGCGGGTGCGGGGCGCGGGCCGCCGCCACGCCGAGGGCGGCGCGTGTCCCGGACAGCAGGGCGATCGCCGCGGCGATGTCGACCGGCGCGTGCCGCAGTCCCGGCAGCACGGTGCGGCGCCCACGTCCGCCCTTGGACTCGCCGACGGCCACGAGCAGCCCGGACAGCGCGGCGCCGGACCGGGCCAGAATCTGGGCCCGGTGGCCGATCTTCCGGGCGGCCGGGACGGCGGTCAGCACGCGCCACACGTCGGGCAGTCCGTGCAGGGCCATGATGTCCGCGCCCCAGGCGACGGCGGCGCCGTCGTCCGTCAGGGCGACGGCGATGTCGCTGCCGCGCAGCCCGGCCAGGACGTCGTGGTCGTCGGCGGACCGCATCCGGGCGACGGTGATGATCGCGCCCTCCCCGCCGCGCAGCCCGTACACCACGTCGTCCAGGGGGCGCCGGGCGTCCACGACCTGGTCGGCGAGGGCGGTGTAGTCCTCCAGGGCCGGGTCGTCCACCACGACGACCCTGAGACCGGCCCGGCGGGCCGCGTCCAGGACCGGCTCGGTCCACGGGTCCGCCTCCCCGTCGTCGGTGCGCAGCGCGCTCGGGTGCAGGACGACGGTGCCGGCCATCTCCAGCTGCCGCAGCCGCTCCGGGTCGCGGACCAGCACGCCGGTTCGGGCGAGTGTGGTGCTGAGTACGGCGTGGAAGACGGCGGGTCCGTAGCGCGCGGCCTTGGGCGAACCGGCGAGCACCGCCTCGGCCGCCTCGCCCGCCTGCCGCTTGACCAGCAGGGTCACCGCCGCCCCCAGCAGGCTGCCGGCGGAGGCGTGGTTGGCGTACTCCTGGGCCGGCGTGACGCGCAGCGGCGGACGCGAGGAGAGGTCCGTGGCCACGCTGGGGCGGTGGGGTGCGCACAGCTGGTCGTGGACCGAGTCGAAGGCGGCCGAGCGGGCCACCGTGTCGGCCAGCTGGCAGGCGCGCAGCGCCCCGTCCAGCACCAGCGAAGTGGGGGTCTGGCCGGCACCGTGCACGGCCGCGTTCGTCCAGGCCAGCAGGAGTTCCATACGGGGCCTGCCCAGCCGGGCGCGCAGCCAGGCGCGACAGCGCGGGTTCTCCCGCAGCAGCGTCACCGCGGCGGTCACCATGCGGGGAGAGGGGGGCAGGCGCAGGAAGTAGGCGGTGAGTCCCGCGGCGATGCCCACCCCGTCGGCGGCGAGCGTGCCCGCGGCGGCCCGCACCCCGGCCGGGTCGGCGGG
>NZ_JUJA01000166.1:12432-22813 GCF_001906585.1 Streptomyces kebangsaanensis | reverse complement strand
CCCGCCAGGACCAGCCCCTGCCGGGCGGCGAGGGCGGAGGCGTGGTCCACGACCCGGTCGGCGGCCTCGTCCTCCGTCACGGTGACGACCAGGCGCGCGAGCCCCTGGTCCCAGTAGGCGAAGAGCACGTCCGGCCGCTCGGCCAGCGCCACGGCCATGCGCCGGGCCAGATGTTCCCTCCCGCCCGCGCGCCGCACCCGGTCCGGGTCCGCGGGCCGCAGCGCGAAGTGGGCCCGCGTACCGGACCTCCAGTGGGCGCCCTCGCCGGGCAGCGCGTTCCAGGCGACGCGCGCGACCCGCACGGTGGTGTCCGCACCGCGCACGCCGGCCCGCGCGGTTCCGGCCACCGCGCCGGCGGCCACTCCCACCGCCGGTGCCGCCGTCCGTGCGAGCAGACGGGCGGCGGCCGACGGCGCCGTCAGCAGACCGAGCACCATGGCGCGCCCTCAGAGGGTGGTGCGGTCGGGCCGCGCCGTCGGGCCGAGGGGTCCGGTGGACGCGTGCCCCCCGGGCGTCTTGCCCCGGGTCCCGGTGTCCGGCGGGGCGGCCCGGCCCTCGGAACCTGCTCCGCCCCCGGACCTCAGCGCCGCCGTGCCGATGTCCTTGGCGGGTTCCCGGGCGGCCGCGGCGCGCTCCCCCGCGGACTGCTGGGCCGCGGCGGCGGTGTCCTGAGCGGTGGGTGACGTGTCCGCGGCGGCGGTCCGGGCGGCCGTGCCGCCCTCCGGTGCCGCGTTCGCCGCGGCGGCGGTGTCCGGGGCGGTGTCCCGGGCCGTGACGCCCGTGCCGGGCTCGGTGTCCTCGGGCCTCGTACCCGTGTCCGGTGCCTGCTCCAGGGTCTTCCGCCCGTCGCCGGCGGGCTGTTCGGGGCGGGACTGGGTGAGCCAGGCCACCGCCGCGCCGGTGAGCGCGACGGGCCACTCCACCACTCCGGCGGCACCAAACACTCCGGCCCCGGTGTAGACCGCGATCCGCCGCCTGCGCGGCGACACGGCGCCGACCCTGTCCAGCGTCTCCTGCGCGGCCCTGCTCACCACCCCGGCGCCCGGCACCCTGCGCAGCACCGCGGCCGCGCCGTGCAGCGGCGCCACAAGGGCCGACGACGACTTCTGCTCAGCCATGACTCTCCTCGCGGGGTGAGATCGTCCTGCGTGCCCCTCGGGTGCCCGCAACCGTGCTGGTCATCCCGTCTCTCTCAGGGAACGTCACCGACCGCGTCCCCGCCACCGGACTCCCTCCGTCGCCGCGTGGCGCCGGAGGGAGCCCCGGGTCCGGGTCAGGACCGGCGGAACAGCCCCTCCGGGACGGCGTCGGCGAGGATCCGGTAGCCCTCCGGGTTGAGGTGCAGCCAGTCCCCGTCGTGGAGGGCCGGCCGCAGCCGGCCCGGCTTCGCGGGGTCGCGGACGGCGCGGTCGAAGTCGATCACCGCGTCGAAGTTCCCGTGCGCGCGGATCCAGGTGTTGACCGCCCGCCGGGACTTCTCCCGCTCGCCCGCCGGGTCGTCGTAGGAAGTGTTGCCGCCGAAGGGCAGCAGGGTGGCGCCGTAGACGCGGATGTCCTGGGCGTGGGCGCGGACGACGATCTGCCGGTAGGCGGCGATCAGGTCGTCGGTGACCCGGCGCTGGGCGGCCGGGGTGGCGTCGGCGGTGCCGATGTCGTTGACGCCTTCGAAGACGATCAGCCAGGCGACCCCGCTGCGGGCGAGGACGTCGCGGTCGAGGCGGGCGAGGACGTTGGGGCCGAGGCCGTCCTGGAGGACGCGGTTGCCGCCGGCGGCCTGGTTCAGGACGGCGACGTGCGCCGTGGCGCGGCGGGAGCGCAGCCGGTCGTGGAGCTGGTCGGGCCAGCGGTTGTTGGCGTTGGTGGTGGAGCCCCGCCCGTCGGTGAGCGAGTCGCCCACGACGGCGACGGCCTCGGTCGGGGCGTCGGCCCGCACCTCGACGTCGCTGATCAGGTACCAGTGGTCGACCGGCGTCGCCCCGGGCAGGTCGGTGTCCCGGGTGCGGTCGCCGTGGACGAGGTACGACGTCGTGCGCGAGCCCGGGTGCGAGGTGAGGGCGAGGGACCGCTGCCCGTCGGCCAGGTAGGCCGTCACGGTGAGGTTGGACGCGGGGCGCAGCTCGAGGTCCAGCGGGTCGGAGACGACCTGGGCCCCGGCGGGCACGGTCGTCGACGCCCGTCCGGAGAACGTCACCCGCCGGGTCGTACCGGGCTCCACGGCGCTGACGCCGGCCTTGCCGTGGAGCGGGAGCGCCACCGTCACGGCGGTGAGGGGCAGCGGGGTGTCACCGAAGGCGTTGGAGAAGCGCAGCCGGACACGGTGACCGCCGGTGGAGACGCGCAGGGTCTGGCGGAGCGTGGTGTCGGCCAGAACGGCGTCGTCGCCGGTGAAGGGGGCCGGCGGCAGGTTGCCCGGTTCGGTGAGCTGGGGCATCGCCGTCCAGGTGTTCACCCAGTGCTGTCGGGGTGCGGCCGGCGGCCGCCCGGCGGCGGCGCGATCCGGCCGCTGCGCGAGCGCGGTGACGGCGGAGACGGTGACGAGGAGGGCCAGCGCCAGGACGCAGGCGGTGACCAGGTCGGCGAGCCGGGTTCTCCCGGGCGGGGCGGCTGGTGGACTCACGGGCGGTGTCATGGCGTCCTCCGGTGCGTCTGCGAGGGTGCGGGCGCCTGGCATGGTGGCATGTACGCGCACCCCCGTGGAACCGCTCCCACAGCAATGGCCGAACTCCCCTCACCGCCACCCGGCGCCGACCGGACGCGGACTGCGCGAGGCGTTGACTAGAAAGCGCTTTCACCCTACGGTCCGTTCAGCAGCGTGACCCAAGGGCGCCCCTCCTGGCCCCTTGGGCCACGTTGCCCGCGCGCGGCGTTCTGCAAGGCGTACGTCATTCACGTATACGACCCCCTCGTCCTCCTGAAGGGACACACCCGCATGCGTACTCGCCCCCCACGTACACACGCGCAACGGTCGGCGCTCGCGGCGGCCGTCGCCGCCGCCGCCACGGCCGCGGTGCTCGCCCTGCCCCAGCAGGCCGGGGCCGCCGAGAGCTCGCCGGTCGGGTTCGGCGCCGGCACGACCGGCGGCGGCAGCGCCTCGGCGGTGACCGTCTCGACGCTCAGCGCCTTCAAGTCGGCCGTGGCCGGCAGCACGGCCAAGGTGGTCAAGGTCAGCGGCACGATCTCGCTGAGCGGTCAGGTCGACATCGGCTCCAACACCACGGTGCTGGGCGTCGGTTCGTCGTCCGGGTTCACCGGCGGCGGACTGCGGCTGAAGAACGTCGGCAACGTCGTCGTCCGCAACCTCAACATCAGCAAGGCCGTCGGAACGGACGCGATCACCGTCCAGGGCTCGACCAAGGTGTGGATCGACCACAACACCCTGTCCTCCGACCGCGACCACGGCAAGGACTACTACGACGGCCTGCTCGACATCACGCACGCCTCCGACTACGTCACGGTGTCCTGGAACACCTTCAAGGACCACTACAAGGGCTCGCTGGTCGGCCACAGCGACAGCAACGCGAGCGAGGACACCGGGCACCTGCGGGTGACGTACCACCACAACTGGTTCAACAACGTCAACTCCCGCATCCCGAGCCTGCGTTTCGGCACCGGGCACTTCTACGACAACTACGTCGTGGGCGCCGACACCGCCGTGCACTCGCGCATGGGCGCGCAGATGCTCGTCGAGAACAACGTCTTCCGCAGCACCAAGGTCGCCGTCACCACCAACCGGGACAGCAGCACGGACGGCTACGCCAACCTGCGCGGCAACGACCTCGGCGGGGCCGCCACCGAGATCTCGAGGACGGGCGGCTTCACCAGCCCGCCGTACGGCTACACCGCCGAGTCCGCCTCGAGCGTGACCTCCTCGGTGACCGCCGGCGCGGGCACCGGGAAGATCTGAACCCGCCCACCCACCGGCCGACCACACAGCGACCACACAGAAGGAGTCGGGACATGACTGCTGCGGCACGACCGCGCGTGCGACGGCGCGCACTGACCGGAGGCCTGGCCGCACTCGGCCTCTCGGTTGCCATGATCATGACAGAAGGGGCGCTGTCCCCCGCGAGCGCCGCCACCTGGCCCACCGCCAACGGCAGCCAGGCCGTCACCTCCACCATCTCCGTGTCGGGCACCAAGGACTACGGGATGAAGCGCCTGTACGGCAGCGGAGCCCTGGGCACCGGCGGCCAGGACGAGAACCAGAAGCCGATCCTGGAACTGGCCGCCGGCGCCGTCCTGAAGAACGTCATCATCGGCGCCCCCGCCGCCGACGGCGTCCACTGCCTGGGCAGCTGCACCCTGCAGAACGTCTGGTGGGAGGACGTCGGCGAGGACGCGGCGACGTTCCTCGGCTCCTCGTCCTCCCACGTC
This sequence comes from Streptomyces kebangsaanensis, assembly GCF_001906585.1. Classification (GTDB taxonomy): domain Bacteria; phylum Actinomycetota; class Actinomycetes; order Streptomycetales; family Streptomycetaceae; genus Streptomyces; species Streptomyces kebangsaanensis. The sequence continues at coordinate 18,439 of NZ_JUJA01000166.1, read as the reverse complement.
TACACCGTCTCCGGCGGCGGTGCGAAGGAGGCCAGCGACAAGGTCTTCCAGTTCAACGGCGCCGGCACGCTGAACGTCTCGAACTTCGCGGTGCAGAACTTCGGCACCTTCGTCCGCTCCTGCGGCAACTGCAAGACGCAGTACAAGCGGACGATCAACCTCAACACCATCGAGGCGACCTACAAGGGCAGCCGGCTCGTCGGCATCAACACCAACTACGGCGACAGCGCGTCCCTGAAGAAGATCACCATCGTCGGGGACTCCAGCAAGAAGATCATCCCCTGCCAGAAGTACATCGGGAACAACACGGGCAAGGAGCCCAGCACGAACGGCACGGACGCCGACGGCACCTACTGCAAGTACGCGTCGTCCGACATCACGTACAAGTGACCCCCTCGCGATGAGGGCGGCGGCGCGCGACGTCCCCCGGACGGCGCGCGCCGCCGTCGTCCGCCCACCGCCTCGCACGGCTCACCGCCTCGCGCGGCCGAGCATCTCCTCGGTCAGCTCCCGCTGGTAGTCGGTGTACGCGGCGCGCAGCGCCGGGCCGGGCCAGTCGGCGGGCAGCAGCGGGGCGGGCAGGACGGGATCGGCCAGCAGGTGCCGTACGACGGCCGCGAGGGCGGTGAAGCGGTCGGCCGGCCGGTCCGCGCGCGCCACGTGGGCGAGCAGCGCCCGGGCGGTGGCCGCCCAGCAGTCGAGCGGCCACAGGCCGGCGGCCAGGCCGGGGGCGGACTCCTCGGGCCGGGCGGTGAAGCGCCGGATCACCCGGTCCAGGTCGCCGGGCCAGGGACGGCGCAGGTTGGCGGGGCGCAGCCAGACGCCCTCGCGGAGTTCGGCGAGCCTCAGGGCGGTCAGCCGGGCGCGCAGTCCGGCGCGTTCGGCGGGCCCGCGGCCGGTCGCCGTCACCACGGCCATCTCCCACTCCCCCTCCCAGGGCCGCGTGGCGGGGTGCACGGCCGCGTCCTGGCGCCGCTGGCGCTCCAACAGCCGGTCACTGAGGCCGTAGACGGTGTCCGAACGCCGCAGGTCGCCGACGGCCACCATCCGGCTCAGCGCCGCCCGCAGGGTGGATCCGCCGACTCCGAAGGGCTCGACGGCCCGCACGAGATCCTTCACGGGCAGTTCGGGCGGGTGCGTGCCCAGCAGCAGGCTCAGGACGACCGACCGCGCCGACAGCGGGCGCAGGTCGACTCCGGTGGGCTCCTGGGGGGCGTTCATGAGCACGTACTGTACTTCCGCCATGTTGCACCATTGCTGCGGTCGTAGAGACAGTGCAACACTGACCGCATGGCCTCGACACTCGCGCACGCACCGTCGCCCTCCCCCCACGCCGTCACCAACCAGGCCCCTCCCCTGGCTCCGTACGACGCGTCCGACGACGCGGCGCTGCTGGAGGGGCTGCGCCGGGAGGGCGCGGAGTGGGCCGAGCCGGACGTGCGGCGGCTCGGGGCGCTGGCGGGCGGCGAACAGGCGCAGGAGTGGGCCGAGCAGGCCAACCGGTACGAGCCGGAGCTGCGCACCCACGACCGGTACGGCAACCGGATCGACGAGGTCGACTTCCACCCTTCCTGGCACCACCTGATGCGGACCGCGGTCGCCGAGGGGCTGGCCGGCGCCCCCTGGGCGGACGACCGGCCCGGCGCCCATGTGGCCCGTACCGCGGGCGGACTGGTGTGGGGACACACCGACGCCGGGCACGGGTGTCCGACGTCGATGACGTACGCCGCCGTACCCGCCCTGCGCGCGCAGCCCGAACTCGCCGCCGTCTACGAGCCGTTGCTGACCAGCCGGGTGTACGAGCCCGGGCTGCGGACGCCGGCCGGGAAGCGGGGCCTGCTGGCGGGCATGGGGATGACCGAGAAGCAGGGCGGCTCCGACGTACGGACGAACACGACGACCGCCACGCCGGCCGCCGAGCCGGGCGTGTACACCCTGCGCGGGCACAAGTGGTTCACCTCGGCGCCCATGTGCGACGTCTTCCTGGTCCTCGCGCAGGCCCCGGGCGGCCTGTCCTGCTTCCTGGTGCCGCGCGTGCTGCCCGACGGCAGCCGCAACACCTTCCGGATCCAGCGGCTCAAGGACAAGCTGGGCAACCGGTCCAACGCCTCCTCCGAGCCGGAGTTCGACAACACCGTGGCCTGGCTGGTCGGGCCCGAGGGGCGCGGTGTCAGGACCATCGTCGAGATGGTCAACTGCACCCGCCTGGACTGCGTGATGATGTCGGCGGCGCTGATGCGCAAGACGCTCGTCGAGGCCGGCCACCACGTGCGGCACCGCGCCGCCTTCGGCGCGCCGCTGATCGACCAGCCGCTGATGCGCAACGTGCTGGCCGACCTGGCGCTGGAGTCGGAGGCCGCCACGACGCTCACGCTGCGGCTGGCCGGCGCGGCCGACCGGGCGGTGCGCGCGGACGGCGACCGGGAGACGGAGGCGGCGTTCCGGCGGATCGCGACCGCCGTCGGCAAGTTCTGGGTCACCAAGCGGGGGCCGGCCTTCACCGCGGAGGCCCTGGAGTGCCTGGGCGGCAACGGCTACGTCGAGGAGTCGGGCATGCCCCGGCACTACCGCGAGGCGCCCCTGCTGTCGATCTGGGAGGGCTCGGGGAACGTCAACGCCCTGGACGTCCTGCGGGCGCTGGGCCGGGAGCCCGGCACCGCCGAGGCGCTGTTCGCCGAACTCGCCCTGGCCCGCGGCGCCGACACCCGTCTGGACGCGGCCGTGAGCCGTCTGAAGGCCGGTCTGGGCGAGGCCTCCCCGGTGGGCGCGCGCCGCCTGGTGGAGCTGATGGCCCTGACCCTCCAGGCGTCCCTGCTGGTCCGGCACGCTCCGCCCGCCGTCGCCGACGCGTTCTGCGCGACGCGGCTCGGCGGCGACTGGGGCCACTCCTTCGGCACCCTGCCCGCCGGCGCGGACCTCGACGCCGTCCTGGAACGCTCCCTGCCGGACTGACCCCCGGTCCGCGTCACCAGGTGTTGCGGCTCCACAGCGGGCCGAAGCGGGACCACTCGACGTCCCACCGGGCCATCCGGCGGCGCTCCAGCCGGGTGCGCAGCGCACGGCCCGCGACGAGGGGGCCGGCGGCGGCGCCCGCGCCCGCCAGACCGCCGATCGTCCCGGCCCTGGTGCGGGCCTGGGCGGGCGTGGCCGGCTCGGTCACCAGGCGGCCCCGGGGGTCGGTCCACACGGTGACGGGGGTGCCGGCCGCGCTGCCGGGCCGCACCCGGGCCCGGCCGGTGTGCTCGGTGCCGTCCACGGCGGTCCAGCGCACCTTTCCCCACACCCGCAGGGCGGTGCCGGACCCCCGGCCGCCCCCGGCGGGCGAGCCGGGCGCCCGCTCGGTCACCAGCGCGGCCGTGGGCCGCCACTGAAGGCGCTCCTGGGCCAGCCCGCGCTCCACTCCACGGGCCGCCGTCCAGCCGGCGAGCGCCCCGGCGAGGACGGTGAGGACCCAGGTGCCGAGCACGACCCAGGCCTCCACCGTGTCGGTGCGGCGTTTGAGCGGATTGCGGCGCCACCGCCACAGCCACACCTTCGGACCACGGAACGCCATCAACGGCATCCTCCTCATGAGCGCGCGGATCTGCCGGACCGCCCTCCCATACGAAGGACGGCTCCCCCGTGCTCACGGCGGGTTCCCCGCCCCGGCGCCCGCATGGGTCCCCCGAAGGTCGCGCGCGAGGGTGGGCGGTGTGCCGACCGCGCCGCCGTGACCTGCGACGGCGCCGACACGAGGGTGACTGTCAGTGGTGGGGTGCAAACTGGCCGGTGTCCGGGACGAAGGAGTCCGGACGAAGACCTCGCGGAGGTGATCGGCATGACCGAGGTACTGCTCGCCGTGGGCACGCGCAAGGGCCTGTTCATCGGACGGCGGCGCGGTGGCGCCTGGGAGTTCGACGACAGTCCGTACTTCAACGCGCAGGCCGTTTACTCGGTCGCCGTCGACACCCGCGGTACCGTCCCGCGGCTGCTGGCCGGCGGCGACAGCTCGCACTGGGGGCCGTCGGTGTTCCACTCCGACGACCTGGGCCGCACATGGACCGAACCGGCCCGGCCGGCCGTGAGGTTCCCCAGGGACACGGGCGCCTCACTGGAGCGGGTGTGGCAGCTGCACCCGGCGGCCGCGGAGCCGGACGTGGTGTACGCGGGCACGGAACCGGCCGCGCTGTACCGCTCCGAGGACCGCGGTGAGAGCTTCGAGCTGGTCCGCCCTCTGTGGGAGCACCCCACCCGGTCGAAGTGGGTGCCGGGCGGTGGCGGTGAGGGCCTGCACACCGTGGTGACGGACCGGCGCGACGCGCAGGCGGTCACGGTCGCCGTCTCCACCGCGGGCGTGTTCCGCACGTCCGACGGCGGGGAGAGCTGGGCGCCGTCCAACTCCGGTGTGTCGGCTGTGTTCCTGCCGGATCCGAACCCGGAGTTCGGCCAGTGCGTCCACAAGGTGGCACAGGACGCGGAGGACCTGGACCGGCTGTATCTGCAGAACCACTGGGGGGTGTACCGCAGCGACGACGGGGGCGGGCACTGGACGGACATCGGCGAGGGCCTGCCGTCGACGTTCGGCTTCGCCGTGGCCGCCCATCCGCACCGCGGCGGCACGGCGTACGTCTTCCCGATCAGCGCGGACGCGGACCGGGTGCCCGCCGGCCACCGCTGCCGGGTGTTCCGCACGGCGGACGCGGGCAGGAACTGGGAGCCGCTCACGGCGGGCCTGCCGGGCGAGGACCACTACGGCACGGTGCTGCGCGACGCGCTGTGCACCGACGACGCGGATCCGGCGGGCGTGTACTTCGGCAACCGCAACGGCGAGGTGTACGCCTCGGCGGACGACGGCGACAGCTGGCAGCAGTTGGCCTCGCACCTGCCGGACGTGCTCTGCGTGCGCGCGGCGGTGATCGGCTGACGACCGCGACGCGCCGCGGGGAACCGCTCGCACCGGGGCCGCCCGGCCGGGTCGGCCCACCGCGTGACGGAGAACCCGGCCCGGTCGGCCGTGCCCGGCGGGTCCTCACCGTCCGTTCCCGGCGGGACCGCTGATTCCGGCAACGGTGGTGCGGGCGGACTCGTCGACATGGAGGGTGAAGATGTCGGGGCGGGCGTAGTGGCCCGTCGGGTCGAAGTCGAAGCGGGCGCGGGCCAGGTCGTCGAGGTCGAGTTCGGCGGTCAGGATGCCCTCGCCGTCGCGCAGCGGTCCGGCCAGGACCTCGCCGAGCGGGGAGACGATCACGGAGCCGCCGCCGATCAGCACGGTGTCGGGCGCGTCGCCCTGCACGGGGTGGAGGTCACCGGGCAGGGCGTCACGGCGCAGGTACTGGTTGGCGCTGAGGACGAAGCAGCGGCCCTCCAGCGCGATGTGCCGCATGGTGGCCTGCCAGGCGTCGCGGTCGTCGACGGTCGGCGCGCACCACAGGTCGACGCCCTTGGCGTACATCGCCGCACGGAACAGGGGCATGTAGTTCTCCCAGCAGATGCCCGCGCCGAGGCGGGCCGTGCCGGTGTCGACGACCGGCAGGGTGGAGCCGTCGCCCTGACCCCACAGGTAGCGTTCGGCGGCGGTCGGCATCAGCTTGCGGTGCAGGCCCAGGTAGCCGTCCGGTCCGAAGAAGAGCGCCACGCAGTACAGGGTGCCGCCCTGCCGTTCGACCGCACCGACCACGGCGTGGCAGCCCAGTTCCCGGGTGAGGCCGGCCAGGGCGTCGGTCTCGGGGCCGGGGACGTCGACGGCGGCGGCGTGGTAGCGCCGGAACAGCTCCCGGCCGGCCGGGGTGCGGCTGCCGACGGTGATGCCGAAGTCCAGGCCCTTGGGGTAGCCGCCGAGGAACGCCTCGGGCAGGACGACTACTTCGGCGCGGTGGGTCTCGACGGCCTCACGGATCAGCTCCTCGGCACGGAGCAGCGCGGCGGGCGTGTCGAACAACGGGGCGGCGGCCTGGACGACGGCGGCGGTCAGAGTGGTCATGCCGCCGAGACTAGCCAGGGGTTCAGCAGTCGTACGAGGCCGGCGGGC
>NZ_JUJA01000166.1:10449-12419 GCF_001906585.1 Streptomyces kebangsaanensis | reverse complement strand
CCCCGCCGGTCGGCCGGAGCGGGCCTGTCAACCGGTCGCGCAGGTGGTGCCGTTGAGGGTGAACGCCGTCGGGGCGGGGTTGGTCGTGAGCATGGTGCCGGTGAAGCCGACCGCGACCGAGCCGTTGACGGGGATCGTCGAGGTGTACGACGCGGCGGCGACCGTCACCGAGGAGCCCTTCTGGGTCGGGGTGCCGCTCCACATGTTGCTGATGGTCTGGCCGGCCGGGAAGGCGAAGCCCAGGGTCCAGCCGTTGACGGTGGCGGTGCCGGTGTTGCGGACGGTGATCTCCGCCTGGAAGCCGCCGGGCCATTCGTTGGTGACGCGGTAGCCGACGGAGCAGCCGGCGCCGGGGGTGCCGGTGTCCTTCTTGGTCGTGACGGTGATCGTGGCCGAGCGGGGGGAGCGGTTGCCGGCCGCGTCCTTGGCGTACACCGCGAAGGTGTACGCCGTGTCCGGGGTCAGGGACGAGACGGTGACCGTGGTGGTCGTGGAGGAGGCGACCGTGGTCTCCGTGGTGCCGTTGACGCGGACCACCTCGTAGCCGGTGACGCCGACGTCGTCCGTGGCGGCGGCCCAGGTCAGGGTGACCGAGGTGGGAGAGACGCCCGAGGCAGCCGGGGTGCCCGGGGCGGTCGGGGCCCGGGTGTCGGGGGCTGTGCCGCCGAAGACCTTGGCCTCGCGGGAGGTCTGGGCGATGCCGTTCGCGCCGTGGAAGACGCGCCGGCCCCAGGAGCTGAGCCGCGCCGGGTCGAAGCCGGTCGCGAGGTCGAGGATCGGGTCGGTGTTGCCGCTCCAGGACCAGGCCAGGTAGCCGAGGCCGAGCCGCTCGGCGGTGGCCATCATGGCGTCCTCGTCCGGGTCGCCCCACTGGTCGGCCGGGCCGCCGAACTCACCTATGAGGATGGGGAGTCTGGCGGCGACGAAGGCGTTGAGGTAGTCGGTGACCTTCTGGGCCGTGTCGAAGACGCTGTACATGTGGATCGAGAAGATCAGGTTGCCGGTGGTGTCGGCGTCGTAGACCGTCCGGGCGTTGGCCCGCATGACGCCCTGCCAGTCCTGGCCCCAGTTGGGCGCGTCCACCATGATCGTGTGCTTGAAGCCGGCCCCGCGCAGCTTCTTGATCGCGGCGATCGTGGGGTTGGTCCAGCCGGCCGGATCGGTGTTGCCCCAGGGCTCGTTGCCGATGTTGATGACGACGTAGTCCTCTTCGCCGGCCAGGACGTTCTTGAGGCTGATCCAGTAGTCGGCGGCGTGGTCGAGCGTGCCGGCGGCGGCATCCTCGCCGTAGCCGGTGGTGTCGTGCACCTCCAGTACGCAGATCAGGCGGTTGGCCTTGCAGCCGGCGATGACGGCCGCCACGTCCGCCGCGCTGTTCCGGGTCCAGCGGTGGCCGTCGGAGAGGACGACCCGCACGCTGTTGGCGCCGAGCGCCTTGATGTCGGCCAGCGACCGGGTCTCGCCCGGGTACCAGGTGTGGGCGTGGTTGACGCCGCGCATCACGAAGTCGTTGCCGTTGCCTTCGAGGAGGCGGCCGTTGCTGATGTGCAGGCCGGTCGCGGCGGCGTCGGAGGACCCGGGGGCGGCGTGGGCGGGGGACGGGGCCAGGGCGAGCAGGCCGAGGAGGACGGCCACGGCTGCCAGTAGGGCGGTGGACGGGTTCCTGAGTGTCGTGCTTCTTGTTCTTCTCACTGCGTCTCCAGGGAGTGAGGCAAGGAAGCCGGGCGGACAATGGTTATGGGAGCGCTCCCATAGAGCCAGTTGCGTCAGGGGCACGTCAAGAGTTGAGGAGAAAGCGGTTTCCCCTCCGGGGCTGCCGTGCTGGTGGCCGGTCTGCTCCTGGCCGCGGCCGCGCCGGCCCCTCCACCCCTCTGTGCAGGCACCTGCCCTCCGCGGGCGAGGAGAAGACGGGCCGGCCTCGAAGCCGTCACGCCCGCGACGGCCTACGGCAGTCGCCAGTCCACCGGCTC
>NZ_JUJA01000166.1:9523-10405 GCF_001906585.1 Streptomyces kebangsaanensis | reverse complement strand
GCCGAAGAAGCCGCGGTCCGCCGACATCGGCGAGGGGTGCGCCGACTCGATCGCCGGATACTCCCCGAGCAGGGGGCGCAGGCTGCGCGCGTCCCGCCCCCACAGGATCGACACCAACGGCCGCCCCCGTGCGACGAGGGCGCGGATGGCCTGCTCGGTGACCTCCTCCCAGCCCTTGCCCCGGTGGGCGCCCGGCTTGCGCGGGGCCGTGGTCAGCGCCCTGTTCAGCAGCAGCACGCCCTGCCGGGTCCACGGGGTCAGATCACCGTTGGACGGCCGGGGCAGACCCAGATCCGCGTTCAGCTCCCGGTAGATGTTCTCCAGACTGCCCGGCAGCGACCGCACCTCCGGCGAGACCGCGAAACTCAGACCGATCGCCATACCCGGCGTCGGGTACGGGTCCTGACCGACGATCAGCACCCTCACGTCGTCGAAGGGCTGCTGGAACGCCCGCAGGACATTCGCTCCCGCCGGGAGGTACGTCCTGCCCGCCGCCACCTCGGCACGCAGGAAGTCCCCCATGTCCGCGATACGCCCGGCCACCGGCTCCAGGGCCTTCGCCCAGCCGTCCTCAACAAGTTCATTCAACGGTCGTCGTCCCACGCCACGCCACTCTAGTGGCCCACACCGACAACCCGTACCGGCGGACCAGCCCCCACGACGAGAACCTCCCCGGGCGCTAGGCTCTTTCCTCGTCGAGGCCGTCGAGGCCGCCGAGTCGGCCGGGCAGACCGCGCAGCCGGTCGCCGGGAGGAGGGGAGCCCGTTGCGTCCCATGGTCGAGCCGCTCCGCCACGGCCGTCGTGTCCGGCCCGGGCGCGGCCCCTTCGGCCCACGCCCGTTCGGCCCACGCCCGTTCGGCCGCGCCGGCGGTCCGCCGGCC
>NZ_JUJA01000166.1:0-9492 GCF_001906585.1 Streptomyces kebangsaanensis | reverse complement strand
CCTGCCGTGACGGGCGGGGCCGCGGCCGGCACCTCCGGTTTCCTCGCCGTGGACTCGGGCGGGTCCGGCGTCCGTGTCGTGGTCGGCGTGCCCGGGCGCGGGCCGCTGGCACGGCGCGAGACCGGGGAACCGGCGCGCACCGGGACGCGGGGCATCGACCCGGGACACCTCATGGAGCAACTGGTGCCCGTGGCACGGGCATTGGCCGCCGAGGCGGGGGTGGGACGGCTGGAGACGGCCGTACTGGGCGCCGCCGGGTTCGCCACCCTGGGCGACGCGCTGCGCGCCGAACTGCCCGGCGCGCTGGCGCGGCACCTCGGGGTGCGCAGGGTGGCGCTGGTCGCCGACGCGGTCACCGCGTACACCGGCGCCCTGGGGCCGCGGCCGGGCGCGGTGATCGCCGCCGGGACCGGTCTGATCGCGATCGGCACCGATCTGACGGGCTGGCGCCGCGCGGACGGCTGGGGCCATCTGCTCGGCGACTGCGGCAGCGGCGCCTGGATCGGCCGGGCGGGCCTGGAGGCGGCGTTGCGCGCCCACGACGGGCGGGACGGCGGCTCGGCGCGGCTGCTGGCCCGCGCGGAGGAGGCGTTCGGGCCGATGCCGGGGCTGCCCGGCAGGCTCTACCCGCGCTCCGACCGCGCCGCCGTCCTGGCCTCCTTCGCCTCCCAGGTGGCGGTGTGCGCCCCGGACGACCCGGTCGCGGCGGGCATTCTGCGTGCGGCGGCCCGGCACATGGCCGAGTCGGCCGCGGCGGTCTGCCCGGCCGCGGGAGAGCCTCTGCTGGCTCTGACCGGCGGCCTGTTCAAGCTGGGCACCCCCCTCCTCGTGCCGCTGGAGCAGGAGCTGTCCGGCAGGCTGCCGCACGCGCGGCGGGTGCGCGCCGAGGGCGACCCGCTGCACGGCTGCGTGCGGATCGCGACCGACCTGGCCAGGGACGTCCTCGCGCTGCCGGGTGACGAGAAGCTGCTGTACGTGCCGCCTCCGCAAGGGGACTGATCCCGTACACAGACCGATCGGCTCGAATCCGTACGTAACTCATCAGACAAAACCGGACGGATACCGCTCACCTGCACCCTCCCCGAACAGGGGAGCTCGCAAAACCAGTAACATGCGGCGCCATGAGCTCCCCCACTGGGCCCGCGTCCGGCCTGCCAGTACGAATGCCGCGCCCCCGCCAGCCCGGACGGCACCGCCGACCCGAACCACTGGCGGTACCCGAGGGCGCGCCCGCGCTCGTCCTCGCGGTGCCGGGCACGCCCGGCACCGCCACGCGCGGCCTCGCCGAGGAGGTCGTGAGCATCGCCCGCTCCGAACTGCCCGGCCTCGACGCCCGGATCGGGTACCTCGACGGGGACGACGCGGAGTACCCGACCCTGCAGTCCGTGCTCGCCCACGCGGCCGAGGAGCGGACCGCCCGCTACGAGCGGGCCGTCGCCGCCGGGGTGGAGGCCAAGAAGCCCGAGGGGCCCGTCGCGGTCGTCGTGCCGCTGCTGGCCGGTCCGGACAGCGCGCTGCTGCGCCGGGTCCGGCAGGCGGTCATGGACAGCCGGGTCGCGGCCGAGCTGACCGATGTGCTCGGCCCGCACCCGCTGCTCGCCGAGGCGCTGCACGTGCGTCTGTCGGAGGCGGGGCTGNGGCCCGCGCCGACCGCGCCCGCCTGTTCACCGTGGCGACCGCGGCGGACGGGATCATCCTCGCCTCGGTCGGCGGCGAGGAGGCCGTGCAGGCGGCCGGCATCACCGGCATGCTGCTCGCCGCCCGCCTCGCCGTGCCGGTGATGGCGGCCGCCCTGGACCAGGAGGGCTCGATCTCCGGCGTCGCCGAGCAGCTGCGGTCCTCCGGCTCGCAGCAGCTGGCCCTGGCGCCGTACCTGATCGGCCCGGAGATCGACGCCGAGCTGGTCGCCGCCGCCGCCGAGGAGGTGGACTGCTCCGCCGCGGAGGCGCTCGGTCCGTACCCGGCGATCGGCAAGCTCGTCCTGGCCAAGTACACGACGGCGCTGGGCATCGCCCCGCAGCAGCCGCAGGGCGCGCCGGCCCTCTGACGCGCAGTTCGTCCCCGTACGACAAGGGCCCGCCCCTCGGCCGTGAGGAGCGGGCCCTTTTCCCGCGTTCAGCCGAACACCACGCAGGACGCGGCCGTCACCCCGACCGCACCGGCCCGCGCGGGCAGTCCGGTCTCCTCGTCCACGGCGAACCAGGTCACGTCCCCGGAGCGCTCGTTGGCGACGTACAGGAAGCCTTCGGACAGCGTCAGCGCCCGCGGCCAGTGACCGCCGCACGGGACCGTGCCGACCAGCTGCGGCCGCTCCCCGTCCGCTTCCAGGGCGAACACGGACAGCACGTCCTCGCCGCGTGTCGCGGTCCACAGGAACCGGCCGTCCGGCGCGACCGCGAGGCCCGAGGGGTAGGCGTCGCCGGCCGGGGCCGCGGGCAGGACCCGGGTCTCGGCCAGCGGTTCGAGCGAGCCGGCGGCGGTGTCCCAGCGGCAGACGGTGACGGTGGGGGTCAGCTCGTTGACGACGTAGGCGTGCGTGCCGTCCGGGTGGAAGGCGAGGTGGCGGGGTCCGGAGCCGGGACGCAGGGCGGTCTCCCGGTGCACGGCGAGCCGGCCGTCCGTCAGCGTGCACACCCTGACCGAGTCCGTGCCGAGGTCCACGCTGACGGCCCAGCGGCCGCTCGGGTCCGGCTGCACCTGGTGGGCGTGCGGGCCCGAGCCGGTGTGCCGCAGCACGGCGGCCGGTGCCCGGCCGAGGCGGCCGTCGGCGCGGAGGGGGACGGCGCTGACGCTGCCGGAGCCGTAGTTGGCGGTGAGGACGTGCCCGTCGAACAGGCTCAGATGGGTGGGGCCGCTGCCGCCGACCCGCACCGGGGAACCGGTGGGCTCGACCGTCCCGCCCTTCACGCGGTACGCGGCCACCGCGCCCTCGGCCGTCTCGCTGACCACGTAGAGCGTGCCGCCGTCGTCGGACAGCGCCAGACAGGACGGGTCGGGAAGGCCGTTCACGCCGCTCAGCACGGTCAGCGCCCCACCGTGCTCGGCCACGGCCGCGGTGACGATCCCGGGCCCTCCCGCACCCGTGAACGACCCGATGAACGCCCGCCGCTCCCGCCTGCCGCCCTCTGCCACCACGGTCCCCTCCCGATCGTCCCCTCCGCGGCGACGGTAGCAGCCGACCACCTCTGGTCTGGACCAGATCGGGGACACGTTGCCGGGGCCGTGCACCCCGCGAGGCGCGCTCTCCCGCGTCCCGCGGCTACGACCTGCGGCCCGGCCTGCCCCGTCCGCCGCCCTTGGCTCCGCCGTCCCGCCGGCCGCGGGTCGTGGCCCTGGCGGACCGGCCCGTCGGCGCGGGCTTGCGGCGGGTGCCCTTGCCGTCGGCCCGCTGGTCCTCGCGCCGGTCCGGGCCCTGGGGCCGGGTCCGGGTGCCTCCCCGGGTGCTGTTGACCGTCCGGCCGCGGACGATCCCGATGAACTCCTCGACCAGGTCGGTGTGCGCCTCCTCCGGCCACGACAGCGCGACGCTCGACTGCGGGGCGTCGACGACCGGCCGGTAGGTGAGGTCCCTGCGGTGGTGGAGGCGGGCCAGCGACTGGGGGACGACGAGCAGGCCCACGCCCGCCGCCACCAGCTCGACGGCGTCCTCCGTGGTGGCGGGCCGCTCGAAGGCGGGTTCGCCGGGCGGTCGTTCCCAGCCGAGGACGTCGTCGAGGGGGTGGAGGGCGACCTCGTCGGCGAGGTCCGCCAGGGACACCTCGTCCACGGCCGTCACCAGGTGGTCCTTGGGGACGACCACCACCGTCGTCTCGGTGTAGAGGGGGATCGCGCTGAAGAACGTGCGGTCCACCGGCAGACGTACGATCCCCGCGTCCGCCGCGCCGCGGCGCAGTGTCTCGGACGCCTCGGCGGCCGGGACCTGGACGAGGGTGAGGGGGACGTCGGGCAGGCGCTCGTTCCAGATCCGCACCCACTTGGCGGGCGTCGCCCCGGGGACGTACGCGAGCCGGAACGAGACAGTTGCATCCGAGCCGGTCACCCCGCCAGGTTACCCGGCGCGGCGAAGAAGCCCGACCGCGCCGGCCGGAGCCCGCCGGCCGGCGCGGTCGGGGCCGGACGGCCCGGTGGCTGCGCCGGGTCCTGCGCATGCGCCGGGTCTTCCGCCGCCACCGGGCCCACCTGGGAGCGATCGCGCCCGTCGCACGTTCCGCCACGGCGTCCGCCGGCTGACCCTCCCGGCACCTCACGACCTACGACGGCCGGGGCTCACCGGCTTCGCAGGGTCTCGAGCGTCGCGTCGAGCCGGGCCGCGCGCGGCCGGTTGTGGGGCAGCTTGGCGAGCAGGACGGCCATGCCGCAGGTGTTGGTGAGGGCGGAGAAGACCAGCCCGCCCGCGACGCCCGCCGACAGGAGCTGGAAGGCCGGGTGCACGAGCAGGCCGAGGACCAGGCCGAGCAGCACCAAAGTGCCCGCGGTGAAGCGCACTTGGCGTTCCATGCTCCAGGAGGACCGCGTCTCGCAGGCCACGGGCCGGTTCAGTTCGTGGCCCGCGGCGGCCCACGCCCCGGTGCCGCCGGTCAGGTTGGCGGTGGACACGCCCTGCTCGGCCAGCAGCACGCAGGCCTTCTGCGAGCGGGCTCCGGAGGCGCAGACGACCAGGACGTCGCCGCGCGCCGCGGCGTGCCGGATCTCCGGGAGCGCCTGCCGGATGCGGTCCAGCGGGATGTTGAGGGCGCCGGGAAGGTGCCCCGAGGCATACTCGCCGGGTGTGCGCACGTCGATGACGATCAGCTCGTCGAGCCGGGAACGCGCCTGCTCGACCGCGAGGGGCGTGGGAGAAGTGGTCATGGCGGTTCGGATCCTTTCCGGACAGTGGGGTGGTCGACGCCGTCCCGAATCAGGACGTACAGTACCCCCAGGGGTATTTCGCGAGGAGTGATCGTGGACTTGGAGCTCGAGGGCGCCGACCTCAAGGCCGTCCTGAACCGGCTGCGCCGTGCGCAGGGCCAGATCTCCGGTGTGATCCGGATGATCGAGGAGGGGCGGGACTGCGAGGAGGTCGTCACGCAGCTCGCCGCCGCCTCCCGCGCCCTGGACCGCGCCGGCTTCGCCATCATCGCCACCGGCCTGCAGAAGTGCGTGGCCGACATCGAGTCCGGCCGGACGAACGGCGAGGACGCCGCCCAGATGCGGGCCCGCATGGAGAAGCTGTTCCTGTCACTGGCGTGACGCCCGCCGCCCCCGGAACCGGCCAGGCCGGGGCGAGGACCGGGGAACTCGCGCGATCGCGCCGGACATCCAGGACGACGACGCCCTCACCCGGGTGCCGTTCGGCGAGACCGGCGAGCGTGGTCCGCGGGAGGGAGGCGGGCGCCCCGTCCGGGCGGAGCCGGGCAGCCGGAGACGCAGCCGCTGCGGACGTGCGCCTCGACGAAGAACACGAGAAGCTCCCTTCATGGAGAATTTACCCCCCGGGGTATGCCGCCGAGGCTAACACAAGTACCCCCCGGGGTATCCATCCCGCTCCGGGGACGGGGCTCCGCGGACCTCTCGGTCCGCTCACCCCGGTCCGCTCACTCGGGCAGGATCAGCCGACAGGTCTCCCCCGGCTGGACACAGACGGCGCGGTCGGGCAGGCGTACGTCGATCGGTGAGCGGTCGGAGGGGGGCACGGCGATCTCCATGCGACCGTGCTCCAGGCGCAGCCGTACGCCCCAGTGGCCCTGGTAGCGGAGGGCGAAGCCGTAGGAGGACAGCTCGGGCACCGGGACGGGGTCGAGCCACAGGGCGTCCTCGCGGGTCTCCAGGCCGGGCAGTCCGCGCTGGACGAGGTCGAGGCTGCCGGCCATGGCGCCGAGGTGGACGCCCTCACCGGTGGTGCCGCCCTGCAGGTCGGCGATGTCGCCCCGCAGGGCCTCCTGGACGAAGGTCCACGCCTCGGCGCGGCGGGCGCGGGCCAGGACCCAGCCGTGCACCAGGCCGCTGAGGGTGGAGCCGTGGCTGGTGCGGTCCAGGTAGTGGTCGACGGTGCGCCGCCAGAGGCCGTCGTCGAGGTGGTGACCCAACCGCCGGAAGAGCGAGGCCAGTTCGGACGGGGAGAAGAGGTAGCCGAGCATGAGTACGTCGGCCTGCTTGGACGCCTTGTAGCGGTTGACGTTGTCGCCCTCGGCCTCCAGGATCCGGTCCAGACGGCGGATGTCGCCGTATCGCCTGCGGTAGCCGGCCCAGTCGAGTTCGGCGAGGCCGTCGTACCCCTCGAACTGGCTGATGACGCCGTCGTGGAAGGGGACGTACAGCGTGCGGGAGAGGTCCTGCCACTGTTCGAGCTCGGCGTCGTCCAGGCCGGTGCGCTCGGCGAGTTCACGGCGGCGCGGCTCGGGCAGGGTGCGCAGCACCTCCAGGGCCCGGGCGAGCACCCAGGCGGCCGTGACGTTGGTGTAGGTGTTGTCGTCGAGGCCGGGCCGGTCGGCGTCCGGGTAGGCGTCGTGGTACTCGTCGGGACCCATCACGCCCAGGATGCGGTGCCGTCCCAGCTCCTCGTCCCAGGTGGCCGAGTCCGCCCAGAAGCGGGCGATCTGCAGCAGCATCTCGGCGCCCTTGGTGTGCAGGAACTCGGTGTCGCCGCTCGCCTGGCAGTACTGCCACACGTTGTAGGCGACCGCCGAGCCGACGTGCCGCTGGAGATGGGAGTGGTCCGGCAGCCAGCGCCCCGAGCGGGGATTGAGGTGCAGCCGCGGGGACTCCTCCCGGCCGTCGCTGCCGCTCTGCCACGGGTACATCGCGCCGCGCCGGCCGGCCGCGCGCGCCGACGAGCGGGCCCGCTCCAGGCGCCGGTGGCGGTAGTGCAGCAGGGCGCGGGAGACCTCCGGGAAGTGCAGGTTCAGATACGGCAGGACGAACAGCTCGTCCCAGAAGACATGCCCGCGGTAGGCCTCGCCGTGCAGCCCGCGGGCGGGCACCCCGACGTCCAGGTCGGCGGTGTGCGGGGAGAGGGTCTGCAGCACGTGGAACAGGTGCAGGCGCAGGATGCGCCCCGGCTCCCCCGGCACCTCGATGCCCGCCCGCCGCCACAGCTGGTCCCACGCCGTCAGGTGGGTCCGGAGCAGTTCGTCGAAGCCGGGCGCCGCGCCCACCCGGTCGACCGCGGCCCACAGCGGGTCGCTGATGGCCGGGTCGTGGGAGGTGTGCAGCGCGGCGGTCTTGTCGACGGTGGCGGTACGGCCCGGCTCCAGCCGCAGCCGCACCCGCTGGACCGCGCGCGGGTGCTCGTGCCGGGTGGTGATCTCGCCCTCGCAGGTCAGGCGGGTGGCCATGCCGATCCGGATGTCGGAGGTCCGGGTACGGCAGCGCAGCCACACCGTGCCGGGGGCGGCGGTACCGGAGTGCACGTGGGTGAGGTGCCGGCCCTCCAGGTCCCGGTAGCGCTGTACACCGGCGTTGGTGACGCCGCCGTCGACGGCCGCCTCGACCTCGAGGTCCGCCGTGAAGCCGTCGGCGGTGAGCTCGGTGCGCAGCGCCGCCAGGTACCCGTCGGCCATGTGCACGATCCGCTGCTGACGCACGATCAGCGACCGCCCGTCCCCGAGTCCGTACCGGGTACGGCGCTCCAGCAGGCCCGAGTCCAGGTGGAGGACCTGGTGATGGTCGAGGACGGTCGCGGTGTCCGGGGTGAGCCAGGGGCCGTCCGCGAGGCGGAAGCGCAGCGGCAGCCAGTTGGGGACGTTGACCATGTCCTCGTTCTCGACCCGGCGGCCGGCGACGTGGGAGACGAGCCGGTTGTAGCACCCGGCCACGTAGGTGCCCGGGTAGTGCACGTCGTCCGCGTCGCACTCCGGCAGGGCACCGCGGGTGGCGAAACGGCCGTTGCCCAGCGTGCACAGCGCCTCCCGCAGGCGCTCCTGGGCGGGGTCGTAGCCGTCGTACGCCCACGTTCCGGCCGTCGCCGCCGTCACCGGGCCGTCACGTCCGCTGCGGTACGACCGCCACCGGACACTGCGCGTGGTGCAGCAGCGCGTGGGCCGTCCGGCCCAGCTGGAGTCCGGAGTGTCCCGCCCTGTGCCGCGTCCCGACGATCACCAGGTCGGCGGCGGCCGAACGGTCCACCAGCACCCTGTGCGCCGGCCCTTCGACCGTCGCGGGGCGCAGCCGTACGTCAGGATGCCCGGCCCTCGCCTCCCGCAGCACCTCTTCCAGCAGGGCGGAGGCCTCCTGCTCCGGCCCGCGGGCCGGGGCCGCGGAGGACACCTGGAACGCGGGGCTGCGCCAGGCCCGTACGGCGTCGAGGACGCAGCCGCGTGCCTCGGCTTCGCGGAACGCGAACCGCACCGCCTCACCGCCGGTCTCGGTCCCGCCGGCACCGAGCAGGATCCGCTCGTGCGAGCCGGCCAGACCCGCCTTGTCACCGCGGACCACGACCACCGGGCAGTGGGCGCGGGCCGCCACGGCCAGGGAGACCGAGCCGAGCAGCCGCCCCTTCAACCCGCCTCGCCCACGTGAGCCGATGACCAGGGCGGAAGCGGTGTTGCCCTCGTCCAGCAGGGCGGAGACCGCGTCCTCGGGGAGGATGTCGGTGGACACCTTCACGTCGGCGTTGCGCTTCCGGGCCCGCTCCGCCGAGGAGGCGACGACGTGCTCGGCCATCACCTGTTCCGAGGAACGGTCCACGCTCCCCGACGGGACGGCACCCTCGTAGCGCTCCCAGAGGGAGGCGTACACCAGCCGCAACGGCAGACCGTGCCGGGCGGCCTCGTCCACCGCCCAGTCCACCGCCGTCAGGCTCGGATCCGATCCGTCGACGCCCACGACCAAGGGCAGTTCCATCGTTCCCGCCGCCTTTCGCCGGGTTGCCACGTCGCGCGGCAAGAGATCCCACCACCACCGTCGCACCCCTCAGGTACCCCCGCGAGGGCGGTTCGGCCTCCTCGGGGGCGTTCGGCCCGGGCAGGCCCCGGCCGCCGCCGGTCAGGAGAGTGGATCGAGACCGTACATGCTGCGTCCGCCGACCAGTTCGCGGCCCGTGACCAGCTCCGGCTCGATACGGACGAAGACCTCCCGGGGCCAGGGCACCCAGGAACGCGGACCGCTCACCGCCAGCCGCCGCCGCTCGGCCGGATCCGTCACCACCGCGGCCGCACCGGTCACCACCACACTCCACCCCGACCGCGCCACCGCGTCCACCTCGTCCGCCTCGAACGCCACCACCGCACCCTCCACCGCCCGCACCAGCTCCGAGTCGGCCGAGGTGCGCAGCAGCACCGCACCGTCGCCGTCCAGGGCGAAGTTCACCGGCAGCACCGCCGGCAGGGCATGACGCGTGTGGACGACACGGCCCACCGGCACCTTGGCCAGCAGCCGCAGACACTCCTGCCGGTCCAGCTCACGGAACCCGTCGTTGCGATACATCAGCCATCCGTCTTTCCACCCGGCACGGCGAACCCGGCACGGCGGGCACAGCCGTGGTACATGCCCCCATCCTCCGGCCGCCCGGACCGC
>NZ_JUJA01000165.1:59696-60024 GCF_001906585.1 Streptomyces kebangsaanensis | reverse complement strand
GGCCGCTCCTCCCGGCCCACCCGCGGTGCCGGCCCCCGCGGCCGGCGGGCTCGACCCGCGGGTGCTGTGGCCCAACATCCTCGAAGCCGTGAAGAACCGCCGCCGCTTCACCTGGATCCTGCTCAGCCAGAACGCCCAGGTGGCGGGCTTCGACGGCACCACCCTCCAGCTCGGCTTCGTCAACGCCGGCGCCCGCGACAACTTCGCGAGCAGCGGCAGCGAGGACGTACTGCGCCAGGCCCTGGCCGAGCATTTCCACGTCCAGTGGAAGATCGAGGCGGTCGTCGACCCGACGGGCGGCGGCTCCGCGCCCCCGGCGGCCGGCGGG
>NZ_JUJA01000165.1:54568-59675 GCF_001906585.1 Streptomyces kebangsaanensis | reverse complement strand
CGGCGGCGGTACGGCCGCGCCGCGTATGACGGCTCCCCAGCCCACGGCCTCGGCGCCCGCACCCCAGCCGTCCCCCCCGAGCCCCTCGTCGGCCGCGCCCGCGCCCGCCGCGGCCCCGCCGCCCCGGCCCTCCGCGTCCGAGCCGGCTCCCGTCGCCCCCGAGGACGACATCCCCGAGGACGACGACCCGGACCTCGACGAGTCGGCCCTCTCCGGCCACGAACTGATCGTGCGGGAGCTGGGCGCGACGGTGGTGGAGGAGTACACGACCGAGTAGCGGCGCCGCGGACCGCCGCTTCCCGCCCGGCTCGGAGGAACGCACAAGCGCGCCGCTCCCGTTCCCTCGGCGGCCCGCACAAAGAACCTCGGCCCGCTGCCGTTAGGCTGAGCTCGTGAAGGTCCTCGTCATCGGCAGCGGCGCCCGTGAGCACGCCCTGTGCCGTTCCCTGTCCCTCGACCCCGCCGTCACCGCGCTGCACTGCGCGCCCGGCAACGCCGGCATCGCCGAGGCGGCCGAGCTGCACCGGGTCGACGCCCTGGACGGCGCGGCCGTGTCCGCGCTGGCCGTGAAGCTGGGCGCCGACCTCGTGGTCGTCGGCCCCGAGGCGCCGCTGGTCGCCGGGGTCGCCGACGCCGTGCGCGAGGCGGGCGTCCCGGTGTTCGGCCCCTCCAAGGAGGCCGCGCGGCTGGAGGGCTCCAAGGCCTTCGCCAAGGACGTGATGGCCGCCGCGGGTGTGCCCACGGCCCGGTCGTACGTCTGCACGACGGCCGAGGCGGTCGACGCGGCCCTCGGCGCCTTCGGTGCGCCGTACGTCGTCAAGGACGACGGGCTCGCCGCCGGCAAGGGCGTCGTCGTCACCGGTGACGCGGACGCGGCCAAGGCGCACGCGACGGCCTGTGAACGTGTGGTGATCGAGGAGTACCTCGACGGCCCCGAGGTCTCCCTCTTCGCCGTCACCGACGGCGAGACGGTCGTGCCGCTCCAGCCGGCCCAGGACTTCAAGCGGGCGCTCGACGGCGACGAGGGCCCGAACACCGGCGGCATGGGCGCGTACTCCCCGCTGCCCTGGGCCGACCCCGGGCTCGTGGACGAGGTCCTGCGGACGGTGCTGCAGCCCACGGTCGACGAGATGCGGCGCCGGGGGACCCCGTTCTCCGGTCTGCTCTACGCCGGGCTCGCGATCACCGGCCGGGGCGTCCGCGTGATCGAGTTCAACGCCCGCTTCGGCGACCCCGAGACCCAGGTGGTCCTCGCCCGCCTCCAGACCCCGCTGGCGGGTGTCCTGATGGCCGCGGCCACCGGAGGCCTCGCCCACCTCGAGCCGCTGCGGTGGAGCGACGACGCGGCCGTCACCGTGGTCGTCGCCTCGCAGAACTACCCCGGCACCCCGCGCACCGGCGACCCGATCACCGGTCTGGAGGAGGTCGCCGCGCAGGACGCCCCGCACGCGTACGTGCTGCACGCCGGCACCCGGCGGGACGGCGACGCCGTCCTGAGCGCGGGCGGCCGCGTGCTGTCCGTCACGGCGACCGGCAAGGACCTCACCGAGGCCCGCGACCGCGCGTACACCGCCGTCTCCCGCATCCGCCTCGAAGGCTCCCAGCACCGCTCGGACATCGCGGCGAGCGCGGCGGCGAAGGCGTAGCACGGCCCCCGCCACGCGCCGGGCCGGCGCGGCCTCCCGGCGGGTCGGTGTCCCTTTCCGGCGGCGGGGCGCCTGTGCTCGGCGGCGCGGCGCACGTGCCCCGTCCTGATCCGGCCCGGCCCCGGCCTCCGGTCCCCTCGCCCCACTCCCTCCGCGGAAGTTCCGCACGGGCCCCGGAGCCGATCCGGGGCCTGATCGCTTCCGTGTGCCGCCTGCGGTGACCAAAGCCATTCCATCGAGTGAGCAATAGGCCATCCGGCTGACGCGGGCCGGGGCTCCAACTAGGGTGCGGCGCGGGCGGTCCGGCACTTGGCCCATCGGCATTGCGATGTCGGTGACGGGTGCCACAGTGGGGGAGTGAGCAACACCAGGACAGTCGGGAGGGGGTGACGTCCGGTCGTGACCGGTACGGGTGTGGTGGAGGCCGGTGCGCGGACCGCGCGCTCCCGGGCCCTCGCCGTGCTGCGTGTCCGCAGCCGGGCGCTGGCCGCCGCCCTGCTGCCCGCCGCCCTCGCCGTGATCCTGTTCGTCGGCGACTCCACCGGTCACCTCGTGGGCCGGGGCTGGGACCTCGCCCGCTGGGTGGTGGGCGTCGTCGCGGTCGTCGTCCTGCTCCTGGCCGCCGGGGTCGGACTGGTCGTCGCCCGTGCCCGCCCCGCCATGACCCCCACCGTCCCGGTGTCCGAGAAGTCGGCCCCGGACCTGTACCGCCTGGTGCGCGACCTCGCCGACCGCCTCGACGTACCCGCCCCGTCCGCCATAGCGCTCACCCCGGACTGCGACAGCTGGCTCGAGGACCGTACGCATCCGGCGCACGGCCCTCCCTCACGAGAGGCCCCCGGCGATCCTGACGTCCTGCGCGGTCCGGCCCCGGCCCGCCCGCGCCGTACGGCGGCGCCCGTCCTCGTCATCGGCTCCCCGTTCCTGTGGTGGATGCGCGTCGGTGAACTGCGGGCCGTGCTGGCCCCGGTCGTCGCCGGTACGGGACCCTCGGCGCAGCCGGACATAGCGGCGGCCCGCCGTTTCGTCCGCGGTCTGGACGCGGCGGTGGCCGTCGCCTCCACCACCGGCCGCTGTCCCCTGTCCCGCTCGGTGTGCGCCGGGCTCGGCTGGGTGGCCCGGCTGCTGCTGCGCGGCTGCCGGGAGCACGCGACCGAGATGGAACGCGGCGTGGCGGCCGCGGCCGCCGAGCGCGCACAGACCGTGGACTACGGGCTCAGGATCGTCGCCCAGGAGCAGGTGGGGCTGGCGTACGCGGGCTGGGACCGGCTGCTGACCCGGGTCGCGCTCCCCGCCTGGCGCATGGGCCGCTGGCCCTCCCGGCTGGACGCGGGCGTCGTCGCGGCGCTCACCGAGCTGTCCCGCCGCGACCGCCTGGCCGAGGGCTTCGCCTCCCGGCTCGGCGAACGCCCCGCCTGCGACCTGCTCGAGGAGCCCGGCGCCGTCGACGAGGCCGCCTCGCTGCTTGCCGCGCGGCTCTTCCACGGCGGCCCGGCCGGGCGCGGCCCCGACTGGTCCCCGGTGGACTGGCGGGAGTATCCGGACGAGGTCGTCGACCGGAAGTGGCGTACCGACGCCGCCCGCCTCCACCGCGTCCTGGACACCCTGGGCGTCCGCCGGGCCTCCGGCCCCGCCGTCACCGATCCGCACGGACCGACCCTGGCCCGGGTCCTGGAACACCTGTCCGTCCCGGCCCCTCCGGCGGCCGCCCCCGCCGCCGTACCGGACGAGGAAGCCGACTTCGGCACCGAGCGCGGCGCCGCCCTCGTGGCCGGCCTCAGCGCCGAACTGGCCCGTGAGGAGGCCGCCGCCCCGGCGGCACACCCGACACCGGCGGCGGACACCGGCCGGCTCCCCGCCACACCCGCGTGGGACGAGGGCCCGCTGCCGCTCTTCCCGCTCGAACCGCCCCGCACCGGCCGGGAACTCCTCGCCGACCACGTCACCGCGGTGGTGTGCTGCGCCGCGATGGACACCGCGGGGGCCACCCCGGGTCTCGACTGGCTCGACGGCCCCGCTCTGCTGATCAAGGGAGAGAGAGCCGCCGACCTCGGCCCCAAGGTCCTCGCCCTGGTCGAAAACGGCGATCCGGTGCCGTTGCGGGCCTGGCTGGTGGATTCGGGCATACGTCCGGAAAAACCGATACGACTGGTCTGACCTGCGCTGATGCCGGGCCTGCGGTCGCGCTACCGGATCCTCTGCTTCCACTTTCGGCCAATTCACAACGAATAGTGACAACATGCGTGCGTAATGTGCTGTGCTGGGACCGCCGACGCGCGTGGCAAACGCGTCCGACATACGACAGCCACCGACAGACCCGCACCGCCGCACGACAGATCACAGGGGCACGGCAGATCACGGGGGCACGGCAAGGGAGGGGAACGGCCATGGGTTCGGAACGGATCCGCCGCTGGGAGTCGGGAGCACTCGCGCACGCCGTGACGGACCCTTTCGGACAGGGCCCCGTCCCCTGGCTGCGCGGCAGCGAGACGTACTTCGACGACACCGGACACGTCGTCCCCTGGTACGTCGACCCGGCCCCGCGGACCCCGCCCGGCACCCTCGGCACCCCCCGCGTCCCCGCCCCCCGCGCCTCCGACGGCAACCCCCGCTCGGCCGACGACGTCCACCAGCAGATCAAGGGCTTCGTCTCCACCGGCGCCGTCACCCCCGGCGAGGCCATCGACTTCCACGTCACCGTCGACCCGCCCCAGCAGTTCGGCGTGGACGTCTACCGCATCGGCCACTACGGCGGCGACGGCGCCGCCAAGATCACCACCAGCCCGCGCCTGTCCGGCATCGTCCAGCCCAAGCCGCTGACCGCCGACCGCACGGTCTCCTGCCACCACTGGTGGCTGTCCTGGCGGCTGCAGGTCCCGTCGTACTGGAGCATCGGCGCGTACGTCGCCGTCCTGACCACCGCCGACGGCTACCGTTCCCACATCCCGTTCACCGTCCGCGACAACCACCCGGCGGACCTGCTCCTGCTCCTGCCCGACCTCACCTGGCAGGCCTACAACCTCTACCCGGAGGACGGTCACACCGGCGCCAGCCTCTACCACGCCTGGGACGAGAACGGCCGCCTGCTGGGCGAGCCCGACGCCGCCACCACGGTCTCCTTCGACCGGCCGTACGCGGGCGCGGGCCTGCCCCTGCACGTCGGCCACGCCTACGACTTCATCCGCTGGGCCGAGCGCTACGGCTACGACCTCGCCTACGCCGACGCCCGCGACCTGCACGCCGGCCGCGTCGACCCCACCCGTTACCGCGGCCTGGTCTTCCCCGGCCACGACGAGTACTGGTCGGCCGGCATGCGCCGCACCGTCGAACTCGCCCGCGAGCACGGCACGTCACTGGTGTTCCTGTCCGCCAACACCATGTACTGGCAGGTGGAGCTGGGCCCTTCCCCGTCCGGCGTCCCCGATCGCCTGCTGACCTGCCGCAAGCGCAAGGGGCCCGGC
>NZ_JUJA01000165.1:27296-54500 GCF_001906585.1 Streptomyces kebangsaanensis | reverse complement strand
GAGCCGCACCCGCTGATCGTCCGCAACGCCGGCCACTGGCTGTGGGAGGCGACCGGGGCGGAGGAGGGCGAGGAGATCGCGGGCCTGGTCGCGGGCGAGGCGGACCGTTACTTCCCGCGCACCCCGCTGCCCGAGCACCAGGACCGCATCCTGCTCGCGCACTCCCCGTACACCGACGGCGAGGGGGCCCTGCGCCACCAGGAGACGTCCTTGTACCGCGCCCCCTCCGGCGCCCTGGTCTTCGCCTCCGGCACCTTCGCCTGGTCCCCGGCCCTGGACCGCCCCGGCCACGTCGACGCCCGTGTCCAGCGCGCCACCGCCAACCTCCTGGACCGCATCTGCAAGCGCGGCTGACCCGCCGACCCCGGCCGATGTCCGATACGGGAGAATCGGGCCATTGGACAGAACCACGGGGAGGAACCGTGTCCGGATTCGTCGAAAAGCCCGAGCCGATCCAGGTTCCGGGCCTGGTGCATCTGCACACCGGCAAGGTGCGCGACCTGTACCAGAACGAGGCGGGCGACCTCGTGATGGTCGCCAGCGACCGCCTGTCGGCCTACGACTGGGTGCTGCCCACCGAGATCCCCGACAAGGGCCGCATCCTCACGCAGCTGTCCCTGTGGTGGTTCGACCTGCTCGCCGACCTGGTCCCGAACCACGTCCTGAGCACCGACGTGCCCGAGGGCGCCCCCGCCGACTGGGCGGGCCGCACCCTGGTCTGCAGGTCCCTGCGGATGATCCCGGTGGAGTGCGTGGCCCGCGGCTACCTCACCGGCTCGGGCCTGGCCGAGTACAACGAGTCCCGCACGGTCTGCGGCCTCGCCCTGCCCGAGGGTCTGGTCGACGGCTCCGAGCTGCCCGGCCCGATCTTCACCCCCGCCACCAAGGCGGAGGTCGGCGAGCACGACGAGAACGTCTCCTACGAGGAGGTCGCCCGCCGGATCGGCGCGGAGACCGCCGCCCAGCTGCGCCAGGTCACCCTCGCCGTCTACGGCCGCGCCCGGGACATCGCCCGCGACCGGGGGATCATCCTCGCCGACACCAAGTTCGAGTTCGGCTTCGACGGGGAGACGCTGGTCCTCGCCGACGAGGTCCTCACCCCGGACTCCTCCCGCTTCTGGCCGGCCGGTCAGTGGCAGCCGGGCCGCGCGCAGCCGTCGTACGACAAGCAGTTCGTCCGGGACTGGCTGACCTCCGCCGAGTCCGGCTGGGACCGCACGGGCGAGCAGCCCCCGCCGCCGCTGCCCGAGCGGATCGTGGCGGCGACCCGGGAGAAGTACACGGAGGCGTACGAGCGGCTGACGGGCATGCGCTGGTCGTAGGACACGAAGAAGCCCCCGGCGGAAGGCCGGGGGCTTCTGGCTGGAGCGGACGACGAGGCTCGAACTCGCGACCTCAACCTTGGCAAGGTTGCGCTCTACCAACTGAGCTACGTCCGCGTTGCGCCGTGGCGCGAGGCCAACTATACCCAACCCCGCTCGCGCGCGAGGCGTACTGCCGCATGCCGGTTCTCCGCCCCCAGCTTGGTCACGGCCGACGACAGATAGTTCCGTACGGTCCCCGGCGACAGCGCGGCCCGCTCGGCGATCTCCGCGACCGGTGCCCCGTCGGCGGCGAACTCCAGCACCTCCGCCTCGCGCGCGGTCAGCGGCGAGTCCCCGGCGGAGATCGCGTCGGCAGCCAACTCCGGGTCGATGTAGCGGTTTCCGGCGTGCACGGTGCGGATGATCTCGGCGAGGCGCTGGGCGCTGACGGTCTTCGGGACGAATCCGCGCACTCCCGCCGCGAGCGCCCGCTTCAGGTGGCCGGGGCGCCCGTGACTGGTCACGATCAGCACCTGGCAGCCGGGCAGCCCGGCCCGCAGCGATGTGGCGACCTTCACACCGTCCGCGCCCGGCATCTGCAGATCCAGCACGGCCACGTCGGGCTCGTGCGCCCGCGCCATGGCCAGTGCCTCCGGGCCGCTCGCCGCCTCCGCGACGACCAGCAGGTCGTCCTCCAGCGAGAGCAGCGCGGCGAGCGCGCCGCGGATCAGGTGCTCGTCGTCGGCCAGCAGCAGCCGGACGGGCGCCGGGGACGTCGTCATGCGGTGACCTCGATCGTCGGACGGGTGGCTGCGGTTCCGGCGGGCGGCAGCGGTACCTCGGCGGTCAGCCGGAACCGGCCGCGGCCCGCGGGTCCGGCACGCAGTGTGCCGTCGAGCTCCGACAGCCGCTCGCGCAGCCCGGCGAGTCCCGAGCCCGGCCGGCCACCGCCGGAGATCTCCCCCACCCCGTCGTTCTCGACCGACAACTCCGCCCGGCCGTCGGCGACGCGCAGGGACACGGCGCACCGCCGGGCGTCGCCGTGCCGGAGCACGTTCGTCGCGGCCTCGCGGACGACCCAGCCCAGCGCGGACTGCACCGGAGCGGGCAGGCCGGCGGGCGAGCCGGTGACCGCGCAGTCGATGCCGGCCGCCGCCAGTACGCCCTGGGCGCCGGCGAGTTCGGCGGCGAGATCGGCCTCCCGGTAGCCGCGGACGACCGCGCGCACCTCGCGCTGCGACTCCTGGGCGAGCCGCTGCACCTCGATCATCTGCTCCACCGCCTCGGGCCGCCCGCGCCGGCCCAGCTGCACGGCCAGCTCGGCCTTCAACGCGATCACCGCGAGGTTGCGCCCCATCACGTCGTGCAGATCCCGCCCGAACCGCAACCGCTCCTCGGCGACGGCGAGCCGGGTACGGGTCTCCCGGGCCTCGTCGAGTTCGTAGACGGCGTTGAGCAGCCAGACGGAGAAGACGGAGGTGAAGGCGAGGAATCCGGCGCCGATCAGCACCATGACCGTCGTGCTGAGCGCGGTGAGGCCGGGGACGTCGAGCGGAAAGGCGTAGAGACCGGCACCGACGGCGAAGCCCACCACGATCGCCACCACGCGCCGCCGGTCGCGCACGCCGAGCGCGATGGTGCCGGCACCGAAGATCAGCACGCCCCCGAAGACCATGCCCGCCGCGGTGACGACGCCGTCGCTCCCCGGGGCGCGCTCCGCGATCCCGATCGCGGCGACGGCGACCACCGCGGTGGCACCGGCCAGCGTCCACAGCAGCCGTACGGGCTGTGGACGGCGGCCGCGCGTCCAGTCCAGCGCCCGCGCCGCCGTCACCGCGCAGGTCAGGGCGTGCCCGCACACCATCAGCAGCAGCCAGGTCCCCGGCCAGGGACCCGCCTGCCGGAGGACCGAGAGCCCGAAGACGGCCCCCTCGGCCACCGCGAAGGAGTGGAACGACCACCGCGTGTACGTCTCGACCTTCGCCGGCGTGCTCTTGCCGCGCCACCAGCCCACGGGCCCGCGCATATGCCCCCACCTTTCAGCGCCGCGGCTCCCACCGGAACCACCGCCGTACAGCAAACACCCCGAGTCCCAGCCAGGCCAGCGCCAGAACCACCGCACGCAGCGCGTCGGCGGCGCCCAGGTCGCCGGTCCAGCCGCCCCGCACCAGCATGATCACCGGAGTCAGCGGCAGCAGCTCGCACCCGGCGGCCAGCCGGTCGGGCAGCAGCTCCACCGGTACGACGAGACCGGAACCCATCATCGAGACCATGAGCAACGGGAGCGAGGTGACCTGCGCGCTCTCGGTGGTCCGGGTGAAGCCCGCGGTGACCGCCGCGAGCACCACGCACAGCACGAGCCCCAGCACCAGACCGGCCACGGCGAGGTGGGCCGCGCGCGGGGCGGGCACCTCCAGCACCGCGCCGCAGACGCCGGCCAGCAGCAGGCACTGGGCGAGGCCGACGGCGGTGGCCGGCAGCGCGGCCCCGGCGAGGATCTCGGCGTCCCGCAGCTCGCCCGTGCGCAGCCGCTTGAGCACCAGCTGCTCGCGCCGGGCGACGAACGCCCCGACGAGCGTGGAGTACACCGCGAACAGCAGCGAGAAGCCGATCGCGGCGGGCAGGATGACCAGCCCGACGGTCAGCCCGGTGCCCTTCAGGTCCATCTGCCCGGCCACCGACCGCACGCTGAGCGGCAGCACCAGCGGCACGAACAGGGCCGTCACCAGGGCGCTCCTGCTGCGCCCCAGCAGGGTCAGCTCGGCGCGCGCGAGCGCGGCCATCCGGCCCATGGGGGCGGTCACCGTGGCGCTCATGCGGCGTACTCCTTCGTCCGCGGCGCGGAGGCGTCCCGCGCGATGTCGAGGAACGCCTCCTCCAGCGAGGCCGACCGCACGTCGAGGCCGCGCAGTTCGACCCCGGACCGCCGGGCCCACAGCAGCAGTTCCGTGGCCGTCCGCTGGAGTTCATGGGTGCGCAGCCGTACGACGCGGCCGTCCGTCTCGTGCTCGACCACCCCCAGCCCGGCGAGCGGCGGAAGGTCCCCCGGGAAGTAGCCGGTGGGCAGTTCGAAGGAGATCCGGGACGGCCGGGAGGCCGTCACCTCGGCCGGGGTGCCGGCGGCGGCGACCCGCCCCTCGTGCAGGATGGCGAGCCGGTCGGCGAGCCCTTCGGCCTCCTCCAGGTAGTGCGTGGTGAGCAGCACGGTCGTCCCGCCGTCGCGCAGCGCCCGGACCAACTCCCAGGTGTCCCGGCGTCCTTCGGCGTCCAGCCCGGTCGTCGGCTCGTCCAGGAACAGCACCTCGGGCTCGCCGAGCAGCGCGAGCGCCAGGTCCAGGCGGCGCCGCTCTCCCCCGGACAGCTGCTTGACCCGTACGTCCGTCCGCTGCTCCAGGCCGACCAGCGCCAGTGCCTCCCGGACCGGGCGGGCCCCGCTCACGCACCCGGCCCACATCCGCGCGGTCTCGCCGACGGTCAGCTCGGACGGGAAGCCGCCCTCCTGCAGCATCACACCGGTGCGCGGCCGTACGGCGGCACGCCCGGTGTACGGGTCGTGCCCGAGCACGCGCACGCGTCCCCCGTCCGGGGGTGCCAGGCCCTCCAGCAGTTCGACCGTCGAGGTCTTGCCGGCACCGTTGGTGCCCAGCAGGGCGAAGATCTCCCCGCGGTCCACGTGGAACGTGACACCGCGCACCGCCTCGAATCCGCCCCTGTACACCCGCCGCAGGTCGGTGACTTCTATCACGTGTTCGCTCGTGTCCGTGGCTTCCGTGGCTTCCGTGGCTTCCATGGCTTCAGCTTCCCGGCGGCCGGGGCGCGGCAGCAGTGCGCGATGTCATCGCTCGGCATGACAAATGTCAGGGCGGGGGCGGCGGACAACGGAAGGATCCACAGGATCACGAAAAGGCCCCGGTCCAGTGGACCGGGGCCTTTTTCCCGAGCGGACGACGAGGCTCGAACTCGCGACCTCAACCTTGGCAAGGTTGCGCTCTACCAACTGAGCTACGTCCGCAGTGCCTCCGACCGGCTTTCACCGATCGGCGCGAGCACCAGCCTACCTGATCCACATCAGTGGTCGGGACCGGCGGTGCAGAGCGGGTGACAGGAATCGCACACTGCGCCTTCCCCCTGGAAGGGGGTTGTTCTACTACTAAACTACACCCGCATGGACTCCTTGGGTCTCGGCCTTTCGGCCTTGCCCCTCGGTGTGCCCCTGACATTAGCTGATCAACAGGGGGGTTGCGCAAGTCGCTTGCTCCCAGGGTCCGCTGACGGACCCTGGGGCCGGTTCCGAGCGCCGCGGGCCCGCCCTCT
This sequence comes from Streptomyces kebangsaanensis, assembly GCF_001906585.1. Classification (GTDB taxonomy): domain Bacteria; phylum Actinomycetota; class Actinomycetes; order Streptomycetales; family Streptomycetaceae; genus Streptomyces; species Streptomyces kebangsaanensis. The sequence continues at coordinate 48,882 of NZ_JUJA01000165.1, read as the reverse complement.
CACGGGCCCGCGCCTCACCGGGCCGCGCTGAACGCCTCGTAGACCTTCTTGGGGATCCGGCCGCGCGCCGGTACGTCCATCTTGTTGGCCTGTGCCCAGGCCCGGACGGCCGCGGGGTGCGGGGCGACCTCCGTCTGCCGGTACGTCTTGCCCGAGTTCGACCGCTTCCGGCCGGCCTGCACGTACGGCGCGAGCGCCTTGCGCAGTTCCTCGGCATTGGTTTGGTTCAGGTCGATCTCGTAGGACTTGCCGTCGAGTCCGAAGGCGATCGTTTCCGCCGCTTCCGAGCCGTCGATGTCGTCAAAGAGAGTGACTACGACACGCTGCGCCACGAATATCGGTCCCTTCGTGCGGCACCTCTGCGGCCATCTGCTCCGTCATGCCGCGCACATGATGCGCGGCATGACGTGCCGAGATGCTCGTCGGATGCCGACTGTTCGGCTGTTATCGGGAAAAGTATCGGCTGTCGCCAATTCATTTGTACAGTGCCGGGCAATGCGAGGGGAAGTCCGGCTAAAACTGTCCGCGTGTCCTCAGTGCAATACCGGATCCGGCTGTGGACGCCGAACTTTCCCAGTTTTTCACCAAGATCTCCCATCGGTGCGGACCGTGACGGTCGTCACGTAGTTTCCTACGAGACTACCCGCGTAGAAATTTTGGGCGGGTAGTCTGAAGGAACCTGCTCAGCACCACACACCGGGAGTGCCAGTGGCACGCGTCGTAGTCGACGTCATGCTCAAGCCGGAGATCCTCGACCCCCAGGGCCAGGCGGTGCAGCGCGCACTGCCGCGGCTGGGTTTCGAAGGCATCTCCGACGTACGCCAGGGAAAGCGATTCGAACTGGAAGTGGACGGGCCGGTCGACGAGGCCGCCCTCGCCCGCATTCACGATCTTGCCGAATCCTTCCTCGCCAACACCGTGATCGAGGACTTCACCGTCAGGGTCGAGTCCGATGACGTAGTCGCGGGGGCCGCGAAGTGACCGCTCGTATTGGCGTCGTCACTTTCCCGGGCAGCCTCGACGACCGGGACACCCAGCGCGCGATCCGCCTCGCGGGCGCCGAACCGGTCGCCCTCTGGCACAAGGACAAGGACCTCAAGCAGGTCGACGCGGTCGTCCTGCCCGGCGGTTTCTCCTACGGCGACTATCTGCGGGCCGGCGCCATCTCCCGCTTCTCGCCGGTGATGGAGACCGTCATCGAGCAGGCGAGGGCCGGACTGCCGGTCCTCGGCATCTGCAACGGCTTCCAGCTCCTCACCGAGGCCCACCTCCTCCCGGGCGCCATGCTCGGCAACGACCACCTCCACTTCATCTGCCGCGACCAGAAGCTGCGGGTGGAGAACGCGGAGACGGCCTGGACCGGCGACTACACCGCGGGCCAGGAGATCCACATCCCGTTGAAGAACATGGACGGCCGGTACGTCGCCGACGAGTACACGCTGGACGAGCTGGAGGCGGAGGGCCGGGTCGTCTTCCGGTACCTCGTCCGCGGCGAAGCCGCCGAGGGATACGGCAATCCGAACGGCTCGCTGCGGGACATCGCCGGCATCACCAACGAGGCCGGGAATGTCGTCGGCCTCATGCCGCACCCCGAGCACGCCGTCGAGCCGTTGATCGGCACCGGCCGCACCGACGGCCTCCCCTTCTTCACCTCGATCCTCAAGAAGCTGGTCACCGCATGAGCAGGACGCCTCTGGACACGGTCGAGCACGCGGCCGCGACCCCCGACGTCGAGCTGCCCTGGGCCGAACTCGGCCTGAAGAAGGACGAGTACGAGCGGATCGTGGAGATCCTGGGCCGCCGTCCCACCGGCGCCGAGCTCGCCATGTACTCGGTGATGTGGTCCGAGCACTGCTCGTACAAGTCCTCCAAGGTCCACCTCCGCCAGTTCGGCGAGAAGGCCCCCGAGAACGACGTGCTCCTCGTCGGCATCGGCGAGAACGCCGGCGTCGTGGACGTCGGCCAGGGCTACGCCGTCACCTTCAAGGTGGAGTCGCACAACCACCCCTCCTACGTCGAGCCCTACCAGGGCGCGGCGACCGGCGTCGGCGGCATCGTGCGCGACATCATCGCGATGGGCGCGCGCCCGGTGGCCGTGGTCGACCCCCTGCGCTTCGGCGCCGCCGACCACCCCGACACCAAGCGGGTGCTGCCGGGCGTCGTCGCCGGCATCGGCGGCTACGGCAACTGCCTGGGTCTGCCCAACATCGGCGGCGAGGTCGTCTTCGACGCCTGCTACCAGGGCAACCCGCTGGTCAACGCCGGCTGCATCGGCGTGATGCGGCACGAGGACATCCACCTCGCGAAGGCCTCCGGCGCGGGCAACAAGGTCATCCTGTACGGGGCCCGCACGGGCGGTGACGGCATCGGCGGCGCGTCGATCCTCGCCTCCGAGACCTTCGACGACGCCAAGCCCAGCAAGCGCCCGGCCGTCCAGGTCGGCGACCCCTTCCAGGAGAAGCTGCTCATCGAGTGCACCCTGGAGGCGTTCAGGGAGAAGCTGGTCGTCGGCATCCAGGACCTCGGCGCGGCCGGCCTGTCCTGCGCCACGTCCGAGCTCGCCTCCAACGGCTCCGGCGGAATGCGCGTGACCCTGGACGACGTCCCCCTGCGCGACTCGACCCTGTCTCCCGAGGAAATCCTCATGAGCGAGTCGCAGGAACGCATGTGCGCGGTCGTCGAGCCGGAGAAGGTCGACCGCTTCCTGGAGATCTGCGAGAAGTGGGACGTCATCGCCACCGTCATCGGTGAGGTGACCGACGGCGACCGCCTGGAGATCTACTGGCACGGCGGCAAGATCGTCGACGTGGACCCGCGCACGGTCGCGCACGAGGGCCCGGTCTACGAGCGCCCGTACGCCCGTCCCGAGTGGCAGGACACCCTGCAGGCCGACGACGCGGGCAAGCTGCCGCGTCCGCGGACGTCCGAGGAGCTGAGGGACCAGGTCCTGAAGCTGGTGGCGTCCCCGAACCAGGCGTCCAAGAAGTGGATCACCCAGCAGTACGACCACTTCGTGCAGGGCAACACCGTCCTCGCCATGCCCGAGGACTCCGGCATGATCCGCATCGACGAGGAGACCGGCCTCGGCGTCGCCATCGCCACCGACGGCAACGGCCGCTACGCCAAGCTCGACCCGTACACGGGCGCCCAGCTGGCGCTGGCGGAGGCGTACCGCAACGTCGCCACCACGGGCGCGAAGCCGCTCGCCGTCTCCGACTGCCTGAACTTCGGCTCGCCCGAGGACCCGGCGGTGATGTGGCAGTTCGTCGAGGCCGTACGCGGTCTCGCCGACGGCTGTCAGCAGCTCGGCACCCCGGTGACCGGCGGCAACGTCTCGCTCTACAACCAGACGGGCGAGGCGGCGATCCACCCGACGCCGGTCGTGGCGGTCCTCGGTGTGATCGACGACGTGTCCCGCCGCACTCCGGCGGCCTTCCAGGAGGAGGGCCAGCTGCTGTACCTCCTCGGCGACACCCGCGAGGAGTTCGGCGGCTCGGCCTGGTCCCAGGTGGTCCACGACCACCTCGGCGGCCTGCCCCCGAAGGTCGACCTGGAGCGGGAGCGCCTGCTGGCCGAGATCCTGATCTCCGCCTCCCGCGACGGCATGATCGACTCCGCGCACGACCTGTCCGACGGCGGCCTGATCCAGGCGGTCGTGGAGTCCGCGCTGCTGGGCGGCAAGGGCGCGCGGCTGGTCGTACCGGACGGCCTGGACGCGTTCACCTTCCTCCTCTCCGAGTCGGCCGGCCGCGCGATCGTCGCCGTGCCGCGCTCGGAGGAGGTCCGCTTCAACGACATGTGCGGCGCCCGCGGCCTGCCCGTCACCCGCATCGGCGTCGTCGACGGCGACACCATCGAGGTCCAGGGCGAGTTCGAGCTGTCCCTGGAGGAGCTGCGCGAGGCCCACGAGGCCACGATCCCGGCGCTGCTCGCGTAATCCGCCGTACGACGGTGAGGGCCCCGGCCGCTGGTACGGCCGGGGCCTTCGCGCACCTGGCATAGGCTCACCGTCATGCCGCCGGCCAAGAAGCGCACCCGGACCTATGACCCCACCAGGACCCGTGCCGCCGTTCTGGCGCAGTTCGGTCAGGTGCGGGATGCCGTTCGCACCCTTGCTCCCGAGCAGCTCGCCCTGCCCACGCGCCTCGGCGACTGGACCGTACGGGATCTGATCGCGCACCTCGCCATGACCGTCGCGAGCGTCGGCCGGGCCCTGGAACGGGACGAGCCGGCGAAACCCGGGCTCGCGCTGCTGGACTACCCGTCGGTGACCGCCGCCCACGCCGCCGCCGTCGCCGAAAGCTCCCGGGACCTCGCCGGGGCGACCCCCGACCTCGACGCCCTGTGCGCCCGCACCGGGGAGGACCTGGCCCGGCACCTCGCCACCGCCCCGCACACCCGCGTCCTCGCCACGCGCGCCGGTGCCATGACCCTCGCCGACTACCTGGTCACCCGCACCGTCGAACTCGTCGTCCACACCGACGACCTGAACGCCGCCGTGCCCGGCCTGGAGGTCCCGTACGACCGGCAGGCCCTCGCCGCCGCCACCCGCCTGCTCGCCGACGCGCTCGCCGCGAGGGCGCCCGGCGGGTCGACCGAGGTGCGGATCCCGCCGTACGCCGTCGTGCAGTGCGTCGAGGGACCCCGGCACACCCGTGGCACCCCGCCCAACGTCGTCGAGACCGACCCGCTGACCTGGCTGCGCCTCGCGACCGGACGGCTCGCCTGGACGGACGCCCTCGCGGCGGCGAAGGTGAGCGCGAGCGGGGAGCGGGCGGATCTCTCGGGGCTGCTGCCGCTGATGGCGTGAGCGGCCGCCCGGAGCCGAATGGTGTGCGACACCTCACTCGCGTGTCCGCGCACCAGGCCGCCGCACCACTTCGGAGGATGCGGTCACGCGCCCGGTCGCGTTCCCGCCCACCCCTCTGAACAGCGAAAACGCCGGTGGGAACGTTCGCGGACGCGTACGCGTGATGCACCGCGGCCGCGTCTTCGCGGGCGTTCCCCCAGTTCGGACCAGCGGCCGGTCTCGCCTACACTCGGTGGCGTGCCACGTGGTGACGGTCGACTCAATCACGATCTGCTCCCCGGCGAGAAAGGCCCCCAGGACGCGTGCGGCGTCTTCGGTGTCTGGGCTCCGGGCGAAGAGGTCGCAAAGCTCACGTACTTCGGGCTGTACGCCCTCCAGCATCGGGGCCAGGAATCCGCGGGCATCGCGGTCAGCAACGGCTCCCAGATCCTCGTCTTCAAGGACATGGGCCTGGTCTCCCAGGTCTTCGACGAGACCTCGCTCGGTTCCCTGCAGGGCCACATCGCGGTCGGCCACGCCCGCTACTCGACCACCGGCGCCTCCGTGTGGGAGAACGCCCAGCCGACGTTCCGCGCCACCGCGCACGGCTCCATCGCGCTCGGCCACAACGGCAACCTGGTCAACACCGCCCGGCTCGCCGAGATGGTCGCCGAGCTGCCCAAGGACACCAGCGGCCGCTCGACCCGGGTCGCCGCCACCAACGACACCGACCTGCTCACGGCCCTGCTGGCCGCCCAGGTCGACGAGGACGGCAAGCCGCTGACCGTCGAGGAGGCGGCCCACACGGTCCTCCCGCAGGTCAGGGGCGCCTTCAGCCTCGTCTTCATGGACGAGCAGACCCTCTACGCCGCCCGCGACCCGCAGGGCATCCGCCCGCTGGTCCTCGGCCGCCTCGAGCGCGGCTGGGTCGTCGCCTCCGAGACCGCCGCCCTGGACATCACCGGCGCGAGCTTCGTGCGGGAGGTGGAGCCGGGCGAGTTCATCGCCATCGACGAGAACGGTCTGCGCACCTCCCGATTCGCGGAAGCGAAGCCCAAGGGCTGCATCTTCGAGTACGTCTACCTGGCCCGCCCCGACACCGACATCGCCGGCCGGAACGTCTACCTCTCCCGCGTGGAGATGGGCCGCCGGCTGGCGAAGGAGGCCCCGGCCGAGGCCGACCTCGTCATAGCGACCCCCGAGTCCGGCACCCCCGCCGCCATCGGCTACGCGGAGGCCTCCGGCATCCCCTTCGGCAGCGGCCTGGTGAAGAACGCCTACGTCGGCCGTACCTTCATCCAGCCCTCGCAGACCATCCGCCAGCTCGGCATCCGCCTGAAGCTGAACCCGCTGAAGGAAGTCATCAGGGGCAAGCGCCTGGTCGTCGTCGACGACTCCATCGTGCGCGGCAACACCCAGCGGGCGCTGGTCCGGATGCTGCGCGAGGCCGGCGCGGCCGAGGTGCACATCCGGATCTCCTCGCCGCCGGTGAAGTGGCCCTGCTTCTTCGGCATCGACTTCGCCACCCGCGCCGAGCTCATCGCCAACGGCATGACCATCGAGGAGATCGGCACCTCGCTGGGCGCCGACTCGCTGGCGTACATCTCCATCGACGGCATGATCGAGGCGACCACCATCGCCAAGCCCAATCTGTGCCGTGCCTGCTTCGACGGCGAGTACCCGATGGAACTCCCCGATCCCGAGCTGCTCGGCAAGCAGCTGCTGGAGACCGAGCTGGCCGCCGGCCCCGCCGCCACGGCCGCGGCCGACGCGATCCGCCGCCCGTAAGCCCGCAGACGACACGAGGTACCCAAGGTCATGTCTTCCGAGACCACTGGCGCCAGCTACGCGAGCGCCGGCGTCGACATCGAGGCGGGCGACCGCGCCGTGGAGCTCATGAAGGAGTGGGTGAAGAAGACCCGGCGTCCCGAGGTGCTCGGCGGCCTCGGCGGCTTCGCCGGGCTCTTCGACGCCTCCGCCCTCAAGCGCTACGAGCGCCCCCTGCTCGCCTCCGCCACGGACGGCGTCGGCACGAAGGTCGACATCGCCCGCCGGATGGGCGTGTACGACACCATCGGCCACGACCTGGTCGCCATGGTCATGGACGACATCGTGGTGTGCGGCGCCGAGCCGCTGTTCATGACCGACTACATCTGCGTCGGCAAGGTCCACCCCGAGCGGGTCGCCGCCATCGTCAAGGGCATCGCCGAGGGCTGTGTGCTGGCCGGATGCGCCCTGGTCGGCGGCGAGACGGCCGAACACCCGGGGCTGCTCGGCGAGGACGACTTCGACGTCGCCGGCGCCGGTACGGGCGTCGTGGAGGCGGACCGGCTGCTCGGCCCGGACCGCATCCGCGAGGGTGACGCGGTGATCGCCATGGCGTCCTCCGGACTTCACTCCAACGGGTACTCCCTGGTCCGCCACGTGCTGCTGGACCGGGCCGGACTGTCCCTGGACGCGCACATCGAGGAGCTCGGCCGCACCCTCGGCGAGGAACTGCTCGTGCCGACCAGGATCTACTCGCTGGACTGCCTGGCGCTGATCCGCACCACCGAGGTGCACGCCTTCAGCCACGTGACCGGCGGCGGGCTCGCCGCCAACCTGGCCCGGGTGATCCCGGACGGCCTGCACGCCGTGGTCGACCGCTCCACCTGGACCCCGGACCCCGTCTTCGACCTCGTCGCGAAGAGCGGCGACGTCGAGCGGCTGGAGCTGGAGAAGACCCTCAACATGGGCGTCGGCATGCTCGCGATCGTGCCCGAGGAGTCGGCCGACGTGGCCCTCGCCACCCTGGCCGACCGCGGCGTCGACGCCTGGGTGGCCGGCGAGATCACCGACCGCGGCGACCACACCACGGGCGCGGCCCTGGTGGGAGACCACGCGTGAGCGTGCCCCTCCGCCCAGCGGGGACCGGTCGTCCGCGACCGGTCGGCAGCACGAAACCCGGTCCGGTGCGTGAGCCCCGGACCGGGTGAGGTGCGATGCCTACGGCACGCGACGGGAGACGGCTGAGCCGCCGCGGGCGTTACGCGCCGCGGCGGTGTTGCCGCGAGGAGTCGTCCTCCTCGTCCTCGCCGTCCTCGTACAGGTCGGCGTACCGTGCGTACAGGTCGTCGTGCTCATCGTCCTCGAAACGGTCGCCCTTCGGTGACGGAGGTGACTGGTTCGACGTCGATGCGCCCAGCTCCTTGGCCAGGCGTGAGAGGTCCGTCCCACCGCTGTTGTACTTCAGCTGGCGGGCGACCTTCGTCTGCTTGGCCTTGGCCCGGCCGCGCCCCATGGCTCGACCCCCTCAACGACGGGGCTCGACGGCCCCAGAGTCTGACACGCGTTCATGATCCGGAACGGGCTCTCCGTGGAGAGGCCGGTCCGTAGGGCTTCCACGGTACCTGAGCCCGCGCCCATACGGTACGTCGCCCACAGGACACGCGTGTGCACAGGACCGTCGAGATACCCCTTCCTCGCAGGTCAGCGGCGATTTCAGTCACTTGTCGGCGGACGACCCGCCGGTGGAAGTGATGGTTCTCTCCACCCCTCCACCGGCAGGTACCGCACAAATGAGCGAAGCCTCGCGTCCTCAGCGGGCGGCCCGCGCGTCCGCCATCCGCTGCTCGGCGATCCGGTCGGCGGCGGCGGCCGGCGGGATCCCGTCTTCCTTCGCACGTGCGAATATGGCGAGCGTGGTGTCGAAGATCTTCGCGGCCTTCGCCCTGCACCGGTCGAAGTCGAAGCCGTGCAGCTCGTCGGCGACCTGGATGACACCGCCGGCGTTCACCACGTAGTCCGGCGCGTAGAGGATCCGGCGGTCGGCCAGGTCCTTCTCGACGCCCGGGTGGGCGAGCTGGTTGTTGGCCGCGCCGCACACCACCTTGGCGGTCAGCACCGGCACGGTGTCGTCGTTCAGGGCGCCGCCGAGCGCGCAGGGGGCGTAGATGTCCAGCCCCTCCGTCCGGATCAGCGCGTCGGTGTCGGTCGCCACGGCCACGGACGGGTGCCGGTCGGCGACGCGCCGTACGGCCTCCTCCCGTACGTCCGTGATCACGACCTGGGCGCCCTCCTTGAGCAGGTGCTCCACGAGGTGGTGCCCGACCTTGCCGACGCCCGCGACGCCGACCCTGCGGTCGCGCAGCGACGGGTCGCCCCACAGGTGCTGGGCCGCGGCCCGCATGCCCTGGTAGACGCCGAAGGAGGTCAGCACCGAGGAGTCGCCCGCGCCGCCGTTCTCGGGCGAGCGGCCGGTCGTCCAGCGGCACTCGCGTGCCACCACGTCCATGTCGGCGACGTACGTGCCGACGTCGCACGCGGTGACGTACCGGCCGCCGAGCGAGGCCACGAACCGCCCGTAGGCGAGCAGCAGCTCCTCGGTCTTGATCTGCTCCGGGTCGCCGATGATCACGGCCTTGCCGCCGCCGTGCTCGAGCCCGGCCATGGCGTTCTTGTACGACATTCCGCGGGCGAGGTTCAGCGCGTCGGCGACGGCCTGCTCCTCGTCCGCGTACGGGTAGAAGCGCGTGCCGCCGAGCGCGGGGCCCAGGGCGGTGGAGTGGATGGCGATGACGGCCTTGAGGCCGCTGGCGCGGTCCTGACAGAGCACGACTTGCTCATGACCTCCCTGCTCCGAGTGGAACAGGGTGTGCAGGACGCCGTCGGTCACGTCGGTCACGGTGGTGACTCCCGGGTAAGTAGCGGCGAACGGGGACAGGCCCTCGTGAGGGTGGCGGGGGCCGTGCCAGGAGACTAGACCCTGACCGCCTCCGCCATGCCCGCAGTGGTCGGGATCACCCTCCCCCGGAGTACGTTCCCACCCGGGCGTGGGACGATTTGCAGTGGTTTTCCGTCCACCCGGGCGCGAGCCGGACGGGTTTCGGGTCCGGTCCGGTGGGGAGGGAGCAGGCGTGCCCAAGGTGTCCTCCGTGGTCGTCCCGTACGCGACCTACTTGCGCGTCTACGAGCCGCTGGCCGCCTTCCCGGAGCCGGAGCGCAGCCACTGGGCGCGCTACGCCCGCCGCTCCGACCGCCCCTCCTACCAGGACGAACTGCGCCGTTCCCTGGCCGACCTGCTGCCCACCCCGCCGGTGCCGGTGCCGGTGCACGAGAGCGGGGACGCGTTCGTGCTCGACGTCGACGGGGTGGTCCGCGTCTGCCCCTGGCGCACCCGGCTGCGCGGCTGGCAGGCCCTGGGCGACCTCGCCGAGGAGTTCCCGGAGGCCGTCCTGGACGCGGTGCTGCCCCCGGTCGTGCGGCGCCAGGCCGCCCAGGACTACGAGCGCTGGCTGGCCGGCAACCCGGATGCCCGTCCCTGGATCCGCACGGCGACCTGGCAGGTGCCGCTGAACTGGTTCGTGCTGGTGTCCGACGAGGAGCGGGAGTACGTCAAGGGCGACGGCGGCTCCGAGAACTCCCCGGACTTCGGCGGCGACGGTGCGGTGCTGCGCTACCGCACGCCGATGGTGCAGGCCCGGCGGCGGGTGGCGCGGGCGCTGCGGGCGCTGCGGAACGCCATCGACGAGGGGCCGCTGATCGACGGCCTGGTGGACATCGGGCGCTGGCTGGAGGAGTTCCACCCGCGTTCGCTGGTGGAACTGGACTACGGCGGACTGGTGCACGCACTGCCGGCCGGTGACCTGGAGGGCGATCACTCGGCCGCCGACGTGGCCGAGGGGATCGAGGCGCTGCGGCTCGGCGACGACGCGGCGGCGGGGGAGGCGTACGGACGGCTCGTGGAGCGCTGGCGGGCGGTGCGCGACCGGCGGTCGGCGAACTGACGGGGCGGCAGGTGCGACGGGCACGACCGGTGCGGCGGGCGCGGCGTGAGTGACGCAGGTCACGAGGTTGCCGTCAGTCAACAGCGCACCGTCGGGGACGTTTCGGGGAGGTGACGGGACGTAGGCCCCGTTCCGGGCTTTTGCGCCAAGGGTGACGGACCGCACGTACAAGGCCCTTGCCTCTGTTGCCCCTCCTCATGCCAAAATAGGACAAGGAGCCCGGGGAGGGTTCCGTTTGTCCAACTAGGCTCCATCGTGGGTGGAATCCCCGGATTGCAGGCTTTGGGGGGTTTGGTAACTCCTGGTCGCCCTGTGACTGATCGTCACAACGGCGTGACTGTCCGCTATGGCATGGTCCATCGGCTTCCGTCGCTGATGAACACCTGGGAGGGCAATTCCATCGGTTTGGCCNNTGGACGGATGGTGTAGTTGTAGTGCCGAGGACAAGCCGTTCGTCCTATAACCGACTCGACTCGCGTCCGCCATTTCGGGCAACGCGGGTCAAGGTGCAGAATTTAGAGGAAAGAACCGAGAACGTCGGTTCTCCCGAGGAGGCCGCTCATGACCGCTCGCACCCCTGATGCCGAGCCGCTGCTGACCCCGGCTGAGGTCGCCACCATGTTCCGCGTCGACCCCAAGACGGTCACGCGCTGGGCGAAGGCCGGCAAGCTCACGTCGATCCGCACGCTCGGCGGGCACCGCCGCTACCGCGAGGCCGAGGTTCGCGCCCTGCTGGCGGGTATTCCGCAGCAGCGCAGCGAAGCCTGAACAACCGGATAACCGGGCAAACCGGCTGGTCCCCCAACTGGTCGAGGCGCCCGGAACCACAGCTCCAAGCGACGCGGAGCCTGCCCCAACAGGCCCCACGCCCAAGCCGTCAGAGCTCTGCAGGCAAGTGAACAAGGGTGCGTCGTCGGTCGCGCTGGACTCCGCCGGGTCCAGCGCGATCTTTTTTGTGCGCCTGCGGCGGCCTGTGGGGTGGCTCTGTGAGTGGGGTTGTCGGAGTCTGGGGAGGCTCGACGGATCATCTGTGGAGCACCTGGCAGGGCGGTGCAATTGCACATATTAAATTGAGTGGTTGTAGGGCGGGAGTAAATACCGCACTTTCAAAAACTCATGCGGTGACACCCGTCACATGCTGAGGCGCTTGTTGTCCGCCGGGTCTCTGCGCTATTGGAACCCGCGCTTCCATCACCCCACGCCGGCACGGGAGTTCGCGTCTCACGCGCTGGGGGCGCTGTCGTCCCCGACCGCGTCCTCCGGGGCCTGGGACGGGGCCTGGGGGGTCGTCCGCGGGGCGCTGTCCATCGCGAACCGCAGCAGGTGATGGCAGACGGGACAGCGGCGAGTGAGATGGCGATACGACGAGGCGGCCGCGAGGTGCGCGCGGAGCAACGCCCGCGTCTCGTGCCTGGCCGATGCCGCCATACGCCACCTCCAGCGGGCCGTACGGGAACGGGCCCTGCCTCCTTGGGTACCGAGGGAATGTGACTCCGTCAAGGTGTCCTGGGGCGTCCCGGGGTCAGGGCCGTCCCGGGACGGGCGTGGCGAAGGCCCGCCTCCGTCGCCGGGGGCGGGCCTTCGTGTACAAGCGGTCCTGACGGGATCTGCTGTGCCTGATCGCGGCTGCGCCGCGGGCGCGGCCTCCGCCTTGGCGGGGTGGTGGGTTGTGTTGGTGGGGCGGGGGTACGGCGAAGGCCCGCCTCCGTTGCCGGGGGCGGGCCTTCGTGTGCAAGCGGTCCTGACGGGATTTGCTGTGCCTGATCGCGGCTGCGCCGCGGGCGCGGCCTCCGCCTTGGCGGGGTGGTGGGTTGTGTTGGTGGGGCGGGGGTACGGCGAAGGCCCGCCTCCGTTGCCGGGGGCGGGCCTTCGCTTGCAAGCGGTCCTGACGGGATTTGAACCCGCGGCCTCCACCTTGACAGGGTGGCGAGCACTCCAAACTGCTCCACAGGACCAGGTTTCGCGGCGCGGTTGGTGCGTTGCGCTGCGAGAAGAGACTTTACAGGAGGCGCGGCGCCTGGTCGAACTCACTCAGGGTGCGCGGTCCGTCACGGGGCCGCCGCGTCGATCGCCTTCACGATCCGCTTGTCCGAGACGGGGTACGCCGTGCCCAGGGCGTGGGCGAAGTAGCTGACCCGCAGCTCCTCGATCATCCAGCGGATGTCCAGCACCGAGGACGGCACCGGCCGGCCCTGCGGCATCTGTTCGAGCAGCCACGCGTATTCGTCCCGCATGTCGTGGACCTTCTCCATGCGCGTGGTGTCCCGCTGGACGTTCGTCGGCATCTGCTGCAGACGCCGGTCCGCGGCCACCAGGTACCGCATCAGGTCGGGCAGGCGCCGTATCCCCGCCTCCGTCACGAAGCCGGGCTTCACCAGGCCGTCCAGCTGCGCCCGTACGTCCGCCAGGTTCGGCAGCAGCGCGGGGCTGCGCACGGCCTTCAGACGGCGCTCACAGGCCTGCCAGGCGGCCAGCACCTGCTGCACCTGGCCCACGGTCCGCACGGTCACGTCCACGATCTCGGCGCGCACCCTGTCGTACAGCTTCCGGTACGACTCCTCGTCCCACACCGGCCCGCCGAAGTCCCCGATCAGCTTGTCCGCCGCCGCCGTCGCGCAGTCGTCGAACAGCGCCTGGATCGAGCCGTGCGGGTTCGCCGACAGGGCGAGCTTCTGCTGGTTGGTCAGCTTTTCGGATGCGAACTTCGCCGGGTTCACCGGGATGTTGCGCAGGATCAGCCGGCGCGTTCCCCTCCACATGGCCTCGGCCTGCTCGGCCTCGGTGTCGAAGAGCCGTACGGACACGGTGTCGCCGTCGTCGACCAGCGCCGGGTACGCCTTCACCGGCTGACCGGCCCGGCGGGTCTCGAAGACCCGGCTGAGCGCGCCGATCGTCCAGTCGGTCAGACCCTCGCGCTCCAGCGACTCGCCACCGGTGCGCGAGGCGGTCGCCGCGGCGGCCTGGGAGAGGGCCTTGCGCGCCTTCGGCCTCAGCCTCAGCTTCAGCGCCTCCAGGTCCTTGTCCTCGGCCAGCTTCCGGCGCCGCTCGTCGACGATCCGGAAGGTGATCTTCAGATGGTCGGGGACCTTGGACCAGCCGAAGTCCTCGGCCTCGAAGGGCACACCGACCATCCGCTTCAGCTCGCGCGCCATGGTCGTCGTCAGCGGCTCCTGCAGAGGCACCGCCTTCTCCAGGAACGCCTTCGCGTAGTTCGGCGCGGGCACGTAGTTGCGGCGGACCGGCTTCGGCAGCGAGCGGATCAGCTCGGTGACGACCTCCTCGCGCAGGCCCGGGATCTGCCAGTCGAAGCCCTCGTCGGTGACCTGGTTGAGCACCTGCAGCGGAATGTGGACGGTCACACCGTCCGCGTCCGCGCCCGGCTCGAACTGGTACGTCACCCGGAACTTCAGATTCCCCTGCCGCCAGGAGTCCGGGTAGTCGGCCTTGGTGACCGCCTCCGCCGACTCCCGGATCAGCATCTCCCGCTCGAAGTCCAGGAAGTCCGGCTGCTCCTGCCGCTTCCGCTTCCACCAGGAGTCGAAGTGGGCGCCGGAGACGACGTTTTCGGGCACCCGCTGGTCGTAGAAGTCGAACAGCGTCTCGTCGTCGACCACGATGTCCCGGCGCCGGGCCCGGTGCTCCAGCTCCTCGACCTCGCTGAGCAGCTTGCGGTTGTCGGCGAAGAACTTGTGGTGCGTGCGCCAGTCGCCCTCGACCAGCGCGTTGCGGATGAACAGCTCCCGGCTGACCTCCGGGTCGATCCGCCCGTAGTTCACCTTCCGCTGGGCCACGATCGGCACGCCGTACAGCGTGACCTTCTCGTACGCCATCACCGCCGCCTGGTCCTTCTCCCAGTGCGGTTCGCTGTACGTCCGCTTGAGGAGATGGCCGGCCAGGGGCTCGACCCACTCCGGCTCGATCCTCGCGTTGACCCGGGCCCAGAGACGACTCGTCTCCACCAGCTCCGCCGACATCACGAACCGCGGCGGCTTCTTGAACAGCGCCGAACCCGGGAAGATCGCGAACTTGGCGTTGCGGGCGCCCAGGTACTCGCCCCGCCCGCCGTCCTTGCGGCCGCCCGGCCCCGAGTCCTTGGACTCCTTCACGTCCTTCATGCCGATGTGCGACAGCAGCCCGGCCAGCAGGGAGACGTGGATGCGGTCGGCCGGGGCGTCCTGGTCGTCGAGGTGGATGCCCATCTGCTTGGCGACCGTGCGCAGCTGGGAGTAGATGTCCTGCCATTCACGAATGCGCAGGAAGTTCAGGAACTCCTGCTTGCACATGCGCCGGAACGACGACGAGCCCCGCTCCTTCTGCTGCTCGCGGACGTAGCGCCACAGGTTCAGGAAGGCGAGGAAGTCGCTGGTCTCGTCCCGGAAGCGGGCGTGCTGCTGGTCGGCCTGGGCCTGCTTGTCGGCGGGACGCTCGCGCGGGTCCTGGATGGACAGCGCGGCGGCGATCACCATGACCTCGCGGACGCAGCCGTTCCGGTCCGCCTCCAGGACCATCCGGGCCAGCCGCGGGTCGACCGGCAGCTGGGCCAGCCTGCGGCCCAGCTGCGTGAGCCGCTTGCGGGGGTCCTTCTGCGCCGGGTCCAGCGCGCCCAGCTCCTGCAGCAGCTGCACGCCGTCGCGGATGTTGCGGTGGTCCGGCGGGTCGATGAAGGGGAACTTCTCGATGTCGCCGAGGCCGGCCGCGGTCATCTGCAGGATGACGGAGGCGAGGTTGGTGCGCAGGATCTCCGCGTCCGTGAACTCCGGCCGGGAGAGGAAGTCGTCCTCGGAGTACAGCCGGATGCAGACGCCGTCGGACGTACGGCCGCAGCGGCCCTTGCGCTGGTTCGCGCTGGCCTGCGAGATCGGCTCGATCGGCAGCCGCTGCACCTTGGTGCGGTGGCTGTACCGGGAGATCCGGGCGAAGCCGGGGTCGATGACGTACTTGATGCCGGGCACGGTGAGGGAGGTCTCGGCGACGTTGGTCGCCAGCACGATCCTCCGGCCGGTGTGCGGCTGGAAGACACGGTGCTGCTCGGCGTGCGAGAGCCGGGCGTACAGCGGCAGCACCTCGGTGAACCGGTACCGCTTCTTGTCGAGCGCGTCGGCCGTGTCGCGGATCTCCCGTTCCCCGGAGAGGAAGACGAGGATGTCCCCGGGCCCTTCGGCCATCAGCTCCTCGACGGCGTCGGTGATCGCGGTGATCTGGTCCCGGTCGGCGTCGTCGCCCCCGGAATCGGACACAGCCTCCTCCAGCAGCGGCCGGTAGCGCACCTCCACGGGATACGTCCGCCCGCTGACCTCGATGATCGGCGCGTCGTCGAAGTGCCGGGAGAAGCGCTCGGGATCGATGGTGGCCGAGGTGATGACGACCTTGAGGTCGGGCCGCTTCGGCAGCAACTGCGCCAGGTACCCGAGCAGGAAGTCGATGTTGAGCGACCGCTCGTGGGCCTCGTCGATGATGATCGTGTCGTAGGCGCGCAGCTCGCGGTCGGTCTGGATCTCCGCGAGCAGGATGCCGTCCGTCATCAGTTTGATGAACGTGGCGTCCGGATCCACCTGGTCGGTGAACCGCACCTTCCAGCCGACGGCCTCGCCCAGCGGCGTCTCCAGCTCCTCCGCCACGCGCTCGGCGACCGTACGGGCGGCGATGCGGCGGGGCTGGGTGTGCCCGATCATGCCCCGCACACCGCGCCCGAGCTCCACGCAGATCTTCGGGATCTGTGTGGTCTTCCCGGACCCGGTCTCACCGGCGACGATGACGACCTGGTGATCACGGATGGCCTCCGCGATCGCGTCCTTCTTCTGGCTGACCGGCAACTGCTCCGGGTAGCGCACCGCCGGTACCCGGGACCGCCGGGCGTCCATGCGCTCCTCGGCCTTCCCGATCTCCCCCTCGACCTCGGCGAGAACGGCGGCGTGCGCCTCGGGCTTACGGATCTTGCGCGCACCTTCGAGCCTGCGACCGAGCCGGTGCGCGTCACGCAGCGACAGCTCGTTCAGGCGGGAGGCGAGGGCGCCGAGGGCGGGGGCGGGATGCGTAGACATACGGGATCCAGGATCTCACCTCGGGGAAATTGCGCGCGAACCATTTGACCGTGGCGGAAACGGGCCGTGGTGGTATGGCGCACCGTACGGCGAAGGCCCCGTCCTGCTGGACGGGGCCTTCGGCTGGTGGCTGGGGCCGGGGTCGAACCGGCGACCTTCCGCTTTTCAGGCGGACGCTCGTACCAACTGAGCTACCCAGCCACGAGGTTTCACGTGAAACCTCAGCGGTCCTGACGGGATTTGAACCCGCGGCCTCCACCTTGACAGGGTGGCGAGCACTCCAAACTGCTCCACAGGACCATGTGTCGTGTGCGCACCGACGAAGGTAAGTGTCGCACACCTTGTTGCGTGCCCCCAACGGGATTCGAACCCGTGCTACCGCCTTGAAAGGGCGGCGTCCTAGGCCGCTAGACGATGAGGGCTATCGGCCCGCCTGGGCGCTTCTCAGCGCGTCGGGGACGTGGAAAGCATAGGGGATCGCGCGGGCTATCGCCAAAACCGTTTACGACTCGACGCGAGAAGCGGTGTCGGGAGGGGGCGCGCCTGGTCGTCCGCGGCGGAGCCGCTGATCGGTTCAGCCCTCCGGGAGGTGGCGGCTGACCTCGGCCGTCGTCTGGCCCAGGCCGCCCAGTCTGATCGCGTCCCAGGCCTGGAGGCGGCGGTTGTCGCGGTCGAAGTAGAGGATCGACGCCTGGATCGGGTCGGGGTGCTTCCCCTCGACCGCCCGCAGGCCGCTGCCGCCCGTCGAGCCCTCCATGCGCAGCCGGGTGCCGTACTTCAGGACCTTCGTGCCCTGGTGGTGGAGGTGCCCGCACAGGACCAGCGGCACGGTGCCGTCCGTCTCGTGGGCCGCCGCCGGTTCGTGGGCGATGGCGACGTCGGCCGGGGTGCCCTTGGCCTGCTGGTCGCGCAGAGCCGAGGCCAGCCGGGCGCCCGCCAGCAGTTCGGAGGCGTCGCCGCCCGGGGCGACGGAGCGGTCGGGGGTGAACTGGGGGTCGCCGATGCCGGCGAAGCGCAGGCCGGCGATGGTCTCGGCCCGGCCGTCGTCCAGGACGTGCACGTTCTTCATGCGCTCCAGATAGCGCTGGGTGACCATGGAGTCGTGGTTGCCGCGGACCCAGACGTAGGGGGCGCCGAGGTCCTCGATCGGGTCCAGGAAGCCGTTCTCCGCGGCGGTGCCGTGGTCCATCGTGTCGCCGGAGTCGACGATCACGTCCACCTTGTACTGCTCCACCAGCGAGGCGATGATCTTCCAGCTCGCCGGGTTGAGGTGGATGTCGGAGACGTGCAGGACGCGGATGGTCGACGGGTCCGGGGAGTAGGCGGGGAGCGTGGAGGTGGCGTCGTAGAGCTTGGTCACGTTGGTGACCAGGCGGGCCAGTTCCTTCTGGTAGGCGTCGAACTCGGTGACGATGCTGCGCGCGTTGCCGACCACGGAGGGCGCGGAGGACAGCAGGCCGGAGAACCTGGGCTCCAGGACGGACTTCGGGTTCCAGGTGGCGTACGCGCTCGCCCCGGACACGGCGAGCAGGCTCAGGGCGAGACCGCCGGCGGCCAGGGCGCGGCGGGGGCGGCGGTAGACGGCCAGGCCGAGGGCGGTGGCACCGGAGACCACGGCCACGCAGGACCGTACGGCCAGGTCGAGGGTGCCGTGCTCGACGTCGTGCGCGATCTCCTCCTGGAGGCCGGAGATGCGTTCCGGGTGGTCGACCAGGGCCTGGGAGCGGTCGGGGTCGAGCTGGTCGACGTTGACGTCGAGGCGGACCGGGGCGATGTGGCTGTCCAGCTCCAGGGCGCCGAGCGGGGAGACGTTGATCTTCGTGCCGCCGCTGAGGGACGGGCGCAGGGTCATGGTGGTGTTCATGGGGCCGACCGGGGCCCGTACGTCGCCGACGACGAGCAGGCCCAGCCAGGCGCCGGCGAGTACGACGGCGACCAGGCCCACGGCACGCGCCCAGGGGCGGGGCCCGTACGTCAGGGAGAGCGTCGGACGGGGGCGGGGTGAGCGGTGCCGGCGGTCGGTGAGGGCGCGTACCGCCCTGCGTATGCCGTGCGTGCGGTGCGGGCGGTTCGGTTCTGCGAGGGGGGCGCGAGCCATTGGTCGCGTATGCCCAAGTCCGCGCCCGGGTATGCGCGGGTGCACGGTGGTGGCGGGGGCCGTACCGGACAATGGCCCTGTGCTGGAGATGACGCGCGAGGAGTTCGAGGAACTGGTCGCCGAGGCCCTCGACCGGATTCCGCCGGAGCTGACACGGCTGATGGACAACGTCGCGGTGTTCGTCGAGGACGAGCCGCCCGCCGACGACCCCGAGCTGCTCGGGCTGTACGAGGGGACCCCCCTGACGGAGCGCGGTGAGTGGTACGCGGGCGTGCTGCCCGACCGGATCACGATCTACCGCGGGCCGACGCTGCGGATGTGCGAGACACGGGAGGACGTGGTCGTGGAGACCGAGGTCACCGTGGTGCACGAGATCGCCCACCACTTCGGCATCGACGACGAGCGTCTGCACGCCCTGGGGTACGGCTGAGGCTCGTCCGGGTCGTTCCCGGGTCGTTCGCGTGTCCTCTTGCGGGTGAAGGGCGTTGGGCACGGTGACGTCTTTCATCCCGGAGGTGGCTTCCCGTGCGCCCCTTGTACGTGTCGGTCCGTCTCGCCACCGCGGTCGCCGCCCTCGCCGTCGTCACCGGTTGCGTGAGCGTGGGGGAGGGCGCCGGTGGCGAGGCCCGGCCGTCGCACTCCACGGGGCGGCGGGGCGGTGAGGCCCCGGGCGGAGGCGGGGCGGTGCCCGGTGGTGGCGCGGGCCGCGCCGGGGACGGCGGGCACGGCGGGCACGGGCATGAGGGGAAGGGGAAGGGCGGCGAGTCGCCGTCCGCGTCGGCCTCGCCGTCGGCCGAGGGCAGCGCGTCCGCGACGGCGCCGGGCAAGCGCGGGGTGCCGCCCGGACCGGGCGAGCCGACACCGACGGACGCGGTGCCGGTGCCCCCGCAGACGTCCGCCGCGCCGGAGCCGCCGACGGCCCCCCCGCCCCCTCCGCCTCCTCCGCCGGCCCCGCCGGAGCCGACGGCGGCCGAGCCGTCGTCGTCGGCGCACGAGGGCGCGGGGTCGCAACTGGAGCAGAGGGAACCCACGCCGAAGCCGGGCCGGCTGCGACGTGCCAGATCCTGACCGGCGTCCACGGGCCCGGTTTGCTTTCGAGGGCGGTGGGTGCGTAAGGTGGCAGATCGTTTGATCCCATTTGCCCGGCGCCCACGCAGAGCGCGCCGTGTGGCGCGTACTCTCCTTTGCCGTGGCGGACCGCATCGAGGCGGTCGTGGTGCGAATCACGGAGTTGACGGGCGCGTGCCGACGAGACTCCGGAAGGTTTCGCATTCGCATGTCCATTACTGCTGACCACGTCGTCGTGCCCGAGAGCGCCGACGACGCCCCTGAGAACCGTGAGGTGTCCGAGATCACGTTCGCGGATCTCGGTCTCCCCGAGGGCGTCGTGCGCAAGCTCGAGCAGAACGGTGTGACCACCCCCTTCCCGATCCAGGCCGCGACCATCCCGGACGCCCTGGCCGGCAAGGACGTCCTGGGCCGGGGCCGCACCGGCTCGGGCAAGACCCTGTCCTTCGGCCTGCCGACGCTGGCCACGCTGGCCGGCGGCCGCACCGAGCGGAAGCGCCCGCGGGCGGTCATCCTGACCCCCACCCGCGAGCTCGCGATGCAGGTGGCGGACGCCCTGCAGCCCTACGGCGACGTCCTCGGGCTGAGGATGAAGGTCGTCTGCGGCGGCACCTCGATGGGCAACCAGATCTACGCCCTGGAGAAGGGCGTCGACATCCTGGTCGCCACCCCGGGCCGCCTGCGCGACATCATCAACCGCGGCGCCTGCTCGCTCGAGGACGTGCGGATCGCGGTCCTGGACGAGGCCGACCAGATGTCCGACCTGGGCTTCCTGCCCGAGGTCACCGAACTGCTCGACCAGGTCCCGGCGGACGGCCAGCGGATGCTGTTCTCCGCGACGATGGAGAACGAGATCAAGACCCTCGTCGACCGCTACCTGACCGACCCCGTCTCCCACGAGGTGGACGCGGCGCAGGGCGCGGTGACGACCATGTCCCACCACATCCTGATCGTGAAGCCCAAGGACAAGGCGCCGGTCACCGCGGCCATCGCCTCCCGCAAGGGCCGCACCATCATCTTCGTGCGCACCCAGCTGGGCGCCGACCGCGTGGCCGAGCAGCTGCGCGAGGCCGGGGCGAAGGCCGAGGCGCTGCACGGCGGCATGACCCAGGGCGCCCGCACCCGCACCCTGGCCGACTTCAAGGACGGGTACGTCAACGTCCTGGTCGCCACCGACGTCGCCGCCCGGGGCATCCACGTCGACGGCATCGACCTGGTGCTGAACGTCGACCCGGCCGGCGACCACAAGGACTACCTGCACCGCGCCGGCCGCACGGCCCGCGCCGGCCGCACCGGCACGGTGGTCTCCCTGTCGCTCCCGCACCAGCGGCGCCAGATCTTCCGCCTCATGGAGGACGCGGGCGTGGACGCCATGCGCCACATCATCCAGGGCGGTGCGGCCTTCGACCCGGAGGTCGCGGAGATCACCGGCGCCCGGTCGATGACCGAGGTGCAGGCCGAGTCCGCGGGCAACGCCGCACAGCAGGCCGAGCGCGAGGTCGCCCACCTCACCAAGCAGCTCGAGCGTGCCCAGCGGCGCGCGGCCGAGCTGCGCGAGGAGGCCGACCGGCTGGTCGCCAGGGCCGCCCGCGAGCGAGGCGTGGACCCGGAGGCGGCGGTGGCCGAGGCGCAGGCGGTGACCGAGGTGTCGGTGCCGGAGCAGCCGGGGGCGCAGGACGTGGACCGCGCCGAGCGGGGCGAGCGCGAGGAGCGTACGGCGCCGTCGTCGTACGACCGTCGTGAGCGCCGTGACCACGACCGTGACCGTTCCTTCGACCGTGACCGCGGTGGCCGTTCCTACGAGCGGCGTGACGACCGCGGCGGC
>NZ_JUJA01000165.1:23622-27246 GCF_001906585.1 Streptomyces kebangsaanensis | reverse complement strand
CCGGGGCGACCGTGGCGGCTTCCGCCGGGACGACCGGGGCGACCGCGGCGGCCGTACGTTCGACCGTGACCGTGACCGCGGCTACGAGCGCCGTGACCACGACCGTGGCTTCCGCCGTGACGACCGTGACCGCGGTGGCCGTTCCTACGAGCGGCGTGACGACCGCGGCGGCTTCGACCGGGACCGCGACCGGGGCGACCGTGGCGGCTTCCGCCGGGACGACCGGGGCGACCGCGGCGGCTTCCGCCGCGACGAGCGGGGCGGGCACCGCGGCAGCGACCGCCCGTTCAACCGTGACCGCCAGGGCGACCGCCCCGGCTTCCGCTCCGGCGGCCACGAGCGCCCGTACGGCCGCCGTGACGACCACCGCGGCGGTGGTTCCTTCGGCCGCCGCGAGGACAAGCCGCGCTGGAAGCGCAACGGCTGACGCCGGGTGAGGTGACCTGCGAAGGGCCCGTACGACCGCTGTCGTACGGGCCCTTCGCTTTTTCAACCACCCTGACATCACCGGTGACGGCAGGAACGGCCTGGTCGCTCGGGACACCAAGGGCAACCTGTACCGCCACAACGGCGACGGCAAGGGCTCCTTCGGCGGACGCACGAAGATCGCGACCGGCTGGAAGGGATACAAGGGGATCTTCTGACCGGAACCCCTCCTGGCCATGGGCGATCACGCGACATTTCCGGTCGGCCTCCCCGGATACCCGATCGGAGACGGGGCCCGATCCCGCTATGCTCGGGTAGGCAACATCGCCCGGGCCCTTAGCTCAATTGGCAGAGCAGTGGACTTTTAATCCATTGGTTGTGGGTTCGAGTCCCACAGGGCCTACGGCCGTGGGGGAGGGGGTACCCCCTCTGACCTGCTACGCAGCGCCCGGGTCGGCTTCGGTCGGCTCGGGCGCTGCGTCGTTTCCACGCTCATGCGTGAGCGGACGTGCCTGCGGCCTGCGTATTTTCTGCGGTTCGGGCGGACTGGTCGGCATCTGCCGGACGAAACCGGGAGACCAGCTTGGTGGCCTTCTCGGCGATCGCACGATCCAGCGCGAGCAGCGGGCTCGTGCAGGTGTCCGAGGTCAGCGTGATCGTGGAGTGGCGCAGGGTCTCCTTCGCCGTAGTGGATGTCGCCCCCCTCCGTGCGTGAGGCTGTCGTGCCGGGACGGTCGCGTCCATGCGGCGGTACGCGATGGTCGCGATGCGCAGCATGCCGGCCCCGGTCGGACCCGGCGCGCGTCGGTCGCGACAGCATTGCGCCTGTGAGGCCGGTGGGCGCTGCGCGCTCAGCCGGCGCGACGGGCACGTCATCGCCCACAGCCGCGCCGTCCCGGCCGCCTTGCCCGGACGGCTCGCCGCCCCCGCCCGCTCAGTTCCGCCGCAACACCCGGTTCAGCCCCGTCGCCACTGTCGTGGCGAGCAGCCACCCGGCGGCGATCAGGGCGACGACGGCCCAGCGCAGGGCGCCGTGCGGGGCGTACGCGGTCTGCTGGCCGAAGTCGACGACGGGGATCAGCACGTCGAGGGTGTAGATGGCCGGCTGGAACCCCGGGGGCGTGCCGTCGCCGGACGGGGCGGGTGGGTCGGCGGCGAAGAGGGCGGTGCCCGCGGCGAAGAGGGCCGCCAGCAGCCAGACCGCACGCTGAGGCCGGTACCCGTAGCCCACGGTGGCGTCCTGCAGCAGGCTCCAGGCGCGGGACGGGCGGGAGAGAGTGCGGCGGAGCCTGCGCTGGCGGGCGAGGAGGACGGTGCGGGCGTCGGCGTCCCGGCCGTGGTGCCGGTAGTGCGCGCCCAGTTGCTCGTAGGGCTGCGGGACGAAGCCGTCCGGGTCGCGGTCGAGCCAGGGCAGGCGGTCGCGGGCGGGGAGGACCGGCTGGACGCCGTCGTAGCGGAAACCGTCGAGGACGAGGGCCCGGGGCCAGGTCGCCGGATCGTCGCGGAGCACGCCCACGCGGCTGTGGCTGAGGTCGACGATTCCCTCCGGGGCCTCGCCGAAGCTCAGCACCAACTCGGCGGCGGTGGACCGGCGACAGGTGAGGGCCCGCTTCCCGGCGCGGGCGTCGATGCGCGCGCCCCGGAAACAGAGCCGGGCGCGGACCGTGACGCCGCCGACGGCCACCCGGCCGTGCGCGGTGAACCCGTTGCAGCAGTTGAGCTCGGCGCCCACCTCGGCCCCGTGGGCCCGTAGCGCGGTGTCCGTGGTGTCCTCGCCGGCCGGGGCGGTGAGATCGGCGCCCTCGAAGAGGATCGAGCCGCCGATCCGCGCGTCGCAGAGGTCGACGGTGCCGCGGGAGACGAAGCCGCCGCGGAAGTTCAGGTTGCCGCCGACATGCAGCCGGTCGGCCTTGAGGGCGTCGCCGCGCGGGTTGTCCAGCAGGGCCCGCTTCAGGGTGACGGTGCCGCGCACCGAGCTGTCGCGCAGTTCGAGGCAGCCGCGCACGGTGAGCCCGCGGCCGGCCTGGATGTCGCCGCCGACGGTCGCGCAGAGGAGTTGCAGCGCGGGTTCGCCGCGTCTCTGGCCGGTGCCGGTGAGGGTGGCGTCCTCCAGGTGCACGGAGCCGCCGATCGAAGCGCCGTAGAGGTTGATGGGCCCCTCGGAGGTGAAGCCCCGGTCGAGGTGGAGGCCGCCGTCCACGTGGAGTTCGGGTGCCTGGAGGTGGACGCCGGGGCCGCGGAGGCGGGCACCGCGGAAGCCGACGGTGTTGCGGACCTGGGAACTGCTGAGGTGGACCGGGCCGGTGCAGGTGGTGCCGTCGGCGGAGAAGTCCTCCCCCACGGAGAGGGATTCGGCGTCCAGCGCTGGGCTGTCCACCGGCGCGGTGAGCACGGAGCGGTCGAGGGCGAGTCCGGCGCCGACGGTCGAGGAGCGCAGGGTGACGGTGCCATCGATCCGGCAGTCGAGGAGCGCGCACTCGCGGTCGAACCGGGCCCCGACCGCGCTGAGCCCGGGAAGGTCGCAGTCGCGCAGCTCCAGGGCGCCGAAGCGTGCGCCGTCGAGCCGGGGCGCCTCGTCCAGTACGCAGCGGTGGAGCCGTACCGCGCACACGATGTCGGCTTCGGTGAGGTCCAGCGTGCCGGTGACGCGGGCGCTGCGCAGCCGGAGCCGGGCCAGGTGCCCGGGGACCGGCGGCGGGGGCGCGAGCAGCACCCGGCGCAGTACCGCCGCGTGCACCTCGGGCACGTCGTCGCACCACTCGCCGCGCCGGTACGCCTCCCAGACCCGGAGCGCGTGCGGTCCCCAGCCGTCCGGTGCGTCCCCGTCCGGCGGATGCCCATCCGTCGTCATGAGCCCCTCCCCCCGCCCCGTACGGCCTTCCCCGACCGCGGAGCACCGCATGGCTACCCATGGGACGGCCGGCCAAGCAGAGAGGGCAGCAAGAGAGTTGAAGGCGGACGGGAGGGTGGCGCCGACAACCGGCCTCCCGAGACCGACGAAACAGAGCGGGGCACGGGGATACGGGCGGAGCTCCCGCCCCGCCCGGCCGCCGGGAGGAGCCGTCGGAAAGACCGGTGCAGTCGGCCCGTCGGCCCACCGGCCAGCCGATCCGCCGCCTCGCCGACCCGGGGCACTCGCCGGTGTCCGCCGCGCGCGTGGCGAACGGCAGGACCAGCCGGGACGGGCTGCTCGCGTCT
>NZ_JUJA01000165.1:10451-23589 GCF_001906585.1 Streptomyces kebangsaanensis | reverse complement strand
CGGCAGGTGGAACGCGTCCGGCGGGGCTGCCCAACTGTTCGGCTGCCACGGCGACGAAGAAGAACGCCCGGCCCACCCACGGGGGCACCGAAAAGAGGTGGGCCGGGCCGGCGCTGCTCCCCGTCTCGGCGGCGGCGGGCAACGCGTTTCCGGACCGGCAGGAACACCGGCAAGAACAGGGAGTACGGGCCGGGGCTGAGTTCACCCCATTGCCTCGGACGACGCGATCTTCGGCGGGAGGTTACGCGGACGGTTGTGGACCAGGTCGTCTGCGTCCTCATCCGGGCGATCGCCCTGTCTGGGCTGGTGTTTCCGGCAGGTTGAACGGGAGCCGCCTGCTTTGGCAGTGGTAAGGAGAGCAACAGGGCGGGTTCAGGCGTAGCATCCCACTTTGAGAGTAATGGGCGATTTGGGGTGTTTGGCCGTGTCGCGCTGTGTGGTCCCTGTTGATTACGGTCGTGTCAGGAGGTCGGCGTGTACCGCTCGGGTAAGTCGCTGTATGAGCGGATCCGCCGTTACCGCCGGGCGGATTTCATGGTCCCGGCACGGTTCCTGGCCCGGCGCTGCCGGGTGCGCCGGAACACGGTGGCGAACGAGTACCGGTCCGCCGGGGGATCGTGATGGCGGGTGGCGGCGAGGAGGAGGGACCGAAGTGGCCGCGTGGTCGTGATCTGTTGGGGCAACTGGATGTCGAGCTGGGCCGGATCGACGAGCAGTTGCGCGCCCTGGCCGCGGCCAAGGACCGGATTCAGGGCTTGCTGGACGCGGTGGTGGCCATCACCCGGGAGATGGAGTTGCCCGCGGTGCTGCACCGCATCGTGACCACCGCCATGGACCTGGTCGGTGCTCGTTACGGGGCGATGGGGGTACTTGGCGAGTCCGGTGACCACCTGGCGCAGTTCATCGTCGCCGGCATGACCGAGGAGGAGCGCGCGGCCCTGGCCGGGGTTGAATTCCCTCGTGGTCTGGGCGTGCTCGGGCACCTGATTCATCACCCCGAACCGCTGCGGGTCGACGACATCCCCTCCCATCCGGCTTCGGTCGGGTTTCCACCCGGCCACCCGCCCATGCGCACCCTGCTCGGCGTCGCCGTCAGTGTTCGAGGTGAGATCTACGGCGACCTCTACCTGGCCGAGCGAGCTGACGGCCAGCCCTTCGACGTCCACGACGAGCGCATCCTCGTCGCCCTGGCCAGCGCCGCCGGCATCGCGATCGACAACGTCCGCCTGTTCGAGCAGGTGCGTGCCGGATCCGAGCAGTTCCAGCGGCTTCTGCTGCCGACCCTGCCCGACCTGCGGCCCTTCGAGGCCGCCGCCATCTACCGGCCCGCCGCCGAGCCCAGCCCACTGGGCGGGGACTGGTACGACGCCATCCTGCTGCCCGACGGCGCGGTGGCGGTCGTCATCGGCGACGTGGTCGGCCATGACCTGCATGCCGCGGCCGCCATGGCCTCCACCCGCAACATGCTGCGCGCTTTGCTGTACGACCTGCGCACTCCGCCCAGTACGGTCCTGACCCACCTCGACCACACCCTGCAGGCCATCACCGACCATCCCATCGCCACCACCAGCCTGGCCCGCATCGAACCCGCCGCAGGGGCCTGGAGACTGCACTGGAGCAGCGCGGGCCACGTCCCGCCTCTGCTGATCACCCCCGACCGGCGAGCGCGATACCTGTTCGCCGAACCCGGACTGCCCCTGAACGTCGACAGCGAGCAGGACCGCCCCGACCACATCCACCCGCTGCCCCCGGACGCCACCGTGGTTTTCTTCACCGACGGTCTCGTCGAACACCCGGAACACCCCCTCGACGAGGGCCTGGACCGACTCGCCGAACTCGCCACCGCGCACGCGGCGCTTCCTCTGCCGGACCTGGTTCAGGCGCTCGCCGATCACCACCCCGGCGACGGGCACGACGACATGGCCATCCTCGCCCTGCGCACTCCGCACCGAACTGCCGGGAATGTCGCGGATCAGGTGTGAGTCTCACGGGAAAGGTCACGTGGTGAGGGCGATGACGGATCTCGGCACGCGGGTGGGTGAAAACGGGCACAGGGCGAAATCCGGGACAGCACTGTGTGACTGGTTGTGCAGATGAGCGGCGGCGTGGTGAATCCGGCGTGATCGGCGGACGACGGAGTGCGGGACGAGGCCGACGGAAAGACCTTCCGGTGGTGATCGCCTGGCGCGACCGGCTCCGGCACGGCGGCAGGGTGGCGGCGGAGATCTGTGTCGTCGGTGTGATGTATTACGCCTCGGGCAAGCTGGGGCTGATGCATGAGCTCGTGGCCGGCCAGGTCACACCACTGTGGCCCGCGAGCGGCATCGCCCTGGCCGGCCTGTTCTTCCTCGGACCGCGGGTCTGGCCCGGGATCGCGCTTGGCGCGTTCCTGATCAGCATCTCACTCACGCCGTCGACGCCTGCCGTGCTCGTGATCACGGGGGGTGACACACTCGCACCCCTGTGCTCCTATGCGCTTCTTCGCCGTGCCGGGTTCCGCACCCGGATGAACCGCCTGCGGGACGCGCTCGCACTGGTCTTCCTCGGAGCGTTCACCGGAATGCTCATCAGCGCGACAGTGGGCACCGGCACCCTGCACCTCGCTCACGCGGTGCCCGCCGTGGGGTTCTGGCCGACGTGGTGGGTCTGGTGGACCGGCGACGCGATGGGCGTCCTCGTGGTCGCGCCCGTACTGTTCGCCCTCCGCTCGGCACACCGGCCCAAAAACGCGCCCGCATCCCGATGGGCTGAGGGATCGCTCCTTGTGGCAGCCACCATCGGCATCGGTCTCATCCAGACCTCTCAGGCACCGCTGCTCTTCCTCGCCTTCCCGTTGCTGAGCTGGGCAGCCTTCCGCTTCCAGCGGGCCGGGGCCGCGCCCTGCGCACTGGCCGTCACCACGTTCGCGATCCTCGCCGCCACCCGCAGGTCGGGCCCTTTCGCCGGTCACAGTCTGCTCACCAACATGGTCGTTCTGCAGGCGTACAACGGCACCGCCGCGCTGACCGCTCTCCTGCTCGCCGCAGCCATCACCGAGCGGAACCAGACCCAGGAGAAGATCGAGCAAGCCTGCAGGCGGCTCGCCGAGATGGCGGCCAGGATCGCACCGGACATCGGCGACCTACCGGTCCTCCCCGGCGACGGCCGGGGCGACCAAGGGGAGAACGGCGGACCGACCCGACCGTCGTGATCCATCGACGGCACCGGCGAAGGACAGGCGATCACGGTGACCCAGCATGCCTTCCGGCCCGGGTCACAACCCCATCCAGCAACCAGGAGAGTCGGCGCACAGGCAAGAAGGACGAGCCTGTCGAACCGGCCTGCCAGGAGCACGGCCCAAGCGACCCGAGAGCACCGGTCTGCCGCGCGTCCAAGTCCAGAAGCCGGGGCCGCCGTGGGTCAGCCCATCTCTGCGGGTGAGCGATGCGTGAGCGGACTGCACGGCACGAGTTGTCATGAGACGGACCGCACCTCACAGCGAACGAGCGCTGACCCGCTGGTTCCGGACACCGAAGCAGTGACCGGAACCACCCGGCATGTCATGGCCAGGACTTTTAATCCATCGGTCGTGGGTTCGGGTCCCACCGGGCCTACGGTCCGCAGGCCGGCGGTACGCCCTCCGACCCGCCACGCAGCGCTCGGGTCGACTTCGGTCGGCTCGGGCGCTGTGTCGTCGTGGGCGTTTGCCGGTCGGCGTCGTGGGGCGTTCATGACAAACATCACTGTCGTCTGCGGCGGAGTGACGGAACGCTGGGGGCATGGACGGCGAGGACCCGGTGACCGAGGTGAGCGGGCTGCGCAGACGCTCCGGCGCACGAGGTGGTGCGGGCTCCGGGGCGGTGCGGGGCGCTGGCTTCTCCGCGGTGGGCGTCGTGCGGGTCCTCGCGGGATCCCTCGTCGGACGGGTGACACGTCGGCCGCTGCGCGAGGCCGTGGACGGGGCGCGGCTGCTGTCGCACTCGTCGGAGACACGGCAGGTGATCACGGTCCTGGCCGTGACGGAGGCCTTCCTCGCCTTCCTCGCCTTCTTCGTGTCCGCCATGCTTCCGCCCGTGCTGCGGCCGTACCACGTGGCGTTCGAGGTGCCGCTGGTCCTCACCGCCTTCGGTGCGGTGGCGGCGGTGGCGCGGCACCCGCATGCGGTCTCGCCTTGGCACGTGGTCCTGCGGACGGGCTTTCTCGGTGAGCTGACGCTTTCCCGCGACGCGGTCCGGTCGGCGTCCAGGGATATGTGGACCGTGAGCGGCAGAGGGCGTCGCCCCGTGCCGGGCGACGCCCGTGCGGTGGCCTGCTCGGTGGGCAGCACGGTCGATGTGCGCCTCCGCGTCGATCCGCCGGTCGCCGTCGATCTCGGAAGAGCCGGGGTGGTGCGGGCGGCCACGATCCACGTCTCCGCCGGTTCCCCGGAGGCGTTTCTGCGTGCCGTGAGGGCGAGCGGCGCCTCCTGACAGCGGCACTCGTCTCGGCTGCCGGCCGGTGCTCCGGGGTGTCGGAGGGGAACGACAGGATGGGGCAGTACATGCGCGGCTTGCTCCAAGCTCGAAGCAAGCCGGTTGTTCCGTCCGCCGTCGAGAGAGAGCGCGCCGATGCCCCACCCGTACGTCCTGCTGTCCGCCGCCGTCTCCCTCGACGGGTACCTGGACGACACCGGCCCCGAACGGCTGCTGCTGTCCAGCCCCGCCGACTTCGACCGGGTCGACGAGGTGCGGGCGTCCGTCGACGCGGTTCTCGTCGGGGCCGGGACGATCCGCGCCGACAACCCGCGGCTGCTGGTGTACTCGCCGGAGCGGCGTGCGGCCCGGGTGGCCGCCGGGCTGGCGGAGTATCCGCTGAAGGTCGCGGTCAGCGCGTCCGGGGAGCTGGACCCGCGGGCGCGCTTCTGGCACACGGGCGGCGAGAAGGTTCTCTACACGACCGACGAGGGGGCGCGGCGGGCGGGTGTCGCCGCCGATGTGGTGCCGCTGGGCGCCGTACTCGACTGGGGGCTGCTGCTCGAGCACCTGTACGACGTGCGAGGGGTGCGCCGGCTCATGGTGGAGGGCGGCGGGACCGTCCACACGCAGCTGCTGCAGCAGCAGCTCGTGGACGAGGTGCAGCTCGTGCTGGCCCCGTTGTTCGTGGGGGACCCCGAGGCGCCGCGGCTGTTCGGGCCCGGGGCCTACCAGGGCGGGCGGCTGCGGCTGGTGGAGACGCGGGCCATCGAGGACGTCGTCCTCATGCGCTACGAGCCGACCGCGCCCGGCACGGCGGACCGCGTGGTGCCCGCGGACCGGCACTGGCTGCGACGCGCGTGCGAGCTGGCCGCGCAGTGCCCGCCGTCGCGGACCGCGTTCAGCGTGGGCGCGGTGGTGGTCGCCGCCGACGGGACCGAACTCGCCCGCGGGTACTCGCGGGAGGCCGGCGACCCGGTCGTGCACGCGGAGGAGGCGGCGCTGGCCAAGGTCGACCCGGCGGATCCGCGGCTGGCCGGTGCCACGGTGTACAGCAGCCTGGAGCCGTGCGCCCGCCGCGCCTCCCGGCCGCGCCCGTGCGCCCGGCTGATTCTGGACGCGGGGGTGCGGCGGGTGGTCACGGCCTGGCGGGAACCGGACACGTTCGTCGAGGGCGCCGACGGGGCGGGGGTGCTGGCGGCCGGGGGCGCCGAGGTCGTCGTGGTGCCGGAGTACGAGGGGTCGGCCAAGGAGCCGAACCGGCATCTGCCGGGCTGAACGGAATGCGTGTGCAAGCTGCCCCGAACATGACGTACACTGGTGTCACAACGACGCGGGGTGGAGCAGCTCGGTAGCTCGCTGGGCTCATAACCCAGAGGTCGCAGGTTCAAATCCTGTCCCCGCTACTGAAGACTCAGGGCCGGAATCCGAATCCACGGATTCCGGCCCTGAGTGTTTTCCGGGATGCCCGCGGTGTTTTCCGGGCGTGTGGCAGCGGCGGTGGCGCGCGGTGGCGTGTGGGTTTCCTGACAAGCGGCCGACTCGCGTGACCAACTCGCCCCGTTTTTGACCCTCATGGGCCGTAAGTTCTGGCCAGGAAGGTTTAACGATCAAGCCGAACGGCTTGGAATCCGGGTCCCGAGTCTATTAACGTTCGATAACGCAGAGCACGGTCGTCGCAGCCGTCACAAGAGACGGCTCCGTGTGCATGCGCCGAATCCCGCAAGGGAGCCGGGGAACCACCAACTTGGGGTGAATCGGGCGCAACCGCCGTGAAGTCACGGATGGTTGACGCGCGTAGGAGACCTTCCCCTCCGAACCCGTCAGCTAACCCGGTAGGCGACGGAAGGAAAGGAGTGCGCCTTCGTGGCGTCCAACCGGCTGGCTCCAGAAGCCCCGTTCGTGCCGGACCGGCACGACACCGAGACCTTCGGCTACGGCAGCCGAAACGCGGACGAGGGCCCCTGGGAGGAGTGGAACCCCAGCGCGGAGTCCACCCGCCCCGTGCGCGGCCGGCACCGCGTCGCCAAGCAGCGCGGCGGCGGGCTCGCCCGCAGTTCCACGGTTCTCGGCGTCGGCGTCATCGCCGCCGTCGGCGCGGGCGGCATGGCCAGCGCCAACACCAGCAAGCCGCCGGTGTCCATCTCGCTGCCCGACCTGCCCTCCGTGGGCTCCCTGTTCGACGACGCCTCCGACGCCTCCGCCGCCCCCGAGGGCTCGGCGACCGCGCTCAGCAGCGTCGGCGTGGCCACGGCCGACGCCGAGGAGGGCACCTCCGACGCCGGTGAGGTGCTGCGCAACCGCATCATGGCGCAGGCCGAGCAGCAGCAGGCCCAGATCGAGGCCAAGGCCCTCGCGGACGCCCAGGCCGCCGCCGCCAAGAAGGCCGACGAGGCCGCCGCGAAGGCGCAGAAGGAGGCCGAGGCCAAGGCCGCCGCCGAGAAGAAGAAGGCGGAGGAGGAGGCCGCGAGGAAGGCCGAGGAGGCGCGGCTGGCCGAGCTGGCCAAGCAGTACACGCTGCCGACCTCCTCGTACACGGTCACCTCGTCCTTCGGTCAGGCCGGCGCCATGTGGTCCTCCGGCTACCACACCGGCCTGGACTTCGCCGCGCCCACCGGCACCCTGATCAAGGCGGTCCACAGCGGCACCATCACCGAGGCGGGCTGGGCCGGCTCCTACGGCTACCGCACGATCCTCACCCTCGACGACGGCACCGAGCTGTGGTTCTGCCACCAGTCGTCGATCAGCGTCAACGTCGGGCAGAAGGTCAGCACGGGCGACGTCATCGGCCGCGTGGGCGCCACCGGCAACGTCACCGGGCCGCACCTGCACTTCGAGGTCCACCCGGGCGGCCAGGCGGGCGGGGTGGACCCGACGGCGTGGCTGCGCGGCAAGGGCCTCAACCCCTGACGGACCCCCGCACCTCCTCCTGACGCCTGTTCGCGCACCTTTTGCGGCCGGACGAGGCCGGGCGCGGAATGCCCGGCTCCGGTCCGGTTGTTGCAGCCGGACATGACTTCTCTGCGCACACTGGGCTCGTCCGACCTCAAGGTCTTCCCGCTCGCCCTCGGCGGCAACGTCTTCGGCTGGACCGCCGACCAGGAGCAGTCCTTCGCCGTCCTGGACGCCTACGCGGCCGCCGGAGGCAACTTCGTCGACACCGCCGACTCCTACTCGGCGTGGATCGAGGGGAACCGGGGCGGCGAGTCCGAGACGATCATCGGCAAGTGGATCAAGGCGCGGGGCAACCGCTCCGACGTCGTCATCGCCACCAAGGTCAGCCAGCACCCCGACTTCCAGGGGCTGGGCGCCGCCAACATCAAGGCCGCGGCCGACGCCTCCCTCAAGCGCCTGGGCACGGACCACATCGACCTGTACTACACGCACTTCGACAAGCCGGAGGTGCCCGTCGAGGAGATCATCGGCGCGCTCGACGAGCTGGTGAGGGCGGGCAAGGTACGGCACATCGCGGCCTCGAACATCTCCGCCGAGCGGCTGACGGCCTCCCTGGACTTCTCCGAGCGCGAGGGCCTGGCCCGCTACGTGGCCCTCCAGCCGCACTACAACCTGGTCTCGCGCGACACCTACGAGGGCGAGCTGCAGGGCGTGGCCGAGCGGGCCGGTCTGGCCGCCGTCCCGTACTTCGCGCTCGCCTCCGGCTTCCTGACCGGCAAGTACCGGCCCGGTACGACGGTGGACAGCGCGCGGGCCCAGGGTGCCGCCAAGCACCTGGACACCGAGCGCGGACGGAAGGTCCTCGCCGCCCTCGACGAGGTCGCCCGGGCCCACGACGCCGAGGTCGCCACAGTGGCCCTGGCCTGGCTCGCGGCCCAGCCGACGGTGGCCGCCCCGATCGCCTCGGCGCGGACGGTGCTGCAGCTCCCGGCGCTGCTGGGGGTGGCGGAGCTGCGGCTGACGGAGGAGGAGATCGGCAAGCTGACGCGGGCGTCGGCGTAAGCCCGGACGCCCCGGCCCCGGCTCTCCTACGACTGTGTCCGGTACGGGTTGTGCGGGCTGTACGGGCCGTACGAGGGATACGGTGCCGTCGGCCCGTACGACCCGTACCCCGGGGACTGCACGGGTACCCCGTACACTCCGTGCGCCCCGTACACCCCGTGCGCCGGCCAGGGCGGCGCGACCACCGGCGCCGTCATCCTGGCCGCGTGGTTCAGCGCGGGCTGCGCCACCTCCCGCCTGCGCCACAGCGCGTGCAGCAGCTCCTGCTCCCGCACGGCGAAGTCGGCACCGGCCCGCCCCCGGCGGCCCCGGTGCCGAAGGAACGCCAGCGAGGTGGCGTACGCCTCGTACTCGGCGACCGTCCGCGCCGCGGGCCTGCCGGAGTGGTGCCGGGCGTGGTCCCGGGCCAGCCGGCGGGCCCGCAGGGAGCCGAGGGCGAGCGGTTCGGCCGGGGTGAGCCAGCCGGCGGCGGCGTACGCGGGCAGCTCCTCGCGCACGGTCCTCAGCTCCCGCTGCCGGGTCCAGATGACCAGCCAGGTCAGCAGCCCGAACGCGGGCACCATGAAGGCGGCGTAGACCGCGAGGAAGCCGTACGGGCCGAAGATCGTCGAGCCGTTCCACAGCGCGTGCATGCCCATGGCGAGGAGCAGCCCGGCCAGGGGCAGCAGCACGCGCCGCACCCGCTGGCGGTCCCCGGACAGCGCGGCGACGCCGAAGCCGATGCCGGTGAGCACGGTGAACAGCGGGTGCGCGAACGGCGACATGATGACGCGCACGAAGAAGGTCGCCGCGGTGACGGAGGCGATGCCCCCGTCGCCGTTGAGCTGGTCGGTGCCGAAGGCGTTGCCGAGGTAGAGGATGTTCTCGGTGAACGCGAAGCCGGTCGCGGTCACCCCGGCGACGACCACCCCGTCGACGATGCCGGTGAAGTCGCGTCTGCGGAAGAGGAAGAGCAGCAGGACGGCGGCGGCCTTCGCGGACTCCTCCACGACCGGCGCTATCACGGTCGCGCCGAGGGTGTCCGCTCCGGACGGGTCGGCGGTCGCCGTGGCTATCCAGTGGGTGGCGAAGCTGTTGGCGACGATCGCGATGAGCGCCGCCGCGCATGCGCCCCAGGCGAAGGCGAACAGCATGTTCCGCCAGGGGCTGGGCTCGACCCGGTCCAGCCAGCGGAAGGCGGCCAGCAGCAGGGGTACGGGCAGCACCGCGAGCCCGAGCCCGACGAGGAACCCCTCGGTACCGGTCTCCCGGCGCACCAGGGCGAGGATGACCAGCCCGGAGAGCGCGAGCAGGGTGATCAGGGCGCCGTACTTGACCCGGCGCCGCTGCCACCAGTGCGCGTGCCGCGGAACGGTGCCGGAGGGATGAGGGGGATGGGCAGGGGGATGCGTCGGGTACGGGGGAAAGGCGGCCACGGCATCGACCCTAACGAGGTCACTGCGGTTGCGGGGCTTCGTGCTCCACGCGGCGGAAGAGCAGATCGTTCACCACATGCCCCTTGTCCAGCCCCTGCTCCTCGAAACGGGTCAGTGGACGGAAGCCGGGACGTGGCGCGAAACCGCCGTCGGACCGTGTGTTCTCGAAGGCCGGGTGCGCGGTCAGCACGTCGAGCATCTGCTCGGCGTACGGCTCCCAGTCCGTCGCGCAGTGCACGAGCGCCCCGGGCCGGAGCCGGGCGGCGGCCAGCGTCAGGAACTCCGGCTGGATCAGCCGCCGCTTGTGGTGCCGCTTCTTGGGCCAGGGGTCGGGGAAGTAGACGCGCAGCCCGTCCAGGGAGTCGGGGGCGAGCATCTCGCGCAGCAGGATGACGGCGTCGCCGTTGGCGACCCGGACGTGGGTGAGGCCGGCCCGGTCGGCGAGGCTCAGGAGATGGCCCTGGCCCGGGGTGTGCACGTCGACGGCGAGGATGTTGGTGTCCGGGTCCGCGGCCGCCATCTCGGCGGTGGCCTCGCCCATTCCGAAGCCGATCTCCAGCACGACGGGGTTCGTGTTCCCGAACAGCTCGGCCAGGTCGATCACCCGCTGCCCGTCGATGTCCAGCCCCCACTTGGGCCACAGCCGCTGCAGCGCGTCGGCCTGCCCCGCGGTCACCCGGCTCCGGCGCGGCTGGAAGCTCCGGATGCGCCGCTCGAAGTGCGACCCGGCCGGATCGGCCTGGGGCCCGTCGGGAAAACGGGGCTCGCCCTTGGCCCGGCTGTGCCGGACGGACACACCGAGGGTGTGCCGGGGCCGCTCGCCGGGGACGGGAGCCTGGGGGGTGTTCAGGGAGTCAGTCACAGTGGGAACGATTTTACGGGGAGAGGGGTGCGAACCGGCGTGTCCAGCGCGTGCGCGGACCGCTGCCCCGCCGCCCCGCCGCGGCAGCACGGCCCCGCCCCGCCGCGGCCGTCACCGCACCGCCGCCAGCGCACCCAGCGCCCGCCGCGCCACCTCCCGCCCGATCGGCAGCGAAGCGGTGGCCGCGGGCGAGGGCGCGTTCAGCACATGCACGGTCCGGGCCCCCTCCCGGATCAGGAAGTCGTCCACGAGCGTCCCGTCCCGCAGCACCGCCTGCGCCCGCACCCCCGCGGCCGCCGGCACCAGGTCCTCCTCCCGCACCCCGGGCATCAGCCTGCGCACCGCCCGGGTGAACGCCGCCTTCGACACCGACCGCCGCAGCTCCCCGGACCCGTACCGCCAGTGCCGCCGCGCGATCCGCCACGACCCGGGCCAGCCGAGCGTCCCCGCCAGCTCCCGGGGCCGTACGACCCCCCAGCCGTAGCCTTCGCGGGCGAGCGCCGGTACCGCGTTGGGCCCGATGTGCACACCGCCGTCGATCCCGCGCGTGAGATGCACGCCGAGGAACGGGAACGCCGGGTCCGGCACCGGGTACACCAGTCCCCGCACCAGCTCCGGCCGCGCCAGCTCGTGGTACTCCCCGCGGAACGGCACGATCCGCACGCCCGGCTCGTCCCCGGTCAGCCGCGCCACCTCGTCGCAGTACAGCCCCGCGCAGTTGACCAGCACGCGCGCGCGTACGACCTCGCCGCGCCCGGTCCGTACGGCCACCCCCAGCTCCGGCCTCCGGTCCACCCGCACGGCCCGCGACCCGTACCGGATCTCCGCTCCCGACGCGTCCGCCAGCTGCCGCGCCACCGCAGTGAAGTCGCAGATCCCCGTCGTCCCGACGTGGATCGCGGCCAGTCCGCGCACCTCGGGCTCGTACTCCTCGATCTGCGCGGGACCCAGCTCGCGCACCGGAATGCCGTTCTCCCGGCCGCGCTGCACCAGCGCGTGCAGCCGGGGCAGCTCCTCCCGTCCGGTCGCCACGATCAGCTTGCCGGTGACGGCGTGCGCGATGCCGTACTCCGCGCAGAACTTGACCATCTCGGCGGCGCCCCGCACCGCGTACCGCGCCTTCAGGGAGCCCGGCCGGTAGTAGATCCCGCTGTGGATCACCCCGCTGTTGCGTCCCGTCTGGTGCCGGGCCGGGCCCTGC
Source organism: Streptomyces kebangsaanensis (assembly GCF_001906585.1). Classification (GTDB taxonomy): domain Bacteria; phylum Actinomycetota; class Actinomycetes; order Streptomycetales; family Streptomycetaceae; genus Streptomyces; species Streptomyces kebangsaanensis. Next base: position 11,724 of record NZ_JUJA01000165.1, on the reverse strand, counting down.
TCCTTCTCCAGCACGGTCACGCGGGTGCCCGGCGCGGCGCGCGTGATCGCGTACGCCGTCGACAGACCGACGATCCCACCACCGATCACCAGCACGTCACAGTCGTAAGCGATCTCCGCCCGCACCTGCTCCACCTCCCGCAACCCATGGTGCACTGTGCCACTGACAATGCCCGTGGACCGGGAAGGGCGCGGCACCGGCCCGGCTCAGGCCGGTGTCACCAGCAGGGGTCGTGCGCGTTCGCGCAGCTCGGCCACGCGGGGTTCGTCGCCGTAGGGCTCCAGCCGGTGCAGGAGGTCCTTGACGTATTCCGTGGTGCGCGCCGAGGAGATGCGTCCGGCGACCTCCACCGCCCGCACGCCCTGCTCGCAGGCCGCGTCCAGGTTGCCCGACTCCAGTTCGGCGACCGCCGAGACGACCAGCCTCAGGCCGTGCGAGCGGACGAACTCCTCCGTCGGCTTCGACAGCGCCTGCTCGGTGAAGCGGCGGACCTGGCGGGGGGCCTTCAGGTCGCGGTAGCACTCGGCGGCGTCGGCGGCGAACCGGTCGTAGCCGTAGAAGCCGAGCCAGGAGGGGTCGCTGTCGCCGTCGCGGGACCGCTCCAGCCAGCCCTCGGCCGCCTTCAGGGCGGCGCCGGCCGCCTGGGCGTCACCCGCGCGCGCGTGTGCGCGTGCCTCGACGAGCCGGAAGAAGCTCATGGTGCGGGCGGTGGCCAGGCCCCGGTTGCGCTCCAGGGCGGCCTGGGCGAGGTCGACTCCTTCGTCGCCGAAGCCGCGGTAGGTCGCCTGCAGGGACATCGACGCCAGGACGTAGCCCCCGAGGGGCACGTCGGCCGCCGCGCGCGCGAGGCGCAGCGCCTGGATGTAGTACCTCTGCGCGGCCTCCTGCTGGCCGGTGTCGAAGGCCATCCACCCGGCGAGGCGGGTGAGTTCGGCGCTGGCGCCGAACAGGGCCCGGCCGACCTCGTCGGAGTAGGAGCCGAGCAGCAGCGGCGCCGCCTCGACCCGCAGGCACTCCGGCACCATCGACGAACGCCAGTCGCCGCCCCCGTACTTGGAGTCCCAGCGCCTGGCGTCCTCGGCGGCCTCCCGCAGCTTCTGCACGTCGCTGTGGCCGACTTTGAGCGGTGCGCCGGAGCCCTCCGCGGGGCCCGCCTCGCGCGCCACCGAACTGTCGGCCGGGGTTATCAGCCACCGCGACGCGGGCGTCGCGTACGCGCTCACCGCGAACGATCCGGCGAGCGACTGCCAGATGCCGCCGGAGCCGGCCCGGC
>NZ_JUJA01000165.1:0-10436 GCF_001906585.1 Streptomyces kebangsaanensis | reverse complement strand
AGCCGGTACAGCTCCGTCGCCGACTTCACCGCCTGGCCGACGTCCCTGGGGAAGGCGAGGCCCACTTCGGGGGCGGGATCCGCGTCCGCCAGGCCGATCTCGTGGAGCGGCACCGGGCGGCCGAGCTTCTGGCCGATGGCGGCCGCGATGAGATGCGGAGCCGCGCCCTGCGGCACCATCCCCTTCGAAACCCAGCGCGCCACCGAGGTCTTGTCGTAGCGAAGAGTCAACCCGCGTTGGGCGCCAAGGTCGTTGACGCGCCGCGCGAGTCCTGCGTTGCTGATTCCCGCGAGGGCGAGAACGGCGCCGAGCTTTTCGTTCGGCCCGCGTTGCTCCCTGGACATGCGCCACCCCTCGACACAGACGGCTGTCGCGCTGGCATAACCACGCGGCATTCGTAAACCCAGCGTAGTTCGCCGCATCCCAAGCGTTAAGGGGCATTCTTCCGGATGGCGGGAATGTGGCCCGCACGGAAGTACGGCGCCTGCACGCAGGGTTGCGGCGCGCTCCCGGTGTGTGGCTGTGCGCCCGTCCGTGCGCTCTTCTCCGGCCACCGGGGGAGCGGTTCCATGGTCCTGCGTGGGTCGGCCCGCTGTACTGGATCCAGTGGGCTGGGGGACACCGCCGCCTTCATCCCCGCGGGCGGCGGAACGGTCCGGGAGGCGAACTGCGCCTCCCGGACCGTCTGTTGTCCGCGCGATGCGCACAGCGTGTACGGAGCGTACGGCACGCCTGCCCTCGCGACGCCGAATTGGCCGAAAATCGACCCCGCCTCCCGTCGGCGATTGCGGCTCCTACCACGGTACTTGACGGCGCGAAGGGTATTGATAGGAGCGCATCAGGGGGCGCATTCGCGTCGCAGCAGCCTTGTACGATACGGGCGTTCGCCACCATCGGGGCAGGCGCGCGGGGGCGCGCGCAGCACGCCGAAGGCGGCTCCGCCTCCCCTCCGGCGCGCTTCCTTCGTGGCAGCATGGGGAGCCGGTTCGTGCGGTGCACTGGTTGCCCACAGGCTGTGGAGGCGTCGATGCGGTGGTTGGTGGGATGGAGCAGCACCGCCGCGGGGACCGCCGGGTCCGGCTCCGCGGGCGCCACCGGATACGACGGACAGACCGTCCACCCGGTGGGCTCCCAGCTGCTGTGGGGCGACCCCGACCCGCTGTGGGCGGTCGGCGACTGGCGTCCGGACGAGGTCCGGGTGGTGCGGGCCGACGACCGGACCGGCATCGCGGTGCTCGGCACCTGCGGAGCCTCCGACGAACAGCTGCGGGTCGGCCTGCTGGCCGCGCGCGGCGGCGCGCTGCGGCACCTGACCGCCTGGCCCGGCAGCTACACCGCCGTCGTGCGGGTGGGCCGCCGCGTCACCGTCTGCGGCGACCTCGCCGGCGTCCGCCCGGTGTTCCACGCCCCCTGGGCCGGCGGCACGGCGTACGCGACGGCCGCGCTGCCGCTGGCCGACCTCGTCGAGGCCAACCTCGACTTCGGGCACCTGGCCGCCCTGCTGGCCGCCCCCGACGTACCGGCCGCACTGGACGACTCCACTCCCTACGACGGCGTACGGCGCATTCCGCCGGGGCACGCGCTGATCCTGCGCGCGGGGGCGAGGGAGGTCGCCGGGTACGAGCCGGTCGCCTCACTCGCTGTGGCGGCACCCCCCGCCGACCCGGACAGCGCGGTCGCCGCGGTGCGCGACGCCCTGGTGGAGGCCGTCCGCACCCGCCTGTCCGCGCCCCGGCACGTGCCCGACCTCGACCCCGGCCCGGTGCCCGGCATGGGGCCCGCCGAGCGCCGAGCGGCCCGCGGGATGCCGATGCCCGGCATCGGCGCCGACCTGTCCGGAGGACCGGCCTCGGGCACGCTGGCCCTGCTGGCCGCCGGGCTCCCCGGCATGCCGGGCACGCTCCTGGGCCACGGAACCGGAGCCGGCGAGCGCCTGCTGGCCGTCACCTTCAACGACCTCACGGCCGCCGGAGGCGAGGCCGAACTCGAGCGCGCCGGAACGCTCGCGGCGGGCCCGCGCCTGCACCACGTGGTGGTGACCGGCGGCGAGGACGTACTGCCCTACGCCGACCTCGACGGCCCCCTGACCGACGAACCGGGCCCGTCCCTGGTCACGGCGGCACGACACCGCGCGCGGCTCGCCTCCGGCAGCGCCGACCACTTCACCGGTTACGGCGCCCGGCAGGTCCTGGACGCCCACCCCGCGCGCCTGGCCGACCTGCTGATGGACCGCAAGCGCCGCCACCTGGTCCGGCCCGTCGCCGCGCTCGCCAAGGCCGACGGATCGGTCATGGTCCCCGCGCGCGTGTACGGCACGGCACGGCGACTGGCACGGACCCCCTACCGCGCGGGACTCGACCTGCTCGCCGAGCGGCTGCTGCACCGCCGTTTCGACGAGCCCCAGGGCGCCGTGGGGGCGTCGCTGGCCGCCCTCACCTGGGCCAGACCCGGGCCCGCGGCCCGGTGGCTGACCGGGGAGGCACTGGCTGAAGTATCGGTTCGCCTGCAGAGGGCGTCGGGCCGTTCCGCGGTGGGGCCCGGGCAGCGGCCGGGCGACCATCGTGCGCGTGCCGCCCTCGCCCGGCAGGCGGCGGACCTGCGCGTCCTGGAGCAGGCCGTCGAGATCCGCTCCCAGCGGCTGCACATGCCGTTCCTCGACAACCAGGTCGTCCGCGCCTGCCGCGCCCTGCCGGAGGCCCTGCGGGTGCAGCCCGGCGCGCGGGCGGCGATCCTGCGCACGGTTCTCCAGGGCGCCGGAGTGGGCGACCTGCCGCCCGGCTGGGGCGCACCCTCGCACGCCTCGGCGGCGGCCGCCGCCCGCACGGGCCTGCGCGTGGCCGTCAACGACCTGGTGGACCTCTTCGCCACCCCCCTGCTCGCCGAGGCCGGCCTGGTGGAGGCCCGCGTGGTCCGCAAGGCCCTGCGCGCGGCGGCCCAGGGCGAACCTCTCCCGCTGGACGGCCTCGCCGACCTCGTGTCCCTGGAACTGTGGCTGCGCCGCCTGCTCTCCCGTCGCGGCACCTGCTGGACCGGTACGCCCGCGCGTGCCCGCGCGGTACCGGCGGGAATCGCCCCGCAGCGGAGCGCACTGGCCTCCGGCGGCTGAGCGAACCCGGCCCGGAGTCCCAAGGACGCACCCCGCCGGCGCGCACGGAGAAGGACACCCCGCCGACCCGACCGTCGGGTCGCGGGTCCGGCCCGGCGCCGCGGGCGGAGCACGTGCGGTGGAGACCGACGGCCACGGAGCAGTCGCCGCATCCGGTCACCTCACGCACCCGCCCCCGGGGGCTTGACGTTCCTCGGTGGCCGGCCGTCACCCGTACGAGGGAGGGGATCCGCGCGCCCGGACCCGGAGCCGCACCCGGCTCACGCCGGCCGCGAGCGCAGACCCTCCAGCAGGATGTCCAGCAGCCGCGCCGACGCCGCGGCCTGCTGGGCCGCGTCCGGCAGCGAGGGTGCCGCGGTGGCGATGACCAGCAGTACGTCCGACACCGACACGTCCGGCCGCAGTTCGCCCGCCGCGCGCGCCCGCTCCACGAGCCGCCCCACGACCTCGAGCAGCTCCGCCGCCCCGGCGTCGTCGTCCGCGGCGCCGTCGGGCACGAGCCCGGGCTCCCCGCCGTCCGGCTGGGTCCGCTGATGCGGCACCCGCGCGTCGGCCGCCCGGCCCGCACCGCCGGAGCGGTCCTCGGCGATGTCGACCCGCAGCACCCGCGGCGGCAGCAGCCGCCCGGCGCCGGACGCCACCGAGGTGCGCAGGAAGCGGGAGAGCGCCGACCACGGCTCGTCCTCCTGGCCGAGCGCGGTCCGGGCCTGGTCGGTCAGCCGGGAGGTCTCCTCCTCGGCTATCCGCCGCACCAGGACGTCCTTGCTCGGAAAGCGCCGGTACACCGTGCCGACGCCGACCCGCGCGCGCCGTGCCACGTCCTCCATCGGCGCGCCGTACCCCAGTTCGCCGAAGACCTCGCGCGCCGCCCGCAGCACATGTTCGAGGTTGCGCTGCGCGTCCACCCGCAGCGGCGCCGTCCGGTCCGGCCGGACTTCCTCCCCGCCACCCGGTGCGACGGCGGGCGCGGCGGACGCGGCGGGCCAATGAGTGTTCCGAATGTGCATGACTGATCCCCCGGTGATGACGTCTCCCCCCGGAGACTCTCCCCATCCCTGATTCCGGGATGCGCACAGCGGGATCACGCGCGACCGGGCCCGCCCCGAGATCCGGTGGTGCTCCGCGGGCTCGCTCGACCACATCCCCCACACCCCGTCGACACGAACATAGTTGAGTGGGAGTCAATTCAGAAGGGCCAGGTTCCGCACGGAGCGCCCCCCGATCGGAGCACGAGCCGTATATGTCTGGATTGCACCCCCTTCCGCATCCACCCCGCACCCGCTGACCTGCGCCCTTCCCCCTGCAGCGGTATTTCGGCCAACCCCGCGCCGCCCCGGCCGCCGGTCACACAATTCGCCGGGCCTGTGGACAAACGACTGCGCCCGGTGCGTCATGGGATGGTGAAGGAACGTGCGCGCATTCTCGTTGTCGGCGGCGGCTACGTCGGGATGTACACGGCCCTGCGCCTGCAGCGGACGATGAAACAGGAGCTCAGGCGGGGTGAGGCCGAGGTCACGGTGGTCACGCCCGACCCCTATATGACCTATCAGCCCTTCCTGCCCGAAGCCGCCGCCGGGGCGATCTCCCCCCGGCACGTCGTCGTCCCCCTGCGCCGCGTCCTCGACCAGTGCCGCATCATCGTCGGCGAGGTCACCTCCATCGACCACGCGCACCGCACCGCGACCCTCACCACCCTCGCCGGCGAGGAGACCGGGAGCACCGAGAAGCTGACGTACGACGAACTCGTCCTCGCCCCGGGCTCCGTCTCGCGCACCCTGCCCATCCCCGGCCTCGTCGACTACGGCATCGGCTTCAAGACCGTCGAGGAGGCCATCGGCCTGCGCAACCACGTCCTCGAACAGATGGACATCGCCTCCTCCACCCGTGACCCCGAGGTCCGCGACGCCGCCCTCACCTTCGTCTTCGTCGGCGGCGGCTACGCGGGCGTGGAGGCGCTCGGCGAACTGGAGGACATGGCCCGCTACGCCGCGCGCTACTACCACAACGTCAAGCCCGGGGACATGAAGTGGATCCTCGTGGAGGCCTCCGACCGGATCCTGCCCGAGGTCGGCGAGGAGATGGGCCGCTACACCGTCACCGAACTGCGCCGCCGCAACATCCAGGTCCTGCTCCGCACCCGCCTGGAGTCCTGCGCCGACCGGGTCGCCGTCCTCAGCGACGGGCAGCGCTTCCCTACCCGTACGGTCGTGTGGACCGCCGGTGTCAAACCGCACCCCCTCCTCGCCGCCACCGACCTGCCGCTGACCGGACGCGGGCGGCTGAAATGCACCGCCCGGCTGACCGTCGACGGCGTCGAACACGTCTGGGCCGCGGGCGACGCCGCCGCCGTCCCCGACGTCACCGCCGCCGAACCGGGCAGCCTGACCCCGCCCAACGCCCAGCACGCCCTCCGCCAGGCCAGGCTCCTGGCCGACAACATCGGCCACTTCCTGCGCGGCGAGCCCCTCGAGACGTACGCGCACAAGAACGCCGGCTCGGTCGCCTCGCTGGGACTGCACAAGGGCGTCGCACAGGTCTACGGGCGCAGACTGAAGGGCTACCCCGCCTGGTTCATGCACCGCGCCTACCACCTCAGCAGGGTTCCCACCTTCAACCGCAAGGCCCGGGTGCTCGCCGAATGGACGCTCGCGGGACTGTTCAAACGGGAGATCGTCTCCCTGGGATCGCTCGAACACCCCCGGGCGGAGTTCGAACTCGCGGCCGGTGGAAAGCATCCTCTCGACCCGAACATCAACCCGAAAGGGTCGTCCTGACCGGACCGGGGAACTTCACCGCACGCCCCGGCGTCCCACGGATGACGCATTCCCGCTGTGACGCACCCCCGGGGCGGTAAGAATGTGCGGCACCGCCGCGCGGCCCCATATTCCCGGCCGGGCCCGGAGCTGGCCTGAGACGACGACACGAGGCAAGGATTCGTGAACTTCACGCGCTGGAGCGCCCGGCTCCCCGGCATCCCCGGAACGCAGCGCCGCGCCGCAGCGCGGACCGAGCTCGCGGCCGTCCCGGCCCGCCGGGCGGACGGCTCCGTACCCGCGGCCCGCGCCGAACGACCGACCGACGAACCAGTACCGGTGCCCGCCGTCGACGAGCTCCCCGCGCGCGAGGTCCTCGACCGCGTCCCGGCCCTCGTCGCCCTCGTCAACGGCCCCGACCACCGCATCGCCTACGTCAACGACGCCTACGCGGCGGCCTTCGGCGTACGCCCCCTCGGCGCACCCGCCCGCGAGGCCCTGCCCGAACTGCGCGAACTGGGCCTGCTCCCGCTCCTCGACCAGGTCCTGCGCAGCGGCAGGCCCCGCACCCTGAAGTCCCGCAAGGCCCCGGACGGCCGCTCGTACACGTTCACGTGCACGCCGGTCGCCGAGGGCGACCACCGCACCGCGGGCACCGGTGTCCTGGTCTTCGCCACCGACGTCACCGACCACGCCGAGGCCGCCGAACGGCTGCGCGCCAGCGAGCGGCGGCAGCGCGAGACCGCGGTCACCCTCCAGCGCTCGCTCCTGCCCCAGGTCCTGGAACAGCCCGACGACCTGCGCATCGCCGCCACCTACCAGCCGGGCGGCACGGAAGCCGCGGTCGGCGGCGACTGGTACGACGTCATCACCCTCGGCGGCGGCCGCACGGCCCTGGTCATCGGCGACGTGATGGGACGCGGCGTGCGGGCAGCCGCGGTCATGGGCCAGCTCCGCACCGCCGTCCGGGCCTACGCCCGCCTGGACCTCCCCCCGCACGAGGTGCTCCAGCTCCTCGACGGCCTCGCTACGGAGATCGACGCCAACCAGATCGCGACCTGCGCCTACGCCGTCCACGACCCCAACGAGGGCCGGCTGGTGTACGCCTCCGCCGGGCACCTGCCGATCCTCGTGCGCGACGAGAACGGCACTGTCCAACGCGCCGACGAACCCACCGGCCCGCCGCTCGGCACCGGCGGCTGGGTGCACACCTCCGGCTCGGTCCCCCTGGGCCCCGGCTCCACGGCGGTCCTCTACACCGACGGCCTGGTGGAACGCCGCGACGAGGACCTCGACGAGGGCATCACGTCCCTGGAACGCGCCCTCGCCGGCGCCACCGGCACCCCCCAGGTGATCTGCGACCGCCTGGTCCGCTCGGCCGGAGTCCAGGCCGACCACGACGACGACGTGGCCGTCCTCGTCCTCCAGCACCCCGCCCGCACCGGCCCCGACAGCGAGCTCTTCCGCAACGCGGCCCTCGAACTGCTCGGCGGGGTGGAAGCGGCCCCACGCGCGCGTGCGTTCGCCTCCGGCGTGCTCACCAGCTGGCGTTTCCCGCCCGACCTGCACGACCTGGGCGTCCTCGCCGCGAGCGAACTGGTCGCCAACTCCCTCCAGCACGGCACCCCACCCATGCGCCTGCGTCTGCGCCGCACCGACCGCCGCCTCATCATCGAGGTGACCGACGGCGACGACCACCTCCCCCGCCGCCGCTGCGCCACCCCCGTCGACGAGTCCGGCCGAGGCATCGCCATCGTCGCCACGATCGCCACCAACTGGGGTTCCCGCAGAACCCCGGGCCGCGGCAAGGCGGTCTGGTGCGAGTTCATGCTCCCGCGGGGGGGAGGGACGAACGGGGAGCCGGTGACCCGGTGACGGGGGTCTGGGGTGGGGCTCCAGGGGCGGGCCTCCACCGAGAGGCGGGCCGGACAGGAGGGGGGTTCACACCTCCGCGGCCACCACTCCCGCCGGCCCGCCCTGTGCGACGACCCGGCTCCGCGCGGCCCACGGATGGTCCTGGACCGGAGTCAGCCCCCGCCCCAGCCGCAGCGCGAGCACGCTGATCAACAGCGAGAACAGCAGGAACGTCACCACATACGGCCCGGGCAGCGAGGCCCCCAGTGGCCCGCCCACCGCCGGCCCCAGCGCCAGCGCCAGCTGTTTCACCAGGGCGAAAGCCGAGTTGTACTGCCCCGCCAACCCGTCCGGAGCCAGATCCGCCACCAGCGGCGCGACCGTGGGCGACAGCATCGCCTCACCGAGCCCGAACAGCGCGTACGTCGACACGAACGCGGCCGTGGCCATCACATGGCTGCCGTGTCCGAGGCCCGCGTACGCCGCCGCGGCCCACGCGAGCGCCCAGATCAGCCCCACCGCCGCGATCACCCGCGACCGCCTCCGCCGCTCGACGAACTTCAGCACGGCGAACTGCGCCACCACGATCACCAGCGTGTTCGCGGCCAGCGCGGTCCCCAGCATCGACGTCGAGATACCGGCGGCCTCCACGCCGTACGCGCTCAGCCCCGACTCGAACTGCCCGTAGCAGGCGAAGAACAGCACGAAGCCCAGCACGCACAACTGCACCATGGCCCGGTTCCCGAGCAGCTGCTTCCAGCTGCCCGTCGCCGACGGCCCGCCCCCCGCCGCCGCGCCCCCGATCCGGGGCGAGTGCGGCATCCGCACCGTCGACATCAGTACGACCAGTGTCAGGAACACCGCCGACTCGATCGCGAACAGCAGTGTGAAGGAGGAGACCCGAGTGGTGTCGACGAGGTGCCCTCCGATGAGGCCGCCCACACCCAGCCCCAGGTTCTGCAGGAAGAACTGCGTCGCGAACGCCCGGGACCGCGTCCGGTCCGTCGAGCAGTCCACGATCATCGTCGCCAGCGCCGGCTGCATCACGGCCTGCCCGGCGCCGAGCGCCGCCGCCGACAGCAGTACGGTTCCGGCGCCCGCCGCCAGCCCCAGGCTCAGCGCGCCCAGCGCGGCCGTGACCAGGGCGGCGAGCAGGACCGGCAGCGGGCCGCGCCGCACGATCGCCCGGCCGGCGAACGGCAGCACGATCAGCGCGGCCACGGCGAAGACGGCGAGGACGATGCCCGCCGTCATGGCTCCCAGTCCCCGCACCTGCGCCACATAGACGTACAGGTAGGGGACGGTGAAGCCGAGCCCGAACGCGCTGAGTGCGTTGCCCACGTGGATCCGGCGCATCGCTGCGCCCATCGCCCTGGTCACGTTCACCTCTCTCCTGCTCTCTGTCTCTCTCGATGGATGGTTGAAGTGCTCAGCAGTTAGAGCTGAAGACTTAGAAGCTAAATTTCGACGCTGAAGAGTACATCTTGAAGGACTTCAACGCCAAGCCAGGGCGTGCCATACTGCGCCCATGGGCGACACCCCCGGCACCAGCACCGGCACCGAACCGACACTCGAAGAGCAGATCGCCGCCTACCAGCGCGAGTTCCAGGACCTCGACCCCCAGGTCGAGCAGATCGTCTCCGCGCTGTCCCGGCTCAACCGCCGGATGAACGTCGCCTACGGCCGGCAGACCGCAGCGCTCGGCATCACCAACGCCGACTGGGAGGTGCTCAAGGCCCTCGTCCTGTCCGGCGCCCCCTACCGCATGGGCCCGAGCGACCTCGCCAAGCGCCTCGGCCTCACCCCGGCCGCGATGACCCACCGCATCGACCGGATGGTCGCCGAGGGCCTGGTCACCCGGGAGCGCGACGAGTCCAACCGCGTCCGTGTCATCGTGGAGCTGACCCCCGCCGGCCGCGAGAAGTGGCTCGAGGCCATGCGCCTGGCCACGGTCTTCGAGGGCGACCTCCTGCAGGACCTGTCCCCGGCGGAGCGCACGGCCCTCGGCGAGGTCCTGATCAGGCTGCTCCGCCGCGTGGAGCACGCCCAGCCGGACGCCGGCGGACGGCTCAGCGATCTCGACTGAAAAATCTTGACCGGGACGCTTGACAGCCCCTCGCCAGATCCGTAACGTTCTCCGGGTTGCCGCAGAGGCGTAACGTTCCTACGGCAGCACTCCCGCCGCACAAGCGGCACCCAAACCACAAGCACGATCTCCCAGCCGGGTTGTTTTCGGCGTGCCCGAAATTCAATTCACGCATGGGACTCGTCGATCCGAACCGGAACCCCGAGGGTCCGATTGGGAATCGCCGAGGGAATCCGCTAAGGTTTGAGACGTCGGAACGGCCCAACGGCCGGGAAGACGAACCCCGCTGACTGGGGATCAGGCCGAAAAGGATCTGATAGAGTCGGAACCGCCGGAAAGGAAAGCGCGGGAGCGCGGACCTGGAAAGCACCGAGGAAATCGGGTCGGAAAGATCTGATAGAGTCGGAAACACCGAAGGGAAGCGCCCGGAGGAAAGCCCGCGAGGGTGAGTACGAAGGAAGCGACCGTTCCTTGAGAACTCAACAGCGTGCCAAAAATCAACGCCAGATATGTTGATACCCCGTCTCCGGCATCCGCCGGGGCGAGGTTCCTTTGAAGAAAACACAGCGAGGACGCTGTGAACCGAGGGGATTATTCCTCCCCTCCGGTTCCGCTCCCGTGTGTGGCACCGGATCAC
>NZ_JUJA01000164.1:159010-162967 GCF_001906585.1 Streptomyces kebangsaanensis | reverse complement strand
CCCGGCCCTGCTCGGACAGACCCTCGTCGTCATCGGCGGGAGCGCGGGCATCGGGCTGGCGACCGCCGGGCACGCCCGTGCCGAGGGCGCCTCGGTGATTCTCACCGGACGGGACCCCGAACGGCTGCGTACCGCGGCCACGGAGGTCGAAGCGCTCGGCACCGCCGCCTTCGACGCCGGCGACCCGGCGCGGCTGCGGCGGTTCTTCCAGGAACTGCCCGGGCCGATCGACCACGTGATGGTCACGGCTGGACACCCGTCCTACGGGCGCCTCCTGGACATGGACTGCGATCAGGCGCGCCGGGCGGTCAGCGAGCACATGGTGCTCGCCCTCGAGGTCGCGCGCCACGCCGCCGGCACGGTACGACCGGGCGGCACACTGCTGCTCCTGGGCGGCACGGGCGCCCGGCGGATGCGTGCCGGTCTCGGGATCGCGCCCGCGGTCACCGCCGCGCTGCCCGCGTTCATCGCCGGTCTCGCGCTGGAGCTCGCACCGGTCCGGGTCAACCTGATCGCCGCCGGCTTCGTGGACACGCCGTTGTCGGCCAGGCTTCTCGGCGACGGACTCGACGCCCGTCGCGAGGAACTGCGCACCATGCTGCCGATCGGCCGCGTTGTCGTACCGGCCGACGTCGCGGCGCTCGCCGTTCACATCATGACCAACACGGCACTCACCGGCGCGACCTACGACGTCGACGGCGGTCAGCAATTCGTCGGCTGAGAGCACAGGAAGAGAGCACGGAGTCCTGGCCACCGACAGTTCGCAGGCGGGGACGGCGACGCGGAAATCCTTCGAGGCGAAGGCAGGTCCGCCCGGTCCCCGGGGCGGCCGGCAGGAAGGCGCGTCCCGCAGGGGGCCGGCGACACCCTGTGGGTGGTGCGGCGGAAGAGCGCTGCGCCCGGTTCGGGCTCCAGGGCACGGACCGTACGGGAGGCCGCGGACTGCACGACGTGCAGACGCCGGGCCGCAGCGCTGAACCCGCCCTCTTCGGCGACCGCGACGACGGCCTTCATCTCACGGAGATCCATGGCCGGCCTTCCTGGGCCGTCTCATCCACAGATGACCGTCATCTTGAATCATCTCCGCAGAACGGGAAAAAACGGCCCCGTTCATCTGTTGACGCGAAGGCGGTGGGTGAAGAACCGGGCCGGTTCCACCACCGACGGAATCCACTGTCAAGGATCGGAGAGCTCTGATGCCGCCGACGTCGGCCACGGGCCCGGGTACGGACCGCGCATCCGCCCGGAAGGACCGAGCGCCCGAGCGGCGGAGCGCCGCTCGCCGGTACGGTGCCGGGTTCTGGACGGTTGCCGCGGTGTTCGTGACGGCCATGGCGTTCTCCACCGTCCCCACACCGCTGTATCCCCTGTACCAGGCCCATGACGGGTTCTCCACGTTCACGGTCACCGTCGTGTTCGCCGTCTACGCCGTCGGAGTGCTGATCAGTCTGCTGCTCGCCGGGCACGTCTCGGACTGGCTGGGCCGCAAGAAGGTCATGACGTCGGCTCTGGCACTGGAACTGCTCGCCGCCGCCCTGTTCCTGGCCACGCCGTCCCTGCCGGTACTGATCGTCGCCCGGCTGGTCACCGGTCTCGGCGTCGGCATGCTGACGGCGACCGCCACCGCGTATCTGCAGGAGCTGCACAGCGCCCACCGGCCCGGCGCCTCGACGCGGAGGTTCGAGATCGTGTCGACCGCGGCCAACATCGGCGGCCTCGGCCTCGGGCCCGTCGCCGCGGGAGTGCTCGCCCAGTACCTGGGGGCACCGCTCCGGCTGCCGTACGCGGTCTTCGTCGTGCTGCTGCTGACCGGCGTGGCCGCCATCGCGCTGACACCTGAGACCGTTCACAAGCCCGAGGTCAGGCCCGCCTACCGCCCTCAGCGAGTCGGGGTCGCCCGCGGCGAGCGCGGACACCTCGCCGCCGCGGCCGGATTCACCTCCATGGCCGTGTTCGGCCTGTTCACCTCCGTGGTTCCCGGCTTCGTCGGCGGGACCCTGCACCACCCGTCCCGGGCGCTCGCCGGACTGGTCGTGTTCGCCGTGTTCGGAGCCGCGGCGGCTGCTCAGACGGGCACCGGCCGGCTCGGCGCCCGGGAGCGCTGGTACGTGGGGCTGGTCGCCCAGGCCCTGGGCATGGCCGTCCTCACGGTCGGCATCCACCTCGCCAGCCTGCGCCTGCTCCTGCTCGCCGGGATCACCGCCGGAGCCGGCGCCGGGGTGCTGTTCAAGTCCGCCGTCGGACACGTGGCCGACACGGCGGCGCCGGCCCGGCGCGGCGAAGCCCTCGCCGGTCTGTTCCTCGCCTCCTATCTCGGCCTGGCCCTGCTGCCCGTCGGCCTCGGTGTCGCCAGCCGCTCCATGAGCCCGACCGGTGCGACGACGTGCTTCACCGCCGTCGTACTCGTGCTGCTCGCCGCCGTCGCCGTACGGACGCGCCACCGCGGTCCCACCCGCACCCACTGAGACCGCTCCTCCCCTCGGTCTTGTCCGGCGCTGGTCAGCCCCGCTCGGGGATCTTGAGGGCATGGGGGTGACGGCACGGTGAAGGGGCCCACCGCCGCCGCGCCGGCTGCCGGGGTGCTCACGACAGCCCTGGGTTACCTCCTTCTCGCTCGGCTGATGAAGGTCGGCGAGCTGCGTGGCCTACCCGGAATGCGGTGAGTCCGGGCAGCCGGGCAAGGGGGGCGTACCTCATGGGCGCTCCTGCGCGCGGCCGGCGACACGGTCGGTCCAGTGCTTCGGACCAGTGCTTCGAAAAGGCGCACTGCGGCCGCACCGGGCGCGCTGGGTCTTGTCCGGGGAAGAGTCATGGGGTGGTGCCCGTTGAACGGTTGACCTCCCCGGACAGCAGGGGCATCGAGGGCCGGTGCGACTTGCGGAGGCTGCACAGCAGCCTCGGCCACCGCGGTCCCGCCGAGTACGGGACGGTCCTCGCGGCCCGACCACCACCCCGGACATCCGCCCCCGCACCTGCTGATCACACAGAGGGCCGCCCTCCGCCACGCGGACTCGGCGCGGGCGCCGCCGGAACAGGCGGCCGAGCGCTCGACACCGCCTTCCGGAAGAGAACCCGGCCCGCCTCGCGGTGCCTTGAAGGATGCGGGGAGGCCCGCCCAGGGATACTCCTGTGCGTCGGCCGCCTACTCCGCCGCCACGATGCGCTCGACCGCGGCCGTCACCAGTTGTTCACGCTCTGCTTCCGTGAAGACGTCCGGCAGGGTGAGCTGCTCGACGATCAGCCAGTTCAGGGTCAGCATGAGCAGCTTGACCGCCATGGCGTCGCCGGGTAGGCCGGAGGCCTCGTGGTAGGCGACGTTGGCGTCGAGGTCGGCCCGCACTCGCTCGGTGAGGACCTTGCGCAGTCCGGGGCGGCGGGTGGCCTCGAGGCGGAGTTCGAGCAGCGCGAGGTAGCCGGTGCGGAAGCGGGCGATGCGGCCGACGAGTTCGCGCATCAGCTCCGCGTAGGTCTCCCGGTCGCGGCCGGCCGCCCGCTGGCGGGCGATCGTGGCCTCGTCCGGCTGGAGCCGCTCGTACACACGGGCGCCGGCCTGGGTGAGCAGGTCGTCGCGGCCGGCGAAGTAGTTGGACGCGGTGCCGGCGGGTACGGCGGCCTCGGTGTCCACCGCCCGGAACGTCAGGCCTCGTGCGCCTTCCCTGGCCAGTACCTCGATCGCGGCGTCGACGAGGGCGGCGCGCCGCCGCGGGCCTCGCCGACGCGCCCAACCGGCGCTTCGACACCGTCGTCATGGGCCTCGGCGCCTACCGCCCCGCCCTCGACGCCGGAATCACCAGCCCGTACGCGCACCTGCGCCAGTACGTGGTGTCCAGCACCCTCAAGCCCGACACCGACCCGGCCGTCACCGTCGTCCCGGGCGACCCGCTCGCCCTCGTCCGTGAGCTCAAGCGGGAGGAGGGCACCGGCCTGGACGTCTGGCTCTGCGGCGGCGGCAGGCTC
>NZ_JUJA01000164.1:140325-158948 GCF_001906585.1 Streptomyces kebangsaanensis | reverse complement strand
GCCGGCGCCGGAATCCCGGCCTTCGACGGAGCCTTCGACCCCACCGTCTTCGACGTCGCCGAGCGCACCGCCTTCCCCAACGGCGTCACCCTCACCCGCCTGACCCGCCGCTGACCGTCCTGGCCCCGGGGAGCATCGGAACGACCAGCAGCGGCAGCGGTCAGCCGGTGGCGGAGCCGGCCGAGCGGCTGGGCGTGCTCCTCACCCCTCACCGCCCTGAGTCGCACCCCGTCGAGCTCCCGGTGTACGGCACGGCGCTGCGCTCCGTCGACCTGGCCGGAATCGCGTTCGGGGCGGCGTACGCCGACGTGGTGTCGGAGTACGCCGCCCTCGGGCAGGACGAGCCGCGGGAGGCGGCCCGCGCGGCCGTCCCGGCTACTTCGGATCGCGGTCGAAAACCGTCTTCGACCAGAAGTAGCCGAGCGCGGTGAGAGCCAGGCACCAGGCGACCGCGAGCCACCCGTTGTTGCCGATTTCGCTGCCGAGCAGCAGGCCGCGCAGGGTCTCGATGGCCGGCGTGAACGGCTGGTACTCGGCGATCGGCTGGAACCAGCCCGGCATCGCGTCCACCGGCACGAAGGCGCTCGAGATGAGCGGCAGGACGATCAGTGGCATCGCGTTGTTGCCGGCCGCCTCGGCGTTCGGGCTGACCAGGCCCATCCCGACCGCGATCCAGGTGAGTGCCAGGGCGACCAGCGCCATCAGCCCGAACGCCGCCAGCCACTCCAGGGCCGTGGCACCCGTGGACCGGAAGCCGATGGCCACGGCGACGGCGCCCACGAGGACCACGCCGGCGACCGACTGCAGCACGCTGCCGACGACGTGCCCGATGAGTACGGACCCGCGGTGGATCGCCATCGTGCGGAAGCGGGCGATGATGCCCTCGGTCATGTCGTTGGAGACGGACACCGCGGTCCCCACCACGGCGCCTCCGATGGTCATCATCAGGATGCCCGGCACGACGTAGGCGATGTACTCGGAGCGGTCGGCGCCTCCGCCGCCCATGCCCGCGCTCATCACGTCACCGAAGATGTAGACGAAGAGCAACAGCAGGACGATCGGCGTCAGCAGCAGGTTCAGGGTGAGGGACGGGTAGCGCCGCGCGTGCAGGAGATTGCGGCGCAGCATCGTGGACGAGTCGCGCACGGCGAGGGAGAGGGAGCTCATCGGACAGCCTCCTCGGGCTGGTCGGTGGAGCCGGTCAGGGCGAAGAACACGTCGTCGAGGTCGGGGGTGTGCACGGTCAGCTCGTCCGCCTCGATGCCGGCGGAGTCCAGCCGGTCGAGGAGGGAGCGCAGTTCGCGTTGTGTGCCGTCACTGGGGATCTGCAGCGCCAGCGCCTTGTCGTCCCGGCTCACCCCACGCAGGGCGAGGGCGGCGGACCGGTACGCGGCCGGGTCGGCGAAGCGGAGCCGGACGTGCCCGCCGGGGATCAGCCGCTTCAGCTCCTCGGCGGTGCCCTCGGCCGCGATCCTGCCGTCGTCGAGCACGGCGATGCGGTCGGCGAGCTGGTCCGCCTCCTCCAGGTACTGCGTGGTGAGGAAGACGGTGACGCCGTCGGAGACCAGTTCGCGGATGATCTGCCACATGGTGTGGCGGCTGCGTGGGTCGAGACCGGTGGTCGGCTCGTCGAGGAAGATGATCCGCGGGTCGCCGACCAGCGTCATGGCGATGTCGAGGCGGCGCTTCATGCCGCCGGAGTAGGTGGAGGCGGGCTTCTTCGCGACCTCCGACAGGTCGAAGCGCTCCAGCAGTTCGGTGGCGGTGCGGCGGCCCTCGCTGCGGGAGAGGTGGTGCAGGTCTGCCATGAGGAGCATGTTCTCCTCGCCGGTGATCAGCCCGTCGACGGCGGAGAACTGCCCGGTGACGCCGATCGCGGCGCGCACCCCCTCCGGGGAGGTGGCGACGTCGTGGCCCGCGACCTGGGCCTGCCCGCCGTCGGCGGCGATGAGCGTGGACAGGATCTGCACGGTGGTGGTCTTGCCGGCGCCGTTCGGCCCGAGCAGCGCGAAGACCGAGCCGGCCGGGATGCGCAGATCGATGCCGTCGAGGACGGTCTTGTCGCCGTACGACTTGCGCAGACCGGCGGCGGAGACGGCGGCCGGTGCCGGGTGACCGTCGGTCCGACTGGACGTGGGCATGACAGGAAAGGACATGGAGTCCTCCGCTCGAAGGCTGAAGTGGGCGCGGGACGGGGTCGGTTGAGGAGGTGGTGCTCAGGCCTTGGCGCGGAGGATGTCGATGTTGCCGTGCCGGGTGCGGGCGCGGACTTCGACGGTGTCCTCGGTCTCCTCCGGGGTCTCGGACGCGGTGAGCGTGTTGCGCACCTGGCCGGAGCCCGAGCTGACGTCGAGCCAGGCGGCGGTGCCCTCGCGGACGCCGACCTCGATGGCGCCGTAGGAGGTCTCCAACCGGACTGTGCCGCGGGCCACTTCGCCCACACGCAGGGTGCCGTGGGCGGTGGTGGCGGTGACCGAGTCCTCGGCACGCGCGATGTCGATGTCACCGTTGGCGCCGCTCACCCGCAGCTCGCCGGTCGCGGCGCCGACGGTCGTGGTGCCGTGCGAGTTCTTCAGGACGGCGGGGCCGTCGACGAGGCCGACGCGCAGGCTGCCGGAGCTGGTGGTGACCTCGGCCGTGCCCTCGACCCGGCCCACGGTGATCGAGCCGTGCGACGCGGTCAGCCTCAGCGGCCCGGTGGTGTCGAGGCGGACGTCACCGGACGAGGTCTTCACCCGGACCTCGCCGAGCCGGCCCTCGCCGAGCACCTGGGCCCAGGCGCCGGTCATGTCGACGCGCGAGCCCGTGGGCAGGTCGACCGTCACGTCGACGGTGCCGGTGCGGCCGAACAGATTGGGCTTGGGCGTCCTGACGGTCAGGACGCCGCTCGCGTACGTGACCTCGGTCTGGTCGGCCGTCCGCACGTCCAGCTCCTTCTCCGGGTCGCGGGGCCGCACCTCGACGACGGTGTCGAGGCGGTCGCCCGCGATGAGCTGGATGGAACCGGCCTCCACGTGCGCCGTGGCCGAGATCGCTTCGGGAGTGTCGAAAGAAGGCATGGCTGTCCCGTCCTCTTGGGTCTTCACCACGTCCCCGCTGGTGGGACGTGGTGGGTGTGGGTGAAGTGGTGCGGGCGGGGACGCGGCTAGCGCGCCCAGCCCGTGAAGCTCTGTCCGACGGTCCGGCTCTTCCCCGTCGTACGCGGCCGGGGGCCGTCGTCGACCGCGGCCGACACGGCGCGCACCAGCCACGCGTTGACCGACAGGCCCTCGCGGCTCGCGGCCTCCTCGGCGCGCGCCTTGAGGTGGGCCGGCAGCCGCAGATTGACGCGGGCGGTGCCGCCCTCGTTGCCGTCGGCCGGAGCCGGGGCCATGAGCGGTTCGGCGGGTGCGACCGGCTCCGCGTGGGCGCCGCCGTCGGTGGGCGGTGGTGTCACCACGAAGTCGGGGTCGAGCCCGCGCAGCCGTACGTCGACCGAGCCGGGGGCGAGTTCGCGGGTGATCTCGTCCATCGCGGCGGAGAGCACGTTGAGCAGGGTCAGCCGGGTCGCCGACTCCAGGGGAGCGGTGAGCCGCTCGGCCAGCTCGCGGGCTTCGTCGCCGCCGGCTTCGGCGGCCACCGCGAGTTCGCGGCGGAGGGTGTCGACATACGGCGTGAGGTCCATGACGCCATCATGGCATCATCGTGGCGCCATGCACAAGGCCGGGTGGCGTCTTCTGGGAAGCGGGTTTGGGGGTGGCCGCCTGAACTGCGGAAACGTGAAGAGGGTGCCCCGAGGTATTGCGGCGCCATGCGTGCTCGTGCGCTTTTGGGGGCGTGGAATGGCGCCGGGTAGCGCCAAGCGGTGCCACCCGGCGCCATGCGATGCCATGTGGTGTCGCGAGGAGGTGGCCTGCCCCGCCCGGCCAGGGCATGTGTGAGGTCATGATCAACCGTCTTCCTGCCGGATCCGGTCACCCCGACGCCCGCGGCCGGGGCGTGGGCCCGGCCCTGCTGACCGCGCTGCCGGCCTCCACCGACGCTGCCGGGATCCGGGCCGTGCGGTCCGGGAGCCTCCCGGAGAACGACGCCGGCCCCCTCTCGTCCCCGCCGGCCGGAAGAACGTGTGGCGGCCGAGGACGCCGACGTGGCCGAACCGCAGCGGGGACAGGCGGGCGAGCAGGCCGTCGGTGACGGGGCAGCCGTCGACGGCTGCCTGCTGCGCCGCCCCGGTCGGCCGGGGACCGCCGGGGGCGCCCGCGGTCATCACGCGCGCGCGACCAGGAACTCGGTGGCGTCCCGCAGGGCTGTCAGCCGCGGATAGTCCTCCTCGTCGATGCGCAGACCGGTGCGCTCGGAGAGGGTTTCCACGAAACTCAGGAAGTCCAGCGAGTCGAGTTCGAGCGCGTCGCGGAACGGGGCGTCCGGTTCCAGGCCGGTGAGATCGGCGCCGGGCACCACACGGGTGATGGCCTCCTCGACGGCGGTCCGGGCTTCGGTCTCGTCCATCACAGGTTCTCCGGTTTCTGGAGCAGACGGTCGACGGCGTTCAGGAACCGGGCCCCCACGGCGCCGTCGCTGGCTCGGTGATCGGCGGACAGGGTGGCCGTCACGACAGGACGCACACCGATCATGCCGTGGTCCGCCCAGGGCCGTTCGAGCACGGCCCCGAAGCCGACCAGGGCGACCTGAGGCGGGTATATGACGCCGTAGACGGCCTCGACGCCCTGATCGCCGAGGCTGCTGACGGTGAGGGTGCCGCCGGTGATCTCCGTGCCGCGCAGCCGTCCTCGCCTGGCCCGCTCGACCAGGTCCTTCAGCCGGGTCATCAGCCGCGCCGGAGCGAGCGAGTCCGCGTCGCGGACGACCGGCGCGGCCAGGCCCCCGTTGCGCAGCGAGACGACGAAACCGAGGTGGACACCGCGGCCCGGGACGAAACCCCCGTCCTGCCAGAAGCCGTTCAGGCCGGGGACCTCGACGGCGGCGGTGGCCACCGCCTTGAGCAACAGCGCGGCGGGCAGCATCCGTTCGCCGACCGGCAGTTCGCGGTTGCGCGCGCGCAGCCACGCGAGCGCCGCGCTCATGTCGATCGTCGTGGCGAGGTAGTAGTGGGGGATCTCCCGGTTGGCCCGGCTCATCAGGTCGCCGATCGCCCTGCGCATCGCGGCGGCGGCGGGCTCGGCCGCCCCGGCGCGGCCCGGAACCGGCAGAGGGGCCCGCGCGGGCGCCGAGGGCGCCGCGGTCTCCGCGGCGGCGGGTGCGGGACCGGCACGCAGGTGTGCCGCCTTCCGCACGTCGGTTCCCCGTACGGCTCCGTCCCGGCCGGTGCCGCGCACGGTGCCCAGGTCGACGCGCAGTTCCGCGGCGAGCCGTCGTGCGTAGGGTGTGGCGCGCGGGCGCCGGCCGCCTTCGTGCGCGGTGCCCTCGACGTCGGCACGGGTGATCCTGCCGCCGGGCCCGCTGCCGTGCACCGCCGTCAGGTCGACGCCCCGCTCGTCGGCGAGGTGCCTCACGAGCGGTCCGGCTTCGGCGTGGACCACGGGCGGCTGCGGCACCGGGGCGGCCTCCTGCCCGGCTTTCCGGGGCCGGGGCGCCGCCGGCTGTTCCACGGGGGCGGCCGCCCGGTCCCGTGCCGCCGTCTCCCTCCCCGCCGCCTCGATGAGGGCCAGCGGTGCGCCCACCGGAACCCTGGTGCCGGGCGCGACCAGCAGGCGGCCGACGGTTCCCGACTCGAAGCACTCGACCTCGACGGCGGACTTGTCGGTCTCGACGACGGCGATCACATCGCCGCGCGTGACCGTGTCGCCGGGGGCGACGAGCCACTCCTGGAGCGTGCCCGCCTCCATGTCCGCGCCCAGCGACGGCATGGTGAACTCACCCACGGTGTCCCACCGCCTCCCGGGCCGCGGCGGCGACGCCCTCCGCCTGGGGCAGCGCGGCCTCCTCCAGGTGCCTGGCGTAGGGGATCGGCACTTCGGCGCTGCACACCCTCCCGACCGGTGCGTCGAGTTCGTAGAAGGCCTGCTCGGTGATCCGGGCGGAGACCTCGGCGGCGAGACTCCCGGTGCGCCAGCCCTCGTCGACGACGACGGCACGGTGCGTCCTGGCCACCGAGGCCATGATCGTGGCGTCGTCGAGGGGGCGGAGGCTGCGCAGGTCCACGACCTCGGCGCTGATGCCCTCCCCGGCGAGGAGGTCCGCCGCCGAGAGGACCTTGGGCAGCGAACCCCCGTACGTGAGAAGCGTGACGTCGTCGCCCGACCGGCGGACGGCGGCCGACGCGACGTCCAGGGGGCCTTCGACGGGGGCGAGTTCGCCGGAGACGTTGTACAGGGAACCGTGTTCGAAGATGACCACGGGGTCGGGGTCGGCGAGCGCGGGGGCGAGCATGCCGCGCGCGTCCTCCAACGTCGCGGGGGCCAGGACGCGGATGCCGGGGATGTGGGCGTACCAGCCCTCCAGGCTGTGCGAGTGCTGGGCCGCGAGCTGCCGTCCCGCTCCGGTGGTCATTCTGATGACGACCGGCACCGAGAGCTGGCCGCCGGACATGT
The DNA here is from genome assembly GCF_001906585.1 of Streptomyces kebangsaanensis. Classification (GTDB taxonomy): domain Bacteria; phylum Actinomycetota; class Actinomycetes; order Streptomycetales; family Streptomycetaceae; genus Streptomyces; species Streptomyces kebangsaanensis. Next base: position 152,418 of record NZ_JUJA01000164.1, on the reverse strand, counting down.
GCCGCAGCGTGGCGGCGTTGTTGAGGATCTGGTCGAGTGCCAGCAGGCTGAAGTTGACCGTCATGACCTCGACGACGGGCCGCATGCCGGCGATGGCCGCGCCGATGCCCGTGCCGACGAACGCCGACTCCGACAGGGGTGTGTCGCGCACCCGCTCGGGGCCGAACTCCTCGACCAGACCGAGGCTGACACCGAAGGAACCGCCGTACTTGCCGACGTCCTCGCCCATCAGGAAGACCCGGTCGTCGGCCGACAGCGCCTCGCGGAGGGCCTCACGGAGCGCCTCCCGGTACGTCGTCGTGGCCGTCGCCATCAGCGTGCCTCCGGCAGGTCACCGGGGACCGTGCCGACGTACCGCAGGAGGTCGCCCACGGGCTCCACCGGAGCGGCCTCGGCCGCGGCCACCGCGCGGTCGACCTCGTCCGTGCAGCGTCGGTCCAGCTCGGCGTACGACGCGTCGTCCAGCTCGCCCGCCGACCTCATCCGCCGCTCCAGCAGCATCACCGGGTCACGGGTGCGCCAGTGTTCGACCTCCGCCTTGTCGCGGTAGCGGTCGGGGTCGTACATGGAGTGCGCGCGGAAGCGGTAGGTGCGCAGTTCCAGGAAGTACGGGCCGTGCCCGGCGCGTATGCCCTCCACCGCGCGGCGCGCGGCGTCCTCGACCGCGAGGACGTCCATGCCGTCGACGGCCCAGGCGGGCATCCCGTAGGACGCGGCGCGCATGGCCAGGTCCGTCTGTCCGTGCTCGGCGCGCAGCGGTGTCCCCATCGCGTACAGGTTGTTCTCGCACGCGAGCAGCAGCGGCAGCCCCCATAGGACGGCGAGGTTCGCGGTCTCGTGGAACTCGCCCTCGGCGAAGGCGCCGTCCCCGAAGAAGCAGCAGACGGCACCGGGGCCCCCGCGCATCTTCTCGGCCAGGGCGAGCCCGGCGGCGAGCGGGATGCCACCGCCGACGATCGCGTTGCCGCCGTAGAAGCGCCGGCTCGTGTCGAACAGGTGCATGGAACCGCCGCGTCCGCGGCTGCACCCGGTGGCCTTGCCGTACATCTCCGCCATGACGGCGTCCGTGGGCACGCCGCGGGCGAGGGCGTGGCCGTGCTCGCGGTAGGTGGAGACGACCGCGTCGGCCGGGCCGAGCGCGTCGAGCACGCCGGCCGCGACGGCCTCCTCCCCGATGTACAGGTGCACGAAGCCCCTGATCTTCGCGGCGCTGTACAGCTCGACACAGCGCTCCTCGAAGCGGCGGATCAGCAGCATGGAGGCCAGGAGGTCGCGATGGTGCTTGGCGGCGGCGTCCTGGTGGGTTCCGTGGTGGGCGGGCTTGGCCGGTTTCCTGTGGCTGGTGCTCATGGCCGGGTGCTCCGAGAGGTCTCGTGGTGCGGGTCCGCGTCCGGCGCACCGGGCCGGACTCATGGCGCCGGGGGCTCCGGCGTCTCCAGGGTCGAGGTGTCGCCCTCCGGGAGGCCGAGCTCGCGCGCCCGCAGCAGCCGCCGCATGACCTTGCCGCTCCTGGTGTGCGGCAGGTTCCGGTCGAAGACGATCTCCCGGGGCGCCACCGCGGGCCCCAGTTTGCGGCGGGCGAAGGCGAGGAGGTCCCGCAGGAGGTCGTCGTCCGGATCCACTCCCGGGCGCAGGGACACATAGGCCTTCACGATCGCGCCGGCGGTCGGGTCCGGACGCCCGATCACCCCGGCCTCCGCCACCCGCGGATGCTCCAGCAGGGCGCTCTCCACCTCGAACGGGCTGATCAGGTGGCCCGCGGACTTGATGACGTCGTCCCCGCGCCCGACGAACCAGAAGTACCCGTCCGCGTCCCTGCGCACGATGTCGCCGGTCAGGTACCAGCCGTCGGCGAAGCACGCGGCGTACCGGTCCTCGGCGTGCAGATAGCCGCGGAACATCGACGGCCAGCCGGGCCGCAGCGCCAGTTCGCCTTCCTGGCCGGGTTCGTCGACCGTGCGGACACGGCCCTCGGGCGAGCGCCACACGGTGCCGTCGGGCGCGCGGGCCAGGACGGCGGCGACCATGCCCGGCAGGGGGCGGCCCATCGACCCGGGCTTGATGGGGCAGGCCGCCAGGTTGGCGATGACGATGCAGCCGGTCTCGGTCTGCCACCAGTTGTCGTGCACCGGGAGCCCCAGCACGTCCCGGCCCCACAGGACCACTTCGGGGTTGAGCGGTTCGCCCACCGAGGCGACGAACCGGAGCGCCGACAGATCGAACGAGCGCGGCAGGTCGTAGGGGCCCTGCCGGGGAGTCGCCCGCATCATCATGCGCAGGGCGGTGGGCGCGGTGTACCAGACCGTGACCCGTTCCCGGGCGAGGACGCCGTACCAGCGGCGTGCGTCGAAGTCGCCCTCGTCGACGACGACCCTGACGCCGTGCGTGAGCGGGGCGATGACGCCGTACGACATGCCGGTGACCCAGCCGGGGTCGGCGGTGCACCAGTACACGTCGTCCGGGTGCAGGTCGAGCGCGTACGCGGCGGTGACGTGATGGGCGACGACCGCCTCGTGCACATGGACGGCGCCCTTGGGGGCCCCGGTGGTGCCACTGGTGAAGTGCAGCAGCGCCACGTCGCCGGGATCGGTGCGGGCGACGGAGAAGTCGTCGTCGGCCGTGGCCATCAGCGCGTCGAAGGACAGCGTGCCGGGAAGGTCCCGGCCGTGCTCGCCGACGATCAGGACATGAGCGAGTTCGGGCAGGCCGTCCCGCACCGGGGCGACCTTGCGCACGTACAGCTGCTCGGTGGTGACCAGGACGCGGGCGTTGCCCAGCCGCATGCGCTGGGCCACGGGATCCGGCCCGAAGGCCGGGAAGAGCGGGCAGAGCACGGACGCGTTCTTGAACGTGCCGAGCACCGCCGTGAAGAGTTCGGGGCAGCGCCCGAGCAGGGTGAACACCCGGTCGCCCCGGTCCACGCCGAGGGAACGCAGCACCTGGGCGAACCTGTTCGTCAGCCGCGCGAGCGCCGTGTACGAGACGGACTCGGCCGTCCCGTCCCGGCGCACGCAGCGCAGGGCGACCCGGTCGCCGCGGCCCTCGGCCACGTGACGGTCCACGGCCTCGTACCCGATGTTGAGACCACCGTGCGGCAGCCCGGCGAGCCGTTCGCGTGCCGCGGCCCAGCTGAACTCGGCGCAGGCCTTCTCGTAGTCGGTGAGGACCGGGGTCACGGGAGCCGGTGCCGTCTTGGCGATGACGTCCTGCCTCATGGCGTGCCTTCCTCGCCCACGCGCCGTGAACGTTCGCGCGGAGCTCTCCTCCCATGATCGGCGCAAGGAGCGCGGACCGCCAGGCGACTTGCGTGCCGGCACGGCGCACGAGCCCCCGGGTGCCGCCGTCCGCGCCGAAGTGACCGCGCCGTCCCCGTGCCGCGCCACTACTGTGGCAGGTGGGGGAGACGGCCTTCGGCACGTGGCGGGGGCTTGGAGGGTCACCGGTGGCAGGCTCCGAGGAGTTCGGTGGGACCGGGGCGGCCCGGGTGCGGCTGCCGCAGCTGCGGCTGGACGAGCTGCTGGAGGAGTTGCGGGCGCGCGTGGACGCCGCCCGCGGGACCCGGGACCGGGTCCACAGCCTCCTGGAGGCGGTGCTCTCCGTCGGCCGCGAGCTGCAGCTGACACAGGCGCTGCACCGGATCGTGGAGGCTGCCGCGGTCCTGGTCGACGCCGAGTACGCGGCGCTGGGCGTGACCGGCCCGGACGGCAGGCGGATGTCGGCGTTCCACACGGCCGGGGGCGGCGAGGAGGACACCACCCGGATCGACCCGTTCCCGGACGAGCACGGGATCCCGGCCCGTCGCCCCGCGACGAGCACCTTCCTCGGTGTCCCGATCCGGGTGCGGGACCAGGTGTTCGGCCATCTGTACCTGACCGGGAAGCGGGGCGGGGGCGAGTTCGACGAGGAGGACGAGTCGGTCCTGTCCACACTGGCGGTGGCGGCGGGGGTGGCGGTCGACAACGCCCGGCTGTACGAGGAGTCCCGCCTGCGCGAGCGCTGGCTGCGGGCGAACGCGGAGATCACCCGCGGCCTGATGTCCGGCGCCGCCCAGGCGGACGTGCTCAAACTGATCGCCGAACGCGCGCGCGAGATCACCGGTGCGGCGCTCGCCGCGCTGTCCACACCCGTGAAGGGCACGGACACCCTCACCGTGGAACTGGCCATCGGCCAGGAGGCGGACGCACACCGCGGCCTGGTCCTGCCCGTCGCGGGCACCCTCACGGGAAAGGCGTACGCCGACGGCGCACCCGTGAGCAGCCCGGACGTCGCCCACGACGAACGTGTTGCGGCCGGCCCCGCGCGGTTCACCGGCCTCGGCCCTGCCGTCGCCGTGCCCATCGGCGCAGGCGACCATGTGCGCGGCGTGGTCCTGCTCGCCAGGGAGAGGGGCGACGACGACTTCTCCGACCGGGAACTGGAGATGCTGACGGGCTTCGCCGCGCAGGCCGCTCTCGCCATGGAGCTGACCGGGCGCCGCCGGGACGCCGAGCAGATCGCCCTGCTGGAGGACCACGACCGCATCGCCCGGGATCTGCACGACCTGGCCGTCCAGCGGCTGTTCGCCACCGGGATGACCCTGCGGAGCGCGGGCCGTCTCATCGATCACGAGGGAGCCAGGCGGCGCGTGCTGCGGGCCGTGGACGACCTGGACGAGACGATCAGGGTCATCAGGTCGACGATCTTCGGGCTGCGCCTGCGCGGCGACGACGCGGCCCCCGGCCTGCGGGCGCGCGCGATCCGGGTGATCGGCGAGGCCACGCCCGTGCTGGGTTTCGCGCCCGGCGTGCGGTTGGAGGGACTGCTCGACACCCACGTACCGAGGGAGACCGCCGACCACCTGGTGGCGGCCCTGTCCGAGTCCCTGACCAACATCGCCCGCCATGCCCGCGCCGACCGCGCCGAGGTCGTGCTGGACACCGACGGCAGGACGGTGCGTCTCCTCGTCGTCGACAACGGTGTCGGGACACCGCCGCAGGGTTGTCGCGGCGGTCTGGCCACCATGGCCGAGCGGGCCCGGAAACTGGGCGGCGACCTGGAGCTCACCACCCCCGAGGGCGGAGGCACCAGACTGGTGTGGCACGTGCCGGTGAGCGATGAGCAGGGCCCGCCCGGGAGCTGACCGGTCGCGGAGGACCGGGGACGGTCCGCCCGGCACCCCGCACGGGGCGGGACCTCGAGCCCGTTGGTGCGGGCAACGGACCGGGGCGATCCTGGGAAGGGACTCCTCGAGAGAGGGCATGACCATGCACGCTCACCTAGGCGATCGTCTGGTCGTCGAAAGCCCGGTCACCGGCGTCGGCCGGCGCGACGGCGAGATCGTCGGCCTCCACCACGACGACGGCACACCCCCGTACGACGTGCGCTGGTCGGACACCGGCGAGATCACGCTGGTGTTCCCGGGGCCGGACGCGCACGTCCACCACCCGGGGCGCGAGGAGACCCCGGCCGGTGGGCCGGCCCCCGCCGGACCCGCCGCCTCCGCGGCGGGGCAGCCGGGAGACTTCGGACGGCGCCTGGCGGCGGCCCGCCGGCGCCGGGGACTGAGCCCGGAGGAGACGGCCGGCCGTGCCCGGATGTCGCCGCAGTACCTCGCCTATCTCGAACAGCGCCCGTCCGAGCCGGGCATCGCCACCGTCCTGCGCCTGGCCGACGCGCTCGGCACCACACTCGTCGCGCTGCGCGGCGGCGACCAGGAACTGCCCCCGGGACAGGGGCAGGCACTGCTCCACCCCCGGCTGACGGACCTGAGCCAGGACGAGTGCCGGGCGCTGCTGTCCACGCACGGAGTGGGGCGCGTCGCGTTCACCACCCCGGACGGGCCCGCCGCGTTCCCGGTCAACTACGAGGTGGCGGACGGGGCCGTCTTCTTCCGCACCGAGCCCGGCTCGGCNNCCCGCCACGGCCGTCGGCAACGAGGTCGCCTTCGAGGTCGACCACGTCGACGAGACGATGAGCCGGGGCTGGAGCGTGCTCGCGGTCGGCCGTGCCGAGGCCGTCGACGACCCGGAGGCGGTCCGCCGGCTTCAGGAACGCGCCCACTCCGCACCCTGGGCGGGCGGCCCGCGCACGCTCTGGGTGAAGGTGTGCCCCACCCGCCTGACAGGACGCCGCATCACCGTGGCCGACCGGTGAGGGCGGGCAGCGGCCGGCCGTGACCCCCGGCCGAGCGGGCGCCGGGGATCCAGGAACCCTCGGGGCCCGGCGTGGACTGTTCGGCCGGATCCTCCGGGCGGGGGTGGGGTCACAGGTCCGCCGTGCGATCGGGGACGTAGGTCTGCAGATCGCGCGGCGGACGCTCGTAACCGGTCGACCGGGGCCGCACGGGCAGTTCCAGCACCGGCGGAGCGGCTTCGCGGTACGGCACCGTGTCCAGCAGATGGGCGATCATGTTCAGCCGGGCCCGCCGCTTGTCGTCGCTCTCCACGACGTACCACGGTGCCTCGGCGATGTCGGTGTGCACCATCATCTCGTCCTTGGCCCGCGAGTACGCCTCCCAGCGGGTGATCGACTCCAGGTCCATCGGCGACAGCTTCCAGCGCCGCAGCGGGTCCTCCAGACGGCGCCGGAAGCGCTCCTGCTGTATGGCGTCGCTCACCGAGAACCAGTACTTGCGCAGCAGGATCCCGTCCTCCACCAGCATCCGCTCGAAGATCGGGCACTGGCGCAGGAACCGCTGGTACTCCTCCTTGGTGCAGAAGCCCATCACGTGCTCGACCCCGGCCCGGTTGTACCAGGACCGGTCGAACAGCACGATCTCCCCGGCCGCCGGCAGCTGTTCGACGTACCGCTGGAAGTACCACTGGGTGCGCTCGCGCTCGGTCGGCTTCGGGAGCGCCACGATCCGGGCGACGCGCGGATTGAGGTGCTCGGTCACCCGCTTGATCGTGCCGCCCTTGCCCGCCGCGTCCCGCCCCTCGAACACCACCACCAGCCGGGCGCCGGTCGCCCTTACCCACTCCTGCAGCTTCGCCAGCTCCGTCTGCAGACGGAGCAGTTCCTTCTCATAGGTCTTGCGCGGCAGACTCGCCGCCTTCCCGTCGGCCATACCGCCTCCGCTGTGCGGTCCAGTCGCCCGAAGGACGTCCACGTCCGGGCTTCACCCCAGGACGCCAACGTACGTTCCGGCCGGCGGCCGCGCACCCAGGCCCCCGCGGCCGGGGACTTGGGGCCGACCGGCCCTGGGGTCGTCCCCGGACAGCCCATGGGCTCCCGGCCCGCGCCGCTGGATGCTCGAACCATCCGGGCACGAAGCCGGTCCGGGGAGCTGTCCTCCGCGGCCGGGCTGAGGAGGGAGTGGACATGAAGCACGACAAGATCGGTTCGGTGATGACCGACGAGGTCGTCCGGGCCGAGTACGGCACTTCGTTCAAGGAGGTCGCGCGCCTGCTCGCCGACCACCGGATCAGCGGTCTTCCGGTGGTGGACGAGGACGAGCACGTCATCGGTGTGATCTCGGAGACGGACCTGATGGCGCGCCAGGCACAGGCGCCGGACCGGCGTGAGCCGGGCCGTCACTTCCGCACCCTGCTGACGGGGACCGCTCGGCGCCGGGCGGTGAAGGCGAAGGCGCGCACGGCCGGTCAGCTGATGACCGAACCGCCCGTGACCGTGCACGCCGACGACACCATCGTGGAGGCCGCCCGGACCATGGCCGAGCGCCATGTGGAGCGGCTGCCGGTGATCGACGAGGAGGACCGGCTGGTCGGCATCGTCACCCGGCGCGACCTGCTGCGGGTCTTCCTGCGGCCCGACGCGGAGATCCGCGAGGAGGTCGTCCGCGAGGTGCTGGTGCGCACCCTGGGGCTGGCACCCCACAGCGTCGCCGTCTCGGTGACCGAGGGCGTCGTCACCCTGGAGGGCCGCATGGAACGCAGGAGCGACACCGAGATCGCCGTGTCGATGACCCGGCAGATCGACGGCGTGGTCGACGCCGTCGGCAAGCTCACCTACCGACTCGACGATTCACGGATCCGGCTCGACGGCGGCACCACGCGGGGCGTGGCCGACGACTGGCTGCGCGGACTGTGAGGACTCCGAGGGCCCCGAGCCCCGGGGACGGCGGGGCCGAGGCCTCGGGAGCACGGTGAACATGCCCAGTTCGTGGGCGCGCGCGAAGACCTCGCCGGCTTCCCGCAGCCGGCGGTCCGACTGCTCCGAGCCGAAGTGGACCGTCGCGCCGACGCAGGCCGCGCCGAGGTCGAAGCACTGCTCGACGTTGCCGAACATGATCTGGTCGTAGTGGTTCGGGTAGGTCAGCGGCTCATTGTGGTCGAGCTTGACGATGAAGGGGATCCTGTGCGCGTACCGCCGCGACACGGCCCCGAGCACACCGAGCGTGCCGGCAACGGCGTTGCAGCCGCCCTCGACGGCGAGCTCGACGATGTTCCTGGGATCGAGGTAGCGGGGGTCCGCGGCGAACGCCGACGCGGCGGAGTGCTCGACGCCCTGGTCGGCCGGCAGGATCGACACGTGTCCCGTGCCGGCCGGACGGCCGTGGTCGAAGAGGGACCGCAGGTTGCGCAGCACCCGCGGCGTGCGGTCGGTCGCGGCCACGGTCCGGTCGACGAAGTCGGGACCCGGCAGCACCAGATCCTCCTTGGGGCTCCCTTGGGCGGTGTGGGCCGGCAGATCCTTGGCCTCGTCGCCCAGCAAGCCTTGGACGTCGGTCATCGGCCCGCCTCTTCGGTAGTCCGGAACGCCGGGGGCGGGACCCGGGTTCCCACGACCGCCGGACTCGTGTGAGCCCGCCGCGACGTCCCCGTCGTGGAACAGTGGAGGAGAAGGGGCGCGGGCGTGCGGCGCCCGCGGAGGTGCCGGCCGGGCGAAGGAGGACACGATGACTCACCCTGTGCTGGCGGGTGTCGACGGGTCCGAACGCAGTCTGGCGGCAGCGGGCTGGGCGGCGCGGGAGGCCGCGTCGCGTGGCGTTCCGCTGCGCCTGGTCCATGCGTCCCCGCCGCTTCCGGACACCGCCGTGCCGGGCCCGGCCGTGGACAGGCTGCACCACATGGGCGCGCAAATGCTCCAACGGGTGGTCGCCGACCTCGGCGACCGCTGTCCGGATGTCGAGGTGGGGGGCGAGCAGGCCGACGGCGACCCGGCCACGGCCCTCCTCGTCGCGGCCCGCGACGCCGGGCTCCTCGTCGTCGGCACCCGGGGGACGGGCGGTTTCGGCGGCCTGGCGGTCGGACGGGTGGCCTTGCGGACGGCGGCAGCGGCCCCCTGCCCCGTCGTGCTGGTTCCCGAACGGTCCGGCGTCTTCGGAGAGGAGGGGCCCGCGGCACGCGGCGCTGCCCAGGTCGTGGTGGGGTTCGACGCGCACCGCCCGGTCGGAGAGGTGGCGGATTTCGCGTTCTCGGCCGCCGATTCACGCGGAGCGGACCTGCGGGCGGTCCAGGCATGGGCGTTTCCCGCCGAGGCCGTCTCCCCACGGACGCTGGTGGTGACCGAGGAGGACCGCGCCACGTGGGAGGACCAGGAGGTCCTGCGGCTCTCCGACGCGCTGCGCCCCTGGCGCGAGAAGTACCCGGGGGTGGCGGTCCGCACCGATGTCATGCTGCTCCATCCGGCGGAGGCGCTCCTGAACGCGTCCCGGGGCGCGGCTCTGCTCGTCGTCGGCCGCCGCACCGACCCGCGGGCGCCCGAGGGCCGGCTGGGCCCGGTCACGCACGCCGTACTGCACCACGCCCGCTGCCCGGTGGCGGTCGTCCCGCACGCCGGATGACAGCCGGCCGCGAACCGCCGGCCGCGAACCGGCGGCCACGAACCAGTGGTGGAAGCCCCGCCGGACGCCGGGCCGGTCAGCCGAAGAACACCTCGAACTCGTCGTACAGCGACGGATCGACCAGCTTGGTCCTCGCCGTGGCGTCGGCGAGCGGATGGCGGACGATCCGGGTGCCCTGCAGGGCGACCATGGTGCCGAAGTCACCGTCCTTGACCGCGTCGATGGCGTGCAGTCCGAAACGCGTGGCGAGCCAGCGGTCGAAGGGGCTCGGGGTGCCGCCGCGCTGGACGTGACCCAGGACCGTGGTGCGGGCGTCCTTGCCGGTGCGCTCCGAGATCTCCTGGGCCAGCCATTCGCCGATGCCGGACAGCCGCACATGCCCGAACTCGTCCAGTGACTGGTCCTTGAGGAACATCTGTCCCTCCTTGGGGACGGCTCCTTCGGCGGCCACGACGATCGGCGCGTAATTGATCTTGAATCGGCTCTTCACCTGTTCGCAGACCTGGTCGATGTCGAACGGCCGCTCCGGGATGAGGATCACGTTGGCGCCGCCCGCGACACCGGCGTGCAGGGCGATCCACCCGGAGTGCCGTCCCATCACTTCCACCACCAGGGTGCGCATGTGCGACTCGGCGGTGGTGTGGAGACGGTCGATGGCCTCGGTCGCGATGCCCACGGCGGTGTTGAAGCCGAAGGTGCAGTCGGTGCCGGAGACGTCGTTGTCGATGGTCTTCGGTACGCCGACCAGAGGGACCCCCTGCCCGCTCAGCTCGGTGGCCACACCGAGCGTGTCCTCACCGCCGATCACGACCAGCGCGTCGACGCCGTGCGCGGCGAGGGTGTCCCGCACACGGCGCAGCCCGTCCTCGTGCTTGAGCGGGTTGGTGCGGGAAGAGCCGAGGATGGTCCCGCCACGGGGGAGGATCCCCCGCACAGCGGGGACGTCCAGAGGCATGACGGCATCCTGGAGCAGACCGAGCCAGCCGTCCCGCACCCCGACGAAGTCGAAGGCGTACTCCTGGACGCCCTTGCGGACGACGCTGCGGATCACGGCGTTCAGGCCGGGACAGTCACCGCCGCCGGTCAGCACTCCGACCTTCATGGGCTTCCTCCCATCCGCTCCCTCCAGCCTTCCTCCAGCCTCCCTCCGTTCGATCCGCGGTGGCCACTCGGCGGACCCGGGGACCCCGGGATCCGGACGGCTCGCTCGTCGGGACGTCAGGTCCCCGGGCCGGCCCGGCACCCGAAGGCGCGCCGCTACCAGGCATGTCGACGAGAGGAGCCCCGGGCGTGGAGTCGCCCGGCCGGGTGAGGGCGTGCACCATGGAAAGTGACCTGAACGCCGCTCTTCACGGAGGTGAGTCGCGATGACCCTGCCTGTACGACACCGGGCCGGCAGTCTGCTGGGTAGGGCGTTCCCCGCCCTCGGCTGGAGTGAACCGGCGGCCGCCGAGTTCGACGAGCTGTGGGAGCGCATGAACCGTCTGATGGAGGGCGCTGCCGCCGCCTCGTCCGGACTGGCCTGGTCGCCCGCGGCCGACATGCGGGAGACCGACGACGCCTACGTGATCGAGGCGGAGCTGCCCGGCGTCAAGCGGGACGACGTCCACATCGAGATGAGCGACCGGGAAGTGCGCATCACAGGGGAGTACAAGGAACAGGAGCGTGAGGGCGTGCTGCGCCGCAGCACCCGCCGTACGGGGCACTTCGAGTACCAGGCGCTCCTTCCCGCGGATGTCAGGGCCGAAGAGGTCAGCGCGACCCTCAGCGAGGGCGTACTGACCGTCACGGCGCCCAAGGCAGAGGCCGCGAAGCCACGCCACATCGAAATCACCGGGCCCTGACGGTTCCCGGCCCGACGTGCGGGGCCGCCCCCGCGCGGCAGCGGGATCCGGGGAACGGGCCCCCTCGACCGCCGTGCGACGGCGGCTGCGTCGGGACCGTCTCACCCATGAGGGACGACGGCGACCGGGCAGCGCCCGTGATGGAGGGCGGCCTGCGCCACGGGGCCCAGACGGGGCGCCGGAGCGGGACGGTGCCGGCGACGGCCGACGACCAGCAGCACGGCACCTTCGGCGGCCTGTACGACGGCCCGGGCGGGGCTGGTGAGACGGACGCTGCCGGCCATGTCCACCCGCGGATACTCCTCGCGCCAGGGACGGAGCGCCTTGTCCAGCCGCGTCCGGGCGTCCTGCCTCGTCTCCTCGGTGACGTCGTGGTCCACACCCTGGGACGTCTGTGCGTGGAGCGGCATGCTTCGGCCGTGGACGGCGAGGAGGGGCACGCCCCTGGCCGCGGCGGTGCGGAAGGCGAAGCCGAGCAGGTCGTCGGAGGATCCGCGCAGCTTCAGGGCCACGACCACGCGGCTC
>NZ_JUJA01000164.1:137848-140296 GCF_001906585.1 Streptomyces kebangsaanensis | reverse complement strand
CCCGCCGGTTCCCGCGGACCAGCACCACCGGCCGCCCGGCCCGTGCCACGACGGGCATGCTGACGTCGCCCAGGAAGTAGCTCTCGGCGGGTTCGAGACCCCGTGAGCCGAGCACGGTCATCTCCGACTCCGACGCCGCCCGGAGCAGGGCGTGCTGGGCGTCGTCGGCGACCAGGTCCTCGACGACGGACAGGTCCGGGTGGCGTGCCCGGAGCTCCGCCCGCGCGGTGTGGAGGAGGCGCCTCGCCCCGTAGTTCTGGTCGGCTTCCGAGGGGACGCGGGTCGGTTCCGGGGCCAGCAGCGGCCACGCGTGCAGCAGGCGGAGGGCGAGCCCGCGCCTCTCGGCCTCTTCGGCGGCCCAGCGGGCGGCGGCGAGACTCTCGGGTGAGCCGTCGAGGCCCACGGTGACGACTGGTCGCATGGCGGCGGTCTCCGTCTCGTAAGAAGCTGAGGACGACGGTGAACGAGTCCGGCGGTCCGGACGTCGCCGGCACGCCGGGCACGGTGCGTCCTGGTCCGAGGAGTACCCCGATCCCCTCCGCGGCGCATGTGGACCCGCGGAGAAGGCCGCAGGCGTGGAATCCGCGTGGAGTCCGGCAGGAGAGGAGACAGGCGCGGTGACGATTCCCCTGGTGGTCGGCGTCGACGGGTCCGAGGCGAGCCTGGAGGCGGTGGACTGGGCCGCGGCCGAGGCGGTCCGGCACGACGTGCCGCTCCACCTTCTGCACGCGGCGGCCGGGAACCACGAGGCGTCCGAGGTGGTCCACGCCGCGTCGGAACGTGCCGGGAAGGGCGCTCCCACCGTGCGGCTGTCGAGCGAGGTCGTGCACGAGGACGCGATCTCCGCCCTGGTCGGCAAGGACCGCAACGCCTTCGCGCTGGTACTCGGGTCCAGAGGGCTCGGGGACCTTCCCGGGATGCTCCTGGGCTCGGTCGGCCTGGCCGTGGCGGCCCGGGCGGACTGCCCGGTCGTCGTGGTGCGCGGCTCGGCGGAGCACCGGGACGGCCGTTTCGGGAGCGTCGTCGTCGGCGTCGAGGAGGGAGAGGGCAGTGACACGGCCGTGCGGTTCGCGTTCCGCGAGGCCCGGGTGCGGCACTGCCGGCTGGTGGCGGTGCACGCCTGGAACCCGCGGTTCGGTGCCTCCCCCACACCTCAAGTCCCGCCGTGGTACGCCCTGGAGGCCCATCGGCGCCCGCCGGCACAGGTGCTCGACGACGCCCTGCGCGGTCCGGAGGAGTGGTACCACGACATCCCGGTGAGCCGACGGGTGTTCGACGGCCCGGCCCGGCAGGCACTGCTGGAAGCCGCGTCGGAGGCGGACCTGCTGGTCGTCGGCGCTCGTGGGCGACAGGCCCTCCCGGGTCTGCAACTGGGCCTGATCAACCATGCGTTGCTGCACCACGCCCCGTGCCCCGTCGCGGTCGTTCCCCGGAAATGACCAGGAGGGGAAAGGAATGGAAAGGAATGGCCAGGCACGGCCAGGGACGGCCGCCGCCCGGCAGAGGGCGGACACCCCCGGCCTCAGCGACGCCGGCCCATGTCCTGTCCGCGCACCACGGCCACGGGCCCGTGCGCGTGGTGCAGCAGCGCCTGGCTCACCGATCCCAGCAGCAGTCCGGCGAAGCCTCCGCGCCCGCGCGAGCCGACGACGGTGAGCTGTGCGGTGCGACTTGCCTCGATCAGTGCCTCGCGGGTGGGGCCGTTCACGGCTCTGCGCTCGACCCGTACGTCCGCGTACCGCTCGCACAGGCCCGCGATCGTCTCGGCGAGCAGGCGTTCCTCGGCGGCGGCGAGCGCACCGGGCTCGTTCGAGTAGGGCATCGCCGGGCTCAGGGGCGGCGGCAGCGGGGCGTTCCACGTCGTCCACGCGTGCAGTGCCAGCAGGCGCGCACGGCGCCGGGAGGCCTCGTCGAAGGCGAAGCGAACGGCTTCGGCGCCTGCCGGGGAGCCGTCGACCCCGAGCAGGACCGGCCCCGCCGCGTCGGCGGGTCCCCGCACCACCAGGACCGGGCACCGCGCGTGCGCGGCGAGCCCCACCGACGTGGAGCCCACCAGCAGCCCCGCGAAGTTCCCGAGCCCCCGGCTGCCGACGACGACCAGCTCCGCCGTCCGGGACTCGGCCTCCAGTACGGTCAGGGGATCTCCGCGTCTGATCGTGCCGGAGACCTGCACGTCCGGTGCCGCCGCGCGGGCCCGGACCGACGCCTCCTCCACCAGGCGGTCGGCCAGGTCCAGCAAGTGGGCCCTCATGGGCCGGGAGACCACCCTGTCCATCGGTGTGCGCGGCGCGGGCCAGGAGAAGGCGTGCACCAGGCACAGGGCGGCATCGCGCAGCTCGGCCTCCCGCGCCGCGCACGCCACCGCGGTCAGGCTCGACGCCGAGCCGTCCACACCTGCGATCACCAAGCCGGTCATCATGTCTCCCGTCCGCGCGACCATGCGGAGCC
>NZ_JUJA01000164.1:136401-137808 GCF_001906585.1 Streptomyces kebangsaanensis | reverse complement strand
GCGGGCGGGCGTCAGCGGTGGCCGGAAGGGCCGCTCGGATCGCCGGCGGGGCCGGTGATGTCCGCGGAGACGGAGACGACCCCGTCGACCCCGCGGCACAGGCGCTCGATCACCGGGACGAGGCTCCTGGCCTCCACGGTGCCCTTGAGGGCGACCCGGCCGTCCCTCACGGTGACCGAGAGATCGGCCGGGGAGAGGCCCAGGGTCCGGACGAGGACGTCGGCGGCGATTTCCTCGCGGATCGCCTCGTCGCGGCGCAGGAAGATCCGCAGGAGGTCGCCGCGGCTGACGATCCCCGTCAGGACGCCCGTTTCGTCGACCACGGGAAGCCGCTTGACCTTGTGGGCGTCCATCGTGCGCGCGGCCTCGACGACGCTCCACCCCGGCCGGGCACACACCGGCGGAGCCGTCATGAGCTCCTCGGCCGTGGCGCCGTCGGACACCTCCTCCAGGCCTTCCGGGTGGAGCTGGGGGAGCAGCCCGGCCGGGTCGGACCGGCCGGCCACCGCGCGCAGCAGGTCGGCCTCCGACACCACCCCGACGGGGCGGCCGAGGTCGTCGACGACGGGTACGGCGGTCACGTCGTGGTCGGCCAGGGTCCGGACGATGTCCTTGAACAGGGTGTCCCGCCGCACCCGGACGACACCGTGGGTCATGAGGTCTTCGACCGTTCGGTGGTGCATGGTTCTCTCCTCCGGTCCTCGGACCGATGCGCCTGGCGCCGCCCCGCCCGCTCCAGGGCGGCCGGCCGCCGGCGTCAGTGCGCGGGGTCGCGGCCTCTGCGCCCACGCTGCCAGGCCGGGCGGCACCCTGCCAGCCGGAGGACGCCGGTGGCGGATCAGCGGCTGGTCCCGGCCGCCGGAGCGGTGACGCCGCCCTGCGCGACGAGACGCTCACGGAGGGCCGCCGTCGTGCGCGTCAGGCGCGCGGACAGGTCCGGCACGGGCGGGACCGGGGCGCGGACGCGGAGGGCCGCCCCGGGCAGTGCGGCCAGGTCGGCCAGCAGACGCTCGTGCGCCTCGACGAGGGTGCCGGGCGGACCGGTGCGGCTGCCGTCCCGCATGACGGTGCGCAGCAGCGGTTCCGACCCGGGAGGGCCCGGCTCGTCGCACAGCGCGACGAGGTCGGGCCTGCCGGGGCGGCGGTGGACCTGCTTGCGCCCGGGTGCCGTGACCTTGGCCGAGGACAGCTTCATGACCGGGCGCCCGTCGTACTCCACCAGCTTGTAGGCGGAGTCGAGGTAGGGGGCGTCCGCCGAGGTGCCGACGCGGGTGCCGACCGCGTAGACGTCGATGGGCGCTCCGGAGCGCACCAGGTCGTCCACGCGGTACTCGTCGAGGCCACCGCTGGCGACGATGCGCACCTCGGACAGGCCCGCCGCGTCCAGCACGTGCCGGGCACGGCGGG
>NZ_JUJA01000164.1:128703-136328 GCF_001906585.1 Streptomyces kebangsaanensis | reverse complement strand
CCGCCGTACGCACGCCCCGGACCGTGTCGTAGGTGTCCACGAGGAAGGTGACGGGGCCCGGATGGGCGCGGGCGAAGGCGCGGAAGGCGCTCTCCTCGTCCGGGAACGCCTCGATGTAGGAGTGCGCCATCGTGCCGGACGCACGGAGTCCCCACCGGACCGCGGCGGCGACGTCGCTGGTTCCCGCGAACCCCGCGATGGCCCCGACCCTGGCGGCCTGCAGACCGGCCGAGACGCCGTGGGTACGGCGCAGCGAGAAGTCGATCACCGGGTGACCGGCCGCGGCCAGGACGCACCGGGCGGCCTTGGACGCGATGCCCGTCTGGTGGCTGACCTGGTTGAGCAGGTACGTCTCCACCAGTTGCGCCTGCGCGATCGGTGCGGTGACCTCCAGCAGGGGCTCGCCCGAGAACACCACGCGCCCCTCGGGGACGGCGCGCACCTCTCCGGGGAACCGCAGGCCACGCAGGGCCGCCAGGTCCCCGGCCGGACGGCCGAGGGCGTCGGCGAAGTCACGTACGTCGGCGGAGGTGACGTGGAAACCGGCCAGGAAGTCCAGGGCGGACTCCACCCCGGCGCTCACCAGGAAGCCGCGCTCGGGCGGCAGATCCCGGACGAAGAGACTGAACGTGGCCGGCCTGTCCATGCCCTCCCGCAGGTAGGACAGCGCCATCGTCACCTCGTACAGGTCCGTGGTGGTCACATCCGACATCGCGCTCACCCGCTGGATCCCGAGCTGGACTCCGACCGGAAGCGGGCCACTGCCCGCGGTGCCCCCCCGGTTCCTTCCAAGCGTCGACGGGGCCGTCCCGGCGGGGTAGGGCCGATCGGTACCCGGCGGCCGGGGCGGCGGGGCGTTTCGGAGCCGTTCGGCCCTCCTCGGAACGGGGAACGCCGTGCCAACGTGACAGAAGACCCGTACCCGCGGCAGGAGGTGGAGAGCATGCCGCGCACCGTCACCGTCGGCATCGACGGTTCCTCCGAGAGCCGGGCCGCCGCCGAATGGGCGGCACGGGAGGCGAGGCTGCTCGGGCTGCCGCTGAGACTGGTTCACGCCTGGCAGCCTCTGGAGCAGGCGCCGCTCCTCTGCGCGGAGACGGACCGGGACGCGGCCGAGCAGATGCTCCGGGACGCGGCCGAGGGCCTGCGGCTGCGCCACCCCGGCATCGAAGTGACCGTCGAGCACCTGCCCGGCCGTCCCGCCGAGGTGCTCTGCCGGGCCGCTGAGGAAGCCGGACTCCTGGTCCTGGGCTCACGGGCCCTGGGCGGGGTCGGCGGCTTCGTCCTCGGCTCCGTCGGCCTGTCCGTCGTGGCGCACGCGGAACGGCCCGTGGTGCTCGTCCGCGCCGGCGAACGGGCCGCGGACGAGCCGGAGGCGGAGCCCGCGCGGGCCCACCGGCCCGTCGTACTCGGTCTGGACACCGCCGCCCCGGACGACGGTCCGATCCGGTTCGCCTTCGAGGCGGCGGCGCGCCGGAACACGTCGCTGCGTGCGGTGCACGGCCGGCGCGCGCCGGCCGCCGGGAACGAGTCCGCCGCCCTGAGCGAGGTGCTGCGCCCGTGGCGGCAGGAGTACCCGGACGTCGGGGTGGTCGAGGACGCGCGCTTCGGCGACGCCGCGCAACTCCTGGTCGACGCCTCCCGGGAGGCCTCCCTGGTCGTCGTCGGCCGGCGCGTGCGCCCCAGGCCGTTCGGCACCCGCATCGGCCCTGTCGCCCACAACGTCCTGCACCACGCCACCGCCCCCGTCGCGGTCGTCGCGCACGACTGACAGCCGAAGGTGCTCCGGGCACGACTGGACGGGAGGAACCGATCCACTTCCCGCGGACCCGCGTCCTCCTCGGTCCTCCCGTCCGTCATGCCGCCGGTGTCCAGGGGTGCGACGGTGGCAGTGGGACCTCCTGTCGCGCGAGGTGGCAGCCGGGCGGAAGGCGGTGGGAAGGATGGCACTGCCCCTGGTCGTGGGCGTCGACGGATCCGAACCGAGCCTGACGGCGGTCGACTGGGCGGTGGACGAGGCCGCCCGGAACGGCCTGCCGCTGCGGCTGGTGTACGCCTCCTGGTGGGAGCGCTACGAAGGACCTGTCCCCACCGGTGGTGCGGAGCGTCCCGCGGAGCAGACCCTGGCCGAGCACATCGTCGGCTCCGCGGCGGAGCGGGCGCACAAGCGCAATCCGGAGCTGGAGGTGTCCACCGGCATCCTCCCCGAGGACACGGTCTCGGCCCTGCTGAGGGAGGGCAACAACGCCTCCGTCCTGGTGACCGGCTCGCGTGGGCGCGGTGAGCCGAGCGGACTGCTGCTGGGCTCGACCAGCCTGGCCGTGGCAGCCCGGGCGCACGGCCCGGTGGTCGTGGTCCGCGGTGACGGCGCCGGACCGGCCGGCACGCACGGGCGGATCCTGCTCGGCGCGGGCGAGTCCGACACCGGCGCGGAGGCGGTGCGGTTCGCGTTCCGCGAGGCCGAGACACGCGGCTGCGTCCTCGACGTCGTACGGGCCTGGCGCAGCCCCGCACAGACGCCCGGCGGGTACGAGGAGCGGGCCGCCGCCCTGCTGGAGGAGCTGCTGCGCGAGGCCGTCTCCGAACACCCCGCGGTCCAGGTGCGTGGTGCGACCGTCGAGGGACCGGCGCACCGGGTACTGGTGGACCGCTCGGCCGCGGCCGACCTCGTGGTCGTCGGGACGCGGCGCAGGGTGGGGCACCTCGGCCTCCAGCTCGGCCGGACCGACCACGCGCTGCTGCACCGCGCGCGGTGTCCGGTGGCGATCGTGCCGGCGCGGGTGTGACGGCCGGTGACCGACCGGACCTCCCGGCCGCGCCACCGGCGTTCGTGCCGTTGGCGCGGCCGGGGAACGGCGTCGTCGGGACCGCGTCGTCAGGCCCGGACGGGACCGGCCATGTCGACGATGTCGTCCGCGGCCACGTCGTGCAGCCGGATGGCGAGGTCCTCCAGGGCCCGGCTCGCGGCCAGTTCGTCGCCGATCTCCGGGATCGGCCGGTCGATCGGGTTGCGCCGGGCCACGCCCCGGCCCGTGACCGTCGCCGTGTCGCGGGTGGTGAGCACGGCGCGTGCGTGCGTCTCGTCGCCGTCCTCGGTGATGTAGACCTGCACGGTCCAATGCTTGGCTTCCATCGTGATCACTTCCGTACAAGGGTGTCCCTCCCGTTTCCACGGTGCGCGCGAGCGGGGCGCGTCACCAGAGCCGAACGTCCCGGCCGGCCGGGACCGGCAGCGGCCCCCGCATCGCTGAACCGCGTCCGTGAAGTGTGAGCTGCGGCATTGCCGCCAGGGAGGCAAGTCGCCACGATAAGGGGATTCCGGACATCGATGGAGAGCGACTTCTCATGGGCGATCACGTGCACGTACGACTCAGCCAGGGGCTGGGCGTGTCCGAAGAGGGAGAGCTGGTCGAGTACTCCCGCTGCCGGTGCGGCGCCACCTGGACCAAGACGTACGAGGTCACCGGCGGGGAGCCGGATCGCCCGGACTGGTAGGGGAGTGGTGCTCCGGCCGGCCGGGGCCGCGAGAGCCGCGCGCACCGGAACACGGTCACCGTGACCCCTGCAGCGCTTGTGCGTCCGCCCTGGAGAGGTGGGTTCCGAACCAGTCGCGGGCCAGTTCCGCGACGGCTTCGAGCGCGCCCGGCTCGGTGAGGAGGTGGGTGACGTCGGGGACGACGTGGACGCGGTGGTCGCAGCGCATCCAGTCCGCGGCCAGGTGGTTGAGGCCGAGCAGCCGGGTGTCCAGGGCGCCGACGACGAACAGGGTGGGGGCGTGCACCCGGGCCAGTGCCGCGGGACCGGCCAGGTCTGGGCGGCCGCCGACGCAGACGACGGCGCGGACGTCGTCGTCGGCCGCGGCCGCTTCCAGGGCGGCCCCGGCGCCGGTGCCGGTGCCGCAGTGGCTCACGGGCAGGCCGGTTTCCCGGCGAAGCCAGTCGGACGCGGCGTGCAGGCGCCGGGCCAGCAGGGTGATGTCGAAGACGTTGTGCCGGTTGCGTTCCTCGTCCTCGGTGAGCAGATCGAGCAGCAGGGTGCCCAGACCCGCCCGGTGGAGCGCGGCGGCGACGTACCGGTGGCGCGGATCGTGCCGGCCACTGCTGCCGGCGTGGGCGAGGACCACCACCGCCCGGGCCATCGGGGGCAGCGTGAGCCGGGCGGCCATCCGCACCCGGCGGGCCGGCACCTCCACCTCCCGGCCCGGCGACGGGCGCTCCGGGAGGTCGTGGCCGGAGGCCGGGGCGGCCCGTCCGGCCTCGGCCAGCAGCGCGCCGATCTCCGCGTCGGTGACCGGGGCGAAGTCCTCGTACCAGGCGGCGACGGAACCGAGGTGGCGCAGGGGCTGAGGACACACGACCTCGTCCACGACCGCGCGCAGACGCGCCAGGGACCCCTCCGGCCCGACCGGTACGGCGAGGACCACACGGGCCGCACCACGCACCCGGGCCACCTGGCAGGCGGCCTCGGCGGCCGCGCCGGTCGCCACTCCGTCGTGCAGGACCACGGCGCCGCGGCCGGCCAGGGGCACCGGTGCCCGGTCGTCCCGCCAGCGGCGTACCCGCCGTTCCAGCTCCGCCCGCTCGGCCTGTTCGAGGGCTTCCCGCTCGGTGGGACGCAGTCCGCTCTCCCGCAGGACGTCCTGGTTGAGAACGCGGACGCCGTGCTCGCCGAGGGCGCCGAAGCCCAGTTCCGGCTGCCAGGGCACGCGCAGTTTGCGTACGACGGCCAGATCCAGCGGCGCGCCGAGGTGCCGGGCCACTTCGAACGCCACCGGGACACCGCCCCGAGGGACACCCAGTACCACCACGTGCGCGTCGCGCAGGTGCTCCAGGCGCCGGGCCAGGCGCCGCCCCGCGTCCGCACGGTTCTCGTAACGCATGCGCCACTCCTGATGCGTCTTCTCCGGCGGTGCGGCGACGGCGGGCCGGGAGTGCCACGGCCCGCCGCGCCGAGTCCGTCGGAGCGTGTCAGCCGGTCCTCTGGTCCCACCGCGGGCCGATGGCGTCCCACTCCGCGCCCCACTGGTCGTAGCGGCGCCGGTCGAGGCGCCACCGCGCGAGGGCCGCGGTGGCGTAGACGAGGCCGGAGAAGCCGCTCGCGGCCCCTCCGCCGAAGAGGACGGCCTCGACCCCCGCCTCGGCCGGGCCGGGCGGCTGGGTGCTCAGGGCGCCCCGGCCGTCCTGCCAGACGGTGATCGTCGTCCCGGAGCGCAGACCGCTGGGCACCAGGGTGTGTGCGGTGCGGGTGGTGCCGTCGGGGGCGGTCCAGCGGACCTTCGCCGGTGTCCGGTAGCCGTCGTTCCCGGTCGACGTGCTCTGCGGAGCGTCGGTGAGCAGGACGGCCGGGACCGCATGCCGGTCGGTGCGCTGCCAGGCGAACTCCTGGTCGGCGGCGCGCGCCGTCACCGTCCACAGGATCGCGCCGCCGACCAGGATCACCACCCACATCACCAGGAGGATCCAGGCCTCGACGATGTCGTCGTGACGGCGCAGCGGATTGCTGCGCCACCGCCACAGCCGCCGCTTCGTGCTCCTCTTGCCGCTCATCGGGGCCCACCTCCTTCCCCCGTACTTCCGAAGGTGACAGCGGGTGGGGAGAAGCCGCATGGGTCGGTCGGGTGACACCCGCCGTCCGACCGGACCCGTCCCGGGCGGAAGGAGAGGGCCGAACAGCCCTGTCCTGCCGGGACCACCGGACGCGGCGGGGCGGCCGGACTCGGCGGGACGGCCGGGGCCCGGCCGTCCCGGGAGCGGACACGCGGGGACGGGAAGGACTACCCGCTTCTCGCGGATCCTGATTGCGCGGTGCGCGGCTCCCGCCGCTTCCCCGCGTCTCGAGGGGTCCTTCCCGTCACATCGAGCACACCACACGGAACGCCGGCCCGCCAGGGCCGTTCGGCCCTGATCCGGGCGGCCCGGCCGGGCTCATTCGCCCGCGGCGGCCCTCACGTACGACTCGTACCCCTCCTCCTCCAGCCTCTCGGCGAGCTCCGGGCCGCCGGAGTCGACGATCCGGCCCTCCGCGAAGACGTGCACGTGATCGGGGTGGACGTAGCGCAGAATGCGCGTGTAGTGGGTGATCAGCAGGGTGGCGACCTCGCCGGTGGCGCGGACCCGGTTGACGCCCTCGGAGACGATGCGCAGCGCGTCGATGTCCAGGCCGGAGTCGGTCTCGTCCAGAATGGCGATCCTCGGCTTCAGGAGCTCCAGCTGAAGGATCTCGTGGCGCTTCTTCTCACCCCCGGAGAAGCCCTCGTTGACGTTCCGCTCGGCGAAGGACGGGTCGATCTGGAGCCGCTCCATCGCCGCCCTGACCTCCTTCAGCCAGGTGCGCAGGCGCGGGGCCTCGCCGCGCACCGCGGTGGCGGCCGACCGCAGGAAGTTGGCCATGGAGACGCCGGGGACCTCGACCGGGTACTGCATGGCCAGGAACACCCCGGCCCGCGCCCGCTCGTCGACCTTCATGGCGAGCAGGTCCTCCCCGTCCAGGGTCACGGTGCCGGAGGTGACCTGGTACTTGGGATGCCCGGCGAGGGCGTAGGCGAGGGTGGTCTTGCCGGAGCCGTTCGGCCCCATGAGGGCGTGCGTCTCGCCCTGACGCACGGTCAGGTCGACACCGCGGAGGATCTCCCTCGGACCGTGATCGGTCAGGACCTGGCAGTGCAGGTGGTGGATGGCCAGTGTCGCCATGCCGTCTCACCCCTCTCCTTCATCGCGTTCTTCGTCGCGGGAACGGGACACGACCGGCCGGTGGGGCATTATGGGAGCGTATGCCGGACATGTACACCGGCGTGCCGGTGATGGGGCTCACCGCGAACCGTGGCAGCATGCCGCTGACGGTCCCTGGTTCCCTGACGTGACCAGGAGGGAACAGTGGAGTTCGACGTGATCGTGGAGATCCCCCAGGGGTCCCGCAACAAGTACGAGATGGACCACGAGCTGCACCGCATCCGGCTGGACCGCCTGCTGTTCACCTCGACCAAGTACCCGGCCGACTACGGCTTCATCGAGGGAACGCTCGGGCGCGACGGGGACCCGCTCGACGCGCTCGTCATGGTGGGCGATCCGACGTTCCCCGGATGCGTGATCGAATGCCGGGCCGTCGGCATGTTCTGCATGAAGGACGAGCAGGGCCCGGACGAGAAGGTCCTGTGCGTGCCCGCGCACGACCCGCGCTATGCCCACGTCCAGGACATAACGGATATCCCGGTCTTCGACCAGTTGGAGATCACCCACTTCTTCGAGGTCTACAAGGACCTCGAACCCGGCAAGAGCGTCGAGGGCTCGCACTGGGAGGGCAGGGAGCGGGCGTACGCCGAGATCGAAGCCTCCCGTGACCGCGCCGCACGGGCGGCACCGAGCGGCCGTGAGTGACCGCGGCCCGCGGTGGACGGCAGTCGATCAGCCGGCCGAGGCCAGGACGCCGGTGACGTGCCGGCGGACCTCCTCCCAGGCCGTGGGGGGAAGGGTGTGGAAGACCGAGCGGCGCAGGGTCCGCAGGAGCCGTTCGGGGTCGGCGGCGCGCGAGACGCTGCCGGTGAGCACGTCGTAGCCGTCGCGCACGGCGACGCGGAGGAGGCCCGGCGTGCCGTCTTCGGCGTGCACGGCCGCGGCGACGGCCAGCGG
>NZ_JUJA01000164.1:116223-128666 GCF_001906585.1 Streptomyces kebangsaanensis | reverse complement strand
GCGATCGGCTCGCGCCAGTGGAGGCCGAGCAGCAGGTGGCGCTTGGCCAGGACTTCGGCGAGGCCGGTCTCGCGGACGCCGTCCGGCTCCAGCACGGTCGCCCGTGCGTCGAGCACGAGTGCCGCCGGCAGCAGGCAGCGCAGCGTGCTGCCGACCAGGTTGCCGCCGACGGTCGCCGCCCGGCGTACGGCTCCGGTCCCCACCGAGGCCGCGGCTTCGCGCAGTACCCGGGGCACGCGGTCGTCGATCCGGCCGAGCACCACGGCTGCGCCCAGCGACTCCGGCCCGAGGACGTTCGCCTCGGGCACGTCGCGCAGCGACATGGCCTGCTCGGGAAAGCCCTCGCGCTGCCAGGTGGCCCACACGAGGGTCGCCCCGCCCACGGGCACCGCCCCTTCGGCAAGGCACTCCCGCGCTTCGGTCACGGACGCGGGCAGACGCAACAGCACGGCGACCGACCTGCCTTTCTGGAGCCTCGGCAACGGACTTCCGACGCAGTCTTCCCGCCGGGGCGGCGGCGCGTACAGGGCTCACCGCGGCACCGCGTGCGCCCCCGCAGGCACCTCGCCGCCTTCAACGAGGCGGGCGGTGCCGCGTGCGACGGGCCTCCGCCGGCAGGGGGAGCAGGGAGAGGAAGGCGATGACGGCCACCATGGGCAGCAGGTAGTCGTCGACGTGGGAGAGGGACGACCCCAGGGTGTATCCGGCCAGGACGAGGCTCTGGGACCACAGCAGACCACTGACCACCTGCCAGACGGTGAAGGTCCGCGTGGGCACGCCGAGCGCGCCGGCCGCCGGGTGCAGCACGGTCCGCAGCATCGGGACGAAGCGGCCGATCACGAGCGCCTTGCGGTATCCGTAGCGGGCCGGCAGTCTCTCCGCCCGTACCGCCCCCTCCTTCAGGCGCCGGTTCGAGGTGCGGGACAGGAGGGCGCGGCCGCCGTGCCGTCCGAGCAGGAACCCGGCCTGCGCGCCCGCCACGGCACCCACGGCCGCGCACGCCAGCACCTGCCACAGCTCCAGCCGCGGGTCCTGGCGGCCGCCGCCCGCGCACAGCACTCCGGCCGGGAACAGCAGCGTGTCGCCGGGGAGGAAGAAGCCGACGACCAGCAGCCCGGACTCCGCGAAGATCACCAGCAGGACGCCCAGCGCGCCGAAGGCGGCCAGCACCGAGACGCTGTCCGTCGGATTGACGGCGATCACCGCCATCGCCTCCCGGCCGTCGTCGAGCCGCGGTCTTCACGGCCATCGCCTCCCGGCCGTCGTCGAGCCGCGGTCTTCACGGCCGTCGTCCTCGGGGCGGCTCGTCGGCCGCCCCGTCCAGCATCCCGGGGGCGAGGCGCGGGCGCACGTGTCCCCGGCCGCCGTGACCGCCAAGAGGTGAGGGCGGGCCCCGCAAGGCCCGCCCTCACCCGATCGGTCGGCTCGTCGTCTACCGGACGACGGTGATCCGGTCGGCGGCCGTCGGCGTGTACGGCGCGGCGGCCGAGGAGTTCGCCGTCAGGTAGTCGACCAGGGCGGCCAGGTCGTCGCTGCCGACGAGCTGGTTGGTCCCGTTGGCCAGTTCGGTGAAGCCGTCACCGCCGCCGGCCAGGAAGGAGTTCATGGCGACGCGGTAGGTGGCGGCGGGGTCGATCGGCTTGCCGTCCAGCCTGATGGAGTCCGTGACGACGCGGTCGGCGCCCGCCTTGGTCAGGTCCAGGGTGTAGGTGAGGCCCCCGGAGATCTGCAGGTACTTGGGAGCGGCGGCGTTGCTGCCGCTGACCTGCTGCTTCAGTACGGTGACCAGCTGGGCGCCGGTCAGGTCCTTGAGGTTGACCGTGTTGGCGAAGGGCTGTACCGCGAAGCCCTCGCCGTAGGTCACCACGCCGTCGCCCTCGTTGCCCGAGGCGGCGTAGACCAGGTCGGTGCGGATGCCGCCCGGGTTCATCAGCGCCAGGACGGCGCTGCTGTCCAGGGACTTGGCGTGCGCCAGCTGCGCGTCCGCGATCAGGTCGCCCAGCGGCGACTCGACGGCGCCGTTCCGGGTGATGTCCTTGGTGATGTACCCGACGGGCTTGTCGGCGACCGGGGCGGCCAGCGTCTGCCACTCGTCCAGCAGCTTCGTCATGTCGGCCGCCTTGGCCTGGGTCCGGTCGACGACGCGGTTGGAACCCTTGACCGTGGCGCGGACGATGTCGTCGGTGCGCGGGTCGTACTGCATGTTCAGCTCGGTGTAGAGCCGGCCGAAGGAGGCGGCGCTGGTCACCAGGCGGGGGTGGCCCGCCGGGTCCGGGATGGTGCAGACGTAGGCGTTGTGGGTGTGGCCGGTGACGAGGGCGTCGACCTCCGGCGAGACCTTCTTGGCGATGTCCACGATCGGACCGCTCAGCCCGGTGCTGCCGCCCGCGTCGCAGTCGTGGTTGTACGCCGAGGAGGCCGGGAAACCGCCCTCGTGGACGAGCGCCACGATCGCGTGGACGCCCTGCTTCTGGAGCTCCTTGGTGTACTTGTTGATCGTCTCGGCCTCGTCGAGGAACTTCAGCCCCTTGACGCCCTCGGCCGTGACGACGTCCGGGGTGCCCTTGAGGGTGACGCCGATGAACCCGACCTTCGCGCCCTTGACGTTCTGGACGGTGTACGGCTTGAGGAGCGGCTTGCCGGTCTTCTCGTTGAGCACGTTGGCCGACAGGATCGGGTAGTCGGCGCCCTTGAACTTGCGCCCCTTGGCGTAGCAGCCGTCGGCGGGGTGGCAGCCGCCGTTCTGCAGGCGCAGCAGCTCGTCCTTGCCCTCGTCGAACTCGTGGTTGCCGACGCCGGTGACGTCCAGGCCGAGCTTGTTCATCGCCTCGACGGTCGGCTCGTCGTGGAAGAGGCCGGACAGCAGCGGGCTGGCACCGACCAGGTCGCCGGCGGCCACGGTCAGCGAGCGGTCGTGGCCCTTGCGCGCCGTGCGCAGGCTGCTCGCCAGGTACTCCACGCCGCCGGCGTCTATGTTCGCCGTGGTGCCGTCGGGCTGCAGCTCGGTGACCCGGCCGGAGGAGCCGGCGGGCGGCTCCAGGTTGCCGTGGAAGTCGTTGATGGCGAGGAGCTGGAGGTCCTTGGTGGGGGACTGCTTCGCGGAGGGGTCGGCCTGCGCGGGGTTGGCCGCGGCGAGCGCACCGGCGGTGGCCAGCGCGGCGGCCGTGGTGAGCGCCGCGACGACGACTCTTCGCGGAGCCCTGCGGCGGGAGTGGGTCGGAGACATGGGGCCTCTCTGACGTGACCGAATCAAGAACGGGCAGGTTGGTGTCCGCAGCCTAGAGTCAACGCGCGTAGTTGTCAGGAACTTTGTGGTTACGGACAGGTTTCCGTCTGGGTGATCCTTGCCGCTGGGGGCAGCTCTCCGTGAATTCCACGGCTGTGAGAGTGACCGGTCGGCCCCTCAAAGGGGCGTCAGGGGAGGGGGTTTGGGTGCAAATTGCCAGTTTCTCCCGATCGGGACCCAGTGGTGGGCGCTTGAGGCGTCGTTCACGGTGGCCGAGGTGCGCGAATCCAGGGCGGCGTGGGGTGATTTGACCGATTCGCCTTTGAAGTCCGGCATTTTTGCGCCAGTGGGCGAGGGCGGTTTCTCGTCCTCGGGCGGGCAGGTCCCGGCCGGTTTCACCGCTCCGAAGTCCAGCGTGGTGTTCGTAGGCGCGGTCCTGCCCGCCGTGATGTCCTGGCCGCGGACCTTCCGGTTGCGGTCGAGGGTCTGCGTCCGGTCGCGGCCCGGCGCGTCGTGGGGCTTCAGGAAGTGGAAACCGCGCTTCCGGGCGGCGTCCTGAGTGGATCGCAGGCCCGCGCCCATGGAGTCGGGCACCGTTCTGCCGGGTTCGGCGGAGTGCCGGGCGGCGCCCTCGTCCGGGGCGCGGGCCGCGAGCCCGCCGACGGCGGGGCCGGGGGCGGAGCGGAGCGGGAACGTGGTCGTGACGCGGTGACGCGTGGACCCCTCACGTGATGCCGGCGCTCTCGCAACGGTGAGTCCGTCGTGAGGAAATGACGGGGAGTCGTCACTCGGCCGGGTGGCGGCACCGCTCTCGGGTGTGTAGCCGTGGGCCGCTACCGCCTTGCGGGGATTTGGGGCGACTCATTCCTTTTATGGCGAAGGGGGGTGGTGCGTATGATCGCGGACGCGATGACCGAACTGTCTGCAGGTCGGCTCGTCCGCCTCTGGTGGGAGACCGGGCAGAACGAAGTGGCCGCCGTGTTCCGGCGTCGGCGGGGCGGCGACTGAACCCGGTTTCCCCCACCGTGCGGTCCGCGGTCCTGGTGCGCGGTCGAGGCCGGTGCCTGCGAGCCGGCCGGCGGAGCCACGGCGCCCGTGGCCAGGAGGACCGCCCGTCGTGTCACCGCGTCGAAACCGCCGCCCAGCCCGGTCGGCGTGGTGGTCATGGGCCCCGACACCGCCGGCTCCACCGCCCTGCTGGGCCCCCTTCCCCGGAAGCTGGGACACCGACTCGCTCTCCAGCGGACGGGGTGGGGACAAGGGCGACCGGCGCGCGGGCCCTCGCGCGGCACGTCGGCCCCGCGGTGTGGTGGGGCCGGCGTGGCCACGGGCCACCCGGCCGGCCCCTTACGCCGCCCCGTCGCTCCGGTGCCGCCGACGTCCGTCCCGGAACACCGCGACACCCGCGCCGCACCGCCCCTTCGGCGTCGTCCGGCGAGCGCCCGAAGAGCCGCCCTTGCACACTGCAAGGGCGGGTACCCGGGGTGGGCGACGGCGGCCGGACCGCCGTTCGCGGGCACAGGACGTCCCGTACGGTTCAGGAAGGCGGTCGCCCCTGATGAGTCGCACATCCCCCCTCGGCGCTTCCACGGTGGACGTGGCCGGCCTGGAGGCGGCGCTGCGCGAGGCCGTGGACGGAGAGGTCCGGTTCGACGCCGGGAGCACAGGCGCGTACGTCACGGACGGCTCCAACTACCGACAGGTCCCGATCGGCGTCGTCGTCCCGCGCACGGTGGAGGCCGGGGCGGACGCCGTGCGGGTGTGCGCCCGGTTCGGCGCGCCGGTGCTGTCCCGCGGCGGCGGCACCAGCCTGGCCGGCCAGTCCACGAACACCGCCGTGGTGATCGACTGGACCAAGTACTGCCACACCCTGATATCCGTCGACCCCGACGCGCGCACCTGCGTGGTCGAACCGGGCATCGTCCTCGACCAGCTCAACCGGCGGCTGTCCGACCACAGGCTGCAGTTCGGACCGAAGCCCTCCACCCACAGCCACTGCGCGCTGGGCGGCATGATCGGCAACAACTCGTGCGGCGCGTCCGCGCAGGCGTACGGCAAGACCGTCGACAACGTACGCCGGCTGGAAGTCCTCACCTACGACGGGCTGCGCATGTGGGTGGGCCCGACGTCCGGGGCCGAGCGGGCGCGGATCGCCGCCGAGGGCGGCCGCAGGGCCGAGATCTACGCCGGCCTGGACCGCATCGTCACCGAGTACCTGGCCGACATCCGGCGCGGCTTCCCCAAGATCCCCCGCCGGGTCTCCGGCTACAACCTCGACTCGCTGCTGCCCGAGAACGGCTTCGACGTCGCCCGGGCCCTGGTCGGCAGCGAGGGCACCCTGGTGACCGTACTGCGCGCCGAGCTGGAGCTGGTGCCCGTGCCGCCGTACCAGTCCATCCTGGTGCTCGGCTACGAGGACATCTGCCGGGCCGGCGACGACGTCACCCACCTCCTCGAGCACTGCTCGCCCAGCCAGCTGGAGGCGCTGGACGGGCGGATGGCGCAGCTGATGCGCGAGGAGGGGGCCTACCTGGACTCCCTCAACGTCCTGCCCGAGGGCGACAGCTGGCTCCTGGTGCAGTACAGCGGCGACAGCCAGGAGGATGTCGACGAGCAGGCGAACGCCCTGCTGCGCGCCGTCGGCCGCAGCGAGAAGGACCCGGACGTGGCCTTCTCCGACAACCCCGAACGCGAGCAGAAGATGCTCAGGGCCCGCGAGGCCGGGCTCGGGGTCACCGCGCGCCCGCCGGACGACCGGGAGACCTGGGAGGGCTGGGAGGACTCCGCCGTGCCGCCGGAGCGGCTCGGCGACTACCTGCGCGACCTGAGGAAGCTGTTCGAGGAGTTCGACTACGACCACCCGTCCGTGTACGGGCACTTCGGGCAGGGCTGCGTGCACACCCGGATCCCGTTCGGGCTGAAGACCGCCGAGGGCGTCGCCGACTTCCGCCGCTTCGTCGAGCGCGCCGCCGACCTCGTGGCCTCCTACGGCGGCTCCCTGTCCGGCGAGCACGGCGACGGCCAGGCCCGGGGCGAGCTGCTGACCCGGATGTTCGGCGCACGTCTGGTGACCGCCTTCGGCGAGCTGAAGACGCTGTTCGACCCGGACAACCGGATGAACCCGGGCAAGGTCGTCGACCCGAACCCGGTCGACGGACAGCTCCGCCTCGGCCCCGCCTGGCGCCCGGCCACGCCCGACACGCACTTCGGCTACCCGGAGGACGAGCACTCCTTCACCCGCGCGGTGATGCGATGCGTCGGCATCGGCAACTGCCGTACCCACCAGGGCGGCGTGATGTGCCCGTCGTACCGGGCCACCCTGGAGGAGGAGCACTCCACCCGGGGCCGCGCCCGGCTGCTGTTCGAGATGCTCGGCGGGCACGCGGACTCCACGATCACCGACGGCTGGCGCTCCACCGAGGTCCGTGACGCGCTCGACCTGTGCCTGGCCTGCAAGGGCTGCAAGTCGGACTGCCCGGTCGGCGTCGACATGGCCACCTACAAGGCCGAGTTCCTCTCCCACCACTACGAGGGGCGACCGCGTCCGGCCGCCCACTACTCCATGGGCTGGCTGCCGGTGTGGGCCCGGCTCTCCCGCGTCGCCCCGTCGCTGGTCAACACGGTGCTCCAGGCGCCGCTGCTGGCCCGCGCGGGCAAGGCGCTGGCCGGGGTGGCCGGGGAGCGGCAGGCCCCGGTCCTCGCCCAGCAGTCCTTCCTGCAGTGGTGGCAGGAGCGGGACACGGCGGAACCCGATCCGGCCGACCCGCGGACCGTCGTGCTGTGGCCCGACACCTTCAGCACCTACTTCCACCCGTCCGTCGCGATCTCGGCCGTACGGGTCCTGCAGGACGCGGGGTTCCGGGTGGCCGTGCCCACCCGGCCCGTGTGCTGCGGCCTGACCTGGATCTCCACCGGTCAGCTGACCGTCGCCGAGAAGGTGCTGCGGCGCACCCTGGACGTGCTGCGGCCCTACCTGGAGGCCGGCACCCCGATCATCGGTCTCGAACCGTCGTGCACCGCGGTGTTCCGGGCCGACGCGCCCGAGCTGATGCCCGCCGACCAGGACGTCAAGCGCCTGGCCGGGCAGGTGCGCACCCTCGCCGAACAGCTCGTGCACCACGCGCCCGAGGGCTGGGAGCCGCCGCGGATCACCCGGCAGGCGACCGTGCAGACCCACTGCCACCAGCACGCGATCATGAAGTTCGACGCCGACCGGGAACTGATGCGCCGCGCACACCTGGACGCCGACGTCCTGGACGAGGGCTGCTGCGGCCTGGCCGGCAACTTCGGCTTCGAACGCGGCCACCACGAGGTCTCCATGGCCGTCGCGGAACAGGGCGTCCTGCCCGCCGTCCGCGAGGCCGCCCCCGACAGCCTGGTCCTCGCCGACGGCTTCAGCTGCCGCACCCAGATCGAACAGGGCGACACCGGCCGCCGGGCCCTGCACCTGGCCGAGGCGCTCGCCCTCGGCCTCGGCGGAAACCTGCCCAGCCGGCAGCCCGAACGCCTGGCCGAGCGGCCTTCCCACCCCTCCCGCGCGGCCCGGTGGACTGCCACCGCCGGCGCCGCGGCCCTCACGGCGGCGGCAGCGACCGCGGCCGGCCGGACGGCCCTGCGCCACCTGCGCCGTCCATGACCGCGCCCCCACGAAAGCAACCACCCCGGAAAGGTCTTCGAACATGTCGATGAAGGTCTCCGACCACGTCCTCGAGCGCCTGCGCGACTGGGGGGTGGAGTACGTCTTCGCCTACCCCGGCGACGGCATCAACGGGCTGCTCGCGGCCTGGGGCCGCGCCGACGACAACCCCCGGTTCATCCAGGCCCGCCACGAGGAGATGGCCGCCTTCGAGGCCGTCGGCTACGCCAAGTTCTCCGGCAGGGTCGGCGTCTGCGCCGCCACCTCCGGCCCCGGAGCCATCCACCTCCTCAACGGCCTGTACGACGCCAAGCTCGACCACGTGCCGGTCGTCGCGATCGTGGGGCAGACCAACCGCAGCGCCATGGGCGGCTCCTACCAGCAGGAAGTCGACCTGCTCAGCCTCTACAAGGACGTCGCCTCCGACTTCGTCGAGATGGTCACCGTCCCCGAACAGCTGCCCAACGTGCTCGACCGGGCGATGCGCACCGCCATGGCCCGCCGCTCGGTGACGGCCGTCATCATCCCCGCCGACGTGCAGGAACTCGACTACTCGCCGCCCGAGCACGCCTTCAAGATGGTGCCCTCCAGCCTCGGCATGCCGCACTACGCGCCGGTGCCCACCGACGACGACCTCACCCGCGCCGCCGAGGTGCTCAACGCCGGGGAGAAGGTCGCCGTCCTCGTCGGGCAGGGCGCCCGCGGGGCCCGGCAGGAGGTCATGGCGGTCGCCGACCGGCTCGGCGCCGGTGTCGCCAAGGCCCTGCTGGGCAAGGACGTCCTGGACGACGACCTGCCCTACGTCACCGGCGCCATCGGCCTGCTGGGCACCCGGCCGTCGTACGAGCTGATGACGGGCTGCGACACCCTCCTCGTGATCGGCTCGTCCTTCCCGTACACGCAGTTCCTGCCGGAGTTCGGGCAGGCGCGGGCCGTGCAGATCGACATCGACCCGCACATGGTCGGCATGCGCTACCCGTTCGAGGTGAACCTCGTCGGCGACGCCCACACGACCCTGGTCCGGCTGCTGCCGCTGCTCAAGGGGGACAGGGACAGGAGCTGGCGCGACAAGGTCGAGCAGGACACCGCCCGCTGGTGGGAGGTCATGCAGCGGCGCGCCGCCGTCGACGCCGACCCGATCAACCCCGAGTACGTCGCGCACGCCCTGAACGACCTGCTGCCCGACAACGTCATCCTCTCCTCCGACTCCGGCTCCGCCGCCAACTGGTACGCCCGCCACCTGAAGCTGTGCGGCGCCATGCGCGGCTCCCTGTCCGGCACGCTGGCCACCATGGGCCCGGGCGTGCCCTACGTCATCGGCGCCAAGTTCGCGCACGGCGACCGCCCGGCGATCGCCCTGGTCGGCGACGGCGCGATGCAGATGAACGGCATGGCCGAGCTCATCACCATCGCCAAGTACTGGCAGGAGTGGAGCGACCCGCGCCTGATCGTGGCCGTCCTGAACAACCAGGACCTCAACCAGGTCACCTGGGAGATGCGCGCCATGGCCGGCGCCCCCCAGTTCCTGCCCTCCCAGTCCATCCCGGACGTCGCCTACGCCGACTTCGCCCGCCTGATCGGCCTGCACGGCATGCGGATCGAGAAGCCCGGCGACGTACGGGGCGCCTGGGAGGCCGCGCTCGCCTCCGACAGGCCCTGTGTGCTCGACTTCGTCACCGACCCGGCCGTGCCGCCCATCCCGCCGCACGCCACCCTCGACCAGATCGAGGCCGCGGCGACCGCCGTCCTCAAGGGCGACAGCGACCGCGCCGCCATGGTCCGCCAGGGCCTCAAGGCGAAGGTGCAGGAGTTCCTGCCGGGCGGCCGGCACCGCGAGGACCGGCCCGGCACGGAGGGCGGCAGGTGAGCGACACCCCGGCCGTGGAGCGGGTGGACACCGCCGTGTCCACCGTTCCCGCCGTCCGCCCGAAGGACAGGCCGCGCGGTGCCCGGTGCCGGAAGCACCCCCCACGCCCTTCGGGAAGTGGCGGAGCACCGCGAGGCGGAGGCGGGGCGCCCCCGGCAACGCGACGAGGCACCGTGCCGGGCGCCGCCCGGCCGGGGGCACCTCCCGGCCGAAGTCCGGGGGAGGGAACGTGACACCAGGGCCCGGCACCGGGCGCGCACAGACGTACCGCGCGGCCTGACGGAAGGGAGGCAGCAGCCGTGAGCACCACCTCTTCCTTCCCGCCGCACGCACTGCACGACTACGCGCTGCTGGCCGACGGGGAGCGCGGCGCGCTGATCGGACCGGACGGCGCCGTCGCCTGGCTGTGCGCCCCCACCTGGCACGACGACGCCGTCTTCGCCTCCCTCATCGGCGGCGCGGGTGTCTACGCGATCACCCCGCGCGGCCGCTGGGTCCCCGGCGGCTACTACGAGGAGGGCACCCTGATCTGGCGCAGCCGCTGGATCACCACCGGCGGCGTCATCGAGTGCCGCGAGACCCTCGCCTTCCCCGGCGAGGCGAACCGCCTGGTCCTGCTGCGGCGGATCGTCGCCGTCGACGGTACCGCCCACGTACGGGTCGTCCTCGACGCGCGCGCCGACTACGGCCGCGCCCCGCAGGCCACCCCGCACCGCGACGACACCGGCGTGTGGCACCTGAACACCGGCCACCACCGCCTGCGCTGGCAGGGCGCCGCCCCGGCCACCGCCCGCGCCGAGGGCCTGACCGCCGACCTCGTCCTCGAACCCGGCGAGCACCACGACCTGGTCCTGGAGTGCTCCGACTCCCCGCTGCCGCACACCCTTCCCCGGGCCGAGACGGCCTGGGACGCCACCGAACAGGCCTGGCGCCGGGGCGTGCCCCCGATGGAGCGGACCATCGCCCCGCGCGACGCCCGACGCGCCTACGCCACCCTGCGCGGGCTCACCTCCCACGGCGGCGGCATGGTCGCCGCGGCCACCACCAGCCTGCCCGAACGCGCCGAGACCGGCCGCAACTACGACTACCGGTACGTGTGGATCCGCGACCAGAGCTACGCCGGGCAGGCCGCGGCCGCCGCGGACGCCCCCGAACTCCTGGACGCCGCCGTCCGTTTCGTCGGCGAGCGGCTGCTCGCCGACGGCCCGCGCCTCGCCCCCGCCTACACCGTGCACGGCAAACCCGTCCCCGGCCAGCACGAACTCGACCTGCCCGGCTACCCCGGCGGCTTCAGCCGGATCGGCAACCACGTGGACAAGCAGTTCCAGCTGGACTGCTTCGGCGAGGCACTGCTGCTGTTCGCCGCCGCCGAACGCCGGGGCCGGCTGGACGCCGACGCCCGGAAGGCCGCCGAACTCGCGGTCGGGGCGGTCGGCGAGCGGTGGCGGGAGCCCGACGCCGGCATCTGGGAACTGGACCCCCGCCCGTGGACGCACAGCCGGCTCAGTTGTGTCGCCGGACTGCGCGCCCTGGCCGGTGCCGCCCCCGGCCGGCCGCTCGCCGACACCTGCGCCCGCCTCGCCGACACCCTGCTCGCCGCCGTCTCGGCGACCAGCGTGCACCCCGACGGGTACTGGCAGCGCACCCCGGACGAGCCCGNCCCGCCGTAGACGCGGCCCTGCTGCTGCCCGCCCTGCGCGGGGCCCTGCCCGCCGACGACCCGCGCACCCGCGCCACCCTCGCCGCCTGCCGAGGGCAACTGACCCAGGACCACTTCATCTACCGCTTCCGCCACGACGACCGGCCCCTCCAGGAGGCCGAGGGCGCGTTCCTGCTGTGCGGGTTCTTCATGGCGCTGGCCGAGCACGAGCAGGGCCACGAGGTCGACGCGCACCGCTGGTTCGAACGCAACCGCGGCGCCTGCGGCTCGTCGGGGCTGTACGCGGAGGAGTTCGACATCGCCCAGCGCCAGCTGCGCGGCAACCTCCCGCAGGCGTTCGTCCACGCCCTGCTGCTGGAGACCGCCGCCCGCCTGGCCGAGGACCCCGACCGGCACGGCTCGCGCCGCCGAACGAGGAGGAACTGACCCATGCCCCAGACCGTCGTCATCACCGGCGCCAGCGCCGGCATCGGACGCGCCACCGCCCGCCTGTACGGCAAGCGCGGCGCCAACGTCGTCCTGATCGCCCGCGGGCAGGCCGGCCTGGACGCCGCCGCCAGGGAGGTCGAGGAACTCGGCGGCAAGGCGCTGGTGCGGACCGCCGACACCGCCGGCGCCGAGCAGGTCGAAGAGGCCGCCACGGCCGCCGAGCAGGCCTTCGGCCCCATCGACGTATGGATCAACTGCGCGTTCACCAGCGTCTTCGCGCCCTTCGACGAGATCACCGCCGAGGAGTACGAGCGGGTCACCAAGGTGACCTACCTCGGCTTCGTCAACGGCACCCGCAGCGCGCTGAAGCGGATGCTGCCGCGCGACCGCGGCACGATCGTGCAGGTCGGCTCGGCGCTGGGGGAGCGGGCCATCCCGCTGCAGTCGGCGTACTGCGGAGCCAAGCACGCCATCAACGGCTTCACCTCCTCCCTGCGCACCGAACTGCTGCACCGCGGCAGCAACGTGCACGTGACCATCGCCCAGATGCCGGCCGTCAACACCCCGCAGTTCTCCTGGGTGCGGTCCCGGCTGCCCAGGCACCCGCAGCCCGTCCCGCCGATCT
>NZ_JUJA01000164.1:114047-116176 GCF_001906585.1 Streptomyces kebangsaanensis | reverse complement strand
CCCCCGCCGCAAGCAGTACTACATCGGCGCCACCACCCTGGCCACCGTCTGGGCCAACCGCCTGGCCCCGGCCCTGCTCGACCGCTACCTGGCCCGCACCGGCTACGACTCCCAGCAGACCGACCAGCAGCCCCCGAGCGGCGAGAGCAACCTCTACGAGCCCGTCGACCGCGTGGAGGGCAGCGACCACGGCGCCCACGGCATCTTCGACGACTCCGCGCACAGCCGGTCCCTCGAGGCCGCCCTGGCCCGCCATCCCGCGCTCGTCGCCTCCGGAGTCGCCCTCGGCGCCGCGGCGGCGGGAGCGGCCGTGCGGCGCGGCCTGGCCCACAGCTCCTGACCACCGCGGGCACCTCCACCGCCGGCGGAGCCGCGGTCCGGCCGGGGCGTGCCGTCACGGACGGCGGTCGAGCAGGACCTCGCGGACGACGTGCCGGGCGACGCGGGCCATGTGCGGATTGCTCTCGCGGTAGTACGACAGCTCCAGCAGCGCGATCGACAGCGCCCAGCCGCGCCCCCGCGCCCAGGCCGCGTCGTCCATGTCCAGCGCGGCCCGGAAGAGCGGTCGCGCGCAGGCCGGGAGCACGTACCACGCCGCGATGAGATCGACGGCGGGATCACCCAGCCCCAGACACCCGAAGTCGATCACGGCGCACAGCCGCCCCCGGGCGAGGAGCAGGTTGCCGGGCTGCAGGTCGGCGTGGATCCAGACCGGCGGACCGGCCGGCCCGGGAGCGCGCAGCGCCTCCTCCCAGGCGGCGGTGGCCGCCCGGGCGTCGACGGCGCCGCCCAGCCCGGCGACGGCCTCGCGGGTGGCGGCGTCCCGCGCGGCCAGGGGCTCACCGCGGTAGGAGGGCGGTCCGCCCGCCGGATCGATCCGGTGCAGGGCGGCCACGAACCCCGCCAGGTCCGCCGCGAGCGCCTCGGGCGCGGCGACACCACCCTCCGCCGGGATCTCCCCGTCGATCCAGCGGTGGACCGACCAGGGCCACGGGCACTTCTCGGACGGTGCCCCCTTGCCCAGCGGCACGGGCACGGCCACCGGCAGCGACGGGGCGAGCCGGGGCAGCCAGGTGTGCTCCTTCTCCACGTCCCCGGCGGCACCGGCGGTGCGGGGGAGCCGTACGACCAGGTCCTCGCCGAGCCGGTACAGGACGTTGGAGGTGCCGACGGAATCGACCCCCTCGACGGGAAGCCCCGCCCACCGCGGGAACTGAGCGGCGATCAGCCGCCGTACGAGTGAGGCATCGAACTCCGGCTCGCCCGGATGCAGGGTGTCGGCGCACATGAGCGGCCATCGAACGGGGCGGCCCCGGGGCACGTCAACCCATTTCGTCCGGAGAGCGGCCCTTCACCCCCTCACCAGCACCACCTCCAGGGTGCGCGGCCCGTGCACCCCCTCCACGCGGTCCAGTTCGATGTCACTGGTCGCGGAGGGGCCGGAGATCCAGGTGAGCGGGCGGCCCGGGACGAGGCGTTCGAGGGCCTGGGGGACGGAGGAGACGACCTGTCCGGGCACGCGTACGACGCAGATGTGGTGGTCGGGGATCAGGGTGATGCGGCGGCGGCCCTGGTCGGGGGAGCCGTCGAGGACGATCGTGCCGGTCTCGGCGACGGCGAGCGCGCAGCCGGTGACCACGCTGTCGACGCGGTCCAGTTCGCGGGGTGTGCTGTCCGGCAGGTCCGCGACCCGCTTCACGTCCGTGTCCGCCAGCCAGCCCTCGTCCAGACCGGGCGGCACCAGCACGGACTGCGAACCGCGCTCGCCGAGCAGATGGGCGATCAGCCCGGGCAGCTCCCCGGCGCCGCAGCGGTGCACCACCGCCCGGTAGTCCACGAGGTTCTCGGCCAGCAGATCCACCGTCTGCTCGGCATCCCGCTCGCCGTGCTGTTGCAGGTAGTCCCGGGAGACCGCCTGCTCGTACGGCGTGTCGTCCTGTCGCAGGTCCGCCAGCGCGCGCCGCACCCGGCCCAGGATCCGGTCCCTGCTGCTCACCGTGAGCCCTCCTTGCCGCCGTGCGTGCGCTGCCACCAGTCGCGGAAGGGCTCCGCGGGCACCGCCGGCAGATCGCGGGTGCCGGTCCACGCCCGGCCCGGGCCGGGCAGCGAGCGCGGATGGAAGCGGCGGG
>NZ_JUJA01000164.1:111498-114036 GCF_001906585.1 Streptomyces kebangsaanensis | reverse complement strand
GCCGCTGGCCGCCGCGCAGGGCGCCCGGGCGCGTGAACGCCCAGCGGGCCGCCCGCATCGCCGCGCGCTCGGCGGCGTGCCCCTTCGCGGGCCGGAGCACCACCTTGTTGCCGCCCCGCGTCACCGGGCCGCCCTGGACGACCCGTTCCCTCAGGTGCACCAGCACCTCGGGGATGTCGATGGCGACCGGGCACACCTCGTAGCAGGCGCCGCACAGCGAGGACGCGTACGGCAGGGAGGCGTCGATCTCGCTCGCCGTACCGCGCAGTTGGGGGCTGAGGATCGCGCCGATCGGTCCCGGGTAGACCGAGCCGTAGGCATGGCCGCCGGCCCGCTCGTAGACCGGGCAGACGTTCAGGCACGCCGAGCAGCGGATGCAGCGCAGGGCCTGGCGGCCCACCTCGTCGGCGAGCGTGTCGGTGCGGCCGTTGTCCAGCAGGACCAGGTGGAAGGCGCTCGGACCGTCCCCGTCGGCCGTGCCGGTCCACATGGACGTGTACGGGTTCATGCGCTCGGCCGTGGAGGAGCGGGGGAGCGTCTGCAGGAAGACCTCCAGGTCCCGCCAGGTCGGCACGATCTTCTCGATGCCCACGACCGAGATCAGCGTCTCGGGCAGGGTCAGGCACATCCGCCCGTTTCCCTCGGACTCCACGACCACCAGGGTGCCGGTCTCGGCGACGACGAAGTTGGCGCCG
The DNA here is from genome assembly GCF_001906585.1 of Streptomyces kebangsaanensis. Classification (GTDB taxonomy): domain Bacteria; phylum Actinomycetota; class Actinomycetes; order Streptomycetales; family Streptomycetaceae; genus Streptomyces; species Streptomyces kebangsaanensis. The sequence goes on along the minus strand of NZ_JUJA01000164.1, from coordinate 113,341 downwards.
GAGATGCCGACCCTGGCGTGCAGGAACTTCTCCCGCAGGTGCAGCCGGGCCGCCTCCGCCAGTTCGGCGGGCGTGTCCGTCAGCCCTTCGGGGGCCGGGCGGCCCCACTCGGCCATCTCGGAGCGGAAGATGTCCCGGATCTCGCCGCGGTTGCGGTGGATCGCGGGGACGAGGATGTGCGAGGGCCGGTCCCCGCCCAGTTGCACGATCAGCTCGGCGAGATCGGTCTCGTAGGCCCGGACGCCCTCCGCCTCCAGGGCCTCGTTGAGCCCGATCTCCTGCGTGGCCATCGACTTGACCTTGACGACTTCCGTCTCCCCTGTCGCCTTGACCAGGCCGGCCACGATCCGGTTGGCCTCGTCCGCGTCGACCGCCCAGTGCACGGTGCCGCCGGCCGCCGTGACCGTCTCCTCCACCTGCTCCAGATAGCGGTCCAGGTGCCGGAGCGTGTGGTCCTTGATCTGCTTGCCGGCCTCCCGCAGCGCCGCCCAGTCGGAGACCTCCGCCACCGCCGCGGCCCGCTTGGCGCGGATGGTGTGCGTGGCGTGGCGCAGGTTGCCGCGCAGCGTCGTGTCGCGCACGGCGTCGTGCGCGGCCCGGGGAAAGGCGGGCATCCCCACGAACGTGCCGCTCATGCCGCCGGCTCCTCCTCCGTGCTCGCCAGGATCTCCGCGATGTGCACCGGCCTCATGTCCGCGCCCAGCCGGGTCATCGTCCCGCCGATGTGCATCAGACACGAGTTGTCGCCCGCGCACAGCACCTGGGCGCCGGTCGACTCGGCGTTGCGCACCTTGTCGGCGCCCATCGCCGCCGAGACGTCGGGGTTCTTCACCGCGAACGTGCCGCCGAACCCGCAGCACTCCTCGGCGCCGGGCAGGTCGGCCAGCTCCAGCCCCCTCACCGCCCGCAGCAGCCGCCGGGGCCGGTCCCCGAGGCCCAGGCCGCGCAGTCCGTGGCAGGTCGGGTGGTACGTCACCCGGTGCGGGTAGTACGCCCCCACGTCCGTCACCCCCAGCACGTCCACCAGGAACTCCGTCAGCTCGTACGTCTTCGGCACCACCGGCGCCAGCACCCGCTCCAGCGTGTCCCCGCGCCCCTCGGCCCGCGCCCGCGCGCCCAGGCGCGGATACAGCTCCCGCACCATCGCCGCGCACGACCCGGACGGTGTCACGATCGCCTCGTAGTCCCGGAAGACATCGGAGAAGTGCCGGGCCATCGGCTCGGTCTCGTGCCGGTACCCGGTGTTGTAGTGCGCCTGTCCGCAGCAGGTCTGCGCCATCGGGAAGTCCACCTCCACGCCCAGCCTGGTCAGCAGTTTCACCACGGCGCGTCCGGTGTCCGGATAGAGCGTGTCGTTGACGCAGGTCAGGAACAGGGCGACACGCATCGCGGCTCCTTGTGGTCGGTCATCGGGAGGGTGATGGGGGCACCGCCCACTCGCGTTCAGCGTAGTGGGGGACCGGTCGGGCGGGCGGTTCACGCGGTGCGGGCGGCGAGCCGGGCCCCGGCCGCCCGCCAGGCCGCCGCGTCACCGCGCGGCTCGTACCGGCTGAGCCGCTGCGTACGGGCCAGCAGGCGCCGCATCCCGGCCCGGTCGCCGACCAGTCCGTGCACCCGGGCCTGCACCAGCACATTGCCGAGGGCCGCCGCCTCCGTCGGCCCGGCCACCACCGGCAGCCCGCAGGCGTCGGCGGTCAGCTGGCACAGCAGGGCGTTGCGGGCGCCGCCGCCGACGACGTGCACCACGTCGACCGGGTGATCGGCGAGCCGCCGCGCCTCGGCGACCGCCCGGCGGTGGGCGAGCGCGAGCGAGTCGAGAATGCAGCGCGTGATCTCGGCGGGG
>NZ_JUJA01000164.1:105525-111464 GCF_001906585.1 Streptomyces kebangsaanensis | reverse complement strand
CCGCGATCCGCTCGGGCATCCGCCCCGGCGCCAGGAAGGCGGCGTCCCCCGCGTCCACGACCGACCGCAGCGCGGGCACCTCGGCGGCCTGTCGCAGCAGCTCGCCCAGATCGGGGTCGCCCCAGGCCCGTACGCACTCCTGGAGCAGCCACAGCCCCATGATGTTGCGCAGGTAGCGGACCGTGCCGTCGAGCCCCAGCTCGTTGGTGAAGTTGGCGGCACGGCTCTCCTCGGTGAGCACGGGCGCGTCCAGCTCCAGACCCGCCAGCGACCAGGTGCCCGTGCAGATGTACGCGAACCGCTCCCCGACGGCGGGTACGGCGGCCACGGCGGACGCCGTGTCGTGCGAGGCGACGGTCGTCACCGGCACCGGCACCGGCCCGCGCAGCCCGGTCTCCTCCAGCACCTCGGGCCGCAGCACGCCCGCCGGATCGCCGGGCCGGCGCAGCGGTGCGAACAGGCCCAGGTCGACGCCCAGGCGGTCCGCGACCCCGTACGACCAGTCACGTGTGCGCGGGTCGACGAGCTGGGTGGTGGAGGCGTTGGTCAGCTCGGTGCCCTGCTCGCCCGTGAGCCAGTACGTCAGCAGATCGGGCACGAGCAACAGGCGCTCGGCCGCCGCCAGTTGGGCGGTGGAGCGGGCTGCCGCCAGCTGGTACAGGGTGTTGAAGGGGGCGTACTGGATGCCGGTCGCCGCGTACAGCTCGGCGGCCGGCACGGTCGCCCACACCTTCTCCGCCACGCCCTCGGTGCGCGCGTCGCGGTAGTGCACCGGGTTGCCGAGCAGGGCGCCGTCGGCGTCCAGCAGGCCGTAGTCCACGGCCCAGCCGTCGATGCCGACGGAGTCCACCTGCCCCGCCGCCCGCAGCCCGTCCAGCACCCCGGCGTACAGGGCGAGCACGTCCCAGCGCAGCCCCTCGGCAAGCCGCACCGGCCGGTTGGGGAAGCGGTGCGCCTCGGTCAGCTCCAGCAGGCCGGGGCCGACCCGGCCGACCATGACCCGCCCGCTGGACGCGCCGAGGTCGACCGCGGCGTACGCCCGCACGTCCGCGCTCACCGCAGGAAGGCGGCCGCGACGCCGGCGTCGACCGGGACGTGCAGCCCGGTGGTGTGCGTCAACTCCCCGCCGGTCAGTGCGAAGACGGCGTTCGCGACGTGCTCGGGCAGCACCTCCCGCTTCAACAGGGTCCGCTGGGCGTAGAACTCGCCGAGCTTCTCCTCCGGCACCCCGTACACGGCGGCCCGCTGCGCGCCCCAGCCGCCCGCGAAGATCCCGGAACCGCGCACGACCCCGTCCGGGTTGACCCCGTTGACCCGGATGCCGTGCTCACCCAACTCCGCTGCCAGCAGCCGAACTTGATGCGCCTGGTCGGCCTTGGTGGCCGAGTAGGCGATGTTGTCGGGCCCGGCGAAGACGGCGTTCTTGGAGGCGATGTAGACGATGTCGCCGCCCAGCCTCTGCGCGATCATCACCCGCGCCGCCTCCCGCGAGACCAGGAACGACCCGCGCGCCATGACGGCGTGCTGCAGGTCCCAGTCCTCTGCCGAGGTCTCCAGCAGCGGCTTGGAGAGGGAGATGCCCGCGTTGTTGACGACGAGGTCCACCCCGCCGAAGGCGAGCAGTGCCGCCTCGAAGGCGCCTGCGATCTGCTCCTCGTCCGTCACGTCCACGGTCACGGCGACCGCCTTGTCGGGCCCGCCCAGCTCCTCGGCGACGGCGGCGGCGTTCCGCGCGTTCAGGTCGGCGACGACGACGCACGCGCCCTCGGCCACCAGACGGTGCGCGATCGCCTTCCCGATCCCGCTGCCGGCACCGGTGACCAGGGCGACGCGCGTGGCGAGCGGCCGGGGCTCCGGCATCCGCCGGAGCTTGGCCTCCTCCAGCGCCCAGTACTCGATGCGGAACTTCTCCGACTCCTCGATCGGCGCGTACGTCGAGACCGCCTCGGCCCCGCGCATCACGTTGATCGCGTTGACGTAGAACTCGCCGGCCACCCGCGCGGTCTGCTTGTCCTTGCCGAAGGAGAACATGCCGACCCCGGGCACCAGTACGATCGCCGGGTCCGCGCCGCGCATCGCGGGGGAGTCGGGCAGGGCGTGCCTCTCGTAGTAGGCGGCGTACTCCTCGCGGTACTCGGCGTGCAGCTCCTGCAGCCGGTCGACCGTTTCCTGGAGCGGAGCCGTCGGCGGCAGGTCGAGCACGAGCGGACGGACCTTGGTCCGCAGGAAGTGGTCGGGGCAGGAGGTACCGAGCGCGGCGAGCCGCGGATGTTCGGCACGGGAGAGGAAGTCGAGGACGACATCGGCGTCGTCGAAGTGCCCGACCTGTGCCTTGTCCCGCGAGGCGAGGGCGCGGACGTACGGCGCCAGGGCCGCGGCCCGCTCCCGCCGCTCTCCCCCGGGCAGCGCCTCGTACCCCTCGATCACCGCCCCGAACGGCTCGGGCCTCCCGCGCTCGGTGAGAAAGGCCTCGGCGGTGCGGATGATGTGCAGCGAGTTGCGCTCGCACTCCTCGGAGGTGGCGCCCCAGGCGGTGATCCCGTGCCCGCCGAGGACGCACCCGATCGCCTGCGGGTTGGCCTCCTGGACCGCCGCGATGTCCAGCCCCAGCTGGAACCCGGGCCGCCGCCACGGCACCCACACCACCCGGTCCCCGAAGCACTCGGCGGTCAGCTTCTCCCCGTCGGCGGCACAGGCCAGCGCGATACCGGAGTCGGGGTGCAGATGGTCCACGTGCGGCGCGTCGACCAGCCCGTGCATGGCGGTGTCGATGGAGGGCGCGGCCCCTCCCTTGCCGTGCAGGCAGTAGTCGAACGCGGCGACCATCTCGTCCTCGCGCTCGACACCCGGGTAGACGTCCTTCAGCGCCCGCAACCGGTCCAGCCGCAGCACGGCGAGCCCGGCCTCGGTGAGCGTCCCGAGGTCGCCCCCGGACCCCTTCACCCACATCAGCTCGACGTCACCGCCGGTGACGGGGTCGGTGTCGGTGCCTTTGGCGGAGGTGTTTCCGCCGGCGTAGTTGGTGTTCCGGGAATCGGCGCCGAGCCGATGGGACCGGGACAGAAGGGCTTCGGCTTCAGGGTGAAGTGACATACGGGGGCTCCATTCAAGAGAGGGGAGTACAAGAAAGGGGCGCGGGGCTGTATCGATGTGCGGCTCCTCCCCCAAGCCCTTGACGAGCAGGGGGACCCCCGTCGTGGGCGCGATCAGCCCAATACGGCCCGCACTCCGCAGCGATGCGTACCCGGCAGACGATTCCCGGAACTACGCCCCCCACCCGGCCTGTTGACCATCAACCCGCTCGGCAACGATCTTCTCGGCCCACCCGGACCGGGCATACGCGGCAATGGGCTCGGGGTCCAACCCCATCTCCCCCCGCACCTCACGAAGCAACGGCCGCACATCCGTGTTGTACGCGTCCATCAACACGGCGTTGGCCTCCAGCACATCACCAGAGCTCTGCGCCGCAGCCAACGCCGCACGATCAACCAACAGGGCCTTCGCCGTCGCCTCCTGAACATTCATCACCGACCGGACGATCGCCGGAATCTTCGCCTCGATGTTGTGACACTGATCCAGCATGAACGCGACCTCGGACGTGAACCCGCCCCCGCGCACCACCTCGTACATGATTCGGAACAGCTGGAACGGATCGGCCGCGCCCACCATCAGGTCGTCGTCCGCGTAGAAGCGCGAGTTGAAGTCGAACCCGCCGAGCTTCCCCTCCCGCAGCAGCGTCGCCACGATGAACTCGATGTTCGTGCCCGGCGCATGATGCCCCGTGTCCACCACGACCTGCGCCTTCGGCCCCAGCTTCAGGCAGTGCGCGTACGCCGTCCCCCAGTCCGGCACGTCCGTCGTGTAGAAGGCCGGCTCGAAGAACTTGTACTCCAGCAGCATCCGCTGCCCCTCGCCGAGCCGCTCGTACACCTCGGCCAGCCCCTCCGCGAGCCGGTCCTGCCGTGCGCGCACGTCGTCCTGACCCGGATAGTTCGTGCCGTCGGCGAACCACAGCTTCAGATCCCGCGATCCGGTCGCGTCCATGATGTCCACGCACTCCAGCAGGTGGTCGACCGCCTTGCGCCGTACCGCCGCGTCCGGATGGCAGATGCTGCCGAGCTTGTAGTCGTCGTCCTGGAAGGTGTTGGAGTTGATCGTGCCCAGCCTCAGGCCGCGGTCCTCGGCGTGCCGGGCGAGGGCCGTGTAGTCGTCGACCTTGTCCCACGGAATGTGCAGGGCGACGGCCGGCGCGACGCCGGTGACGGCGTGTACCTGAGCCGCGTCGTCCAGCTTCTCCTGCGGGGTGCGCGGTACGCCCAGTTGCGCGAACACCTTGAAGCGGGTCCCCGAGTTCCCGTACGCCCATGACGGCGTCTCGACGGCCTGGGTCTTGAGCGCGGCCTTCACCGCGGCGAGCTCGGTCACTGCAGGGCTCCTGTGACGTCGGGTTGAAAGTCTGCGGATATGAATCGATTCAGGACCGGAAGCTATGAGCCACCAGCAAGGGTGTCAACCCCTCTCGCGTGACCTGTCCTCCGTAACCCCGCCGTGACCTCCTTATCTCGAAACTTTTCACTCCGCACCCATTGACGCGACTTGGCCTCCATGTCTAACGTCCCGGCAACCAAGTTGAAACCTTTCACGGCGCGGGGCGGCTCTCCGTCGGCGTCGTCGAGGAGCCCTCCATGACCCATCCGTCCGACGCGGGTCCGGCCCCGGTGCTGGCGCTCAGGGACATCTCGAAGTCCTTCGGTGCGGTGCGTGCCCTCAGGAACGTGTCCCTGGAGTTGTTCCCGGGAGAGGTGCACGCCCTCGCCGGGGAGAACGGCGCGGGCAAGTCGACTCTGATCAAGACCCTCGCCGGGGTGCACCGGCCGGACGCCGGCCAGGTGCTGCTCGACGGCGAGCCCGTCGTCTTCCACGGCCCCGGCGACGCCCGCGACGCCGGTATCGCCGTGATCTACCAGGAGCCGACGCTCTTCCCCGACCTGTCGATCGCCGAGAACATCTTCATGGGCCGCCGGCCCCGGCGGACCCTGGGCCGTATCGACCACAAGGCCACCCGCGAGGCCACCCTTGCGCTGATGCGGCGTCTCGGTGTCGACCTCGACCCCGACCGCCCCGCACGCGGACTGTCCATCGCCGACCAGCAGATCGTCGAGATCGCCAAGGCGCTCTCCTTCGACGCCCGTGTCCTGATCATGGACGAGCCGACCGCCGCCCTGACCGGCAGCGAGGTCGCCCGCCTCTTCACCGTCGTACGCACCCTGCGCGACCAGGGTGCCGCCGTACTGTTCATCTCCCACCGCCTGGAGGAGATCTTCGAGATCTGCGGGCGCGTGACCACTCTGCGGGACGGCGCCTGGATCGCCAGTGAACCCCTGGAGGGCATGACCGAGGACGACCTCGTGCGCCGTATGGTCGGCCGCGACCTCGACGAGCTCTACCCCAAGCAGGACGTGGCACCGGGCGACGTCGCGCTCAGCGTGCGCCGGCTGACCCGCGAGGGCGTCTTCACCGACGTCTCCTTCGAGGTGCGGCAGGGCGAGATCGTGGGTCTGGCCGGACTGGTCGGCGCCGGGCGCACGGAGGTCGCCCGCGCCGTCTTCGGCATCGACCGCTGGGACGCCGGCGAGGTCGAGGTCGACGGGCGCCGGCTCACCAACGGCGCCCCGTCCACCGCGATGGCCGCCGGGATCGCCCTCGTCCCCGAGGACCGGCGCGCCCAAGGCCTGGTGATGGACATGTCCATCGAGCGCAACATCGGCCTGACGGGCCTCCGCAGAACCGTGAAGGCAGGCCTCATGGACCGCGGCGCCGAACGCAGCCGCTCCCTCGACTGGGCGGTCAGGCTCCAGGTCAAGTACGCCCGGATCGCCGACGCCGTCTCCACGCTCTCCGGCGGCAACCAGCAGAAGGTCGTCCTGGCCAAGTGGCTC
>NZ_JUJA01000164.1:99263-105494 GCF_001906585.1 Streptomyces kebangsaanensis | reverse complement strand
GCGGCATCGACGTCGGCACCAAGGCCGAGGTGCACCGGCTGCTCGGCGAACTGGCCGCCGACGGGGTCGCCGTCCTGATGATCTCCTCCGACCTGCCCGAGATCCTCGGCATGGCCGACCGTGTGCTCGTCATGCACGAGGGCCGGCTCACCGCCGAGATCCCCCGCTCCGACGCCACCGAGGAAACCGTGATGGCCGCAGCCACGGGGAGGGCCGCGTGACCGTGACCGCCCCCAACCCCGCCTCCGCCACCGAGGTGCCCAGGTCCAGCGGCACCCGGCTGGTCGACCGCGTGTTCAAGATGCGCGAACTCGCCATCCTGGTCGTCTTCCTGGCGATGATCGCCCTCACCCAGGTCGGCAACAGCGAGTTCCTGTCCGAGCAGGGCATCAAGGACCTGCTGCTGAACGCGACCATCCTGGTGCTGGTCGCCACCGGCCAGTCCCTGGTCGTCATCACCCGCAACGTCGACCTGTCGGTCGGCTCCATCCTCGGCATCAGCGCCTTCGCCGCCGGCACCCATCTGCACGGCGGCGGCAACCCCCTGGTGGCCGTGGCCCTCGCGGTGCTCCTCGGTGTCGGCTTCGGCCTGCTGAACGGACTCCTCGTCAGCCTCGGCCAGGTGCCCGCGCTCGTCGTCACCCTCGGCACGCTCTACATCATCCGCGGCATCGACTCCATCTGGGTGGGCTCCCGCCAGATCACCGCGGCCGACCTGCCCGGCGGTTTCGTCGACTTCGGCTCCGGCGGGATCTCGGCGGTGCCGTACCTGGCGCTGATCGCCCTCGCCGTCCTGGTCGCGACGGCGTACTACCTCAAGCACTACGGCAGCGGCCGCGAGCTGTACGCGCTCGGCTCCAACCCGGAGGCCGCCCGGCTCGCCGGCATCCCGGTGCGCAAGCGGATCCTGGCCGCCTACACCTTCTGCGGCGGCCTCGCCGGGCTCGCCGGCGCCCTGTACCTGGCCCGGTTCGGCAACGTCGACTCCGGCACCGGCAGCGGCTACGAACTCACCGTCGTCAGCGCGGTCGTGGTCGGCGGCGTGGTCTTCACCGGCGGCTCCGGCAGCGTCTACGGCGCGGCCCTCGGCGCCCTGCTGCTGACCTCCGTCAACAGTGTGCTGCCCGCCCTCGGCGTCAGCTCCGTCTGGGTGCTGGCGATCAACGGCATCCTGCTCCTGCTCGCCATCGCGGTCGACCGGGTCGTCGCGCTGCGCGTGGCCTCGGCCCTGAAGAAGAGGAACGCCCGCCATGGCTGACTTCTCCGCGACCTCCCTGACGCGAGCCGTCCGCTGGGACACGGTCGTCGGCGCCCTGCTCGTCGTGGTCCTGCTGTTCTCCTTCGGCTTCGTCGACGGCTTCGGCAACGCCCTCAACCTGTCGTTCCTGATCGGCAACACCCTGCCGATCGCGCTGATCGCCCTGCCGATGACCCTGCTGGTGGTCTCCGGAGAGATCGACCTGTCGGTCGCCTCCACCGCCGGTCTGTCCGGCGCGGTGATGGGCGCCCTGTGGAACCAGGGCATGGCGATCGAGACGATCGTCCCGCTGTGCCTGCTGCTCGGCGCGGTGTGCGGCCTGGTCAACGGCCTGCTGGTGACCCGGCTCGGGCTGCCCTCCCTCGCGGTGACCATCGGCACCCTCGCCGCCTACCGGGGCATCGCGCAGATCGTGCTCGGCTCCGACGCGGTGACCGACTTCCCCGTCCCGTACCTGGAGTTCGCGGCCGGACGCGTCGGCGACACCTTCCTGCCCCAGGCCTTCCTGCCCTTCCTCGTGCTGCTGGCGATCGCCGTGGTCACGTTGCACGCCACCCCGTTCGGGCGGTCGCTGTTCGCGATCGGTGCCAGTGAGGAGGCCGCGCGGTTCGCCGGCATCCGGGTCAGGCGCAACAAGCTGATCCTGTTCGTCGCCACCGGTTTCATGTCCGCCCTGACCGGCGTCTTCTGGGCCCTGCACTACGCCAGCGCCCGCTACGACAACGCCACCGGGCTCGAACTCGCCGTGGTCGCCGCCGTGTTGCTCGGCGGCATCGACTTCGACGGAGGCAAGGGCACGCTCGGCGGCGCGATCGCCGGCGTCTTCCTGCTGGGCGCGCTGCAGAACGTGATGAGCCTGCTGAACGTCTCCGCCCAGTCGCAGATCGTCGTCACCGGCGTCCTGCTCGTCGTCTCCGTGCTCGGCCCACGGGTCGCACGCCAGATCTCCGCCGCCAGGGCCGGACGCCGGGCGGCATCGGCGCCCGCGCCGCACGCCTCCGAGGCGCCCACCGCAACTCCCTGACCCCGTCCGCTCTCCCTCGTAAGGAACCCCCATGCGCAGAGCTTCGATCCGCCGTACCTGCGCGGCCCTCGCCGCCGTCACCTCGCTCGCCCTGGCCGCCACCGCCTGCGGCGGCACCACCAAGGACGACGTGAACAAGGACAGCGGCAGGGCCGCCTCCCCGGCCGGCAAGGCCGACCCGAACGCCGAGACCAAGAAGGGACTGACCGTCGGCTTCCTGCCCAAGCAGGTCAACAACCCGTACTTCACCACCGCCGACAAGGGCGGAGAGAAGGCCGTCAAGGAGCTGGGCTCCAGCTATAAGGAGGTCGGCCCCTCCAGCGCCACCGACACCGCCGGCCAGGTCTCCTACGTCAACACCCTCACCCAGCAGCAGGTCGACGCGATGGCCGTGTCCGCGCAGGACCCGGGCGCCCTGTGCACCGCGCTGAAGCAGGCCATGAGCAGCGGCATCAAGGTCGTCACCTACGACTCCGACACCAAGCCCGACTGCCGCCACGCCTTCGTCTCCCAGGCCTCCGCCGAGGACCTCGGCCGCACCGAAGTCCAGCTGCTGGCCGAGCAGATCGGCTACAAGGGCGAGATCGCGATCCTGTCCGCCGCGCAGACCGCGACCAACCAGAACACCTGGATCGGCTACATGAAGGAGGAGCTGAAGGACCCCAAGTACAAGGACGTCAAGCTGGTCAGGATCGCCTACGGCAACGACGACGCCCAGCAGTCCTTCCAGCAGACCCAGGGCCTGCTGCAGGAGTACCCGAACCTGAAGGGGATCATCTCCCCGACCACCGTCGGCATCAAGGCCGCCGCCCAGTACCTGTCCGGCTCCAAGTACAAGGGCAAGGTCAAGCTGACCGGCCTCGGCACCCCCGACGACATGCGCAAGTACGTCAAGAACGGCACCGTCGACGCCTTCGAGCTGTGGGACCCGGCCAAGCTCGGCGAGCTCGCCGCGCGTACCGCGGTCGCCCTGTCCTCCGGGCAGATCACCGGCAGGGAGGGCGAGACCTTCACGGCCGGCGACATGGGCTCCTACACCATCGGCAAGGACGGCGTGATCAACCTCGGCAGGCCGACGGTCTTCGACGCCGAGAACATCGACCGGTTCGACTTCTGATCCCCGGGCGGTACTTCATGCAGCGCGTCTGTTTCCTCCTCAAGGTCCGCGAGGACCGGATCGCCGAGTACCGCGAACGCCACGCCGCCGTGTGGCCCGAGATGCGCGCGGCGCTGACGGCCACCGGCCGGCACAACTACTCGCTCTTCCTGCGCGACGACGGCCTGCTCGTCGGCTACCTGGAGACGGAGGACTTCGAGGCCGCCAGGGCCGGCATGGAGGCCACCGAGGTCAACGCCCGCCGGCAGGCCGAGACGGCGCCGTTCTTCGAGTCCCTGGACGGCGCACGCCCGGACGAGGCGATGAAGCCCCTCACCGAGGTCTTCCACCTCGCCCGACCCGCGCCCCGACCCGCTCGGAAGCGCGGTGCGGTGACGGTAATGTGAAGGTCTTCCCGCCGCCCCTCGTATCCCTGGAGGTCTCCGCCCGATGGCCCCATCGGTGGGTATCAAGGATGTCGCCCGCGCCGCCGGCGTCTCCGTGGGCACGGTCTCGAACGTGATCAACCGTCCGGAGACCGTCGCCACCGAGACCCGGGCCCGGGTGCAGTCCGTGATCGACCGGCTCGGCTACGTCCGCAGCGAGTCCGCGCGCCAGCTGCGCGCGGGCCGCAGCCGGATCATGGGGCTGCTCGTCCTCGACATGGGCAACCCGTTCTTCGTGGACGTCGCCCGCGGCGCCGAGCGGGCGGCCCGCGCGGCCGGGCTCGGCGTGATGGTCTGCAACAGCGCGCAGAGCCCCGGTGAGGAGGCCGAGTACCTGTCGCTCTTCGCCGAGCAGCGGGTGCGCGGCGTCCTGCTCACCCCGGCCGACGCCACCGGCCGCAACATCGCGGCCTTCCGCCGCCACGGCATTCCCTTCGTGCTGGTCGACCGGGTCGCCGAGGGCACCACAGAGTGCTCCGTCTCCGTGGACGACGTGGCGGGCGGTGCGCTGGCGGTACGGCACCTGGTGGACGCCGGGCACCGCTCCCTCGCGTACGTCAGCGGCCCGCCCGGCCTCAACCAGGTGCGCGACCGCCGTACCGGCGCCCTCGACGCGCTCGCCGAGGCCGGACTCGGCCCCGACGCGCTGCGCGAGCTGCCCACCGAGCGCCTCGACGTGGCCGCCGGCCGCGACGCCGGCGCCCGTCTGCTGGGCCTGCCCGACGCCGACCGGCCCACGGCCGTGTTCTGCGCCAACGACCTGCTCGCCCTCGGCGTGCTGCAGGCGATGTACGCGGCCGGGGTCAACGTGCCCGACGACCTCGCCATCGTCGGCTACGACGACATCGAGTTCGCCGCCGCCGCGGCCGTCCCGCTCACCTCCGTCCGCCAGCCCGCGGTCACCATGGGCGCCCTGGCGGCGGAGCTGCTGCTGGAGGAGACCGGTGCACAGGGGGCGCCGACGGCGCACGAACACCGGCGGGTGGTGCTCCAGCCGGAGCTGGTGGTACGCGGCTCCAGCCTGCCCGCGCGCTGACACGGGTGCGGCAATTTTCATGATCCCGTGATGCGGAGGGCGGACGAACATGTGCTGGACTGGGACACGGCCGTAAACCCTCCGTCCCGGGAGAACCGTTGACCGTCAGCTACCGCCAGCCCGGCGTCGTCCTCACCGACCGCGCCTTCACCGTGCCGCTCGACCACGACGACCCGGCCGGGGAGACGATCGAGCTCTACGCCCGTGAGGTCGTCGCGAGCGACAGGGCAGGCAAGGACCTGCCCTGGCTGGTCTACCTCCAGGGCGGCCCCGGCTTCGGGGCGAACCGTTTCGTCAGCAAGCAGGCCTGGCTCGGCCGGGCCCTGCAGGACTACCGCGTCCTGCTCCTCGACCAGCGCGGCACCGGCCACTCCACGCCCGTCAACCGCCAGACCCTCCCGCTGCGCGGCGGCCCGGCCGAGCAGGCCGACCACCTCACCCGTTTCCGCGCCGACTCGATCGTCCGCGACTGCGAGGCGATCCGCCCCGAGGTGACCGGCGGCGCCCCCTGGACCGTCCTCGGCCAGAGCTTCGGCGGCTTCTGCACGGTGCACTACCTCTCCGCGCACCCCGAGGGCCTGGCAGCCGCCCTGATCACCGGCGGACTGCCCTCCCTGGACGCGCACGCCGACGACGTCTACCGGGCCGCCTACCCGCGCATCGAGCGCAAGGTCGCCGCCCACTACGCCCGCTATCCGCAGGACGTCGACCGCGCCCGCCGCATCGCCGACCACCTCCTCACCCACGACGTGGTGCTCCCGAACGGCTACCGCCTGACCGTCGAGGCCTTCCAGTCCCTCGGCCTCATGCTCGGCAGCGGCGACGGCAGCCACCGCCTCCACTTCCTCCTCGAACACGCCTTCGTCCGCACCCCGCGGGGGCCGGAGCTGTCCGACGCGTTCCAGGAGCAGGTCCAGGGCCTGCTGTCGTACGCGGGCCACCCGCTGTACGCCCTCGTCCACGAGGCGATCTACGGTCAGGACGCCCGGCCCACCGCCTGGTCGGCCGAGCGGGTCCGCGCCGAGTTCCCGCAGTTCGACGCGGCCAAGGCGCTCGCGGGCGACGGTCCGGTGCTGTTCACCGGCGAGTCCGTGCATCCCTGGACGTTCGACTGCGACCCGGCGCTGCGCCCCCTGCGCGAGACCGCCGACCTGCTCGCCTCCCGCACCGACTGGAAGCCCCTGTACGACCCCGCCCGCCTCGCCGCCAACGAGGTCCCGGTCGCCGCGGCCGTCTACCACGACGACATGTACGTCGACACCGCCCACGCCCTCGACACCGCCCGCGCGATCCGCGGCCTGCGCACCTGGGTCACCGACGAGTTCGAGCACGACGGCGTCCGGGCCGGCGGCCCCCGCGTCCTGGACCGGC
>NZ_JUJA01000164.1:96253-99219 GCF_001906585.1 Streptomyces kebangsaanensis | reverse complement strand
GGCCGGCCAGTGCCCCGGCAGGCAACGTCTGCCCGTCAAGGAGCGGCGTCCGGTGCGTGCTCCGGGGTCCCCCTGCTCGAAGAGCTTGGGGGAGCGTGCCGGGCGTCGCGGCGGGGCGAACGTTGCCTGCCGGGGCGCTAGTCTTCCGCGCATGACGCAGTCCAGGACCAGCCCCCTGCAGCTCATGCCCGACGACTGGCGGCGCGCCCTCGCCGTGGTGGCGCACCCGGACGACCTGGAGTACGGATGCGCGGCGGCGATCGCTGCCTGGACCGACGCCGGCCGCGAGGTCGCGTACGTCCTCGCCACCCGCGGCGAGGCGGGCATCGACACGCTGGAACCGGAGAAGTGCGGCCCGCTGCGGGAACGGGAGCAGCGGGCGAGCGCGGCCGTCGTCGGCGTGTCCGAGGTGGAGTTCCTCGACCACCGGGACGGCGTGATCGAGTACGGCACCGCCCTGCGCCGCGACATCGCCGCCGCGATACGCCGCCACCGCCCCGAACTCGTGATCACGCTCAACCACCGCGACACCTGGGACGGCGCCCTCTGGAACACCCCGGACCACGTGGCCGTCGGCCGCGCCACCCTGGACGCGGCGGCGGACGCCGGCAACCGCTGGATCTTCCCGGAGCTGACCGAACAGGGCCTCGAGCCCTGGAACGGCGTCCGCTGGGTCGCCGTGGCCGGCTCCGCCACGCCCACCCACGCCGTGGACGCCGGCCCGGGCCTGGACCGCGCGGTGCGCTCGCTCCTGGAACACCGCACCTACATCGAGGCGCTGACCGACGGGGACCCCGAATCGTACGCCCGCGACTTCCTGACCTCGACCGCCGAGGCGGTGGGCGAACGGTTCGGCGGGAAACCGGCGGTGGCGTTCGAATTGTTCGGCCGGTGAGGCACGCGGGGGCCCAAGGTGATCGCGACGGACGGTGGACGACGGACGGCGGACGGTGAGACGGTGAACCGGGAGGGGGCGGGGAACGGACATGGCCGGCACGGGTGACGAGGACGTCCTGGCACGGCGCTTCGAGGAGCACCGCGGGCAGCTGCGGGCGGTGGCCTACCGCATGCTCGGCTCGCTGTCCGAGGCCGAGGACGCCGTCCAGGAGACCTGGCTGAAGCTCACCCGCGCGGACGCGGACGCCATCGGGAACCTGGGCGCCTGGCTCACCACCGTGACCGGCCGGGTCTGCCTCGACCTGCTCCGCGCCCGCACCGCGCGCCGCGAGGAGCCCATGGACGACACCTTCGTCCCCGACCCGGTGATCCGGCCCCTGCCGTGGACCGACCCCGAGCAGGAGGCGCTCCAGGCCGACTCGGTCGAGCTCGCCCTGCTCGTCGTACTGGAGACCCTCCAGCCGGACGAGCGGCTGGCGTTCGTGCTGCACGACCTGTTCGCGGTGCCCTTCGACGACATCGCGCCGATCGTGGAGCGCGGCACCGCGGCGACCCGGCAGCTCACCAGCCGCGCCCGCCGCCGGGTGCGGGGCGCCACCCCGCCCTTCGAAGCCGACCTCGGACGCCAGAAGAAGGTCCTCGACGCCTTCCTCGCCGCCTCACGCGCCGGCGACTTCGAGGCCCTGGTCGCCGTCCTCCATCCCGATGTGGTCCTCCGCGTCGACTCCGGCGCGCTGGTCCGCGGCGCGGCCGCCTCGAAGGTGGTCCACGGGGCCGGGACGGTGGCTGCCGGGGCCATCACCTTCGCACGGTACGCCGAGACCGCCCGCCTCGTCCTGCTCAACGGCACGATCGGTGTGGCCAGTGCCTCCGAGGGGCGGCCGCTGTCGGTCATGGGCGTCACCGTCACCGACGGCCGGATCACCCACATGTACATCCTGGCCGATCCCGCCCGCCTGGAGCGCCTGGACCCGGAGGCATCGGCGTCCTGACCGCCGTCCGGGCCCTTCCCGCACGTCAGTAGGCTGGACGCCATGTCAGATCAGACTGCCGACCGGCCTGCTCGGCCCGAGCTGCGCGGGGACTGTGCGCGGTGCTTCGGGCTGTGCTGCGTCGCCCTGCCCTTCGCCGTCTCCGCGGACTTCGCGCTCGACAAGCCCGCCGGAAAGCCCTGTCCGAACCTTCGGGGGGACCATCGGTGCGGGATTCACGCGCGGCTCAGGGAGAAAGGATTCAGCGGGTGCACGGTCTACGACTGCTTCGGGGCCGGGCAGAAGGTCTCGCAGGTCACCTTCGGCGGGCGGGACCGGCGTACGGGGTCCGAGGACGACGCCCGGCGGATGTCCGAGGTGTTTCCGGTCGTGCGGCAGCTGCACGAGCTGCTGTGGTACCTGACCGAGGCGCTCGCGTTGGGCGCCGCGCGGCCGGTGCACGCGGAGCTGCGCCGTGCCCTGGAGCACACCGAGCGGCTCACCCTGCTGCCGCCCGGGGAACTGGCCGCTCTGGACGTCGGGGCGCACCGGCAGGAGGTCAATGTGCTCCTGCTGCGCAGCAGTGAGCTGGCGCGGGCCGGGGTGCGGGGCGCCAAGGGCAGGAAGAAGGACCGGCGGGGTGCGGACCTGATCGGGGCCCGGCTGAGGGGAGCCGATCTGCGGGGGACCAGTCTGCGCGGCGCCTGCCTGATCGCGGCCGACCTCACCGGCGCCGATCTGCGCCAGGCGGATCTGATCGGCGCCGACCTGCGGGACGCCGACCTCACGGACGCCGATCTGACCGGTGCGTTCTTCCTGACCCAGCCGCAGCTCGACGCGGCCCGGGGGAGTGCCGGCACCCGGCTGCCCGGGTCGGTCTCCCGCCCCGCGCACTGGACAGCGCGGGGCTGACACGCGCCCCTGTTCCGTCGGGTCCGGGTCCGGGGCCGGGCGCAGCCGCAGGACTTGAGGCATGAGCGTCAGCGGCTCGGTCACCTTCAGCCGGTGGCCGGGGTTGGCGTGCGGGTCGTGGCGGCGCAGCGGCAGGCCGAGGACCAGCGTCGCCCCGTGCAGGGCGGACCGGCGGCCGATGCAGGC
>NZ_JUJA01000164.1:94765-96240 GCF_001906585.1 Streptomyces kebangsaanensis | reverse complement strand
GGGCACCGGTGCCGAACGGTTTGAAGACGTGCGGGGGCGGGCGCGTACCGCCTGTGCCTCGAACCGGTCCGGGATGGACGCTTCCCGGCCGGCGCGGCGTCCTCGCGAGCCTCGCGGCGAAGGCCGGCGCAGCGGGCGACCAGGCCGTGCGCCGCGTCTGCCAACGGGTCCTGGCCGCGCAGGAGCGCCAGATCCTGGTCGCGCTCGCCGCGGACCCCGAGTTCGGCCCGCTGACCGGGCACCGCCCCGACCTCCGGCCGGCCGTCCGCGGCCGGCCTTCACCACCGCCGTCTGCCTGGAGTGGCTGCGCCGCCCGGACTTGACGCGCACCCAGGCGCGCGACCTGTGCGCACGCGCACTGCTGGGCGTGCGCACGCCCTGAGCGGCGCTTGCTCATTTTCCGCCGGGATCCCCGCCTCGGTCGGCGCGCGCCCTCATCTCCGATAAGTTAGGCAAGTCTTACCTAAGGAGGAGGTTTCGGGATGGGTGATGGCCAGACCTGGACGGCGGTGCCCGGAGCGGCCCGGCGGGCACGGTCCGTGCTCGCCGCCGCGTGGTCCTGCGCGGTGACCGCGGAGGGCGGACGGGAGGAGTACGTCGGTGCGCACACCGTGACCGAGGACGGCCGGGTGCTCCTGCACGTGCCCGAGGACAGCGCACTGCGCACGGCCGCCGTCTGCGCGCCGCGCGGCGAGCCGTCCGCCGTCCTGGAATGCGCCGACGTCGCGCCCGTCCCCGTACGCCACCGGATCCGCGCCCGGCTGTGGCTCGCCGGCCGGTTCGTCGCCGAGCCGGAGCACCTGGTGTTCCGGCCCACGCGGGTCGTGCTGCGGCAGCAGTCCGGCACACTGCTGATCGGCACCGACGAGTTCGCCGCGGCCGTGCCCGACCCGCTGGCCGCGGCCGAGGCCCATCTGCTCACCCATCTCGCCGACGCCCACCCCGAGGCGGTGGAGCGGCTCACCCGGCTGGTGGGACCCGACAGCCTGCACGGCGCGGTGCGCGTGCGGCCGCTCGCCGTCGACCGGCACGGGCTGACCCTGCGCATCGAGCGCGCCCGTACCCACGGCGACGTACGGCTGCCGTTCCACGCCCCCGCCGACGACATCACCCAGCTCACCGAACGCATGCACGTCCTGCTCTCCCGGGCGAGCGCCGCCTCCCGCCCGCGTCTCCTGCAGCGGCAGCGCACGGACGGCGACGGGTGAGGCGTACGGCTCACCCGCCGGACGCGGCGCACCGCACGCACGGTCCCTCATGAAGAACGGCGCGCCGCGTCCTCGCGGCCGCGCCGCAGCCTCGTCGGCGTCCCCAGCCGGTCCGCGAGGCGGGTCAGGCGGGGGCGGCGTTCCCGCTGCTCCCGGGTGTGCCGGTCCAGTTCCTCCAGGAGGCGGTGCGAGCGGTGCTCGATGTCCATCTCGTCGATGATGCGGTTGACCTCGGTCAGCACCGCGCCGCGCAGCTGCCACTGGCTC
>NZ_JUJA01000164.1:87814-94714 GCF_001906585.1 Streptomyces kebangsaanensis | reverse complement strand
TGTCCCGGGTGGCCGCGGCCTGCCGCAGCTCGGTGGCGAACCGGTCCTCGGCCGACTCCGCGCTCTCGCTGACGTCCGTGGTGACCAGCACCGCGTAGCTGACCACCGCGTCGGCGATCTCGCACAGCAGCTGCTGCACCAGTGGGCCCACCTGCGGTGAGAACAGCGGCTCGGGCTCCCGCTGCTTGGTCAGATCGGTGAAGGAGCGCGCGAGCACCCGCAGCACCACCGTGCAGATCTCCAGTGTGTCCAGCCCGGTGCGCAGCACCACCCGGCTCAGCAGCCCCTCGCGCACCCGCGGATTGAGCCTGAGACTGTCCTCGGCCTGCCGCAGCGCCGCGTCCACGTCGGCGATGTCGTGGTCCAGGCGGCGTGCCTCGTGCAGCCGGGCGGCCGCCTGCTCCACCGGGACGCCGCCGGCCGCCTCCTCGCCCATGTGCAGCATCAACTGCCGCATCCGGCGTGCCAGCCCCTCGATCGACTGGCCCGCCTGTTCGGTCCACACCGGGGGAGCGAGCAGCAGATTGCAGAACAGGCCGACCGCCGCGCCGATCAGCGTCTCCACGACCCGTGCCCAGGCCGTGCTGCCGACGGTGGTGACGCCGAGGACCAGCATGGCGCTGATCGCCACCTCGACCACGAACTCGTCCACCCGCACCAGGTGCCCGACGCCCAGCCCGGCCAGGATCACCAGGGCCAGGCTCCACCAGGTGAGCCCCACCAGCAGGGAGAAGGCGATGGCGACGAGCACGCCGGCGACCACGGCGTTCACCCGGCGGACGCTCATCTTCAGCGTCGCGAAGAGGGTGACCTGGACGACGAGCAGGGCCGTCAGGGGGGCGGTCAGCGGTGCCGGCTCCGGACTCAGCAACTTCGCGATCACGTAGGCGATCGTCGCCGCGACCGTCGACCGCAGCGCCTGGACGACCACGGGGTCCCGGTGCCGCTTCACCGTCCGCACGAGGGACGACGGCCACTCACGTACATCTCGCATTCCTTGCGCTGTTCCCCGTTCGCCGACGGGTCGAACGTGGTCACGCGCGTGAGCATGCGCGTGGTGACGCGCTCGGGGTCAGGTGTACAGCTTGTCCAGGAAGGCCGCCAGGTTGCCCGTCGTACGGGTGATCTGCTCCTCCAGGGTGAGGCTCTCCTCGAAGCGGAGTCCGGACTCGGGGACCTTCTTGCCGCGCACATAGAGCGAGCAGGCGAGGTCCGTGCACATGTACACGCCGACCGAGTTTCCCTCGCGGCCCGCCGCGCCCGCCTTCCGGGCGGTCATCAGCGAGACCCCGCCGCCGGGGTGGGTGGTCAGACACAGTGAGCACAGGCTGCGGTGCAGGAAGCCGCGCTGCGAGGGGGGAAAGCGCAGGGCGACACCCGTGAGGCGGCCCTCCCGCTCGGTGACCAGATAACTGCGGTCGGGCGCCCCCGGATCGCGCCAGCCCAGGAAATCCAGGTCGTCCCAGGGGCGCTCGTCGAGGTCCCGGGGGACGGACAGGCGCTTGGCCTCGCCCTTGGTGCAGTTGACGAACGAGTTGCGTATGTCCTGCTCGGTCAGTTTTCTCACGGGAACCTCCGGAGGGCGGTGCGGTCGATTGCCTAAGGGCATTAGTTTTGCGCCTAGGCTATGCAGGATCTCCGGAGGGGGTCCAACGATATTTTTCGAGGACGGGCGCCGACCTGACGGCGCCCGTTCCCTCACTCCTTAATTCATCCCCTGCGCTAAGGGCCCGGAGAAGTCGCACCGGGCGGCGCGCGGCGGTATGTTGCAGCTCGGGCACGGTACGGGAGGGAGCCGCATGGCGGGGCGGAACGGACGCACGGTACGCGATCTCAGGCGGGGCAACCGTACGGCCGTGCTGCAACGGCTCTACTTCGACGGCCCCCTCAGCCGCTTCGAGCTCGGCCCGGCCACCGGCCTGAGCTCCGGCTCGGTCAGCAACGTCGTCGCCGACCTGATCGCCGACGGCCTCGTCGAGGAGGCCGGCAGCGTCGACTCCGACGGCGGCCGGCCGCGCACCCTGCTGCGTGTCGCACCCGGCAGCGGCCACATGATCGGTGTGGACGTCGGCGAGACCCGGGTGCGCGTCGAGCTGTTCGACCTCACCCTCACCGAACTGGCCCGCACCGAGCGCCCGCTGGCGGCGCAGGGCTACGACGTCGACGTGATCACCGAGCACGTCCGGGACGGGATCGCCGAGGTGCTGACCGCGGCCGGCCCGGCCCCGGAGCGGCTGCTCGGCGTCGGGATCGGCGTGCCCGGCATCGTCGAGCACACCCCCGACCGGGGCGCCGTGGTGCACGGCCAGACCATCGGCTGGGACGCGGTGCCCCTGGAGTCCCTGCTCCGCGCGGGCTCCCGGCTTCCGGACGGCGTCCCGTACTTCATCGACAACGGCGCCAGGACACTGGGCCAGGCCGAGATGTGGTTCGGCGCCGGGCGCGGCGCCGGCAACGCGATCGTGGTGCTCTTCGGCTCCGGCGTCGGCGCCTGTCTGGTCACCCCCGAGGTGGAGCAGGGCCGGGCCGTCGAGTGGGGACACCTCACGGTACGGGTGCGGGGGCGCCGCTGCCGCTGCGGTGCCCTCGGCTGCCTGGAGGCGTACGCCGGCGCGGAGTCGCTGCTGGCCCGCTGGCGCGAGGAGGGCGGGTGCCCGCCGGAGGGCACCGACGAGGAGACCGCGCTGACCGCGATGCTGGCCGCCGCCCACCCGCCCGAGGGCACCGACGCCGACCCGGTCGCGCTCGCCGTCCTGGAGGAGACCGCCGAGTACCTGGGCGCCGGCCTGTCCGACCTGATCAACCTCTTCCAGCCCGAGCGCATCCTCATCGGCGGCTGGGCCGGCCTCCAGCTCGGCTCCCGCTTCCTGCCCGCCGTACGCCGCCACGCCACCTCCTACGCCCTGCGCCACCCCGCCGAGCAGGTGACCATCGACCTGGGCCGGCTCGGCCCGGACGCGGTCACCGTCGGCGCCGCGATCCTCCCGCTCGCCGACTTCTTCGCCCGCGGCGGCCGCCGCGCGGACCCGGAACCGCGGACAGAGCCCCCCGCCTGGCAGGCGGCCCTGGCGGAACGCGGGCCCCGGGCGTATTGACCCACGGAGGCGCCGGGCGTTGGATCATGGGGCGGCAGCTCCCGCCGCGGTGTCCGAAAGGGTAGGCAAGGGGTGTTCCATGGCTCATGACATCGTCGGTGTGCGCGCGCAGTTTCCCGCGCTGAAGTCCGGCTGGGCCCAGTTCGACGGGCCCGGCGGAAGCCAGACGCCGCAGCCCGTCATCGACGCCGTCGCCGAGGCGCTGGCCGGTCCGCTGTCCAACCGGGGGACCGTCACCCTGGGCGAGCGCAACGCCGAGGCCTGCGTCGGCGCCGCCCGCGAGGCCATGGCGGACCTGCTGGGCGCCGAGCCGTCCGGGATCGTCTTCGGCCGCAGCGCGACCCAGCTGACGTACGAC
The DNA here is from genome assembly GCF_001906585.1 of Streptomyces kebangsaanensis. Classification (GTDB taxonomy): domain Bacteria; phylum Actinomycetota; class Actinomycetes; order Streptomycetales; family Streptomycetaceae; genus Streptomyces; species Streptomyces kebangsaanensis. The sequence goes on along the minus strand of NZ_JUJA01000164.1, from coordinate 91,261 downwards.
TTCTCCCGCGCGCTGGCCAGGACGTGGTCGCCGGGCGACGAGGTGGTCGTGACCCGGCTCGACCACGACGCCAACATCCGGCCCTGGGTCCGGGCCGCCGAAGCCGTGGGAGCGGTCGTCCGTTGGGCCGACTTCGACCCGGCGACCGGCGAGCTCACCCCGGAGCACATCGAGGCCCAGCTGTCCGACCGCACCCGGCTGGTGGCGGTCACCGCCGCCTCCAACCTGATCGGCACCCGCCCGGACGTACCCGCGATCGCCGCCCTGGCCCACGAGCGCGGCGCCCTGCTGTACGTCGACGGCGTGCACCACACCGCCCACGCCGCGGTCGACCTCGCGGGCCTGGGCGCGGACTTCTTCACCTGCTCCCCGTACAAGTTCCTCGGCCCCCACCTCGGCGTCGTGGCGAGCCGCCCGGACCTCCTCGCCACCCTGCGCCCGGACAAGCTGCTGCCCTCGCCCGACACGGTCCCCGAGCGGTTCGAGCTCGGTACCCTGCCCTACGAGCTGCTGGCCGGCACCCGGGCCGCCGTGGACTTCCTCGCCGGGATGGACCCGCGGGCGCGCGGCAGCCGCCGGGAACGGCTCGTCGCCTCCCTCGGCTCGCTCGAACACCACGAGGACGCCCTGCGCCGCCGTGTCGAGGAGGAACTGGCCCGCCTCCCGGGGATCACCGTGCACTCGCGCGCCGCCGAGCGCACCCCGACCCTGCTGCTGACCATCGAGGGCCGCAGCACCGTCGACGCCCACCGCCACCTCGCCGAGCGGGCGGTCGCGGCACCCTCGGGCGCGTTCTACGCCCTGGAGGCCTCCCGCCGGCTCGGCCTCGGCGACACCGGCGGGCTGCGCGTCGGACTGGCGCCCTACACGGACGAGGAGGACGTCGACCGGCTCCTGGAGGGGCTGGCGGACTTCCTGCGGACGGCGCCGTAGACCCCGGCGGCCGGCGGCGGGGCGTCAGGGCTTGCGGGCCACGCCGCCGTGGATGTCCGTGGGCTCGGGCGTGGCGCCGGGCTCGGGACGCCACAGCGGGCAGGAGACGATGCCGGGCTCGAGCAGCTCCAGACCCTCGTAGTAGGCGGCGAGCTGCTCCGGGCCGCGCAGCACGTACGGGACGGCGCCGGTGTCGTCGTAGCCCTGCTGGGCCTCCTTGAGCGCCTGGTCGGTGTCGGTGCTGTCGTAGTGCACGAAGCAGCTGCCGGAGGGCAGGACCGCCTGGAGGCGGCGGACGATGGACTTCGCCTCCTCGTAGTCCTGGACGTGGCCGAGGATGCCCATCAGCATCAGGGCCACCGGCTGCTCGAAGTCGAGGATCTTCGCCGCCCTCTCGATGATCCTCTCCGGTTCGTGCAGGTCCGCGTCGATGTACTCGGTCAGCCCCTCCGGGGTGCTGGTGAGCAGGGCCTGGGCGTGGCGGAGCACCAGCGGGTCGTTGTCGACGTAGACGATGCGCGACTCGGGGGCGACGCGCTGGGCGACCTGGTGGGTGTTGTCGTAGGTCGGCAGTCCGGTGCCGATGTCGAGGAACTGCCGGATGCCGAGGTCGCCGGCCACGTACGTCACGGCGCGGATCAGGTACTGGCGGGAGGCGCGGGCCATCGTCGCGATGGTGGGCGCGTGCTCGCGGTAGGCGTCGCCCGCGATCCGGTCGACCTCGTAGTTGTCCTTGCCGCCCATCCAGTAGTTCCAGATGCGGGCCGAGTGCGGCACCGTGGCGTCGATCTTGAACAGGGTGTCCTGGTCCGGGGTGTGCTCGCCGTCCGCCATGGGGGGTCTCCTGCCGTACGTCCCTCGTCCGGCCTCCAACGTAGCGTCAACGCCCTTGTAAAAGGTGTGAGTTCGTGATGATGCCGGCGAGCGGGCGCGGACTTCAGTCGACCAGGAAGTCCGCCAGACCGGCCTTGGCGCCCTCCAGGAAGGCGATCATCTCGTCCCGGCCGTAGACCAGCGCGGGCCCCTCGGGGTCCGTGGACTGGCGGAGGGCGACGCGGCCGTCGGGCAGGCGCTTGGCCTCGACGCAGGAGCCGCCGTTGGTGCCGCTCCAGGGCTTGTGCCAGCCCTCGGTGCCCAGGTCGCCGGCCGGCACGCCGTTGTGGACGGGGCCGTCGGCCGCGGTGAATCCCATGATCACAACTCCTTACGCAGTTCGCCCAGGATGTCCCTGGTCCGGGCGACCGGTTCCGCCTGCACGGACATCCGGTCCAGGACTTCGAGATACGCCACGACGTCCTCCGGCCGGTCGTAGTACACCGAGTCCGCGAGGTTCTCGGTGTAGACGATGTCCGGGAGTTCGGAGAAGCCGAAGCGGAAGTGGTGGAAGGGGCCGTAGGCGCCGGGGTGGACCCCCACGGAGAAGCGCATGATCTGGATGCGGACCTTCGGCGTCTCCAAGGCCTCGGCGAGCCGGTCCAGTTGGGCCCGCATCACCTCGGCGCCGCCGACGGGACGGCGCAGCACCGTCTCGTCCAGGATGGCCCACACCGCCGGGGCGTCCGGCTTGGCGAGCAGCTCCTGGCGCCTGAGGCGCAGGGCCACGCGCCGGGCGATCTCCTCCTCCGACTCGTTGGGGAAGCCGACCCGCATGAGCGCGGTGGCGTAGTCGTGGGTCTGCAACAGACCCGGCACGTAGTGGGGTTCGTAGAGGCGGATGACGCTCGCCTCGCTCTCCAGGCTCACGTACGCCCTGAACCACTCCGGCAGTACGTCGCGGTACTTGTACCACCAGCCCGGCTGGTTGGCCTCCCTGGCCAGGGTGACGAAGTCGTCCACCTCCGCCGCCGGGACGCCGTAGGCGCGCAGCAGTTCCCTGACGTACGGGATGCGCAGGCCGACCTCGGCCTTCTCGATCCGGCGGACCGTCAGGGGCGTGACCTCGATGGCCCGTGCCGCGTCCTCGAAGGACACCCCGGCCCGCTCCCGCAGGTGCCGCAGACGCTTGCCGAGGACCATCCGCAGGACGGTGGGCGCACTGCCGCGAGAGCGGTTCTCCTTCACGATCTGCCTCCCGGAGCGGCCGTCACCGCGTGCAGTGTGCCACGCCGTCGACGGCACGGGCAGGGTGAAGGCAAAGGATCCGAAATTATCAGAACGCAGGTTGCGAGCTGAGTGTGTCCGAGACCATAGTGACCGGGGGAGCCGCCGCACGGACGGCCGTCAGGACGGCCAACTAAGCCCTGTGGAAACGGAATTGATGTTCCGGAAGGTGCGGCGGACCCGGCCGCACACGACCGCGAGGCGATACCTGGATGGCCACCGTGACCGACGGACAGGTGAGAAGTCCCAAGGCGGGCCCCGTCACCGAGGACTGCCCGTCCGGCCGCGCGCCCACCGCCTCCCGCCCGCCCGCCGAGATCGCCGGGACATCCGGGTCCGTCGTGGACGAAGCCCTGCCTCTGCGCTTCACCGTGCCCGCCGAGCCCTCCTGGGCGGCGGGCGTACGACGGCTGG
>NZ_JUJA01000164.1:59071-87790 GCF_001906585.1 Streptomyces kebangsaanensis | reverse complement strand
CTGCCGCTCCCGGCGGACCAGCGCGACGGCGCGGTGCTGGCGGTGGACGAGCTGTTCGCCAACGCCGTCCGGCACGCGAGCGCCGATCCGCGCGACGCGGTCACCGTCACCGTCGAGTGGAGCCCGCCCACCCTCCGCGTGACGGTCGCCGACTGCTCGCCCGTGCTCCCGCGACCGCACCCGGTGGACGCCACCGCGGAGTCCGGGCGCGGCCTGGCCATCGTGGCCGCGCTGGCCGACGACTGGGGCACGGCACCGCCCGAACCGGACCGCCGGGGCAAGAGGGTCTGGTTCACGTCACGACGCCGGAGCACAGCACCGTGAAGGGCACGCAGTCCCACCACGTCGGCGAACCGGCCGGCCCTTCCGCGCCGCTCCCGGTGGACGGCCCGCCCGGTGTGCCCTCGGGCGGGCCGGTCACGACGGCGCTGTCGCCGCGGCTCGCCCCGACCGTCGCGGCCGAGTTGCTGCGCAGGGCCGAGGAGGACCGGGAGCTGATGCGGGAGGCCGCCGCCGCGCCGTCCGCGGAACGCGGACGGCGGGTGCTCCGGTGCCACAGGGACAACGCCGAGGCGCTCGCGGCGATCGTGCGCCGGTACGGCTGGCCGGCGGCCGACGTGGTCGGCGGACCGGCCTCGACGGCGGCGCTGATGATCCTGCTGCACGCCCCCGACCCGGGCTTCAGGCTGCGGTGCCGGGACCTGATCGCCCAGGCCACGGCGGACGGCCGCTGTCCCGCGGTGCACTTCGCCTACATCGCCGACCACTGCGCCGTGGAACAGGGCGAGCCGCAGTTCTACGGGACGCGGATCGACCCCGTGACCCTGCGGCCGTACCCCGTGCGCCGGCCGCAGACCCTCGACGAGCGGCGCCAGGACGTCGGCCTCGGCCCGCTCGAGGAGCAGATGCGGGCGCTGCGCCTGCACGGCTGACCCCGCCGCCCGCGCCATGCACCGTCAGGTTTCGCAGGTCACCGGCACGGTACTCGCGCGTCGCCCGACGACGGCGGGGGAGAAGGGGAGTACACCGTGACCGATCACCGCGATGAGGCACCCGGCGAGAACGGCGCGCCCGTTCCCCGGGACCTGCCGGACCAGCAGGCCCGAACCGGTGAGGACCCCTGGGAGGCCGCCCCGGTGCCGGAGCGGGCCGGGTCCGACGCGACCGACGAGGACGAGGGCGCCCCGCACCCGGGCACCGAGCCGTCCGACGAACGCGAGCCGTCCGAGCACCCCGTGCCGGACGAGCCCTCCGGCTGACGGCCGAGGACACCGGGCGCGGGCGACCCGGGCAGCGGGGGGTTCGCCGTCGGCGGGCGTGCCGGGGCGGCTTCGGCCGGCCGGTGCGGGTTGTCCGAGCGTTCCGTGTCGGGCGAGTCCTCCGGTCGGCGGCCGGTCGCCGTGGGGTCGGCCGGAGGCCGGGGCACCGGGCGCGGGCGACCCGGGCGGCGGGGCAGCGGGGGGTTCGCCGTCGGCGGGTGCGCCGGGGCGGCTCCGGCCGGCCGGTGCGAGCCCTGTCGGCCGGTCACGGGCGTCGCTCAGCCGACCTTGCGGCCCCGCATGGGCTCGGTGTCCGCGCCCTCGCCCTTCTGCAGTCCCTGCAGGAGTTCCTGCAGGGCCTCGGTCGCCGTGCGCTCCGGGCGCCAGCCCAGTTCGGTGTGGGCCCGGGTGCAGTCCATCAGGGGCAGGCGCAGCACCGCGTCGAAGAGGTGCGGGGAGGCGGGGAGCAGGTGCAGCCCCCAGGCGGCGGCGATCGCCGAGCGCGCGGCGGTGCGCGGCAGCCGCACGGGCCGGGAACCGAGCAGTTCACCCAGCACCTTGGCGTCCAGCGGCGGCTCGGCGGCGAGGTTGAACGGCCCCCGCACCTCGTGGTGCAGCGCCAGCTGGTAGGCGCGGGCGGCGTCGTCGGTGTGCAGGGCCTGCACCCGCAGGCCGGGCACGTCCGGCAGGAACCGCAGCAGCTCGGGCCGGGCCAGCTGCCCCGGCAGGAACCGTCCGCCGAAGATGCGGCGCTGCTCGCTCGCCGACTCCCGCTTGAACAGGAACCCCGGGCGCATGCGCACCACCCGCACATCCGGATGGTCCCGCTCGAAGGTGTCCAGGGCCCGCTCCAGATACGCCTTCTCCCGGCAGTACGCGGCGTCCGGCCAGCCGTGGGTCGGCCACGACTCGTCCACCGCGCGGTCCTTCGGCCCCGGCGAGTACGCGCCCACCGAGGAGGCGTGCACCAGCACCGGCACCCGGGCGGCGGCCACCGCCTCGAAGACCCGGATGCCGCCGAGCACGTTGGTCCGCCAGGTGACTGCCGGATCATGCGTCGGCTGGAAGGCCCAGGCCAGGTGGATCACGGCGTCGGCGCCCGCGAACTCCCCGGCCAGACCGGTCTGTTCGGATGACACGTCGACCGCCGACCACTCGGTCTTCGGCGGCGACCACTGCGGAACGCGGCGGGCCAGACCCCGTACCGACCCGATCTCCGGGTCCTCGGAGAGAACGCGGACGACACTCGTGCCGACATTGCCGGTGGCGCCCGTGACGACGACCCTGCTGCCCGAAGCGATGCTCACCTTCGGCTCCTCTCGAGGGCGGCTGACAGTGCGGCCCACCGAGTACCCGGTCCCGGCCGGTCGACGCGAGCGGCGGGCAGGAGGAGCGGACGGGAAAGCCCCGGCCGCGACGGGGGGATCGCGGCCGGGGCGGTTCGGGAGCGGGGCTCCGGGGACACCGTCCCCTCCACACCCACATCCGGTTCAACGGGGAACCATCGCGCGGTGTTCCGGCACAGGTCCCGTTCTGCGGTGATCCGCGTCACTGGCGTACGACGCCGGGCACGACCTCCGCCCACACGTTCTCCGCCTGCAGCAGCAGGGAGCCGAGAACCGTCGTCCGGGCCGCCTCCCGCCCGGCGGCCTGCTCGCGCAGCGCCTCCTGCACGCGGTCGTGCAGTTCCTCCATCCTGGTCTCCGCCTCGCGGTCCGGGGGCCGTACGGACCCCGGGTGCCGGAGCCGGTCGCCCTCCGCCCGGCACCGGTCCGCGACCAGGTCCAGCAGCCGGGCGTAGGTCCGCAGGATCCGGCCGTCCGGCGGCCCGGGCACGCGGTCGTCGTCGGTGGCCACCACGAGGGTCCGGGTGAGCGCCCTGATGTGGCCGGTGATCCGGCTCCAGCGCTCGTCCTCCTCCTCGGACGGCACGTCCGGGGGCACCCGCCGCAGGGTCCGCAGCGCGCCCTTGGGCACGCGCAGGCTCTCCCGGCTCCAGCTCCGGGCCGAGTGCAGGGCCCCCAGGCGCCGTTCCAGCCGGTCCGAGCCACGGGACCAGTCGGCCGCCGCCCCCGGGTCCCAGTCGTCCCGGTCCAGGCCGGCGGCGATCTCGTGCAGCACGTCCGCGGTCTCCCGGGCGAGTGCGGCGAGGTTCTCCCGTACGTCCCGCAGATGGACCGGCGGCAGGACCAGCGCGTTGACGGCGACCCCGAGTGCCGCGCCGAGCGCCGCCTGCCCCAGGCGGTGGCCGACCGCGGCGCCGGAGACGCTGCCCGTGGCGAGGACGAACAGGGCCGTGGTGGCGCCGTACACTCCCTGGTCGCCGAAGCGGGACCAGTTCGCCAGCAGCATCAGGACGGGTACGCACAGCACGAGCGCCCCCGTGGTGTCGTCGGTGACCGCCTGTGCCGCCGAGGCGAGCAGTGCTCCCACGCAGATCGCGGCGAACTGCTGCACCGCCCGCATCAGCGAGCTGTAGACCGTCGCCTGCACCAGGACCAGCGCCACCCAGGGTGCCATCAGCGCCATCGGGTCGCCCAGCCATTCGTTCGCCACGAGCCAGGCGAGCAGTGTCGCCGCCGCTGCCTTCAGCGACTGCACCACCAGGTCCCGCTCCCGTCCCGGCCCCCGGCAGGCCGCCCGGACCGCCCGGCCGACCGAGCGTGCCTCCTGGCGCACGGCCCCGGCCGGCCGGGCGGCGAGCGAGCGCGCGAGGGTGCGTACGTCCTCTCCCCGATCCTGGATCCCACGTGCCATGCCGGGCGGGTATCCAGAGATCACGGAGCCCCACGCGGCACATGCCGCAACCGCCCGTCCCGGTCCGGGCCCGGCGGAGGGTCCGGACCGCGGTGCTCAGGCCAGTGGGCTGTCCGCCAGGGACGCCAGCAGGTGCGCGGGATCGTCGTAGACCGCCTTCGCCCCGGCCCGTTCCAGGTCCGCGCGCGGGATGCCGCCGCACAGGAGGGCCACACAGCGCACCCCGGCCCTGCTGCCGGCCCGCATGTCCCAGACGGTGTCGCCCACGAACACCGCCCGCTCGGCGGGCACTCCGGCCAGCTCCAGGGCGTGCTCGACCGGTTCGGGCGCGGGCTTGCCCTCCTCGACGTCGTCGGAGCTGGCCGTGGCGGCGATGGCGTCGTCCGCGTCGATGGCGCGGCGCAGCGCGCCCAGCTCCGCCCCGCTCGCCGAGGTGGCGAGCACCACCGTCCAGCCGTCCCCGTGCAGCCGCCGCAGCAGACGCCCGGCGTCCGCCAGGGCCGGCAGCCGGTCGAAGTACTGGGCGTACAGCGCGGTGTGGGCGGCGCTGAGACGGGCGTCCTGCTCCTTGTCGCGCTCCTCGCCGAGCAGGTGGGCGATCAGATCGGTGGAGCCGAGCCCCACCGAGCGGTGGACGGCGTGCATGGGCACCCGGTGGCCCGCCTGCCGGAAGGCCTCCCACCAGGTGGTGACGTGGAGGTGGTTGGTGTCGACGAGCGTTCCGTCGACGTCGAACACGGCGGCACGGTCCATCCCGGGGTCCTTTCGGGTCAAGGGCTTTTCGCATGCGGTCCTACGGGTCGCACGGGTACCACGTCAGGTGCCCGCCACTCCGGGCGGCCGTCGGCCTCCACGGCGACGCCGGTCCCGGCGCACGGTTTGCCCGGTCCGCCGCCGGGTACTGCGATGCCTCGTCCGAGCCGGCCCGTCCCGCAGGAGGCCCGCCATGTCCGCCCCCGCCGCATCCGCCCCCAAGGTGGCCGTGGTCACCGGTTCCGACTCCGGTATCGGCCGTGCCACCGCCGTACGCCTGGCCGAGGCCGGGATGGACATCGGCATCACCTGGCACAGCGACGAGAAGGGCGCGGAAGGGACCGCCGAGGAGGTCCGCGGCAAGGGCCGCCGGGCGGCCGTCGCCCGGATGGACCTCGCCCGCCTGCCCGCCGGCGCGGACGCGCTCGACCGGCTGTGCGACGAGCTCGGCCGGCTCGACGTACTGGTCAACAACGCCGGCACCGGCACGGCCACGCCCTTCCTCGACCTCACCCTGGACGACATGCGGCGCGTGCTGGACGTGGACCTGGCCGGGCCGTTCCTGTGCGGTCAGAAGGCGGCGCGCCGGATGATCCGGCAGGGCGACGGCGGCCGGATCGTCAACGTGACCTCCGTGCACGAGCACCAGCCGCGCGTCGGCGCCGGACCGTACTGCGCGGCCAAGGGCGGCCTCGGTCTGCTCACCCAGGTCATGGCCCTGGAACTCGCCGAGCACGGCATCACCGTGAACGCGGTCGCGCCCGGCGAGATCGCCACGCCCATGACCGGCCAGGAGGACGTCGACGTGCGCACCGAGCACCGCCCAGGGGTGCCGCTCGGCCGGCCCGGCGACGCCCGCGAGGTCGCCGCCGTGATCGCCTTCCTCGCGGGCCCCGACGCCTCCTACGTCACCGGGGCGTCCTGGAGCGTGGACGGCGGCATGCTCCGGATGGGCCCGATGGCCGGATCACACCTGGGCAGCGACGACTGGCGGCGTCCCTGAGCGGACCACCGTGCGACTGCGTACCAGCTCCTGCGACCGGCCCGGCTTCCCCCGCGTCCGCTGCGGGCGAGGCTTCCGCTACCGGGACATCGACGGGAAGCCGCTCAAGGACGCCGAGCACCTCGCCCGCATCCGCGCCCTGGTCATCCCGCCGGCCTGGCGCGAGGTGTGGACCTGTCCCTGGCCGGGCGGCCATCCGCAGGCCGTCGGCACCGACGGCGCCGGACGCCGCCAGTACCTGTACCACGAGGAGTTCCGCGCCCAGCAGGAGCGGGCCGAACACGAACACGTGCGCGAAGCGGCCCGGGTCCTGCCGCGGCTGCGCGCCAGGGCCACGGCCGACCTCGCCGGGCGGGGACTGAGCCGGGCCCGGGTGACGGCCTGCGACGTGCGCCTGCTCGACCTCGGTTTCTTCCGGATCGGCAGCGACCGGCACACCCGGCAGAGCGAGACCTACGGCCTGACGGCGATGCTGCGCGAGCACGTCACCTGTGGCCGCGGCGAGATCACCTTCGGCTGTCCCGCCAAGGGCGGCACCGAGATCGTACGGGCGCTGGTGGACGACCAGGCGCACACCGTGGTCCGCGCCCTGTTGCGGCGGCGGCGCGGCGGAGAGCGGCTGCTGGTGTACCGGGAGGACGGGGTCTGGCACGACCTGCACGGCGCCGACCTGAACGAGGCGTTGCGCCGGCTGTCCGGAACCGATTCCCCCGAGCTCTCGGCTTCGCTCGAGCAGGGGGAACCCCCATCCGCCCAGGACTTCCGCACCCGGCACGCCACGGTGCCGGCCGCCGTGGGCGTCGCCGTGACCACCCGGGAGGCACGGAGGACGCCCGCGGCCCGGCGGCGGCAGATCGCCCGCACGGTCCGCGAGGTCGGCCACTACCTCGGCAACACCCCCGCGGTGTGCCGCGACTCCTGCATCGACCCGAAGGTCTTCGAGCTGTTCGAGCAGGGCGAGACGATCGCTCCCGTGCTCACCCGGCTGGGCGAGCAAGGGAGTTTCGGGCGTCCGGCGACGCAGGGGGCCGTGGAGGCCGCGGTGCTCGAACTTCTCCGGCGGTGAGGCCTTCTCAGCGGTGAGGCCGGGGCCGCCGCCGGCGTTCTACGCTGGATGGTATGACTGAAGCTGGTCTCCACATCTCCCGGCCGCGCATCTTCGTGCTCAGCGTGCAGCCGGGTAACCCGCCCTTCCGCGTCGTAGAGATCGACGGTGAGGTGGTCGGCGAGGCGAAGACCGTCATCGACGTGCTCGAAGCCGCCGCCGCCTTCGGCATCAGAATCCACGACCTGGACGATCCGGACGTGGTCCGCTGGGTCGGCGGCGACAAGTTCACCTGGACCGTGCACTAGAACCCGTCCGGGGCGGCTCCGGCTCCCGCTCGCTCAGCCGACCGTCCACTTCTGGTTGGCGCCGCCCGTGCAGGTCCAGATCTGCAGCCGGGTGCCGTTGGCCGGGTTGTTGCCGGTGACGTCCAGGCACTTGTCCGCCCGTGGATTGACGATGTCGTGCGCCGCGGAGACGGCCCACTGCTGGTTCGCGCCCCCGGTGCAGTCCCACAGCTGGACGGTGGAGCCGTCCGCGGTGCCGTGGTCCGTGACGTCCAGGCACTTGCCGAGCGCGCGCAGGGTGCCGTCCGCGGCGAGCGCCCACTGCTGGGCCGGGGTGCCGTTGCAGTCGTGGAGCTGCACCGGGGTGCCGTTGGCGGGGTTCGCCCCGGCCACGTCCGCGCACTTGCCGGCCAGCCCCCGGATCGCGCCGCCGGCGGGTGTGTTGCCCGTGGTCACCGAGACCGAGTCGACGACGAGCTGGGCCGGGAAGGAGGTGGAGCCGTCCGGGTCGCCCGGCCAGTAGCCGCCCACGGCCAGGTTCAGGATCAGGAAGAACGGCTTGTCGAACACCCACTTCCGCCCGCCCAGGTCGGCGGGCGTGCGGCGCTGGTAGACGGTGCCGTCCACCGACCAGGTGATCGAGTCGGGCGTCCAGTCGACGGCGTAGGTGTGGAAGGCGTCCGCGAAGGCCTGGCCGCCCGGCAGCGAGTACGCCGCGCCGATGCCGCCCGAGCCGGAGTAGCCGGGGCCGTGGAGGGTGCCGTGGACCGTGGAGGGCTCGTAGCCGACGTTCTCCATCACGTCGATCTCACCGGAGTCCGGCCAGCCGACCTGCCCGATGTCGGTGCCGAGCATCCAGAACGCGGGCCACATGCCCTGCCCGCGCGGGATCTTCATCCGGGCCTCCACGTGCCCGTACTGCGCGGCGAACTTCCCGGATGTGTTCAGCCGGGCCGAGGTGTACTGGCAGGTGCCGTACCAGCACTGGTAGTTGGCCGGGTTCTCGCGGCGGGCGGTGATGACCAGGTGGCCCTGGCCGTCCAGGGCGGCGTTGCGGGTGCCCGGCGTGTAGTACTGCCGCTCGTGGTTGTTGACGTTGTCGCCGGTCTCCGTCTGCCACTTGCCCGGGTCGACGGCCGCGCCGGCCGGCCCGTCGAAGGTGTCGGAGAACGTCGCGGCGGCGGAGACCTCGGGGGAGTCCGCGTGGGCGGGGCCGGCCATGGCGGAGCCGGCCAGAACGGCCGACAGGGCGGCGAGGAGACATCTGCGGAGCAGGCGTGGGCGGGCCACGGCTCTCCCTTCCGTACGGCGGCCCGTGCACGGGCGCGCCGACCGTTGTGGGGGGTGAAGGGGTCACCTTGATTGAAGGAGGGGGACAAGTGGCCGTCAATACTTTGGTACGGACCATTTCCGGGAGAGTCCTCAGGGCAGTCCTGAGGCTCACTCACGCGGCTTGCGCGCGTGCACCGCCCGGCTCATCCGCCGGCCCAGAAGCAGGTAACCGACCAACGCGCCAGAGGCGTTGAGGATGACGTCGTCGACGTCGAAGGCCCGCCCGGTGATCAGCGCCCCCTGCGCGAACTCCACCAGCAGCATCACCATCGCCGTCAGCAGGACGACCCGCAGCACCCCCCGCGCCCCCGGCGCCACCACCGGCACCAGGACGCCGAACGGCACCCCCAGCAGCAGGTTCCCGCCGATCTGCTTGACCGTCTCCCGCAGCCCCGGCGCCTCCAGATAGGCCCGCAGCGAGCGCCCCGGACGCAGATTGGTGTGCGCGATGGACGCCGACGCCGGCGACGGCTCGAGCGTCAGTTTCGCCAGCACGACCGCGAACGCCACCATGAAGACGAAGGCGCACAGCATCGCCAGCAGCCGCAGCGGCCAGGGCAGCGGCCGGCGTCCACCGGGGGCCGGGCGGGCCGGGCGCGGACGGAACACGGTACGCGGACGGAGCGCCACGCGGGCCATACGGTCCTCCAGTCGTCAACTCCCCTGTTTAGTAGGCCGGTTACCCGCGAACAACCCGACGATGCCCCGCCCCGGCAAGGGTCTGGCGCCCCGGTTTCCATTGCTGCTGACGGGGCATCCGGGCTTCGGCCCCGCGCGCCACCACCCGCCCCACGGCCGGGGCGGTGCTTGGATGCCGGGAAACGGTGTACCCGAGGTCCCTCGCCCGGCGGAGGGCGGAGTCTGCGGAGGTGGCGTGTGAACGTGCGTACGACGCTCCTCGCCGTGGGCGAGGTCCTGGCCTGGTGGGCCGCGCTCGTCGTGCTGTGGCTGATGCTCATCAGCACCGTCTACACCCTGGAATGGGTGGTCGGCGCCTGCGCCGCGGGCGTGGGCGCGCTGACCGCACGCGCCGGACGGCGGACGGTGGTCCGGCGGTGAACGGCTGGATCCTCGCGGCGACGGTCGTCCTGGCCGTGGGTCTCGGCACCACCCTGTGGGGCGTCGCCACCGGACCGCTCAAGCGCCGGGTCGTCGCCCAGAACCTGTCCACCGCCATGGTCTGCCCCGGCCTGCTGCTGCTCTCCCAGGGCTACAGCCGTACCGCCTACGTCGATCTCGCCCTGCTCATGGCCCTGCTGGGCCCGGTCGGCACCCTGGTCTTCGCCCGGCTGCTCGCCGGTGAACTCGCCGACGACCCGCCCCGGGCCCGGGGGCCGACCTGGGCGGCGGCCGGCGTCGGCGCGGTCGTCGTCCTGGTCCTGTGCGCGGTCACCGGACCAGGCCGCTCCCTGGTGAAACTCCTGATCGTGGGGGCGCTGCTGGTCGGCGGGAACCTCGTCGCCTCCCGGGCGCTGTCCCACGGCTTCGCGGAGGTGAGCCGTGGCTGACGTGGCCGTCGTCCTGGCACTGCTGTTCGTGGCCGCCGCCGCGACCGCCGCGGTCGTCAACCGCGACCCCGCCCGCCAGGCCCTCGTCCTGGCCGTCCTCGGCACCGCCCTCGCCGTGCTGTTCACCGTCCTGCAGGCACCCGACGTCGGGCTGTCGCAGCTCGCCGTCGGCTCGGTCCTGACCCCACTGCTGATCATGCTCTCGGTGCGCAAGGTCCACCGGCCCTCCGCCGGAGGCAAGGACGGCGAGGAGCGAACCCGCGCACGAGGCTGTGGCTGGTCGCCCTCGGCGGCGCGGGACTCGCCGCGCTGCTCGTCGCCGCCTGCCTGCGCCTTCCCGTCTTCGGCGGCGCCCGCCACCCCTACGGCGACCGTGCCGTGCGCGCGTCCCTGTCCCGGCACACCGCCAACACCGTCGCCTCCGTCAACTTCGACCAGCGCGCCTTCGACACGATGGGCGAGATGACGATCCTCTTCGCGGCCGTCCTCGGCTGCGTCGTCCTGCTGCGCCAGGCCCGCGACGAACACCGCGACCGGCCCGAACCCTCCGAGGTCGCCGTGCCCGTGCGCCGCTACGCGCTGGTCGTGCTGCCCGTCGCCCTGGTCACCGGCCTCTACGTGATCGCCCACGGGCAGCTCAGCCCCGGCGGCGGCTTCCAGGGCGGCGTGGTCGCCGCGACCGCCCTGCACCTGCTGTACCTCGGGGCCGACTACGCCGCCCTGGAACGCGTCCGCCCGGTCGAGGCCTACGAGATGGGCGACGCCGTCTCCGCCTCCGCCTACCTCGTCCTCGGCCTCGCCGGCGTCCTGGCCGGCACCGCCTTCCTCGCCAACACGCTGCTGCCGTACGGCACCTTCAACACGCTGTCCTCCGGGGGCACCGTCCCGCTGCTGAACGCGGCCATCGGCATGGAGGTCGCCTGCGCGGTCGTCGTGCTGCTCGCCCGCTTCCTGGACCAGGCCGTCGAGATCGCAGAGGAGAGCGGGGAGTGAGAGCGCCGTGAGTGCCGTGATGCACGTCCTTCCGTACCTGGTCGCCACCTATGTGCTCCTGGTCGGCTGCTACGGCCTGGCCACCAGCCGGAACCTGATCCACGCCGTGGGCTGCCTGGCCGTGTGCCAGTCCGCGACGTACGTCCTGCTGCTGGCCGTCGGCTACCGCGACGGTGGCACCGCGCCCGTCTTCTCCGACGTCAGGCCCGGCTCGCGGCCCGTGGTCGACCCGGTCGTGCAGGCGCTCACCCTCACCGACATCGTCGTCGGCGCGACGGTGACCGCGCTGCTGCTCGCGCTGACCGTGCAGATCTCCAAGCGGCACGGCACGGTCGACCCCGACGAGCTGAGGGAGCTGCGCGGCTGATGCGCCATCTGCTGCCGCTGCTGCCCGCCGTCCCGCTGCTGGGTGCCGGCCTGCTCGTCGCGGGCGGCCGCCATGTGCCCCGTCCGGCCGCCGAGGCCTTCGGCTCCCTCGTCTCCGCCACGACCGCCGCCCTGGCGGTCGTCCTGCTGCTGAACTCCTCGCCGCCACTGGTGGAATGGGTCGGCGACTGGTTCCCGGGGAACGGCGGGAGCGTCGGCATCGTCGTGACCGGAGACGGCGCCTCGCTCGGCATGGCCGCGCTCGTCTCACTGCTCACGCTGGCCGCGCTGGCCTACTCCTGGTACTACTTCGACGAGCCGCCCCGCGGGCACGCCGGCTCCTACCCCGCGCTGATGCTGCTCTTCCAGGGCGGCATGTGCGGCTTCGCGATCGCGGGCGACCTGTTCAACGCGTTCGTGTTCTTCGAGCTGATGGGCGTCGCCGCCTACGCGCTGACCGGCTACCGCATCGACGAGGCCAAGGCCGTACAGGGCGGGCTGAGCTTCGCACTTGTCAACTCGCTGGGCGCCTACTTCATGCTCATGGGCGTCGCCCTGCTCTACGCCCGCACCGGCGAACTCGCCATGGCGAGGATCGGACACGGCCTCGACCAGGCCGCCGGACAGCACGGGCCCGACGCGCTCACCCTCGCCGGCTTCGTGCTGTTCCTGACCGGTCTGCTGGTCAAGGCCGCCGCCGTGCCCTTCCAGTTCTGGCTGCCGGACGCGCACGCCGTGGCGCCCACACCCGTGTGCATGCTCCTGTCCGGCGTCATGGTGGAGCTCGGCGTCTACGGCGTCTGGCGGGTGTACGGGACCGTCTTCTCCGGGCCCGGAGGCATCCCGGCGGCCGACTTCACCCGGGCCCTGGTGGTGCTGGGCGTGCTGACCGGTGCCGTCGGCGCGGTCATGTGCTGGTACCAGCGGCACATCAAGCGCCTGCTCGCCTTCTCGACCATCGGCCACACCGGGCTGTTCCTGGTCGGCATCGGCGTGCTGAAGGCGGAGGCCGACGACGGGACCGCGCTGTACCTCCTCGGCCACGCCGGAGTGAAGGCCGCCCTGTTCGCCTGCGCCGGGATCCTGCTCGACCGCTACGGCAGCGTCGACGAGTTCTCCCTGCACGGCCGGGCCCGGCGACTGCGACTGGTCGGTGCCATGTTCGCGATCGGCGGGCTGGCCCTGGCCGGACTGCCGCCCTTCGGGACCGGCCTGGGCAAGGCGGTCGCCGAGGAGGCCGTCGGCGGCCCGCTCACCGTGCTGTACGTCGCGGTCTCCGCCCTCACCGGAGCAGCGGTGCTGCGGGTCGCCGCCCGCGTCTTCCTCGGGCTCGGCCCGCAGCCCGAGGAGCACAGGGGCGAGGAGCGCGACGAGGACAAGACCTCCGGCTCCGGCGAGGAGCCCGAGACCCGGCAGCGGCTGGACAAGGTCCCCCACACCATGCGTGCGGTCCCGGCGGTCCTGCTTCTCGCGGCGCTCGCCGTCGGCGCGGTGCCCGGCTTCGCCGGCGTGGTGGGGCACGCGGTCGACGAGGCCGGGTCCTGGGGTGGGTTCTCCTCCGTGGAGTGGACCGCGACGGGAGTCCTGCTTGACCTGCTGTCCACCCTGCTGGCGGTGGGACTCGCCGCCGTGGCCGTCACCCGCCCGCAGCTGCTGGGCGCCCCCGGGTGGGCGCTGCCGCTGCGGCGTCTGCAGTCGGGCCACGTCGGCGACTACGTGGCCTGGCTGCTGGTGGGGACGGCCCTGCTCGGGGCGCTGGCGCTGCCCGGGGTCCTCGGCTGATCAGGTCCCGTAGGTGATGTGCACCTCCTGGAAGCCGAGGGACTTCAGCAGCCCTTCGAGCATGCCGGTGGTGTTGGTCTCCGCCCGTGAGGTCAGCCCGCTGCCCCTGGCCGCCTCGGCGATGTGCCTGACCGCGAGCTGCTGCACGGCGCGTTCGCTGTTGGGGTTGTCGGAGAACAGGTCGCCGAGGCGGTCGAGCAGACCGCGCTGCTTGGAGACGGCGTAGGAGTGGTCCGGGTCCAGGGCCGGTTTGCCGAGCCGGGCGTGCGGCAGCCGCAGCGTGGCCGACGTACGGTCGTCGTCGACCCTCACGTCCTTGTCGCCGATTCCGCCGAGGTCCACGTAGGCGTCCACGGTGCCGGCGCCGACGTACAGGGTGCGGGTGCCGCGGATCGCGTCGGGCAGGTACTTGGCGTCCTTCTCGAGGTCCACCACGACCTGGAAGTTGCCGGAGGCGGCGTCGTAACGACTGAGATCCTGGATGGACTTCAGCAGCGCGGGGCCGGAGCGGTCGTGCGTCTCGGTGCCGAACAGGTCCTTGATTCCGGGCAGCACGGCCAGCCTGATACCGGCGAACAGCACGGCGAGCACCACCACGAGGGCGCCCACCGCCTTCGCCCAGCCGGGCATGCGCCGGGGCGGTCGCTCGGGGGAAGTCGTCATGCGGCGGTCCTCCTTCCTCCTCCTACACATGCCCGCCACATCCCTTGCCAGACAACCCCGTTGGCGGTTCACCAGGACCGGCGGCATACCGCGGCCGGCTTCCGGACGGCCGGTGGCACGGCCTCGGGACCGGCGGGCCCGCTGGAGAGGAAGACCGCGGCGAAGCGGCGCCGCCGGACCGGCCCCCGTTCTCAAGGGCTTCGACCGCGGCTTCGCGACCAGATGTAACGTCCGTGAGGGGACGTGCGACTGCGGTGCCGTGCATGACCGCGTGAACGCGGCACGCAACATCCTGGCCGCCGGGCTGGCGGCGTCTGCCTGTGGAGACGGTGTAAGACCTCAACGGGAGTCCTCCCGGACGGGGCGGTCGTCGGCGAAGCAGGAAACCCGGCGGGCGACCGCTGGACTCTCCCGCCGTTGGGCGGGGGAGGAAGTCAACAGCCGCAGCATGGTGCGGCTGTAGCGCGTCAGCGGCGTCGTCGTCATGGCCGACCTGCTGGTCGCGGCGGGCGTCCTCGGACGGCCGGCCGAGCAGCCGGACGTACTGGAGATCGTGTGCACCGACACCGCGCCCGTGCCGGCGGAGGACCACGAGGAGCACCGGGCCCACGAGGGCTCACAAGGAGCCGGACGTCGCCTCGGGCCGGTCCAGGGCCGCGTCCAGGGACGGCTGCGGGGGCAGCAGCCGGGCCAGACCGGTCACCTTGAGGATGCGCAGGGTCAGCGGGTGCGTGCACACCAGGCGCAGCTCCCCGCCCCGGCCGAGGACCCGGCCGCGGGCCCGGTACAGCAGGCGCAGCCCGGAGCAGTCGAAGAAGTCGACCCCGCTCAGATCGATCACGACCCGGGCCCCGGGCCGGGCCGTGATCCGGTCCAGGTACGGGACGATCTGCGCCGCCGCGGCGATGTCGATCTCGCCGTGGAGCTCCAGCACGGTGTGCCCGCGGTCCCGGCGGACGCGCAGATGCCGGGCCGGCGGCGCGGATTCGTTCGCCACGACGACTTCGCCTCCAAGCGGCCTCTGCACGGCAACCTACCCCTGTAGAAGGGAATTCCAGCATGTTCGGTTGACATATGTCTTCGGATTGTCGTCAATTACGGTTCCACTACGGTCAGTTGTGGCCAGTTGTGGTCAGTCCGTCAACAGGACCAGCTTCCCCGTGGTGCGGCCGGTCTCACCGAGCTCGTGCGCCTCGGCGGCCTCGGCCAACGGGAAGGTGCCGGCGATCTCGGCGCGCAGCCCGCCCTCCTCGACGAGCTCCGCGATCGCCCTCATGCCGTGGTGGTCGGCGTCGACCAGCATCCGCAGCGCCCGCACACCGAGCCGGCCGGCCTCCTCGTAGAAGTCGTCGGAGCCGACCGGCAGGATCGACACCACCAGCCCGCCCGGACGCAGCACCCGCAGCGAGCGGAGGGAGGTGTCGCCGCCGATGGTGTCCAGCACGACGTCGACGTCCCGCACGGCCTCGGCGAAGTCGGTCGTACGGTAGTCGACCGGCTCGTCCACCCCGATCCCGCGCAGGAAGTCGTGCTTGCCCGCGCTCGCGGTGCCGATGACGTACGCGCCGCGCGCCTTGGCGATCTGCACCGCCACATGACCGACCCCGCCGGCCGCCGCGTGGACCAGCACCCGCTGCCCCGCGCGGAGGTCCGCCCGCTCCACCAGCGCCTGCCAGGCGGTCAGCGACACCAGCGGCAGCGCGCCCGCCTGGATGTGGTCGATCCCGGCGGGCTTGGGCGCGAAGGAACGGGCCGGAGCGGTCACGTACTCGGCGTGCGAGCCGTGGCCGAAGGGGTAGGGCAGCATGCCGAAGACCTCGTCCCCCGGCCGGAAGAGCGACGCGCCGATCCCGGTCGCCTCGACGACGCCGGAGACGTCCCAGCCCAGCACGAACGGCGGCTCACCCAGGAAGCCGCCGGTGGCCCGGTGCTTCCAGTCGGTGGGATTCACCCCGGCGGCCCGCACCCGCACCAGCACCTCGTTGGGCCGCGGCGCGGGCCGCTCCACCTCGGTCACCTTCAGCACCCCGGGACCGCCGAGGACGTCCTGGCCGACGGCACGCATCGTGTTCACGGTGTTCACGACGTTCATGGTGACCCACCCTGCCCGGCTCCGCCCGCCGGGATGCCGGACGGTCCACACTGAGAGAGTTCCGTCCGACCGTACGACGACGACCAGGAGGCTGTTCGACGATGACCCCGCCTGCCGTACGCTCCGCGAAGCAGCGCAAGCTGGACACCCTGCACCGGCTGGAGAACGACGTCGACGCCTGGGTGGCGACGGCCGACGCCGGGGGAGGGGTGCCGTACCTGGTGCCGCTGTCGTTCCTCTGGGACGCGGGGATGCTGCTGGTGGCCACCCCCGAGGCCAGCCCCACCGGCCGGAACCTGCGCGAGACCGGCAGGGTCCGCCTCGGCATCGGGCCGACCCGGGACGTGGTCATCGTGGAGGGCACCGTCGAAACCGTGCCGCCCGCCGAACTGCCGGAGGAAGAAGCCGACCTGTTCGCTGCCAAGACCCGCTTCAACCCCCGCCGAATGACCACGCCCTACCTGTACTTCCGGATCCGCCCCCAGCGCGTGCAGGCCTGGCGCGAGGCGAACGAGCTGGACGGACGGGAGCTGATGCGCGACGGGGAGTGGCTGGTGGCGGACTGAAACCGCGGGGCGCGGATATCAGGGACATGAGCGCGGCAGGGCACCCGTGCCCTGCCGCCGGACCCTTCGGAGGAGACATGCCACTGGTGACCGCGGGCGTCGTCGTGCTCGACTGCGCCGAGCCCGAGAAACTCGCCGTGTTCTACAAGGAGTTGCTGCAGGCGCAGGAGACGGACGTGACCGCCAACCTGGTGGAGGTACGGGCCGCCGACGGACTGCGGCTGGCCTTCCGGCGCGACGCGAACGCGACCCCGCCGAGCTGGCCGCGCCCCGAGAACTCCCTCCAGGTCCACCTGGACTTCCTGGTGGAGGACCTGGACGCGGCCGAGCGCCGGGTCGTCGAACTGGGCGGCCGCCCCCTGGAGGCCAAGGACGGCCCCGGCCCGTACGAGGAGCGCAGCTGCTCCGACCCGGCCGGCCACAGCTTCACCCTCCGCCGAGCCCACCGGGCAGCCCCCAAACAGGGCTGACCCCCGGCGCGGGTGGGGTGCGCCGGGGGGTGGGCGCGTTGCCCGCGCTACGCGCTCCGGCCGTCCTTCGACTTCGCCGGCCAGACACCCGTCGACCGTTCGATCGCCGTCGCCCCCGCACGGTCCACCGCACTGCGCACCACGGCGAAGATCGCGCCCTGGACGGCCGCCGCGAGCAGGATCTCCCCCCAGTGGCGGTCCGCGTCGAGCGGGTCGGGCGCGTCGTCCTCGTGCCGGATGGCCTTCCACGTCGTGCGGAAGGCCAGTCCGGCCAGCGCACCGCCGGCCCAGCCCAGCACGAAGCCGAGGGGCTGGTAGGCGAGCGGGAGCTTGTGCTTCTTCTTGGCCACCTGTGTCTCCTCTGCCGGTGGGAGGGCCGTGGGCGTCAGGGCCTGCCCCGTGCGGGAATCTCCTCGCCGGGCCGCACGGGACCCGGCGGCGTACCGTCGCCGAAGGGCCGCCCGCCGAGCTCCTCGCGGTGATGCGGGGTCAGCCAGCCGGACAGGTCGGGCCCGAGGGGCACGATGCCGGTGGGGTTGATGCCCGTGTGCACCTCGTAGTAGTGCCGTTTGATGTGGTCGAAGTCGACCGTGTCGCCGAAGCCGGGCGTCTGGTACAGATCGCGGGCGTACGCCCACAGCACGGGGTTCTCGGCCAGCTTCCAGCGGTTGCACTTGAAGTGTCCGTGATAGACGGCGTCGAAACGGACCAGTGTGGTGAACAACCGGACGTCCGCCTCGGTGATCGTGTCGCCGACGAGGTAGCGCTGCCCGGCCAGGCGGTCCGCCAGCAGGTCCAGCCGGCGGAACACGCCCGCGCACGCGGCCTCGTGCTCCTCCTGGGTCGTGGCGAAGCCCGACCGGTACACCCCGTTGTTGACGTCCTCGTACACCTGGGCCATCACCGTGTCGATCTCGTCGCGCCGCGCCCGCGGATACAGGTCCGGCGCCCCCGGACGGTGCAGGGCCGTCCACTCGGTGGCGAGGTCGAGCGTGATCTGCTGGAAGTCGTTGGTGACCAGCTCGCCGCTGGGCACGTCGACGACCGCGGGCACGCTCACCCCGCCGGGGTAACCCGTCTCCCGCCGGTCGTAGGCCTCGCTCAGGAAGCGGATCCCGAGCACGGGATCACGGCCGTCGGCGTCGAGGGTGAAACGCCAGCTGCGGTCGTCCTGGATCGGATCGACGACGGCCAGCGACAGGGCGTCCTCCAGCCCCAGCAGCCGCCGCGACACCAGTGCCCTGCTCGCCCACGGACAGGCGCGGCTGACCACCAGCCGGTAGCGTCCGGCCTCCACCGGCCAGCCGTCCCGCCCGTCGGCGGTGATCCGGTCCGCGAAGTGGCTCCTGGACCGCTTGAAGGCCTTGTGGCCGTAGGCGGTGTTGCCCTCGCCCCCGTCGCTCATGTGTCCTCCCTGCTCAGCGGGTGTCCTGGTGGACGCGTTCCCCGAAATCCGCCGTCGGCACCGTGTGACCCGCGCCGACCGGGGCAGTCGGCGAACGTGAGCGGGAAATCCAGGGAGCACCCGACGGACGACACGCGGAATTACACACGGAACCACATCCGGCACCGCACGAGGAAGCACACGAAGGACCGCAGCACCCGCGTCACCGTGCTGGTGGCGCTCACGGCGAACCTGGTCATCGCGGTCGCCAAGGCCGTCGGCGGCCTGATCGCGCACTCGCCCGCGCTGCTGTCCGAGGCGGCCCACTCCGTGGCCGACAGCCTCAACGAGATCTTCCTGCTGGCCGCGCTGCGCCGCAGCCGCCGCCCCGCCGACCGGCGGCACCCCTTCGGCTACGGCAAGGAGCGCTTCTTCTGGTCGCTGCTCGCCGCCGTCGGCATCTTCGTCATGGGCGGCTGCTTCTCCTTCTTCCAGGGCGTCGAGGCCCTGCGCCACGGCGCGCAGGAGACGTTCAGCGGCTATGTGGCGGGCCTGATCGTGCTCGGCGTCGCCCTGCTCGCCGAGGGCCTGTCCCTGCTGCGGGCGGTGCGCCAGGCGGGTCGGCAGGGCGGCGTGGGCGGCCTGCGCGACCCGGCGCTGCGCACGGTCGTCGCCGAGGACGGCACCGCGGTGATCGGCGTCGTCCTCGCCCTGGCCGGCATGGCACTGCACATGGTCACCGGGCAGGCCGTCTGGGAGGCGTCCGCCTCGCTCGCCATCGGCGCGCTGCTCGTCCACGTCGCCTACCGGCTCGGCCGCGAGGCCCGCGACCAGCTGATCGGGGAGGCCGCCGAACCCGAGCTCAGCGGCCGCATCCGGTGCCTGCTGCGGGCCCAGCCGGAGATCGACAGCGTGGAGGCGCTGTTCACGATGAAGATGGGCCTGGACTCCCTGCTGGTGGCCGCCCGGATCGACCTGACCCCCGGCCTGGACAGCGAGCGGGTGGAGGAGGTCGCCGTGCGCATCAAGCGCTCCATCGCCCGGACCGTCCCCGAAGCGGACCGGATCTTCCTCGACGTGACCGACCGCCCGGCCGAGGAGGCGGCGCGGGAGAGCCCCGCCGCGACGGGGGAGCGCGGCGGGGCCTGAGGCACGGGTGCCCGGGCGGGGGCGGACCCATGCCTCCCGGTCCGGATCCCTTTCCGGCCGACGTGCCGGCCCGCCGCCCCGGACCGCCGCCTCAGTCCGTTGGCTCAGTCCGTCGGCTCCAGCACGAAGACCGGGATCTCCCGCGAGGTCTTCTCCTGGTACTCGGCGTACGGGGGAAACGCGGCGACGGCCCGCTCCCACCACTCGGCCTTCTCCGCGCCGGAGACCTCACGGGCCGTCATGTCCCGCTTGACCGGGCCGTCCTGCAGCTCGACCCGGGGGTCGGCCCTGAGGTTGAAGTACCAGAACGGATGCTTGGGCGCACCGCCCTGGGAGGCCACCACCGCGTAGCGCCCGTCGTGCTCCACGCGCATCAGCGGCGTCTTGCGGATCCTGCCGCTGCGTGCGCCCACCATGGTCACCACGACGACGGGCAACCCCGTGTCCCGCAGCGTGGTCCCCTCGGTGCCGCCGGAGCTCTCGTACAGCTCCACCTGCTCCCTCACCCACTGGGCCGGGCTGGGCTCGTACTCGCCCTGAAGAGGCATGCCGTCCGTCCTCTCGTCGTGTCCTGAGACCGATCGTGCACCGTCCATTCAACATCCGCACCGGCCCGGACCGTCCCCACCGCGCTGGGCACCGCCCGCCCGGGGCGGGCGCTCATCCCGGCGGCACCAGCATCCGTACCGCCAGCGCGGTGATCACACAGCTGGACACGAGCGCCGTCACCAGCCGCCCCCGGTGGCCGGTCAGGGCCCGGCCGAGCAGCGCGCCGCCGCCGGCGAGCAGCAGTTGCCGGCTCGCCGACGCGGCGAAGGCCGCGAGGACGAACACCGCCTGCTCGACGGGCGGTACGGCGTGCGCGGCGCGGCTGCCGAGCACCAGCGCCGCGAAGTAGATCAGCGTGGTGGGATTGAGCAGGGTGATCCCGAGCAGCGCCAGGTAGGCGCGTGCCGGGCTCGGCGCGGGCGGGGCGGCGCGGGTGGCGGGCCGGTGCCCGCGGTACTGCCGCAGGGCGGCGACCGCGCCTCCCACGGCCAGTGCCGCCGGCACCAGGGCCGACGCCCAGCGCAGCGGCCCCAGCGCCGGCCGCAACAGACCCGCCAGGGCCGAGCCGCCGAGTGCGGCCAGCAGGGCGTAGAGGCCGTCGGCGGTGGCGACGCCGAGCGCGGCGCAGGAACCGGCCCGCAGGGACGTACGGGCGGTCAGGGTGACGAGGTAGGTCCCGACGGCGCCCACGGGCACGGCGATGCCGTAGCCCGCGAGCAGCCCGGCGACGAGCGCCGCGGTCACGGCAGCGCGGGACCGGGCCTCCGGGGGCGGCCGGGCTGCTGCCGGCACCGCGCCGGCAGGTCGGCGGCGGACGGCAGCGGCAGGAACACGTCGGTCGTGGGCATGGCCGGATCCTGTACGCCGTGCGGTTTCGGCGGAAACCGATTTACGATGCGGAGTGGGTGATTCCCGGCCAGTTCCCGCGGATCGCCGATCTGGCCGAACCTCCTGTCGCGCCAATGGATGCCTCGGGCATCCAATGAGGACCGGCACGACGCACCCTTCGTCTGCGAGGTCTTCCATGACGGACCTGACCGAAAAGTCCGAACACGTCGCCTTCCCCCAGGACCGGAGCTGCCCCTACCACCCGCCCACCGGGTACGACCCGCTGCGCGCCACCCGGCCGCTGACCCGCATCCGGCTCTACGACGGCCGCCCGGCCTGGCTCGTGACCGGCCACGGCCTCGCCCGTGACCTGCTGGTCGACCCCCGGCTGTCCACGGACCGCACCCGCCCGGGCTTTCCGGCCACCACGCCCCGCTTCGCCGCGGTCCGCGACCGCAGGCCCGCGCTCCTGGGCGTCGACGACCCCCGGCACCGCACCCAGCGGCGCATGCTGATCCCGAGCTTCACCCTCAAGCGCGCCACCGAGCTCAGGCCCCGGATCCAGCAGATCGTCGACCAGTTGCTGGACGAGATGACCGCGCAGGGGCCGCCCGCCGATCTGGTGCGCGCCTTCGCGCTGCCGGTGCCGTCCACGGTGATCTGCGCGCTGCTCGGCGTGCCCTACGCCGACCACGAGTTCTTCGAGGAGCAGTCGAGGCGGCTGCTGCGCGGACCGACGGCCGAGGACACGCGGGAGGCCCGGGACCGGCTCCAGGCGTACCTGGACGCCCTGATCGACCGCAAGCAGCGGCAGGAGGCCGGTGAGGCCGGTGAGGGCCTGCTGGACGAACTGGTCCAGCAGCGGCTGAGCGAGGGCGAGCTCGACCGCGAGGAGCTGACCGCCCTGGCGATGATCCTCCTGGTCGCCGGCCACGAGACCACCGCCAACATGATCTCCCTGGGCACCTACACGCTCCTGCGGCACCCCGACCGGCTGACCGAACTGCGTGCCGACCCCTCGCTGCTGCCCGCCGCGGTCGAGGAGCTGATGCGGATGCTGTCCATCGCGGACGGACTGCTGCGCCTGGCCACCGAGGACATCGAGATCGCCGGGACCACGATCAGGGCCGGGGAGGGCGTGGTCTTCTCCACCTCCGTCATCAACCGGGACGAGGACGTCTACCCCGCCCCCGACACCCTCGACTGGCACCGCTCGGCCCGCCACCACGTCGCCTTCGGCTTCGGCATCCACCAGTGCCTCGGCCAGAACCTCGCCCGCGCCGAGCTGGAGATCGCCCTGCGTACCCTCTTCGAGAGGCTGCCCACGCTCCGGCTCGCCGTCCCGCCGGACGAGATCCCCTTCAAGCCGGGCGACACCATCCAGGGGATGCTGGAACTCCCCGTGACCTGGTAAGAGGCATGCCGCCATGCGCATCCGCATCGACAAGGACCGCTGCATCGGCGCCGGACAGTGCGCCCTGACCGCCCCGGGTGTCTTCACCCAGGACGACGACGGCTTCAGCACCCTGCTGCCCGGCCGCGAGGACGGCGGCGGCGACCCGCTGGTCGGGGAAGCCGCCCGGGCCTGCCCGGTGGGTGCCATCACGGTGTCGGAGGACGGCTGAACCCNNGGGCCGGCAGGGGCCGTCGAGTAGGCTCTCCCGGATGAGCGAACGGACCGACGAACCCGCCGGGAAGCGTTTCCTCTACGTCGTCGTCTGCGCCGCCGGCATCGCCGCGGGCGTCAGCGAGCTGATCGCCGCCGCGCAGGAGCGGGACTGGGAGGTCGGGGTCATCGCGACTCCGGTCGCCCTGGGCGGGTTCTTCGACACCGCGGCGGTCGAGACGCAGACCAACCACCCCGTACGCTCCGCCTGGCGCGCTCCGGGCGACCCGCGGCCGTTCCCGCCGCCGGACGCCGTGGTCGTCGCGCCCGCCACCTTCAACACCGTCAACAAGTGGGCCGCCGGAGCCGCCGACACCCTCGCCCTGGCCACCCTGTGCGAGACCTACGGCATGGGTGTGCCGGTCGCCGTCCTGCCGTGCGTCTCCGCCACCCTGGCCGCCCACCCCGCCTACCAGGAGAGCCTCGCGCGCCTGCGCGGCATGGGCGTCCGCTTCGGCGAGCCGTTCTCCGGCGAGCCGCGCGAGGACGGCGGTCGGCCGGGCTTCGGCTGGGAGCGGGCACTGGACCTTCTGGACGCCTTCCGGGAACAGCCCGCCGCGGGCCGTAATTCCCTTTGAAAAATCGTCAACAAGGTTGTTTCGAGAGCGTTTTGCGCAAAACCGTGTGATCCCTTGTTGCCCGCCGTCGGCCTGTGCGAAGGTGTGGCCTGTCGGCGAGCAGACCATGGGTCTCCCTCTGCGCGGTGGACGCTCGAGAGGCCGACGCCCCCTTTTTTGATTTTTGGTATGAACCAAATCCGCGGTGTGTACGGAGGAATGCAGCCGTGAAAGACCCGGGCGTGTCCAATTCCCCTGCGCCACGCGGCCCGTTCGGTATCACGGACGAACAGCTGAGCGCCGGACTCAGGGAGCGGACGGGTACCACTCCCGAGGTGCAGCCCGTCGGCGAACTGCTGGACCGGCACTGGGAAGCGGCGTTCTCCTACGCACGGCTGTGCGCCGACGGTCCGCAGTCCGCGGGCATGCTCACCACCGCGGCCTTCACCCGTCTGTTCGGCCAGTCCCTGCGGCAGTCGGGACCGACGGCCGCCTGGCGTCCCCAACTGCTCGTCACCGTACGGCGCATCGCGGCCGAGTGGAGCGCGGACCACCGGCGGGAGATGCTGCACCCGGAACTGCGGGCGGCGGGCGACGACGGCGACCGGATCGGCGCGCGCCTGCTGCCGCCGGGCGACCGGCGCCTGCTCTCCCGGGCGTTCCAGCGGCTGCCCCAGGCGGCCCGCGCCCTGCTGTGGCACACCGAGGTCGAGGCCGAGCCGCTCGCGGCCCCGGCCCGGCTGCTCGGCATCGACGAGGAGGACGCGCGCGCCGAATTGCGGCGGGCCCGTGAACGGCTGCGCGAGGAGTGCCTCCAGGTGCACCGCGAGGTCGCCCCCCGGCAGGAGTGCCTGCTCTACCTGCGGCTGCTGGACGTCACCTACCGGCGCGGCGGCGTCGACCTCGACCCCGACCTGCGCACGCACCTGGACGGCTGCACGCACTGCCGGTACACCGCCGACCAGCTGTCCCGGTTCAACGCGGACCTGGGCGCCGCGCTCGCCGAGGGCATCCTCGGCTGGGGCGCCCGCGCCTACCGCGACTCCCGCCTGATGCCCACGGCCCCGGAGGACCCGGCGGCCCCGCCGTCCGCCGACGGCGAGCCGTTCGTACTGGTCGGGGGAGAGCCGTTCGATTCCGTCGGCCCGGGTGCGCCGCCCCCCGGCGAGCCGTTCGCGGCCGCTGCCTCCGGGCCGGAGCCGGCCTCGGTGGGCCGTGGAGGCGCCGCCGGGACCGGTCCGGTACCGGCCTCGGCGGGCCGGGAAGCGGCGCCGGATCCCGCCACGGGGCCGGCCTCGGCGGGTGCCGGGGTCCGGCCGCGTGCCGGTGGGCGGAGGATGGCTCAGAAGGCGGCGCGGCGGGCCGCACGGCAGCGGAATCTCGCCATCGCGGTGGCGACGGTGAGCGGGCTGGTCGCGCTGCCGCTCGTGCTGTGGGCGGTGCTCGGCTCCGGGGACGGGGCGAACGCCACCGGAGCCGGCGGGCGGCCCTCCGACACGCCCGGCAGCGGCTCTGCGTCCGCCGGGCCGTCCTGGATCGGCGCCGGCGCGGCGGGCAGGACCACCCTGCGCGGGCGGCTGCACAACGTCGCGTCCGGACTCTGCGTCGGCGTCGTGGGCAGGAAGGCCGTCGAGGGGGCGGAGACCGAGCTGACGAGCTGTTCGCCGACGCCCGACCAGCAGTGGGTGTACGAGACCGACGGACTGCTGCGCAGCGGCGCCGCGCCCGGTCTGTGCCTGGACTCCCGCCTGGGCTACTCGGTACGGCTCGCCCCCTGTACGGGCTCCTCCGGGCCGGGCCCGAAGGACATCCGCTACGACTTCACCCTGCGGGGCGACCTCGTGCCGCGCTTCGACCAGGACCTGGCCCTGACACCGGCCGCCACCGACGGCGGGGGCGCCCTCGTCCTCAAGACCCGCGCGAAGAGCGACACCCAGCGCTGGGTGATGGACACCTCCACCCCCGACCCGCAGATGGAGGTGGTCAACTGGGGCGCGGACGGCGGCTCCTCGGGCCGGGTGTCGTCGGCCCCGCCCACCCCCCGGCCGTCGGCCCCGGCGCAGCAGGCCGTNCCCGCCAGTCCCGGCCACCACGGCACCCCGGACGACCCCGCGGCCGACGTCCGACGACGCCGGCCCGAGCCCCACCGACAGCTGCGACGCCCACGACCGCTCCTGCTCACGGGACCGCGACTGGCGTCACCGCCGCCCAGGGGGCGGGCACGGCGGTCGCTGAACCACGTCAGCGGTGGTGCGGCGAGTGCGGCAGAGGCGAGGGAGGGGGAGGGGGAGGGGGCATCGTCGTGAGGTCCGGTGCCGTCTCCGGCCACACCAGCAGCACCGGGCAGGGCGCGTGGTCCACGGCGAACCGCGCGGCCGGACCGAGGCTGCGCGGGCCGAGCCGCTCGCGGTCGCCGTCGCGGGCCAGCACCAGCAGGTCCGCGCCCTCCGCGGCGGCCACCACCTCGCGCTCCACCCGTCCGCCGCGCTCCAGCCGCGTGCACGGCCGCCCGAGCCGGGCCGCCGCCGCGTCCAGCAGCTCGGCCGCCGACGTACCGCCGAGGTCCGCCAGCAGGTCCCCCGGATCCCTCCCCCAGCCTTCGGCCGGGGGGCGCCCCCACGGATGCCCACGCCCGAGCAGCCCGGCGAACGCCCCGTGCGCCACGCCGGGCACCTCCTCCCCGCTGACGTGCAGCAGGACCACCTCGGACGCGTGGGGCGCGTAGGTGCGTACGGCGTCCACGCAGGCGGGCCAAGTGCCCTCCACCAGCCAGGCGATCACACGCATCCGGGTCGGCCTCCTCCGTCTTCAAAGGGCCTGGAGCGCTCCCCACAGTGCCACCACCGCGGGAAGCAGCGCGGACGGCACGGCCAGCAGACCGAGCCGGGTGAACTCCTCGAGGTCCACGCCGTGTTCGTGCTGGTGCACGATCCGCCGCCACAGCAGGGTCGCGAGGGAACCGGCGTAGGTGAGGTTCGGGCCGATGTTCACCCCGAGCAGCACCGCGAGGACCGCTCCCGGCCCGGCCGGCGCGGTCAGCGGCAGCAGGACCAGCACCGCCGGCAGGTTGTTGATCAGGTTGGCGAGTACGGCGGCCAGCGCGGCGACGGCGAGCAGCGCCGGCAGTCCCGTGCCGCCGGGCAGGACGTGCCCGAGCGCGCCGGCGAGGCCGTTGTCCACCACCGCGCGCACCACGATGGCGAGGGCCAGGACGAACGCCAGGAAGGCCGGCGCCGCGGCCCGCACCACCGTCAGTGGGGTCGCCGTCCGCCGCACCAGCGCGCGCCCGGCGAGCACCAGCGCCCCGGCCAGCGCCGCCCACACCGGTTCGACGCCGAACGTGGACGCCACCACGAAGCCGGCGAGCGTGCAGGCCACGGTGACCAGCGCGAACAGCGGCAGCCCGGGCGGCTCCCCGGTACGCGGCGAGGGCGCCGCGGCCGCCAGGTCGCGGGCGAAGAAACGGCGGAAGACCACGTACTCGGCGCCGATCGCGACCAGCCACGGCAGCGCCATCAGCGCCGCGAACCGGGTGAAGCTCAGCCCGCTCGCCGTGAACGCCAGCAGGTTGGTGAGGTTGGAGACCGGCAGCAGCAGCGACGCGGTGTTGGACAGGTGCGTGCACGCGTACACGTGCGGTTTGGGCCGTACGCCGGTGCGGGCGGCGGTGGCGAACACCACCGGCGTGAGCAGCACGACCGTGGCGTCCAGGCTGAGCACCGCGGTGATGGCGGAGGCCAGCGCGAACACCGCCGTCAGCAGCCGCACCGGGCGGCCCCGCGCCCAGCG
Source organism: Streptomyces kebangsaanensis (assembly GCF_001906585.1). GTDB lineage: Bacteria > Actinomycetota > Actinomycetes > Streptomycetales > Streptomycetaceae > Streptomyces > Streptomyces kebangsaanensis. The sequence continues at coordinate 60,992 of NZ_JUJA01000164.1, read as the reverse complement.
GGCCGTCCAGGCCCCGCACGCCCGGAACAGCCCCTCGGCGTCGCAGAAGTGGGCGAGCACCAGCACCGCGGCCAGGAACCCGACCACCGGGCCCAGCCGCTCGGCCTCGGCCCGGGCATGGCCGAGCGGGATCGCGCCCACCGCGACGGCGACACCGGCGGCGGGCACGGCCATGACCGCCTCCGGCCAGCCGAACGGGCGGACGACGGCCCAGGCGAGCACGGCGACGAGCAGGACGACCGAGAGGCTCTCGGCGAGCGCGGTGTTCAGGGCGGGGTCCTCCCGGATGCGGTCGGCGGCGTCCGCTCAGGGAGCCGTGCCGGGGCCGAGGACCGTCAGGAACACCGAGGAGGCGTTGCCGCCCACGGGTACCTGGCCGGCCGTCCACTTCACCGTGAGGTGGTCGCGCTCGTCCGGCGGGGTGACGATCAGCGCGGCGGGCGTCGCCGTCCTCGCCCCGCTCACTCCGGGGTTGGAGAACGTCAGACCCGTCCAGGCGCTGCTGCCCGGCCTCAGCGTCACGGCGGTGGGCGTCCCCGGGGACCGCTTGGGGTCCGGGCCCAGCTGCCTGCCCGCGGCGTCCACGAACGCGGCGCCGGGATAGCCGCGCACGGTGCAGGTGCGGCCGGAGGTGTTGGTCAGGACGACCGGGAAGTTCTCCTGCCCGGCGCCGGGGTCGTCGCGGCCCACCGAGGCCCTCAGCTCGGAGGTGTGGCAGCGGGTGCTCGTGGCGGTGGTGCGGGCGCCGCCCGTGCCGCGGGCGGAGCCGGTGGTGGTCGCGCCGCTCGGGGGTGCGGCGCCGCTGTTCGTGGCGGAGTCCGTGCCGGGTGCCGTGCCGGATGTCGTACCGGCCGTGGTGTCGCCGGTCGCGGGCGCGGCGGTGCCCGACACCTGCCGCGGGGCGCCGCTCGTGCCGCCGCCGCTGCCGCAGGCGGTCAGCAGACCCAGTACGGCGGCCGCGCTCGCCAGCAGGGCCGCCCGGTGGGCGGACGGGGACGTGTGCGTCATGTTCCACACTCCTGGAGGTTCGCCGCACACGGTGGCCGCGTGCGTCCGGCGCCTCGTGCGCCGTCATGGGTGTCCGATGCGCGGACCGGGCGAAAAGTTCGCGGCCGACCGCGCATTCCTCACCTTCCTCCGAACTCCTTCCCACCGCGTGCCGCGCGGAGTTCACCCGTACGGGTCAGGTGACCCGCAGGGAGCGGAGTACGCGTTCGGTCGCGTCGCCGTCGCCGTGCTGACGGATCTGCACGTACACCCGGGGCCGGCCGCCGCCGTCCGGGGCGAGCGCGGTCTCCGTGAGCCGGCCGCCGTCCGGGCAGGCGCTCCAGGCCCGGATCCGGCCGTGCCACCGCCCGTCGGTGTAGGGGCGGCCGCCGTCGTAGCGGCAGCCCGGGTGGCCCAGCGCGTTCACCCGCGCGGTGACGTCGCCGTGCTCGCTCAGCCCGACGAACACCCCGCGCACGTCCGCCCCGGGGTCCTGCCACCGGGACAGGTCGTCGGCGACGGCGAGGCCCGGCTCGTGCCCGGCGGGCAGCCCCAGCGCCGCGGGATTCCAGCCGGAGCCGCGCAGCCGGCGGCCCCAGCCGTCCGGCACCCGGACCGCGATCCGGCCGGTGGCGTCCTCGACCCGGACGCCGGTGGCCGAGGACGGCCGGTCCACCAGGGCGAGGACCGCCCCGGCGCCGGCGACGGCGACGGCGAGGACGAGGGCGGCCACCGGCGCCGCGGCCCTGCCCCGTCCGCGGGGCCGGGCGGCGGGCGGGCACGCGGCGGCCAGCCGCTCCAGCTCGTCGGCGAACGCCCCGGCGGTGGCGGGCCGGCGCCGCTCGCGGTCCGGTTCCAGGGCCCGCATCAGCGCCCGGGCGACGGCGGGGTCCAGATCCGGCCGCAGCCGCTCGGGCCGTACGACCCCGCCCGG
>NZ_JUJA01000164.1:53106-59031 GCF_001906585.1 Streptomyces kebangsaanensis | reverse complement strand
CCGACCGCGCCCAGGGCGTAGACGTCGGCCCGGGCGTCGATGCCCGCGCCGGGCTCGGCCTGCTCGGGCGGCCGGTACCCGGCCGAACCCGCCGCCAGGGTCAGCCCCGAGGCCTGCGCCAGGCTCTTGGCCAGCCCGAGGTCGGCGAGCAGCACCCGGCGGGTGCCGTCCGGCGCGGTGCGCAGCAGCACGTTGCCGGGCTTGATGTCCCGGTGCACGATGCCCGCCTCGTGCAGGGCATGGGCGGAGCGGGCGGCCTGCGCGGTCAGCCGCAGCGCCTCCGGCACCGGCAGCGGACCCGCCTCCAGCAGGTCGGCGAGGGTGCCGGCGTCGGCGTACTCCATGACGAAGTACGGCCTTCCGTCGGGCAGTTCACCGATGTCGTAGACCTGGACCACCCGGGGCGAGCCGGCCCTGCGCAGCAGCCGCGCCTCGGCCAGGAACCGCTCGCGCACGTCCAGGCGGTGGGACCAGTTCTCGGCGAGGACCTTGACGGCCACCGGGGCCTCGAGCTCGTCGTCGTGGGCGAGCCAGACCGTGCCGAAGGCGCCCGTGCCCAGGCGCCGTTCGAGGCGGTAACGGCCGATCCGCTCGAGGGAGTGCATGCCACTATCATGCCTGCCCTGAGATCGACTCCAAGGGGGCCTTGTCGTGCGGGACGCGGCGCCGACCGAAGACCTCGCCCGGCGCGCCGCCGCCGGTGACGGCGGGGCGCTGGAGGAACTGCTCCAGGTGATCCGGCCCGAGGTCGTCCGCCGCTGCGGGCGTTTCCTGCCCTGCCGCGAGGACGCGGAGGAGGCCGCGCAGGACGTGCTGGTGCAGATCGCGCGGAGGATCACCACGTTCGAGGGCCGCAGCCGCTTCGGCACCTGGCTCCACACGGTCGTCGCCAACTGCTCCCGGCAGAAGTACCGCGAGCTCAAGCGCCGCGCCGCCGAGCAGCCCGCGGTGATCGAGCCCGCGCGGTACGCCGACCCGCGCACCACCAGTGTCATCGCGGGCTCCCGCGTCGACCTGCTGGAGGCGCTGGACCGACTGGAGCGGGAGCATCCCCAGCTGGTGGCGCCGCTGGTCTACCGGGACGTCTGCCAACTGGATTACGCCGAGGCCGCCGAGCGGGCGGGCGTTCCGCTGGGCACGTTCAAGTCGCGGCTGCACGAGGCGCGCCGCCGGGTCAGGCCGTGGCTGACCGACGCGTCCTGAGTCCCGGGCCGGTGCGCTCGCCCGCCGCCCCACCGGTCGGCGTCACTCGTCGTCGTCCAGGCTCAGCTCCGCCCAGATGGTCTTGCCCTCGGCGGTGTGCCTGCTGCCCCACCGCCGGGTGAGCTGGGCGACCAGCAGCAGACCGCGGCCGCCCTCGTCCCAGGTCTTGGCGCGGCGCAGGTGCGGGGCGGCGTGGGTGGTGTCGTACACCTCGCAGATCAGGTGCGCCCCGCTGTGGATCAGCCGCAGCCGGATCGGCGGAGTGCCGTACCGCAGCGCGTTGGTGACCAGCTCGCTGACCACCAGTTCGGTGGTGAACGCCGCCTCGCCGAGCCCCCAGCCGTCGAGCTGCTCGACGACCCGCTTGCGGACCGGGGCGACCAGCGACGGGTCGGCCGGGATGTCCCAGGTGGCCACCTGGGAGGACGGCAGGCCCCGGGTGCGGGCCAGCAGCAGGGCCACGTCGTCGCAGGCGCCGCCCGCCGGCAGCAGGGTGCGCAGGACGCGGTCGCAGGCCTCCTCCAGGGAGCCGGTCCGGACGGCCAGCGCCTCGCACAGCAGCCGGTGGCCGGCGTCGGTGTCCCGTTCGCGGCCCTCGACCAGCCCGTCGGTGAAGAAGGACAGCACGCTGCCTTCCCGCAGGTCGAGTTCGACGCTCTCGAACGGCAGCCCGCCCACGCCCAGCGGCGGACCCCACGGCAGCTCCACCCGGCGCGGCGGGCCGTCCGGCGGGATCAGGACCGGCGGCGGGTGCCCGGCGCGGGCGAGCGTGCAGCGGCGGGAGACCGGGTCGTACACCGCGTACAGGCAGCTCGCGCCGGCCTCGCCGGGGCCGCCTTCGGTGCCGGCCTCGGCGGACATCCGGGCCACCACGTCGTCGAGGTGGGTGAGCAGCTCGTCCGGGGCGAGGTCGATGTCGGCGAGCGTGCGTACGGCGGTGCGCAGCCGGCCCATGGTGGCCGAGGCCTGCACACCGTGCCCGAGGACGTCCCCGACGACCAGGGCGACCCGCATCCCGGACAGCGGGATCACGTCGAACCAGTCGCCGCCCAGCCCGTCCCGGGCCGCCGGCAGGTAGCGGGAGGCCGCCTCCACGGCGGCGGTGCGCGGCAGGGTGCGCGGCAGCAGGCTGTGCTGCAGGGCGAGGGCGGTCTCCCGCTCCCGCGAGTAGCGCCGGGCGTTGTCGATGCAGACGGCGGCGCGGGCCGTGACCTCCTCGGCGAGCAGCACGTCGTCGGGCATGAACGGGGCGGGCTGCTCGAACCGGGTGAAGACGGCGACTCCGAGGGTCACCCCCCGGGCCCGGATCGGCACGGACATCGTGGAGTGGACGCCCAGCTCCCGGACGCGCGCGCTGCGCACCGGGTCCCAGGAGAGCCACTTCTCCAGGTCGTCCGCCTCCTGGGTGAGCACCACGGAGTGACCCGTCACCAGGCAGACGCCCTGCGGAGAGGTGGCCGGGTAGACCTCGGTCCCCCCGGTCACGGCGACGGCCTCCGGCGCGCCCGGACCGATGGAGCTGTGGGCGGCCCGGAGCAGGGCGACCGGCATGCTCGGCGGGCCGGTGAGCGGCTTGCCGCCGTGCTCGGCCACGTCCAGCAGGTCGACGCTGACGAAGTCGGCGAGGGCCGGGACGCAGACGTCGGCGAGTTCCTGTGCCGTCCGGGTGACGTCGAGGGTGGTGCCGATGCGTACGCTCGCCTCGTTCACCAGCTGCAGCCGCTCGCGCGCCCGGTACTGCTCGGTGAAGTCGTGCGCGGCGACGCTCACCCCGCACACCCGTCCCCGCGGGTCGGTGACCGGGGACACGCGGGCCAGCCAGGCGCTCGACCGGCCGTCGACGCCTATCGGCGCGTACGTCCGTGCGTCGTCCTCCCGGCCGGTGGTCAGGACCCGGTGCATGTGCCGCTCGAAGTCCTCGCTCTGCCGGTGGCCGCCGATCTCGGAGTGGCGCAGCCCCCGCAGCCGCTCGGCCGGCACCCCGCCGAACACCTCCGCCATGGCGGGGTTCATCCCGCGCAGGCGCAGCCGCTCGTCGTAGACGGCCATGGCGCAGGGGGACTGCATGAGCGCGATCCGGGACAGCGGGTCGTCCGGGGCCCCCGGCCCGCCGTCCTCCAGGGGGGTGGCCAGGAGCAGGCCGCCGCCGTCCTCCGGGGCCCGGCGGTTGACCAGCACCCAGACGGTCACGGCGTGCCCGTCCCGGTGCCGCAGGGTGAGCGTGCCGCCCCAGCGCGGCCCCTCGGGGAGGTCCGGCCGCGGGTCGCCGGCCAGCAGCTGCGCCGCCTGCCGGCCCAGGACCTCCTCGGGCGCCCAGCCGAGCAGCCGGTGCGCGCCCTCGTTCCACTCGACGAGGGCGCCGTGTTCGTCGACGACGGCCCGTGCCGTGGCCGCGTCGTCGAACGGATACACCGGGCTCATCGTCGCCACTCCATCGCGCACACTCACAGTGAACAGGTGCGTCACCTGCGTTCCAGCCTAGTCCGTAACGGCGCCGCGCGGACGGCGGCCCCCTGCCGTGCGGCGGAAGCGTCAAGGGGGCGTCCGGCGGAGGTGACCGCGGGGAGGGAAACGCGCCGCCACACTCTTGACGGAATGTCATGGCTGCAACAAGCATGGCGTGGTCCGCCTCTTGGGAGCGCTCCCACGGGAGTGCCGCCCGTACCTCCCCCTCGAGGAGCCCAGACGTGAAACGACGCAGAACCACCCTGTTGTCCGTGGTCGCCCTGCTCGCGGCGGCCCTCTCCACCCTGCCGTCCGCCCCGCAGGCCCGGGCCGACGAGGTCGAGCAGATCAGGAACGGGACCTTCGACACCACCACCGAGCCGTGGTGGACGACGAGCAACGTCACCGCGGGCCTGTCCGACGGCCGGCTGTGCGCGAACGTGCCCGGCGGCACCGCCAACCGCTGGGACGCCGCCGTGGGGCAGAACGACATCACCCTGGTGAAGGGCGAGACCTACCGGTTGTCGTTCACGGCGACCGGCACGCCCGACGGGCACGTGGTCCGGGCGCTCGCGGGGCTGTCGGTGGAGCCGTACGACACCTGGTTCGAGGTGAGCCCGCAGCTGAGCGTCTCGGGGAACGCCTACGCGTACACCTTCACCTCCCCCGTCGACACCACCCGGGGCCAGGTCGCCTTCCAGCTCGGCGGCGCCGCGGACCCCTGGCGCTTCTGCCTGGACGACGTGTCGCTGCTGGGCGGGGTGGAGCCGGAGGTGTACGAGCCCGACACCGGGCCGCGGGTCCGCGTCAACCAGGTCGCCTACCTGCCGGACGGACCCAAGAACGCCACGCTGGTCACCGACGCCACCTCCAGACTGCCCTGGCAGCTGCGCAACGCCCGGGGGGCCGTCGTGACCCGCGGATGGACCGTGCCGCGCGGCACGGACGTCTCCTCCGGGCAGAACGTGCAGTCGATCGACTTCGGCGCCTACCGGGGACGCGGCAAGGGCTTCACGCTGGTCGCCGACGGCGGGACCAGCCGCCCCTTCGACATCGGCGCGGAGGCCTACGAACAGCTCCGCCTGGACTCCCTCAAGTACTACTACACACAGCGCAGCGGGATCGCGATCCGCGAGGACCTGCGCCCCGGCTACGCCCGCCCCGCCGGCCACCTGGACGCCGCCCCCAACCGGGGCGACGCCGAGGTGCCCTGCCAGCCGGGCCTGTGCGACTACACACTGGACGTCACCGGCGGCTGGTACGACGCGGGCGACCACGGCAAGTACGTCGTCAACGGCGGCATCACCACCTGGGGACTGCTGAGCACCTACGAGCGCTCCCTGCACGCGCGCACCGGCCGGCCCTCGAGCCTCGGTGACAGGACGCTCGCCGTCCCGGAGAGCGGCAACAAGGTGCCCGACATCCTGGACGAGGCCCGCTGGGAGCTGGAGTTCCTGCTGAAGATGCAGGTGCCGGCCGGGAAGCCGCTGGCCGGCATGGCGCACAGCAAGATCCACGACGAGCAGTGGACGGGGCTGCCGCTGCTGCCCCACCAGGACCCGCAGAAGCGCGAGCTGCACCGGCCGACGACCCAGGCGACCCTGAACCTGGCGGCGACGGCCGCGCAGGCGGCCCGCCTCTACGGGCCCTACGACAAGGCCTTCGCGGCGAAGGCCCTGCGGGCCGCGCGGACGGCCTGGAGCGCCGCACTCGCCCATCCCGGGCTCCACCCGGACCCGGACGACGGCATCGGCGGCGGCGCCTACGCCGACGGCAACGCCACCGACGAGTTCTACTGGGCGGCGGCCGAGCTGTACCTCACCACCGGGGAGAGGCAGTTCGCCGACCACGTGACCAAGTCCCCCCTGCACACGGCCGACATCTTCGGCAGCGTCAGCTTCGACTGGGCCAGTACCGCGGTACCCGCCCGCCTCGACCTCGCCACCGTCCCGAGCCGGCTCCCCGGCCTGGAGAAGGTGCGCCAGTCGGTGGTCAAGGGCGCGGACAAGTACCTGGCCACGCTGAGGTCGCAGCCGTACGGCATGCCGTACGCCCCCGCGGACAACATGTACGACTGGGGCTCCAACAGCCAGATCCTCAACAACGCCCGCGTCGTCGCCACCGCCCACGACCTCACCGGCGCCGCGAAGTACCGCGACGGCGCGGTGCAGAGCATGGACTACGTCCTGGGCCGCAACGCCCTCAACATCTCCTACGTCACCGGCTACGGCACGGTCAGCTCGCACAACCAGCACAGCCGCTGGTACGCCCACCAAC
>NZ_JUJA01000164.1:43981-53091 GCF_001906585.1 Streptomyces kebangsaanensis | reverse complement strand
CCCGCCGAAGGGAACCGTCGCCGGAGGCGCCAACTCCAGCATCCAGGACCCCTACGCACAGAGCAGGCTCCAGGGCTGCGTGGGCCAGTTCTGCTACATCGACGACATCGAGTCCTGGTCGACGAACGAGACGGCCGTCAACTGGAACGCGGCGCTGGCCTGGATGGCCTCCTTCGTGGCGGACCAGGGCGGGCCGGCCGGGCCGCCCCGGAGGTGAGACAGGAACAGGACCGCCGCCGCCGCGTCGCCGCCGCCGCGTCGCCGCCGACGCGGCGGCGGCCCTGTTCCGAGTGCCGTGGACCGCGCCGCTCGGTACCGTTTCGTCACTGCTGTGACCTGCGGGTATTTACGGGTGAGTACCCGCGCGGTACCGTGTGGGGCATGCCAGCTCTGAATGTGGAGTTCAGCGATCGCGAGCTTGAGGACCTGCGCCGGATCGCCAAGGAACGCGGTACGTCGATGAAGGCGCTGGTGCGCGAGGCGGCCGCCGCCGACATAGCCCGGCACCGGGCCCTGCAGGAGGGCGCCGAGGCCTTCCGCAGGTTCTTCACCGCGCACGCCGACGAGTTCGCCGAGGCCTTCCCCGAGGACGAGTCGCCCTCGAAAGGCGAGGGGCGGGCCGCCTGACCGATGACCCCAGTCATCCATATCGACGTGCCCTGGCTGCTGCAGCGCCACGAGGAAGTCCTGCCGGACCAGCCCACGGTCGACGACTTCTCGGCCCTGGTGGCCGCCGTCGCCCGCCATCGTGTCGACCCGCCGCGTCTCGGCGTGGACTCCGACCCGGCCTGGCGGGCCGCCGCGCTGCTGCACACCCTCGCCGTGCTCAAGCCCCTGCCGACGGCCAACGCCCGCTTCGCCTGCGCGACGGCCGTGGCGTACATGTTCGTCAGCGGTGTCGGCATCGACCCGCCCTACGGCGCCCTCGTCGACCTCGCCCGCGACCTGATGTCCGGCAAGACCGACGTCTACGGTGCCGCCGACCGGCTGCGCTCCTGGGAGATCTGACCACCGCTCCGCCCGCACCGTGCCCCCGGGGCCGCCGACCGCGGGCGGGAGGAGCGGGGTCGGCGGCCCGGCACGCGCAGGAGAGCCGCCGTCCCGCGCGGGGCCTTCGAGAGGCCGACACCAGTGCACTCCCCGGCCGGGCGCGCCGGGAGCGTGTGCGCGGCGCCGGTGCGTGCGCGTGCTTCGCACGGGACGCGCGGAACGAAGCGGGCGGACACGACGCCCCGTGATGCCCGGTTTCCTGACTTTCCGTCAACGGTGCGGCCCTTGTCCGCATGTCTTGTTGGGCGTCATTGAGTTGTGCAAAGCTGAACGGCCCGTGCGTGCGCAAGAGCCGATTCCAATGGGACAGTTGAGGGGTCGAGCCGGTCCACCGCCGGCCGTACGCCGGACCCACGCGCCCGCACCACTCAGGTACGTACCAAAGGAAGCCGCTTCGTGCCCACCCCCCACCCCGCCCGTCCTTCCTACCCGCCGCCCGGCGGTGCCCCCGGAGAGTCCGACGAGGCCCTCGCCGCACGGCTCGCCGGCAGCTCGGACGCCGAAGTCGCCCACTGCGTGGCCCTGCTGATAGCCCGGCACTGGCAACCGGTCCACGAGTACGCGGTGATCTGCCTCGCCTCCTCGGCACCGATCGCGTCCATGGTCACCTCGGCCGCCTTCCACCAGGTCTTCGACCGGCTGACCCTGGGCGAACCGGGCGCGGCGCTGCGCCCCCGGCTGCTGGTGACGGTGCGGGACACCGTCCGGCTGTGGGCCGCGGAGGACCGGGTGACCGGCGTTCTCCCGGAACTGCGGAAACCCGCCGGGGGCCGGGGGATGCGGAACGCCGTGACCCTGACCCCGGAGAACCGCCGGCTCGCCCAGCGGTCCTTCGAGGGGCTCTTCCCGGCCGCCCGGTGCCTGCTGTGGCACACCGAGGTGGAGGCCGAGCCCCTCGGCGTCCCGGCCGGACTGCTGGGCGTGGACCTCGAGACGGCGGCGCTCACCCTGGAGCAGGCGCGGGAGAAGTTCCGCGAGGGCTGCGTGCGCGCCCACCGGGAACTCGCGCCGACCGACGGCTGCCGCTTCTACAACCGGCTGCTCGACGTCCCGATCCGCCGCGGCGGCGACCTGCTGCCGGACGTCCGACGGCATCTGGACGACTGCCGCTACTGCCGGGACGCCGCCGAACAACTCGGCCTGGTGGAAAGCGGATTGGGTGAACTGCTCGCCGAGGCGGTGCTCGGCTGGGGCGCCGGCCGCTACCTCGCATCGCGCCCGGACCGTGCCCAGCAGGCCCCGCGCACCAGGGGCTCCGGCCGGCACGGCGGCGGGCGGTCGGCCGGCGGTCGGCGCCGGCTGCTGCCCCGTACTCCGGCGTCCGGCCGCCGTGTCCCCGGCCTTCCGCGGCCGTCCCGGGCGCTGCGCACCGGCCTCGGGCTGGCCTCCGCCGGACTGCTCGCCACCGTGCTCGGCGTCAGCCTGTGGTCGGGCGGCGGCGGCACCGCCCCGGCCGCGTCCACCGACGTGACCGGCGCCGGGAACGATCTGCCCGGTGCCGACTCCCCGGCCCCGACCGCCGGTTCGGCGACGCCCGGCGCCGCCGGGCTGCCCCCGGCGACCGGGCAGACCCGGCTGCGCAACGTCTCGGTCGGCCTGTGCCTCGCCGTCCGGGGCGAGCCGAAGGCCGGGGCGGCCGCCGAACTCGCCGAGTGCTCCGAGGCCTGGAACCAGCAGTGGTCCCTGGAGGAGGACGGTCTGCTGCGCAGCGTCGGCGACCCCGGCCTGTGCCTGGACTCGCACGCCGACGCGGGCGTGGTCGTCCTCGGCACCTGCGCGGAGCCCGGCACCGGGCGCGGCCCCGATGTGCGCTACGACACCGGCTCGCAGGGGGAGTTGCTGCCCCGCCGGGAGAAAGGGCTCGCCCTCGCCCCCGCCTCGACGCAGGTGGGCGCCGACGTGGTCGTCAAGGTCCGCGACGGCTCGACGGCCCAGCGCTGGGCGGCCGACTCCCCGTCGGAGAGCCCCGGCTCCCTGTCGATCGCCGGGACGCACACCCCGCCCGTCCGCCAGGTGGACCTGCCGGACAGCACCACGTGAACGGCCGCCTCGCGGTGAGCGTCAGCCAGGTCGGGCAGGGTCCTCCACGAGGTCGGCCGCGCCGACCGTGCCCGGCGTGGCGTGGCCCGTCAGGGCGAGGGTGAGGTCGAACTCCGCGAGCAGGCAGCGGATCACGTGTTCGACGCCCGCCTGGCCGTCCAGCCCGAGCCCGTACGCGTAGGGCCGGCCCACCAGCACCGTCCGCGCGCCGAGCGCGAGCGCCTTGAAGACGTCGTCGCCGGTGCGCACGCCGCTGTCGAAGAGCACCGTCAGCCGGTCGCCGGCCGCCCGGGCCACCCGCGGCAGCGCGTCGGCGGCGGCGACGGAGCAGGCCACCTGGCGGCCGCCGTGGTTGGACACGATCACGCCGTCCATCCCGGCGTCGGCGGCCAGACGGGCGTCGTCGGGGTGCAGGATGCCCTTCAGGACGATCGGGCCGTCCCAGTTCTCCCGCAGGAACGCCAGGTCCGGCCAGGTCTTGCCGGGGTCGGCGAACATGCTCACGAAGTGCAGCACCGCCGCGTTCGGGTCCTCGTGCACCGGCTTGGCCAGGCCCGCCCGGAAGGCCGGGTCGGAGAAGTAGTTGGCGGTGCCCACCCCGTGCAGGAACGGCAGGTACGCCTGGTCCAGGTCGCGGGGCCGCCAGGCCAGCAGCGGGGTGTCCAGGGTGACCACCAGGACACTGAACCCGGACGCCCCGGCCCGGCTCAGGAAGCTCCGGGTCACCTCGCGGTCCTTGGCCCAGTAGAGCTGGAACCAGCGCTCGGCGTCGCCCATCGCCTCGGCGACCTGCTCCATGGGCGTGCTGGAGGCCGACGACAGGACGAACGGCACACCCTGCGCGGCCGCCGCCCGTGCCGCCGCCGGCTCCGCGTCCGGGTGCAGGATCGACAGCACCCCGACCGGCGCCAGCGCCAGCGGGGCCGGCAGGGCCCGGCCCAGCACCTCCACCGACAGGTCCCGCTCGTGCACGTCCCGCAGCACGCGCGGCACGATCCGGCGGCGTTCGAGGGCCGCCCGGTTGGCGCGTGCCGTACTGCCGTCGCCCGCGCCGCCCGCCACATAGCCCACCGGGCCCGGGCCGAGCCGCCGCTCGGTCAGCTCCTCCAGGCGGGTCAGATCGGTGGGCAGCCGGGGCACCGCGCCCGTCAACCCGTTGAGATAGATCTCGTACTGGAAATCCGCCCAGTGCTTCGCCATCCGTCCCTCCCGCCCGGAGTCACCGGCCACGCGCCGCGTCCGACGATACCGACGCCGGGCCGCCCCTCAGTCCCCGGCCGCCGACTCGGCCAGTACGCGGGCCAGTTCACGGGGCCGGGAGAACATGGGCCAGTGGCCGGTGTCCATCTCGACCAGCTCCCAGCGCTCGCTCTTCAGCAGCTCGGCCACGGGAGGCATCGGCTCGGCTCCGTCCAGCAGGCACTTGACGTAGGTCGCCGGCAGCTCGCCCAGCGGGCGCCGCAACACGGCCGGCTCGGTGAGCGAGGCGCCGGGGTGCGGTGTGCCCTCGGTGACGATGCGCTCGATCTGCTCGCCGGTCAGCTCCTGGCCGGCGTACTCGGCCGGGGGGAGGGGCGGCCAGAGCCCGTCGTTGGCGTCGAGCGCCTGCCGGACGGGGGCGCTGTCGAAGCTCGAGAGGAACGACCGCCCGTCGACAGGGACGCCCGAGTCGACGAACACCACGCGCCGCAGCCGGTCGCCGATGTGCTCGGCCGCCTGACCGACCGGGATGCCCGCGTAGCTGTGCCCGACCAGGACGACGTCCCGCAGGTCGTGACGCTCGACATGGCCGACGATGTCCTGGACGTGGGTCCGCAGCCCGGCCGGCACGCCCTTCCTCTCGGCGAGGCCGGAGAGCGTGACGGCGTGGACCTCGTGCCCGGCCTCCCGCAGACCGGGCGCCACCTCGTCCCACGCCCACGCACCGAGCCACGCGCCTGCCACCAATACGAAGTGAGTCATGCCCGCCAACGTATCCGGTGGGTCCGACAACGGCCCATGGCTCACGGGGAGTCGACGCGGGCCACCGCCCGCACCGGCGCCCCGTCCGCTCCCGGCAGCCGCAGCGGAAACAGGAAGACCTCCACCTCGCGGGCCCCGACCAGCCGTTCCAGGTTCCTGAGATTCTCCGCCACGACCCCGCCCGTGCCGCACAGCACCCGGTGGGCCGGCAGGCCGAATCCGGTGACGGGCTCGCCGGACAGGGGCGTGGGGTCGATGCTCAGCGCGTCCACCGCCACCGTGCGCACCCCCGCCTCGACGAGGGACTCGGCGGCCCCGGGCGTGAGCCACGGGTGGGCGAGGTAGTCCGCGCTGCCCCAGTGGGCCGACCAGCCGGTGGCGAGCAGCAGGATGCCGCACGGCGACAGCCTCAGCCGGCTCAGCGCGGGCGCCAGCAGGGCCGGCGTGATCGGAGCCCGGGCGGGCAGGCCGCGTACGTCGGCGACGACCGCGCGGCCCGCGAAGCGGTCCAGGGGCAGCTCGTCCAGGCGGGGCCAGGCGTCGTCGACGTGGAACGGCGCGTCGACGTGCGTGCCGGACTGCGAGCCCAGGTGCAGCCGCAGCACGTTGACGCCGTCGGTGGCGACCCGCAGCGCGGGGGACACGGTGACCTCCGGGTCACCGGGATACACGGGCATCCCGGTGACCACGGGCACCGACAGGTCGAGCCAGTGGGACATCAGCCCGCCTCGGCGGCGGGCACCGCCACCGGGTCGGCGCCGGGCGCGCCCGGCCCGGTGACCGGCGGCACCGGGACGTCGACGGCACGGGCCAGCCGCGGACCCTCGGGCCCGTAGACCGCAAGGGGCTCGGGGAACAGCCGCAGCAGCGCGAGGTACAGCACGGCGGCCACCACCAGCGACAGCGGCAGGCTGATGTCGACGCCGCCCGCGAGGTCGCCCAGCGGGCCGACGAACTGGCCCGGGATGTTGGTGAACAGCACCCCGATGAGCGCGGACACCCACCAGGCGGTCATGCCGCGCCAGTTCCAGCCGTGCGTGAACCAGTAACGGCCGCCGCGCTGACGGCGGTTGAAGACCTGCAGCGCGTCCGGGTCGTACCAGCCGCGGCGGGTGTAGAAGCCGAGCATCATCACCACCATCCACGGCGTGGTGCAGGTGACGATCATCGTGGCGAACGTCGAGATCGACTGCACCAGGTTCAGGGCGAACCGGCCGATGAAGATGAACGCGAAGGCCACCACGCCGACCAGCACCGTCGCCCGCACCCGGGACAGCCACGGAACCACCGAGGCGAAGTCCAGTCCGGTGCCGTAGAGGGACGTCGTGCCCGTCGACATGCCGCCGATCAGCGCGAGCAGGCACACCGGCAGGAAGAACCAGCTCGGCGAGATCGCGAGCAGCCCGCCCACGAAGTCGGGGGCGTCGGGGTCGACGTACTGGGGGGCCTTGGTGGCGATGATGCTCGCCGTCGCCAGACCGAAGAGGAACGGCAGCAGGGTGGCGATCTGCGCCAGGAACGCGGCGCCGACCACCCTGCGGCGCGGGGTGCCGGCCGGGATGTAGCGCGACCAGTCGCCGAGGAACGCGCCGAAGGACACCGGGTTGGACAGCACGATCAGGGCCGCGCCGATGAACGACGGCCAGAACATCGACCGCGTGGCCGCGTCCGCCGAGGCGGTGAACACACCGGCGTACCCCGGGTCGAAGTCGCCGGCGAAGGCGATCGCGCCGAGCAGGAACAGCACGCTCGCCGACGTCACCGCGATCTTGTTCACGAAGAGCATGAAGCGGAAGCCGTAGATGCACACCACGAGGACCAGCGCCGCGAAGACCGCGTAGGCGACGGCGTACGACGCGGTGCTGCGCGGCAGGCCGAACAGCCGGTGCGCGCCGCCGATCAGGGCGTCTCCCGAGCTCCACACCGAGATGGAGAAGAACGCGGTCGCGGTCAGCAGCGACAGGAACGAGCCGACCACGCGGCCGTGCACACCGAGGTGCGCCGAGGACGAGACCGCGTTGTTGGTGCCGTTGACGGGGCCGAACACCGCCATCGGGCACAGGATCAACGCACCCGCGACGACCCCGAGGAGGGTGGCCGCGAGGCCCTGCCAGAAGGAGAGGCCGAACAGGATCGGGAAGGCGCCGAGGACGCAGGTGGAGAAGGTGTTCGCACCGCCGAAGGCGATCCGGAACAGATCCAGGGGCCGTGCGGTGCGGTCGGCGTCGGGGATGCGCTCGATGCCGTGGGTCTCGACCTCGGTGAGGGACGGCGCGTGCGGTGACTGCGATGACTGCGATGACAAGAGGGGGCTCCAGCAGAGGGACGGCGGTGGAGCGCGTGGTGGCGCGACGGGCGGACGGACGCTCGCTGCCGCAGGGGTGCGCGGCGGGAGGCGGACGCCGTCCTCGGGAGGTGTGCCGACGCTAATCGGCGGCGCGAGACCCGCGCCAGAGGACGGTTCATCCAACTTCGCCGCCACCGGTGGACAAAACCTCCACACTTCCGTCACCCCTCCTGACCTGCGCTGTCCATGCCGTGGGCGTCCTCCGGCCGGGCGTCGGGACCCTGCGCCCTGACCCGCTGCACATGCTCCAGGGACTCCCGCAGCTCGGTGAGCCAGTCGTCGGTGTGCCGCTGCACCAGACGTACGCACCAGGCGAGGGCGTCGCTGCGGCTGCGGGCGACGCCGCCCGCGATCAGGGTGTCGAGGACCTGCCGCTCGGGCTGGCGCAGCCGGGTCATCACGGGCGCGGCGACATGCGTGAACAGGGTGCGCTCACCGGCGCACTCCACGCCCCAGGAGACCTTCCGGCGGAACCGGTGCTCGGCCTCGCGGGCCACCGCCATCCGGTCCTGGCGGGTGCGCTCCCGGAACTCCTGCACCCGGCCCTCCACGGCCGCCTCCCGCTCCGCGGGCGAGACGTCCCCGGTCAGCCGGGGCGCGGGGACGCGGCCGATGACGGTGATCTCCTCGCGGTCGGCCGTCACCTCGACCAGCTCTTCGAACAGGTCGTCCGGCAGGCGGCCGGCGAACCAGCCGCGCAGCTTCTCTCGTTGCTCTTTCGTCATCATGTAATGACAATTACTCGACCCGAACGTGAACACAAGGGGGCGCGGAGAAGTGCGCCGAGAGCGGAAGCGGAGTGTTTCAGGACGATTGACGAACGCGGGGAATCCGGCCATCCGACCGGATCCGATGATCGACGGGCCCATGGAATGGGGGTTGTGCCGTTCGCGTTCCGTGACTTCGCGCCACTGATTCAATACGCAAGGTTACCGAAACCCGTGGGTTCGATGTGAGTTTCGGCGCCGGACTCGGCAGACTCCCGCACGCCGGTCCGGCACCGACCGAGCCGGGGCCGGCACCCGACGACATCCAGCGGAAGGAAGCACACGATGCGGACCACCGCGCGCTGGGCAGTGACCCTCGGCCTCACGGCCACGACCGTCTGCGGACCCCTCACCGGGGCCGCCCTGGCCGGCCCGTCCCCCGCCCCCGCCGCGCTCTACGCCCCCTCGGCCCTGGTGCTCACCGTGGGCCACGGCACCGCCGCGGCGACCGCCACCCCGGAGCGCGCCGTCACCCTGACCTGTGCCCCGGCCCCCTCCGGCAGTCACCCGGCCGCGCCCGACGCGTGCGCCGAGCTGCGGGCCGCGGGCGGTGACCTCGCCGCGCTCACGGCGGGCGACGACGTGCTGTGCACCCGGGAGTACAACCCCGTGGTGATCACGGCTCAGGGCGTCTGGCAGGGCAAGCGCGTCTCCTACGAGCGCACCTTCTCCAACGAGTGCGTGAAGAACGCTTCCGCGACGAGCGTCTTCGCGTTCTGAGGGACCGGGATCGCGCGGTCCCCGCGCACAACTGAAGGGTCCCGCGGATGGGGAGTGCGAGTCCCTGTCGCGGGGATCCGAGGCGGTCTCGCACCAGGGGTCGGACGGGCGGAGTGGGGCCGCCCGCCGACCCCTGGCACATGCGCACAGCGCGCCACCGCGTCCGCGCCCCGTGTTCACGCCCCCGCGCGGGCCCGGTGGGCGGGCACGCCGCGGGCCGCAAG
>NZ_JUJA01000164.1:40238-43898 GCF_001906585.1 Streptomyces kebangsaanensis | reverse complement strand
CCGCCCGCCGCGCCCCCCCGCGCTGCCCGGGGCCCCGCTCGGAGAGCCCGGGCGGGGCACGACCGCCGTGCCGGCCGGCCCGGTGCCGCCCGGGCTCGTGGGGACCCCTCTCCCGCAGGCCCGGCCGCAACCCCCGCAGGCCGTCGGCCCGGTGCGCGCAGGGAGCCGCCCGCCCCGCCGTGCCGGCCGCCTCGGTGCACAGCCTCTGGGGGCCTCCGCTACGTCCTCTCGCGGTGGCTGGTGTCGCACCAGGGGTAGCGGCGGCTGCGGCGGCAGGTGCACAGGGCGACGCGGAAGCGGTCGGAGGAGACGGTGGTGCCGTCCTCGAGTTCCACCTCGACCGGGCCGTCGACGAGGATCGGACCGCGCCGCTGCATCGTGACCCGGCGGGGCGGGTCCGGGCGCGGGGCGTCAGAGGGGACGTTCGGCACGGATGACCACCAGCTCTTCCTTCTCGTCGGCCGCGTCGCCCGCGGGCAGCAGACCGTGCTCGCGCAGCCAGCCGCGCCTGGACCGCAGGACCGGGCCGAAGACGATCCAGCGGCGGCGCACCACCGCGGCCTTGAGGCCGGCCGCGCGCAGCCGCTCCAGGGTGCGGCCGGGATCGCTCAGCGCGGAGTGGACGATCAGCAGCACGCCCCCGGGCCGCAGCATCGGGGGAGCGTCCCGGCAGATCCGGTCCAGGACCAGCCGTCCGTCGTGCCCCGCGTCCCAGGCGCGGTGCCTGCCGCGCGGCCCGTGCCGGGTGTCGGGGGCCGGTACGTACGGCGGGTTGGCCAGGATGACGTCGAACGACCGTCCGCGCACCGGACCGAAGAGGTTCCCCCGGTGGATGCGTACCGGCAGCCGGCTCAGCCGGGCGTTGAGCCGGGCGGTCCACACCGCACGCCGGGAGACGTCCACCGCGGTCACCTCGGCGCCCCGCCGGGCGGCCACCAGTGCCAGCGCACCGCTCCCGGTGCCCACGTCGAGGACCCGCGCGCCCGGCCGGTACGGTTCGCCGGCCAGGGCTTCGGCCAGCAGCGCGGTGTCGTCCTGCGGGGCGTAGACGCCCGGAAAGACCAGTGCGTGCACGGCTCGCGAGTACCCCGGCACTCAGGAAACACCGGTCGTGCGAGCGGCGAGGGGAGTCCGCAGCGACGACCGCCCGGCGCGCCAGTCGGCGAGCAGCCGTGCACCGAGACGGTCCTCCAGGTACCCGGTCGCGTCCATGCCGAAGGCCACGTCGGCAGCCAGATGCGGCTCCTCCGCCAGCAGCCCGCCGATCACGTCGTGGCGTACGACCTGCTCGTGCACCGCGTCCGCCTCCACGTGCTCGTCGTAGAAGAACCGCGCGGCCGGCCCGGCGCCCGTACGGCGCAACGCCTCGGCCAGCCGCCGTGAGCCGGGGGAGGAGGTGATCTCGACCGCGGCGAAGTGACCCACCAGGGCGCCCCGCAGCTCGCGGTGCAGACCGAAGAGGGACATCAGGTTCACCGTCGCCAGGACCTCGGCCGAGGCCGCGTCCAGATAGCGGCCGTACGCCGTGTCCAGGTCCAGGTCGGCCATCAGGTCGGCGAACAGCCGGGCGTGGACGCGTTCGGCGCGGCCGCCGCCCCACTCGTCGAACTCCACCGCCGCCATTGCCGCCTTCGCCCGGCCCCACAGGCGCGGCAGCACCCAGGCGTGCGGGTCGGCCTCCTTGAGGTGGTAGAGGGAGCGCTGGGCCGCGTACTCCCGCAGTTGCCACAGCTCGCCCTCGTCCCGCAGGTAGTGGCTGACGCCCGTGCCGTGGACCGGTTCGACGAGGAGGGCGGCGAGCGCGTCGTCGAGGCTGTCGTGCCCGGGCGTGTCGGCGCGCAGCGCGGACAGGAACCGGTGCTCAAGCGCCGACCGGACCCGCAACAGGTCCGGGTCCCACTCACGTTGCGCGGCGACCCCGGCGAAACCCCGGTAGTGCAGCTCGTAGCAGAGGTACAGGGCGAGCTGGAGATCGTCGCCGTACGCCGTCGCCCCGCCGACGTCCTCGGCGCGGGGCAGCGCTCCGGTGCCCCGCAGATACGCCGTCACGGCCGCGGAGACCGGCCCCCGGGCTGGGGGCAGTTCGGGTCCTCGGTGATCGTGGTGCATACGGCCCGGGTACCCGTGGCCCCGGGGGGCCACCCCCGCCCTTCGGCACGGGCCGTCGCTCCCGCGGCTCCACGGCCACGGCCCCGGTTCAGTCGCCCTCCGACTCCTCCTGGGCCCGGGTGTTCGTGGTGATGGCCTCGCCGGCCTCGCCCCGGTGGCGGCGCTCACGGGTGTCGTCGACGTCCGTCTCGGCGTTCTCGAACTCGCGCAGGACCTCGCCGAGCGCGGTCCTGGGGGGCCGCTCGTCGTCGCCGGTGCTCTCGTGCCGTGCGGGGTTCTCGGCCATGGTCTTCTCCTCTCCTCGTCCGGTTCACCGCGGTCGCCGACCGCATGCGCGGATGGGTACCCGGCCCGGCGCTTTCATGTCCCCCACGGCGGAATCCGGGAAGGGCCGGCCGGCCCGGTGCTCAGGCCAGCTGCCGCCGCACCAGCTCGTGCAGCCGCCCGCCCGTGTCCGCGAGCAACTCGGCGGGCGGCCCCTGCTGGGTGATCCTGCCGTCCTCCATCACCACGACCCGGTCGGCGTCCAGCACCGTCGACAGGCGGTGCGCGATGACCACGCGCGTGGCGTTGAGCTTGCGGGTGCTCTCGATCACCGTGCGCTGCGTGTCGTTGTCGAGGGCGCTGGTCGCCTCGTCGAAGAAGAGGATCCGCGGACGCCGCACCAGGGCCTGGGCGATCATCAGCCGCTGCCGCTGGCCGCCGGAGACCGCGCCGCCGCCCGAGACGATGGTGTGCAGGCCCATCGGCATCCGCCCGATGTCCTCCGCGAGGCCCGCCAGCTCGGCCGCCGCCATCGCCTCCTCGGGCGTGCACGGCTCGGTGCCGCGGATGACGTCCAGGATCGAACCGGTGAACGGCTGCGCGTGCTGCAGCACGACCCCGCACTGCCGGCGCACCGCCGACTGGTCCAGTGCCGCAAGGTCCTGCCCGTCGTACAGCACGCTCCCGGACAGCGGCCGGTCGAAGCCGATCAGCAGCCTCAGCAGCGTCGACTTGCCGCAGCCGCTGGGCCCGACGATCGCCACGAACTCGCCCGGCCGCACCCGGAACGACACGTCGTCCAGCACCAGCGGCCCGTCGTCGCCGTAGCGGAACGACAGCCGCCGCGCCTCGATCGCCCCGGACAGCGGTCCCGGCCGGGTGCTGGCCGTGCGCACCTCCGGCGCGGCGTCCAGCACCGGCCTGATCTGCTCCAGCAGCGGCAGCGCGGCCACCATCGAGACGAAGGCGCCCGTCAGCTGGGTGACCGAGGTCAGCAGCATCGTCACCGAGGTGTTGAAGGTCAGGAACGCCGCGGCCGACATCGAGCCGCGCGCGGGGCCCGCCAGCAGCATGAACATCAGCAGCGTGCACACCGGCAGGTACACCGCGCCCAGCACCGTGGTGAGGTTCTTGATCCGGCCCGCCTTCTGCTGCAGCTCGCGGCTGCGCGCGAACCGGGACGCCCAGGCGGCGTACGCGTAGTTCTCCGCGGCCGCCACCCTGAGCTTCGGCAGCCCGCGCAGGGTCTGGAAGGCCTGGTTGTTCAGCTTGTTGGTGAGCACCACC
>NZ_JUJA01000164.1:37920-40219 GCF_001906585.1 Streptomyces kebangsaanensis | reverse complement strand
CCTGCCACAGCCCCAGCCCCAGGAACACGGCCGCGATCACGACGAGCATGCCGATCGCGACCAGTGCCATCGGGGCGCTGTACCAGAACAGCAGCCCCACGTTCATCGCACCCACGGTCACCGACTGGGCGACCACCGGCCCGACCCCGGCCAGCAGCCGGCGGATCGCGCTGACGCCCATGGCCGCGCTCGCCAGCTCCCCGGTGGAGCGCTCGGTGAAGAACCGCGTGGGCAGGCGCAACAGCCGGTCCCAGACAGCGGGTTGGAGGGTTGCCTCGATACGGCCCTCCAGCCGCAGGATGGTCAGGTTCTGCAGGAGCATGAAGGCCGCCGCCACCACACTGCTGACCATCACGGCCAGACACACCTGCACGATCAGCCCCTGCTGGGCCTGCGGCACGTACTGCCCGAGCACCTTGCCCGTCGCGATCGGCACCAGCGCCCCGACGGCCACCGTCACCAGCCCGCCGAGCAGCAGGTTCAGCAGATCGCCGCCGGTGCCGCGCAGGGTGAAGCGGAGCAGCCCGAGCGGGCCGAGCCGGCGGTCGGGCAGCGGGCGGTAGAACATCACCGCGCGCTCCTCGAAGTCCTGCGCGTTCGCCTTCTCGACCGGGTTCTCCCGCCCGGTGGCCGGGTGCACGGCGACGTAGCCGCCGCGCCGCCACAGCAGCGCGACCGGCGCGCCCGACAGCGCCCGGCGGCCCACCAGCGGGCCGACGTTCTCCCGCCACCAGCGGCCCTGGAGGCGTACGGTCCTGGTGCGCACCCGGGAGGCCAGGGCGACCCGCTCCACCGGGTCGAGACGGTCGCTCTCCGTACCGGCCTGCGGCGCCGCGGCGAGCGTGATCCCGGCGGCCCGGGCGACCAGCTCGCAGGCCGCGTGGGTCGCGTCCGCGTCGGCGGCCGTGGCGCGCCGCGCCGAGGACCGGCCGATGGACGCCAGCAGCGTCCGGTCGGCCTGGGCGCGCACCGCCTCACCCGCCTTGATCCCGGCCGCCGTCCGCGTCTCGTGGGTGCGCTCCAGCCGCTCGATCCACCGGTCCAGCGTGGTCAGCAGCCGGTACTGCTGGTCGACCATGCTCTGCCAGAGCGCGGGGTCCATCAGCAGGTCGGCGGCGGCCTCGGCGCCGTACAGCGCCCCGTACTGCACGCTGCCCGGCGGCACCTGCATCCAGAACACGTCGTCGTCGGTGGGGGCCGCCGCCCGCTCCTCGGCCATCGGCGCCTGGAACAGCACGGACAGGCTCCGGCCGACGCCCAGTGCCAGGGCGTGCTCCAGCGGGCTGGTCGTCGGCGGCACGTACTGGGGGTTGCCCCACTCGTCGTAGGACCAGGTCTGGGTGGACGGCGGCCGGTACAGCTCACGCAGGCCGATCCGGTGCACCACGCAGTCCCGCAACGGCCGCGCCACCAGGGTGTGCTGCGGGCCCGCGACCGGGCCGAGCAGCAGCGAGCCCGCCTCGAGCCGGCCCAGGTGGTGCCAGTGGCCCCGCTGCGCCGCGTCCACCGCGAACAGGTCCACCGCGCCGGCCGCGACCAGCCACAGCACCTGCGGACCTTCCAGGTCCAGCCGGCTGAACCCGGCGCAGTCGATCGGCGTGCCCAGGGAACCGAGCGCGCCCAGGACGAGGTCCCCCTCGCCGGCAACCGTCATCTCATCGCTCCCTGACCAGTGCCGCGTACGCCCCGCCGCGCGCCACCAGATCCTCGTGCCGACCGCGTTCGACGACCGTGCCGTGCTGGAGCACGACGATCTCGTCGCTGTCGCGCACGGTGGACAGCCGGTGCGCGATCACCACGCAGGCGCAGCCGCGCCGTCGCAGGCTGTCCATCACCACCTGCTCGGTCTCGGCGTCCAGGGCGCTGGTCACCTCGTCCAGCACCAGGATGCTGGGCCGGCGCACCAACGCCCGGGCGATCTCCAGGCGTTGGCGCTGCCCGCCGGAGAAGTTGCGGCCGTCCTGCTCGACCCTGGAGTGGATGCCGCCCGGGCGGCGCGTCACGACCTCGTACAGGGCGGCGTCGCGCAGCGCCTCCACCACGGCGTCGTCCGGGATCGACGGGTCCCACAGGGCCACGTTGTCGCGGACCGTGCCCTCGAAGAGGAACACGTCCTGGTCGACGAAGGAGACGGAGGCCGCCAGCGCTCCGCGCGGGATGTCCTCCAGACGCTGCCCGTCGATGCGGATGACACCCTCCCAGGGCGTGTACAGGCCCGAGATCAGCCGGGAGACCGTCGACTTGCCGCTGCCCGACCCGCCGACCAGCGCCACCTGCCGGCCCGGCCCGACGGTCAGGT
>NZ_JUJA01000164.1:32952-37906 GCF_001906585.1 Streptomyces kebangsaanensis | reverse complement strand
GCAGCGGCTCGTCCAGCGGGCTGTAGCCGAAGGTGATGTTCTCCAGCTCGACATGGCCGTGCAGCCGGCGGGTGTCGCCGCCGCCGGGGCGGGCGTAGAGCGGGTCGGCCCGGAAGTTCTCCACGTCCTTCAGCCGGGCCACGTCCGCCGCGAAGTCCTGGATGCGGCCCGCCACGCCGTTGAGGCGGGTCAGCGGTGCGGTGAACCGGGTCACCAGCGCCTGGAACGCGACCAGCAGACCGACCGAGATGTGCCCCTCGACCGCCCGCATCCCGCCGATCCACAGGATCAGCGCGCTGTTGAGCGTGGCGAGCGCCGGCGCGACCACGCCCAGCCACGCGCTCGGCACCCCCAGCCGCTGCTGCTCCTCCAGGGTGGTGGCGTGCTGCCCGGCCCAGGTGCGGAAGTAGCCGTCCTCGCCGCCGGTCGCCTTCATCGTCTCGATCGACTGCAGCCCGGTGTAGGCGGTGTTGGTCAGCCGGGCGGTGTCCGCGCGCAGCTTCGCCGTGCGCGTGGCACGCAGCCGTACGACGACCCGCATCGCCACGATGTTCAGCAGTGCCACGCCGATGCCGACGAACGTCAGCTGCGGGTCGTAGGTGTAGAGCAGCACCGCGTACAGCACGACCACGACCGCGTCCACGCCCGCCGCCGCCAGGTCGCGGGCGAGGGTCTCGGCGACCTGGTCGTTGGACTGCAGCCGCTGCACCAGGTCGGCCGGGCTGCGCTGGGCGAAGAACGTGACCGGCAGCCGCAGCAGATGCCGCAGGAAGCGGGCACCGGCGAGCGTGGAGGAGATGATCCTGCCGTGCAGCAGGTTGGCCTGCTGCAGCCAGGTCAGCACGACGGTGAGCAGCACGCACGCGCCCATCGACGCGAACAGCACGCCCAGCAGCGACGTCTGTCCGCCGATCAGGTACGTGTCGATGTAGGTCCGGCTGAGCGCGGGCAGCGCCGCGCCGACCGCGACCAGCAGCAGACTGGCCAGCACCGCCGCCGGCAGCGCGCCCGCGGTGCCGCGCAGCCGGGCCGGCAGGGCGCCCAGGACGCCGGGCCTGCGGCCGCCCCTGACGAAGCCCTTGCCGGGCTCCATCACCAGCACGACACCCGTGTAACTGGTGTCGAACTCCTCCATGGGCACGAAACGGCGGCCCTTGCCGGGGTCGTTGACGAACACCCCGCGCCGGCCGAGGCGGCGGCCCATGCCGTCGTAGACGACGTAGTGGTTGAACTCCCAGAAGAGGACGGCGGGCGCCCTCACCCCGGCGAGGGCGGCGGTGTCCATCTGCATGCCCTTGGCCGTCAGGCCGTAACCGCGGGCCGCCTTCAGCAGGTTGCTCGCCCGTGAGCCGTCCCGGGAGACGCCGCAGGCGATGCGCAGCTCCTCCAGCGGGACATGGCGGCCGTAGTGGCCGAGGACCATGGCGAGCGAGGCGGCGCCGCACTCCACGGCCTCCATCTGAAGGACGGTGGGGGTGCGCACGGTGGTCACGGCAGCAGCCAATCGACGGGACGCTGTTCGGTCAGGCGGATCGAGGCCGAGGCCGGGGTCATGGAGTCGAGCCGGTACGGCGGCCCGTCCGCGGAGGACCAGCGGTAGCCGCTCCTCGTCGCGGAGGCGGCGTCGAGCCCGACGAGTACGGCGACGGGCCGGCCCTTCCTCGTGAACTGCTCGCCCAGTTGGGCGTCCCCGAGGTGGGCGGCGATCCGCTGGGCCGACTGGGCGGCGCGGTCCACCGACTTCACACGGCCGCGCAGCACGCCGTACCGCTGGGCCGGCACCGAGGAGACGGTCAGGTCGACGGCGGCGCGGTCGGGAATGGCGGCGGCGTTCTCCGCGGGCACGTACACGGTGGCGTACAGCGGATCGGAGACGCGGGCGACCTTCTCGACGACGGCGACGTCCGCACCGGTGGAGACGATCTGGCCGAGGGTGGCGGCGAGCGCGGTGATCCGGCCCGCGGCGATCGTACGGACGACTTCCTCGCCCCGGCCGGTACGGACCTTCAGCACGGGCGAGTTCGCGGGCAGCCGCTCGCCCTCCTTGGCGAGGACCGCGGCGACCTGGCCGTCGACCGGGCTCTGCAGGACGTAACTGCCCTGTGCGTACGTGAGGATGGCGGGCGCGTCGACGGTGGAGGCCACCGACCCGGTCACGGCCCACACGGAGGCGGCCGCCATGGCGACGAGCGCCACGGACAGCACCAGCCATCCCTGGGGGCGGGCGAGCCGCACCGGGAGGTCGAGTTCCTCCGGCGACTGGAGCTTGGCGAGGGCCTGTTGTCGGAACTGCACGTCACGGATTCCTGTGGCAGCCGGGAGTCCCGGAACCGGCAGCCGGCTCCGGGACTCGGCGGCAACGCGGTGCGATCAGAGACCGGCGACCAGGTTGACGGCCGGGGCGGTGCTCAGACCGGTCACACCCTCGACGGTGCCGACGGCCGTGTCGACCACGCCGGTCACCGGGGCAACGCCGTCCACCAGGCCGGTGACGGTGCCCAGAGCGTTCACGGACAGACCGCCGGAGACGTTGTCGAGCTCGGCGTCGGAGATCTCGACGGTCTCAACCTGGGGGGTGGAGTTCATGATGGAACTTCCCTTCCTATGGATATCTCACAAGGGGAGAGCGGCCCCCTCTGGGGACAGGACGGCCGCGACCGTGAGCACCCGGACGCCTGTTTCCCAAGCGCCGGCGGGGCCCGCGGTGCGATGGATGTAAGCACGGCGCGGCCCGCCGTTTCCACTCGACCAGTGCCCTCACCAGCGCACTTGCCGCTGCGGGGCGGTCATCCGTGCAGGCGCGGGCACGGCATGGCGGCGACTTCTTCACATGTCGCACCGCATCGGCGCACCCGCCCCCTTGCCGACGCGCCGGTGAATCCGGCATTCGTTGGCGAACGCGTGCCGGGAGACGCGCGGTTGTGCAGATCCGCCATACGCGGTGACCTCGTTGGGCACGGGCTGTGCAGATTCGCTGAAGCCGTGATTCCACCTCATGTCCGCGACCGGCCGTCGCTGTTCGGCTACGGAGTGTGTCGATGTGCTTTCTGTGTAAGGGAGTTGGCCGATTCCGTGTGGCGGGGAGGAGCCGGCGAACGGGATTGAACACGTCGCTCGTCCCGTGCGTACCAACAGCCATCCAGGCGTCCCCCCCAACCACCGCGGGACGGCGGCACGGGCCCCGCCCCTCAGGAGGTCGAGAAGTTTGAGTCACAAGCGAATTCCGAAGCGCAAGGCCGCGATCGCGGCAGGCGGCGTGGTGGCGCTCGGCGCGGCGGCGATACTGCTCCCGAACGCCAACGCCTCCCAGGACGGCGCGGCGGACGACGCCACCCCCAGGACCCTGAAGGCCAAGGACGCCTCGAACCTGTCCGCGCAGCTCGCCCACGCGCTCGGTGACGCCTTCGCCGGCTCGTACTACGACGGCGACAAGCAGCGACTCGTCATCAATGTGGTGCGCGGCGACAACGATGTGATCGTCCAGGCGAAGAAGGCGGGCGTGGTCGTCCGCCAGGTCGGCAACAGCACCGCCGAACTGAAGTCCGCGGAGCGGAGCCTGAGGACCAAGGCCACCATCCCCGGCACGTCCTGGGCCGTCGACCCGCGCACGAACAAGGTCGTGGTCACCGCCGACAGCACGGTCACCGGCGCCAAGTGGAGCAGACTGCAGTCCACCGTCGAGAGCCTCGGCCCGGGCATGGCCACCCTGAAGAAGTCCGCCGGCACCTTCAAGACGTTCGCCTCCGGCGGCGACGCCATCTTCTCCCAGACGCAGGGCGGCACCGTCCGCTGCTCCCTCGGCTTCAACGTCACGGCCTCCGACGGCAGCCCCGCCTTCCTGACCGCCGGTCACTGCGCCGTCGCGGCCGAGCAGTGGTCCGACTCCCAGAACGGCGGGCCGATCGCCACGGTCGACCAGGCCACCTTCCCCGGCAGCGACTTCGCCCTCGTCAAGTACGACGACCCGAACACCCGGGCGCCGAGCGACGTCAACGTCGGCAACGGGCAGACCGTCCAGATCGCCGAGGCCGCGGAAGCCACCGTCGGCGCGACCGTCTTCCGGATGGGCAGCACGACCGGGCTGCGCAACGGCCAGGTGACCGGCCTCAACGCCACCGTCAACTTCCAGAGCGAGACCAACCCGGCCGGTGTCGACACCGTCAACGGCCTCATACAGACCAACGTCTGCGCCGAGCCCGGCGACAGCGGCGGCTCCCTGTTCACCCAGGACGGCGGCGCGATCGGCCTCACCTCGGGTGGCAGCGGCGACTGCACCCAGGGCGGCGAGACCTTCTTCCAGCCGGTCACCACGGCCCTCGAGGCGACCGGCGCGACGTTCGGCGGTGGCGGCGGCGACGCGGCCGGGAACGGCGACGGAGCGGGTGACGGTGCCGCGGCCGGGAACGGCGCGGACGACCAGCAGGCCGGTGGTGACCAGCAGGCCGGTGGTGACCAGACCGGCGTGGGCGACCAGCAGGCCGGTGACGATCAGCAGACCGGCGGTCACAGCCCCGGTGCGGCGCACGGCTACGGGCGCGGCCGGAACCACTGAGCGGCACCCTCCGAGCGCGGCTTCCCCCTGAGCCGCTCACGGTCCGGCCCTCCCGCGGGAGGGCCGGACCGTCACCCGTCCCCCCGCGCCCGCAGCAGCAGCACCGCCACGTCGTCGATCCGCTCCCGCGCCGCCACGCTGTGCCGCACCAGGCGGTCGGCCAGCTCGCCCAGCGGCACGTCCCCGGCCTCACCGAGCCGGTGCCCCAGCTCCGCAATGGCGTCCTCGATGTCCACCCCGGGCGATTCCACCAGCCCGTCGGTGTAGAGGACGAGCACCGAGCCGGGGGCGAGACCCACCCGCGTCGTCGGATACGTCGCCGCCGCGTCGATGCCCAGCAGCGGGCCCCCGGCCAGGTCGAGCACCCGCACCCGCCCGTCCGGCCGCCTCAGCAGCGGCGGC
>NZ_JUJA01000164.1:31693-32912 GCF_001906585.1 Streptomyces kebangsaanensis | reverse complement strand
AGCCGCAGGTACAGGCAGCTGGCGAACAGTTCGACCCCGAGGTCCATCAGCAGCCGGTTGGTGCTGCGCATGACCTCCTCCGGCTCCTGGCCCACCGTGGTGTACGCCCGCACCGCGGTGCGCAGTTGCCCCATCAGCCCGGCCGCGGTCACGTTGTGCCCCTGCACGTCCCCGATCACGGCGGCCGCGGTCGGCTCGGTGGCCACCAGGTCGTAGAAGTCGCCGCCGATCTCCATGTGCTGAGTGGCCGGCAGGTAGCAGGCGGCCGCGTCGAAGCCGGCCAGCCGGGGCAGCGAGTGCGGCAGCAGCGCCTGCTGCAGACCGTGTGCCAGCCGGTGCTTGGCGTCGTAGAGCCGGGCCCGCTCCAGGGC
Organism: Streptomyces kebangsaanensis; assembly: GCF_001906585.1. Taxonomy (GTDB): domain Bacteria; phylum Actinomycetota; class Actinomycetes; order Streptomycetales; family Streptomycetaceae; genus Streptomyces; species Streptomyces kebangsaanensis. The sequence continues at coordinate 32,541 of NZ_JUJA01000164.1, read as the reverse complement.
CTGCGCCATCATCCCGCCCAGGCTGGTGAGGACCGCCCGCTCGTCCGGGGGGAAGTGGTGCGGCTCGGCGTAGGAGAGCACGCAGGTGCCCACCGGGCGTCCGGAGGCGATCAGCGGCAGATACGCCCAGGCGGCGAAGTCGTCGGGCACCGAGGCCCGGTGCGGGTACAGCCGCTCCAGCTGCCGCCGGCAGTCGAAGAAGGCGGGCACTCCGGTGGTCAGCACGTGCGCGCCCGGCGTCGGCGCGGTCAGCGGGATCCCGTCGAACCCCTCGACGACGCGCGGGTCCCGGTACCCGTGGTGGCCGAGCACGCGCAGCCGCCCGGACTGCGAGCCGAGGACCATCAGGGCCTGGCTGCCCACCGCCGGCACGATCTCGTCCGCGACCAGCCGCACCACGTCCCGCACGCCGACCGCCTCGGTCAGCGCCGCGGCCAGGCTCAGCACGTGCGAGATGGTGACCAGGCCGGCCCGCCCCGCACCGGGCTCCGGCGTGCCGCGGCCCGGCTCCGCCACCGCCCGGGCCCGGCTGATCCGCACGCTCAGCCCGGTGGTGCTCGGATACATCCGGAACGACAGCCAGTCACCGGGCGGGCGCAGCGCCACGAAGGAGGTGACGTGCTGACTGATCAGCGCCGCCCGGTAGCGGTCCTCGTACACCGGGTCGTTCAGCCACGGCACCGACGCCCACAGCAGGGTGCCGAGCAGTTCGCCCGCGGGCAGACCGATCAGCTCGGCGGCGGCGGGGTTGGCGTAGGAGACCCGGCCGTGCACATCGAGCGAGACCAGCCCGTACGGCAGCCGCGCCACCATGCGGGCCGCCTCGGCCGAGCCGAGGGTGCCGGCCC
>NZ_JUJA01000164.1:30552-31688 GCF_001906585.1 Streptomyces kebangsaanensis | reverse complement strand
CCGCCTCGCCGGCGGGGGCCGGGGCGAGGAGATCGGGCTCGGAGAGCACCGGGCGGCCCTCCGCCGCGGCCCGTTCCAGCCGCAGCGCGAGCCGGTCGCAGGCCGCGGTCAGACGATTCCGTTCGTGCCCGGACAGCTCCGGCGGGTGCGACGCGGGCCAGGTCACGAAGACGGCTCCGTACGTGGCGTTCCGCGTCGCCAGGGGCAGCGCGGCCAGCGCGAAGGGATACGGCAGCACCACGGCGACCCGCGGATAGCGGCGGACCATCTCCTCCTCGCCGCCGACCCAGACCAGCCGCCGGTCGCGCACCGCGTGGGCGACCGGGACCGACGCGCTCAGCCCGACCCGCTCCCAGGGGGCGGCGAACGCCCGGGGCATGCCCGCCATCACGGCCATCTCCAGCACCGGCTGGCCGGGCACCGGCAGATACACCGCGCCGGAGTGCGCGTGGACCTCGTCCAGCAGGGCGGCCAGCGCCGAGGACAGCACCGGGCGGTCGACCGCCCAACCGGCGGCCGTCAGGGCCTGGCGGGGTGTGTGCCCGTCGGACACGCCGACCACCTCCTCGCCCGGCCGCGCGACGGGTCCCCCCGGACCAAGGCTCCCTCCTGACGGCCCCGCGCGCACGGCGAGCCGCGCGGAAGGCCCGCGCCACCACACGTTCGAAAGGTTCCGAGCACCGTCCACCGCGAAATCCCACGGAAACGCCGCAGGGGCTGCGCGACCGGTGGATACGCGCTGCCATGGCCGACGCGGTCGGTGAGGGAGCTACGGCGCGCAGGACGAGGACGCTGCGTGCCGGACTCGCCCCCGAGGCGCTCGCCGCCGCTCCCTCCGCCCCCGACCGGTCGCGCCTCGTCCTGGAACAGGTCCTGGTCCTCACCCGGGCGGCGTTCGCCGGCGTGTACGTCCGCGGCGCGACCGGCGAGGTGCTGTGCCTGTCGGAGTCGGTCGGCGTGCCGCGGACCCTGTACGGGGTGGGGGACGGCCACCGCCTGGCCGGCGCCGACCCCGCTCACCTCGGCCCGGCCGCCGGCGCCCTGCTCGGCGACGCCCGCCGCAACGACGACGTCGCCCTGCTCCTCATGCGCTACGACGGCACGGCCGTACGCCCGCTCAGGGAGAGCCGGACGGT
>NZ_JUJA01000164.1:27716-30520 GCF_001906585.1 Streptomyces kebangsaanensis | reverse complement strand
CCCGCCGCTCCACCCGGCGCACCTGCGCCCCTGGGGCGTGACCGAGGACGCCGGCGCCGCTCTCCTCGTCGTCCCCGAACCGGTCACCGACGCCCTCGTGCGCACCGGGGGCCGGGTCCGCCCGGACCTCACCCCGACCGGCCGCAGGCCGCGCGTCGCCGTCGCCGTCGTCGACGGCTCGCCCCGCACTCCCGTCGAGCCGGCCGGCGGTGACAGGCAGGTGCGGAGCGAGATCGTGCTCGGACGGTGAGCCCGCCCGGGGCAGGCCGCCACACGGGTGCGTCGCGCCCCGGCCACGGCAGGTCGCGGCCGCCGTGCGCGCCACTCCTGCTTAGGGTCCTGGGCTGTGGCACACACCTTCGAAGAGCTCGTGGCCAAGCAGCGGGCGGCCGACGAGGCGCACGCCCGAGTCGAACGGCTGCGCGAGAACTACGGGCCGCCCGCGCAGGAGCGATGGACCGGACTGCAGAGCGAGACGTACGAGACGGCCTGGCGCGCCTGGCGCGACCTGGCGCGTGATCTGCAGGCCGCCCTGGGCGAGTACGCGAGCGACGAGGGCAGGCCGCGCGCCGAGGTCGAGGCCGAGGTGGAGCGGACGGCGCGCACGGCCGGGGAAGCGGACGAGGGCGGCGACGGCGGACCGGACGAGCCGTGAGCCCGGCACGGCGGTCGCGCACGGCACGCGGCCCGGGGACCGGTGAGCGGTTCGCGGGCTTCCTCGACGCCCGGCTGCCGCTGTCCGACGCCGGGCGGCTGATGCGCAAGGCGTTCCCCGAGCACTGGTCGTTCCTGCTCGGCGAGATCGCCCTGTACAGCCTGGTCCTGCTGCTCCTGACCGGGGTGTGGCTGACCCTGTTCTTCCAACCGGGGATGCGGGAGGTCGTCTACACCGGGCCCTACGCGCCGCTGCGCGGAGTGCGGATGTCGGAGGCGTTCGACTCCACCCTGCGCATCAGCTTCGAGGTGCGCGGCGGACTGCTGCTGCGGCAGGCCCACCACTGGGCGGCGCTCGTCTTCGTCGCCGCCATCGGCGCGCACCTGCTGCGGATCTTCTTCACCGGCGCCTTCCGCCGGCCCAGGGAGATCAACTGGGTCATCGGGGTGACGCTGTTCGCGCTCGCCCTGGCCGAGGGGTTCGCCGGCTACTCGCTGCCCGACGACCTGCTCTCGGGCACCGGACTGCGCATCGCGCAGACGATCGCGATGTCCCTGCCGGTGGTCGGCACCTACGTCAGCTTCTTCGCCTTCGGCGGCCAGTGGCCGGGCCACGACATCATCAGCCGCCTGTACAGCCTGCACATCCTGCTGCTGCCGGGCGCCCTGGTCGCGCTGGTCGTCGTGCACCTGATCCTGGTTTTCTACCTCAAGCACACCCAGTGGCGCGGCCCGGGCCGCGACAACCGCAACGTGCTCGGCAAGCCGCTCTTCCCCGAGTTCACCGCCACATCGGTGGGCCTGCAGTTCACCGTCTTCGGCGTGCTCTTCCTGCTCGCCGGCATCGCCCAGATCAACCCCGTGTGGACGTACGGCCCCTATACGCCCCACCAGGTCTCCACGGGCTCCCAGCCCGACTGGTACGTCGGCTTCCTGGAGGGCTCGCTGCGGCTGATGCCGCCGTGGGAGACGAACGTCGCCGGTCACACCCTCATGTGGAACGTCCTGCTGCCGGCGGTCGTCCTGCCGGCGCTGCTGTTCGCCGTCCTGTACGCGTACCCGTTCGCCGAGCAGCGGCTGACCGGGGAGTGGCGCCACGAGCACCACCTGTGCGACCGGCCGCGCGAGCGCCCCGTGCGCACCGGCCTCGGCGTCGCCGGCATCGTCTTCTACGGCGTGCTGATGCTGGCGGGCGGCAACGACATCATCGCCGTCACCTTCAAGGTCTCGGTGAACGCGCTGACCTGGATCCTGCGCGTCTCGCTCGTGCTGGGGCCCGTCGCCGCCTTCCTGGTCACCCGGGCCCTGTGCCACGCCCTGCTGCGCAGGGAGCGGCAGGTCCTGACCGAGGGCGAGGAGACCGGCGAGGTGCGGCAGAACGTGGCCGGAGGCTACGAGAGCGGTCACCGCCCCGTCGAGTCGCGCCGCCCCGGAGCCCCGCTCCGCGCGGAGGTCACTCGCCCCGGTGCACGTACTGGAACGCCATCCCCGCAACCCCCCGAGCCAGCACACCCAGACCGATGAGGAACAGCCACAGCCCGTAGACCACGCCCAGCGCGCCGACGGCGAAGCCCAGCGCGGTGATGACCGGCCAGGTGCTTTCCGGCGGGAAGAAGTCCAGCGGCCCCGCCGCGTCGGCCACCTCCGCCCCGGTGCGGTCCTGCGGGCGGGCGCCCTTGCGCCGGTACTGGATGAGGCAGAAGAAGGAGACCAGCGCCCCCATCCCGCAGGCGACGACCAGGGCCGCCGTCCCGGCCGGCTCGCCCGACCAGATCCCGTACAGGGCCGCGCTGCCGCCGAAGAACAGCGCGACGCCGCCGAAGAGCAGGGCCTCGGTCCTCATCGCCGACCCTCCAGCTCCCCCTGCCGCACGACCGCCGGATGGTGCAGGTCGAACGCCGGGGACTCCGAGCGGATCCGGGGCAGCGCGTGGAAGTTGTGGCGCGGCGGCGGGCAGGAGGTCGCCCACTCCAGGGCCCGCCCGTATCCCCAGGGGTCGTTCACGGTGACCTTTTCTCCCCGGCGTGCCGTGCGCCAGACGTTGTACAGGAAGGGAAGGGTGGACGCGCCGATCAGGAACGCCCCGGCCGAGGACAGCGTGTTCAGGAGGGTGAAGCCGTCGGTGGGCAGGTAGTCGGCGTACCGGCGGG
>NZ_JUJA01000164.1:27230-27649 GCF_001906585.1 Streptomyces kebangsaanensis | reverse complement strand
CCCAGCCGTTCGTCCAGCATCCTCCCGGTGATCTTGGGCCACCAGAAGTAGAAGCCGGCGAACATCGCGAACACCACGGTGCCGAACAGCACGTAGTGCAGGTGCGCCACGATGAAGTACGAGTCGGTCACGTGGAAGTCCAGCGGCGGCGCGGCGATGAGCACCCCGCTCAACCCGCCCAGCAGGAACGTCACCAGGAAACCGAACGCCCACAGCATCGGTGTCTCGAACGACAGCGACCCGCCCCGCATCGTCCCGATCCACGCGAAGAACTTGATCCCCGTGGGCACCGCGATCAGGTACGACATGATCGAGAAGAAGGGCAGCAGCACCGCGCCGGTGGCGAACATGTGGTGCGCCCACACCACCGCGGACAGCATGGTGATCGCGATGGTCGCCCCGATCATCGGCAGGTACCC
>NZ_JUJA01000164.1:24606-27114 GCF_001906585.1 Streptomyces kebangsaanensis | reverse complement strand
CCCCGCCGTTCGCCGAGTCGTAGATGTGCGCCCCGAACTTCCGGTCCGCCTCCAGGGCGAGCAGCGCCGCGGTCAGCACCGGGAAGGCGGGCAGTACCAGGATCGAGGTGAACAGCACGTTCCAGGTGAAGATCGGCATCCGGAACATCGTCATCCCCGGCGCGCGCAGGGTCGAGATCGTGGCGATGAAGTTGACCGCGCTGAGCGTCGTCGACACACCCGTCACCACCAGCCCCATCACCCACAGGTCGCCGCCCGCGCCCGGGGAATGGAGAGCGCTGTTCAGCGGTGCGTAGGCGAACCAGCCGAACGCCGCCGGGCCGCCGGGCACCACGACCCCCGAGACGACGATCAGGCCGCCGAACAGGTACATCCAGTACGACAGGGCGTTCAGCCGGGGGAAGGCCAGGTCGGGGGCGCCGATCTGCAGCGGCATCACCGCGTTGGTGAAGCCCGAGAACATGGGCGTGGCGAAGAGCAGCATCATGATCGTGCCGTGGATCGTGAAGAGCTCGTTGTAGGTCTGGTTGTTCATGAACTGCAGACCCGGGCTCGTCAGCTCGGCGCGCATCCCCATCGCCAGCAGACCGCCCAGCAGGAAGAAGCAGAACGCCGTGACGATGTAGAGCTTGCCGATCACCTTGTGATCGGTCGTCGAGACCCACTCCAGCAGCTTCCGGCCGAGCGAGAGCGTGGGGGAGGGGCGGTGCTCGGCGGTGTCGCTCCGCGTGGATGCTGGGGAGGTTTCCGGCATGTCCGTCATCGGCGGCGACGCTACCGCCCTGTCCCGCGGCCGGGCCCGCGCCACGCCCTGACGGGACCGGCAGGCATCCGCCGACCGGGGCAGGGTACCCGCGTCCCATGGACACCACCTGGTACGAAGCGGCCGCCGGGACCTCGGCCTTCGGAATCGTCGCCGTCGTCGTCGGCGGTCTGGTGATCGCCGCCGCCCTGGTGTGGGCCGTCCGGCTCGGCGTCAGGGTCATGCACAGCGAGCACAGTGGGCGGAGGACCTCCCGGGGCGGTGAGCACCCGACGCTGCCCGAGTCCGGGCCGGTCCACGAGACCCATCAGCGGCGCGAGCCGGACGAGGTGCCCCGGGCCGAGGAGACCGGACGGCGCCTGACCCCGCACGAACTCGGCTCCTCCGGCACCAGGCGCAGCGGGGACCAGAGCCGCCCGCGCTGGGAGGAGGGCTCCAGCGGCTCGTTCGGCAGCGGGAGCCCCGGCGGCCGGTGACCCGGGACGCCCGGGCCGGGGGTCCCGGGCGGGTTTGCCCCGGCCGCCTGCGGAAACCCGGCCAGGGCCGCCCCGCAGGAGACGGACGCAGAAGGAAGATGAGGCGTCGTGACCGCGCACACCAGTGAGAAACCCGCTGCCCAGCACCCCGAGACGGGCTGGGCCGAGGCCCGTCGACCGCGGCAGGAGAGCGTGCGCACCTGCCTTCCGGCGGTCGAGGACCGCACCGGCCCGCCCCAGGACCGCACGGGCTCCGAGTGGAACATCGTGCGGGGCGAGGACTGACCGTGTGCGTCTGCTGCTGATGGGCGACACCCATCTGCCCAAGCGCGCCGGGCGGCTGCCCGCGCCCCTGCTCGCCGAGCTCCCGGGCGCAGACGTCGTCTTCCACACGGGCGACTGGGTCGACACCGCCACCCTGGACCTGCTGCTGAGCCGCAGCCGCCGCCTGATCGGGGTGTACGGCAACAACGACGGCCCCGAACTCCGCGCCCGCCTGCCCGAAGTGGCCCGCGCCGACCTCGGCGGACTGCGCTTCGGCGCCGTCCACGAGACCGGCCCCGCCCAGGGCCGCGAGGCCCGCTGCGCCGCCCGCTTCCCCGACCTCGACGTGCTGGTCTTCGGACACAGCCACATTCCCTGGGACACCACCGCGCCCACCGGACTGCGCCTGCTCAACCCGGGCTCTCCGACCGACCGCCGCCGCCAGCCCCACTGCACCTACATGACGGCCGCCGTCACCGGAGGCCGCCTCACCGACGTGGAACTGCACCGGCTGCCGAGGTGACACACAAGAGGGCGGCCCCGTCAGGGGCCGCCCCGGGGTCACTCTTCCCTTTCTCGTTTCCGACTTCTCGGAGAGATCCGGGCCGCTCCGTGCGTGAAAGCGGCCCGGGCGCTGCGAGTGTGCGCTGTCACGGACCTCCTTCCAGCGAGGATGTGCCGCACATGTGCTGCAGAGGCCATGCATGCCTCATCCGTTGAAGGCGCACGTACCCGTCACCCACAGGCCCACACCGATGAATCCGAAAAACCCGAGAAAAAGTGAAATCCGCAGGTCACAGGGGTAACCAGAGGCGATCCTGACGCACCGGTACCACTGGTAACAGGAGACCGGCCCGTCAGGGGCGCCGGAGCCGGCGCACGCCCACGGCCAGCAGCACGACGACAACGGCCGCGCCCGCCACCACGGCGGCACGTTTGGCCACCGGTACGCCGGCGGTGCGCAGCAGGTCGAGCGGCTCGGACTCCGCATGCCGTGCCGCGGGC
>NZ_JUJA01000164.1:23886-24535 GCF_001906585.1 Streptomyces kebangsaanensis | reverse complement strand
GAGCCGCTCGGACAGGCACTCGGCGAACTGCCCCACCAGCCGGTCGCCCACCTCACCCAGCACCCCGCGCCCGAACTGCGCCGGGCGGCCGGTCACCGTCAGATCGGTCCGCACCGACACGGCCGTGGCGCCGTCCCGTTCCTCCAGGGTGCCCGTGACCGTGGCCCGCGCCGTGCCCTGCCCACGCGTCTCCCGGCCGCTCGCGGCGAGCACCATGCGGTGGGCCGCCTCGTCCTGCTCCTCGAAGACCGCCGTCCCCTTGTACGTCACCGTGATCGGACCCAGCTTGACCTTGACCGATCCGGTCACGGTCCTGCCGTCGTAGTCCTCCACGGTGGCCCCCGGCAGGCACGGCGCCACGCGCTCGATGTCGAGGAGCACCCGCCAGGCGTCGTCGACCGGGACGGGCACGGTGAACTCGTGGTGCAGTTCCATCACTTCTCTCCTCGCCTCAGGCGGAGCCGGTCGCGTGGATGGCTCCGGCGGTCGCGGTCAGGGGCGCCCCCGTGCCGCCCCAGCGCAGCGCGATGATCTCGGCCGCGACGGACACGGCCACCTCCTCCGGGGTACGGGCGCCCAGGTCCAGGCCCACCGGCGAGCGCAGCCGGGACAGCTCGGCCTCCGACAGACCGGCCTCCACCAGCCGCTC
>NZ_JUJA01000164.1:22368-23857 GCF_001906585.1 Streptomyces kebangsaanensis | reverse complement strand
CGGCTGCCCATCGCCCCGATGTAGGCGGCCGGCCGGCGCAGCGCCTCCTGGAGCAACGGCACGTCGAACTTCTGATCGTGGGTGAGGACGCAGATCACCGTCCGCTCGTCGGTGTCCGTGCCCCGCAGATAGCGGTGCGGCCAGTCCACGACCACCTCCACGCCCGTGGGGAACCGTTTCGGCGTGGCGAACACCGGGCGGGCGTCGCACGCCGTGACCCGGTAGCCGAGGAAGGCGCCGATACGGGCCACCGCGGCCGCGTAGTCGATCGCGCCGAAGACCAGCATCCGCGGCGGCGGGGCGAAGGAGTGCAGGAACACCGTGACGGCGTCCTCGCGGCGCTCACCGTGCGCGCCGTAGTGCCTCAACCCCGTGGCACCCAGGGCGAGTTCACCGCGGGCGTCCGCGGTCACCGCCACATCCAGGCCGGACGCGCCCAGTGTGCCCGCCACCGCATCGGGCCACACCGCGAGCGTCGCCCCGCGCGGGGCCGGACCGTCGACCACAGTCGCCGTGGTCACCGGCTCACCGGCGGTGACGGACGCGGCGACCGCGCCGAAGGTGGGGTCGGTCTCGGGGCTCACCGGCCTGACCAGTACGGAGATCTCGCCCCCGCAGGTGAGGCCGACCGCGAACGCGTCCTCGTCGCTGTAGCCGAAGGACGCCACCCGGGCCTCGCCGCCCGCCGCGACCTCCTGCGCCAGATCGAACACCGCCCCCTCCACACACCCCCCGGACACACTCCCCACCACCTCGTCGTCCGGCCCCACGGCCATCGCCGCACCCGGTTCGCGCGGTGCGCTGCGGCTCACCGTGACGACCGTGGCGAGCCCGAACGGCATCCGCGCCGCATACCACCGCTCCAGCACCGGAAGAATGTCCCGCACGCTCAGCTCCTTTCCCGCGCAACCGACGCAACCGACACAACCGTCCCGGCCGACGTGTCGGCGCCCCGCACCACCGCCGCCAGCCGTTCCAGCGCGGCCAGGCTGTGGCCCTCCACGAACGCGTCCACGCTGGGCAGCGCCGCCGCCATGCCGGCGGCGAGCGGGGCGTACCCGGGGCGCGCCTTGCGGGGGTTGCACCAGATCACCCGGTGCGCGAGCCGGTGCAGGCGCCGCATCTGGGCGGCGAGCAGCCGCGGATCGCCCCGTTCCCAGCCGTCGGACAGCAGGACGACCACGGCGCCGCGGGCCATGCCCCGCTGGCCCCAGCGGTCGAGGAACTCCCGCAGCAGCTCGCCCAGCCGGGTGCCCCCGCGCCAGTCGGGCACGGCCTCGGCGACCGCGGCCATGGCCAGGTCCGGGTCCCGGTGCGACAGCTCCCGGGTGACCCGGGTCAGCCGGGTGCCGATGGTGAACACCTCCGTGCGCCGCCCCAGGGCGGCGGCGTGCGCGAACCGCAGCAGGGCGTCGGCGTACGGGCCCATGGACCCGCTGACGTCGACGAGCAGGACGACCCGGCGGGGCCGCTCGGTGCGCGCGTGCCG
>NZ_JUJA01000164.1:22119-22345 GCF_001906585.1 Streptomyces kebangsaanensis | reverse complement strand
AGCATCTCCCGCACGGTGCGGTGCGGATCGACGTCCCCGCGCCGGGCCGGCCGCCGCCGCGCGGTGCGCCGCGACTGCCCGCGCAGCGCGAACGCGGCCAGCAGCCGGCGCACCTGCGCGCGTTCCGCGGGATCGAGTCCGGCCACGTCGCGGTGGCGCAGCACTTCGGCGGAGCTGGCGAGCGAGGCGACGGTCGGCCCCTCCCGCTCCCCCTCGGCCGGCTCGG
>NZ_JUJA01000164.1:15592-22064 GCF_001906585.1 Streptomyces kebangsaanensis | reverse complement strand
CGGCCCGCGCCGGCCGGGCGGGGCTCCCGTCCGCACCGAAGTAGGCGGCGAACACCCGCTCGTACCGCTCCAGGTCGTCCCGGTCGCCGCACAGCGTCAGCCGGCCGGCCCAGTACACGTCCGCCCGCACCCCGGGCCGCAGCACGTCCACCGCCCGCAGAAGGGCGTGCACCCGCTCGGCGCTCACCGCGACACCGGCCGCCCGCAACGCCCGCGTGAACCCGAGCAGCACGGCGTCGGCACGCCCACCCCGCCCGGGGGCGAAGGCTTCGGAACGGTCACCGCCCGCTCCGGTGCGTCCGGGCCGTTCTTCCCGTTCCTCCGCCACGCCGATCACGCCCCCCGCCGTGCGAGGACCGCCGCGAAGTCCAGGCCGCGGGCCCGGTCCGTGTCCTCCCGGTACTTCAGCACCGAGCCGAGCGTGGCCACCGCCAGTTCCGCGTCGGCCTCGGTGGCGCCGAGGGCGTCCAGGGCGCGGGCCCAGTCCAGGGTCTCGGCGACGCCCGGCGGCTTGAGCAGGTCCTCGGCGCGCAGGGCCTGCACCAGCGCCGTGACCTGCTCGGCCAGCCGGGCCGACACCTCGGGCAGCCGGCGGCGGACGATGGCCAGTTCGCGGGCGAAGCCGGGATGGTCGAACCAGTGGTACAGACACCGCCGCTTCAGCGCGTCGTGCACCTCGCGGGTGCGGTTGGAGGTCAGGACGACCACCGGCGGAACCTCGGCCCGCAGCGTGCCGAGTTCGGGGATCGTCACCTGGAACTCCGACAGCACCTCCAGCAGGAACGCCTCGAACTCGTCGTCGGCCCGGTCGATCTCGTCCACCAGCAGCACCGACGGCTGCGTCTGCAGCGCCCGCAGCAGCGGCCGGGCGACCAGGAACCGCCGGTCGTACAGCTCGCGCTCCAGCCGGTCGGCGTCCTTGACCCCGGCCGCCTCGGCGGCCCGCAGATGCAGCAGCTGACGCGGGAAGTCCCAGTCGTACAGCGCCTGGGAGGCGTCGATGCCCTCGTGGCACTGCAGCCGGATCAGCGGGGCGTCGAGCGCCTCGGCGAGGGCGGTGGCGAGCGCCGTCTTGCCGACGCCCGCGTCGCCCTCGCAGAAGACCGGCCGGTGCAGCCTGAGCGCCAGGAAGCAGGCGATGGCGAGCCCGTCGTCGACGAGGTAGCCGGTCTCCTCCAGGCGGGTCCGCACCTGCTCGGGGCTGTCGAGGGGGGTGATCGGCGCTCACCCCGTCCCGGTGGCGGCCAGGACCGCCCGCTTGGTGAGCACCCGCGCCAGATGCGCCCGGTACTCGGGCGAGGCCGACGCGTCCCGCGACGGCCGCGTGCCCTCGGCCGCCTCCCGCGCCGCCCGCGCCACCGCCTCGGCGTCCCCGGCGCCGGCCAGCGCCTCCTCCGAGGCGGAGGCCCGCAGCGGGGTGGCACCCATGTTGGTCAGCCCGATCCGCGCCTCGGCGATGTGCCCGTCGTCGCGCCGGACCAGCGCGGCGACGCCGACCATCGCCCAGGACTGGGCCACCCGGTGGAACTTCTCGTAGCGGAAGCCCCAGCCCTCCCGCTTCGGCACCCGCACCTCCACCAGGAGCTCGTCGGGAGCCAGAGTGGTCTGCAGGTAGTCCGTGAAGAAGTCGCGCGCCGGGATCGTGCGCCGCCCGCCCGGACCCACGGCCACCAGTTCGGCGTCCAGCGCCAGCACCACCGCGGGCAGGTCGCCGGCCGGGTCGGCGTGCGCGAGCGAGCCGCCGAGGGTGCCCCGGTGCCGTACGGCCGGATCGGCCACCGTCTCCGTGGCCTGGGCGAGCAGGCCCGCGTGCCGCCGCACCAGCGGGTCGTGGACCACGTCGTGGTGCGTGGTCAGCGCCCCGATGGCGAGCATGTCGCCGTCCTCGCGGACCCCGCGCAGTCCGGGGATCCGCCCGACGTCGACGACCAGCTCGGGAAAGGCCAGGCGCAGCCGGAGCAACGGCAGCAGGCTCTGCCCGCCGGCCAGCACCTTCGCCTCCTCGCCCGCGTCGGCGAGGGTGCGCACCGCCTCGTCCAGGCTGGTGGGGCGGGTGTAGTCGAATGCGGGGGGAATCATGCCGGGGTCTCCTTCTGCCCTGGCCGTGCCGACCGGACGGCCTCCCAGACCCGCTCCGGTGTGCACGGCATCCGCACGTCGTGCACGCCCAGCGGCCGCAGCGCGTCCACGACCGCGTTGACGACGGCCGGCGTCGAGGCGATCGTGCCCGCCTCGCCGACGCCCTTGACGCCGAGCGGGTTGGAGGCGGCGGGCGTCTCGGTCCGGTCGGTGACGAACTCGGGCAGGTCCGCAGCCGACGGCACCAGGTAGTCGGCCATCGTGCCGGAGACCAGGTTGCCCTCCGCGTCGTACACCGCCTCCTCGTACAGCGCCTGCGCGATGCCCTGGGCGAGGCCGCCGTGCACCTGCCCCTCCACGATCATCGGGTTGACCACCCGGCCCACGTCGTCGACGCAGACGTAGGACCGGATCCGGGTCTGCCCGGTCTCGGTGTCGACCTCGACCGCGCACAGGTGGGTGCCGTGCGGGTAGGAGAAGTTCTCCGGGTCGAGCAGGTACTCGGAGTTGAGGGTGGGCTCCATGCCCTCGGGCACGTCGTGCGAGGTGAACGTCTCGAAGGCGACCTCCTGGATGGTCCTGCGCGCCTCGGGCGAGCCCTTCACCGAGAACACGCCGCCCTTGAACTCCAGGTCGTCCTCACTGGCCTCCAGCAGATGGGCCGCCACCCTCCGCGCCTTCTCGACCACCTTCTCGGCGGCCCGGTGCACGGCCGACCCGCCCACGACCAGCGAGCGCGAGCCGTAGGTGTCCATGCCCTGCGGCGCCGCCTGGGTGTCGCCGTGCAGCACCTCGATGTCCTCGAACGGCACGCCGAGCACCTCGGAGGCGATCTGGCTCCAGGAGGTCACGTGCCCCTGCCCGTGCGGGCTGGTGCCGGTGACCACCTCGACCTTGCCGGTGGGCAGCATCCGGATGCTCGCCGCCTCCCAGCCGCCGGCCGAGTACCTCAGGTCCCGCAGCACCCGGCTCGGGGCCAGCCCGCACATCTCCGTGTACGTCGACACGCCGATGCCGAGCCGTACGGCGTCCCCGCGCTCGTCGCGCTCGCGCTGCTCGGCACGCAGGTCGTCGTAGCCGAACAGGGCGAGGGCCTTCCCGGTCGCCGCCTCGTAGTCGCCGCTGTCGTAGGTGAGGCCCGCGATCGTGGTGTACGGGAACTCCTCGTGCCGGATCCAGTTGCGGCGCCGCACCTCCACCGGGTCCAGGCCCACCTCGGCGGCCAGTTCGTCCATGGCCCGCTCGATGGCGTACGTGGCCTCCGGGCGCCCGGCGCCGCGGTAGGCGTCGGTCGGGGTGCGGGTGGTGAACACGCCGGTGCAGTTGAACTCGTAGGCGTCCATCTTGTAGATCGCCGGGTACATGAACGCGCCCAGGATGGGAATGCCGGGCGTGACCAGCATCAGATAGGCGCCCATGTCGGCGAGCAGGTCGACCTTGAGGCCGAGCAGCCTTCCCTCGCGGGTCGCGGCGAGCTCGATGTCCTGGATCATGCCGCGGCCGTGGTGGGTGGCCAGATAGCCCTCGGAGCGGGACTCGGTCCACTTCACCGGCCGCCCCAGCTTCCGGGCGATCGCCAGCGCGACGGCCTCCTCGCCGTACACCTGGAGCTTGGAGCCGAAGCCGCCGCCCACGTCGGGGGCGATCACCCGCAGCTTGTGCTCGGGGACCCCGGTGACCACCGACAGCATGATCCGCAGGATGTGCGGGATCTGGGTCGTCGAGTACATCGTGTACTCGCCGGAGGCGGCGAGCGGGGCGACCGCGACCGCGCGCGGCTCCATGGCGTTGGGGATGAGCCGCTGCTGCCGGTAGCGGCGCCTGATCACCACATCGGCGCGCTGCCTGACCGACTCGTAGTCCTCGCCGGTCCTCAGCGGCCACACGTAGGCGCGGTTGGTGCCCTTGTCGGCGTGGACCAGCGGGGCGCCCTCGGCGAGCGCCTCCTCCAGGTCCAGGACCGGGGGCAGCGGCTCGTAGTCGACCTCGATCGCCTCCAGCGCGTCGGCGGCGGCGTACCGGTCGCGGGCCACCACGACCGCCACCGGGTCGCCGGCGTGGCGCACCTCGTCCAGGGCGAGCGGCGGGTGGTCGGGCAGCACCATGTCCTCGGTCACGGGCCAGCCGCAGGGCAGCGAGCCCAGCCCCTCGGCGAGGTCGCGGCCGGTGAACGCGGCGACGACGCCGGGGCGTTCCAGGGCGGGGGAGACGTCGACGCGCTCGATGCGGGCGTGCGCCATGGGGCTGCGCAGGAAGGCCAGGTGCAGCAGCCCGGTGACGCTGATGTTGTCGGTCCAGTTGGTCTGCCCGGTGATCAGCCGTGCGTCCTCCTTGCGGAGCCGGGCCCGGCCGACCTCGGGTTCGACGGCCTGGTCGGTCATGCCGTCACCTCCTGCGCGCTGTGCCGTTCGGAAGCGCTCGCCTCCTCGGCGGCGGCGAGCACCGCGCGGACGATGTTCTGGTATCCGGTGCACCGGCACAGGTTGCCCTCGAGCGCCTTGCGCACCTCGTCGGAGCCGGGGTGGGGGTTCTCGCGCAGCAGATCGCGCGCGGCCATGATCATCCCGGGGGTGCAGTAGCCGCACTGCAGCGCGTGCCGCTCGTGGAAGGCGCGCTGCAGCGGTGTCCACTCGCCGTCGCGGGCCAGCCCCTGCACGGTGGTCACCTCGCACCCGTCCGCCTGGACGGCCAGCACCGTGCAGCTCTTGACGCTCGCGCCGTCCAGCTCGACCGTGCAGGTCCCGCAGTTCGAGGTGTCACAGCCGATCGGGGTACCGGTCAGGCCGAGGCGGTCGCGCAGATAGTGGACCAGCAGGAGACGGGGCTCCACCTCGTCCTCGTAGGCCGTGCCGTCCACCGTGACCGAGATGTGGGTCATGTGCCCTCCAGGACCGTATGGGCGTGAGTGAGGGGAACCAGCGACCAGCGTGGTGTACGTCACTCTATGGCCGTGCCCCGGAGGCGGCGAGTGCTGCGACGTGCTCCGCCGACCGTTGATCCATTGCCGTCACGTGTGCGGCTCTGCTGCCCAGACCCGGCAGGCCCTCGTGCACCCGGTGTACTTCGGCTCCGCGATCACCGGAGCGGGCGTCGACGCGCTCATCGGCGGCATCAGGGAACTGCTGCCCGCCGCCGGCGGCGACCCCGAGGGGCCGGTCTCGGCCACCGTGTTCAAGGTCGAGCGGGGACCGGCGGGGGAGAAGGTGGCGTACGCGCGCGTGTTCTCCGGCACGCTCCGGGTGCGGGACCGCGTCCCCTACGGCGATGCCCGCACGGACGGCAGGATCACCGCCCTCAGCGTCTTCGACGCCGGCACCGACGCACGCGCCGGCGCCGTCCCCGCGGGCCGGATCGCCCGGCTGTGGGGCCTGGACGGCATCAGGACCGGCGACGCGGTGGGCGAACCCCGCGAGACCCACGGGCGGTTCTTCGCGCCGCCGACGCTGGAGACCGTCGTCGTGCCGGGCCCCGGCACCGGCAGCGGCGCCCTGCACCTGGCGCTCACCCGGCTGGCCGAGCAGGACCCGCTGATCGGGCTGCGCCACGACGAGGTGCGGCAGGAGACCTCCGTGTCGCTGTACGGGGAGGTGCAGAAGGAGGTCGTGCAGGCCACGCTCGCCGACGAGTTCGGGCTGGACGTCACCTTCCGGGAGACCACCCCGCTGTGCGTCGAACGGCCGGTGGGGACGGGGGCGGCGGCGGAGTTCGACAAGAAGGACGGCAACCCCTTCCTCGCCACGGTCGGCCTGCGCGTCGACCCCGCGCCGACGGACTCCGGCGTGGACTTCCGGCTGGAGGTGGAGCCGGGCTCGATGCCGTACGCCTTCTTCAAGGCCGTCGAGGACACCGTCCGGGAGTCGCTGGGGCAGGGCCTGCACGGCTGGCAGGTCACCGACTGCACGGTGACCATGACCCACTGCGGCTCCTCGCCCCGGCAGAGCCACGCCCACCAGGGCTTCGACAAGAGCATGTCGAGCACCGGCGCCGACTTCCGCGGCCTGACCCCGCTCGTGCTGACCGAGGCGCTGCGCCGCGCCGGGACCCGGGTCCACGAGCCGATGCACCGCTTCCGCGTCGAGGCGCCCGTGGACACCCTCGGCGCCCTGCTGCCGGTGCTGGCCGGGCTGAGGGCCGTACCACGGACGACCCTCGTGCGCGGACCCGTGTGCGTCCTGGACGGGGCGGTCCCGGCGGCCGGGGTGCACGCGCTGGAGCAGCGAATGCCGGGACTGACCCGGGGCGAGGGCGAACTGGAGACCGCCTTCGACCACTACGCGCCGGTCACCGGTGGCACGCTCCCCGAGCGCCCGCGCACCGACCACAACCCGCTGGACCGCGAGGAGTACCTGCTCAACCTCACCCGCCGGGTGGGAGGGTGAGGCCGAGCGGCGGG
>NZ_JUJA01000164.1:14178-15585 GCF_001906585.1 Streptomyces kebangsaanensis | reverse complement strand
GACGGCCCCGTCCAGCCGGCCGGCACATGGCCTAGGCGGACCCGCTGCGGATGGTCGCCGACCGGGACCGACACCACCTTCCGCCCGGTGGCGAAGTCGATGGCCGTGACCTGGTCGGCGCCGCTCTCGGAGACGACGCAGTCCTTGCCGTCGCCGCTGACCGTGGCCCAGTAGGGCTTGGCGGCGGGAACGAGCGGGCCCTCCTGCAGGCTCGCGCGGTCGACGACGGTGGCGTAGTCGTCCATGGTGCCGGCCACGCAGAGCTTGGTGCCCCCGGGGTTCATCGAAAGGCCGTGGTGGCGCGAGTCGTTGACCCAGGTGGTGCGGTCCTCGCTGGTCGCCGGGTTCTTCGGCAGCGTCTTGACCCGGGTGATGCTGTCGGAGGCGACGTCGTACTCCAGGAAGCCGTTGAAGAACGACACCTGGAAGTACAGCTTGGACTCGTCGGGGGAGAAGACCGCGGGCCGTACCGCGTTGGAGAAGCTCTTCAGGCCGATCGCGTCCAGGCGCCGTCGCATGTCGATGGTCCGGACCTGCTTGTACGTCGTCGCGTCCGCGACGGTGATGTGCCGGTCACCCTTGGTCCAGTCCCAGAACGGGTCGTCCAGCGCGGTGTTGACGTCCCCGATGGACATGTTCCAGATGTACTTGCCGTCCTTGGTGAAGATGTTCTCGTGCGGCTTGTCGCCGGTGGCGAACGAGCCGAGCTGCTTTCCGGTGCCGATGTCCAGGACGTGCACGGTGTTCGCGGTGGAGGCGGAGACCGCGACCCGGGTGCCGTCGGGGGAGACGGCCATGTGGTCGGCGCGGTAACCGGCCACCGGAAAGCGCCAGTTGATGCTCCCACTGGCCAGGTCCACCGACACGACGTCAGCGAAGCTGGGCCGGGAGACCACCACGGACCTCCCGTCCGGGGTGGTGTACATGTCGTCGGCGAACTGGTCGTGGCCCTCGCCGACGCTGTTGCGGATCGCCTGGAAGTAGATCCACTTGATCGGGTCGGCGTTGATCTCCGCCATCCGCCGGGCCTTGTCGGGGACGACGTCCACACGGCCGATCCTCGCGAAGTCGCCGGTGGACTCCAGGACATCGGCGGTGCCGTCCCAGTTGTTGCCGACGAACAGGACCTCCCGCAGCCCGGCCGGATCCTGCGGCGCCGCGGTGGCGGCCGTGGCGGCGGGGGCGGCGGCGGTCAGGACGAGGGCGGCGGCCACGGAGCAAAGGTGCCTGGTTCTGACAGCAGGCATGACTGCTCTCTCCTCTGTGATGGGGAGCCGGAAATCTGAACACCAGTGCTTTCACAGTCAACTTACTGAAAAGTAAGGAGGGAGTGCCTGTTCCACAAGACCGCGTACACGACAAAATTGGAGCGGACGTGCGAGGGAGGGGGATCGTGGCGGGCAGGCT
>NZ_JUJA01000164.1:12811-14117 GCF_001906585.1 Streptomyces kebangsaanensis | reverse complement strand
GGCGCCGCCGGTTCCTCGAGGCGGCACTGCGGCTGTTCGGCGACACCCCCGGCTACCGCGCGACGACCGTCGCCGCGCTCAGCGAGGCCGCCGGACTGTCGACCCGGCAGTTCTACGAGGAGTTCCGCACCCTGGAGGACGTCCTCGCCGCCCTCCACCTCCAGGTCAACGACTGGGCCGAACAGGCCGTCCTGGACGCCCTCGCCGAGGCCGGAGGGCTGCCGCTCGCCGAACGCGTCGCCGCCCTCTTCCGCGCCTACGCCGCCAACGTCACCGCGGACCCGCGCCGGATCCGCATCACCTTCGTCGAGATCATCGGCGTCAGCCCACGCCTGGAGGAACAGCGCCTCGAGCGCCGCTCCCGCTGGGTCGACCTCATCTGTGCCGAGGCCGAGGCCGCCGCCGCGCGCGGCGAGGCCGCGCCCCGCGACTACCGGCTCGCCNCGCCGCGACGGCCTTCATCGGCAGCGTCAACGGCCTCCTGCACGACTGGAGCGCCGGCTGGGTCGAGGCGACCCTGGACGAGACGGTCGACGAACTGGTCCGCCAGCTGCTGGCGATCCTGCGGCCACCGGCCTGGACGGAGGACGGCTACTGACCGGCGAGCCGGTCGACCGCGTCCAGCACCGGCGCGACCCCGTCCTCCTCGCGGATCCGGACGCCCAGGGCTCGCGCCCGCTCCCGGTGGAGGGAGTCCCGGGTGGCCCGGACGAGGGCCGCGGCGAGGGCGTCCGTGGTGAGCCCGCGCAGCGGCACGGCGCACGGCGCCACGCCGAGGCCGACGAGGCGCTCGGCCCAGAAGCCCTCGTCGAACTGGACGGGCACCGGCACCGCGGGGACGCCGGCGCGCAGCCCGGCCGCGGTCGTGCCTGCCCCGGCGTGGTGCACCACGGCGGCCATCCGCGGGAACAGCGCGGAGTGCGGGACCTCGCCGATGGTCAGCATGTCCTCGCCGGCCGCCCCCAGCCCGGCCCAGCCGCGCTGGATCACCCCGCGCAGCCCGGCCCGGCGCAGCGCGCGCACGATCGTGTCACTGAGCCGGCCGGGATCGGGCACGGTGGCGCTGCCGAGGCCGACGAAGACCGGGGGAGGACCCGCGTCCAGGAAGTCCCGTACGTCGACGGGGAGGCGGGTGAAGCGGTCGTACGGCCACCAGTACCCGCACACCTCGAGTCCGGGCCGCCAGTCGTGCGGCCTGGGCACGACCAGCTGGCTGAAGCCGTGGTGCACCGGCCGGCGCTGTCCCCGGCGGATGCGCCGCCCGGTGCCCGCACGGGCGGGCGACAGCCCCAGCCGGGCGCGTACG
>NZ_JUJA01000164.1:8623-12792 GCF_001906585.1 Streptomyces kebangsaanensis | reverse complement strand
CGGCCGCCGAGAAGACCCGCTCCACGGCCAGGTTGACGCCATGGCCGGCGAGGCGGTTGGCCGCCGTTCCCCAGTGGCCGCCGCCGAGCAGGGGCGGGGCGAACTCCCCCGTGGGGGAGAGGGGCTGCAGATGCGCGCCCATGCTCGGCAGCCTCAGCGCCTCGGCGATGACGTGCCCGACCGGACCCAGCGAGCCGGCCAGCAGCAGCACGTCGTTCTTCTCGGCCGCCGCGATCAGGTCGTCCGTCATACGGCCGAGGGCCGCCCGCGCCAGCCCCACGGCCCGCAGCATCTTGCCCGCGCTGGTGGCGCTGCGGTGCAGCCCGCGTCCGCGCGAGGACTCCAGCTCGGCCCGCGGGTCCACCGGCAGTGGATGGAAACCCAGGCCCGAACCCGCGACCAGCGGCTCGAAGCACCCGTGCGTGACCAGGGTCACCGCGTGCCCCGCGAGGGACAGGCCGTGCCCGAGTCCGGTGAAGGGGGCCACGTCGCCCCGGGAACCCGCCGTCATGATCGCTACGCGCACGTCGGCCAGTATGGCGGCGCGCCCGCCCGCCGCTCGTGAACGACCCGAGGGATGTCGGATCCCGTCACCCCTGTCACGGCCGGCGTCCCGCGCCGGGGACGTCATGCGGTACGGCGGTACGGCGCCCGGGCGCGCCGGTCACACCCCGAGCTGCCGGGCGGCGGCGCGCACGGTCTGCTCCAGCAGCGTGGCGATCGTCATCGGACCGACCCCGCCCGGCACCGGGGTGATCAGCGAGGCCCGCTCCACGGCGGAGTCGAAGTCGACGTCGCCGACGTTGCCCGGGTTGTAACCGGCGTCGATCACGACGGCGCCCGGCTTGACGTCCTGACCGCGGATCAGCCGCGGCCGGCCCACGGCGGCGACGACGACGTCCGCCTCACGGACCACGGACGGCAGGTCGGCGGTGCGCGAGTGGCAGTACGTCACCGTCGCGTCCCGCGCCAGCAGCAGCATGCCCACCGGCTTGCCGAGGATCGCGCTGCGGCCGACCACGACGNCGCCTGCCGCTGAGCTCGACGCCGTACTCGTCGAGCAGCCGCAGGATGCCGCCGGGCGTGCAGGAGACGAACCCCGGCAGGCCGAAGCTCATCGCCGCGAACGAGGCGAAGGTGACTCCGTCGACGTCCTTCTCGGGCGCGATCGCCTCGAACGCGGCCCGCTCGTCGATGTGGTCGCCGACCGGATGCTGGAGCAGGATGCCGTGCACGGCGGGGTCCTCCGACAGGGACCGCAGCGTGCCGACCAGTTCCTCGGTGGTGGTCTCGGCGGGCAGCGCCACGTGGCGGGAGCCGATGCCGGCCCTGCGGCAGCGGTTCTGCTTCATCCGCACGTAGGTGACGGAGGCGGGGTCCTCCCCGACCAGCACCGTCGCGAGACAGGGCACCGTGCCGGTGCGCCCGGTCAGTGCGGCGGCCTGCTCGGCGGTCTCCTCCACGACACGGCGGGCGAGCGCGGTGCCGTCCATCAGACGGGCCTGGGACATGATCACTCCTGGGCGTTCGACGGATCGCCCAGGCGCGCGGCTCAAGACTCTGCGTGGACCGCTCCCCGGTGGTGCTCCACCTTGGAACCTGTCGTCACACCCCCGTCCGCCCGAAGGGCGGGCCCGGCGACGTGACGGCGGGCTCTCAGCGCCAGTCACGGCCCCTCATCAGCCTAGCCGAACGGGCCCGCCGCGGTCGGCGCACGCCCGGCGTGGCACGGCGCGGGCGGGGCCGGGCCGTCCGCAGGACCGGCCGGAGGAGAGCGGCGAGCGCCAGTCGGGACGCCGCCCGTGACTTCCGGAACCCGGCCGAGTGGGACCCGCCCAGACCCGCGCGGGCGGAGAAGGTCCAGGTCATCCGGGAGCTGACCTGGAACCTCGCGGCCTTCCTCCCTACTCGTCCCATACCTGGATCATGATCTGATCGGCGATCCTGCCGTCGCGCAGCGAGACCATGGACTCGGCGAGTACGCGGACGCCGTCCCCGTACTCGCAGGACTCGACGTAGGCGGCGTGGTCGCCCTGCACGACGCACTGCTCCAGCCTGTGCGTCATGTCGCGGCCGTAGACGTCGTCCAGCATCGAGCCGATCTCGTCGCGCCCGTGCAGGACCTTGGGACGACTGGGCTGGGCGTTGCGGTCCACGATCCGGATCTCCGCGTCGTCCGTGTACAGCGACAGCAGTGTGGACGCCGTGTCCCCCTCGATGCCGCGGCGCAGCGTGTCGGTGTCGAAGGCGGGGCTTGCCGTGCCGGCCATGGTGACCTCCTGCGGGGGCGGCGGCCCGGGAGGAGCGGGCCGCGACGGGCCTCCCCCTTCGAGGCTCCTCCGCCGCCGCGGGCTGGGCAAACGCAGCCAGGGCGCCGGACCCGGCAGTGCCTTACTGATCAGTTGAGCGTAGGGTCGGATGGGACGTGCATCGTTCAACGGAAGGGAACAGCACCATGGCGCAGGAAGTGCGCGGCGTGATCGCGCCCGGGAAGAACGAACCCGTGCGGGTCGAGACGATCGTCGTGCCGGACCCGGGGCCGGGTGAGGCCGTCGTACGGGTTCAGGCCTGCGGCGTCTGCCACACCGACCTGCACTACAAGCAGGGCGGCATCAACGACGAGTTCCCGTTCCTGCTCGGTCACGAGGCCGCGGGCGTGGTGGAGTCGGTCGGCGAGGGCGTCACCGACGTCGCGCCCGGCGACTTCGTGATCCTGAACTGGCGGGCCGTGTGCGGCAAGTGCCGCGCCTGTGAGCGCGGGCGGCCCTGGTACTGCTTCGACACCCACAACGCGCGGCAGAAGATGACGCTCACCGACGGCACGGAACTCTCCCCGGCCCTCGGCATCGGCGCCTTCGCCGAGAAGACCCTGGTGGCGGCCGGTCAGTGCACCAAGGTCGACCCGTCCGTCTCCCCGGCGGTGGCCGGTCTGCTGGGCTGCGGCGTGATGGCCGGCATCGGCGCGGCGATCAACACCGGGAGCGTCGGCCGCGGCGACTCGGTCGCCGTCATCGGCTGCGGCGGCGTCGGCGACGCGGCGATCGCCGGGGCGTACCTGGCGGGCGCGGCGAAGGTCATCGCCGTCGACATCGACGACCGCAAGCTCGAGACCGCCCGCACCATGGGCGCCACGCACACGGTCAACTCCAAGGAGACCGACCCGGTCGAGGCGATCCGCGAGCTGACCGGCGGCTTCGGCGCCGACGTCGTCATCGATGCCGTGGGCCGCCCGGAGACGTACAAGCAGGCCTTCTACGCCCGTGACCTGGCCGGCACGGTGGTCCTGGTGGGCGTACCGACGCCGGAGATGAAGCTGGAACTGCCGCTGCTGGACGTCTTCGGGCGCGGCGGTGCGCTGAAGTCGAGCTGGTACGGCGACTGCCTGCCCTCCCGGGACTTCCCGATGCTCATCGACCTGCATCTGCAAGGACGCCTGCCGCTGGACAAGTTCGTCACCGAGACCATCCAACTGGACGAGGTGGAGAAGGCGTTCGAGCGGATGCACCGCGGCGACGTGCTGCGCTCGGTGGTGGTGCTGTGATGGCCGCCCGTATCGAACGCCTCGTCACCTCCGGGCAGTTCACCCTGGACGGGGGCACCTGGGACGTCGACAACAACGTCTGGATCGTCGGTGACGACCACGAGGCGGTCGTCATCGACGCCGCCCACGACGCCCAGGCCATCGCCGAGGCCGTGGGCGACCGCCGGCTGACCGCGATCGTGTGCACCCACGCCCACAACGACCACGTCAACGCGGCCCCCGC
Organism: Streptomyces kebangsaanensis; assembly: GCF_001906585.1. Lineage (GTDB taxonomy): Bacteria > Actinomycetota > Actinomycetes > Streptomycetales > Streptomycetaceae > Streptomyces > Streptomyces kebangsaanensis. The sequence continues at coordinate 9,028 of NZ_JUJA01000164.1, read as the reverse complement.
CCTCGCCGACCTCACCGGCGCGACGATCTGGCTGCACCGCGACGACCTGCCGTTGTGGAAGATGACCCACCCGGACCGGGAACCCGACGAGCGCCTGGTCGACGGCCAGGTGATCGAGGCCGCGGGCGCCGACCTGACGGTCCTGCACACCCCCGGCCACGCCCCGGGCGCGGTCTGCCTGTACGACCCCGGGCTCGGCGTCGTCTTCACCGGCGACACCCTCTTCAAGGGGGGTCCGGGCGCCACCGGACGCTCGTACTCCCACTTCCCGACGATCATCGACTCGATCCGCGACCGTCTGCTGACGCTGCCGCCCGAGACGAAGGTCCTCACCGGCCACGGCGACGACACCACCATCGGCGCCGAGGCCCCGAACCTCCAGGAGTGGATCGCCCGCGGGCACTG
>NZ_JUJA01000164.1:4227-8573 GCF_001906585.1 Streptomyces kebangsaanensis | reverse complement strand
AGGACTCCTGACGGATCGGTCGTAAAAGACGACAGAAGATGTCCGGCTTCCCCGGCACCCTCGATGACGGCAATCGCATCGACGGAAGACGCACGGGAGGCCGGACATGCCAGGTCCGCTGCAGGGCAAGGTCGCGCTGGTCGCGGGAGCGACGCGGGGAGCGGGACGGGGAATCGCGGTGGAACTCGGTGCGGCCGGCGCCACCGTGTACGTCACCGGGCGCACCACCCGCGCCCACCGCTCGGAGTACGACCGCCCCGAGACCATCGAGGACACCGCCGACCTGGTCACCGAGGCCGGCGGCCACGGCATCGCCGTACCCACCGACCACCTGGAGCCGGACCGGGTGCGCGCCCTGGTGGACCGCATCGCCCGCGAGCAGGACCGGCTCGACGTCCTCGTCAACGACATCTGGGGCGCGGAGCACCTCTTCGAGTGGGACACCCCGGTGTGGGAGCACGATCTCGCGGGCGGACTGCGGCTGCTCCGCCTCGCGGTGGAGACACACGCGATCACCAGCCACCACGCCCTGCCCCTGCTGCTGCGCCGCCCCGGCGGCCTGGTGGTGGAGATGACCGACGGCACCGCCGAGTACAACCGGGACACCTACCGAGTCAACTTCTTCTACGACCTGGCCAAGGCGTCAGTCCTGCGCATGGCCTTCGCCCTCGCCCACGAACTCGGCCCGCGCGGCGCCACAGCCCTCGCCCTGACCCCCGGCTGGATGCGCTCGGAGCTGATGCTCGACCACTTCGGGGTGACCGAGGACGACTGGCGCGACGCCCTGGACCAGGAGCCCCACTTCGCCATCTCCGAGACCCCCCGCTACGTGGGCCGCGCCGTCGCCGCCCTGGCCGCCGACCCCGACGTGGCCCGCTGGAACGGCCGGTCCCTCTCCAGCGGCGCCCTCGCCCGGGTCTACGGCTTCACCGACCTGGACGGCAGCCGCCCCGACGCCTGGCGCTACCTTCCCGAGGTCCAGGACCAGGACAAGCCGGCCGACACGACCGGCTACCGCTGACCGCGCACGCCGTCTGTTCGTGTGATCGTCCGCCGCAGTAGGTTCGGCGCATGACGGACGGCGGGCGATTCGACGGGCACGGGGTTCTCATCACCGGAGCGGGGCGGGGCATCGGCGCGGCCACCGCGCGAAGGCTGGCCGGGGAGGGGGCCCGGGTCCTGGTCACCGACGTGGACGGCGACGCGGCGGAGGCGACCGCGGCGGCCCTGCGCGAGCGCGGGCTCACGGCGCGGGCGCACGCGGTGGACGTCGCGGACCGGGAGTCGGTCGAGGCGGCCGTGGCGCACGCCGTGCGCGCCTTCGGCTCGCTCGACGTCCTGGTCAACAGCGCGGCCCACTGCGCACCCGACACCCCGCTGTTCGAGGACGGCCCGGACGAGGCGTGGGCCCGCGACCTGGACGTCACCCTGACCGGCGCCTACCGCTGCTGCCGCGCCGCCCTGCCCCACCTGGCGGCAGGCGGCCGGGGCGCGATCGTCAGCATCGGCTCGGTCAACGGCGTCCAGGACTTCGGCAACCACGCCTACAGCGCCGCCAAGGCGGGCCTGGCGTCCCTCACCCGCACCCTGGCCGGACACGCCGCCGCCCGCGGCGTCCGCGTCAACCTCGTCATGCCGGGCACGGTACGCACCTCGGCCTGGGAGGGCAGGGACGCCGAACTCGACCGGGTCCGGGCCCTGTACCCCCTGGGCCGGGTCGGTGAACCGGAGGACGTCGCCGCCGCCGTGGCCTTCCTCGCCTCCCGCGACGCGGCCTGGATCACCGGCACCACCCTGACCGTGGACGGCGGCCTCACCGCGGTCAACTCCGGCTTCCGAAAGGCCCTTCGGAGCATCTGAACCCACCCGCCGAGACGGGGCGAATGTCACCGTTTCGTCTCGGCGCGGGATGTTCCGCAACCAGTGTGCGCCGGCGAGGGTCTAGGTGTCGGGAAGCGCGGGAACGCACCGAGGGGGAGGGGCTGTCATGAGGAACCCGGGCAGACGGGGAGCGGTCGCACTGGGCGTCACCGGACTGGTGGTTCCGCTCGCACTGACGGTCGGCGCCGCGCCGGCGCAGGCGGCGAGCTGCACGACGCAGACCGGGCCGTACCAGAAGCAGGTGGAGAAGTTCCTCGGCCGGCCGGTCGACGGACGGCAGTCGGCCGCGGACTGCAAGGCGATACGGGCCTTCCAGAACAAGCACGGCATCACACCGAACATCGGTTACGCGGGTCCCGTCACCTGGGGCGTGATGGACCTCATGAACAAGCAGAAGGCCGTGGGCAAGAAGCCCGACAAGGCCGGCAAGTGCCCGGTGAACAAGGGCCGGATAGCCTGCGTGAACCTCACGCTCCAGCTCAGCTGGATCCAGGACGGCAGTCGGCTGGTCTACGGCCCCGTGCCGGTGCGCACCGGCCGCAAGGGGTACAAGACGCGCACCGGCCTGAAGAAGATCTACTGGCGGCACATCGACCACGTCTCGACCCTCTACAACGTGCCCATGCCGTACAGCCAGTTCTTCGACGGCGGCCAGGCCTTCCACTCGGTCGGACTGAGCGTGTGGAACCCGCCCGGCTCGCACGGCTGCGTCAACATGACGCCGAAGGACGCCAAGAAGTACTGGTCGCTGCTGAAGAAGGGCGACGACGTGTACGTGTACGGCCGCAAGCCGGGCACCTGAGCGCGGGCGGGGTTCGGCGCCCGGTGGCGGTTGAATCGCGAACTACCGCCGGGCTCCTGCCGAATTGACGTGATGAGCAACACGGTCCGATATGTCGGTATCGCTCGTACTTATTCACAGCGCCTTCACCTCGGTCGGCATATGCTTCACGGCATGTCCACCACTGTTGAACCCGTCTCCGAGCGATCGGCCGCGGAGGTCAACGAGGAGATCCGGGCCCTGTGGCTCCGGTCGGGCGGGACACTGACCAGCGAGCAGCGCGAGGAGTACCAGCGCCTCGTGATGGAGTGGGCCACAGTCGCCCACCCCCCGCTCAGAGCCGCCTGAGCCCCCTCTCCTCCGCGGCCCCCGCCGCAGCATCGGACCACCCTCCCGGGCACCCATGAACGAATGGGTGCCCTTCTCGCACCGTCCTCCGCCCTCTGCCGCGGCATCCACCGTGCCGTCGGCGCGGCGCGACCGCCGTACGGACCGCCCCGGTCAGCCCCACGTCGCCGAGTAGTGCCGCTGGTAGGCCTTGCGGTCCTGTTCCGCCCGGATCCAGCGGGTGGCGATCAGGGCGATCAGGCTGCCGGCGACGACCAGGAGGCCGGGGCCGACGGCCTTGGGGTCGGAGAGGCGGGAGAGCAGGGTGGTGCCGTCGGTGGTGCCGGTGACCGGGGCGGAGGAACCGGGGGAAGCGGCGCCGGGGGCGATGGCGCTGTGGGTGGCCGAGGCGGAGGGGGCGTCGGCGCCCTGCTGCGGCGCGGACACGATCAGTTTCACGCCGAGCGCGGTCAGCGCCTGGGTGACCGGCTGGAAGAACGTCGTACCGCCCGTCGTGCAGTCGCCGCTGCCGCCCGAGGTCACCCCCAGGGCGATGCCCTCGGAGAACAGCGGACCGCCGCTGTCGCCGGACTCGGCGCACACCGTGGTCTGGATCAGGCCGGTGACGGTGCCCTCGGGGTAGTTCACCGTCGCGTTCAGGCCGGTTACCTCGCCGTCGCGCAGCCCGGTCGTGCTGCCGCTGCGGAACACCCGCTGCCCCACGGCCGGATCGGCCGCTCCCGTGATCCGTACGCCGTTGCCACCGCCGATCGCCACGATGTCGGCGCCCGGGCCGGCGCTGCCGGAGGCGTACTGGATCAGCGAGAAGTCGCCGCCCGGGAAGGAACCCTCGACGGTCCTGCCGAGCTGCTGATCGCCCTGGTTGTCGGCGAACCAGATGGAACCGGTGGGCCCGCAGTGCCCGGCGGTGAGGATGAAGTCGCTCTGCCCGTCGGTCACGTTGAAGCCGGCCGAGCAGCGTCCGCCGGTCGACAGCACGGGCAGCGCCCCGTTCAGGCGGGTGGTGAAGGTGCCCTCGGTGCGCTGCATGCGCACGAAGCTGCCGATGCCGTCGGCGACCTTGGTCATCCGGGCCCAGTCGGCGGCGGAGACGGTGCTGTCGGCCTGGACGGTCACCCGGTTGGTCCGGTAGTCCATCACCCACGCCGTCCCGGGCACGCGCGGCGCGGCGCGCAGGGTCGCGGTGGCCGCCTTCAGTTCGTTCATGCTGTGCCGTACGACCTTCGCCTCGGCACCCGCCCGCCGCACCTCGGCCGCCGCCTTCTCGTCGGTCACGGCGACGACCGGCCGCCCGTCCGCGCCGATCCAGCTGCCCGCCGTACGCGAGGCACCGAGC
>NZ_JUJA01000164.1:2757-4201 GCF_001906585.1 Streptomyces kebangsaanensis | reverse complement strand
GGCGGCCGGCTGCGCCGAGCCGCGTACGGCGGCGGGGGCGCCGGGAGTCTCACCGGCCATCGCCGCCTGCGTGACCATCCCCCCTCCCAGGAGGAGTCCCGCGACGGCCGCCAGCCGTGTCACCCGCCGGACGACCCGTCGTCGTACGTGCCTCATGTGTGGCTCCTGCACCCCGAACACGCGGTATCGACACCGCGGGGCCCTCCGGTCCTCGAGCGCCCTTCCCCTCATACGTGGCGCGGCACGGCCGTGTTCAGCACGCGGGTGATCTTCTTCGGGTCCTCCTCGGGTGTTCTTTGGGGGTGCCCGTGCAGCGGCCCGGCGGGGCAGAGCCCCCCACGCCTAGACTGCCGCGCATGGACGACACCTTGGTGGAGCGGCTCGGGGCCGGGAAGTACCTGCTGGTCACCAGCTACCGCAGGAACGGCACTCCGGTCGCCACCCCGGTGTGGGTGGTGCGCGACGGTGACGCGCTCGGTGTGTGGACGGCCGCCGACTCCGGGAAGGTCAAGCGGATCCGCAACCGCGCCGACGTCCTCGTCGGCCCCTGCGACCTGCGCGGCAACCCCACCGGGGAACAGGCGGCGGCGACGGCGGAGATCTGCGGTCCGGCCGCCACCGCCCGCTACCGCGATCTCATCGCCCGCAAGTACGGCGTGCTCGGCCGCCTCACCCTGCTGGGCAGCCGGCTGCGCCGCGGGGTGGGCGGCACCGTCGGGGTCCGGGTGACCATCTGACCCGGGCGCCGGGCATCGCCCGTACGGGCGATGCCCGGCGTGGCAGCCGCCGTCCGACGTACCCGCTGGGCTAGCCTGCGGGCGCTGCCGACACGACGGGGCTGGTGCGGTGAAGGGGATCTGGGCCACGGGCCGGAGGGCCGGACAGTGGCTCACCGGCCATGCCGGCTGGTGTCTGGCCGTCTCCGTGGCCGTGCACGTCCTCGCCGTCGTCACCCACCCGACGCACCCGCTGGACCTGCGCGTCTACCGCGAGGCCGCACCGCACGTGCTCTCCGGGGGTCTGTACGACTACGCGCTGCGGACCACTCCGCCCATCCCCCGGCTGCCGTTCACCTACCCGCCCTTCGCCGCCCTGCTGTTCCTGCCGCTGTCGCGCCTTCCGTGGGAGGTGCTGGTCGCGCTCTGGCAGACGCTCTCCGTGGCGGCGCTCCTCGTCGTCGCCGTGGGCGCGGTGCGCCTGCTGGGCCCGCGCGCCGGGGGCCGGGTACGGGAGCGCGCCCTGCTCTGGGCCGCCGCCGGGCTGTGGCTGGAACCCGTGCGGCACACCCTCGACCAGGGACAGGTCAACCTGCTGCTGGGCGCCGTCGTCCTGTGGTGCCTGGCCGTGCCGCGCGCGGCGGTGGGCCGGGGAGCGGGCGTGGGACTGGCGGCGTCGGTGAAGCTGACCCCGGCCGTCGGCGGGCTGTACCTGCTGGCGACCCGGC
>NZ_JUJA01000164.1:0-2751 GCF_001906585.1 Streptomyces kebangsaanensis | reverse complement strand
CGGGCGGCGGCGTGGGCCGGCGCGACCGTCGCCACCGCGGCCGCCCTGGCCTGGTGCGTCGCCCCGCGCGAGTCGGCGCGCTACTGGTCGGCGCTCGTCACGGACACCCGGCGGGTCGGCCCGGTCTGGTCGGTGCGCAACCAGTCCCTGCGCGGGGCGCTCGGCAGACTGCTCGGCCAGGACACCGCCGCGTTCCTGGCCTACGGGGCGGCGCTCGCCCTGGTGACGGTGGTGACGGCCTGGGCCGTGCGCGCCGCCGTGCGGCGGAGCGACCTGCTCGGCGTCCTCGTGGCCGTGGAGCTGTACGGGCTGCTGGTGTCCCCCGTCTCCTGGAGCCACCACTGGATCTGGTGCCTGCCCGCCATGATCTGGCTGGCCCACGGTCCTCTCGGGCAGCGCCTGCTCAGCCGGGTCACGCTCGCGGTGTGGGCGCTCGTGACGGTCACCCGGGTGGTGCCGTCCCTGATCCGGGCCGAGGACCACCGGGCGGCGTACCCCGGTGCCTACCCGGCGTCGCTCGCCTGGCCCGGTTGCGTCTACGCCGTGTGCGCGGTGCTGACGCTGGCCGCCATCGCGCGGGGAACCGCGGGGCACGAGGGACCGGCCGTCGCCTCCGGCGCCGTACCGGAGCCGAGCCGGGCGGAGGCGGCCCTCGGGCGCCGACTTGGCTGATGTCCCGTCAGGTCCAGGCGCGGTACGGCTCGTCGACCAGCTGGAAGACGGGCTCGCCGCGCACCGGGTCCTTCGCCGTGGACAGCCGGACCCGGTCGCCGCCGTGGATGCCGATGAGCGGGCCCATGACCCGGCCGCGCACGACGAAGCCCTCGCTCATCTCGATCAGCGACACGTTCCGCGCGGCGGGGGTGTTGCGGTGCACCACCGTGGAGTGGCGGACCGTGCCGACGCCCTCGCTGCGCTCGGTCCGCAGTTCGCTGCCCCGGCAGACCGGGCACAGCAGCCGGTGGTAGACGGCGGTGCCGCACCAGGTGCAGCGCTGGAAGTACAGGGCCTCCGGGGTGCGGGACCCGGGCTCGAGAAGGCCGGTCGCGGAGCCTGCCGCCGGACGAACGGCGTTTCCTGAGTGGTGGTACACGCTGGTCAACTCCCTGCGCTCGGCCGGAAATCCCACGTGCGCGGCGCACCCGTGCACGGATGTGCGCGGTCTCTGTACCACCGTGCACGGCCTCAGAGTATGGCACTCAGTGCCATTCGTAAAGATGCTCGACGGCCCTGCATCGCTGTCGGTTTCGGAGGGGTTGGCCTCTGTGTCGACTGTGTCGACGCGGGGAAGCCGGGGGTGGGGGTGGCGGCATCCGGAAGGGGGGTGAATGGCACTCAGTGCCGTCCACGGTGGGCGTCAAGTGCGGTGGGCTGACGGAACACCCGGCGCAGTAACCTTCCTGCATTCTCGCCGTCCCTCCGTTCACCGTCCCGCCCGCCGGTCGCCACGTCCCCAGGAGTTCCCATGCCCTCCGCGCGCCCCCGTCTCCTCTACGTCACCGACCTGGCGTACCCGGCGCGCGGGCGCCGCTACTGCGACGAGGACATCCGCCTGACCTCCCGTCTGCGCGAGGACTTCGACCTGGCCCTGTGCCACCCGAGGGACGCGGCCGCGCTGATGGACGCCTTCGAGGCCGTCGTCGTCCGCAACAGCGGGCCCGTCCTGGAGTACCGGGACGCCTACGACGACTTCAGGGCCCGGGCCCTGGCCCGCGCGACACCGGTCTACAACCCGCTCACCGGCCGGGCGGACATGGCCGGCAAGCAGTACCTCCTCGACCTGACCGCCGCCGGACACCCGGTCATCCCCACCGTCGACCGGCCCGAGGACCTCGACCGCCTGCCCGCGGCCGACCGGTACGTGGTCAAACCCAAGCTGGGCGCCGACTCCATAGGGCTGCGCACCGTCCCCGCCGACGAACTGCCCGGTCTCGCGGACGGCACCGTCCTGATCCAGCCGCACGTCGACTTCGCCTACGAGGTCTCGTTCTACTTCGTCGACCACGACTTCCAGTACGCCCTGTACGCCCCGGACCCGGAGCGGCGCTGGGAGCTGCGGCCGTACGAACCCACCCGCGAGGACCTGGAGTTCGCCCGGCGCTTCATCGACTGGAACAGTCTCGCCCACGGCATCCAGCGCGTCGACGCCTGCCGCGCCCCCGGCGGCGAGCTGCTGCTGGTCGAGCTGGAGGACCTCAACCCCTACCTCTCCCTGGACGCCCTCGACGACACCCGCGGGGACGCCTTCGTCGCCGCGCTGAAGTCCTCCCTGCGCCGCTTTCTCGCCGCCACCGGCCCGACCGCCGCCCGGTGAGGGGCCGGAGCCGCTGAACCGGTGGCGCGGCAGGCACGTATCCATCCCCGGGACGGGGGCCCGTGCGCACGGACGGAAGGAGTGCCAAGTTGTCGACACCGCCGGGACGTGGAGAGCCGTACGGCGAGCCGCCCCTGGAGCCGGTCCGGGTGATACGGCCCAGACGCACCGACGCCCTCGCGGAGCTCATCAGGGAGTTCAAGGAGGCACAGGAGTCGCAGCGCGACGCCGGCGGCCGCCGGGGCGCGGTGCCGCCGGAGCCGCCCGCTCCACCCACCGGACCGGTGGAGGAGGCGACCGAGGAACTGCCGTCCGTGCCGCCCGTGCCGCCCCCGGGTCCCGCGCCCCGGCGGGCGCCGGACCAGCCCCCCGCCGGGGCGGGCCGCGGTCTGCGCCGGGCCGCCGTCGCGGTGGCCGTCGCCGCGGCCGCCCTGACC
>NZ_JUJA01000163.1:289487-292646 GCF_001906585.1 Streptomyces kebangsaanensis | reverse complement strand
TTGGGACTGCTGCACGGATGGGTGACAGTCGGGTTTCATGCCGCGAGGGCTGCGGCGGGCTTCATGGTGGTCTCGAACTCGATGGGGGTCAATCGGCCCAGCCGTAGTTGTCGGCGACGCCGGTGGTAGGTCCGTTCGATCCAGATGACGATCGCGGTGCGGAGCGCTTCTCGGGTGGTCCAGGTGCGGCGGTCCAGGACGTTGTTCTGCAGGAGTGCGAAGAACGACTCCATGGCCGCGTTGTCACCGGCGGCGCCGACCCTTCCCATCGATCCGACCAGGCCGTGACGGTTCAGGGCGTGGATGAACTTCCGGGACCTGAACTGCGAGCCGCGGTCGGAGTGGACGACGCAGCCGGCCACCACGCCTCTGCGTGCGGCGGCGTTGTCCAGCGCGTTCACCGCGAGCCGTGCCTGCATCCGGCTGCCGATCGAGTAACCGACGATCCGGCCGGAGCAGGCGTCCTTGACCGCACACAGGTACAACGTGCCCTCTCCGGTGGCATGTTCGGTGATGTCCGTCAGCCACAGCTCGTTCACCGCGTTCGCGGTGAAGTCACGCCGGACAAGGTCGTCGTGCACCGGCGGCCCGGGTCGCTTGCCGTTCTTCGACCGCTTCTTCCCGAACACTGACCACCAGGCGTTGTCCCGGCAGATCCGCCACGCGGTCCGTTCACTCATCCGCTCGCCTGCCGTCTCGGCTTCCCCGGCGAGGAACCGGTAGCCGAACTCGGGATCGTCGCGGTGGGCGTCAAACAGCGCGTTCGCCCGGTGGGCCTCGGTGATCTCGGCCTCGGTCACCGGCCGGCGAAGCCACCGGTAGTAGTGCTGGCGAGCAAGCCCCAGTACCCGGCACGCGACCGCGACCGGGATCTTGTCGGCGGCGAGCTCTCTCACGAGCGGGTAGAGCCTTTTCCCGGCAGGTTCGCCTGCGACAGGTAGGCCGCCGCGCGGCGCAGGACCTCGTTCTCCTGCTCCAGCAGCCGGATCCGCTTCTTCAGCTCACGGTTCTCCGCCGACTCGGACCTGGTGACACCAGGCTTCTCGCCGTCCTCCACGGCGGCCTGGCGCAGCCACTTCGACAGCGTCATCTCATGGACGCCGAAGTCCTTCGCGATCTGCGCAAGGGTGACGCCCTTCTCGCGGTTGCGGGCCACGCGCACGACGTCGTCACGGAACTCTTCGGGATAGGGAACAGGCACAGCAACATCCTTCCAGGCCGCCCCACGGGCAAGCCAGATCAGATGTCACCACACCGTGCAGCAGTCCCTTTCCCTTGGGCGGGCTCCGCATTGTTCGGGGCTGCCATGGGCTGCGTCGCCTGGTCGCTGACCGTCTGGGCGCGCGCGTACTGCGACGCGGGTTACGACGCCGGCGGACGCTTCGAACTCAACTTCTTGCTCCCTCTGGTCGTAGGGGTCGAAGCGCTCGTTGGGCTCGTGGCGCGGGCCATCGGCCGTCAGCTGGTGCTTCGCGCGCCAACGGCGGTTCGCGTCTCACTGCCAACGCTGCTGGTGGTTGTCGCGACGGTGTGCCTGGCATGGTGGTTCTTCGCGACCCGAGGGACGCTGGACGGCTATCCCGGCGACTCCGGCCTCTGCCCCGTGAGCAACGTCCCGCCGCAGTGGCCTGACTGGATCCCGGTCTGATCAGCCACAACTGATCAACGGCGGCCGTGACCTGCGGCCGCCTTCTCGATCAACGTCCTGACCTGCTGCTGAGCTGTCGCCAGTTGTCGGCGTTGGTCATCGTTGAGCGCCCTTCCACGGCCCCAGGACGGTCCGGGAAGGCGCTCGCATGTTCGCTGCAAAGCGTGCCCAGAGGTTGGGGGCCCTGTTGTTACGTGGACACCGCTGGAGCGGGGTGAGTAGGGGCCTGTAAATGCTATCCCGACAGAGAGATTTTTCCTGCTAGGAGCGCGTGCAGAGATTTCCCCGTAATTTGGATCGCTTGACCACCATTCCTAATCGGGACAGCAAAGACGCTTCCCTTTCCGAGCTCGACGATTCCAGATCCCTCCACGATGAACGGTTTAGCGGGATCCGATTGAGCCGGGACGTGGAAGTAAAGCAAATTCCCCCCGTCTATACTGACCGAGTAAATGTGAAGATTGGCAATCGCCGGATGTATCTGGTTTCGAAGCACTGCTTCAATTGACTTCTTCAGTCGTTCATCTACGGAGATTGGGGCGATCCTGCAAACCTCATCCCCATTCCCCTTGTTTTTGGTGAACATTCCGTACACCAAAATTCCACCAAGTCGCGAATTTGCAAACTGGGCGACGTCTTTGGCCAGCGTGAACTTTCCCGCTGACTTGCTGAGGTCGGGCAACTGAGACTTGACCTCCAGCCACTCGTTNATCTCCAGACCTCACCGTTCTTGAGGGCCTCCAAGGCATCCATGGCAGACTCTAGTTGGACTTCTAGCGATTTCATCGTGCTCTGCTGCAAGGCGAGTGCTGCATCAAACAGGGATCGCATGGTTATCGAGCTACCCCCGATTCCGCGGCAGGTTAGATTCCAGTAAGACCCGTCGCCATCCGAATACCGAAAGCATTTCAGTACGGNCGCCGCGCCTTCGAAGGAAGTGAGAGACGTATGCTTCCACTTCCTGCGCTTGGGAAGCCTCATGTAGGCGCACAACCAGGAGTATTTCCGACTCCTTCTCGGGGCTGCTGTATACATGTATCCCTGGCTGCTTCCCTTCAGGGCCATCGGAGAAGTAAATGGTTACGTCATAGCCGACGAGCTCTGCGACTTCCTCCGCTAGTTCGACGGGCGGTACACTCCCTTCAATTTCGGGATTCCAGTTGATGGTGAAATCGACCCCGTTCGTCTCGTACATCAGCGTGACTCTGTTGGTCAAGGTCACCTTTCCGTAAACGCTAGATCCGGACGTACGCTCTTGCTGAATTAGCTCAACATGGGGCATCTTGAAATGATTGCACAAACTGCCACTGAGAGGGATGCCTTTTTTCGTAGACGACGGCATTCGGGTTCAGCGACCAGGTCGGTGGAGTGGCTTTGGGCTGGAGCTGCTTTGGGGCGAGTGATCATGGCCCCGTAAGCTTCCGGCGCGTCGGGCAGTCTGTGGACCTGCCCGGTAAAGCACGACGTTGGGGCCATGATCTTAGAGGCTCGCCTCAAAGTGGCTGCTTAAA
>NZ_JUJA01000163.1:284980-289387 GCF_001906585.1 Streptomyces kebangsaanensis | reverse complement strand
GGCAGGCCGCGCCGCAGAGGCGGCGCGCGCCCGCGCCGTGCGCGGGCCTTGAACCAGTAGAGAAAGTTGTAACTCAGTCTGCGCGGTGGGGCTGTCCGGTCCCGGTAGATGCTTGACGCTTCGGTCCCAGCTGATGGTTGACAGTGGCCGTGATCGGCTTTTCTGTGCGCGTCGTTGCGGCGTGTGTGGGGAGGCCGGGATTGGCGCTGGTGGAGTTGTCGGTTGTCGAGCAGAGATACCGGGCTGTGCTGGCGGGTGCGACGGTGACGGAGGTCGCCGCGCAGCTGGGGGGGCGCGGCAGACGGTCAGCGGGTGGAAGTCCCGGTATGCGGCCTCGGGGTCGCCGAAGCTGGAGCGGACGGTCTGCTCGCCGTCGTGCTGACAGACGCCGGAAACCACCCGTAGGACGCAGGACGCAGGACGCGGAGGTGAGCAGATGACCGGGCGGTGGGAGGAGGGCAGCCCGCCTGGGGCGATCCCCGGGCCGCGTACGCGGCCGGCTCGGTCTCCCGAGGTCGACGCACCCCTGCGTGATATCTTTTTTGGGAAGTTTATATACACCTCTCGGGAGGCGCCGTGAGCCGCACTGTAATCGATCTTGACGACGAGGCGCTTGCCGAGGCCGCGCGTCTTCTGGGCACGACCACGAAGAAGGACACGGTCAACGCCGCGCTCAGGGAGATCGCGGACCGACGGCGGCGAGCGGCCGCCGTGGAGCGGATGCGGCAGATGGTCGCCGCAGGGGAGATCGACTTGGCGGCGATCGAGGAAACCGAGAAGTCCCGTCCCGGCGTGTCCGGCGCCGAGGGGGAGCAGCACGCCGCGTGAGTGAGCTCTTTCTCGTCGACACCAGCGCGCTGATCCGTTTCTACCGGGGGCAGAGCGGGGCGGAGTGGGACCAGGCCGTCTGTTCCGGCCTGGTCGGGCTCTGCGAGCNNNGTACGGCAGGAGTATCTGCGGGCGGTCGGCGGTCGCCCGGCGTACTACGAGGCGGAAGGGTTGCTCCACGAAACCTTTCCGTACTACGCGATGCGGGACTCCGCCTGGGAGGACGCGTCCGCACTGCAGCGGGACCTCGCCGACCGGGGGTGGCACCAGTGCGCGAGTCCGGTCGATCTGCTGGTGGCGGTCACTGCCCAGCACCACAAACTGACCGTGCTCCACGAGGATTCCGACTTTGAGACCATCGCCCGCGTCACGGGGCAGCCCGTGCGCCGGATCGTGGAGTGAGGGCGGGCCAGTTCCCCGCGCCCGGCCGTACGACGAGGCCGCCCCCGCCTGTGACGCGGGAGCGGCCGGGACCGTCGGACGGCTGCGTGGTCAGTTCACGTTGACCGCGCTCCATGCCGCCGCCACCGCGTCGTACTCCGTGCTGCCCGCGCCGTAGAGGTCCTTGGCGGCGTTCAGCGTTGCCGTCCTCGCGCCGGCGTACTTCGTCGAGGAGGTCATGTAGACCGTCAGGGCCCGGTACCAGATCTTGCCGAGCTTGTCGCGGCCGATGCCCGTCACCGTGGAGTTGTTGCAGGTGGGGGAGTTGTAGCTGACGCCGTTGAGGGTCTTGGCACCGCTTCCCTCGGCGAGCAGGTAGGCGAAGTGGTTGGCGACGCCCGAGGAGTAGTGGACGTCGAGGTTGCCCACCGAACTGCTCCAGCAGTCGGCCGAACTGCCGTCCCTGGACGGCTTGTCCATGAACCGCAGGGCCGCCTTGCCGAAGCCGGAGCGGACGATCTTCTCGCCGATCAGGTAGTCGCCCGCGTCGGCGGAGTTGTCCGCGTACCACTCCACCAGCGTGCCGAAGATGTCGGAGGTCGCCTCGTTCAGGCCGCCGGACTCGCCCGAGTACGTCAGCGCCGCCGTCTTGGACGTGACGCCGTGCGACATCTCGTGGCCGGCCACGTCCAGGGCCACCAGCGGGCCGAACGTCGTGCCGTCACCGTCGCCGTACGTCATGCAGAAGCAACTGTCGTCCCAGAAGGCGTTGTTGTAGTTGCTACCGTAGTGGACGCGGTTGTACGAGCCCTTGCCGTCGCCCGCGATGCCGTTGCGGCCGTGGGTGTTCTTGTAGTAGTCCCAGGTCTCGTTGGTGCCGTACTGCGCGTCGACCGCCGCCGACGCGCGGTCCGCGGTCGTGCCCGTGCCCCAGTGGTTGTCGGCGTCCGTGAACAGCGTGGCGGGCGCCCGCTGGAAGCAGATGCCGAAGATGCACAGGTCGGTCTTGTTCTCCGCGTCACCCGTGTACGTGTTGCCGCGCGTCGGGTCCTTGAGCTGGTACGCCGAGCCCGACGGCGTGGTCTCCAGCGGCACCGTGCCGCCGTAGAGGGACTGGCCGTCGCCCGCCGCCGTCTCGATGGTGTCCCAGGCGTCGATCCGCGCGCCGGTGCGGGCGTCGGTCAGGACCGTACGGGCCACCGGGTTGCCGAGGGAGTCCAGGCCGACCGCGATGGTGCGCCAGGCCAGGCGCGGGGCGCCGTGCAGGGCGTCGACGATCAGCTCGGGCTTGGCCTTGACCTGCTTCAGCTTCGCGCCGCGGTTCTCCGCGCGCAGTTCGTCCACCGCGAGGTCGGCGGCCTTCGGGGCGGACAGGTCGGGCGCGGTGCTCGTGAGGGAAACCGTGCTGCTCGAGGCCCGGTCCGCGCCGCGGTAGGTGCCGTCGGGTGCCAGGTGGACGATGAAGTCACCGCCCAGGACGGGCAGTTGGCGGTAGGTGCGGTCGTAGCGGACGTGCTGCGCGCCGTCCTTGTCGACGACCACGTCCCGTACGGTCGTGGCCTGGGCGGAGGTGAGGCCCAGGGGCGCGGCGTGGTCCTCGAGCGCCGAGGCGGCGTTCTCGATCGCGGTGGCCCGGGTGGGTCTGTTCTCCGCGTGCGCGGCGGGGGAGAGTACGGCGGCCAGCAGGATGGCTGCGGTGGCGGCTGTGCCGGCCGTGGCGAGGCGGGAAGCTCGGATGTGCCGTGTCCGACTCATCGGTCTCCTTGAGCGCGGGCGCCCTCGGGCGCATGGGGTTGCGCTGTCGCCTGAGATTTAAGTGCCCATGACATGTCATGTCCATAGCGCCTACGTGGTGATGTTGAGGAGGCAGAATCGTTTCTGTGATGCCTTCGTCCACTCCGGCGCCGCCGCCCGCCCCGCTCCCGTTCTTCGTCTACGGCACGCTCCGTCCCGGCGAGGACAACCACGCCGTGTTCCTGCGCGGCCGCACCCACTCCGAGGAGCCCGCCCGGCTGACCGGCGCGGTGCTGTACGACGGCCCCGGCTACCCGTACGCCGTGGAGGCGCCGGACGGAGTGGTCCGGGGTGAGCTGGTGGCCGCCCTGCCGGAGCAGTACGGAGAAGTCCTCACCGCCCTGGACCGGTTGGAGGGCTACGTGGCCGGCGACCCGCGCAGCCTGTACGAGCGCATCGAGCGCGAGGTCGTCCGCGAGGCCGACGGCGCGACCGTCCGCGCCTGGGTGTACGTCGCCGGACCGTCCGTCACGGCACGGCTGCCGGCCGACGGCAGACGCATCGAGAGCGGGGACTGGACGGCGCGGAGCCGGACCGCCGGCCATCCGTGAGGCGGGGGGCGTCAGCCGGTGTCGGTCAGGGCGCGGGCGATGCCGCCAGGGCACGGGCGATGCCGTGTTCCTCGCGGCCCAGGAACTTCGGGTCCGGCTGGAAGACGGCCGACAGGAGCGCCTTGCCGGCCGCGAACACCTCGCGGGTGCCGCCGTAGTACCAGGTGGCGTCGTGCTTGGCATCGACGCCGACGCCGTAGGAGTCGATGCCCGCCGCCTCGCACAGGGCGATCGCGCGCCGTACGTGGAAGCCCTGGGTGACCAGGACCGCCCGGTCCACGCCGAAGATCTTCTTCGCCCGGACACAGGAGTCCCAGGTGTCGAAGCCGGCGTAGTCGCTCACGATGCGCATGCCCGGCACGCCGCGCTTCGTCAGGTACGCGCGCATGGCGTCCGGCTCGTCGTAGTCCTCGCGGCTGTTGTCGCCGGTGACCAGGAGCACCTCGACCCTGCCCTCGTGGTACAGCTTCGCCGCCGCGTCCAGCCGGTGCGCCAGGTACGGCGACGGCTCGCCGTTCCACAGGCCCGCGCCGAACACGACGGCCACCTCGGTGCGCGGCGCGTCCGCCGTCGTCCGCAGCCGGTCGCCGGCCGCGACGTACGTCCACGTCGCCGGAAGCAGTGCCAGCACGCACCCGGCCATCACCGCCTGCACCAGCCGCCGCCGTCCGGCACGGGTGCGTGGCAGGCGCGGTCGTATCCGCGACGGTCGGCTCATCGGACGGTCCCCTCCCCAGGCGGCCCCTGCGGGCCTCGCTCGGTCTCGACACGATCAAGGACGCGGCGCGCGGCGGTCCGGTTCACCGGACCGGCCGGAAACGGGCCGGGAGATCCCGAATGTCGGCGGGTGCCC
>NZ_JUJA01000163.1:265728-284970 GCF_001906585.1 Streptomyces kebangsaanensis | reverse complement strand
TAGTGTCGAGGCATGGAAGGGATCGCATACGAGGCGGCCGGGACGTACGAGAACCACGTGCCGCCGGCCGGCTACGAGGCGTCGGCCGTCGAGCGGTGGGCCGCCGAGCCGGACAAGCGGCCGGGGCGTACCGCCTTCCAGCGCGACCGCGCGCGCGTGCTGCACTCCGCGGCGCTCAGGCGCCTGGCCGGCAAGACGCAGGTGGTCACGCCGGGGGAGCGCCCCCAAGTTCTCGGCTTCGCTCGAACAGGGGGGACCCCCGGTCAGGCCTGGGACGCCAGCCCCCGCACCCGGCTCACCCACTCGCTGGAGTGCGCCCAGGTGGGCCGCGAGCTGGGCGCCGCGCTCGGCTGCGACCCGGACCTCGTGGAGGCCGCCTGCCTCTCCCACGACCTGGGCCACCCGCCCTTCGGGCACAACGGCGAGCAGGCGCTGAACGAGTTCGCCGAGGACTGCGGCGGCTTCGAGGGCAACGCCCAGTCGCTGCGCCTGCTCACCCGGATCGAACCCAAGCGCTTCGTTCCCGACCCCCGGACGGGCGAACTGGTCAGCGTCGGTCTCAACCTCACCCGCGCCGCCCTCGACGCCGCCACCAAGTACCCCTGGCCGCGCGGCGACCACCCCACCGACCCGGCCTCGCCCAAGTTCGGGGTCTACGAGGACGACCGGCCGGTCTTCGACTGGGTGCGCAAGGACGCGCCCGGCACGCGCGCGTGCTTCGAGGCCCAGGTCATGGACTGGGCGGACGACGTGGCGTACTCGGTGCACGACGTGGAGGACGGCCTGCACGCCGGCCACATCGACCCGGACCGCCTGCACGCCGAACCCGAGCGGCAGGCGGTCTTCGCGGTCGCCGTCGGCCGCTACGTCCCGGCCGGCACCGACCCCGAGGAGCTGGCCGAGGCCCTCGACCGCCTCCTGGACCAGGAGTGGTGGCCGCACGGCTACGACGGCTCGGCGGTCGCCCAGGCCCGGCTGAAGGACGCCACCAGCCAGCTCATCGGCCGCTTCTGCCTGGCCGCCGAAGGTGCGACCCGGCAGGCGTGGGGGCACCGCCCAGGCCGTTCAGGCACTGGGGGAGGCAGTGGGCGCCTGACGCGGTACGGCGCCGAGCTCGTCGTGCCCAGAAGCACCCGGATGGAGTGCGCGGTCCTCAAGGCCGTCGCCGACCGGTACGTCATGCAGCGCGCCGAGCAGGAGCGGCTCCGCGCCGACCAGCGGATCGTGGTCGCCGAGCTCGCCGAGGCGCTGACCGCCCGCGCCCCCGAGGGCCTGGACCCGCAGTTCCGCGCCCTGTTCGACCAGGCCGGCGACGACCGGGCGCGCAAGCGCGTGCTCGTCGACCAGATCGCCTCCCTGACCGACGCCTCCGCCCGCTCGCTGCACGCGCGGCTGACGGGCCGCGCAGGACACTGACAGTGACACCGGCAGTGACACCGGCAGCGACTCTGACAGCGCTCTTACCGACACGGGGGATACCAGTGGGACACACGTGACCCTCCGTGGCCTGATCGGGCCATTCCCTCTTCCCGCAGCACGCTCCGTGCGGGACGCTCGCATGTGGCGGCACCCTTACGAGGAGGCAACAAGTGGTCGACGCGGATCAGACATTCGTCATCGTCGGAGGTGGTCTGGCCGGCGCGAAAGCGGCCGAGACCCTCCGCGCGGAGGGCTTCAGCGGCCGCGTGATCCTCGTCTGCGACGAGCGCGACCACCCCTACGAGCGCCCCCCGCTGTCCAAGGGCTACCTGCTCGGCAAGGAGGAGCGCGACAGCGTCTTCGTGCACGAGCCCGCCTGGTACGCGCGCAACGACGTCGAACTGCACCTCGGCCAGACGGTCGACGCCATCGACCGGGCCGCGAAGACCGTCCACTACGGCGAGGACGGCACCCACGTGCGCTACGACAAGCTGCTGCTGGCCACCGGCGCCGAGCCGCGCCGCCTGGACATCCCCGGCACCGGCCTCGCGGGCGTCCACCACCTGCGCCGCCTCGCCCACGCCGAGCGCCTGAGGAACGTCCTGGCCCACCTCGGCCGGGACAACGGCCACCTGGTGATCGCGGGCGCCGGCTGGATCGGCCTGGAGGTCGCGGCGGCGGCCCGNNGGGTACGGCGCCGAGGTCACCGTGGTCGAGCCGTCCGCCACCCCGCTGCACCACGTGCTCGGTCCCGAGCTCGGCCAGATCTTCGCCGAGCTGCACCGCGAGCACGGCGTCCGCTTCCGCTTCGGCACCCGGCTCACCGAGATCGTAGGACAGGACGGCGTGGTGCTCGCCGTCCGCACCGACGACGGCGAGGAGCACCCCTGCCACGACGTGCTCGCCGCGATCGGCGCCGCGCCGCGGGTCGCCCTCGCGGAGTCGGCGGGGCTGGAGCTGGCCGACCGGGCCCACGGCGGCGGCATCGCGGTGGACGAACGGCTGCGCACGTCCGACCCGGACATCCACGCGGCCGGTGACGTGGCCTCCTTCCCGCACGGGCTGTTCGACACCCGGCTGCGGGTGGAGCACTGGGCCAACGCGCTGAACGGCGGCCCGGCCGCGGCCCGCGCGATGCTCGGCAAGGAGGTCGTGTACGACCGCGTGCCCTACTTCTTCACCGACCAGTACGACCTGGGGATGGAGTACAGCGGGTGGGCGCCGCCGGGGTCGTACGACGAGGTGGTGATCCGCGGGGACGTGGGGAAGAGGGAATTCATCGCCTTCTGGGTGAAGGAGGGCCGGGTGCTCGCCGGGATGAACGTCAACGTGTGGGACGTCACGGACCCGATCCAGCACCTGATCCGTACGAGGGCACAGGTGGACACGGAGGCGCTGGCGGACCCGCACGTTCCGCTGGCCGGCCTGGCCCCGTGATCGGGGTGGCGGAGGTCACCGAGGTGGCCGAGGTGGCCGGGCGGGAGTGTCCGCGGGCTTCCGTAGACTTCAGGCGTGGCTGGACGGATCAATGACGAGGACGTGAAGGCGGTACGGGACGCGGTCCCGATCGACGCCGTGGTGTCCGAGTACCTCCAGCTGCGGAACGCGGGCGGGGGCAACCTGAAGGGCCTGTGCCCGTTCCACGACGAGAAGTCGCCGTCCTTCCAGGTCAGCCCGAGCAAGGGGCTCTTCCACTGCTTCGGTTGCCAGGAGGGTGGCGACACCATCACGTTCGTGATGAAGATCGACCACCTCTCCTTCTCGGAGGCGGTCGAGCGGCTGGCCGCCCAGGCCGGCATCACCCTGCGCTACGAGGAGGGCGGGTACAACCCCGCCCACCAGCGCGGCGAGCGCATTCGCCTGGTCGAGGCGCACAAGCTGGCCGCCGACTGGTACGCCGAGCAGCTCGCGACCTCCGCCGAGGCCGAGACCGGCCGGGTCTTTCTCGCCGAACGCGGCTTCGACCAGGCCGCCGCCGTGCACTTCGGCGTCGGCTACAGCCCCCAGGGCTGGGACCACCTCACCCGCTTCCTGCGCGGCAAGGGCTTCACCGACAAGGAACTGATCCTGTCCGGCCTGTCCCAGGAGGGCCGCCGCGGCCCCATCGACCGCTTCCGCGGCCGGCTGATGTGGCCGATCCGCGACATCGGCGGCGAGGTCGTCGGCTTCGGCGCGCGCAAGCTGTACGAGGCGGACAACGGCCCGAAGTACCTGAACACGCCCGAGACGGCGATCTACCGGAAGTCCCAGGTGCTGTACGGCATCGACCTGGCGAAGAAGGAGATCGCGAAGACCTCCCGCGCGGTCGTGGTCGAGGGCTACACGGACGTCATGGCCTGCCACCTGGCGGGCGTCACCACCGCCATCGCCACCTGCGGCACGGCCTTCGGCGGCGACCACATCAAGATCCTGCGCCGGCTGCTGATGGACAACGGCTCGGCCCGCGTGATCTTCACCTTCGACGGCGACGCGGCCGGCCAGAAGGCGGCGCTGCGCGCCTTCGAGGACGACCAGAAGTTCGCCGCCGAGACCTACATCGCCATCGCCCCGGACGGCATGGACCCCTGCGACCTGCGGCTGGCCAAGGGCGACGAGGCGGTCGCCGACCTGGCCGAACCGCGCACCCCGCTCTTCGAGTTCGCGCTGCGCCAGATCGTCGCCCGCTATGACCTCGACACCCCGGCCGGCCGCGCCGCCGCCCTGGACGAGGCGGCGCCGGTCGTCGCCCGGATCAAGAACAGCGGCGCCCAGCACGAGGTCGCCGTCCAGCT
The DNA here is from genome assembly GCF_001906585.1 of Streptomyces kebangsaanensis. Taxonomy (GTDB): domain Bacteria; phylum Actinomycetota; class Actinomycetes; order Streptomycetales; family Streptomycetaceae; genus Streptomyces; species Streptomyces kebangsaanensis. The sequence continues at coordinate 280,780 of NZ_JUJA01000163.1, read as the reverse complement.
CGCCGGACTGCTCGGCATCCTCGACACCCAGTTCGTGGTCAAGAGGGTGGCGCAGCTCGCCCGTTGGGCCCGCGAGCGCGGCGAGCGCGGCGAGCGCGGTGGGCGCGGCCCCGCGCCGGACCGGCAGCAGCGGGGGCCGCGGGAGCAGTACGCCCCCGCACCCTCCACGCCCCGAGGCCCGGCGCTCAACCTGCGCAACCCGGTCTACGCCACCGAACGCGAACTGCTCAAACTCGCCCTGCAGCGCCCGGAGCTGGTCTCCCCGGCCTTCGACGCCTACGGCGTGGACGAGTTCACCGCCCCGCCGTACGCCGCCGTACGCCAGACGATCCTGGACGCGGGCGGCGCGGAGTACGGCGTGGGCGACTCCCAGGAGTACCTGGCCCGCGTCCGCGAGGCGGCCCCGGACGACACGGTCCGCGCGATGGTCACGGAGCTGGCGGTGGAGGCGATCCTGCTCCGCAGGGAGGTCGACGAGGCCTACGCCGGCGCCCAGCTGGTCACGGTCCGCCGCCGCGCGGTCGAACGCCGCATCCGCGACCTCCAGAGCACGGTCACCCGCCTCAGCACCGGCGGCGATCCCGCGCAACTGGCCGCAGTCCAGAACGAGTTGTGGGTCCTCCAGCAGTACGACCAGGCGCTGCGCGAGCGGGGGGCGGCGGCGCTGTGAGGGCGGCCGCGTAAAGATGGCCGCGGGCCGCCGCCCGCGAGTCGGGTAACCGCCCCGTCACGGACCGGACGCAAAAAGTCACCGCACGACCCTCGTGGCCGTGATGTGTCGTACTCCACACTGGGGGCGGTGCCTGAGTCCTCGGAGCGCGGCCGATCCGTCCCCCACGGGTCCCACACCCCCGCGACTTCGCTCATCGCGTACGGGACGGACAGCGGCGAGGCCGCCGGCTCCGCCCCCCGAGTACCGCTGCCGCTCGCCCCAGCAGCGATCATCCTGGAGGTCGCCCCCGTGCAGACCCGGACCCTCACCCACACCGACATCCCCCCGGCCGGCGCCATCGCCGCCGTACCCCCGCAGGGCCGGATGCTCTCCCACCCCGGGACGGAGCCGGAGGAGCCGCCCGTCGGCGCGCTGGAGAGCACCGAGCCCGCCGAACCGGCCGCTCCCACCCGCACCGAGAGCGGTGGCGGACCCTCCTCCGACCTGTTCCGCCAGTACCTGCGGGAGATCGGCCGCATCCCGCTGCTCACCGCCGCCGAGGAGGTCGACCTCGCCCGGCGCGTGGAGGCCGGGCTGTTCGCCGAGGAGAAGCTGAACAACACCCCGGACCTGGACAGCCGGCTCGCCCTCGACCTGGACCGGCTCGTCGTCATGGGCCGGATGGCCAAGCGCCGGCTCATCGAGGCCAACCTGCGGCTCGTCGTGTCCGTGGCCAAGAGGTACGTCGGCCGCGGGCTCACCATGCTCGACCTCGTGCAGGAGGGCAACCTCGGGCTCATCCGGGCCGTGGAGAAGTTCGACTACGCCCGCGGCTACAAGTTCTCCACCTACGCCACCTGGTGGATCCGCCAGGCGATGTCCCGCGCCCTGGCCGACCAGGCCCGCACCATACGCGTGCCCGTGCACGTCGTCGAACTCATCAACCGGGTGGTGCGGGTGCAGCGGCGCATGCTGCAGGAGCGCGGCTACGAGCCGACCCCCGCCGAGGTGGCCGCCCACCTCGACCTGCCGCCCGAGCGGGTCGGCGAGGTGCTGCGGCTGGCCCAGGAGCCGGTCTCCCTGCACGCCCCGGTCGGCGAGGAGGACGACGTGGCCCTCGGCGACCTCATCGAGGACGGCGACGCCGCCTCGCCCGTCGAGTCGGCGGCGTTCCTGCTGCTGCGCGAACACCTGGAGGCCGTGCTGTCCACGCTGGGGGAGCGCGAGCGGAAGGTCGTCCAGCTCCGGTACGGACTCGCCGACGGGCGGCCCCGCACCCTGGAGGAGATAGGGCGCATCTTCGGCGTCACCCGGGAGCGGATCCGCCAGATCGAGTCCAAGACCCTCAGCAAGCTCCGCGACCACGCCTTCGCCGACCAGCTCAGGGGTTACCTGGACTGAAGGGGGGCCGCCCGCCCGGCGGCCCCCGCGGTGGTCCTCCCGCGGCTCAGTCGACCTCGGCCACCGCCTGCGCGAACTGCGCCCTGTACAGACGCGCGTACGCCCCGTCGGCCGTCAACAGCTCGTCGTGGGAGCCCTGTTCGACGATCGCCCCGTTCTCCATCACGAGGATCGTGTCGGCGTCCCGGATCGTGGAGAGCCGGTGCGCGATGACGAACGACGTCCGGCCGTGCTGGAGTTTGGCCATCGCCTTCTGGATCAGCACCTCGGTACGGGTGTCGACCGAGCTCGTCGCCTCGTCCAGGACGAGGATCACCGGGTCGGACAGGAACGCCCGCGCGATGGTGATGAGCTGCTTCTCACCGGCGCTCACCCCGGAGCCCTCGTCGTCCAGCACGGTGTCGTAGCCGTCGGGAAGCGTACGGATGAACCGGTCGGCGTGCGCGGCCCGCGCGGCCTCCTCGATCTCCCCGCGGGTCACCTCGCCCACCCGTCGCCCGCCACCACCCTGACGGAGTGCGCTTCGCGCACCCCCTTCTACTCCAGCGCCGTAGGCGATGTTCTCCGCGATGGTGCCGCCGAACAGCCAGGTGTCCTGCAGCACCATGCCGATCCCGGAGCGCAGTTCGTCCCGCGACATGCGCGCGATGTCCACCCCGTCCAGCGTGATCCGCCCGCCGGTGACGTCGTAGAACCGCATCAGCAGGTTGACCAGCGTGGTCTTGCCGGCGCCGGTCGGGCCGACGATCGCGACCGTGTGGCCCGGCTCCACCGTCAGCGACAGGTCCTCGATGAGCGGCTTGTCGGGGTCGTAGCGGAACGACACGTGCTCCAGCGCCACCTGCCCGCGCAGCTCCTCCGGCCGCACGCCCGGCACCGGATCCGCCTCCTGCTCCTCGGCGTCCAGGAGTTCGAAGACCCGCTCGGCCGAGGCGACGCCCGACTGCACCAGGTTCGCCATCGACGCCACCTGGGTCAGCGGCATCGAGAACTGCCGCGAGTACTGGATGAAGGCCTGCACGTCACCGATCGACAGCGCGCCCGACGCCACCCGCAGACCGCCGACGACCGCGACCAGCACGTAGTTGATGTTCGACACGAACATCATCAGCGGCTGCATGACGCCGCTGTTGAACTGCGCCTTGAACCCCGCCTCGTACAGCGCCTCGTTCTGCTCGGCGAACTGCTTCGCCGACTCCTCCTGCCGGCCGAACACCTTCACCAGCGTGTGCCCGGTGTACATCTCCTCGATGTGGGCGTTCAGCTTGCCGGTGGAGCTCCACTGCTGCACGAAGTGCGGCTGCGACCGCTTGCCCACGCGCGTGGCGACGACGAACGACAGCGGCACGGTCACCAGCGCGACCAGGGCCAGGATCCAGGAGACGTAGAACATCATGGCGAGCACGCCGATGATGGTCAGCAGCGAGTTGATGAGCTGGCCCATCGACTGGTTCAGGGTCTGCCCGATGTTGTCGATGTCGTTGGTGGCGCGGGAGAGCACCTCGCCGCGCTGCTGCTTGTCGAAGTACGACAGCGGCAGCCGCGACAGCTTCGTCTGCACGTCCTCGCGCATCCGGAACATGGTCCGGTTCACCGACCGGTTCACCAGCCGCGTCGCCACCGCCATCAGCAGGCCGGCCACCAGGAACGTACCCAGCGCGAACAGCAGCACCTCGCCGACGGCGTCGAAGTCGATGCCCCGGCCCGGGGTGAAGTCGGTGCTCCTGAGCATGTCGGCGACGGCGCCCTGCCCGCGCTCCCGCATCGCGTCGAGGGCCTGCTCCTTGGTCGCCCCGGCCGGCATCCGCCGTCCGACGATGCCCGCGAAGACCAGGTCGGTGGCCCTGCCGAGGATCTTCGGCCCGATCACGCTGAGCGCGACGCTCACGACCACGCACAGCACCAGGGCGCCGACCGTGACCCGTTCGGGCCTGAACTGGGCGACGAGCCGCTTGCCCGACTCCTTGAAGTTCAGCGAGCGGCTGTCGGGGCCGCCCGCCATCCGCCCCATCGGCCCGGCCATCAGGCAGCCTCCGCTTCCGTCAGCTGGGAGAGCACGATCTCCCGGTAGGTCTCGTTGTCCGCCATCAGCTCGTGGTGGCGGCCGGTGCCGACGACGCGTCCCTCGTCCAGGACGAGGATCCGGTCGGCGTCCCGGATGGTCGCCACCCGCTGGGCGACGATGACGACGGTCGCCTCGGCGGTCTCGCGGGCGAGCGCCGCGCGCAGGGCCGCGTCGGTGGCGTAGTCGAGGGCGGAGAAGGAGTCGTCGAAGAGGTAGATCTCCGGACGCTGCACGAGGGTGCGGGCGATGGCGAGGCGCTGGCGCTGACCCCCCGACACATTGGTGCCGCCCTGGGCGATCGGCGCGTCGAGGCCGCCCTCCAGCCCGCTGACGAACTCCTTGGCCTGCGCCACCTCCAGCGCGTGCCACAGCTCCTCGTCGGTGGCGTCCGGGTTGCCGTAGCGCAGGTTGGTGGCCACCGTGCCGGCGAACAGGTACGGCTTCTGCGGCACCAGGCCGACCGTCCTCGCCAGCAGCTTCGGCTCGACGGTCCGCACGTCCACGCCGTCGACGAGGACCTCGCCGTCGGTCGCGTCGAACAGGCGGGGCACCAGCCCGAGCAGGGTGGACTTGCCGCTGCCGGTGGAGCCGATGACGGCGGTCACCTCGCCGGGGCGGGCCACCAGGTCGACGGCCTTCAGCACGGGCTCCTCGGCCCCCGGGTAGCGGAAGCCGGCGCCGCGGATCTCCAGATGGCCGTGGCGGCGCAGCTCGACCACGGGCGCGGCCGGCGGCACGACGCTGGAGTCGGTGTCCAGGACCTCGTGGATGCGCTCGGCGCACACCTCCGCGCGCGGCACCATCATGAACATGAAGGTGGCCATCATCACGGACATCACGATCTGCATCAGATAGGCGAGGAACGCGGTCAGGTCGCCGATCTGCATCCCGCCGCTGTCGATGCGGTGGGCGCCGAACCACACCACGGCGATGGACGACAGGTTGACCACCGTCATCACGATCGGGAACATCAGCGCCAGCCAGCGCCCGGTGGCCAGCGACATCTCCGTCAGGTCCGCGTTGGCCCGCCGGAAGCGGTCCTTCTCGTACTCGTCGCGGACGAAGGCGCGGATCACGCGGTTGCCGGTGATCTGCTCGCGCAGCACCCGGTTCACCGTGTCCAGACGCGTCTGCATGGACCGGAACAGCGGGCGCAGCCGGCGCACGATCAGGGTCACGCAGACGCCGAGCACCGGTACGACGGCGACCAGGACGGCCGACAGCGGCACGTCCAGGCCGAGGGCCAGGACGACACCGCCCACGCACATGATGGGCGCCGACACCATCAGCGTGAACGTCATCAGGGCCAGCATCTGGACCTGCTGCACGTCGTTCGTCGTACGCGTGATGAGGGAGGGCGCGCCGAAGTGGCCGACCTCACGTGCCGAGAAGGACTGCACGCGGTCGAAGACGTCCGCCCGTACGTCCCGGCCGAGGGCGGAGGCGGTCCGGGCGCCGAAGTAGACGGCACCGATGTTGCACACCACCTGCGCCAGCGAGATGCCGAGCATCACGGCACCGAACGTCAGGATGTAACCGGTGTCACCCTTCACCACACCGTTGTCGATGATGTGGGCGTTCAGCGTGGGCAGGTAGAGGGTGGCGCAGGTCTGCAGGAACTGCAGCAGCACCAGAAGGGCTATGGGTTTTCTGTACGGCCTGAGATAGGTCCGCAGGAGTCGTATGAGCACGCTGGGTCTCTTTGGGTCGGCGATGGGGGCGGTCGTGTCCCCTGGCCCCTATCGTCGAACACTCCACCCGTGTTACCTCAACCGATTAATCCGGCCGCGGGCCCATGACCGGGACCCGCTCGGTCATGGGACCCACGGCGGCCCCACGGCGGTCCTGCGACGGTCCTGTGCCGCCCGATCCGCTGGACGAGCGAACCGAGATGTCCCGAACGCCCCCGAACGGGGAGTCGTTATGCCCGGAATGCCCCCGGGTGGATCTGCTCGCGCACCGACACGTACTGCTGGCGCACCGCCTGGCCCACCGCCAGGTCCTCACCGGGCTCCAGGACCTGGGCGACCGCGCCCTGCCAGACCGGCGGGGTGCGCGGGTCCAGGGTGCCCTGCGACACGCCGAGCGCCCAGGCGGCCTGCCGGGCGGCGCCGATCGCGGCGTAGTCCGCGGGCTGCGGTACGACGACCTGCGCCCCGAACAGCGAGGGCGCGGCGGCCTGTACGGCGGGCAGTTCGGCGGCCGGCCCGAGCAGGAAGACGCGGCGCACATCCACACCCCGGCCGCGCAGCACGTCCAGCGCGTCCGCGAGCCCGCACAACATGCCCTCGAACGAGGCCCGCGCCAGGTGCTCCGGCTTCATCGACTCGCGTCTGAGGCCCGCGAGCGTTCCGGCGGTGTGCGGCAGGCTGGGGGTGCGCTCGCCCTCCAGGTAGGGCAGCAGGACGAGCCCGTGGGAGCCCGGCGTGGACTTCATCGCCAGGTCGGACAGGGCCTCCAGGTCGGGCAGGCCCAGCAGTTCGGCGGTGCCGCGCAGCGCCCGTACGGCGTTCAGCGTGGTGACGACCGGGAGGTGCATGCCGGTGGCGTCGGCCAGTGAGGTGATCATCCCCGCCCGGTCCACGAGCGCCTCGGGGTGGACCGCCATCACCGAACCGGAGGCGCCCAGCGACACCACGGCGTCGCCCAGACCCAGCCCGAGCCCGAAGGCGGCGGCCATGGTCTCCCCGGTCCCGGCCGAGATCAGCAGCCCCTCCGGGGTCGTGCCGGCCGCCTCCGCGGGGCCGATCACGTCGGGGAGCGCGACCTGGTGGCCGAGCGCCAGCTCCACCAGGTCGGGGCGGTAGGTGCCGGTGGCGGCGGACCAGTAGCCGGTGCCGGAGGCGCCGCCGCGGTCGGTGGTGCGGCGCGGCGGGCGGCCCAGCAGCTGCCACACCAGCCAGTCGTGCGCCTGCAGCAGGAGCACGGTGCGCCGGGCGGCCTCGGGCTCGCTCTTGGCGAGCCAGCGCAGCTTGGTCACCGGCAGCGAGGCCTGCGGCACGCAGCCGACCGCCTGTGCCCAGGCCTCACGGCCGCCGAGCGCGTCGATCAGGTCGGCCGCGGCGACCTGGGCCCTCCGGTCGCCGCCGACCAGCGCGGGGCGGACGGTGGAGCCCTGGGCGTCGATCGGGATCAGCGCGTTCTGCTGCGCGGAGACGCCGATCGACTGCACGCCCTCCAGGAGGCCGCCGCCGGCGGCCTCCCCGAGGGACAGCAGCCAGGCCTGCGGGTCGACGTCGGCGGGCCGGCCGCCGCCCTGGGTGTTCTCCACCGGGTGCGGGGCATACCCCTGCCTGAGCACGGAGCCCGTGTCCGCGTCGCAGACGACGATACGAGTGAAATCGGGCGAGCTGTCCAACCCGGCGACTATCCCCATGGCCAAAATTCTGCCGTATCACCGCGCTTGCTTTGGCCGTGGGCGTCTCGGGGCCGTCGGGGTGAGTGTTGCGTGGCGGGTGCGGGTCGTCCGCGGCCGGTCGCGCCCACGCGGCGGAGCCGCATGGGGTCACGGCCCCGCGCTCCTCAGGTGTTGCTCGTGCCCCAGTCGTCCTCGGGGCTGCCGTTGGTGTGGGCGCGCAGGGTGCGCATGCGGTGGGCCACTGCCTCGGGGACGTGGTCGCCCACCTTCTCGCTGACCGTGTGGTAGGCCTTGCCGGCGAACTGGCGGCCCTGCTGGGCCGCGCTCTCGGCGGTGTTGCGCACCGTGGGGTTCTGGGCGACCTGACGGGCGGACTGCTTGAGCTGCTCGTAGCGCTCGCGTCCGGCCCTCGCGCCCAGCACGAAACCCATGGCGAGCCCTGCGAAGAACGCGAGCCGGTAACGCATGGTGGCCACCCTTCCCTTGCCTCGAGGTCACACGCGGGAGTACTGATTGGCGGAGCACCCCCCTGCTTGCGCTAATGTATGTGTCGCAGCGAGCGCTCGCCCCCTGGCGGATACCCAGGTAGGTGCGTTCGATGCAACGAGGCATTCCTCCGTAGCTCAATTGGCAGAGCAGCCGGCTGTTAACCGGCAGGTTACTGGTTCGAGTCCAGTCGGGGGAGCTCGGTCCTCCGTAGCTCAATTGGCAGAGCAGCCGGCTGTTAACCGGCAGGTTACTGGTTCGAGTCCAGTCGGGGGAGCATGGTGAACGAGGACCCTTCGGGGTCCTTTTTCATGTCCGGTTTCATGTCCCTGGGAACCGTCGCGGCAGCGGTGGAGTCCTTCAAGGTCATGAAGGGCCGCGGAAGACGACCATCCGAAGCAGGAGATCGTATGAGCGGCTATGCTGCGGCAGACGGCGCGCACACTTGTACGCGACACGCCGCGACGGGGCGGTAGCTCAGCCGGTTAGAGCAACGGACTCATAATCCGTCGGCCGTGGGTTCGAGTCCCACCCGCCCCACCAGGAACTACCTGTGCAGAATCGATCTGACCTGCGGTTTCGTGGGTCACCTCGACTCGCTTCGACCCAGTCTGCGGCCCCCGGAAGTCGATCCGGGGGCCATCGGTGCGTGTTGGGGATGTTTTGCACCCGGACGGGGGAAGGGATCGCACGGTCGGGCTACACGGTGTCAGGAACCCGCGTCCTCCTCCGTCAGGGGCTGTCCTCGTCGGCGGCGTCCGCCGTCTCGGGCAGGTCGTCGCGATCGCCCTCGGCCTGGGAGGGGGTCGGGTACGGCGTGTCCGGCGGCTCGGCGGTGCGCTGCGTGTCGTTGTCGTCGCGTTCGCCCTCGGCCTGGGACGGGGTGTGCTCTCTCATGGTGGTGACTCCTGCGGACGGGGCTGGTCACTCGTCCGCACACCGGGTACCCCGGAACACACCCCGCCACCGTCGCGCCTTTCACACGCCGGCACTGTGCGTGATCGCCGAGCGCAGCGCCGTGCGTATCTCCTCCGGGGGCGGGGGGCCGTCGCTCCGGACGCCCTCGGTGACCGCGGCGGCCACCGTGCGCAGCTTGGTGTTGGACCGCTGGGAGGTCTCCCGCAGGATGTCCCACGCCTGCTCCGGCGTGCACGCGTGGGTGGCCATCAGGACGCCGCGGGCCTGGTCGATCACCGGGCGGGAGGCGATGGCCCGGCGGAGCTGTTCGATCTCCGTCTGCAGCTGCAGCAGCCGCTCCGCCCGCTCCAGGGCCACCGCGGAGGTGACCCGCGGCTCGGGCCGGACCGGTCCCGTCCCGCCGGCCGGCGGGTGCAGGGGGTCGGTGGTGTCCAGGCCGGCCAGTTCCAGGATGCGGCGCGGCTGGCCCGTCCAGCCGGTGGTGGCCACCCGGACCGGATGACGCCGGCCGTGGTCGTCCAGGGTGTCCAGGAAACCCAGCCCCGCGGTGTCCATGAAGGTCACCCCGGACAGGTCCACGTCGACCCGGCCGGTGCCCGGAGGCAGCTCCGCCAGCGCCTCGGCCAGGGTCTGGACGCAGCCGTGGACCAGCTCGCCGCGCGCGGTGAGCACCGCCCGGCCGCCGGCGTCCACGCGTACGTCGATGGTGAGCGTGTCGACCAGAGTGTTCACCCGCCGTGCGAGAGGTTGTGGTGCCGCTGAGGTCATGTCCCCGCCTTGTCCGTCCTCGGCAGTCCTCGCGCGTCCTCACGACGTCGCGTTCCCTGTCCCCGCCGGGCCGCGCACGGCGCACGCCGCGGGCGACACGAGGTCCGCGGAATCCCGGCGGTGCTGTCCTGCGCCTGCCCGCTTCCGGGCGGCGTACACGCGAGGGGGGAACGCGGGGTTCCTGTTCGCGGGGCGCGGGGGAGGGGACCCGGGGCGCGCCCGTTCGGCCGGAGGCCGCGGCCGTGGGATCCGGCCGTGGGATCCGGCCGTGGAATTCGGCCGTGGGATCCGGACCGCGGCGGGTATACGGGCGGGTGGGTCCCGCGGAACGGACGATAAGGTGCGACATGCCTTCGACGCGCCCCGGGACGGCAAGGAGACGGTGCGGACATCCCGTCGCACGCGCGGTACTGGGAGTGGGCGGTGCGCGAAGGTGAGGACGTGTACTACCTGGAGTTGTCGGCCGTGACCTTCGTCGATGTCGCCGGTGCCGGCGTACTCGCGGACGCCGCACCGCGGTTCGGGCCGGGCCGCCGTACGGTGCCGCGCCGGGCGGAGGAGCTGTTCCGGTCCGGCCTGCCGGGGATCGAGGTGTCGACGTCATGACCGCGACCGTGGAGCCCTTCGTCCATCCCGCCCTGTTCTACCGGGACGAGCGGGAGTACCTCGCGGGCACCGTGTCCTTCGTGCGCGAGGGGCTCCGGTCCGGCGATCCGGTGGCGGTGGCCGTACCCGGCGAGAACCTGCGGCTGATCGAGAAGGCGCTGGGCGCGGACGCCGGTGCCGTACGGCTGCTGGACATGCGGGAGGCCGGGCGCAACCCGGGCCGGATCATCCCGGGGGTGCTGCACGCCTTCGCCGACGCCCAGCCGGCCGGCCGCCGGGTGCGGATCGTCGGCGAGCCGGTCTGGGCCGGCCGGACACGGGCCGAGTACCCGGCCTGCGCCCAGCACGAGGCGCTGATCAACGCGGCGTTCCAGGGCCGAGAGGTCACCATCCTGTGCCCGTACGACGCCGCCCGCCTCGACGAGCGGACCCTCGCCGACGCCCACGCCACCCACCCCGTCGTCATCCCCTCCGGCTCCGCCGGACAGCGGGAGAGCACCGCCTACGCCCCCGAGCACGTCCTCGCCCGGTACAACGAGCCGCTGCCGGCCGTGCCGGACGCGCTGTCCTTCCCCTTCGCACGGGGGACGCTCTCCCAGGCCCGGCACGTCGCCACCGCCGAGGGCGCGCGGCTCGGGCTGGCCGGCGTCCGGCTGGAGGACCTGGCCCTGGTCACGGCCGAGCTGACCACCAACAGCGTGGTGCACGGCGGCGGTTCGGGCGAGCTGCGGGTGTGGGAGCGGGACGGCCACGTGCTGTGCGAGGTACGGGACCGGGGCCGCCTGGACGATCCGCTGGCCGGCCGCCGGCCCGCCGTCCGCGACCGGCGCGGCGGCCGCGGACTGCTCCTGGTCAACCTGGTCGCGGACCTGGTCCGCGTGCACTCCGGCGAGGACGGCACGACGGTCCGCTGCTGGTTCGTCCCCTGACCGGGGGCGGACACGACAGGACGACCTAGTGTCCTGCGCCGGAAGTTCGTAGACAGTTCCAGCGGTGCCGGCAATGGCGGCGCGCCTGGTCGGCGGGCGAGATCTGGCATCGGCGGCGCACGACAACTACCGAGGGATTTCCGGCGCAGGACACTAGCAGGTCCCCAGCGGGTCCAGGATCAGTGGCTCGATCCGGCCCTCCAGCATCGCGCCCAGCCCCTGGACCGCGCACAGTTCGGGGCGCTCGGCGATGTGCACCGGCATGCCGGTCGCCTCGCGCAGCATCTGGTCCAGGCCCGGGAGCAGGGCCGAGCCGCCGACCATCATGATCCCGCGGTCGACGAGGTCGGCCACCAGGTCCGGCGGGCACTCGCGCAGCACCCTGTAGATGCCGTCGAGCACGGCGGTCAGCGGCGTCTGGATGGCCTCCCGTACGGCGGCGGTGTCGATCCGCACGGACCGGGCGAGGCCCGTGGCCACGTCCCGCCCGTGGATCTCCGCGGACGCCGGGCCCTGGGGGGTGAGCCCGTTGCCGGACAGGGCCAGCTGCAGCGGCCGTACGGACTGGCTGGGCAGCACCAACGCGTGTGCTTGGCGCAGGTGTTGCACGATCGCGTGGTCGATGGCCTCCCCGCCGACGGGAATGCGCTCGGCGTTGACGATCGAGCCGAGCGAGAGGACGGCCACCTGGGTGGCCGCGGCCCCGCACATCATGATCATGGTGGCCTCGGCCCGCTCCACGGGCAGCCCGCAGCCCACGGCGGCGGCGATCAGCGTGTCGACGAGTTCCACGCGGCGGGCGCCGAGCCCGACCAGCGTCTCGACGGTGGCCCGCTGGGCCAGCGGATCGGCGTCGTGCGGGGTGCAGGCGGCGGCCCGCAGCCAGGTCTTGCGGCGCAGGGTGCGGCGCATCCCCTCACCGAGCAGGTGCCGCAGCATGCGCTGGGCCATCTCGATGTCGACGACCGTGCCGCCGGAGACCGGGCGGACCACGCGGATGTAGGCGGGGGTGCGGCCCGTCATCCGCTCCGCGAACTCCCCGACCGCGATCAGGGCGCCGTTGCGGGTGTTCACCGCCGCGACCGAGGGCTGGTCGACGACGAGCCCGGCACCCTTGACGTACACACGGGTCCGGGCCGCTCCCAGGTCGACGGCGAAGTGGCAGCGGCGCAACTGCTCCAGACTGGCGGCCATGACGGATCCTCCCGAGAGCGCGGACCGGCGAGGCCGCTGGACGGCGGCCTCCTTGGCATCGTGCGGGGGCGGGGGGAGGGCGCGCCTGTTCTGGAGGACCGGGAGAGGCGCGACCAAACGAGTGAGTTTTATGATTATCTGTCAAATAAGGGGCACTTCTCGCGGCCGACGCCCGGCCCGATCAGTCGTGCGTCAGGGCCCGCTTCATGATCTTCCCCATGTCGTTGCGGGGCAGGGAGTCGAGGACACGGACGACGCGGGGCCGCTTGTGCGGGGCCAGCCGCCGCGCCACGTGACCGGCCAACTCCTCGACCCCGGGCGGGGACTGCGGATCCGCCGGCACGATCCAGGCGACGATCCGCTCGCCGAGGTCGGGATCCGGCTCCCCGGTGACGGCGGCCTCGCGCACCCCCGGGTGCTCCAGGAGCGCGTTCTCGATCTCACCGGCGCCGATCTTGTAACCACCGCTCTTGATCAGGTCGGTGGCCTTGCGGCCGACGATACGGACGTAGCCGTCGCCGTCGCGCACCGCCATGTCCCCGGTGCGGAAGAAACCGTCGGCGGTGAACGCGGCGGCCGTCGCGTCGGGACGGTTCAGGTACTCGGTGAACAGGTTCGGCCCGCGCACCTGGATCTCGCCGACCGTCTCCCCGTCGTACGCCGTGATCGCCGTGCCGTCCTCCTCCACGAGCCGCAGCTCGACCCCCGGCAGCGGCACCCCGACCGTCCCCGCGCGCGCCTCGCCGTCGGCGCGCACGCTCGTGTTCATCAGCGTCTCGGTCATGCCGTACCGCTCGATCACCCGCCGGCCGGTCGCGGCCGCGATCCGCTCGTGGTCGTGCACGGGCAGCGCGGCGGACCCGGAGACCAGCAGCCGCGCCCCCGCGAGCGCCTCGGCCAGCTCCGGGTCCCCGGGCAGCGCCTCCGCGATCCGGTGGTACATGGTCGGCACGCCGAAGAGCATGGTCGCGCCGCTGTTCAGCTCCCGCGCCACGCCCTCGGTCGTGAACCGCCCCAGGTGCCGGACGGTCCCGCCACGCCGCAGCGGCCCGAGAACGCCCAGCACCAGCCCGTGCACATGGAACAGCGGCAGCCCGTGCACCAGCACGTCCTCGCCCGTCCACCGCCAGGCGTCGGCGAGCGCGTCCAGCGTGGTGGCGACGGCCCGGCGGGGGAGGACGGCGCCCTTGGGCGGACCGGTGGTGCCCGACGTGTAGACGATCAGCGCGGGGTCGCCGTCACCGGCGTGGTCCTCGGGAACGGGACCGGCCACGCGCACATCGACATCCACCCGCTCCAGCCCGGCCGACGCGGCCGGCAGCTCGTCCCCGGCCGCCGCGAGCACCACCGACGGCGCGCTGTCGCCCAGGATGTGCCCGAGCTCCTTCTCCCCGGACCGCGGATTGAGCGGCACGGCGGCCACCCCGGCCAGCAGCGCGCCCACCACCCCGACGGCCGTCTCCAGTCCCGGAGTCGCCCACACGGCCACCCGCCCCCGCCCGCGCACCCGGGCGCCCACCGCCCCGGCCGCCGCCGCGAGCTGTGCATACGTCAACGACCGGTCACCGAACCGCAGGGCGACTCGTTCACCGGGACCGCCCGTCAGGGCCGGGAAGAGGGAGGACACGCGACGACTCCTGGGGACTTCCGCACCGACAGTTCGTACCGACAGAGGGAGAACACCTCCGTTCCTACCCGCTGATCCGCGTCCGCTGCAGCAGGCCCCAGGTGAACTCCGCCACGACCTGCCGGCGTACGCCCCGGGCGTCCGGCGCCTCGAAGGCCAGACCCCACCGGGTCGGGGCCGTGCCCTCCAGGGGGCGGGCCGGGGCGAAGGCGCGGGCCGCCTCGTCGACCGTGCAGGACCAGGGGGTGAGGTCGTCGGTGGTGCGCAGGTCGGGGCCCTCGGCTCCCGGGGCGCGGACCAGCCATTCGTTCCAGACCTGGCCGCCGGGGGCGAGGAGCACCTCGAAGCGCAGGCCGGGCCAGAGGGGGACGGGCCACCGGCGGGCCTCGCAGTCCAGGTCGCCGACGCGGCGGGCGGTCGTCGACTCGGGTCGGCCGAGGACGGAGCGGTAGCGGGCCGCGGCCGAGCGGGACCGCGGGGAGCGGGCCATCGCCTGCCAGCGCCTGTTGGCCTCCCGCATGTCCGCGAGGGAGACGCCCAGCGTGCGGCGGGCGTCCTCCACCAGGTCCGGGTTGTGGTCGGCCATGCGGCGCAGCAGCACCAGCTGGAAGTCGAGCGGGGTGAAGGGGTCGGCGGGGTGCTTTCCGGTGGGCGTCGGCATGGGGCCCATCGTCGCCCACCCGGGCCCGACCCGGGTCCCAACCGGGGCCGACCCGGGCCCCGGCCGAGCGGCCCGCTTCCCGCCCATTGCCCGCCGCGACCCCCTGTGACTAGCCTGTGTTCGTCATGCCGACCGCCTGTTGATATGTCGAACGGGCCTGGTTTCAAGGGAGGGGACCGGTCGTGGGACGCCTCGTACCTGCCGTGACCCGGGCTCTCGACATACTCGAGCTCTTCCTGGACGGGGACGGGACGCTCTCCGCCCCCGACATCGTGCGCAGGCTGCAGCTGCCGCGCACCACGGTGCACGAGCTGGTCACCACGCTCGCCGCCCGCAAGTACATCGTCCCGGTGACCGGGCAGCCCGGACGCTACCGGCTCGGCGTAC
>NZ_JUJA01000163.1:262128-265705 GCF_001906585.1 Streptomyces kebangsaanensis | reverse complement strand
CCGCTACGCCGAGCAGCTCGACCTCGCCGCCGAAGGCCGGCAGGTCGCCCGCTCGGTCGCCGAGACCTGCGACGAGACCGTGCACGTGGCGATCCTGGAGGACACCGACGTCATCTACATCGCCAAGGTCGACTCCACGCACGCGGTGCGCATGGTGTCCGCGGCCGGCCGCCGCCTCCCGGCGCACTGCACCTCGGTCGGCAAGATGCTGCTCGCCTCCCTGCCCGAGCAGGAGCTCGCCGCGCGCATCCCGGACGGCGCCGAGCTGACCGCGATGACCCCGAACAGCATCACCGACCCGGCCGCCCTGCGCGAGGCCCTGGGCGAGATCCGCGGGCGGGGCGTGGCCGTGGAGAGCCGCGAGTCCAACCCGGACGTCTCGTGCGTGGCCGCGCCGGTGCGCGACCGCACCGGGCAGGTGGTCGCCGCCCTGTCCATCTCGGTGCCCATGATCCGCTGGAGTGAGGAGCGCCGGGCGGAGCTGGAGCAGCTCGCCGCGAAGGGCGCCGCCGAACTGTCGGAGCGCCTCGGACACCGGAGCGCGTCTTGACGGCGTACGAGGTCGCGGTCCGCGCCCGGGCGGAACTGGGCGAAGGCCCCACGTGGGACGCGGCGGCCGGGCGGCTGATCTGGGTCGACATCCTCTCCCGCCGGGTGCACACCTACGACCCCGTCTCGGGCCGGCGCACGGTCCGCGCGACCGAGCAGCACGTGGGCGCCGCCAAGCCCCGCACCGGCGGGGGCCTCGTCCTCAACCTCCGCGACGGGGTGGGCCTGGTGGACCCCGACGGCACCTTCCGCCGACTGCACCACGACCCGGTCCCCGGCCGCCGCGGCAACGACGCCGCCGTCGCGCCCGACGGCTCCCTGTGGGCCGGCACCATGCGCTACGACGAGGCCCCGGGCGGCGGCACCCTCACCCGCCTCACCGGCGACGGCACGGCCGAGGTGGTGCTGTCCGACGCGACGGTCAGCAACGGCACCGGCTGGAGCCCCGACGGCCGTCTGATGTACTACGTCGACTCGCCGACCCGCCGGATCGACGTCTTCGACTTCGACGGCGGACGGGCCACCGGCAGGCGGCCCCTGGCCCGGATCGAGGAGGGCGCCGGCTTCCCGGACGGTCTCACGGTCGACGCCGACGGCTGCGTCTGGGTGGCCCTGTGGGACGGTGCCGCGATCCGCCGCTACACCCCCGCCGGCACCCTGGACCGCGTGCTCCGCCTCCCCGTCCCCCGCCCCACGGCCTGCGCCTTCGGCGGCCCCGGGCTGACCGACCTGTACGTCACCACGGCCCGCACGGGCCTGACGGCCCCGCACCCCCTGTCCGGCTCGGTCCTGGTGGTCCGGGACGCGGGCAGGGGACTTCCCCAGCCGGCGTTCGCAGGCTGACCCCCGACTCCGCGCCCGGCCCACCACGGACCGGGCCAGGCGGCCGGCCCCCGGTCTCCGGGCCCTTGGCTTGCGGTCTATGGGCCCTGGGCCCCCGGTCTCCGGCCCCCGGCCTTCGGCCCCCGGGCCCCCGGCCTTCGGCCCCCGGGCCCCCGGCCTTCGGCCCCCGGCCTTCGGCCCCCGGGCCCTCGGTCTCCGGCCCCCGGCCTTCGGCCCCCGGGCCCCCGGTCTCCGGCCCCCGGCCTTCGGCCCCCGGGCCCCCGGTCTCCGGCCCCCGGCCTTCGGCCCCCGGGCCCTCGGTCTCCGGCCCCCGGCCTTCGGCCCCCGGGCCCCCGGCCTTCGGCCCCCGGGCCCCCGGCACCCGGCCCCCGGGCCCCCGGCCTTCGGCCCCCGGGCCCCCGGCCTTCAGCACCCGGCCCCCGGCACCCGGCCGGGGGCTCCGCCCCGGATCCGACAGCCGGGGGTGGTGCTGTGCGGGCCCGCGTCGATCGCTCGTCGTCGGTGTTGGGGGGAGAGAGAAGAGGTCCCGGCAGGTCCGCCCGGTCCTCGGCGTCACCTCTCCGGTCCCCGGACGCCCGGGGGCACGGCCCCCGCCGGCCGGGTCGCGCGGGGCCGGTCCGCCGCCCTCGGCGCCGGTCGTGCGGGATCAGCCCCCGGTCCGGTCCAGTTCCTCCACGATCTTGCGTTCGGCCGCCGTCAGCGGCGGGCCGGAAAGCGGCGGCAGCAGGGGGCCGTTGAGGACGGTGAGCAGGGTGTCGGGGCGCAGCAGCCGCTCGGGGCCGGTGCGCATGCTGGTGACGTCCCAGAGGGCGGCCGCGGCGCGGTAGGAGCCGGTGGCCGCCCTCGTCAGGCGGCGGCTGTAGGACGTGGCCAGCCGGTCGGCGAGGCCGGGCCGGGCACCGCGGGTGTCCGGGTACCAGACGTCCTGGCCCACGGCCGCCGTCCAGGCCGTGTCGACCGGGCGGGCGGCGCCGCGCTGCACGCGGCGGGCCAGGCCGGGGCCGTCCGGGCCGCAGCGGCGCAGCTCCTCGTGCAGGAGCCGCGCGTGGAACGCGGCCACCGACATGCCCTGACCGTAGGCCGGGTTGTAGGTGGCGACCGCGTCGCCGAGGGCGACGAACCCCTCCGGCCAGTGCGGCAGCCTCTCCAGGTAGCGGCGGATGTTGCTGGTGCTGCGGCTGACGTACACGTCGGTGAGGGGTTCGGCGCCGGAGACCAGCCGGCCCACGATCGGGGAGGGCAGGCCGAGGGCGTAGCGCAGGAACCCCTCGGGGTCCGACGGCGGCTCGCCGCCCCGCGAGCCGGCCAGGCTGACCATCCAGCGGTCGCCCTCGATCGGCAGCACCATGCCGCTGCGGCCCGGCCGGGACGCGTACGGGTCGGACTGCACCATCGTCAGCGGGAACTGCTCGGCCCCCGCGGGCGTACGGTACAGGCGCGTGGCGTTGACCAGTCCGGCGTCCACGGTCCGCTCCCGCACCCCGGTGATCCCGAGCTCCCGCAGCCAGGTGACGACCCGTGAGCCGCGCCCGCTCGCGTCGACCACGAGGTCCGCGGCCAGTTCCTCCTCCCCGGCGGCGGTCGCGACCCGCACCCCGCGCACGCGCCGCGCGTCGCCGGCCAGGCCCACGGCCTGGACCTTGCGGATCCCGGCACCGGTGTGGGCGAGGACGGTGAAGCGCACCGTCCAGTCCAGCAGCGCGCGCGTGCAGCTGAGCATCTTCGGCCCGTCGTGCCGCCAGCGCCGCAGCCAGCCCTCGGGGGTCAGGGCCACCATGCCGTGGCCCAGCGGTATCTCCCGGGCGCCCGCGGCCAGCAGCCGCTGCCGTATGCTCCCGCCCGGCATCAGCTCCTCCATCGCGGCCAGGCCGCCGGCCATGAGCAGATGGGCGTGGCGCCCCTGCGGCAGGCCCCTGCGGTGCTCGGGCCCCTCGGGCAGGTCGTCGCGGTCGAGTACGACCACCTCGTCCACGGCGTCGGACAGCACCGCCGCGGCCAGCATGCCGGCCAGTCCGGCACCGATGACGACAGCTCTGCGGTGACCAGGGGTCATGGGGCTCCTCGGAGTCGGCCATGGGCTCAGCCATGGGGGGTCCTCAGCGTTCCTTCTCGTACGGCGGTCCCGGCGGGCGAGTGGCCCAGTGCCTGCGCCAGTTCCACCAGCCCGCCGGTCCCGGACACCTCC
>NZ_JUJA01000163.1:260573-262113 GCF_001906585.1 Streptomyces kebangsaanensis | reverse complement strand
GGTAGCCGCTCGGCGCCGCGAGCGGCTCCTCGCGGGCGGCGGCGCGGCGCGCGGCGTCGGCGAGCATGGCCGCCTCCGCGGCGATCCGGGCCTCGTGCGCGGTGCGGCCTGCGCGCCGGGCGGCGGCCAGCGCGCGTTCGCGGACGCGGTCGTCGAAGTACGGGGCGAGGCCCAGCAGCGCGTCGTGGATGGACACCTCGCGCCACTGCAGGCGTGCCTGGGGCAGGTGCCACCAACAGCTCGGCGGCTTGGGCGCGGTGGACCCGAACCGGACCCGCGTCCACAGCGGGCCCAGCCGCCGGTAGTCCCGCAGGCTGCGCACCTGCGCCAGCGCCGCCGGGAGCAGCCTGGGCAGCACGAAGCCGGCGGAGCACAGCAGCGCGCCGAGCGAGGCCATCGGCGGCGCCACCTTCGTGGACAGCACGTCCAGGTCGTGTCCCGTCCAACGTGCCACGACAGCCGTGTACTTGGTCAGCTGGAAGCCCACCACGTCCAGCAGCGACCCGGCCAGGATCAGCCGCAGCCCGGCCCGCAGCAGCCCGGTGACCTCACGGCTCCACTTGACGCACAGCACGCACAACGCCAGCGTCGCCGCGCTGTGCCCGACCAGGTAGAGCAGGATCATCTCGCGCAGATACGGCGTGTTGGCGTAGTACGTGTCCAGGTCGGTGAGCCGCTCGGTACGGGCGTCGCCCAGCGCGAACAGCCCGACGATCGCGACGACCAGCGGCCCGTACGCGGCGATGCTGCGCAGCACCAGCCGCCGCACCCGCTCCGGGGGCCCGCCCCTCCAGTGGATCAGCAGGATCAGCAGCGAGCAGCTGTACGCGGACAGCATCCCGTACGTCAGCGGCGCCCCGAAGTTGGGAATCCCGGTGAGCCGGTTCACCGTCGCCAGCGTCAACGGCGCCGAGCACACGAACACCAGCGAGCCGAGCACGATCGCCGCGCACGTGGACACGGTCAGCGGATCCCGCACGGCGGTACGCGGCCTGCGCAGCAGCACGACGGCCGACATTCCGAAGATCCCGGCCGCCAGATACACGACGAGGCTCACCCGGACCACCCCCGCCGGCACCCTCGGGCGGTGGATCTCGACGTGGCGGGGCGCGGGGGCGTTCCGCCCGGTCCGCGCCGCGGCAGACCTGCTGCCGGTGAACCGTTCATGCTGTGCCCGTGGGGGTCGGGTCGGTCGGGACGTGGCGGGGTGGGGCGGGCAGGGGCGCGGTGAGGGCGTCGGCGATGCGGAGGAGGGCGGAGGGGTCCGGGGCCCGGGCGGTCAGCCGGGCGGGGGCGCCGGACGGCGGGGCGGCGGAGTCGTCGCGTACCGCCGCGCCGATGACCGCCGCCCACGCGGCGGCCTCGGCGCGCTCCTTGTCGCCGGTCGCCTCCAGCACCGCCTCGTGGGTCCGCTCGTACAGGGCGCGGTCGAAGGACGCGTCCAGGTAGCTGAGCGCGTTGTGGATGCTGGTCTGCCGCCACATCAGCCGCGTGGTGGGGGACGCCCAGCGCGGCCGGGGCAGCCGCAGGCAGCGGCGGG
>NZ_JUJA01000163.1:258932-260532 GCF_001906585.1 Streptomyces kebangsaanensis | reverse complement strand
CCGCCAGGCCCGCCGGCGCTCCGCCAGCCGGGGCCCGGCCAGCGGCACCAGGATGCCCACCGACGTCAGCAGCGCACCCAGCCCGGCCGCGGCCGGCGAGACGTTCGTACCGAGCCCCGACCAGTCCCGCCCGCACCAGCGGGCGACCACGGCGACGAGCTTGGTCACGCTGTACCCGGCGCCGCACAGCGACCCCAGCCCCAGGACCAGCAGCCCCGCGCGCAGCCAGCCGTCCACCTCGCGCGCCCACCGCACCGCGGACACCGTGGTGACACTGACGGCGGCGAGGTGCCCCACCAGGTACAGCACGATCATCTCGGCGATGAACGGCGTCGTCGCGTAGTAGGTGTCCAGGTCGGTGCGCCGCTCCACCGGCGCCTCGCCGAGCGCGAAGGTGGTGGCGATGCCGGCCAGCACCAGCGCGTAGGCCACGATCCAGCGCCGCGCCACCCGGTGCACCCGCTCGCCGCCCCGCCAGTACACGACGAGGACCTGGGAGGCCGCGCTGTAGGCGGTGATCGACGCGTACGTCAGCGGCGCGGCGAGGTTGGGGACGCCGCTGAGCCGGTTGACCGCGCCCACCGTCGGCGGGGCCCCGAGGAGGAAACAGCAACCCGCCAGGCCCAGCACCGCGCAGATCGCCCGCAGATACGGATCACGCCGGTGACGGAGCAGGTCCGGGGCCTTCACCACCAGACCCAGCCACAGCACACCACAGCTGACGTAGTTGATCAGGCCGCTCATCTACCCCGGGTCCCGCGGTAGTTGAGCGCCGCCCCGATGCGTCCGGCCAGGTCCTGCCCGCCGTCGGCGCCCGCCTCGGGCACCGGGTCCGCCGACGCCTCCAGCCAGCCCCGCAGCCGATGGCCCATCAGCATGCCGAACCGGTCGGCCTCCTGCTCGTCCGCCAGGCTGAAGTCGGTACGCGCCGCCACCGGCCGGGGCGGCCCCGCGGCGGGCGCGGCGTCCGCGTCGGCGGCCCGCCGGCTCATGTGCCACACCTCGTGACAGAAGATCACGATCTGGTGCCACACGGCGGCCCGCTGGTCCACGACGACCACGTCCTGCGTCTCGCCCTCCAGCCACAACCCGCTGGCGGTGTGCGGCGGGAAGACCTCCCGGCGGACCACGACCCGGCGGCCCCGCCAGGCGCTGACGGAGTCGACGAGCGCCGCGAACAGCGCCTCGGGATCGGCGGGAACCGGCACCCGGATGGGGTCGACGAGCGCATCGGCCAGCCGCCGCATCTCCCTTTTCCTACGCACCATCTTCCCCCGTGCACCTCTCACGCCTGCCCCCATCATCCCCGGGCCCGGGGGGAGGAGGAAAGGTCCTTCCACCGTGATCACTCATGGGCGGGCACACTCCCCGCCGGCGCCGCGGCCCGCAGCCGTACCGCCGCGACACGGTCGGGGCGGCGCAGCGCCCGGGAGACGGCGCCGATCTCCCGCAGCAGTTCCGTGGTGTCGCGGTCGTGGCCGTCGTCCCCGGGCGAGTGCTCACGCCGCTCCACGGCGTCCAGGATCGCCACCGCGGCGGCCAGCGCCCTGGCCTCCTCCGGCGCGGACTCCAGCTCCAGCGCGGCCCGGTACGCCCGCCG
>NZ_JUJA01000163.1:253659-258915 GCF_001906585.1 Streptomyces kebangsaanensis | reverse complement strand
ATACGGCGGGCCAGCGGCAGCAGCGCGTCGCGGATGAACGTCTCCCGCCGGGTCAGCCTGAGTTCCGGGCCGCCGCGCGGCAGCAGCGACGGTTCCCGGCCGTTCACGGTCCGCATCAGCAGGTACAGCGGCCGCAGTTCGTGGTGGGCGAGCCGCACGCGCCAGCGGTCGTGCAGGTACTGGCCGGCGTGCGGAAGGATGAACCCCACCGCGATCAGGATGGCCGACACACAGGCGACGGGCGGCGCCACGTCCGTGCTCAGCCAGTCCAGGTCGTGCCCGGTCCAACGGGCCGCCACGGCGGTGAGTTTGGAAGCGTCGAACAGCAGGTTGAGTCCGTAGCCGACGCCGAGCGACTTCAGCCCGCAGCGCAGCCAGACGTCCAGCCCGTCGGTGCGCACCCAGTTCCACACCACCCGCGAGGTGATGAGCACGGCCACGGCGTGCGCGAGCAGGTAGAGCAGGATCTCCTCGCGCATGAACGGGGTGTTGGCGTAGTACGTGTCCAGGTCCCGCAGCCGCTCCACGGGCACGTCGGCGAGCGCGAACAGCACCCACAGCGCGACGATCACCCCCGAGTAGACCGAGATCACCCAGCGCATGGCGCGCCGGGTCGCGGCCGAACGGTCGGACAGCCCGTTCCGCCAGGCGATGATCAGCAGCAGACAGGACCCGCAGAACGCGGTGAGCAGCGAGTACACCCAGGGTGCCGAGATGTTCGGCACGCCCGTGACCCGGTTGGTCCAGCGGATCGTCGACGGGGCCACGAACACGAACACCGCGCAGGCGAGGAGCAGCAGCCCGCCGACCGCGCGCAGCATCGGGTCCTGCCACAGCCGGATGATCGTGGGCAGCTTGATCAGCAGTGCGGCGGTGAGCACCGCGGCCGGGATCCAGAAGGAGAGGGAGGACCGGCCGGCCAGCACGGCGGGATCCAGGGCGAGCCGGACGGGCCCGGCGGCCGACCCGGCCAAGTCCATCACCACACCCCTTCCGGCCGCCTCCCGCTGGGCGGTCGTCCGAGCCTACGCGGCCGGAGTTGTCCGCGCCATGAGATCCCGCGACCGCTGCGCGACGGGAATCGATCGCCACCCGGACGTCTTCATCCCCCTCCGTTCACGACTGTCCGAAACCCTTCCCGGACCCCTCGACGTCGCCCTGAACGGCCTGGACCCGACCCGCGCCCTCGAGCACAACGCCTGCGACACCCCCGCCGGCCGGTGACACCCCCGCCGGCCGGTGACGCTCTCGTCGGTCCGACGCCCCCGCCGACCCGACGCCCCCGCCGACCCGACGCCCCCGCAGGTCGGCGACGTCCCCGTCGGTCCCGAGGCCGGTGGCGCCTCCGTCGGCCCCGAGGCCCTCGCAGGCCGGTGACACTCTCGTCGGTCCGACGCCCCCGCCGACCCGATGCCCTCGCAGGCCGGCGACGTCCCCGTCGGTCCCGAGGCCGGTGGCGCCTCCGTCGGCCCCGAGGCCCTCGCAGGCCGGTGACACTCTCGTCGGTCCGACGCCCCCGCCGACCCGATGCCCTCGCAGGCCGGCGACGTCCCCGTCGGTCCCGAGGCCGGTGGCGCCTCCGTCGGCCCCGAGGCCCTCGCAGGCCGGCGACACCCCCGTCGGTCCCGAGGCCCGCGACATCCCCGCCGGCGCCCCGGACGGGTCACCCCGCGCCGCGTCGGGGGCACGGCCCTCCAGGACGGTCGGCCGACCGCGGTTCCGGAGCCCCTCCCCTGGAGCGTGATCCGCCTGGCGCAGTCGCCGCGCGGCCTCAGCGGCCGGGGGAGGCCACCGGTGTCACCGGCACTCCTCCGGCCGCGCTGCCCAGCAGCGTCAGCCGCACCCGCCCCGGCCCCGACAGCGTGGTGAGCTCCGAAAGGACCGCGAGGGCCAGGGTGTTGGTGCCCCGGGTGCGCAGGATGCCGTTCGGCAGGACGAAGGTGTGCTGCGGGCCCACGCCGTTGACGTACTGGCCCATGTTCCAGCCGTTGAGGAAGATCTGCGCACGGTAGGCGCGGTGCCGGTCGTCCTCCAGCGTCAGCCCGACCGAGGCGTCCACGTCCGGGTCCACGGCGAGCTCGAAGGTCGTCCGGTACCAGGTCACCCCCTGCCGCCGCACGGCCCGCGGGAAGCTCACCCGCTCCCAGTCGCCGTCCGGGAAGCCGGGCAGGTGCCAGCCCTCCCGCTCCCCGTACAGCCCGCCGTTGTTCAGCGGCCCGCGCACCGGGTCGGGCGCCGCCGCGCCCTGGATCCGCCACCGCACCTTCGGCGCGGCCCCGCCGAAGGCCACCGCCGTCAGTCCGCGCGCCGCCTTGTGCGTGTCCCGCGCCCCGCCGTCCTGGTCGTGCTGCATCCGCCGCACCAGCACCGACAGCACGTGCCGGCCGGAGCCGCGCAGCCAGGGGTCCAGCGGGAAGACCGCCGTGCCCGCCCAACTCCCCTGCCGGACCGTGCTCCTGTCCGGCACGGGCATCCGGTACGTGCCCAGCGGGTGCCCGTCCAGCCAGGCCATGAGCAGCCCCTGCGTGCCCGTGCTGTACGCGAGCGAGACCGACTCGACCCCGGTGGCGTCCGTGAACGTGCCCCGGTACCAGACGTCCCCGTAGTGGAAGCCGTAGTCGTCCGCGAACAGCACCGGTTGCCCCTTCGGCACGGGCGTCGTGCTGAAGGAGGACGTCCGGTCGGCGACCTGCCAGGCCGAGTCGTCGAAACCCGGCCCGGCCTCGGGGTTCTCCGTGCGCATCCGCCAGCCGCCGAGCGCGGGCAGCCTCACCTCGGGCACGCCGGGCAGCGGCGCGTGGGCGCGCACGCTCGCCGAGCCGGTGACCGACGCCGGCACCGCGCGGCCGTTCCACGTCAGAGCGCCGATGCCGCGCGGCCCCCACACCTCCAGCCCGCTCTCCGCGACCGTGTCACCGGTCAGGTGCACGGTGGAGCCGCGCACGGCGGCGGTGCGCAGCAGCGCGGGGCCGTGGACCAGCAGGGAGCCCGACGGGGTGTCGTACGGCCACAGGCGCATCGAGGTCGCCTCGTCGGCGAAGAGCAGCATCAGCGGCCGCTCGTTGCCGTCGCCCTCCACGCGGACACCGATCAGCCCGCCGGCGCCGAGGGGAACGGTCACGCGCAGCAGACCCTGGTCGTAGACGTACGCGGCCTGCTCGCTCAGCCGGGTGACCAGCGGCTCTTCGGCGCACTCCAGCACCACCCGCGCCATCTCGCCCTGCCGCCCGCAGAACACCGCGACGTCCTGCCGCCCGGCGGCCAGGAGCGCCATCGGCTGCGCGGTGGAGTACCGCATCCTGCGCCGCCCCAGCATCAGGTGGGTGACCATCAGCCGGGCGTCCCGGGCCGGCACGGTCACCGGCAGGTCGGTGCCGGCCGCGCGCAGCGTGGAGGAGACCTCCTCGTCGCCGTCGTTGCGCAGCACGTACACGTGGGCGCCGGTGTCCGGGTTCCTCAGGTGGTACGCCCTGAGCCCGGGCACCTTCACGTCGGCCGCCGGGTCCAGCCCGGCGAGGTCGGGCACGCGCTGCAGCATGTGCCCGATCTGGTGCAGCGGCACCAGCTTCTCGGTGGGCCGGCGCCCCTCGTCGAGGGCGGCCCCGTAGTCGTACGACGTGTAGACGACCGGCGCGGGCAGCCAGCCCCAGGAGGTGCCGCCGAAGGCCATGCGGACGTTGTGGACCGTGATGCCGCCGGCGAGGCGGGTCAGGTGGGAGCGCCGCTCGTACGCCGCGTCCCAGGTGCGCCGCACCTCGGCGTACCCCTTGCCCCGGAACAGGGCCCCGCCCCACGCGTCGGGCCGGCCGTCCCCGGACTCCGGCACGAACCCGGGCGTACGCGGACCGGCACCGGCCCCGCCGGTGTCGGAGGAGCCGTGCGTCCAGTGGCCGTTCCCGACCCTGTCGTTGTGGAAGAGGGGCACGTCGATGCCGTCGGCGCGCACCTTCTTGTACAGGTGGCTCAGGTAGGCGCGCCCGGCGGGCTCGTCCGCGTGGGCGTCGTACCCGTTCTCGATCCGGTACAGCAGCACCGTGCCCGTGCCCCGGGTGAACAGGTGCCGGGCGGCGATGGCGTTCACCCGGCCCAGCCACTCGTCGGCGTGCTTCAGGTACGCCGGGTCGAAGGCCCGGGCGCTGCCCTCGGTGGCCGTCAGCCAGCCGGGCAAGCCGCCCCCGTCGACCTCGGCGCCGATGTACGGACCGGGCCGCAGGACGACGTAGAGGCCGGTCTCGGCGGCCGTCCGCAGGAACAGGTCCAGGTCCCGCACGCCGGTGAAGTCGTACTGTCCCGGGGCGGGCGAGTGGTAGTTCCAGGCCACGCAGACGCTGACGGCGTTGTGGCCGTGCGCGCGCAGCTTCTGCAGCACGTCCCGCCACAGGGAGGGGCTGGGCAGCCGGAAGGGGTGCATCTCGCCGGACCACAGCACCAGCCGCCTGCCGTCGACCAGCAGCGAGTGGCGGTCGAAGCCGACGGTGTGCCGCCGCCCGTCGGCGCTCGGCGGCCGCGGCGGCGGGCCCGGGGGCACGGAGCGGGCGGCGTGGGCCGAGGGCGCTTCCGTTCCGGCGCTGCCGCCGCCCAGGGCGAGTCCGAGCGCGGCGGTGCCCGCGAGGGCGCTGAATGAACGTCTGCTGAGCGCCAAAGGTGTGCCTCCCGGGCGGCGATCATACGGGGCGCGGGCGCCGCCATTCTCCCCCAGGGCGGCGGCGTGCTCCGTACGGCCGACGGCCCGGGCCCCGGGCCGTCGGCGGGGGCCCCGCCCCGTCCCGGTTACCCCGTCTGGCCCATCCCCGCCGCGTTCGGCCAGTTCTGCGGGCTGGGCCAGCCCGTGGCCGGGGCCGGGATCAGTCCGGGGTTGTTCGAGGGCGGGGCGGTCATGCCGCGCACCTGGGCGGCCGTGAGGCCGCCGCGGGCGGGGACGCCCGGCGGGGTGGGGCCGCCCGCGGCGGGCACCGGCGCCGGCACGGGCGCGGGTGCCGGAACGGGTTCCGGGGCCGGCATCTGCTGGGCCGTCGGGGCCAGGGGCGGCATCGGCGCCGGCCCCGGGACGGGTGCGGGCGCGAGGGGCTGGGGAGCCGCCGGCTGGACCGGCGCCGGCGTGGGCATTCCGGCGCCGGCCGGCTGCGGGGCGGGCGCGGCCGACGCGGTGGCGGCGAGCGGCATGCCCACGCCGGCGGCCAGGGCGGCGGCAGGGGCGGCCGGTATCTGCAGGCCGGCCCCGTTGGTCTCGCTCACCAGCCGGTCCACCGCCGCCGT
>NZ_JUJA01000163.1:179182-253617 GCF_001906585.1 Streptomyces kebangsaanensis | reverse complement strand
GCTCCCTTCCTGGTCCCGTAGAGCACCTGCTCCAGGGCGGACACCAGGCGACGCACGTCCACCTCGGGGCGCACCACGAGTCGCAGGAAGCGGCTGGAGGAACCGATCTTGTTGCCGCACTCGCGGACCAGGATCCGGTGCTCGGTGAGCAGCCGGTCGCGGACCACGGTGCCCTCGGCGCCCACGGGCAGGCGGACGAAGAGGAAGTTGCCCTGGGACGGGTAGACCGTCAGACCGGGCAGCGCGGAGAGGTGGCCGGCCATCTCCAGACGGTCACGGCGCACCTGCTGAAGGCTCTGCTGGTACTCCGCGCCGTGCTCCTTCAGCATGAACACCACGTGCTCGGCGAAGGAGTTGAGGTTCCACTTCGGCAGCATCGAGCGGACCTTGCCCGCGAGCGCGGGGTTGGCGACCAGATAGCCGAAACGGATGCCGTGCAGGCCGAAGTTCTTGCCCAGGCTGCGCAGCACCACCACGTTCGGGCGCAGCATCGCCTCCTGCACCACGCTCGGCTCGGCCTCGGCGTCGGCGAACTCCAGGAAGGACTCGTCGATCACGACCAGGTCCAGGTCGGCCATGGTGTCCATGAACTGCACCAGGGCCTGCCGGTGCTGGAAGCCGCCGTCGGGGTTGTTGGGGTTGCAGATCACGGCCACCTTGGTGCCCCGGGCCCGGATGAACTCGGTGTACTGCGCCAGGTCGAGGGTGAAGCCGTTGGACTCCTGGAGCGGGAACATGTCGACCCGCTTGCCGGTCTCCATGGGCTGGTCGGTCCAGCGGCCGAAGGTGGGGACGGGGACGGCGAGGGACTCGCGGACCAGCAAGTGGTCGATCCAGGTGATGAGTTCCGTCGATCCGTTGCCCATGGCCACGCACTGCGGCGGCAGTTGGAGCAGGTCGCACAGCTCGGCCGTGATCGTGTCGGCGCCGGACGGGTAGTACGTGATGATCTCCCGCAGCCGCGCCGCCATGTCCTGGAACATCTCGGGCGTGGGGAAGTACGGATTGCACGGGATGCAGAAGTCCACCGGCCCGGTTCCGTCGCCGCCCTCCCGCGCCAGCGCCGCCATCGACGGACTGTGGGCCGCGGTACTGCGGAACAGCGAGGCGACGTTGTCGGCCATGGAACCTCCGTATGGGGCGGGCCCGGTGGGGACGGCCGGGCCCGTCGTCCTTGGGGTGGCCCGCGCGGGGGAGCGCGGGCCATCCATGGATACGGAGTCGGACGCGTCGTCGTTCAACTCATGTGTGAGAAGTGTGACTTCAGGGTAGTGGTGATCCTCACACGCCGAACGAGTGGACCGTCGTCGTCCGGTACGTCCGCCCCGGTCGCAGCACGGTCGACGGGAAGTCCGCGTGGTTCGGCGAGTCCGGGAAGTGCTGGGTCTCCAGACAGAGGGCGTCGCCCTGGCGGTAGGTGCGGCCGCCGGTGCCGGTGAGGGTGCCGTCGAGGAAGTTGCCCGAGTAGAACTGCAGGCCCGGCTGGTCGGTGGCGATCCTCAGGGTGCGGCCCGAGCGGGGGTCGCGCAGGGTGGCGATGTGCTCGGGCCGGGCGGTGACGCCCTTGTCCAGCACCCAGTTGTGGTCGTAGCCCTTGGCCCGCACCTGCTGCGGGTGGCCGGCCCGGATGTCCCGGCCGACGGCCTTGGCGCGGCGGAAGTCGAAGGGGGTGCCCGCGACCTTCGCCAGTTCGCCGGTGGGGATCAGGCCCGGGTCGGTGGGGGTGTAGCGGGAGGCGGCGATCGTCAGCTCGTGGTCCTCGATCGTGCCGCTGCCCTCGCCGGCCAGGTTCCAGTAGACGTGGCTGGTCAGGTTGACGACGGTGGGCCGGTCGGTGGTGGCCTCGTAGTCGACGCGCCACTCGCCGCGCCGGGTGAGGGTGTACGTCACCTTCGCCCGCAGCGTGCCCGGGTAGCCCATCTCGCCGTCGACGCTGGTGCGGTACAGGCGCAGACCGACGTCGGAGCCCTCGGCGAACGGCTCGACGTCCCACACGTGCTTGTCGAAGCCCTTCGCCCCGCCGTGCAGGCTGTTGTCGCCGTCGTTGACGGAGAGCTGGTACGTCCTGCCGTCCAGGGTGAAGCGGCCCCTGCCGATCCGGTTGCCGTAACGGCCGATCAGGGCGCCGAAGTACGGGCTGGACGCCACGTAGTCGTCGAGGGCGCCGAAGCCCAGGGAGACGTTCGCGTGGCGGCCCCGCCGGTCGGGGACCTCCAGGGACTGCACCACACCGCCGTAGGAGAGGACCTTCAGCCGGGTGCCGCCGTTCTCCAGCGACCAGCGGTGCACCTTCGTGCCGTCGGCGAGCCTGCCGAACAGCTCCCTCACCGGCTTTTCGCGCCCCGGGGACGAACCCGTGGCCGAGGGGGCGGCCTGCGCCGCGCTCCCGAGCGTGCTCGCCGCGATGCCCGCTGCCGCGGCGCCCGCGATGACCGTGCGTCTGTTCAGTTCCATGTGCGGCTCCTGAGAGGAAGGGCCCCGCCCTCTCGCGGGCGGGACCGGAGCTGACTTATGAACCGGACTTGCGCTTGTTCCACACGTCGAACCCGACCGCCGCCAGCAACGCCAGGCCCTTGATGACCTGTTGCCAGTCGGTGCCGACGCTGAGCAGGTTCATGCCGTTGTTCAGCACACCGAGGACAAGACCGCCGATGATCGCGCCGAGGACGGTGCCGACACCGCCGCTCATGGACGCGCCGCCGATGAACGCCGAGGCGATCGCCTCGAGTTCGTAGCTGACGCCCGCCTTCGGAGAGGCCGCGTTCAGCCGGGCGGCCACCACCAGGCCCGCCAGGGCCGCGAGCACGCCCATGTTCAGGAACACCTGGAAGGTGACCCGCCGGTCCTTGACGCCGGACAGCTTCGCGGCCGGCAGGTTGCCGCCGATCGCGTAGATGTGACGGCCGAAGACGGCGTTGCGCATCACATAGCCGTAGCCGACGACCAGCGCGCCGAGGACGATCAGCACGATCGGCGCGCCCTTGTAGCTGGCCAGCAGCAGCGTGACGACGAGCACCGCGGCGACGATCGCGACGAGCTTGAGCGCGAACAGCCGCGCGGGCAGCACCTCCAGGGAGAACTCCTGCTGCCGGCGCCGGTCGCGCACCTCCTGCCACACCACGGCGGCGATCAGGACGGCACCGAGCAGCAGGGTGAGGTTGTGGTAGTTGGTGTCCGGGCCGGCCGCCGGCAGGAAGCCGTTGCCGATCTTCTGCAGCCCGCCCGGGAACGGGCCGAGGGTCTGGCCCTTGAGCAGGATCTCCGTCAGACCGCGGAAGAGCAGCATCCCGGCGAGGGTGACGATGAACGACGGTATGCCCAGGTAGGCGATCATGAACCCTTGCAGCGAGCCCGCCGCCGCCCCGACCAGCAGGCACAGCGCCACCGCGGCCGGCCACGGCACGTGGTGGCTGACCGTCAGCGCCGCCGCCACCGCGCCGACGAAGGCGGTCAGCGAGCCGACCGACAGGTCGATGTGGCCCGCGATGATCACCATCATCATGCCGATCGCGAGGATCAGGATGTAGCTGTTCTGCAGCACCAGGTTGGACACGTTGCGCGGCAGCAGCAGGTCCCCGCCGGTCCAGACCTGGAACAGGACGACGATCAGGCCGAGCGCGATCAGCATGCCGTACTGCCGCATGTTGCGGCGCAGGCCGTTCAGCACCAGCCGGAGCAGACCGTCGCCGGCGGCCCCCCGGCCGCGGCCCGGCGGCGCGGGGGCCGGGTTCCTGGCGGTCACGTCCGCGCTCATCGCGTCACCTCTTCGTCCTTCGTGTTCTTCGTGTCCCTCGTCATGCGGCGCATCAGTGCTTCCTGGGTGGCCTCGGCCCGCGGCACCTCACCGGTCAGCCGTCCCGCGGCCATCGTGTAGATGCGGTCGCACATGCCGAGCAGCTCCGGCAGTTCGGAGGAGATGAAGACGACCGCCTTGCCCTGGGCGGCCAGCTGGTCGATGACCGTGTAGATCTCGTACTTGGCGCCCACGTCGATGCCGCGCGTGGGCTCGTCCAGGATCAGCACGTCCGGACCCGCGAAGATCCACTTGCTGAGGACGACCTTCTGCTGGTTGCCGCCGGACAGCTTGCCCACCGGCTCGAAGACGGTCGGCGCCTTGATGTTCATGGACTTCCGGAAGCCCTCGGCGACCTGCCGCTCCTCGTGCTCGTCCACCACACCCCGCCGGGCCACCTTCCTCAGGGCGGTCAGCGAGATGTTGCGGTTGATGGTGTCGATGAGGTTCAGGCCGTAGTGCTTGCGGTCCTCGGTGACGTACGCGATGCCGTGCCCGACCGCCTCCGCGACGGTCCTGGTACGGATCTCCCGGCCGTCCTTGAGGACCGTGCCGGCCGCGTACCGGCCGTAGGCGCGGCCGAAGATGTTCATCGCCAGTTCGGTGCGGCCGGCGCCCATCAGGCCCGCGATGCCGACGATCTCCCCGCGCCGCACCCGCAGCGACACGTCGTCGACGACCTTGCGCTGCCGGTCGATCGGGTGGAACACGGTCCAGCCCCGGATCTCCAGCGCCGGGGCCGCGCCCTCCTCCGGACGGTGCGGGGTGCGCTCGGGGAAGCGGTGGTCGAGGTCGCGGCCGACCATGCCGGCGATGATCCGCTCCTCGGTGGTCCCGGCCGCCTTCACGTCCAGGGTCTCGATGGTGCGGCCGTCGCGCAGGATCGTCACCGAGTCGGCGACCCTGCGGATCTCGTTGAGCTTGTGGGAGATGATGATCGAGGTGATGCCCTGCTTCTTCAACTCCAGGATGAGATCGAGGAGTTTGCCGCTGTCCTCGTCGTTCAGGGCGGCCGTCGGCTCGTCCAGGATGAGCAGCTTCACGGACTTCGACAGCGCCTTGGCGATCTCCACCAGCTGCTGCTTGCCCACACCGATGTCGGCGACCCGGGTCTCGGGGTGCTCGTCGAGTCCGACGCGGCGCAGCAGTTCGGTGGCGTGCCGGAGGGTGTCGTTCCAGTTGATGAACCCGCGCGTGGCGTGTTCGTTGCCCAGGAAGATGTTCTCCGCGACGGACAGGTACGGCACCAGCGCCAGCTCCTGGTGGATGATGACGATGCCGCGCTGCTCGCTCGCCCGGATGTCCCTGAACCGGCAGGACTCCTGCTCGAAGAGGATCTCGCCCTCGTAGGTGCCGTGCGGATGGACGCCGGAGAGCACCTTCATCAGGGTGGACTTGCCGGCGCCGTTCTCCCCGCAGATGGCGTGGACCTCGCCCTGACGCACCGTCAGCGTGACGTCCGACAGCGCCTTGACGCCGGGAAAGGTCTTGACGATCGAGCGCATTTCCAGGACGGGTCCCGCCATGGTCGTGCCTTTCGGTCGGTCGGTGGTCGGTGGTCGGTGGATACGGCGACTGCCCGCCGGGTTACTTCCTCAGCTCGGCGTCGCTGTAGTAGCCGCCCCTGACCAGGACCTCCTCGTAGTTGGTCTTGTCGACGCTCACCGGCTGCAGCAGGTAGGCGGGGACGGTCTTCGCGCCGTTTTCGTACGTCTTGGTGTCGTTGACCTCGGGCTTCCTGTCGTTCAGGACGTCGTCGACCATCGCCGAGGCGACCTCGGCGAGCTTGCGGGTGTCCTTGTAGACGGTCTGCGTCTGCTCGCCCGCGATGATCGACTTCACCGAGGCCAGCTCGGCGTCCTGGCCGGTGAGCACGGGCAGCGGCTTGGACTTGGAGCCGTAGCCGTCCGACTTCAGCGCGGACAGGATGCCGATGGAGATGCCGTCGTACGGCGAGAGGACCGCGTCGACCCGGCCGCTCTTGTAGGAGGAGGTGAGCAGGTCGTCCATGCGCCGCTGGGCGGTCGCGCCGTCCCAGCGCAGGGTGGTGACCTGGTTGAGCTGCGTCTGGCCGGACCCGACCACCAGCTTCTTGCTGTCCAGGTACGGCTTGAGGACGCTCATCGCGCCGTTGAAGAAGTACTTGGTGTTGTTGTCGTCGTTGGAGCCGGCGAACAGCTCGATGTTGAACGGGCCCTTGCCGTCCTTCAGACCCAGCTTGTCGACGATGTAGTTGGCCTGCAGCTCGCCGACCTTCTCGTTGTCGAAGGAGGCGTAGTAGTCGACGTTCTTCGTGCCGAGGATCAGCCGGTCGTAGGCGATGACCGGGATGTCCGCGTCGGCCGCCTCCTGGAGCACGTTGTTCAGCGACTTGTTGTCGATGGCCGCGACGATCAGGCCCTTGACGCCCTGCGTGATCAGGTTCTCGATCTGGGAGACCTGGGTGCCCGGGTTGTCCTCGCCGAAGACCAGCTCGGTCTTGTAGCCCTTGGCCTGGAGGTCCTTGACAACGTTGTTGCCGTCGGAGATCCAGCGCTCGGAGGACTTGGTCGGCATCGCGATGCCGATGGTGGCGCCCTTGGTGCTGCCCCCCTTCTCCTTGCTGCCGCCCTCGCTGTTCTGCCCGCAGGCGGACAGGACGAGGGCGAGCGAGGCGGCTGCGGCCGTGGCGAGGAGGGCGGCTCTGCGGTTGCGCATGGTGATCAGTCCAGTCCTTGGTCGTGGGGCGGGGTCGGACGTGCGGAGTCAGGCGCCGGCCGGGAAGCGGTGGAGCGCCCCCGGCAGCCGGGAGCCGAGCGGGGCCATGTCACCGGCCGCTCCGTGCCGGGCGAGCAGGTCGAGGGCGAGCCGGCCGCGCCGCACCCGTTCCCGGGCGGTGTCCAGGGTCAGGTCCCGCAGGTGGGTGCCGTACGGGTAGATGCCGGGCGCCTTGGACAGACCGAACTTCAGGTACAGCGGTGCGCCGCGCCGGACCAGCTCGGCGACCTCGTACATCCGCACGTAGCCGCCGAGGTCGTCGGGGGCCTCGATGTACATGTCCATGGGGGCGGCCGACACCCTGCGGATCTCGGTGAGGTGGTGGGGCGTCAGATCGCTGGGCACGTTGACGGAGTCGGCGCCCAGGCGCTCGAAGACGGCGTACGAGGCCGGGTTGACCGGGCCGATCAGCGCGGACACCTTCAGGGTGGTGTCGGCCGGGAGGATGCCCGCCTCGCGTGCCCGGTGCAACGTCCACAGCACTCCCTCGTCGGCGACGAGCAGGCATCGTACGCCCAACTCCGTTGCCCGTAGGGCGTCTTCGACACATCCGGCGACCGCGTCGTGACCGCGGGCGCGCGGGCCCGCGCCGCGCGAGTCGGAGCGCACCGAGCCGCCGGTGTCCCAGGTGCCGCGCGGGCCGGTGAACAGGCAGAGCTCGATGTCCCGTTCGCCGGCCGCCCCGACCATCTCGGTGATCTCGGCATCGGTCAGCATCCACACGCCGCTGCCCTGGCTGATCCGGTGGACCGGCACATCGAGCCGTGCGGACTCCTTCAGGACCACCGCCAGCGCCTCGGGACCCTCGCACGAGGGGATCTCGGTGCGCCAGCGGCCGCCGCCCGGGAAGGAGTGGGGCGAGGCGTCGGCGGGGTCGGGCGCGGGGGAGCCCAGGCCGAGCGCGGTGAGCGCGTGCTCACCGGGCCTGCGGGCTGCCGTGCTGGAAGCGTCGGTCACAAGCTGTCCTTTGCGTTCGGTGTGCCGGACGAGGTTCGCGGCTCCGGGTGCGGAAAAGGGCGGTGGAGGTACGTACGCCGCTCGCACCGCCGTCGGGTGCGACGCCGCGAGCGGTGTGCGTCACGGCCGGAGCAGAACCTTGCCCACTTTCGGGTCACCGGCCCCCACCAGGTCGATGGCCTGTGTGAACTCGGTGAGCGGGAGCTCGTGGGTGACGAGCGGAAGCGGATCGAGCAGCCCCGCCGCGAACACCCGCACCGTGTGCGCCCAGGCGTCCGGCGGCGCCCCGAAGACGGTGTGCACCTCGAGCTGCCGTACGACGAGACCGGTCGGATCGAGTCCCTCGGCGCCCGGCGCCGGGATGCCCGTCAGGACCAGCCGCCCGCCGCGCCGGAGCAGGGCGGCGGCGGTGCGGGCGGCGTCCGCGGACCCGGCGGTCTCGACGACGACGTCGAAGCCGGCCGGGAGGTCCTGGTCCCTGGTGCGGAAATCCGTGGCGCCGAACCGCCGGGACAGTGCCTCGCGGTCGCGCCGCGTGCCGACGACCAGCAGCTCGGCCGGCGAGGCCGCCCGCAGGAACTGCACGGCGAACATCCCGAGCGTGCCGGTGCCGACCACCGCGACCCGCTCGCCCGGCCGGGCGTTCGCCTTCAGCGCGGCGGCCGCGACGCAGGCGGCCGGCTCCAGCAGGGCGGCGGCGGTGAGATCGGCGTCCTCGGGCAGGACGTGCAGCAGCCGGGCCGGGAGGGTGAGCGTGGCGGCCATCGCGCCGGGCAGGGTGAAGCCGGTCTCCTCGTACCCCGAGGTGCACAGGGTCGTCTCGCCGGCGTGGCAGCGGTCGCAGACCTGGCAGTTGCGGAAACCCTCGCCGACCACCTTGCGCCCGACGAGACCGCCGGGCACCCCGGCGCCGGTCCGCCGGACCGTCCCGGACCACTCGTGGCCCGGCGTGAGCGGGTAACGGACGTACCCCTCGGGCCGGTTGCCCTGGTACACCTCGCGGTCGCTGCCGCAGATCCCGACGGCGTGCACGGCGACCAGCGCCTCGCCCGGACCGGGATCGCGCGGTGTGTGCGGTGCGAGCCGGTGCACGCCGGGCGCTTCGACGACGACTGCGGTGGCGGCCGCGGTGTCGGCGGTGGCGGCGGTGGTCATTTCGTCCCCTTGGGCCTGCGCTGCTCCCAGCCCTCGGCCCACAGGTCGAACCGGGCCTGCTGCTGCGGGAATTCGGCCGCGGCGTCGACGTCCAGCTCGACGCCGAGGCCGGGTGCGTGGGAGAGGTGGAAGCAGCCGTCCTCGGGATTCACCTGCGGGGCGCCCTTGACCACCTTCTTGATCTCCGCGTCCGCGAAGTCGTTGAAGTGCTCCAGGATCTTGAAGTTCGGCGAGGTGAAGCCGACTTGGAGGGAGGCGGCGGTGAGCACGGACCCGCCGACGTTGTGCGGGGCGACGAGCGTGTAGTGCGTCTCGGCGGTCGCGGCCAGCTTCCGGGTCTCCCAGATGCCGCCGATGTGACCGACGTCGGGCTGGATGATGTCGGCGGCCTGGCTCTCGAACAGCTCACGGAACTCGATCCGGTCGTGGATGCGCTCACCGGTGGCGACCGGGATGTCGACCTTGGCGGCGATCTTCTCCAGCGCCTTCAGGTTCTCCGGCGGGCACGGCTCCTCCAGCCAGGCCGGCTCGAAGGGGGCCATCTCCCTGGCCAGCCGGACGGCGGTGGCGGGGGAGAAGCGGCCGTGCATCTCCAGCATCAGTTCGGCGTCCGGGCCGATGGCGTCCCGTACCGCCTCGATGAGCGAGACGGCGTACAGGGTCTGCCGGCGGTCCAGTTCGAAGTGTCCGGTGCCGAACGGGTCGATCTTCAGCGCCCGGTACCCGCGCTCCACGACCGCCTGGGCGGCCTTGTGGTACCCCTCCGGAGTGCGCTCGGTGGTGTACCACCCGTTGGCGTAGGCCTTCACCTTGTCGGTGACCCTGCCGCCCAGCAACTGCCACACCGGTACGCCGAGGGCCTTGCCCTTGATGTCCCAGCACGCCATCTCCACGACCGCGATCCCGGACATCACGATCTCACCCGCGCGGCCGTAGTCGCCGTACTTCATCCGGCGCACCAGGTCCTCGACGGCGAACGGGTCGGAGCCGAGAACGTGGTTGGCCTCGGCCTCCCGCAGGTAACCGGTCAGCGCGTCGGTGTGGCCCAGCATCCGGGTCTCGCCGACCCCGGTGATCCCCTCGTCGGTGTGCACCTGGACGTAGGTCAGGTTGCGCCACGGCGTCCCGACCACGTGCGTGCTGATTCCGGTGATGCGCAC
The DNA here is from genome assembly GCF_001906585.1 of Streptomyces kebangsaanensis. Classification (GTDB taxonomy): domain Bacteria; phylum Actinomycetota; class Actinomycetes; order Streptomycetales; family Streptomycetaceae; genus Streptomyces; species Streptomyces kebangsaanensis. The sequence goes on along the minus strand of NZ_JUJA01000163.1, from coordinate 243,795 downwards.
GGCGATTGCCCCTCACCCATGGATGTTCGAAATTTCGTCACACGTTCGAAATGCTGGCGTGACAGTAAAGAGGGGCCGCCGGGGGTGTCAATGGGGCCGACAGGTAACGGTTTCGGCAAGCCTTTCGACAACTCTTGCGATCTCCCACAGAACTTTCACAAGGAATCCTGGCAACGCCCCCGCACGGAACCTAGTCTTCCCGCGACATGAACTACTGCCACCCGTGCCAACGGCACCTCAACGGCGCCCTGGCCTGTCCGGGGTGCGGCACTCCTGTGGAGACGTACCCCGCGCCCGCGGCTGTTGAGCCCGCGGTGGCCGGGGAAGCACCGCCGGAGAGCGGTGAGCCGGAGGGCGAGGCGGGGCAGTCCGACGACCCGGACGGAGCCGGGGCCGAGGTCGAAGCCGGGGCCGCGACGGCGAGCCGCCGCGACCGCAAGGCCGCGGCCCACCGACGGCGCCGCCGCCGTATCCTCCTCACGGCCACCGGCTTCGTGCTGGCCGTGGGCAGCCTGAGCCTCGCCGAACTCGGCGTCGACGCCTCGGTCCTGCCGGGCTTCTCCACCCCCGAACCGGCCGCGGTGGAGGACGACGGACAGGCCGGTGACGGCGATCCGGTCACGGACCCGGAAGAGACGGCCGGCCCGGCGGGTGCCACGCCCGGGGCCGGGGCCGCCACGAGCACGGCCTCACCGGACGCCTCGGAGTCCGCGTCCCCGTCCGCGTCGGCGGACGACGAGGAACCCGACGCGGACCCGACGGAGACGACCGGCCCGCGGCAGCCGACGCGGGCGGCGGAGGAAGGCGGCGCGGGTGCAGGCGGGGGTGCCGGTGCCGACGGGGGTACGGGCGCCTCGAACCCCCCGCCTCCGGAGGCCCCCCGGCCGACGGATCCCCCGACGACCGACCCGGCACCACCGGCTCCCGACCCGGCCCCGACGCCGACACCGACGCCCAAGTGCGACCGGTTCCTGTGGTGGTGCACCTGACCCGCGCCGGCCCCGGCCGGCCCCGGCCGGCGTCAGCCGGTCGAGAGCTCCCCGGTCAGGACGCCTCCACCATCCGCCGCAGCACATCCCGCAGAGCCAGCCGCTCCCCCTCCGACAGCGCGGCCAACGGCTCCCGCGCGAAGCGCAGCCCCTCCCGCAGCTCCCGGGCCACCTGCCGTCCCTCCTCCGTCGCCGCCGCCAGCTTCACCCGCCGGTCGGCGGGATCGGGCCGCCGTTCCACCAGCCCCCGTGCCTCCAGCCGGTCCACGATCCCGGTGACGTTCGACGGCTCGCACTTCAGCTTCCGCGCCAGTTTCCGCATCGGCAGTGGCTCCAGCGACAGCAGGCTCAGCAGCCGCGCCTGCGCGCCGGTCAGGGCGTGCTCCCCGGCGGCGTCCTCGTAGTCCTCGTAGAACCGGGCCACGACGTCCCCGATGAGCTCGACGACCTCCAGGGTCAGTGCGTCGGGACGGCGGGTATGCGGTGCGGTGGCCATGACGCCCAGAGTACTCACTTGCTTGACAGTATGAAATATTCAGGCAGATGATTGTTTCACCTTCTGAAGCAAGTGAAGCCCGAAGTGAACGAAGAGGACGGAAAGGCGCTGTCATGATCAACCACGAGTGGCACCTGCTCAGCCGCCCGGTCGGCTGGCCGAAGCCCGAGGACTTCGCCCTGGTCGAGACGGAGGTCCCGCAGCCGCGCGAGGGCCAGGTCCTCGTGCGCAACGAGTACCTCTCCGTCGATCCCTACATGCGCGGCAGGATGAGCGCGGCCAAGTCGTACGCGGCCCCCTACGAGCTGGGCAAGGCCATGCAGGGCGGCGCGGTCGGCGAGGTCGTCGCCTCGAACGCCGAGGGCATCGCCGTGGGCGACCACGTCCTGCACTTCGGCGGCTGGCGCGAGTACGCCGCCGTGGACGCGCGGCACGCCGTCGCGGTCGACCCGGAGGCCGCGCCCCTGTCGACGTACCTCGGCGTCCTCGGCATGACCGGGCTCACTGCCTACGCGGGCCTGCTGCGCACCGCCTCCTTCAAGGAGGGCGACACCGTCTTCGTCTCCGGCGCGGCCGGCGCGGTCGGCAGCCAGGTGGGCCAGCTCGCCAGGCTGAAGGGCGCCGCGCGGGTGATCGGCTCGGCCGGCTCCGACGAGAAGGTCAAGCTGCTGCTGGAGGAGTACGGCTTCGACGCCGCCTTCAACTACCGGAACGGCCCCGTGAGCGAGCAGCTGCGCGCCGCCGCCCCCGACGGCATCGACGTCTACTTCGACAACGTCGGCGGCGACCACCTGGAGGCCGCCATCGGCTCCCTCAACCAGGGCGGCCGCATCGCGGTCTGCGGCATGATCTCGGTCTACAACAACACCGAGCCCGCCCCCGGCCCGAGGAACCTCGCCCGCCTCATCCAGACCCGCGGCCGCATCGAGGGCTTCCTGGTCGGCGACCACTACGACCTGCAGCCCCAGTTCGTGCGCGAGGTCGGCCCCTGGGTGCGCGACGGCCGCCTGAAGTACCGCGAGACGGTCGTCGAGGGCATCGAGAACACCCTGGAGGCCTTCCTCGGCGTCCTGCGCGGCGACAACATCGGCAAGATGATCGTCAAGCTCTGACTCCGCGGGCGACTCCGCTGACGTCTTGGTCGACGAGGTAGCAGGCCGCAGGGGCCGGCTACCGTCGGCCTGGCGTCAGCGGCATGGATCTCCGGCGCCGGATCAAGCGGTGATGATCTCCAGTCCGTGCTGGGCCTTGAAGTCGTCGAAGTCTTTGACGTTCAGGGTCGCCAAGGGCAGGTCGTGGGTGAGGCAGCAGGCGGCGATCCACATGTCGTTCATCGGCCGGGGGCGGCCCCGGAGCATCGCGGCTGCCGACAACTCGCCGTAGGTGTCGGCGACGTCCTCGTCGCCGGGCAGCATCGGCACTTGGCCCAACCATCCGGCGAGGAGCCTGCGGTTGCCCGTCCCCCAATGGCGGACCTCTGCCCACTTGGTCAGCTCGGCGCGTGTGACGAAGGTGATGATCGGCTGCGTGTTGACCAGCTTGGTCGCCAACGTGATCGGCAGGCGCTTCTTGATGATGAGCGAGGCGGTGTCGGTGTCCAGGACGACGGGGCGCATCGAGACCTCAGGCCACGTCGCGGCGGCGCTCGGCGTACGTGAAGGCCAGGAACTCCTCAAGTTCCTCGTCCGACTCGAAGACGTCGGCGGACAGTGCCTCCAGGTCGGCCAGCGACCGGATCGGCTTCGCGTTCTTCGCCCGGATCAGCTCATCGACCGACAGACGGGGCCGGCGCGGCGGAAGGATCGGGTGGTCAGCGCTACTGGTGCTCATGGTGACCTCCACGTTCCGCCTGCTGACATGACTGCCTGAGGCCAGCATAGATCCGCGTCCGGCGCGCCGATACCGTCTTTACCCTGCCGGGCGAGCTCCCGAACGTGTGTGCGCCGGGGTTCGCTGATGATCGCGACCCAGGCCCGGTCGAGGTTGTCGGGCACCTGGCGTAGTAACTGCTGCCACCCGGCGTACGCTCGCCGGTCGGCGGCACGTACCGCCCACAGCTTCGGGCGGGAGAACTCCTTCCCGCGGCCCGTCACGAGGCCGTTCCGCCCGGTCGGGGGAGCCCCGGACCGTCCCCTGTGAACGGGCCCTGGAGCTCGCTCGCCACCTGCGGGTCGGACCATGCCTCGGCTGTGGAGCGCCAGGAGGCGAGACTGCGCGCGAACGGCAGCAGCAGCCCCGTCTCGGCGCTGGCGATCAGATCCGCCAGCAGCTCGCGCACGCAGCTGTGCCGCTCGCTCTCGGGGAGCCAGTGCAGCCAGGGCAGCTCTTCCGCCAGGGCCTTTTCGGCCAGCGACCGGTGCCGGTCGGCCAGGATGGCCAGCGACCGGGCGGCCAGCCGCATGCCGCTGAGGGTCGCCTCGAACCGCTCTTCCCGCATCAGTACGAGGTTCTCCTCGCCGCGGCGCTCCAGTATCACGTCAGCGTGATCCAGCGACGGCAGGACCTGGGTCGGACCGCGGAGGAAGAAGCTGTAGGGGAAGGTGCGAACGGTCATGCCCAATATGATGTCTGAACTACTTCAGATCACGGTGCGAAACAGGCGCCGGTCTCCTACCCTCGCCCGCTGCCCCTTCGGCTGCGCAGCTAACCACGGGGGAGATCTCGGTGCAGGAGGTCGGTATGGCCGCGCCCGCCTTCAACCACTGCGGAGAGACGACCGCCGCTGTCCTCACCCAGTTCCCCATGCTTCCTCGCCTCCCCCAGCCACCTGCGTGTACTCGGCGGTGCGGAACATCTGGCGGTGACCTGCGCGCCCGCTCCGCCGCACAGTGAAAGGGCGGGCAATCGGAGACGGGCGACCGCAGGATGGTGGAGCGTCGTCCAACGTGGCTGGACAGGCAAGCGTTTGTGTACACATGGAACACTTGGTACTCATGAACTTATGACGCAGCCGATGCCCATAGAGTCCATCCGCGACGTCCGCGCACACTTGGCCGAGGTGGTAGAGCGAGCCGACCGCGACGACGTGCCCACCGTCATTACGCGTCGTGGCAAGCAGGTGGCCGCCGTGGTGTCGATCGAGGTCTTGCGCAAATACCAGGAGTGGGAAGAACGCGAGATCAACCGGCTCATCGACGAGCGCATGGCGAACCCCTCGGCCGGCATCCCGATCGAGGACGTCATGAGGGAGACGCTGGCGCGCAGTGAGTGAGTACCGCACCGTCTTCCGGCCAGAGGCTCAGGCGGAGCTACGCAAGATCCCTCGCGGCATGGCGCTCCGCATCCTGGTCAAACTGACCGAGTTGGAGGCCGACCCGCTCGGCTTCAACACCACCGCCCTCGTGGGGTCTGTCCAGTGAACGGTGTTTCTGGAGTTGATAGGGATTCAGCGGCGGGCGGCGGAGAGCCGTCCGTCGAAGGTGATCTCGAAGGCGTTGAGGGCGGCCTTCCACCGCTGTGACCAGCGTTTGCGTCCCCGCCCGGTGGGGTCCAGGCTCATGATGGCCATGTAGACGCACTTGAGAGCGGCCTGCTCGGACTCCGCTGGCGAATTTGCTATGCGCCTGAAGTGATCTTCTGGCGGGGGGCATTCTGGAACGCGACATGGCGTGGGGGCCTTCAAGGGGATCATGATGTCTTTATGGCCTCGCCGTGGCCTGATCGAGGTCCCAGCGACCACGGTGGAGGTGGCTCGGGCCGCCTTCCCGCGGGGGTGCATGGCGATGCGTCTGCGGGATCTGCTGGGCGAGTTGTTCGAGGACGAGCAGTTCACCGAGCTGTTCGCGGTGCGTGGCAGGCCAGCACTCGCGCCTGGCCGGCTGGCGCTGGTCAGCGTGATGCAGTTTGCTGAGGGGCTGACCGATCGGCAGGCTGCCGATGCAGTCCGCTCCCGTCTGGACTGGAAGTATCTGCTGGGCCTGGAGCTGCGTGACGCCGGCTTCGACGACTCGGTGTTGTCGGAGTTTCGCGCCCGTCTCGCCGAAACCGGCAGCGCGGAACGGCTGCTGTTCGATGCGGTGCTGGACAGGCTCAGGGAAGCGGGCTGGGCGGCCCCGGGCGGGCGGCAGCGGACCGATTCCACTCATGTGCTCGCTGCGGTGCGGACGCTGCAACGACTGGAGTTGGCAGGCGAGGCGGTCCGTGCCGCGTTGGAGGCGATCGCGGCTACGGAGCCCGACTGGCTGACCGGATGGGTGCCCGTGGACTGGTTCGCCCGCTATGGGCCGCGGGCGGATGCCTACCGACTGCCCCGCGAGGAGTCCGAACGACTTGCGGTGAACTTGCAGTTCGCCGAGGACGGCTACCGGCTGCTGGAGCAGGTCCACGCACCGCAGACGCCGTCGCTGCTGCGGCAGCTGTCCACGGTGGAGGCCCTGCGACGGATCTGGATCCAGCAGTTCTACCGCGACCAGGACGGCGTTCACCGCAGAGAGAGCAAGGGCTCGGGCCGTCCGCCCGGAGCAGCCGCGATCGTCTCCCCCTACGATCTGGACGCCCGCTTTCGCGTCAAGCGCTCGATGGGCTGGACCGGATACAGCGTTCAGCTGAGCGAGGCCAGCAGCGATGACCTGCCGCATCTGATCACCTACGTGGCCACTGCACCGGCCACCGAGGCCGACGTCGACACCACCGACCGCGTGCATGACGCGCTCGACAAGCGCGGCCTGCTGCCCGACGAGCACTACGCGGACAGCGCGTACGTCACGGCGGAGAAGGTCCTCAAGGCCCATGACCGAGGCGTGGAGTTGATCGGCCCGGTCAACCAGGGCAACCAGTGGCAGAGCCGCACCGAGGACGCCTTCGACACCGATGCGTTCACGATCGACTGGGACACCCTCACCGCCACCTGCCCGCAAGGGCACCCCAACACCTGGTCCGGCACCGGCCTCGACCGGCATGGCAATCCGCGGGTGATGTTCACCTTCAGCATGACCGACTGCACCCCCTGCCCGGAACGCTCACGCTGCACCCGCGCCAAGACCGCCGCCCGCACCGTCACCCTGCGCCCCCGCGAACAGCACGAACTCCTCCGCCGCCTCCATATCGAGCAGGCCACCGAGCAGTGGCATCGCCGCTACGGTCACCGGGCTGGTGTCGAGGGCACGATTTCCCAGGCCGTACGTGCCTTTGGGCTACGCCGCAGCCGCTATCGCGGCCTTGCCAAGACTGCCGTCCAGCACGTCTTGACCGCCACCGCGATCAACCTGACCCGCCTCGACGCGTGGCTCACCGGCACCCCGCTCGGCCACACCCGCATCTCCCACCTCGCCGCCCTCGCCCCTGCCCGTCCCGGATAGCAAATTCGCCAGCGGAGTCGCCTCGTCGGGGAAGTGCCCGCGGGCCCGGACGGCCTTGCGCATGCGGGCGTTCACGCTCTTGATCGCGTTCGTCGAGCAGATGACTTTGCGGATCTCGACGTCGAAGGAGGGGGGCCCGAACTCGGCCCAGGCGTTTTCCCACAGCTTCACGATCGCGGGGTACTTGCTGCCCCATGCCTCGCAGAACTCCAGGAACTTCTCCTCGGCAACGTCCTGGGTCGGCGCGGTGTAGACGGGCTTGAGCGCCTTCGAGATCTTGTCCCAGTCCTGGCGGGCCTCGTTCCGTTACGCGGCCCGCAGCAGGTGGAACCGTCAAAGAACAACATGGTGGTCTTTGGGGTCGGGTGCGCTTGTCCAGGCCAGAACGTCGGCTGCGGTGGCGTAGCGGTGTTCGGCGGGGGTGATGGCGAGGCGGTGGTCGTCGAGAACGGGTAGGACGTCGTTGATCGCGTTCCACAGGGTGCTGCGGCAGACACCGAACAGCTCGGCCAGGGTGTCCAGGCCGCAGATGCGGCGCCGGTAGAGGATCGTGGCGAGGATCCGGTCGCTGTCGGTGATCTTCTGCCGGAAGACGCCGCCACGGGTGCCGGGACGGCGGTCGCCGCCGCGGTGCCGATGCCGTCGCTTCTCGATCGCGGCCGCGTAGGGCACGATCAGCTCTTCGAGTAGAGCGTGCAGGCTCTGGCGGCTCATGCCAGTCAGGACGGGGCTGGTGAGCGCGTTGCGGGTCGGTTCCGGCGTGTTCCGGTCCGGCTCGGTATGGGTGAGGAAGGCGCGCAGGTCCTGGGCGCGGGTGAAGTAGCGGACCACGGTCGGCGTGATGCTGATCTTGTGTTCGTCCAGGAGCTGCCGGGTGGCCTTGATGGCCTGCCCGATGGTGACGGGGTTGATTCCGAGCAGGTCGCACAGCACCTTCTGCGGGCAGACCTGTCTCAGGTAGACCACGGTGACCAGGACTTCGTCCGCGTTCGAGAGCAGGGATCGGTTGCGGCCGGTGGTGGCGACGCGCCTGCCGCCGCGCAGGACGTAGCGGCGTTGCTCGCGCCGGGCTTCCTGGTCGGGGGCGAGCCGGGCCCGCAGTGCGTCCAGTTCCGTATCGGTCATGCCGGTCAGGCGTTGATCGGCGAGCATCCGCAGGGCCAGCGTGCGGGCGGCGGCGCGTTCGTCGGCGGTCTGCGGTGGCGGGGCCGGGGTGTCGCCGACGGCCGGCGTGATGGTGTAGTTCCAGCTCCCGTGCCGGTCGTGGGCGGTGATCGGCAGAGCCTGCAGCTGTTCGCGGCTGACCTGGATGCCGGTCGGGTAGGAGCCGGTGTCGAGCGCGGCCTCGACGCGCAGCCCGGCCCGGGTCCGTGTCGCGGCGATGGTGTTGACGACGACTTCGTGGCTGGTCAGGGGCCTGCCGCGCCAGTTCATGGTGATGTGCGAGAACAGCCGGTGCTCGATTTTATTCCATTTGCTTGTTCCTGCAGGAAAGTGACAGACCGTGATCGTCAGGCCGGATTCGGCGGCGAATGCTGCCAGTTCGGCCTTCCACAGTCGGTAGCGGTAGCTGTTCGAGCCGCCCGCATCCGCGGTGATCAGCAGCCGGGTCGCCAGCGGATAGTCGAGCGCGCCGCGTGCCTGCCACCAGCGGCGGATCGAGGCGACCGCGAACGCGGAGGTGTCGTGGTCGACGCCGACGTTCACCCAGCCGGTGTTCGCGGTCATGTCGTAGATCCCGTACGGGACCGCCGTCTCCACGCGCGGGCCGGCGAAGAAGCTGTGGTCCTCGACCCGGACCGGATCGCCCTTGGGCCGCCACTCCTGCCCGGCCATCGGCAGCAGGCCCACCTGCTCTTTCTTCTTCGAATCCACGCTGATGACCGGCTCGCCCGCAGCCTGGTGCTCCTTGACCTGCTCGTTGATGTAGCGGAACTGCGCGTCGCGGTCGGGGTGTTGATCGCCTTCCAGGGTCTTGGCGGTGCCCTGCAGGCTGAACCCGCTCTCCTTCAGCAGCCGGCCCACGGTGGGCGCGGTCACCCGGTGCCCCTGCCGGGACAGCTCGGCGGCCAGGTTCCGCAACGACTTCGTCGTCCAGCGCAACGGCGACATCGGATCACCGCGCTCGTCCGGCTCGACCAGCCCCATCAGCGCCGGAACCAGAGACGGGTCAACGGCCTCGACCCGCATCCGCCCGCCACCGGGACGCCGGACGCGCCCCTCGGACAGCGGTCCGGCACCGTCTTCGAGTTCGAATACGCCCCTGCGGACGGTGGTCTCGCTGACCCTGGCCGTCCGCGCGACCAGGCGCACACCACCATGACCGAGCAGACGTGCCTCGGTCGCCATCGCCAGGCGCCGCTGACGTTCGTTCAAGTGCGGTAACAGGGCCTCGAAGCGCTGGGCGAGCTGCAGGCGGGCCTCGTCGGATATGCGCATACCACATCAACGACACAGTTCCCGGGAAGCAACGTGTTGTTTCCTTACGGCTTCAGGTGAACCACGCACGTCTGGGTGATCGCCTGCGGCCAGACCGCCTCGATGGCGTCGGGCAGGCCCTTGAGGCCGTCGCAGACGACCATGCAGACGTCTTCCGTGCCCCTGTTCTTGATCTCGGTGAGGACCTGGAGCCAGTACTTGGCGCCCTCGCCGCCGTCGCCGGCCCACAGGCCGAGGATCTCGCGGGTGCCCTCGACGGTGACCGCGAGGACGACGTAGATCGGCCGGTTGGCGACCTGGCCGTCCCGCAGCTTCACGTGCACACAGTCGATGAACAGGACCGGATAGACCGAGTCCAGCGGGCGGCTCTGCCATTCGTGCATGCCGTCGATCACCTTGTCGGTGATCGTGGAGATCGTCGTTTTCGACACCTCGGCGCCGTAGACCTCCTTCAGATGTGCGGAGATCTCGCCGTGGGTCAGGCCGCGCGCGGACAGCGACAGCACCATCTCGTCCACCCCGGTCAGCCGGCGCTGCCGTTTCTTGACGATCTGCGGTTCGAACGAGCCCGCCCGATCGCGCGGGACGTCGATCTCGACCGGGCCGACATCGGTGAGCACGGTCTTGGAGCGGGTGCCGTTGCGGGTGTTGCCGCCGGCCGCCTTCTCGTGCTTCTCGTGCCCGAGGTGATCGGTGATCCCGCCCTCGAGGGCGGACTCGAGGATCTTCTTCGTGAGCTGCTGCAGCAGTCCGCCCTCGCCGGTCAGCTTGATCCCGCCCGCCTTGGCCCGGTCCACCAGCTGGCTGATGAGTTGGTCGTCCAGCGCGTCAGGCCCAAGCCCCGCCGGCTGCACGTCCTCCACGGCCTCAGCCGACACGGTCACGTCTGTCATCAGGTGTCACTTCCTGCTTGAAGATCCACCGTTGACCGTACAGACCCTCTGCAGGGCGGCCGTCTCGTTCGGGTGGTCGTCGCGCACCTCGGCGACCATGCGCACCGCACGTCGGCGCAGCTCAAGCGGGTAACGGGAGGGTCATGCCATGACTCGGTCTTTTCATGAAATCGAGTCTCCATTCGAGCCGGGGCGGTTCACGCGTACTCCTGCCAGTGGCTGGAGTTGTTCTTGCCGGCCGCCACGTTCAGCGTGCTGTCGCCGTTCTTCGGGCCGCCGCACCCGTTCTGGTCCTTGGCGGCCCAGAACGGCCCAGACACCCTGCGTGCGTACGCCGAGCAACTGTTTGGCGCGCAAGTGCGGTCGTTCTGGTGGGACTGACGCTCCCGCAGGTGGAGCGCTGCCCTCCTTAGGAGCGGTCAGTCCGAGAGGCCGTGACCGAGACCCAGCTCCGGCCTTACAAACCGCTGGTATACCAGGGCCCACACGTCACTTTCGCGGCGTACGCGCCTCATCGTGGACAGCGGGTCCTCAGCCCAGCCCTCGAGTAGCAACTCAGTGGCTGCCTGGCACGACCGTTCGAAGTCCACGGCACCCGCAGCACTGTCCAGCCCGGCCTCCAGGAAGCCGACCGTTTCGATGGCACGCGCGGACATCTCGTCGCGGGGCACGGCCTCGTCCCGATCCAAATGCGCGAGGGTGGCAGCAGCAAGGTCTCGGTAACCGACGAGGAACTCCTCGGGCAGAGGGAGTGCGGGAGCCTGCTCCCACAACTTACGGTTCGCCTCCTCTGCATCTTGGATGAGCCTGGGGTGGATCTCGGAACCGCGCAGATGGCGCCACACGGACCTGACCCCCCCGTCGACGCGGTAGTACAGGGACTGGAGACGGTCATCCGGACACACGACGAAAACCGCGCTCCCGATCCGGAGGACCATGGACGCGTTGTAGGCCAGGGCGGCGCCGCGGGTCAAGTCCTGCATGTGTGTGCTCCATCCTGGACAATCGCTATGGCTGCCGTGGGGGGAGCGGACGCGCCCGCTCCCCCCACGGCTGTTATCGGCCGGCTACCACTCAGCCGTTGTATTCGACGTAATGGTCGCGCCTCGACCAGTTAGGAAGGTCCGACACGCGGGGCAGATCGGCCTGCTGACCACGAGCAGACGCGGCTGAATCTGGAGAATACCCGCCGCCTCGGTCCACATCTTCACCTCGGCATGCCACAGGTCCTCCTTGGCCACAGTTCTGGCCGGCTGCGGGACGCGGATGGCGAGGGTACCCGACCCGAGCGAGGGAAGGGCCGTCCACTGTCTCTGCGTCAGGTCTGCACGAGCGCCTACCGCGACGATGTCCAGGCCACCGCCCGGGGTGTCGGCGTGCAGCGCACCCATGGTGCGATAACCGGCGCCGCCGCCGGCTAGCTGGGTCATGTCGTCGACAATGTCAGTGAGGTAGTCGACATCGGCTCCGCCGCCGGTTCCGCAGTTGTGAACGAGGACCGGCGCCGCCCCGGCCAGCACGTAGTACGTGTGGAGATCGCTGACGGTGAGGTTGTGGACGGTGGATCCGGGGCTCGTCCAGCGCTGGATCGCGGTGATCTGGACGTAGGTGCCGGCACTGGTCTGGAGCCACTGGCCGGACTTGAGGTCTGCGGCGTCGATCCATTCGCCGAGTTCGGGGACCCAGAAGGGGTGACCGTCGGTCGCGGTGACCTGGGCGGTCTTGGTGCCCTTCTTGCCGTCGGTGTCGATGGTGACCTTGACCAGGTGCTTGAGGCCCTGGCCCTTGATTTCGGCGGTGACCGTTTCGATGCGCCGCTCGCCGGTCTTCGGGTCAGTGGCGATGACCTTGTCTCCGGCCTTGACCTCCTCGATCGGCTTGGTGGAGCCGTCGGCCATCAGGACCCTGGTGCCCGGGGTGAAGCTGTTGTTGATCGGGCAGGAGGCGCCGCTCCCGCCGCCGTCGGCCTTCCCGGACCCGCCGCTGCCGCTGGTTCCGCCGCTGCTGCGGGCGGAGCTGCCGGAGCTGCCGCCGGGCTTGGAGCCGCCGCTCTTGCCGCCGCCTCCACCGCCGGAGCCGGACGCGGACGACGACTTCGGGGCCGCCTTCGACTGGGCCTGTTTCTGGACCGGGTTGCCCGTTTTCTTGGTTTGGCTGACTGCCTTGTCGGTGGTTCTCTTCGCTTGCTCGGCGGCCTTCTTCTTCGCTCGTTGGGCGGCTTCCTTCTTGGCCTTCTCGATGGCCGCCTTCTTCGCCTTCAGCGCCGTGGCCTCGGCCGCCTTCGCGGTCTTCAGGACCAGCTCGGCCGCCTTCTTCGCTGTGCGGAAGGCCTGGATGGCGCTGATGGTGCGGTTGACGGCCTTCAGGACGGAGGGGATCTTGCCCAGCTTGGTCCACGGGATCGCCCCGATGATCAGGCTGCCGCAGGACCACATGTCGCCGCCGAAGCAGGCCAAGGCGTCGTTGATGCCGATGAAGTCCTTCAGCGTCTCCCACGCCACGGCCAGGATCACCGAGGACAGCGACTTGCCCATGGTGGACTGCGCCTGGGCGACCTGGGCCGCCGACAGTCCCGCGCCCGCCAGTGCCGCGGCCCGCTCGGAGGCGGTCAGGGTGATGGCCAGACCCGTCGGGTCGGACATCGTCACCGGGTTGTTGTGCGCGTAGGCGTAGCCGTTGGACTGCAACAGGTCGTTGAGGTCCAGGACCGGGTCGGCGGACAGGAAGCGGCCGACGACCGGGTCGTACAGGCGGGCGCCGAGCGGCTGGTAGCCGGAGGCGTCGTCGCGGGTGGCGCCCAGGAACCCGGTGTGGGCCTGCATCTTGACGCCGATCGTGCCCGCCCCGCGCTGGTTGCCGAACGGGTCCTGCTTGCGGATCCGGACCGGCATGCCGTCGGTCATGGCGACCTCGGCATAGGTGCTGCCCTGGTGGTCGCCGGTGAGGGCGACCAGGACCTCGCCGCCCGTGCCGTTCGCGTAGCGCATGACCGCGCCGCCCGGGGCGGCGTAGGTGCGCTGGGTGTGGACCAGGACACCGCCCTGCTGGACGGTGACCTCGGCCTCGCCCAGGTGCAGGGTGGCCTGCTTGCCCTTGATCGTCAGCAGGCGGGAGCCGTCGGGGCCGTAGATGTGACGGGTGTCGTTCTGCGGCGCCCACACCTGCGCGGACTTCGTGCTGTCACAGGTGGCCAGCACGATCGGGGTCGAGTTCGCCGAGTTGGCGTCCTTCACGGCCAGGCACAGGCCCGAGGCGATGTGGGTCAGCTGACCGGAGGTGTTCCGCTTCAGCTCCTGGCCGGCCGAGCCGTCACACTTCTGCACCTGCACCGCCGACCCGGCCGTGTTGGCGGCCGGCTGCACGCACCAGTCCTCATGGACGTCCAGCGTGCCCCGGTCGCGGTCCGACTGCGTCGTCCCCGGAGTGGGAGTGAAGCGCCAGCTCTGCGCCACCGTCGAGTTGCACGAGTACAACTGGATCGGCTGCCCGGCCTTCGCCAGGCCGGAGGCCAGGTCCAGGCACTTGTCCGCAAGCCCCACGTACGGGGTCCTGCCGCCCGCGCCCTGACCGCTGATCCGGTCGACCTGGCCGTCGTACGTCCAGGTCAGCTCCTGCTTGTCACCGTTCTGGACGGACGTGACCGACTTGGTCTCGCCCGTCAGCTCGTACAGCCGCTCCGCCTCGGCCTTGACCTGCGCACCCTGCAGGGTGGTGTAGGTCTTCGACACCTTCGTCAGCGTGTGCGGCTGGGTGCCGTCGGCCTTGCCGTAGGAGTAGGTGGTCGTGGCGTCCTTGGCGGTGGCGCCGGTGAGGTCCTTCTCGGTCAGCTTCTTGCGGTTGCCGACCAGGTCGTACTCGTACTCCTGCCAGTAGCCGGAGTTGTCCTTGCCGGCCGACACGTTCAGCGTGCCGTCGCCGTTCTTCGGACCGCCGCACTTGGTCTGGTCCTTGGACGTCCAGGCCGACTTCAGCTGACCCAGCGGGTCGTAGCTGAAGCACTGCCGCTCCGCGATCCCGTCCGAGTGCTCCCGGATCGAGGTGACGTTGCCCGCCGGGTCGTAGGCGTACGACCGCTGGGAGACGAGGACCCCGCCGACCAGGGTCTTGTCCCCGGTCTGCTCGCGGTAGACGTGCTGCTCCTGCAGCTCACCGCCGGACTCGTCGAACGAGTTCTGCGTCCACACCCGGTACGGCTGCGCGCCCAGGGTCGAGCGCAGCACCTGGCCGTAGGAAGAGTAGACCGTCTCGGCGCCGTACCAGTCCTTGCCGGAGACGGAGAGGGGCAGGCCGTCCTTGTTGTAGCGGACGACGAGCTTCTCGGCGGCGAGCTTGCCGACCGCCGGCAGCGAGGCATCCTCCAGCATGCCCGTGTCGTTGTAGGTGTAGCCGTACGTGTACGAGGTCTGCAGACCCCACGTGGCGGCCAGCGTCGACGGCAGGTTCAGCGTGGTCGAGGTCGGCTGGTAGTCCTTGGTGTAGCCGTTGACCTTCTGGGTGTACGCCAGGCCGTCGGTGTAGCGGGTGGCGGTGGCGGGCATGCCCTTGCCGCCGGTGACGGTGTCGTAGGTGTACTGCGCCAGCAGCGTGCCGTTCGCGTCCTTCAGACGCTGCTCGGTCGGCCGCGACAGGACGTCGTAGCCGTTCCAGACGGTGATACCACGGGCGTTGGTGGTGGTCAGCGGGCGGTCGAAGTGGTCGTAGGTGGTCCTCGTGGTGCCCGAGTCGGGGTCGGTGGCGCTCTCCAGCCGGCCGCGGTGGTCGTACGTCCAGGTCCACGGGTGCGCGGTGTCGGCGGAGTTGGTCGCCTTCGCGAGCTGGCCGTGCGCGTCGTACTTGTACTCCATCGACGTGAACCCGTCGGGAGCCGCCGGGTTGAAGGTGTCCACCCGGGAGGTGCGGCCGAGCGCGTCGGTGAAGACCCGGTAGGAGGAGGCTCCGGCCGGGTTGACGACCTTGGACCAGTCCTCGCCGTACTCGTAGCGGGTGGCCCGCGCCGGGACCGGCTCGGACCTGGCCTCCTTGGTCTTCTCGTCCAGGACCTTGAGGACGGGCATCTCCTCGACCACTCGGCCGAGACCGTCGTAGGAGTAGCGGGTGATGTTGGGGACGGCCGTGTCGGCGACCGGGGTGAACAGCTCACCCGGCGTGGCCTCGTTGGTCAGGTAGGCGTTGTTCGTCTGCCAGACCTCACCGGAGCTGTTGTACAGCGTGTCGGTGATCAGGTGGCCGCCGCCGTCGGCCTCGTCCTGCGTCTGCCGCTCGCGGCCGAGGCCGTCGTAGATGGTGACGGAGGTCTCCAGGCGGTCCTTGTGCCCGCGCGCGTAGGTGGTGACGAACGGCGGCTTGCGGTCGTCCGGCTTCTTCGGGTCGTTCGTCGGAAGCGTGTAGACGGCCTTGAAGTCCGGCACGGACGAGGACGACGGGGTGCGGCCCGGGGCCCAGGCCTCGGCGAGGCGGCCCAGCGGGTCGTACTTCGCCTCGCTCACATGGCCGTTGGCGTCGGTCGTCTTGAGGGTGGTCGAACGGCCCGGCTCCAGTTCCTGCTTCTGTGAGTGGCCGAGGGAGTTCGTCTCGGTGACCTCGAAGACCTGCCCGGAGGACGGGGTGTAGGTGATCGTGGAGGGCTTGCCGTCCGGGTCGGTCATCCTGACCACACGGCCGATCGCGTCGAAACCGGTGGTGCCGTTGGTCTGGAAGCCGGTGCCGTCACCCTTCAGCGACCACGACTCGGTGGCCAGGCCGCGCGTGCTGTCGGCGAGCGCGGCGCCGTAGGAGCCGCCGTCGTACGCGGTGCGGGCGGCGCCGCTCAAGGTGCTCAGGTCGGCGAAGTTCGCTTTCGCGCACGAGGTCGGCGCGACCAGCACCTGCTTGGTCAGGCCGATGAGGTTCTTGCCGGTGTGGTGGACGTACTCCAGCTTGGTGCAGGACTCGTCCCCGGTCTTTCCGGTGTCGCCGAAGGAGTCGACCAGGGTGGGCAGACCGTACGTCGGCTCGTAGGTCGTCTCGCTCCGTACGACCCGCTCGCGCCGGGCGTCTTCACCGGTGCCGGAGGACTTGGTGTACGCGATCTCCACCGGCTCCGTGACACGCCAGGCGTACAGCGGGCTCAGACCGTCGTCGCGGTCGCGCTTGGCCAGCTCGGTGACGGCCGGGACGGTGACGCTGCGGGACAGCCACTTCGTGTCCGCGTCCTCCGCGTCGGCGTAGCTGAGCTCCTCGGCGATACGGCCGGCGAACGCCTCGTGGTCCTTGGCGATCTCGGCGCCGGTGATGTCCTTCACCGGGACGTTGTCGCCCATGCCGCGGAAGTAGCGCGTGACGGCCTTGGACTTCTTGCTGCCGATGGCCGGGTCGTCCTCACCCGTGATCACCGTGGTCTGCTCGAACCCGGCGAACTGCGAGTAGGTGCGCGTGGACTTCTTGGTGAACTCAGCCTCGGCCAGCTTCCACCCGGCGTTCTTGTACGAGTACGCCGTCTTGGTGGCCAACGGGCCGTCTACGTTGGGAAGTTCTTCTATCTCTTCCACCACGTACTTGTGGAACCAGTCGATGTCCTCGACCTCGGGGTCGGGGTGCCAGAACGACGGGTAGCACAGGCGGGTGTTGGACTTCAGCGCCGCCGTGTCCTTCTTGCCGGGCAGGTTGGTGCCGGTGGCGCAGTCGCCGGCGGCCGGTTTGTAGGTGACGACCGTCTCGCCGCCGTACTCGTTGATGACACGCCCGATGCGCAGCCGCGAGAAGCCGGGGCGCGGGTCCTTGGGCCGCATGACCCGGTTGGGCATGTCTTCGGCGTTGGACTCGAAGCGCACCGGGTTGAGGGTGATGCTCTCGTCCGTGCTGCCGCGGCGGGCGTAGCCGGTGCGCTGGATCGACTCCAGCCACAGGGCCGTGTTCGGACCGGTCTTCAGGACCGGGAAGCTCTGCGTGAGCGTGTACTTGTCCACCACCTGACGCGCGCTGGTGTCGGTGCGCCGCTGCGCCGAGGTGGTGATCGAGGCCAGACGCTTGCGGGACCAGAACGACGGGCCGGCGTTCCAGCACATCTTGCCGGACTCGCACCGCAGGTCGGCCGGGGTGTCGTACCAGATGCGGTACTTGCCCGGGTCCTTGTCGGCGAAGTTCGCGTCCGTGCACTTCAACGTGCCTTCGTCCAGGCAGCGTTCCTCGATCTGGAAACCGACGCGGGCCGGGGCCTCCTCGGTGAAGAGGGTGTTCCTGCGCTGCCCGTAGTCGATGCGGGACAGGTAGCCGTCGCGGTCGTAGGAGACCGGTGCCTTGAAGTTGAAGTTGCGCGCGTAGTAGTTCTTGTCGCGCTTCCACCACAGGGACATGGCGTTGCCGTGGACGTCCTCGACGTAGTCGAGCCCCCAGCGCCAGGCCTGCGTGCACCACGAGCCGGCCCAGTCGCCGGACTTGTAGCAGTCCTCGCCCGAGTGGTTCCCGTACACCGGCACGGTCAGGACGGAGTCGGTGACCGGCTGGCCGGAGCTCCATCCCGGCAGCTTGTGCAGACCGAAGTGGTAGCGGGTGCCGTCACGGGTGGTGACGACCCAGTACTCGCCGTTCCTGGCGCCGTTGCCGCTGGTGTTGTCCTTGATCTGCTCGATCTTGGAGCCGTCACCGTTGGCGGTGAACCACTTGCCCTGTGCCTTGTCCCACACCAGCTCGGTGGTCATGCCACCGAGCGACAGGGTCGCGTTGTTCGAGCCCCAGCACAGGTCGGCCGTGCGGTGCGTGGCGTTGTTGGACCCGGACTTCTTCGAGTCCTCACGGCAGTTGGCGTACGTGCGGGTGATGGAGCCGGGGTTGTAGTCCCAGCCGTCACCGATCCACGAGGCCTGGTTGTTGGTGGCGGAGGTGCGCCCGTCGACCGTCTGCGAGGAGTAGCTCAGCGCCACCTTCGGCATCAGGCCGCCGGCGGTCTCCGGCACCTGCACCTGGTAGCCGTAGGTGAAGGCGCCCGAGGAGGCACCGGCCGACCAGGAACCCGAGGACAGCAGCGGGGTCGCGGTGAAGTCACCGGCGGCGGACGCGCCGGTGTCCATGGCGCCGACGACCTGCGGGCCGGAGGAGCTCACCGCCTGCAGGGCGGCGGTACGCACGGAGGCGCCGGTCGCCTTCGAGGCCGTCTCGCCCCCGAGCAGGTTGGCGACCGGCACCGAGCCGGACAGGATCTTGCGGGTGGGCGCGTCCTTCGCGGCGGTGGACCCGGTGGGCGCCTCCTTCGCCGGCACCACCTCGACCGTGCTGCTCAGCCGCTCGGCGCTGTCGGCATCCGCCTTGCCCGACATGGTCTGCACGCCGTCCTCGGGGGCGCAGTCGCCCTTGCCGGGGGAGCTCAGAACACATTCGGGCAGCAGCACCAGGCCGAAGCGGTCGGCGGCCTGGGGGCCGTAGAGGTCGGCGAAGCCGGTGGTGTCGACGGTGAGCGCGACCTGCGCCTCCGGTTCGGCGGTGGCCGGCGGGGTGACCTGCATGATCAGGCCGGAGACGCCGGCGTCCTGGGACACGGTCGGCCCGGCCAGGTCGACCTCCCACTTGCCCGCGAGCGCGGCCGGATCGGTGCCCTCGGGCACGCCGAGCGCGATGGGCAGGCCGTTGGTGACGGCGACCATGGTGCCGGGCTCGGTGTCCGGGCCCAGGGTGGCGGTGCCGCTGTTCTCCGTCCAGGGAGTGACGGCGGTCGGTTCGTACGGGGTGACGGCGACTTCGTCCGCGGTCGTCAGACTCTTTACGCCCTCCTCGTCCCCTTCGACCGAGGTGTTCTCCGGCAGATCGGGCAGGTCGACCTTCGCGATCGCCCGCTCGCGGCTCATGCCGGGGCCGGGCACCGCCAACGCCTCCGGGCCGAGGCTCGTCACCGTCAGCGTCGAGGACAACAAAAGGACGGTCGCCACGCGGACATGCCGACGGCGCCGTCGTTGTGACTCCGTCATGGCCAGGCGTCTCTGCCTCAGCCATGACAGTGGACCTTGAGCACGCATACGCGTCGACTCCCACCCGGGCGATACAAACAACAGACGAGGTGCGGACACACCAAAGAGCACGCCCCCGTCGCCGGGCGCGTGCATGCCCGCACTCTCTGTCATGAGCGCTACAGCTTTCAAGATCGCCGCAAGAGCGCCCGAGAGCGTCGATGTGACGTGTGTCACGCAACATGTCGCCGCGAGTCATCACTTCCGGCGATGTGTGCGCGATGCGTAGAAACCAACGGCCAATCAGGAAATGACGGGTGGTCAAAAACCGCAGACGCGAACACCCGCCGCCGGCCCCGAGGAGATCACCGCGCTTGGTCACGGATTCATAAAATCTTCATACCTGGACCCTTCTGTGCAGAGCGTGTGATCGTGTGCGCGCCCATGCCCCACGGCCTGCCGTTCGGGGCTGTCTGTGCTGCCCCAATCCGCCCGGCCCACATGGGAGTAGACCGCCGCCGTGTCCGCGCCGCCTCGTTTTCTCAGTCCGTTCGTGCGCACGCGCACCAGGCTGACTCTCACGCTCGGCCTTGTCCTGGCCGCCCTGACCGCCGCTCTGCTGCCCTGGTGGCAACCCGAAGAGCCATCAGTACCGCAGGCCCGTAAGGCAACGGACGCCAAGCAGGCGTCGACCGGCCCCCGTGACGAGGCCGCCGCCCAGGCCGAGGCCGAACGCACCCGCAAGCAGGTGCTCGTCGACACGGCGACCACCGCCACCTCCCTGACCTGGGCGCAGCCGGACGGCACGATGCGCACCCGGATCACCGCCACTCCCCAGCGGGCGAAGAACGCCGAGGGCAAGTGGGCGCCGGTCGACAACCGGCTGCGGCGGACGGAGAACGCCGCCGGCGGCCTCGGTGTCCGTCCGGTCAACCCCCCGGTGCCGGTGCGGTTCTCCAGCGGTACGCCGGGCAAGGACGCCCGCGCCGACCGCTCGTACGCCCGCCTGCCGCTGGCCGACGGCCCGGCCGCGAAGGAGACGGTGCTGGCCGAGGTGGAGATCGACGGCCACACCGTCGCCTACACCTGGCCGGGCACGCTGCCCGAACCGGTGCTCGACGGTCCCCGGGCCCTCTACCCGGAGGTGCTGCCCGGCGTCGACCTGCTGCTCGTCGCCCGCGAGGAGGGCGGCTTCGGACAGCTGCTGATCGTCAAGACGCCGGAGGCCGCGCAGAACAAGGCGCTGGCGACGGTGTCGTACGGGCTGCGCTCGAAGACGGCCGTGTTCCGCCACGACGAGGACGGCGGCCGGGTCCTGATCCTCGACAAGGCGGGCAAGGAGATCGGCTCCGTCCCGACGCCCTTCGCCTGGGACTCCAACGGCCGTGACCCCGAGCTGCCGAAGGACCAGAGCGCGCCACGCACATCGGTCGCGACGCCCGCCGACGTGCTGAAGCTGTCCGGACTGAGCGGCATCGAACCCGGGGCGCGCCAGGCCCCGATGCCGATCCGTCTGGAGGGCGACAAGACCGGGACCGCGCAGCTCACCCTGCGGGTCGCCGAGACCGGTCTGCTCACCGACAAGGACGTCCGCTTCCCGCTCTTCGTCGACCCGACGCTCCCCAGCAGCTGGCAGGCGTGGACGACGGCGTACAAGCCGTACCCGAACACGAGCTACTGGAACGGCACCAACTTCGGCTCCGGCACCTCCGACGCCCGCGTCGGCCACGAGTCCGAAACCGGCGGTACCGGCCGCTCCTTCTGGCGGATGAGTTACAGCAGCAGCCTGAAGGGCGCGACGATCACCTCGGCGACCTTCAAGGTGCTCAACAACCACTCCTGGTCCTGCACCAAACGTGAGTTCCAGTTCTGGATGACGGGGGCGATCTCCTCCGGCACGACGTGGAACAAGCAGCCGAGCTGGTCCAAGGAGCTGGAGCGCAAGTCGTTCGCGCACGGCTGGTCCTCCAGCTCCTGCCCCGACGAGTTCGAGGCGTTCAACGCGAAGGCCGCCGCCCAGGAGGGCGCGGACAAGGGCTGGTCGAGCATCACCTTCGGCATGCGTGCGACCACCGAGTCGGACACGCAGACCTGGCGCAAGTTCAAGGCGACCTCTGCGGTGATGGAGGTGGTCTACAACCGTCCGCCGAACGAGCCCACCAAGGGCACGTCCTCGCCCGGTGGCGCCTGCGTGCCCGCCCCGGGCAAGGTGACGATCGGCAAGACCAACATCGTGCTGTCGGCGATGGGCAAGGACCCCGACGGCAACCTGAGCAAGCTGCGCTTCCGCTTCTGGAAGACCGGCGGCACCGTCCCGGCCGGAACCCTGGTCACCCCGAAGGCCGACGGAACCGCCACGCTCACCATTCCCACCACGTTCCCGCTGGAGGACAAGGCCACCTACTCGTGGGACGTGCGCTCCGAGGACTCCGGCGGCCTGGTCTCCTCGTACTTCCCGCCGGGCACCGAGCCCTGCCGGATCGCCATCGACGCCACCGCCCCGTCGCCGCCCACGATCGAGAGCGAGATCTTCCCCGAATCCACCTCCGACGGCCAGACCTGGTCGAAGGTCACCCTCGGCGGGACCGGCTCGTTCACGTTCTCCTCTCCGGGCGCGGACAAGTTCCAGTGGGCCTTCGAGGGACTGAACTACCTGGATGTGAAGGCCGACGCCAACGGCATGGCCACCATCACCAACGTGAAGCCGCGCCACACCGGCCCCAACCGGATCAACGTCTACGCCTTCGACAAGGTCGGCAACAAGAGCGCAGCCGCGAGCTACAACTTCTACCTCCCGCCGCGCGACATGGCCGACGCCCCCGGTGACACCACCGGCGACGGCATCCCCGACCTGTTCATCATCAATGCCAGCGGCAATCTGATGAACTACGTCGGAGACAAGGACGGAGAGCTGTACTCGTGGATGCCTGCCGCGTACACCTCGGACAAGAAGCTGAGTCCGAAGAACCACTGGTACAACCCGACCACCGGCAAGGCCTCGCTGATCACCCACTACGGGGACGCCTACCCCGGTGACGGTGTGACCGACCTGTTCGCCGTCACCCCGGACGGCACCTTCTGGCTCTACCCCGGTGACGGCTACGGCAGCTTCGACGTCGACCAGCGGATCAGGATCCGACTGCCCGCGAACGCCCCGGCGCCCTCGACCTGGACGCAGATCAAGGCCGTCGGCGACATCACCGGCGACAAGCTGCCGGACCTGGTGCTGCGGGCCGGTACCGCGTTCTGGACGCTGTCCGGCTACACCGGTGCGACCTTCCAGACGGCGACGCTGATGGAGGGCACCGCCTGGGCCCGCCGCGACATCGTCAACGTCGTCGACATCAACGGCGACAAGACTCCCGACCTGGTGTGGCGCAACATGGACAACGGCAACATGTACGTCCGTCACGGCAAGCCCGGTTCCGTCAGCGGCAGCGTCGACCTCGACTCGCTGAAGCTGGCCGCCAACTCCCTCAACGGAGACGTCGTCTACGGCACCAACTGGACCGAGGCCAACGTCGCCACCGTGATCGGCATTCCGGACGTCAACGGCGACGGCATTCCCGACATGTGGGCCGTATACGGAAGCGACGGACTGACGTACCTCTACTATCCGTCCCGGACGAACACGAACCCGGCCGTGAAGAAGGTCCTGTCGACGGACTGGAGAACGGTCAAGGCCTTCGGCTGACGGCCGGGTCACCTTTCCCGAACGAGCCCCGGCGCCCCGTGCGCCGGGGCTCACCCCGTTTCCCGCACCGTCAGTGCCGCCCTGTGCACCGCCCGTACCAGCCGGTCGTTCTCCGGGGCCGCGCCGCCCGGGAAGGCGAAGCGGCGGCGGGTGTAGCCGTAGGCCAGGCCGGTCGTCGGGTCGGCGAAGGCCTGGGAGCCGGCCGCACCGCTGTGGCCGATGGTGCCCGCGCCGAGGAAGGGGTGCCAGGTGTCGGAGGTCGCCTGGAAGCCGAGGCCGAAGGATTTGTGGGCGCGCTGCACCAGGTCGTACCCGGTGGAGTGGATCTGGCCGAACTCCGCCACCGTGTCCGGCTTGAGCAGGGGCGCCTTCCCGTCCACCTCGCTGATCACCGCCGCGTACAGGCCCGCGAGGCCGCGTGCCGAGGCGACGCCGCCGACGGAGGCCGGGCCCCTGGCCCGGATCGGGCGGTCGTTCGGCAGGGTCTGCAGGTCGGTCGGCTCGGGGCCCTGGCGGTTGAAGGCGATGGAGGAGAGGCTGTGCGGGCCCTCGGGCAGGGCGTCGAGGAGGGCCTGCTGTCCGGGGGCCGGTGCCATGGGCTGCGTGGGACGGTAGCGGGGCTCCCGGGCGGCGGGCAGACCCAGGTGGAAGTCCAGGCCGTAGGGCGCGCGGACGCGCTCCTCGTGCAGCTCCTGGACCGTACGGCCCGTCGCGCGCCGTACGATCTCGCCGGTGAGCGCGCCGATGACCAGGGCGTGGTAGCCGAACGCGGTGCCGGGGCGCCAGAACGGCCGCTGGTCCGCGAGGCGTTCGGCCATCGCGCGGTCGTCGGCCAGCTCGGCGGCCGTGAAGCCGGTGTCGGTGCCGACCACGCCCGCGCGGTGGGCGAGCAGTTCGCGCACGGTCAGCGCGGCCTTGCCCTCGGCGGCGAACTCCGGCCAGTAGTACGTCACCCTGCGGTCCAGCTCCAGCGTGCCGTCCTGCACGAGCAGCGCGACCACGAGGTGGGCGGCGCCCTTGGTCGACGAGTACGCCGCGTACAGCGAGCCGCCGCCGGCGCCGTCACCGTCCGGCGCGGCCCACAGGTCGACCACCCGCCGGCCGTGGACGTACGCGCACAACTGCCCCTCGTAGTCCGGACGTTCCGACGCCACGAACGCGGCGAACTCCTCGCGCACCGGCTCGTAGCCGTCGGCGACGGTGCCGTGGATCTCCTGAGTCATCGGCTCTCCTCAACCTGACCGCTGTTCACTGGTGACACAGCGGTTCCCGCGGATCGGTACGGTGACGCATCCCCGTTCGACTCAACAGCGGTCGGTGCGAGGTGCGGGCAGGGGCCCTCGTAAAGTCTTCCCATGCGTGATCTCGGGGTGGGTTTCGGGTACCTCCTGAAGGGCCAGCGGTGGATGGCGCGGCACAGGAGGTCGTACGGCTTCGGGCTGCTGCCCGGGCTGATCACCCTCGTCCTGTACGCCGCGGCGCTGACCGTGCTCGCCCTGTGGGGCGAGGGCGCCGTCGGCTGGGCGACCCCCTTCGCCGACGACTGGCCGAGCCCCTGGCCCGGACTCTTCCGCGGCCTGCTGACCGCCGTGCTGTTCGCCCTCGGTCTGCTGCTCGCCGTGGTCACCTTCACCGCCGTGACCCTCCTGATCGGCCAGCCCTTCTACGAGAGCCTGTCCGAGCGGGTCGACCGGGACGTGTCCGCCGACGGCACGGCGCCCGAGTCCGGTCTGCCGCTCTGGCGCGAGCTGTGGATCTCGGGCCGGGACAGCCTCCGCATCCTGGTCCGGGCCGCGCTGTGGGGCCTGCTGCTCTTCGGGCTCGGGTTCCTGCCCTTCGTCGGCCAGACGGTCGTACCGGTGATCGGGTTCCTCGTCACCGGGTTCTTCCTCACCGAGGAACTGGCCGCCGTCGCCCTCCAGCGCCGGGGCGTCGCACTCCGCGCCCGCCTGAAGCTGCTGCGCTCCCGCAAGCTGCTGGTCTGGGGCTTCGGCACGCCGCTCGGCCTGGCCTTCCTGGTGCCGTTCGTGGCGGTGTTCCTCATGCCGGGCGCGGTCGCGGGCGCCACCCTCCTCGCCCGTGACCTCCTGGGCGAGGAGACGGACGGCACGGCACTCTCGGAGCCCACCGAAAGCCGTGAGGATGTGTGAAGGTTCGTACGAGGTTGCGGTGGGGTGATGGACCGCCGACCGCACCGCCGTCACAGCGGTTAACGTCGGACCGGCACGGTTCTGCCCACGAGCAGCCCCGGTCCGGGACCTGACCCTGGACCGGGGCTCGTGCGTTCGTACGCGTGTGCGATCAGCGCGCCGAGAAGCCGTACACCGTCTCCGAGCGGAAGACCTCACCCGGGCGCAGCCCGGTGCTCGGGAACCGGGGGCGGTTGGGGGAGTCCGGGAAGTGCTGGGTCTCCAGGGCGATCCCGGCGCCCGGCGCGAAGGGGGCGCCGAGGTGGTCGGCGGTGTAGAGCTGGAGGCCCGGCTCGGTCGTCGACACCGTCAGCACACGGCCGAACACCGGGTCGTGCAGCTCGGCCACCTCCACCGGGGTGGTGGTGACGCCCTTGTCCAGGACCAGGTTGTGGTCGTAGCCGGAGCCCACCTCGCGGGCCCGGCGGAAGTCGAAGCGGGTGCCCGCCACCTCGGCCAGGTCACCGGTCGGGATCAGGTCCGCGCCGACCGGGGTGTAACGGGAGGCCGCCAGCCGCAGTTCGTGGCCGCCGGCGCTCCCGGAGCCGCTCAGGTTCCAGTACGAGTGGTTGGTGAGGTTGACCACCGTGGGCGCGTCCGTGACCGCCGTGTACGCGATGTGCAGCGCGCCCGACGCGTCCAGGGTGTACGTCGCCGTGACCTCCAGCCGGCCCGGGAAGCCCTCCTCGCCGTGCGGGCTGACCCGGGTGAGGCGTATGCCGTGCTCGACCGGCGCCACCTCCCACAGCCGCTTGTCGAAGCCCCGGTCGCCGCCGTGCAGCGAGTTCGTCCCCTCGTTCTGTTCCAGCGCGTACGTCCGCCCGTCCAGCGGGAAGCGGCCGCCGGCGATCCGGTTGGCGTACCGACCGATCAAGGCGCCCAGGAACGGCTCCGGGTGGGCCAGATAGCCCTCCAGCCCGGGAAAGCCCAGCACCACGTCCGCCGTGCGCCCGTCCCGGTCCGGCACCTCCACCGACTGCACGATCCCGCCGTACGACAGCACCCGCACCCGCACCCCGGCCCGCTCCAGCGTCCAGCGGTGCACCGCGGCGCCGTCGGAAAGTGTGCCGAAAAGTTCGCTCATGTGGAAAACTCTAGATCCCTGGATCACGTCCGCCTCACGGGTTCTTCGCGGTGACGGTCCGGTAGGCGATCTCGGCCAGCCGTGCCTGCCCGTTCCGGCTCGGGTGGAACCAGTCCCAGTGGCTCAGCTGCTCGGTGCCGAACCGGTAGTCGAAGACCGCGTTGTTGTCGAAGCGGCAGAGGCGGTCCTTCGCGCAGACCTCCTTCAGCACCGCGTTGTACGCCTTCACCCGCGCCTGCACCGTGTCGCGCCGCTTGACGGCCGCCGCGTCCAGCGCGTCCGCGTCGCCCAGCATCGACGGGCAGATGCCGAGCTTCCAGATCTGCTTGCCCAGCGCGTTCGTACGGCCCTCGGACCACAGCCGCTTCAGGTCCGGCACGCTGGCGACGTACACCTGCGTCTTCGGCAGCGCCCGGCGCAGGGTGTCCATCGCGGCCTGGAACCCGGCCCGGAAGTCCGCCACCGGCGTCATCGCGGCCGTCGACTCCCGGCAGGCGTCGTTGGCGCCGGCCATCACCGCCACCAGCTCCGGCCTCTTCCGCACGGCCCGCGCCATCTGGTCGTCCAGATCGGCCATCCGGGACCCGGTCACCGCGTAGTTCCAGCTGCGCTCGGCCGCCCCGGTCGCCCCCAGCAGCCGTACCGCCAGGCTGTTGACCGAGGCGTCGCCGCCCGTCGCCCACGACGCCTCCGGGCAGTCCGTCAGCACCATGCACGCGTCGAAGCCGCGGGTGATGGAGTCGCCGATCGCGGCGATCGAGTCCGGGCTGTGCTTCCATTCGGGTGACGGCGTGGCGGACGGCCGGGACGCCCTGTCGCCGGTGCTCACCCCGGAGGCGCGGTCACCGACGGCGCAGCCCGCGGTGGCCAGCACGGCCGCCGCCACCACGGCGTGAGCGGCCCGAGTACGGTGACGTCGCTTCCGCATGCCCTGGTGCTCCCCTCGGTCGTCGAACAGTGTCCCCCTCCATGAGAACGCGCGAGGGTTCCCGTCCCCACTCGAGTGGGCGGCTCGCACCCGTACAAGCGTCCCCCCGGGTGAATGAAGGGCGTTTCCTGCCGCCCGGACCGACGGTACGTCACACTCCTTGCGCCCTCTCACGGTAGCCTCGCCATCAACGTGGCCTTCAACGCCACCGTTGTCCGCCTGCCCGCCCCTGTCCCGCTCTGCCCGGAGGTCCCGGTGACGACACGTGGAGTTCTGTACGTGCACTCCGCGCCGCGCGCGCTGTGCCCGCACGTCGAGTGGGCCATCGCCGGCGTGCTCGGCACGCGCGTCAGCCTGGACTGGATCCGGCAGCCCGCCTCACCCGGCACCTGGCGCTCGGAGTTCTCCTGGCAGGGCCAGGCCGGCACCGCCTCCAAGCTCGCCTCCGCGCTGCGCGGCTGGCAGCTGCTGCGCTTCGAGGTCACCGCCGAGCCCTGCCCGACCGCCGAGGGCGAGCGCTACAGCTGCACCCCCGCCCTCGGCATCTTCCACGCCGTCACCGGCATGCACGGCGACATCCTCATCCCCGAGGACCGCCTGCGCGCCGCCCTCCTGCGCTCCCAGCAGGGCGAGACCGACCTGGAGGCGGAGATCGCCAAGCTCCTGGGCAAGCCCTGGGACGACGAGCTGGAGCCGTTCCGCTACGCGGGTGAAGGAGCCCCGGTCCGCTGGCTCCACCAGGTGGTCTGACGGGTTCTCAAACAGCCCCGGGCGGCTTCCTGGAGCAGCCTCCCGAGCAGCCTTCTCACACAGCAGGGCCCCCACCGGTCGGTGGGGGCCCTGCACGTGCGTACGGGAGCTGCTCAGACCGTCCGGAACGCCAGCACCACGTTGTGCCCGCCGAAGCCGAACGAGTCGTTCAGAGCGGCGATGCGGCCCTCGGCGGGCAGCTTGCGCGCCTCCCCGCGGACCACGTCCGCGTTCGCCTCGGCCTCGGGGTCGATCGTGTCGACGTTGATGGTCGGCGGAGCCACCCGGTGGTACAGCGCCAGCACCGTCGCCACCGACTCCACACCGCCCGCGCCACCGAGCAGATGGCCGGTCATCGACTTGGTCGCGGAGACCGCCATGTGGTCGGCGTGGTCGCCGAAGACCTTGCGCAGCGCCTTCAGCTCCGCGATGTCACCCGCCGGTGTCGAGGTGGCGTGCGCGTTGACGTGCACGATCTCGGCCGGGTCCAGGTCGGTGCGGTCCAGCAGGCTCTGCAGGGCGTGCGAGATGCCCCGGCCCTCCGGCTCCGGCTGGACGATGTCGTGGGAGTCGGCGGAGATGCCCTGGCCGACCGCCTCCGCGTAGACGCGGGCGCCGCGCCTGGCGGCGTGCTCGGCGGACTCCAGGACGAGCACACCCGCGCCCTCGCCGAGGACGAAGCCGTCCCGGTCGACGTCGTAGGGGCGCGAGGCGCCCTCGGGGTCCTCGTTGTTCTTGGACATCGCCATCATGTTGCCGAACGCGGCGATGGGCAGCGGGTGGATCGCCGCCTCCGTACCGCCGGCGACGACGACGTCGGCGCGGCCGGTGCGGATCATCTCGATGGCGTAGCCGATGGCCTCGGCGCCCGAGGCGCACGCGGAGACCGGCGTGTGCACGCCCGCGCGGGCGCCCACGAGCAGGCCCACGTTGGCCGAGGGGCCGTTCGGCATCAGCATGGGGACGGTGTGCGGGGAGACACGGCGTACGCCCTTCTCCTTCAGCACGTCGTACTGGTCCAGCAGGGTCGTCACACCGCCGATGCCGGAGGCGACGACCGTGCCGAGCCGGTCCGGGTCGACGGCCGGGTCCTCACCGGCCTTGCCGGTGAAACCGGCGTCCTTCCAGGCCTCCTGGGCGGCGACCAGCGCGAACTGCGCGGAGCGGTCCAGGCGGCGGGCCTGCGGCCGCGGAATGGTCTCGGTCGGTTCCACGGCCACCCGGGCCGCGATACGGACGGCCTGGTCGGCCGCCCACTCCTCGGTCAGGGGCTTCACACCGGACTTGCCGGCGACCAGTCCCTCCCAGGTCGAGGCTGCGTCGCCACCCAGCGGTGTGGTTGCGCCGATACCGGTGACGACCACAGTGCGATTGGTCGAGCTCACGGGAATTCTTTCTCCAACGGATACGAGGATTCGTACGGCGCCACCGCCGGGTGGCGGGGCAGTCAGCCCAAGGCTGTGATCGGTCGATCAGCCCTGGTGCTTGAGGATGTACTCGGTCGCGTCGCCGACCGTCTTGAGGTTCTTGACGTCCTCGTCGGGGATCTTGACGTCGAAGCGCTCCTCGGCGGCGACGACGACCTCGACCATGGACAGCGAGTCGACGTCCAGGTCGTCGGTGAAGGACTTGTCCAGCTGGACGTCCTCGACCGGGATTCCGGCGATCTCGTTCACGATCTCCGCGAGACCGGCGACGATCTCTTCCTGAGTGGCGGCCATGTCGGCGCTCCTTCGTAACTGTTTCAGAGGGTGTGGCGCCCGCCGCGGCAGCGGCAGGTGGTGCGGCTCCCGTGCCGGAACCATGATCCGGCACGGAGTGCCTAGGGGAGGGTAACGACCGTCGCGGCGTAGACGAGACCCGCCCCGAAGCCGATGACGAGCGCGGTGTCGCCGCTCTTCGCCTCGCCGGTCGCCAGGAGCCGCTCCATCGCGAGCGGAATCGAGGCGGCCGAGGTGTTGCCGGTGGTGCGGATGTCACGGGCGACCGTGACGTGCTCCGGCAGTTTGAGGGTCTTCACCATCGAGTCGATGATCCGCACATTGGCCTGGTGCGGGATGAAGACGTCCAGGTCGTCCGGGCTGATCCCGGCCGCGTCCAGCGCCTGCTGGGCGACCTTCGCCATCTCGAACACGGCCCAGCGGAACACCGCCTGGCCCTCCTGCGTGATCGCGGGGAACTTGACGTTGCCCTCGCTGTCCACGGGAAGCTCGGAGACGTCGCCGATCCGGAATCGGTCCCACGGCACGGTCTGCTTGATGACCTGGGCCTTGTCGCCCTCCGAGCCCCACACGGTCGGGCCCATCGCGGGCTCCTGCGAGGGACCGACCACGACCGCGCCGGCGCCGTCGCCGAACAGGAAGGCCGTGGCCCGGTCCTCCAGGTCGGTCAGGTCGGACAGGCGCTCCACGCCGATGACGAGGACGTACTCGGCCGAACCCTCGACGACCATGCCCTTGGCCAGGGTGAGGCCGTAGCCGAAGCCGGCGCAGCCCGCCGAGATGTCGAAGGCGGCCGCCTTGTCGGTGCCGAGCCTGTCGGCGATCTCGGTGGCGACGGCCGGCGTCTGGCTGAAGTGCGAGACGGTCGAGACGACCACGGCACCGATCTGCGAGGCGTCGATCCCGGCGTCGGCGATCGCCTTGCCGGAGGCCTCGACCGACATCGCCGCCACGGTCTCCTCGGGCGACGCCCAGTGCCGGGTCTCGATGCCCGAGCGCGAGCGGATCCACTCGTCGGACGAGTCGATCTTCTCGAGGATCACCTCGTTGGGCACCACCCGCGTGGGCCGGTAGCCGCCCACGCCGAGGATGCGCGCGTACGGGGCTCCCTTGGCGGGCTTGATCTTCGACATGATCGTCGGCTCCTCAGGGGTCGTCAGGCGTGCTCGGAGATGAGTTCGCGGGCCGCGTCGAGGTCGGCGGGGCCCTTCAGCGCCAGCGTCTTCACGCCGGGCAGCGCGCGCTTGGCCAGACCGGTCAGCGTGCCGCCGGGGCACACCTCGATCAGGGCGGTGGCGCCGAGCTCCTTGAAGGTCTCCATGCACAGGTCCCAGCGGACCGGGTTGGCGACCTGTCCGACCAGCCGCTCGACGACCTCGGCGCCGCTGTGCACGGCCCGGCCGTCCTTGTTGGAGACGTAGGTGACCTTGGGGTCGGTGGGGGTGAGCGCCTTGGCGGCCTCGGTCAGCCGGTCGACCGCGGGGGCCATGTGGTGCGTGTGGAAGGCACCGGCCACCTTCAGCGGGACGACCTTGCGCACGCCCTCGGGCTTGTCCTCGTTCAGCGCGGCGAGCTGCTCCAGGGTGCCGGCGGCCACGATCTGGCCCGCGCCGTTGACGTTCGCCGGGGTCAGGCCCAGCTTGCGCAGGTGCGCGACGGACACCTCCGGGTCGCCGCCGAGCAGCGCCGACATGCCCGTCGCGGTGATCGCGGCGGCCTCGGCCATCGCCAGGCCCCGCTTGCGGACCAGGGTCAGCGCGGCGGTGTCGTCCAGGACGCCCGCGAACGCGGCGGCGGTGATCTCACCCACGCTGTGGCCCGCGACCACGCCCGCGCCGGTGTCACCCAGTGCCGCGGCCGACAGCAGCCCGGCGGCCACCAGCAGCGGCTGGGCCACCGCGGTGTCGCGGATCGCGTCCGCGTCGGCCTGCGTCCCGTAGTGGACGAGGTCCAGTCCGATGACGTCCGACCAGGCGGCCACGCGGTCGGCGGCACCGGGCAGTTCGAGCCAGGGGGTCAGGAAGCCGGGCGTCTGGGCGCCCTGGCCGGGAGCGACGAGTACGAGCACTCTCACACTCTCTCTTGGGGGCGGCCGGGGCCGCCCGTGAGGACAGGGACGAAGAACACGAAGGGGTTTTGTGGACCCCCGACAAAAGCCTAGGCCTGGGGATCTCCATCGACCAGACGCCCCAGGATCAGCGCGATCCGTAGCGTGAACGCGGATCGTACATCGGAGGGTGACCAACCGGTGACGTCCGTCACACGTCGGAGCCGGTAGCGCACGGTGTTCGGGTGAACGAAGAGCATCCTCGCCGCGCCTTCGAGGCTGCTCGCCTGCTCCAGATAGACGCTGAGGGTTTCCAGCAGGGCCGACCCCGCCTCCTCCAACGGTCTGTAGATCTCCTCCACCAACTGCTCGCGCGCTCCCGGGTCACCGGCGATGGCGCGCTCCGGCAGCAGATCGTCGGCCAGCACCGGCCGCGGCGCGTCCTGCCAGGCGGAACAGGCCTTCAGCCCGGCCGCGGCGGCCTGCGCGGACCGGGTGGCGGCGAGCAGATCGGGCACGACGGGCCCGGCGACCACAGGACCCGGGGCATAGGGCCCGATCAGCGACTTGGCCACGCCGAGCGGATTGTCACTGCCCCCCGCGATCACGACCAGCCGGTCCCCGAGCACCCCGGTGAGCACCTGCAGCTTGGCGTGCCGGGCGGCCCGCCGGATGGCCTCGACGGTCAGCTCGGAATCCCCGTCGGGCGCGGTCCCGAGCACCACGCACACATGTTCGGGCGAGTTCCACCCCAGGGCGGAGGCCCGCGACACGGCCCCTTCGTCCGCCTCCCCGCTGAGCACGGCGTTGACGACCAGCGACTCCAGCCGGGCGTCCCAGGCACCGCGTGCCTCGGCGGCCTGGGCGTACACCTGGGCGGTGGCGAAGGCGATCTCACGGGCGTAGACGAGCAGCGCCTCGCGCAGCACGCCCCCGTCCCCCGGCGCCGCCACCTCGTCGATGGCGGACTCCATGACCTCGATCGTGGTGCGCACCATCTCCACGGTCTGCCGCAGCGTGATCGCCCGGGTCAGCTCGCGCGGGGCGGTGCCGAACACATCGGTGGAGATGGCCTGGGGCGCGTCGGGGCGCCGGAACCACTCGGTGAAGGCGGCGATGCCCGCCTGGGCGACCAGCCCGATCCAGGAACGGTTCTCCGGGGGCATCGCCCGGTACCACGGCAGCGTCTCGTCCATGCGGGCGATGGCCTGCGCGGCCAGTGACCCGGAGGACCTCTCCAGCCGCTTCAGGGTCGCGGCATGCGGATGGAGGGCGCGGTGCGCTGCGGCGTGGCTCTGGTGGGATTCGGGTTCGGGCACGGGGACAAGACTGCCTCATCCGGACGTCAGTACGTGCCGCCGGGTCGGGACCCTGGCTTCTCCGGGCCTCACGGCCGCACGGCCGGGGACTACGGTGGTCTCCGTGACGATCGCAATATGGCGCGGGGCAGAGCGTTACCGGGGCGGTGAGCCGACAGCCGGAATCGAAACCCGGCACGCCTTCTCCTTCGGCCCGCACTACGATCCGGACAACCTCCGCTTCGGCGCCCTGATCGCCTGCAACGAGGAGCACCTCGCCCCCGGAGCCGGCTTCGACGAGCACCCGCACAGCCACACGGAGATCGTCACCTGGGTCGTCGAGGGCGAACTGACCCACCGCGACTCCACGGGCCACGAGACGCGGGTCCGCCCCGGCGACGTCCAGCACCTGAGTGCGGCGGCCGGCGTCCGCCACGTGGAACGCAACGAGGGCGACACCCCCCTGACCTTCGTCCAGATGTGGCTGACCCCACTCCGCCCCGGCGGCGAACCTCACTACGAGGTCGTGCGCGACACCACCTCGTACGCCGTCCCGGAGGCCGGCGCCACGCTCCACGTCCGCCGCCTGGCAGCGGGGGAGCGGACGGCGGTACCGGACGCGGCGTATGTGTACGTCCATGTCGTACGGGGCGAAGTACGACTGGGCGAGGACCGGTTGGGCCCGGGGGACTCGGCGCGGATCACGGATGCCGCCGGGGGTTTGGAGGCGGTGGGAGTGACGGACGCGGAGTTGCTGATGTGGGAGATGGCCGGAGCGACGACCACTACAACGTGCTGACGCGGTGACAGGTGAACGCCTTCTCCGTCTCGCCCATGAGGTGGCGAAGGTAGTTCCGGTCCTCCGTCACGCCGGCACGCACCTCCCGCAAGCCGTGCAGGGGCCAGAACGCCCGGTCCTCGATCCACGGCACCACGGTGGGTTCCTCGTCGAGCCAGCCCCGCAGGTCGGCTGTGCCGACGGGCTCGGGCAGCCCCTGCCGTGGTCGCCTGTCCGTGCCTGGAGCACGCACCGCCAGCACGGCGTCGGGCTGGGTGTCCGGCCCGGCGTGAGCGGGGAACAGGATCAGCACCGGTGTCCCGTCACAGGGATCGTGGACGAGAACGTACGGTCTCGGCACGGAGACGGGGGCCCTGGCCGCCCGAACAAGCCTGCGAACGTCCGCAAGCCCGTGAGACACGGCACGCCTTGCGAATCCGATCACCATGACGCCGCCCATCGCCCCCATCGCGATCACAGGGACGCTCGCCCCACCGCCGAACAGCCACTGAAGCAACGCTACGAGCAGACAGACCGCCCCCAGCGTCATTCCTTCCAGCTGGGACAATTCCCGCAGGGCCCGCACCCGCCACCAAGGCACCGCACGTACGTCGGCTTCACGCCGGTGGGGAGAAACCGACGGCGGCATGGAGGTGCGCCGGGCCAGTTCCGTCCATGCGGCGTAGGAGAGATCCTCGGACTTCTCGGTGCCGGCCGACGGCGGCTCGGACGTGCCGACACCCAAACCGATGGCCGACCACGGACCGCCGGTCATGCGAGGTCTTCGGGCAGCGCGTCGCTGGACAGCGCGATGGACATGCCGGACACCGCCTCCGATCCCGGAGCCGACCAGAACCAGAAAGCCGAAGAAGGACAGCCCGCCGTTGACGGCGTACGCGGGAGTGCCCTCGAGATCGGCGTTGTAGAGATCTCCCTTCCACGGACCGTACGAGACGACAAACCCGCTCTCGAAGTCCCACAGGATCGGATCCCGGTCGGGATCGCACTGGAACGGCCCCCGACGTTTGCTCCCGCTCCACGGGTCCTTCCAGACCACGGTGCAGCGCCCCGACGCGTCCTCCTGGACCACGGTCAGATCCACCTGCGGATCCCGCTCCGCCGCCACGGACCCGGCGATCCCCGAGCCCAGGACCACGGCGCCCAACAGCGCGACCCATCGAAAGAAGGGGCGACGACGGGCGGGCGGAACAGGCACCGTGCCCGTCACAACCGGACCTGCCGAGGGCGCCTGGGGCTGCCGGGGCACAGCACGCTCCAACAGCCCGGAGGAAACAGCCGCACGCAGGTCGCCCTCTCGCCGACGCCGCCGGGTCGGTCGCGCCCACACCAACGCCTTACCACCTGGCTGTGCGACGACTCCGCCCCAGAAAGGATCCCCGCACCACCACAGCACACCAGAAGCCGCCGGCCACGCCAGACGGTGACGCTGACGAACAGCCACCACGGTCAGCGCCCACACCTCGTCGGTGTCAGGTGCCCTCAGAACAAGTCGCGTTGGAGCCGTCGCCAGTGCGACCGCGGGGCAGGCGATCCACGGCCCCCCGGACAGCAGGTCCCGCATGCGCCCGGCGATGCGCAGGGAACCGGCTCCGATGGCTGTGACGACGAGCCCGCCTCCTGAGATGTACGGGGTCAGTGAGCCCAGCCACCTGACTCCCACCGCCCCGCCGACCACTGCGGCGGCCAAGGCGACCACCAGAGCGCCAAGCCCGATGGACAACAGCCACGCCGCCCACCTCCGGTACTCGGCCAGGACAAGACGAGTGGTTCCGAAGTCCAGGGCAGCCGCTGGGGCATTCGGAACCGGTACTTTCGAAGTCAAAGCCCCTCCAGGCGAGCCAGAGGTGCCCGACGGCCTCAGAAGAAGTTGGTCTTATTCCACTGTCGCCAACTCTTGCCCATGCCGAATCCAACAGCCATCACAGCCACCCCGGCCAATACTAACCGGGCGATGTTGAAAATGACACCGACCAAGAAAGGGGCGGGTCCAGCAGGCAACCTTGCCGCATTCCAGGCAAAGAACGCAAACAGGGGCGATATGGGCAGGGAGCCTGCAGTGGATATGCCGACAGGTGTCACGTTGACTGCGATGCTCAGTGGACCTGCAGGGTGGCAGTCTTGGGATTCACCTTCGGTGGCGTAAGTCCGCAGACGTCCAAACGGCAAGGTCGCCGCCTGGCATGCACACAGTCCGCCCGCTTGGGGAGGTGTAGGTCCACGCCTCGAAGTCCGGGTTTGAGGGGACCGAGATCCGCACCCCTTGAGTGAAGAGGAGCGTGCATGTTCCGTTGAAGTAGGTCAGCGGCCCCCCCGGGCGCTCCCGGTTCGAACTCGAGGAAAGCCTCGCCCTCTCCCTCGATGTGGACAGTAGTTTCAACCCTCAGCTCGGCTCCACCGCTGGTGAGGATAGTGAGCGCCTCATCGAGACATAGCCGCGTCACGGACTACTCTTCGAGATTCACCATGCTCACCACCTTTACAGCAACCGCAAGAATGGAGTCTGCAGAAAGAAGGCCATCTCCGCCCACTCGAAGAGGCAAACACTGAGCACAGCGCCTGCGGAGGCATCGGCCACTTCCCAGTCCCCCAACCGTTTCAGCGCAACCCGCTTTCCGTTTTCACGGAGTTCTGCACCCGAGCCGCTAGGTGTGAAAGTGATGCCCAGGCCATGCATGGACACATGTCTATGTGCGCGACGCAACGACGAAGAAACGGTGATCTCGAAGCGATCCCCGTTCAGAGTCCCAGAAGTTCCACGTTTGAGGACTCTCTGCGAGATCACTCCAGGAGCCCCGAGGGCGTCGATCTCCATGCTGTGTCCACCAGAGAGGGCCAGGCTCCAACGCTCGTGCCGTTCTGCTGCCGAATACACGTCTCCACGCGAAGACGGTGACCGCATCAGCAGAACTTTCCCCAACGGCGTCGCCGCTTCGCCGTAGACTCCTTCCTCTTCGGAAGGAGCCCGCCATTCACGGAGGGGAACGCTCCTCTCTACCTTCAGCCCGGATCCACCGGCTTGATGCCTGTGGATAGCTTCTCCTGAAACGAGGAAGTGCCTTGTGACCTGCGAGGATGGGAGTTCTTCACGCTTCCAGCACGCACGATCGGCAAGGCACTTCCGAGATGCAATCTTCCCATGCCGCGGCGAGGGTCTCCGCACGGTTCGATGATCCGAATCTGGTCGGGTACGGCGGGCTGGCCCCGGTGGTGCGGCTGGCCGAGCGGTGCGCACTGCCCGTACTCGTCGACGAGTACGTCCGGCTGCCGGCCTCGAAGGACGGGACCGGGGCCTTTCCCGCGGCGAAGCTGATGTCGCTGGTCGGTGGCATGGTCGCCGGGGCGGACAGCATCGATGACATGGACCGGCTGCGGCACGGTGGGCTGCCGCGGCTGTTCAGCGGGGTGCGGGCGCCGTCCACGCTGGGCTCGTTCCTGCGCTCCTTCAGCCACGGACACGTGAAGCAACTGCACGCGGTGGCCCGCCGGTTCCTGCCCCGCCTGGCCGCGCACACCCCGCTGCTGCCCGGCGCCGGCCAGGTGGCCTACGTGGACATCGACGACACCATCCGCCGCACCTACGGCTACGCCAAGCAGGGAGCCGGCTACGGATACAGCAAGGTCAAGGGCCTCAACGCGCTGATCGGGATCGTCTCCACCCCGCTGGCCGCTCCGCTGATCGCCGCCACCCGTCTGCGCAAGGGACCGTCCAACTCCGCCCGCGGTGCGGCTGCGTTCGTCGCCGAATCGATCCGCACCGCGCGAGCGTGCGGCGCAAGCGGGCTGCTCATCGTGCGGGCCGACTCCGCGTTCTACGGCGCCGATGTCGTCAACGCCTGCCGGGCCCTGGGCGTCCGGTTCTCCATCACGGTGCGGATGAACGCCTCCATCAAGGCCGCGATCGCGGGCATCGACGAAGCCGCGTGGAAGGCGATCAAGTACCCCAAGGCAATCTGGGACGAGGAGGGGCAGTGCTGGATCTCGGACGCCGAGATAGCCGAGACCAGCTACACCGCCTTCACCTCCAAGCCGAAGAAGCAGCAGGTCACCGCCCGTCTGATCGTGCGCCGCGTCAAACGGCTCAACCCGGCGGCCCTGCCCGAGGGGCAGGGCACGCTCTTCGACACCTGGCGCTACCACGCAGCCTTCACCGACTCCCCGCTCCCACTGACGGACGCCGAGCGTGATCACAGGCGGCACGCTGTCGTGGAACAGGTGATCGCGGACCTGAAGAACGGCCCGTTCGCCCACGCCCCCTCCGGGCACTTCCAGGCGAACGCCGCCTGGCTCGCACTGGCCGCTCTCGCACACAATCTGACCCGCGCCGCCGGCGCCCTGGCCTCCGCCTTCCACGCCAAGGCCACCACCGCAACGATCCGCGACCACCTGATCGACGTGCCGGCCCGCCTGGCCCGTTCGGCCCGGCGCCTCACCCTCCACCTGCCCGAACACTGGCCCTGGGCCGACGACTTCACCCGGCTCTTCGACCTGGTGCACGGACCGCCACCCACCGCCTGAAAAGCCCTGACCACCCCGCCCGCAAGGGCCCGAGACGACCGAACACGTGGAAGAGCTGGGCAGACCAGCGAGTACCCCCTGCCCGAACGGCCAGATCATCTCACCGACCGCCAGGACAACCCCCGAAACGCTCACTCCGGAATCAAGCCGGTGGATCCGGGTTCAGTCTCCCCACCCCATCGCCGCCTGCCGGGACGGGCCCGGCACTCCTGACAACGGCTCGACCAGATCCTCGCCGTCGGCGATGTCGCCCGCCCTCTGGGCGTCGACAGGGACATCCAGAGGGCGGGCGCGTTGGCTATCGCAGGCCGTCGACGAATGCCTGCCAGGCGGCTGTGCCGACGGTCACCACCGGGCCGGACGGGTTCTTGCTGTCGCGGACCGGGAGGGCGCCGGCGGGACAGTTGTCGGCGACCTCGACGCAATCGCCGCCGGTGCTGCCGCTGTAGCTGGACTTACGCCATTGCGCGTTCCTCAGGTCAGGACCGGTCTCCATAGCGTTCCTCCATCACGCGGGCGATCAGTGCCGCCGAGTCCTCCACGGAGAGGGCTGCGGCCTGCAAGCGAGCGTAACGGAGCGCGGCCTCCCTGAGAGTCTCGGGGTTGGCCGTCATGTGACCGGAGATGAGGTCCTCGGTGTAGATGATGTCCGGGTCGTCTTCGAAGCGCAGGAGATTGAACGCCCCATCCAGACTGGCGTGTTCGCCCGCCGAGTTCGGCAGCACCTGCACGTGCAACCAGCGATGGCCGGTGAACTCCAACAGACGGGCGAGTTGGCGTCGCATGACCTCGCAGCCCCCGATCGGCCGCAGTAGCACCGCCTCGTCCAGGATCACCCAAGTCAGCGGCGGCTGTTCCCGCTCCAGGATGCGCTGTCGTTCCATCCGGGCCGCCACCAGGCCTTCCAGGTCGTCCGGCATGCCCGTGGCGAGTACCGCCCGCGCGTACTCCTCCGTCTGCAGCAGTCCGTACACCAACTGCGCCTGGTACGTGGAGATGTACGTCGCCTTCGCCTCCATCTCGGCGTACGGCTGGAACCAGGTGGGGAGTTGGCTGCGCAGGACCAGGCCGACGAGGCGGGAGAACGCGCCATCCGTGCCGAGAGCCGCGTCGACGCGCTCGGAGAAGTCCCGGGTGGGGACCTTCTTCGTGGTCTCGATCTGGCCGATCAGCGACCCGGTGCAGAAGATGATGTTGCCGAGCTGGCCCTGCTTGAGACCGTGGGCTTCGCGCTGGCGGCGCAGTTCCCAGCCGTAGTAGTCGAGCGGGGAAGCGGTCGGGTCGAGCGTCTGGATGTTGGCCACGGCGGCACCTCACTTCGGAACTACGCCTTGCAACGCCTCACGGCGTTCGTTTCTTTGCGTAGTGGAGCGTAAGCGCACAGTCGCAGACTTGTGGCGTGAATCACGCAATTGGTCCGCTCGGAGCGGACATCGACAGTGAGTACCGCGCCGAGTTCGCCGTCGGCGAGCACTCGGCCCGGCACCTGCGCTGCATCCTGCGGCTCTACCTCACCGGCTCCGGGCTAGACGGTGTGGCCGATGCCGCCGAGCTGGCGCTCACCGAGCTGGTCGCCAACGTCGTACGGCATGTGCCTGGTCGGCGCTGTCGTATCTGCTTCCTGCTCCAGCCCGGAGGGGTACGGGTGGAGGTCGCCGACGACTGCCCGGAGCTGCCGGTACGGGCGAGCGGCGATCCGCTCGCGAACGGCGGGCGCGGGCTGGTGCTCGTGGCCGCCGTCACCGACCGGTGGGGGGTCACGGTCCGCCCCGACGGACGCGGCAAGACGGTCTGGTTCGAGTGCATGGTCGGCGGAGTCAGTACAGCTCCGCCTGCACCCGGATTGTGACACTGTCGAACGGAGACCACGGTCAGTGGCCACCGATACCGACAGCGCGGGAATGCTTGCGTAGTTCGTCGAGTCGCGCCTGGTCGATGTCCAGGCCAAGCAGATCTGGAAGGAGCTGATGATGCCGGTCAACTACTTCTTCCGGCACCCGGTGGCCGAGCAGGTACGGGAGGAAGGCCGGGAAGAGGGGCGGGTCGAGGAGAGTGCCGAGATGACGCTCAGCATTCTGGGGTGGCGCGGTATCCCGGTGTCGGACGCCGTCCGGGAGCGGGTGCTGGCGTGTACGGATCACGAGCAGCTCAAGGCCTGGGCCCAGCGAGCGGTTCACGCCACGCATGCGGAGGACCTGTTCGCGCAGGACGGCGCCGGGTCGGCCTGAGGGCGGCCGGGGCCGGCCGGTGGTGTGCCGGCCGGTGGTGTCAGCGGAGTTCCGCCAGTACCGCGTCCGTGAAGAGCGGCCATGCCTCGACCGCCCACGGGCCGAAGGCGCGGTCCGTCAGGGCCACGCAGGCCGCGCCCGCGTCCGGGTCGATCCACAGGAACGTGCCGGACTGGCCGAAGTGGCCGAAGGTGCGGGGGGAGGAGGAAGTGCCGGTCCAGTGGGGGGACTTGGAGTCGCGGATCTCGAAGCCGAGGCCCCAGTCGTTGGGGTTCTGGTGGCCGTAGCCCGGCAGGACGCCCTTGGTGCCGGGGTACTGGACCGTCATCGCCTCGGCGACCGTGCGGGGGTCCAGCAGGCGCGGGGCCTGGATCTCGGCGGCGAAGCGGAGCAGGTCGTCGACCGTCGAGACCGCGTCCTTCGCCGGGGAGCCGTCCAGGGTCGTCCGCGTCATGCCCAGGGGGGTCAGGACCGCCTGGCGCAGGTATTCGGTGAACGGGATGTCCGTCGCCTTCGCCACGTGGTCGCCGAGCTGCTCGATGCCCGCGTTGGAGTACAGCCGCCGTTCGCCGGGCGGGGCCATCACCCGGTGTTCGTCGAAGGCCAGGCCCGAGGTGTGGGCCAGCAGGTGGCGGACGGTCGCCCCGGGAGGGCCGGCCGGTTCGTCCAGCTCGATCGCGCCCTCCTCGTACGCCACGAGCACCGCGTAGGCCGCCAGCGGCTTCGTGACCGAGGCGAGGGGGAAACGCCGGTCGGTCGGGCCGTGGGTGCCCACGACCGTGCCGTCCGCGCGGACCACGCCCGCCGCGGCGGTGGGGACCGGCCAGTTCTCGATCGACGCCAGACTCTTCAACGACATGGCATCGAGCCTAAGCGGCTCACAGCCGCAACCTCATCGAGGGGTCCGGCTTGCGCACGAAGCCCAGCCCGGCGTAGAGCGGCTCGGCCTCGGCGGACGCGTTGAGGTCGACGTGCGCCGCGCCCCGCTCCCGGAACCAGTCCAGCAGCGCCTCCATGCACGCGCGTGCGTACCCGCGGCGCCGGGCGTCCGGATCGGTCGCGACACTGAAGACGTACCCGACCCGCCCGTGCGGATTGGCGGCCCGCCCGATCCGGTACTCGAGCGTCCCGGCCACCAGCGCGGCCAGCGCGCCCGGCCGCTCCGGGTGGTCCACGACGAACGCCGCGAAGTCCCCGGAGTCCCCGTCCGGCTCGGCGAGCCGGGCCTCGAGGGTCGACAGGGACTCGGCCTGCCAGTCGGTGGAGGTGTCGGCACCGGGCACCGAGTCGATCATCACCTGCCGCAGTCGCAGCACTTCCGCGGCGTCCTCGGGCTCAGCGCGTCGTACGAGACTCATGACTGCGCACGCTAGCCGCCGCACCCGCCCCGCGTCCCCCGCTTTTTCCGGTCGCCCCGCCGGGTTCGCTTGCCTGGAGCGCGCTCCAAGGTCATAGCGTGGGGGCCATGACGGTGACGCAGACCACGGCCGTGACCACCGAGGAGACCGAGCGGGCCCCCACCCGTACCGACCTCTGCGCCGCCGGGCCCCGGCGGCACCCGCGCCCCGACGGGCAGGACAGGTACACGATCAGCGAGGTCGTCGCCCTCACCGGGCTGACGGCCCACACCCTGCGCTGGTACGAGCGGATCGGCCTGATGGCCCACGTGGACCGCTCGCACACCGGCCAGCGCCGCTACACCAACCGCGACCTGGACTGGCTCGACCTCGTCGGCAAGCTGCGGCTGACCGGCATGCCGGTCGCCGACATGGTCAGGTACGCGGAGCTGGTGCGCGCGGGCGAGAGCACGTACGGCGAGCGGTACGCGCTGCTGGAGGCGACCCGCCGGGACGTCCTGGCCCGGATCGCCGAGCTCCAGGACACGCTCGCGGTACTGGACCGCAAGATCGGTTTCTACGCGGACGCCGGACGCCACCACGAAGCGGAGAGCAGCGGCACTCCGTGACCGACGGCGGGAACCCGCGGTACGGCTCGGCGAGGGCGGACCGGGGCATTCCCCGCTTCCAGGGGGAGAACGCGGCCGCCGACACGGCGCTGCTGAAGCCGTTCCGGGCGGTGGCCGCCGCCCACGACGCCTTGCTCGCGCAGAACGCGTCGGCCCGGGTGCAGCGGCGGGCGTCCGTGCGCGGGCTGCCGGTCGTGCGGATCCCGGGTGCGCGTAAGCGCGTAAGCCGAGCCGGGTGGAGGAGAACGTGGCGGCGACGCGGATCGTCCTGACGCAGGAGGAATTGGCGCTGTCGGAGCCGATCGCCTCCGAGGTGACCGGTACCCGGTATCCCGACATGTCCCTCACTTGGGCGGAACGGGAGCAGTGATGTCCGGCCGCGGACTTTGACCCGCGTTCACTTTCCCGCCAATTCCAGGACTCCTGAAATCAACCCGTGATTCTCATGGGCTCCTCATGCGCCGTTGGTTGCGTGTGCGTGGCCGGTCGGTCCGCAACGTACGAGCAAGGAGGCGCATGGTGTTCCTGTCGAAGGCGGCAGCGGCGCGCGAAGGCCGGGTCGATCGGGCCCGAGCAGGCGAGAGCGGGGAGCAGGAGAGCGAGGAGC
Organism: Streptomyces kebangsaanensis; assembly: GCF_001906585.1. GTDB lineage: Bacteria > Actinomycetota > Actinomycetes > Streptomycetales > Streptomycetaceae > Streptomyces > Streptomyces kebangsaanensis. Next base: position 200,940 of record NZ_JUJA01000163.1, on the reverse strand, counting down.
CGTTGCATGTGGCGAGCCGGCTGCACGCGTTCAACCGGTTCGAGCTGAAGTACCTGGTCCCCGTGGAACAGGCGGCGCAGATCCGGGACGAACTGGCCGAGCGGATGGACCGGGACCTGCACAGCCCGGTCGGCGGCTACGGCGTGTGGAGCCTGTACTACGACACTCCTCAGTTGCGTTTCTACTGGGAGAAGATCGAGGGGCTGAAGTTCCGCCGCAAGCTGCGCATCCGCCACTACGGCGACCTCGACGGGGTCACCGACGGGTCGCCGGTGTGCGTGGAGATCAAGCAGCGCGTCAACCGGGTCACGCAGAAGCGCCGCATCACCCTTCCCTACGGCGTGGCGCGGCAGCTGTGCGACGACCGGGAGATGGTGCCGCACTCGGCGAAGGAGAGCGCCTTCGTCCAGGAGGTCCTCGAACTGGTCGTGCGGCTGAACCTGCAGCCCACCGCGATCACCGGCTACCAGCGCGAGGCGCTGGTCGGCCGTGACGCGGACACCGGCCTGCGCGTCACCTTCGATCGCCGTGTCCGCGGCCGGGACCGGGACTTCCACTTCGGCACCACGACGCCGGAGAACCGGTTCACGATCCCGCCGCACCTGTCGATCATGGAGATCAAGGTCAACGAGCGCACCCCGCACTGGATCACCGACCTGGCCGCGCGCCGCAACCTCAACCTCGTACGGGTCTCGAAGTACGTGCAGTCCATCGAGGCGTTCGGTCTGGCCCCCCGCTCGGTCTTCCACGTCAACGAGGCGGACTACCCGCCACCCACCCCCACTGAAGCAGAGCCGCACCGGCAGCGGCCGGCGCAGGACGCGCCGATGAAAGCAGGAGCAAAGTGAACTTCGACCTCAATCTGCAGGAACTGAGCGGCACGTTCAGCGTGGCCGACGTCGTGGCGGCGATGGCGCTGTCGTTCATCCTGTCCACGCTGATCGGTTACGTGTACCGGTACACGCACCGCAACGTCTCCTACAGCCAGTCGTACGTCCAGACCCTGGTCATCGTCGGTATGATCGTCGCGCTGATCATGCTGGTCGTCGGATCGAACCTGGCGCGCGCGTTCTCACTGGTCGGTGCGTTGTCCGTGGTCCGTTTCAGGAACGCGGTCAAGGAGACCAGGGACGTCGGCTTCGTCTTCCTCGCCATGGCGATCGGCATGGCCTGCGGTGCCCGTTTCTACACGCTGGCCGCGGTCGGCGCCGTGGTGATCTGCGCCGTCGTCCTCGTGATGTTCAAGTTCAACTGGTTCGCGCTGAACGTGCAGCGTCAGGTCGTCAAGGTCCAGGTCCCGGCCGGTGACGACTACACGCCGCAGATCCGTGACGTGCTGATCAAGTACACCAGCGAGTTCGAGCTGGTGAGCACGGAGACGATCCGCGGCGGCGCGCTGAGCGAGATCTTCTACACGGTGCGGCTGAAGAAGGGCGCCGAGCCCAGCGACCTGGTCAGTGCCCTTCAGGAGCGGACGTCCGGACAGCGGGTGACGGTCCTGACCGGTTACGACACCACCGACCTGTGATGGCCGACGGCACCACCGCGCGGCGCGGGCGCCGACTGCGGGACCGGCTGCCCGTGCGGTTGCGCCACCACTGGAAGCCGACCGCGGCGCTGGGCGTCGGGCTCGCCGCGATGGTCTACTTCCTGGGCGACGCGCGGGTCTCCCCCTACGTCACGTCGTCCTCGCGGGTCGAGGCGGACCCCATCACCGAGAACGTCGGGGGATCCGTGGGCCTGTACGACACGTCGGTGTCGCACTCGGTCCAACTCACCTACAAGCAGACCGACTTCGACAAAATGATGAAGGAGTTCCGCGACGACGGGACCAAGGAGTACATCAAGGCGGATCTCATCGTCGACGGGGTCTATCTCAACGACGTCGGGATCCGGCTCAAGGGCAACTCCACGCTGATGTCACTGCGTGGCAACAAGGGCATGCCCGGGGGCGGCCGCGGCCTGCCCGGTGCCGCGCAGGGGGCTCCGGCCGGTGGAGCTGGTGGAGCCGGTGGAGCCGGTGGAGCTGGTGGTGCCGGTGGAGCTGGTGGTGCCGGTGCTCTTGGTGGAGCCGGTGGAGCTGGTGGTGCCGATGCTCCTGGTGGAGCTGGTGAGGCCGGTGGTGCCAGTGCTCCTGGTGGGGCCGGTGGGGCCGGTGGTGCCGATGCTCCTGGTGGAGCTGGTGGAGCTGGTGGGGCCGGTGGTGCCGGTGGTGCCGGTGCTCCTGGTGGAGCCGGCGGGGCCGGCGGCATGGGCGGGATGATGCAGTACGACCTGTCCGAGAAGAAGCCGGAGGAACTGCCCTGGCTCGTCAAGATCGACGAGTTCGTCGAGGGCCGCGCCTACCAGGGCGAGCGGGAGATCTCGCTGCGCCCCGGCAGCAACAGCCAGGTGCCGCTGAACGAGGCGCTGTCGCTGTCGCTGATCCGGAAGACCGGGCAGAAGGCCGAGCGGTACTCCTTCACCAAGCTGACGGTGAACAACCGGCCCACCGTCACGCGGCTCATGGTCGAAAGTCCCGACACCGACTACGCCGAGGGTGTCGCCGACGGTAACGGGGTGCTGTACAAGGCGAAGGCCGGTGGCAGCTTCACCTACCGCGGTGACGATCCGACGGACTACGAGCGTTCCTTCAAGCAGCTCAACAAGAAGGGCAGCCAGGACCTCGAACCGGTGATGAAGCTCATCAGGTGGGCCGACAAGGCCTCGGACGAGGAGTTCGCCCGCGACCTCGGCACGTACGTGGACGTCGACTCGCTGGCCACCTATCTCGCGACGCAGAACCTGCTGCTGAACTTCGACGACATGGCCGGTCCCGGCAAGAACTACCTGCTGTGGTACGACCTGGACACCAAGAAGTTCTCCGTTCTGGGCTGGGACTACAACCTGACCTTCAGCGGGGACGCGACGGCCGGGCCCGACGACTCCATCAGCATGGGCGGCATGCCCGGCGGCATGGGCGGCGACATGCCTGACGGGATGCCTCAGGGGATGCCTCAGGGGATGCCTCAGGGCATGCCTGAGGGGATGCCCGGCGGCATGCCTGAGGGGATGCCTGAAGGAATGCCCGGCGGGGCGGCGGGCGGCGATCCGGGCCAGGGCATGCCCGGTGGCAAGGGCGGACTCATGGGTCATGTCCTGAAGACCAAGTTCCTGGAGTCCGACGCGTTCGACGCCGTCTACAAGAAGGCCTACCGAGTGCTGTACCAGAAGTTCTACCAGTCGGGTACGGCGGCCAAGGACCTCCAGGCCGTCGCGGACCAGGCCCGCTCCGCGGGCGCCGACTCCAAGGAACTGGACACCGCCGTCACCAAGCTCGAGAAGACCGTCACCGACCGTGCCTCGGCCCTCGCCAAGGACAAGCAGGTGACCGGCTGAGAACGCCGGCATCCCGGGTCGTCCCCACCCCCCTGGACGCCTCCCGGGATGCCGGTCCGCCCGCCTGGTCCGGAAGTGCGCCTTTCGTACACAGGGTTCCTGGCTACCATCGCACCGCACGACCAGGACCGCCCCCACAGCGGCTCCTCCTGCCCGTACTCCGAGGTGCCCGAACGTGACCGACCCACACACCCCCGCGCGGACGCCCGCTTCCCGGCACACCGTCCTGGTCGTGGAGGACGACCCCAGCATCCGCACCCTGCTCACCTCCGCGCTCAGCGCGGCCGGCTACACCGTGGCGAGCGCTGCCGACGGGCAGGAGGCGATGTTCGAGGCCGGCAACCGCCGCCCCGACCTGATCGTGCTGGACGTCATGCTGCCCGACACCGACGGTTTCCAGCTCACCCGCGACCTGCGCGCCCAGGGCGTCTACACCCCCGTGCTGTTCCTCACCGCCCGTACCGGCGTGGAGGACCGCATCATCGGCCTGAGCTCGGGGGGCGACGACTACGTCACCAAGCCCTTCCACGTCCAGGAGGTGCTGCTGCGCATCCGTGCCATCCTGCGCCGCAGCAGCGCCCCCGCCTCCGCTCCCGCCGTCCGCCCCCCACTGCGCTACGCCGACCTCACCCTGGACGAGCGCACTCATGAGGTACGACGCGCCGGCCGGCTCCTGAAGCTGTCGCCGACCGAGTTCCGGCTCCTGGCCTGTCTGCTGTCCCACCCCGAACGTGTACTGGAGAAGACGGAGATCCTCCAGCAGGTGTGGCGGTACGACTTCTCCGGCGACACCCGGATCGTCGACACCTACGTCAAGAACCTGCGGGGCAAGATCGACCGCAACCCGCCCGCGCTGATCCACACCGTGCGCGGAGTCGGCTACTGCCTGCGGCTCCCGCGCGACGAGACGAACACGGCCGCACGGTGAGATGGCCGCGCCGACTGCGCCCGCGCTCCCTGCGCAGCCGTCTCGTGCTGACCGCCGGCCTGCTGGCGACCTGCGCCGTCGTCCTGTGCCAGATCGCCGGCCTGACCGTCCTGCGCACCTGGCTCACCGCTCAGGTCGACGACAGGCTCACCCACTTCCGCCCCCCGGCCGACATGCACCGCGACATCGCCGCGGGCGGTACCCTGCGGCCTCCCGGCGCGGACAACGCCCTGCCTTCGGACTACCGCGTCTTCTTCTACGGCCAGGACGGAAACCTGCTGCGCACCTCCCTGGGTACCGGCGACAGTCCGGGCCCGCGACTCCCGGAAAAGGCGGCCGACCTGCACCTGACGGCGGGGCGGCCCAGCACGGTCGAGTCCGAGGACGCGTCCGGATCCGGCTGGCGGGTGATCCACTACCCGGGAGCCGACCGCATGCACGCCGTCGTCGCCCTTCCCCTGGACACCGTCGACGGCGCCACCACCAAACTGCTCTGGTTCAGCGTCGTCCTCGGCATCGCGGCCGCCGGCGGGGTCGTCGTCCTGGGCAACGTCGCCGTCCGTCTGGGTCTGCGCCCCCTCACCCGCGTGGAGCGGACCGCCCAGTGCATCACCGAGGGCGCCCTGGAGCTCAACGTTCCCATCACCGACCCGGACACCGAGGTCGGCCGTCTGAGCCTGGCCCTGAACACGATGCTCGACCGCCTGCGCACCGCGCTGCACCGCACGGAGAACTCCGAGCAGCAGCTGCGCCGCTTCATGGCGGACGCCGGTCACGAACTGCGCACTCCCCTCACGGCGATCCAGGGCTTCGCCGAACTCCTCCTCGCCGAACCCCACATGAGCGACCTGCGGCGGCAGGAAGCGCACATCCTGATCAACCACAGCGCGGAGCGCATGAGCCGCCTGGTCGACGACCTCTTCCTCCTCGCCAAACTCGGTGACACCCCCCTTCCGCACCGCGAGTCCGTCGACCTGCTCTCCCTGGCCGCCGACGCCATCGCCACCACCGCCATCCGCCACCCGCGGCGCGGTATCGCCCTCGAACCACTCACCACCCGCTGCGGCGGCCACGAGCGCGACCTCGACATCGTCGAAACGGCCGGCGACCCCCACCAACTCGCCCAGGTGCTCGGCAACCTCCTGTCCAACGCCTGCACCCACACCCCCGACGGCGCCCGCGTCCGGGTCAGGGTCGGCGCCGCTCGCACCGGCGAACACGGCTACGGCACGGACCGCCCCGACCGCACCAGCACCGGCCCGCCGCCGGCGCCCGGCACGCCCGTCTGCGTCATCGAGGTCGCCGACGACGGCCCCGGCATCGGCGCCGACGAGGCAGCCCATGTCTTCGACCGCTTCTACCGGGCCGAACCGCTCGGCCGGCACACCGAACCCGGATCCGGCCTCGGACTCGCCATCGCCGCGGCCATCGCCGAATCACACGGGGGACGTCTGGAACTGGACACCCGCCCCGGCGAAGGCTGCACCTTCCGCCTGCTTCTCCCCGGCCCGACCACCGAGCGGAAGGAGGACACCGACGAGGCACACCCCGTCCGAGTCGCACGTGACCGGACCACCGCCGCCCGCATCGACGGAAAGGGCGTTACAGCTCCGCCAGCAGTTGCGCCTTCTTCGCCGAGAACTCCTCGTCCGTCAACAACCCCGCCTGGTGGAGTTCCCCCAGGTGGCGGATCCGGTCCGCGATGTCCGCGGGGTCGCGGCGCGGGGCCGGGACCGTGATCGGGGCCGGGGGGCTCGCCGAGCGGACCGCGGCCAGTACGGCCGCCGCGAACGGCAGGGACTCGTGGACCGGGCCGTAGCCGAGGCCGAACACCACCGCGGCCGGATCCTGGTCCGGCTGCGGTGGTGGTGCGGCGGTGGCCACGGCGCCCGGCTCGCGCGGCAGCAGCCGCAGATGGCCCTCGAAGAGTTCCGGTGAGCGCCACTCCACCCCGCCCAGGTCGGTGACGGGAAAGATCCGGTCGCCGGCCTTCCACTTGGCCGAGGACGCCCCCGTCCACGACCACCGGAAGCGCACCGCCGTACCGTCGAAGGACGCCTTCCCGTCGTAGGCCTTGAACCGGAGCGGTGCCGCGGGCGGCGCCACCAGGTGGCGGTCGGCCGGGCCGCTCCCGGTGAGGCGTGCGCGCAGTTCGTCGGCGTAGTACTCGGCGAGCGTCCCCCGCTCGGCCGGCAGCACCAGCCGGTACGGGTCGCAGCCCTCCTCGAGCTGGCCGTCGGCCGCGTCCACCAGCGGGTCGGCGCCGGGCCTGGGCTCGGCGCGCAGGACCACCGTGCCGCGTCTGCCCGCGGCGAGCGTCACGCCCTCGAGCGCCGCCAGCGGAATCCGGCGGGCACCGAGTGCCTGGAAGAGCTTGGGTGTTCGTATCCCCCGTTCGTAGCGGATGAGCACGGAATCGGACTCGAACTCCCAGGCAGCGTGAAATCCGGCCAGTACGTCACCCATGCGGCTCATCGTAGGCGGCACGAGCTTCTCCGTCCCTCCCCGCGCAGACCGCACTTCCTGCTGTCTCTACGCGCGTCCAGCCCCGGCCGTACCGGACAAATCCACCCGGCACCTGTCGTCGGCATGGGCGCACCGCACCGAGTCGTATGCGCCAACCCCGATCCCGGCGAAGTTGGCCAGGCTGTCGGTGCCCGGCTCGAAGTACCCGGCGTGGCCCTTCGCGCCCCGTGCCGACAGCACCCGCGCCCCGAACGCCGGGGAGACCGGGTCGGCGCCGTGGCCGAGGCCGCCGAGCTCCAGGTACGGCACGTCCTGGACCCAGTCGGTGGCGTCCCGCATCGCCCACACCCGTGCGGAGGTGTGCAGGTGGGAGGCGCTGCGCACGCGCATGCCGGGGCTGGCGGCCACCGCCAGGTCGGACACCCGGTCCGGCAGCCCGCGCGCGGCGACGCCGCACACCACCGAGCCGTAGCTGTGGCAGAACAGCGAGACGGGCGAGGTGCCGGGCAGCCCGCGCAGCAGCCTGTTCAGCCGGACGGCGCCCTCCTCGGCGCGCATCGCCGTGGCCGCGTCCACGCCGAGCCCGCTGGGCGCGGTGTAGTCGGCCCAGGCGATCACGGCCGTACGCGTGCCGGGGGCCGCCGCGCGCTCGGCCGCGTACAGCGACTTCGCCATGCCGTACGGCGCCGAGTACGGGCGGTAGGTCCTCCGGAAGGTGAACAGGTCGGTGTCGACGCCGGGGACGACGACGGAGATGCGCTCCGCCGTGCGCAGGTCGCCGAAGACCTCGGCGACGCGGCCGGTGCCCCCGGGGTCGAAGGCGAGGATCTGCCGGTCCTTGGCCATCAGCGTCGTGTACTGGCGCACACGGTGGCCGGCGTCCTGCTGCCCGGCCGGGGTGAGCCGGCTGTCGTGCATGCGTCTCAGCTCGCCCTTGCGCGCCTGGCGGAGCGCGATGCGGTTGGCCTGGTAGCGCAGCTTGACCGGGGCGCCGTTCATGTTGCCGACCGCGAGCGGGTAGCGGTGGGCGAGCCGGCCGCGGTCCTGCGCGGTGAGCGAGGCGAAGAAGCGGCCGAGGAGGGCGGGGGCCGCGTCCGGGGCGGGCAGCGGGTGCCCGTGCAGGCGGCCGTGCTCCCATGCGGACAGGGATGCCTGCAGGGCGGTGGTCCCGCGCTGGCCGCGCAGGGCGGTCCAGCCGGTGGTGGCCAGCATCACGAAGACCACGGCCAGCGCGAGCAGGGCGCGCCAGACATTGAATTGCGGGGAGGTGTCGAAGGAAGTCACTGGGAGGACACACTAGGAGAACGAGACGGTCTCGCGTTAACCGAGTGACGGGTATCACGTTTCGAGCGGCGTGAGGGTTGCTTCGGTCCGTACGCCTGTGCAAGGCGGTTCAGGTGTACGGGAGTTCGGCAGTGGTGGGGTGTCCCCGGTTCAACGCCGGAGGGCCGTACGCCAGTTCCCGGTCAGCGCGGGGCCCACCTGGTCGAGGTACGCGGCGGTGAGTTCCCGTATCGCCTCCGGGCCGGCGTCCTCGCCCGTGCTCCACTGACGGCTCGTCACCCGCATCACCGCGCCGAAGACGGCCACCGCCAGCCGCGGCCGCGGATCGGCGTCCACGTCCAGGCCCTCGCGCTCGGCGAGCAGGCGCGCGATCCGCTCCTCGGTCTCGGCCGAGCGGCGCAGATGCGCGGCCAGCAGGACCGGTGTCGACTCGATCACCCGGAACATGCGCAGGTACAGCTCCACGGGCACGACGGTCACGACGGCGTCGCTGATCGTGTCCCAGCCCTCCAGCACCGCCCGGCGCAGCGCCTCCAGCGGGGGCTCCCCGGGCGGACGGGCGCGCAGCGAGTCGACGAAGTGCGCCTCCACCATCTCCTGCACGGCGAGGGCGGCGTCCTCCTTGCCGCCGAAGTAGCGGAAGAAGGTGCGCTGGGAGACGTCGACGGCCTCGGCGATCTCGTCGACCGTCGTCCGTTCGTACCCCTGGGTGGTGAACAGTTCGAGCGCGGACCGCAACAGCGCGTCCCTGGTACGCCGCTTCTTGCGCTCGCGCAGCCCCGGCCGTGACACCGCCCGTGGCGCCGTCCCGGCGGTCCCCGCCGTCTTCATGGAACTCTCCGGACCCCTTCCCCGCACTGCTCACTGTCTCCCCAGCCCAGCCTATAGGGAGTGACGTGTCGGTGACCGACCGATGAACCTGATTGTCGATTGTCAGTGGCTGTCATTAGCCTCGAACCCATGACTAGTCAGACCACCATCGAATCGACCGGGCCGGGGGACAACGCCTCGACCGCCCCGTCGAAGCCCGCGCCGTCCAAGGGGCTGCGCGGGCACCCGTGGGCCACCCTGGTCACCGTCGCCGTAGGGGTCATGATGGTGGCCCTCGACGGGACCATCGTGGCCATCGCCAACCCGGCCATCGCCAAGGACCTGGGCGCCAGCCTCGCGGACGTCCAGTGGATCACCAACGCCTACTTCCTCGCCCTCGCGGTCTCCCTGATCACCGCGGGCAAGCTCGGTGACCGCTTCGGGCACCGGCAGACCTTCCTCATCGGCGTGACCGGCTTCGCGGCCGCCTCCGGGGCGATCGGGCTGTCCAGCACCATCGCCATGGTCATCGTCTTCCGGGTCCTCCAGGGGCTGTTCGGCGCGCTGCTGATGCCGGCCGCGCTCGGCCTGCTGCGGGCCATCTTCCCGGCCGAGAAGCTCAACATGGCCATCGGCATCTGGGGCATGGTCATCGGCGCCTCCACCGCCGGCGGCCCGATCCTCGGCGGCTTCCTCGTCGAGCACGTCAACTGGCAGTCGGTGTTCTTCATCAACGTGCCCGTCGGCGTCCTCGCCCTGGTCCTGGGCGTGCTGATCCTGCTCGACCACCGTGCCGAGAACGCGCCGCGCTCCTTCGACGTCCTCGGCATCGTCCTGCTCTCGGCCGCCATGTTCTGCCTGGTCTGGGCCCTGATCAAGGCGGGGGACTGGGGCTGGGGCGACGGCACGACGTGGACGTTCATCGTCGTGTCCCTCATCGGCTTCGGTTCCTTCGCCTTCTGGGAGACGAAGGTGAAGGAGCCGCTGATTCCGCCGGCGCTGTTCCGCTCGGTGCCGCTGTCCGCGGGCGTGGTCCTCATGGTCCTGATGGCCATCGCGTTCATGGGCGGACTGTTCTTCGTCACCTTCTACCTGCAGAACGTGCACGGGATGAGGCCGGTCGACGCGGGCATGCACCTCCTCCCGCTCACCGGCGCGATGATCGTCGCCTCCCCGCTCGCGGGCTTCATGATCACCAAGCTGGGTCCGCGTGTTCCGCTGGCCGGCGGCATGGCCGCCACCGCGCTCGCCATGTTCGGCCTGTCCACGCTGGAGACGGACACGGGCAGCGCCACCATGTCGCTCTGGTTCGCCGTGCTCGGCCTCGGCCTCGCCCCCGTCATGGTCGGCGCCACCGAGGTCATCGTCGGCAACGCGCCCCTGGAGCTGTCCGGTGTGGCCGGCGGACTGCAGCAGTCCGCCATGCAGATCGGCGGCAGCCTCGGCACGGCCGTGCTGGGTGCCGTGATGGCCTCCAAGGTGAAGAACGACCTGCCCGGCAATTGGCGGGACGCGGGCCTCCCGCCGCTCGCCCCCGCCCAGATGGACCAGGCCTCCGAGGCGGTCCAGGTCGGCGTGGCGCCGGTGTCGCAGGGAATGCCCGAGGAGATCACCGCGAAGATCACCTCCGTCGCGCACGACACCTTCATCTCCGGCATGAGCCTCGCCTCCCTCGTCGCCGCCGGAATCGCGGCCGTGGCCGTTCTCGTCGCGCTGCTCACCAAGCGCGGGGAGAACGCGGAGGCGGGCGCGGGGGTCGGCCACATCTGACGGTGGGTCAAGTCCTTCGCAGGGGGTGGAGGGCGAGCGGCCGCGGCGCGCCGCTGGAGGGAGGGCGGCGCGCGGGCGGCTTCGACGGAAGGAACCGGGGTACCCGCATCCGTGAACCCAAGGTAACTCCAACTCGACGACGGGTTCAGGGAGTTGATGATGGCTGGCTTCGGACGCGGAGCGCGCGGGTACCCCCGGTCACGTGGCCGGACGTGGTCACGGACCGGGCCGGACCGTGCGACGCTCGGAATCATCGGAACCATCTGCGCGGTCGCCGGATTCTTCGTGCTGAGCATCATCCTCGGACCGGTGGCGGTCGTCTGCGGCTGGCTGGCGATGGGGCGCAGCTGGGCGGGCAACCGCTCGCTGCCGGCTCTGGTCGCCCTGGTCCTGGGGGCCATCGACACGCTGCTGGCCATCGTCGCGCTGGCCGGGGCGGCGACCTGGGGCAACGGCATGTTCTGACGCGGCCACGGGCGGCGGGGTCCGCGACCCCGCCGCCCGTGGAGCAGCCCTACGCGTCGCCGCCCGCCGCTCCCGGGTGCGCCGCCGTCACGTCGAGGAGCTGGTAGCGGTCGATGGCCTGCTTGAGGACCGAGCGGTCGACCTTCCCCTCGCGGGCCAGCTCCGTCAGCACGGCCACCACGATCGACTGCGCGTCGATGTGGAAGAACCGCCGCGCCGCACCCCGGGTGTCGGCGAAGCCGAAGCCGTCGGCGCCCAGCGACTGGTACGTCCCCGGCACCCACCGCGCGATCTGGTCCGGCACCGACCGCATCCAGTCGGAGACGGCCACGAACGGCCCCTCCGCACCGCTCAGCTTCCGCGTCACCCACGGCACCCGCTGCTCCTCCTCCGGGTGCAGCAGGTTGTGCTCCTCGCACGCCACGGCCTCGCGGCGCAGCTCGTTCCAGGAGGTCGCCGACCAGACGTCGGCCCTGACGTTCCACTCCTCGGCGAGGATCCTCTGCGCCTGGAGCGCCCACGGCACCGCCACGCCCGACGCCATGATCTGCGCCGGGATCTCGCCCGAGGTGCCCTCGCCGATCCGGTGGATCCCCTTGAGGATGCCCTCGGCGTCCACGTCCGCCGGCTCGGCCGGCTGCTGGATCGGCTCGTTGTAGACGGTGAGGTAGTAGAAGACGTCCTCGCCGTGCGGGTACTGCTCGTCGCCGCCGTACATCCGGCGCAGGCCGTCCTGCACGATGTGCGCGATCTCGTACGCGTACGCCGGGTCGTACGCCACGCACGCCGGGTTGGTCGAGGCGAGCAGCTGCGAGTGGCCGTCGGCGTGCTGCAGACCCTCACCGGTCAGGGTCGTACGGCCGGCGGTCGCGCCCAGGACGAAACCGCGCGCCAGCTGGTCGGCCATCTGCCAGAACTGGTCGCCGGTGCGCTGGAAACCGAACATCGAGTAGAAGACGTACACCGGGATCAGCGGCTCGCCGTGCGTGGCGTACGCGGAGCCCGCCGCGATCAGCGAGGCCGTGCAGCCGGCCTCGGAGATGCCGTCGTGCAGCATCTGCCCGGTCGGCGACTCCTTGTAGGCGAGCAGCAGATCGCGGTCGACCGCCTCGTACTGCTGGCCCAGCGGGTTGTAGATCTTCGCGCTCGGGAAGAAGGAGTCCATGCCGAAGGTGCGGTACTCGTCGGGCGCGATCAGCACGAACCGCCTGCCGATCTCCTTGTCCCGCATGAGGTCCTTCAGGAGCCGGACGAAGGCCATGGTGGTGGCGATGGCCTGCTGACCCGAGCCCTTCTTCACGAACGCGTACGTCCTGTCGTCCGGCAGTCGCAGCGGCTCGGAGCGCACGACCCGGGTCGGCACGTAGCCGCCGCAGCCCTTGCGGCGGTCGTGCATGTACTGGATCTCGTCGCTGTCGCGGCCCGGGTGGTAGTACGGCGGCGGGCCGGACTCCAGCTCCTTGTCGGAGATCGGCAGGTGCAGGCGGTCGCGGAAGTGCTTGAGGTCCTCGACCGTCAGCTTCTTCATCTGGTGGGTGGCGTTGCGGCTCTCGAAGTTCGGGCCGAGCGTCCAGCCCTTGACCGTCTTGGCCAGGATGACCGTCGGCTGGCCCTTGTGCTCCAGGGCCGCCTTGTACGCCGCGTAGATCTTGCGGTGGTCGTGACCGCCGCGGCCCAGCATCAGGATCTGGTGGTCGGTCATGTGCTCGACCATCTTGCGCAGCCGGTGGTCGTCGCCGAAGAAGTGCTCGCGGATGTACGCGCCGGACTCGGTGGCGTACGTCTGGAACTGGCCGTCCGGCGTGATGTTCATCTTGTTGACGAGCACGCCGTCGCGGTCCTGCGCCAGCAGCGGGTCCCAGGAGCGGTCCCAGATCAGCTTGATCACGTTCCAGCCGGCACCGCGGAAGATGGACTCCAGCTCCTGGATGATCTTGCCGTTGCCGCGCACCGGGCCGTCCAGGCGCTGCAGGTTGCAGTTGACCACGAAGGTCAGGTTGTCCAGGCCCTCACGGGCGGCGATGGACAGCTGGCCGATCGACTCCGGCTCGTCCATCTCGCCGTCGCCGAGGAACGCCCACACGTGCGAGTCGGAGGTGTCCGCGATCCCGCGCGCGTGCATGTAGCGGTTCATCCGGGCCTGGAAGATCGCGCCGATCGGACCGAGGCCCATGGAGACGGTCGGGAACTCCCAGAAGTCCGGCATCGAGCGCGGGTGCGGGTAGCTGGACAGCCCGTAGGGCGCCTTGGACTTCTCCTGGCGGAAGCCGTCCAGGTGCTGTTCGGTGAGCCGGTCCAGCAGGTACGCGCGCGCGTAGATGCCCGGTGAGGCGTGCCCCTGGAAGAAGACCTGGTCGCCGCCGCGGCCGTCGTCCTTGCCGCGGAAGAAGTGGTTGAAGCCGACGTCGTAGAGGGAGGCGGAGGACGCGAAGGTGGCGATGTGGCCGCCGACGCCGATGCCCGGGCGCTGGGCGCGGGAGACCATCACCGCGGCGTTCCAGCGGGTGGCGTTGAGGATCTTGCGCTCGATCTCCTCGTTGCCGGGGAAGAACGGCTCGCTCTTGGTGGGGATGGTGTTGACGTAGTCCGAGCTGCGCATCTCGGGCACGGCCACACGCTTCTCACGGGCGCGCTCGATCAGCCGGAGCATGAGGTAGCGGGCCCGCTCCCGGCCCCGCTCCTTGACGGCGGCGTCGAGCGAGTCGAGCCACTCCTGGGTCTCCTCGGGATCGAAGTCAGGAACCTGACTCGGAAGGCCGCCAATGATGATCGGGTTTCGATCGGATCCGGAAGCCACGCTGTTCCTTACCTGTCAGAGGGCTGACATATCTGGGACGTTTCTGGGCTTGTTCTGGAGTTTCCCTGGGTTCCAGTCGGTTTGCCTGCCTGTGTCTGCACCGCTCCCCATCGTGTACCTCGCACGAGCCGGACGTCATCTCTACCCCGGGGTAACAAGCGCGTCCCTCCGCGTCTCCTGCCCGCGCGCGGTTCCCGAACACGCAAACCGGACGGAAGGGCGTGGTGTGTGTCGCCGCCGGTCGCGATACCGTGTCAGGAGTTGCGGCGACACCGCCGGGATCGTCACCGTTTCGACGGTCCGAACCGCCGGGTACTTGCGCGATTCGGCCCGCCCGTGTGGACTACGGCCAACGCTTCGCGCACGCGCGTGGCTAGAAGACCCATATCGCAACATCATCAGGAGGCAACCCGTGAGCGCGACCGCGGACCACGCGGAGGAGCGGACGAACCCGGCCGGCAGGCTGGGTTTCCAGCCCGGGCAGGTGGTCCAGGAGATCGGCTACGACGACGACGTCGACCAGGAGCTCCGCGAGGCCATCGAGGAGGCGACCGGCAGCGAGCTCGTGGACGAGGACTACGACGACGTGGCCGACGCCGTGGTGCTGTGGTTCCGCGACGAGGACGGCGACCTGACGGATGCGCTGGTGGACGCCACCGCGTACATCGAAGAGGGCGGCGCGATCCTGCTCCTCACGCCGAAGACCGGCCGTACGGGGTACGTCGAGCCGAGCGACATCTCTGAAGCCGCGACCACGGCGGGTCTGTCGGCGAGCAAGAGCGTCAGTGTGGGCAAGGACTGGAGCGGCAGCCGTCTGGCGACGCCGAAGGCGGCGAAGTCGAAGCGGTGACCGTCCCTCGGTGACCGTTTCTCTCCGGTGACCGTCGGCCGGTGCGGCCGGCCCGGGGGCTGCGCCCCCGGACCCCGCTCCGGCCCGAACGGCCTCGTCCCCACTCAAGCGCCGGACGGGCTGGCCTGTGTCCAGCCCGTCCGGCGGCTTGCGGTGATCACTGCGTAGGGTGGTCTCACCCGAACAGTCCCACCGAAGGGAAGCAGGACGATGGCGATCCAGGTCGGCGACAAGGCACCCGACTTCGAGCTCAAGGACAACCACGGCCGCACCGTGAAGCTGTCCGACTTCCGCGGCGAGAAGAACGTGGTGCTGCTCTTCTACCCGTTCGCCTTCACCGGCGTGTGCACCGGCGAGCTGTGCGCGCTGCGCGACAACCTGCCGAAGTTCGTCAACGACGACACCCAGCTGCTCGCCGTCTCCAACGACTCCATCCACACCCTGCGCGTCTTCGCCGAGCAGGAGGGCCTGGAGTACCCGCTGCTGAGCGACTTCTGGCCGCACGGCGACGCTTCGCGCGCCTACGGCGTCTTCGACGAGGACAAGGGCTGCGCCGTGCGCGGCACCTTCATCATCGACAAGGAGGGCGTGGTGCGGTGGACCGTGCTCAACGGCCTGCCGGACGCGCGTGACCTGAACGAGTACGTGAAGGCGCTCGACACCCTGTGACCCGGGGACCCGACGACCCGGGGGCCCCGAAACCGGTGATTCATCGGCTTCAGGGCCTGCATGGGCCGGGAACCCGTCACTAGGATCGAGTCGTTGATCCCATATCCGATGCACGACGGGGCTCCCGGCCCCCGGACACCAATGGAGGACTCGTGGGAGTCAGCCTCAGCAAGGGCGGCAACGTATCGCTGACGAAGGAGGCCCCGGGCCTGACCGCGGTCCTCGTCGGCCTGGGCTGGGACGCCCGCACCACGACCGGCACCGACTTCGACCTCGACGCCAGCGCGCTGCTGCTGAACAACTCGGGCAAGGTCGGCAGCGACCAGAACTTCGTCTTCTTCAACAACCTCAAGAGCCCGGACGGCTCGGTCGAGCACACCGGTGACAACCTCACCGGTGAGGGCGAGGGCGACGACGAGGTGATCAAGGTGAACCTCGCCGGCGTCCCGGCCGACGTCGACAAGATCGTCTTCCCGGTGTCGATCTATGACGCCGAGAACCGCCAGCAGTCCTTCGGCCAGGTCCGCAACGCCTACATCCGCGTGGTGAACCAGGCCGGCGGTACGGAGATCGCCCGCTACGACCTGAGCGAGGATGCCTCCACCGAGACGGCCATGGTCTTCGGCGAGCTCTACCGCCACGGCGCGGAGTGGAAGTTCCGCGCCATCGGCCAGGGGTACGCCTCGGGCCTGCGCGGCATCGCCCAGGACTTCGGCGTGAACGTCTGAGCACAGGTCCGAACGACCGCAGCAATCCCGACCGTCCGGCGCCGCGCGTTTCAGCGCGGCGCCGGACGTGCAGGACAACCACATCGGCACCACCTCGGGGAGGACCAGCATCATGGGCGTCACGCTCGCCAAGGGAGGCAACGTCTCCCTCTCCAAGGCCGCACCCAACCTGACCAACGTCATGGTGGGGCTCGGCTGGGACGCGCGCTCCACCACCGGAGCCGACTTCGACCTCGACGCCAGCGCCCTGCTGTGCGCCGGCAACAACCGGGTGCTGGGCGACGAGTGGTTCGTGTTCTACAACCAGCTCAAGAGCCCGGACGGCTCGGTCGAGCACACCGGTGACAACCTCACCGGTGAGGGCGAGGGCGACGACGAGTCGATCCTCGTGGACCTCGGCAAGGTGCCGCCGCAGTGCGAGAAGATCGTCTTCCCCGTCTCGATCCACATGGCCGACGAGCGCGGCCAGACCTTCGGCCAGGTCTCCAACGCCTTCATCCGCGTCGTCAACCAGGCCGACGGACAGGAGCTCGCGCGCTACGACCTGAGCGAGGACGCCAGCACGGAAACGGCCATGATCTTCGGCGAGCTCTATCGCTACCAGGGCGAATGGAAGTTCCGGGCCGTGGGTCAGGGGTACGCGTCCGGACTGCGGGGTATCGCTCTAGACTTCGGAGTCAACGTTTCGTAAAGCCACGTGCGGCGCGGGGGAGACCCGTAGGAATCCCGTACAGATACGGATTGGGTAGCCAGTGCTTCTGAAAACCTTCGGCTGGTCGTTCGCGGTGACCGCGCTCGGCCTGGTCGCAGCGTTCTTCTTCGGGGG
Organism: Streptomyces kebangsaanensis; assembly: GCF_001906585.1. Lineage (GTDB taxonomy): Bacteria > Actinomycetota > Actinomycetes > Streptomycetales > Streptomycetaceae > Streptomyces > Streptomyces kebangsaanensis. Next base: position 183,969 of record NZ_JUJA01000163.1, on the reverse strand, counting down.
GTGGACCGCTTTCGGGATCGTGGCGATCCTGTCCATCCTCGAGATCTCGCTGTCCTTCGACAACGCGGTCGTCAACGCCGGAATCCTGAAGAAGATGAACGCCTTCTGGCAGAGGATCTTCCTCACGGTCGGCATCCTCATCGCGGTCTTCGGCATGCGGCTGGTCTTCCCCGTCGTGATCGTGGCCATCAGCGCCAAGATGGGGCCCCTCGAGGCCGTCGATCTCGCGCTCAGCGACAAGCACCGCTACCAGGAACTGGTGACCGACGCCCACCCGGCGATCGCCGCCTTCGGTGGCATGTTCCTGCTGATGATCTTCCTGGACTTCATCTTCGAGGACCGGGACATCAAGTGGCTGCACTGGATCGAGCGGCCGCTGGCCAAACTGGGCAAGGTCGACATGCTGTCGGTCTGCATCGCCCTGGTGGTCCTGCTGATCTCCGCCTTCACCTTCGCCACCCACGCCCACCAGCACGGCGGCGGCCACGTCGACAAGGCCCAGACGGTGCTGATCGCCGGCATCGCCGGTCTGATCACGTACATGGTCGTCGGCGGCCTCTCCGGCTACTTCGAGGACAAGCTCGAGGAAGAGGAGGAGCGCGAGCACGAGGAGGAGGAAGAGGCCGCGCGCACCGGCAAGAAGCGCTCGGCCGTCGCCCTGGCCGGCAAGGCCGCGTTCTTCATGTTCCTCTACCTCGAGGTGCTGGACGCGTCCTTCTCCTTCGACGGCGTGATCGGCGCCTTCGCCATCACCAACGACATCATCCTGATGGCCCTCGGCCTCGGCATCGGCGCCATGTACGTCCGTTCGCTCACGGTCTACCTGGTCCGTCAGGGCACCCTCGACGACTACGTCTACCTGGAGCACGGCGCGCACTACGCGATCGGCGCGCTGGCCGTGATCCTCATGGTCACCATCCAGTACGAGATCAACGAGGTCATCACCGGCCTGGTCGGCGTGGTCCTGATCGCCTGGTCCTTCTGGTCCTCCGTACGCCGCAACCGCGCTCTCGCGGCGGCCGAGGCGGCGGCGGGACCTGACCGGAAGAGCGAGGTTTCGTCACAGGTGTGACCACCTCGGGGGTGTGACGGACCTCTGGGTGAGGAACGCTTCTGTGCGGGGCGGCCGGAGCGGACGACGGCGTCTTGAGCCGGGTCCTCGGGGCCGCCCCGTGGCGTACACGCGTACGTGCGTGCGGGGCCGGTGTGCGGTGGACTGGGGGCGGTGCGGGACATGAGGCTCTTCGACGGCCTGCTGGGCGGGCGGGCGGCCGAGTTCGACTCGGGCAGCGCGGCGACCAGCGCGATCGAGCTGACCAAACGGCACCACCAGGTGTCGCTGACCAAGCAGGGCGCGGCCACCGGGCACCTGCGGATCAACCTGACCTGGCGGATGCGGACCTCCGACATCGGCGGCGCCGCCCGGCAGAGCCTGCTGCGGCACCCCCTCAAGGCGCTCAGGCCGCCGGAGGTGATCGGGCACAGCCAGTCCATGGTCAACGTCGACCTCGACCTCGGCTGCATGTACGAGCTGACCGACGGCACCAAGGGGGTCGTCCAGCCGCTCGGCAACTTCCTCGGCGACGTGAACGCGCCGCCGTACGTCAAACTCAGTGGTGACGACCGGTTCGGGTCGGGGTCCGGTGAGACCATCTACGTCAACCTCGACCACCGGGACGCCATCAAACGGCTGCTGGTCTTCGTCTACATCTACGACCAGACACCGGCCTTCGACCGTACCCACGCGATCGTCACGATGTACCCGAGCAACGGCCCCCGCATCGAGATCGGCCTGGACGAGCGCCACCCCCAGGCCCGCTCCTGCGCGGTCGTCCTCATCGAGAACGTCAAGGGCGAACTGGTCGTCCGCCGCGAGGTGAAGTTCGTCTACGGCTTCCAGTCGGAACTGGACCGCCTGTACGGCTGGGGACTGCAGTGGGGCAGGGGCTACAAGTCCAAGGCCGACCGGTGACCCCTGCGGCTGTCCCACCCCCGCGGAGCACCGCCGAGCACCTGTTCACCGTCCGATGAACTGCGGCCCCTGCGGCGGCAGCCGGAACTCCGGGTCCGGCAGGGGCGGGTACCCGTACGCCGCGGAAGCCGCCGGAGGCACGGGAGGCACCGGAGGTGCCGGCTGCTCCGGCGGCAGCGGCTGCGCCGCCCCCTGCGTCCCCTCCGCCTCCTCCGACTCGTCCACCGAGATGCCGAAGTCGGTCGCGAGGCCCTTCAGCCCGTTCGAATAGCCCTCCCCGAGCGCCCGGAACTTCCAGCCCTCCCCCCGCCGGTACAGCTCGCCGCAGATCAGCGCGGTCTCCTGGCCGGTCTCCGGCTTGACGTCGAAGTACGCCAGCGGTTCCCCGTCGGCGACCGCCGCGTCGTACAGCAGGATGCGCAGCGCGCGTACGTGGTCGAACGTGACGCCGTCCGCCGAGGCGACCAGCAGAATCCGGGTGACCTCCGGGTCGACACCGGCGAGGTCGGTCTGGACGCTGTCCGTCAGGCCTTCGACGACCCGCTTCTTGCCGAGCCGCCACACCGTCCCGGAGGGGTGCCGGGGCTGGTTGTAGAAGACGAAGTCCTCGTCGGAGCGCACCCGGCCGTCGGGGCCGAGGAGCAGTGCCGAGGCGTCCACGTCCGGGATCCCCTGCCCGGACGTCCAGCGCACCACGGCCCGTACCGTGGTGGCGTCCAGCGGGACGTTCGACCCCTTCAGCATCGCGTGCGTCATGCGGTCATCCTGCCTTCTCCGTCCTGGTCACGACAACGCGGGGCGCGTACACGGCCGGGTCGCGGGAAATTCACCCCCGGTGGGAACTTTGGACAGGAGTTCGTACGTACTATTACCGGCCAGCTTTTGACAGTCTTCACAGGCCGCCAGTGTCGCCACGGGGGGAGCTATATGCGTCATTTCGGGCATCTCGGTCCTGAGGTGCGGCAGCGTCTCTTCCATCAGGAACCGTGCGATTTCACCGCCGACTCCCCGGCCCGGCTGCTCTCCGCGGCCCTGGGCGCCACGCTCTACAGCCCGGCCACCCGGCCCCGGCTCGCCGAGGACGTCGTCAAGCAGGCCGGACGCGGTGTGGTCTCGATGGTGCTGTGCCTGGAGGACTCGATCGACGACGCGGACGTGGAGCACGGCGAGGAGAACCTGGTCCGGCAGTTCACCGAGCTGGCCGAGGACCCCGGGGCCGAGATTCCCCTGCTGTTCGTCCGGGTCCGCTTCCCCGAGCAGATACCGGACCTGGTGCGGCGGCTCGGGCCCGCGGTGCGGCTGCTGTCCGGATTCGTGCTGCCGAAGTTCACCGGGGAGCGGGGCATGCCGTTCCTGGAGGCGCTGGAGGCCGCCGAGGCGGCGAGCGGGCGGCGGCTGTTCGCCATGCCGGTCCTGGAGTCGCCCGAGCTGCTGTACCGGGAGTCGAGGGTGGAGACCCTGGAGGGGATCTTCCGCGCGGTCGACAAGTACCGGGACCGGGTGCTCGCGCTGCGCCTGGGCGTGACGGACTTCTGCTCCTCCTACGGACTGCGCAGAGCCCCCGACATGACCGCCTACGACGTCCAGGTCGTCGCCTCCGTGATCGCCGACGTGGTGAACATGCTGGGGCGGGCCGACGGCACCGGGTTCACGGTGACCGGGCCGGTGTGGGAGTACTTCCGGGTGCAGGAGCGCATGTTCAAACCGCAGCTGCGGCAGAGCCCCTTCCTGGAGGTGCAGGCGGTCGAGCTGCGCGAGAGACTGATCGCGCACGCGATGGACGGGCTGCTGCGGGAGATCTCCCTGGACCACGCCAACGGGCTGCTCGGCAAGACCTGCATCCACCCCTCCCACGTCCTGCCCGTGCACGCGCTGTCGGTGGTCAGCCACGAGGAGTTCAGCGACGCGGCGGACATCCTGCGGCCGGAGCGCTGCGGCGGGGGTGTGCTGAGGTCGGCGTACACGAACAAGATGAACGAGGTGAAGCCGCACCGCGCGTGGGCCGAGCGGACCCTGCTGCGCGCCGAGGTCTTCGGCGTCGCCCGGGAGGACGTCGGCTTCGTGGAGCTGCTCGCCGCCGCCGTTCCCGACTGACCGCACCGTTCATTACGAGGGCTCGTGACAAGGAACGCATGAACAAGGCAGTGAACGACGGGGTCTGGTCCGGCACCTGGGTCGCCGAGCGGCTCGGGGTCGAGCTGGTGGGCGACGACGGGCTGACGGGCCTGCTGGGGCTCGCGCTGCGCCGCAACCCCAGGAGGGCGCATCTGCTGGTGTCCAACGTGCTGGGCAAGCACGTGCCGCAGTCGCCGTCGGTGGTGTACGGCCACGGGTTCGCCCTGGGCCGCCGGGTACGGGACCTGCTGGGCGAGGAGGAGGCCCGCCGGGCGGTCGTCCTCGGCTACGCGGAGACCGCGACCGGCCTCGGCCACTCGGTCGCCGACGGCCTGGGTGACGCGCCGTACCTCCACTCCACGCGCCGACCCGTCCCCGGCGTCGCCCCGGCGGGCGGCTTCGAGGAGTCCCACTCGCACGCCACCTCCCACCTCCTGCTGCCCGAGGACCCGGCCCTGCTGGCCTCCCAGGGCCCGCTGGTCCTGGTGGACGACGAGTTCTCCACCGGCAACACGGTCCTGAACACCATCCGCGCCCTGCACGCCCGCTACCCGCGCGAGCGGTACGTCGTCGTGGCCCTGGTCGACACGCGCGCCCCCGCCGACGCCGCCCGCCTGACCGGCTTCGCCCACGAGATCGGGGCCCGTGTCGACCTGCTCGCCACGGCCTCGGGCACGGTCCGCCTCCCGGCGGACGTCCT
>NZ_JUJA01000163.1:176391-179164 GCF_001906585.1 Streptomyces kebangsaanensis | reverse complement strand
GAGGCCGGGCCGGCCGAGGCCGGCCCGGCGGTACCGGAGCGGGCGGAGCCGACGGCGGATGTGCCCGGCCCGGCGGAGCCGGCCGGGGCGGCACGGTGCGGGGCCGCACCGGAGGCCGTGCCGGCCGGGACGGGGCCGGAGGCGCCCGGGGCCGGGGGCAGGGCGTCGGGGGCAGCGGTGTCCGCGCGGCCGGAGACGCCGGCGGACGCGCCGGGCCGGGCGGAGCCGGCCGTTCCGGGGCAGCGCGTCCGCGGCCGGGTCGCGCGGGTCGATCTGGGCTGGCCGCGGGGCGTGCCCGACGGGGGGCGACACGGTTTCACGCCCGGTCACCGGGAGCGGCTGGAGCGGGCGCTGCCCGGCATGGCCGCCCGGGTGGCCGAGGCGCTGCCCGGAGGGGCGCGGCGGGTGCTCGTGCTCGGGTTCGAGGAGCTGATGTACGCGCCGCTCAGGCTGGCCCGGGAGGTCGAGCGGCTCGTGGCGGCCGAGGTGCGGTACTCCACCACCACCCGCTCGCCCGTGCTGGCCGTGGACGACCCCGGCTACGCGATCCGCACCCGGCTGGTCTTCGACGCGCACGACGACCCGGCCGACGGCCCCGGCGAGCGCTACGCCTACAACGTGGCCGGCGGCGGCTTCGACGCCGTGGTCGCCGTCGTCGACTCCGTGGCCGACACCCCCGAACTGCGCGCGCCCACCGGCCTGCTGGCCCGGCTCGCCGCACACACCCCGCACGTCCTGCTCGCGGTCGTGCCCTCGTACGTCCCCGAAAGGCCCCCGATGCTGCCCGAGCCCCTCCGCGGCCCCGCCTTCTCCTCCTACGCGCCCGACGAGGTCGGCTGGCTGCTGCAGGACCTGTCGGACGTGACGCTGGAGGCGCCGACCGAGGAGCGCGAGGAGGCGATCCAGAGCGGCGGCGCGCACTACGCGGAGTCGCTGCCGGTGGAGTACCAGCCGAGCGAGCAGTACCAGGAGCTGTTCCACGCGGCCCTGACGGCCTCCGCCGCGCGGATCGCCCAGGCCGTCGGCGTGGTCACCGAGACGGTCCTCGCCGAGCGGACGCCGAGGCCCGTCCTCGTCTCGCTCGCCCGGGCCGGCACCCCGGTCGGCGTGCTGATGCGCCGCTGGGCCCGGTTCCGGCACGGCCTGGACCTGCCGCACTACGCAGTGTCGATCGTGCGCGGCCGCGGCATCGACGCCAACGCGCTGCGCTGGCTGGCCGCCCACCACGACCCCGTCGACGTCGTCTTCGTCGACGGCTGGACCGGCAAGGGCGCCATCACCCGCGAACTCATACAGGCGATACGGGAGTTCGAGGAGCGCGAGGGCGTCGGCGGGTTCGACCCGGAGATCGCGGTGCTGGCCGACCCCGGCTCGTGCGTGCGCACGTACGGCACCCGGGAGGACTTCCTCATCCCCTCCGCCTGCCTCAACTCCACCGTCTCCGGCCTGATCTCACGCACCGTCCTGCGCGCGGACCTGGTCGGCCCGCACGACTTCCACGGCGCGAAGTTCTACCGCGAACTCGCCCACGCCGACCTCTCGAACGTCTTCCTCGACGCCGTCACCGCCCGCTTCACCGAGGTCACGGACGCCGTCGGCACCGCGGTCAAGGAACTGCTGTCCGCCGACCGCGCCCCCACCTGGGAGGGCTGGGCGGCCGTCGAGCGGATCAGCGAGGAGTACGGCATCCACGACGTGAACCTCGTCAAGCCGGGCGTGGGCGAGACCACGCGCGTGCTGCTGCGCCGGGTGCCGTGGAAGATCCTGGCGCGGCCCGGGGGCGGCGCCGACCTGGACCACGTACGCCTGCTGGCCGAGCAGAGAGGGGTCCCGGTCGAGGAGGTCGGCGAACTGCCGTACAGCTGCGTGGGGCTGATCCATCCCCGCTACACGCGCGGGGCGACCGGCGCCGACGGCAGGGCGGTGACCCGCTGATGCCGGTGCTGGTGGCGAGCGACCTGGACCGTACGCTCATCTACTCCTCCGCCGCCCTGGCGCTGACCATGCCGGACGCGCGGGCGCCGCGGCTGCTGTGCGTGGAGGTGCACGAGAGCAGGCCGCTGTCCTACATGACCGAGACGGCGGCCCGGCTGCTGACCGACCTCGCCGACACCGCGGTGTTCGTGCCGACCACGACCCGCACCCGCAAGCAGTACCTGCGCATCAACCTGCCGGGCCCGGCGCCGGAGTACGCCATCTGCGCCAACGGCGGCCACCTGCTGGTGGACGGCGTCTCGGACGCCGACTGGCACCGGCGGGTCACCGACCGGGTGGCCGGCGAGTGCGCCCCGCTCACCGAGGTGCGGGAGCATCTGCTGCGGACCGCCGACCCGGCCTGGGTGCGCAAGCACCGCGTCGCCGAGGACCTGTTCGCCTACCTCGTCGTCGAGCGTGAACTCCTGCCAGGGGACTGGGTGAAGGAGCTCGCCGTCTGGGCGGAGAACCGGGGCTGGACGGTCTCCCTGCAGGGCCGCAAGCTCTACGCCGTCCCCAAGCCGCTCACCAAGAGCGCGGCCGTCCGTGAGGTCGCCCGCCGCACCGGCGCCGACCTCGTCCTCGGCGCCGGCGACTCGCTGCTGGACGCCGACCTGCTGCTGGCCGTGGACCGCGGCTGGCGGCCCGGCCACGGCGAACTCGCCGACACCGGCTGGACGGCCCCCGGCATCACCGCCCTGCCCGAGCGCGGGGTGATCGCCGGGGAGCGGATCACGCGCGAGTTCATCAGGGCCGCGGCCCGGACGTCCCAGTAGGACAGAACCGGCGGGCCCACCCC
>NZ_JUJA01000163.1:155112-176308 GCF_001906585.1 Streptomyces kebangsaanensis | reverse complement strand
GAGCCGGTCCGCGGCGCCGGTGCCGGCGCCGCGGCCGAGCCTCCCACCGCGACCGTGGACAGCAGCTTGACCGTGTCCCCGTGCCCGGCGGGGCAGGTCGCCGGGGCGGACGACTCCGCCATGGGACGGCTCAGTTCGAAGGTGTCGCCGCAGCTCCGGCAGCGGTACTCGTAACGAGGCATGCGTCCAGGTTATCCGGGAGTGACCGGACGCACAGAACTGTCTGTTTCTTATGTCGCGGTTTCTGTCCAGATCTTGTGCGGAGGTTTTGAAAAGACGGCTGATAATTTTGTACTGCCGCGAGGGCCGCGTAGCGGCTGCGAACTACGGGGACGGCAGCCGCAGTTGCGGTAGCTGTGTCGACCCGCGCGAGCAACACGGAGTGCGGAGGGAGACGCGGTCGTGACCGAAGCAGGACAGGGGGAAGGCCTTCCGAGGGAGGAGGGCCGCCGTGCGGACGAAACGATCCAGCTGAAGGTCGACGCACTGCGCAAACCGGACGAGACCATGCAGTTGAAGGTCGACACCCTCCGGGAACAGAACGCGGCCGAACAACAACGGCCTGACGAGACCATGCAGTTGAAGGTCGACACCCTCCGGAAACAGAACACGGCTGAACAACAACGGCCTGACGAGACCATGCAGTTGAACGTCGAAACCCTCCGGAAACAGAACGCGGCCGAACAGCAACCGCATGAAACCATGCAGTTGCGTGCGTTCACGCCCAACTCTCCCAATCCGCCCGACCCGTCCGATCCCACCGCCCCCTCCGCCGACCCGGCCACCCGGCGCGCCGACCGCCGCAAGCCGCGCTCCAGCCCCACCCTCGCCCCGCTCACCCGGCGCCTGGCCCCCCTCGTCGCGGTGGCCGCGCCGTACGCCCGCAAGCTCAAACCGGTCTACCCGCGCCCGGGCCGCACCGGCTGGCGCCGCTGGCTGCCCTCCTGGCGGCAGTGGCTCGGCGCCGCGCTCGCGGCCTTCGGCCTGACCGGGGCCTTCCTCGCCGTCGCCTACGCCGCGACCGACATCCCGCAGAACCTGAACACCTACGCCACCCAGCAGGACAACGTCTACTTCTGGTCCGACGGCACCCCCATGGCCCGTACCGGATGGGTGCAGCGGCAGGCCATGCCGCTGAAGGACATCCCCCAGGACGTCCGCTGGGCGGTGCTCGCGGCCGAGAACGAGAGCTTCTACAGCGACCCCGGCATCTCCTTCACGGGCATCACCCGCGCCCTGCTGCGCACGGTCGGCCAGGGCGACACCCAGGGCGGCTCCACCATCACCCAGCAGTACGTCAAGAACGTCTACCTGTCGCAGGACCAGACCGTCAGCCGCAAGTTCACCGAGGCGATGATCTCGCTCAAGCTCGACAACCAGATGAGCAAGGACAAGATCCTCGAGGGCTACCTCAACACCAGCTGGTTCGGCCGCGGCACCTACGGCATCCAGCGCGCCGCCCAGGCCTACTACGGCAAGGACGTCGGCGACCTGAACGCGAGCGAGGCCGCCTTCCTCGCCTCCCTGCTCAAGGGCGCCGGCCTGTACGACCCCACCCTCAGCCAGGCCAACCACCGGCGCGCGGTGGAGCGCTGGGAGTGGACCCTGGACCGCATGGTCAGGATCGGCAAGCTGTCGAAGGCCGAACGCGACAAGTACCGGACCTTCCCCGAGCCGCTCAAGCGCAACCCGCTCTACGACACCGGCCAGCAGACCGACTACCTGGTCGAACTGGCGTCGCAGTACGCCAAGAAGGCCGCGCACCTCTCCGACCAGGAGTTCGACCTGGGCGGCTACCAGATCTACACGACCTTCGACCGCAAGCGGGAGGCCAAACTCACCGACGCGGTCACCGAGGCCCGCAAGGAGGCGCAGAAGGCCACCCCCGGCCCGGCCGGAACCGTGCACTACGGCGCCGCCTCCGTCGCCGCCGACGGCCGCATCCTCGCCGTGCACGGCGGCCCCGACCACCGCAAGCAGGGCTACAACGAGTCCAACGCCACCACCGTGCCCGCCGGTTCGGCCTTCCTGCCGTTCGTCTACGCCGCCGGACTCGAGCACGGCGTCGTCAAACAGCGCGACGCCCCGAGGGAACAGGTCACCCCGCAGACCCTCTACAACGGCGACGACGACGTGCCCGTCACCACCCCCGAAGGCCCCTACTGGGACCGCAGCGGCCGCAAGGTGTCCGCCCGCAACGACGACGGGAAGTCCTGGGGACAGATCTCCCTGCGCACGGCACTCGCGGAGTCCGTCAACACGCCGTTCATGCAACTCGGCATGGACACCGGCCTGGACAAGGTGAAGCAGACCGCCCTGGCGGCCGGACTGCTCCCCTCCAGCATGGGTCCGCAGGTGCCCGCCCTGTCCCTGGGCAACTCCACCCCGAGCGCGATCCGCATGGCCGGCGGCTACGCCACCTTCGCCGCCCGCGGCACGCACACCGAGCCGTACTCGGTGCGCCGCATCACCCGCAACGGCTCCTCCGTGAAGCTCGACACCCCGGCCACGCGACGCGCGGTGAGCCCGCGCGTGGCCGAGGAGGTCACCCAGGCGCTCGGCGACGCCTTCCGCACCGCCCACCCCACCGAGGCACCCGCCGAGGCCGTGGTGGCGGGCAAGGCCGGCACCACCGAGGACGACACCGCCTCCTGGTACGTCGGCACCGCCAAGTCGGTGTCCACAGCCGTCGTCGTCTACCGCATGGACCTGGCCAAGAGCCTCGAACCGCTGCCGCTGGAGGGAGTCGCCGGAACGCCCGACGACAGTGCCGCCTACACCATCTGGGCCGGTGCCATGAGCCCACTCGGCTGATCCCCGGCCACCAGGCCGCTCCCGCCCCCCACCGAACCCCCCTCGCAGAATGAGCCGTCCATGAAGTCAACCGGCCGCCGTCGCAAGGCCCGTGCGGGCCGCCGCAGCACCCGCCCCGAGTTCCTGACCCTGGCCGCCCTGCTGGTCGTCGCCTCGGTGGTGGCGGGCTTCCTGGCCCTGACCCGCCCCGACTCCACCGCACCGATCGCGTCCACCGGCGCCAAGAACGGTTCCAGGAACGGTGCCGGCCCCAAGGCGCCCCCGGCCAAGCCGAGCCAGGAGCCCGAGTGGGACGGCAAGGTCCAGGTCCTCGGGGACGGCTCCACCTCCTACACCGGACCGCAGAAGGGCGTGCTGAAGCCCGAGCCGCTCAAGCCCGGTGAGAAGCCGCCCCAGTTCGTCGTCTTCTCCTGGGACGGCGCCCTGGAGGGCGACGACTACCTGTTCTCGCACTTCCGGAAACTGGCCGAGGAGTACGACGCCCACATGACCTTCTTCCTCACGGGCGTCTACATCCTCCCCAAGTCCAAGCAGCACCTCTACCAACCGCCGCAGCACAAGCCGGGCGCCGCCGCCATCGACTACGCCACCGACGAGCACATCCGCGACACCCTGCAGCAGCTGCGCCTCGCCTACGAACAGGGCCACGAGATCGGCACCCACTTCAACGGCCACTTCTGCGGAGTCAAGGGCGGCGGCGACTGGAGCGTGGAGGAGTGGAAGAGCGAGATCGACCAGTTCTACTCCTTCGTCGAGAAGTGGAAGACCAACACCGGCTTCACCGACGTCCCGCCGCTGCCCTTCGACGTCCGCAAGGAGATCACCGGCGGCCGCGCGCCCTGCCTGGAGGGCCAGCCCAACCTGCTGAAGGCCGCCAAGGACTACGGCTGGCGCTACGACGCCAGTTCTCCCGGCGACTTCCAGATCTGGCCGACCAAGAAGGACGGCATCTGGGACTTCCCGCTGCAGATGCTCCCGTACGAGGACGGCAAGTACCAGGGCCTGTCCATGGACTTCAACTTCCTCTACAACCAGTCGAACGGCGAGACCCAGGGCGACCCGGCCAAGCACCCGGAGTGGGAGCAGCAGACCGTCGACACCTACATGGCCGGCTTCAACCGGGTCTACTACGGCAGCCGGGCGCCGCTGTTCATCGGCAACCACTTCGAGGACTGGAACGGCGGCATCTACATGAGGGCCGTCGAGCGGATCATCAAGAACATCTGCACCAAGAAGGACGTCAAGTGCGTGTCGTTCAGGGAGCTCACCGACTGGCTGGACGTCCAGAAGCCGGAGACGCTGCAACAGCTGCGCTCCCTCGACCCGGCCCAGTCGCCCGACTGGTCATCGGTCGTCAAATGAGTTCCGTGTCCCAGGGGTTGGCTCAGTGCCACCCCCTTCACGAGAGTCACACACGGCATGCGAAGATGCCGTCGCCCGGTAGGCGTACCGGCGTAGAGGGGAACATCATTGAAATCAAGAAAACTGAGCCGTAAGCGGCGCCGCGTCACCATAGTCTCGGCGGCGGCCGCCTCGGTGGTCGCCGGCGTGGCCCTGGTGCCCAACTGGAGCGCGGGCGCCGCCGTCACCAACGACCCGACGGTGGACGCGGCCACCAAGGCGACCTTCCAGAAACTGGCCGACGCGGTCTTCACCGACCGCACGCAGGCCCTGGTGGACGACAGCTCGGCGGGCAAGCACGGCAGCAAGCACCACCGGCTGACGTCCGGCTTCTCCGGCAAGGTCCGCCTGTCCGGCACGCAGTCGCGCGAGGAGAACACCGCGCTGACCCAGCTGCGCGGCCGCAAGGCGGTCCTCGCCAAGCTGGGCGAGAAGTACAGCGGGGCGAGGACCAACGTCACGCTGGACGCCACGCAGGTGAAGGGCCGTCAGGCCAAGGTCGCCGTCACCGAGACCACGACCCTGACCTACCGCAAGATCCGCGGCAACGAGCCGAAGACCACCGGCTTCCAGGCCCACCACGAACTGACGTTCCAGGCCGACAGCAAGGGCAACTGGCAGCTGACCGGCATCCACGGCACCGACGACGGCGTAGCGGTCAACCAGGTCCGCAAGCCGCCGGTCGTCCCGAAGCCCCCCGCGCCCCCGTCGACCAAGGCGCCCACGGCCACGCCGGCGACCAAGGCGCCCAGCTCGATCCCGACGACCAAGGCGCCCAGCCCGGTCCCGACGACCAAGGCGCCCAGCTCGATCCCGACGACCAAGGCGCCCAGCCCGGTCCCGACGACCAAGGCGCCCAGCCCGGTCCCGACGACCAAGGCGCCGACCACGGCTCCGGTCCCGTCGACCACGGCTCCGGTCCCGTCGACCACGGCCCCGGTTCCGTCGACCACGGCCCCGGCCCCGGTCCCGTCCACCACGGCGCCCACCGTCGCCAACAGCGGCAACCCGCCGGCGGCGACCCGCTCGGCCACCACCACGAACCCGCCCGCCGCACCGAAGAACTTCTCCGCCTCCGGCTACGACTACAAGGCCATGGCGGACTACGCGGCGAAGCACTGGAGCAACTACAACAAGGACTACCCGAGCTTCGACGGGGCGGGCGCCGGCGGCGACTGCACCAACTTCGTCAGCCAGGCCCTGAAGGCGGGCGGCTGGAAGCACGTCCCGGGCTACGTGTACGACCACACCAAGTGGTTCGGCAACTCCGAGATCCAGTCGCACTCGTTCATCGGCGTGAACGAGTTCTCCTGGTTCGCCCTGTCCTCCCAGCGCGTCACCGGCCTCGCCAACGTCTACCAGATGGACGTCGGTGACGTGCTGCAGGTGGACTTCAACCGGGACGGGTCCAAGGACCACACCATGATCGTCAGCTACCGCAGCCCGCAGGGCGTGCCGTACCTGTCGTACCACTCCACCAACACCTACAACCGGTCGGTGGCGAGCATCATCGCGTCCTACCCGAACGCGTACTACTACGCCTACCGCACCTGACACGCCCACCGCACCCGCCCGGGTGCGGCGGACACCCCGTGGGAGCGGGGAGCGGGCCCTCAGCGGCCGGCTCCCCGCTCCTCGCGGATCAGGGCGACCACGTCGGCGACCGTCCGCCGGATCGCCTCGGTCTCCGTCAGGAAGTGCCAGTAGTCCGGATGACGGCCCTCCAGCGCGGCGACCGCGCGCTCCAGCCGGGCCACCGAATCGTCCAGCGGACGGGCGTGCCGCGGATCCGGCGTCGTACGGTCCGCCATGGCCAGCCGCTGCGCGTCCCGGACCGCGAACCGGGTCCGCTCGATCTCCGCCTGCGGATCCTTCTGCACCTCGTTCAGCCGCCGCAGCCGGTCCCCGGCCGCCGAGACCGCCTCGTCGGTGGTGTTCAGCAGCGCCCGCACCGTCGACAGCAGCGCGGTCGCGTCCGGCCAACGCTGGGCCTCCCGCGCGGCCTGCGCGTCCTTCAGCCTCAGCTCCGCCTGCCGGACGTTGTCGGCGGCCTGCTCCGGCACCGGCTGCAGGTCCTGCCAGCAGGCGGCCGTGAACCGCCGCCGCAACTCGCTGAGCACCGGCTCCACCTGCCCGGCGCGCGTGCTCAGCGCCTGCGCGCGGGTACGCAGCGACACCAGCCGGCGGTCGATCTCGGCGGCCCTCTCCGGCAGCCGTACGGCCTCCGCCCGGATCGCCTCGGCCTCCCGCGCCACCCGCTCGGCACGCTCCAGTGTCTGCTGCACACCGTGCTGCCCCGCGCCCTGGTTCAGTCTGGTCAGCTCGGGGGCGAGCGCGGCGAGCCGGGCGGCCAGGTCGTCCGCCCCGAGCCCCGAGCCCCGCGCGCTGTCCAGCGCGCCGGCGGCGGCGCTCAGCGCCTGCCGGGCGCGCTCCACCCCGGGGGCCACGCGGGCCAGTTGGGTCTCGGCCTTGCCGAGCAGCGGCCCGAGACCGTCGGCGAAACGATCCAGCTCCCGCTTGACGCCGTACAGCTCGTTCTTGGCATAGGTCAGGTCCACACGCGCCCGGGAGGCGACGGAGGCCTCCAGGTCGTCCCGGTCCAGGTCCTGCGCGTCGACGGCCTCGATGTAACGCCGGCTGGCCTCGTCGATGCGCTGCCCGAGCGCCTCGAAGTCCGCGACCGCGCGGCGGGCGGCGGGGGAGTCGTCGACGGCCGTGATCGTCTCGATGGAGATCCGCAGGTCGCGCTGGGCGGTGTCCAGCTCGTAGAAGGCGGCCGCGGCGGCGTCCTTGGCGGCCTGCGCCTCGGCCCGCTGGGTCTCGGCCCGCCCGCCGAACCAGCGCCGGGTGCCGCCGCCGGCGAAGGCGGCGGGCAGCGCGAGCGCGGCGAGCACGGGCAGGCCCACCAGGACGAGGACGTCCCGGACGGCCGTGACCGGGGAAGAGGCCGAAGGAGAGGCCGGGGGCGGGGCCGGGCAGGCGCTCCGGGGCCGGGGCCGCGCATACGGCGAGTGCGGTGGTGCAGGTGTCGCCGGTGTGGCCGCCACATCCCTCTCCCGTGCTGTGATCCGCCGTCCGTGGGGCCATTGTCCCACCCGTGGACGACGAACACACGAGCCGGTCAGCCCGCCGTACGAACTGTGATGCTTCCGTCGTCGGTGGTCGCGGACACCACGTGGGGGCTGGAGTCGTCACGCGGCACGGACACGTCCACGGAGCCGTCGCCGCTCCTCGCCGTCACCCGGTACGCGGCGTGCGGCAGCGTGATGCCGACGGAGCCGTCGCCGGAACTCGCGTCCACCCGGTCCGGCACGGCGCCCAGTTCCAGGCGGACCGACCCGTCGTCGGTGCCGGCCCGCACCCGCCGCGAGGACACCTCCGCCCGCACCGAGCCGTCGTCGGCCCTCAGCTCCAGCGGCCCGGTGGTGTCGGTGACGTGCACGGACCCGTCGTCCGTACGAATGCTCAGCGCGTCCCTGAACCCACGCGCCCGCACGCTGCCGTCGTCGGCCTCGACCTTCACGGCGATCCCGCGCGGGACCTCGACGCGGTGCTTGGCGGAGCAGTCGGCGACGAACCCGGAACACTTCATCCGCAGCACCAGCCGGTCGTCGTCCTTCATCTCCCAGGTCACCCGGGGATCCTGGCCCACCAGCACCGATCCCTTGAACCACCGCGTGACCCGGACACTCCCCGCCTCGTACGCGTCGGCGGCGACGATCTCCAGCGCCGAGTCGCCGGAGTCGACGGTCAGCGTGTGTCCGCGCAGGGCGAAGGTACGGTGCTCGGGATCCTTGTCGTCCTCCGCGGAGCCCCCACAGCCGGTGACCGTGGCGAGCAGAACCACGACGGCACCGCCGAGGGCGGCGACGCGGGCGGGAACGGTACGGGACACGGCGATCTCCCCCTGGAACGCGGACGGCGAGCTCCTGCGGCTCTGCCCCGACCGTACGGAGAAGCACCGGCCCACTGAATCCGGCCCGCTACCGGATCCACGGTGGGGAAAACCCCCGCAGCACCGGCCCCCGGACAAGGCGAAGGCCCGGGCCGCCGGTGTCATCCGTCGGCCTGGGCCTCGTTCGTGTCCTGCATATGGTGGGCGCGGACGGTTTCGAACCGCCGACATCCTGCTTGTAAGGCAGGCGCTCTACCACTGAGCTACGCACCCGCGACGAGTCGACAGCCTACCTTGTCAGGGGCACTGTCCCGCAAACCCGTCGCGCGCATCAGGCGTCCTCGTCCCGCTGGGCCCCGTGGGTGTGCTTCAGGCGGCTGCGGGCGGCGACGCCGTCCGGGCCGGTGAGTTCGGACCAGTAGCGGTGCGTGGTGACGAACACCGCGAGTTCGTGCTCGCGTCGCCGCAGCTTTTCGACCTCGGCCTGCTCGTCGGCCGTCCACCCCGGCGAGGCCGGCCGCTCCACCTTGCGCCAGCCGGTGTCGTCGCTGAACCCGTCCAGCGGCTCGACCGACCAGGGCAGCCGCTTGAACAGGGCTGCCAGCTCGGCCCGGACCTGACGCAGCTCCTCCTGACCGGCGAGGAGGTCGCTCGGGAAGTCGTAGGGTGTAGCCACGCGGCAATGCTACGCCTGTTCGAATTTGGGTTGCGACTTGCTTCGATGGGTTCACGCGTTCGAAGTACGTTTGTCCTGTACCGGCGGAGGACGACGAGTCGGGCGGGGTTCCCGGGTCGGCGCCGGCGGGCTGGCGTCTCGGCATGACCGCAGAGGGCACCTCCGTGCTGGTCGACGTGCGGAAGTACGACGGCAGCCTGAGCGCGCGGTGGAACGCCACCCGTCTCGGCGAGGACGAGCACGGCGTGTGGTTGGGCACGGCGCAAGGTGTTCCCGTCGCTTCGGCCACGGGCGGCTGGACGAACCGGTTCGCGTACGTGATGGCGGTCCCGCGCGGTGAGTGGTGGACGGCCACGTTCTGTGTGGACCCGGGTCCCGAGATGTACTGCGACGTGTGCACGGTGCCCGAGTGGAATGCGGACGGGACCGTCCTGCGCAGGGTGGACCTCGATCTCGACGTCGTGCGGCCCCGTGGCGGCGAGGCCCGCATCAAGGACGAGGACGAGTTCGCCGAACACCGGGTTCGCCACGGCTGTCCCGACAGCGTCAGCGGCAGGGCCCGGCACACCTGCGAGTGGTTGCTGGAGGCGGTCCGTCGCGATGGTGACGGCGTCGAACCCTTCGCCTCGGTGTACCGCCACTGGCTCGGCCTCATCGGGTAGGACGGAGCGGGGTTCCCGGCCGCTCGTCGAGCGTACGGTTGCCGGCTCGGCCCGCAAGTCCTGGACCGGTTCGAGGAGTTCACCGGTCCCGGTCTTCCGGCGGCGGCCCGGCTCCGCATACGTTCAGCGGCATGGCTGACGAGTGCTTCGGGCATCCACGGCTCGCCGCGATCTACGACCCGCTCGACCCCGATCGCGGCGATCTCGACGCATACGTCCGGATGGCGGAGGAGTTCGGGGCGAGTCGAGTGCTGGACATCGGCTGCGGGACAGGTGTGTTCGCGCTCCTGCTGGCCGACCGCGGGATCGAGGTCGTCGGCGTCGATCCCGCCCGGGCGTCCCTCGACGTCGCCCGGACCAAACCGGGCAGTGAGCGGGTGCGCTGGATCCGTGGTGATGCCACGGCCCTGCCGCCCCTGCGGGTCGACCTCGCGACGATGACGGCGAACGTCGCCCAGGCGATCGTCGATCCGCAGACATGGCGGAGGACGCTGCGGGGAGCCTACGAGGCGCTGCGGCCCGGCGGGCACCTGGTCTTCGAGACCCGGGATCCGGCCGGACGTGCCTGGGAGGAGTGGACCCGCGAGATCTCCCACCGTGTGACGGAGATCCCGGGCGTCGGCTCCGTCGAGACCTGGGTCCAGCTGGTCGAGGTGGGTTGGCCTCTGGTGACGTTCCGTCGGACCTACGTGTTCGCCACGGACGGACAGGTGCTGACGTCGGATTCGACGTTGCGTTTCCGGGAGCGGGAAGAGGTGGAGGAGGACCTGGCCGCGCACGGCTATGTGGTGGAGGAAGTGCGCGACGCGCCTGACCGGCCGGGAAGGGAGTTCGTCTTCCTGGCACGGCGTCCGTGATCCTCAGCGGTCCACGCCGCTCGAACTCCGACGGCACGGGACGGTGTTCGCCGTGCGCCGCCGCCCGTTGTCAGTACCCTGCCCTACGGTGGCCGCCATGGATGACACGGATGCGAACCGGGTGCGGCTGGAGCCGTGGGGCGAGGACGACCTCTGGCTGCTGCGGCTGCACAACAGCCCCGAGATGACAGCGCACTTGGGCGGTCCGGAGAGCGAGGACCAGCTCGCCGCACGACACCGGCGGTACCTCGGCCTGGAGTCGGGGCGGATGTACCGGGTGGTGCTCGCGGACGGCGGCGGGACCGTGGGGGCGATCGGGTTCTGGGAGCAGGCCTGGCGCGGCGGGACCGTGTGGGAGACCGGGTGGGCGGTGTCGCCCGCGTTCCAGGGGCGGGGGCTGGCGGTGCGGGCGGCGCGGGCCGTCGTGGCCGAGGCGCGGGCCGCCGGCGGGCACCGGTATCTGCACGCGTTCCCGAAGGTGGAGCACGCCGCCTCGAACGCGGTGTGCCGCCGCGCCGGGTTCACGCTGCTCGGACCGGTCGACTTCGAGTACCCGAAGGGCCACCCGATCACGTCCAACGACTGGCGGGTTGACCTGGAGGATTGAGCCGTCGTGCCCGAGGGTGCTTGCGGGGCGTGCGGGGCGTGCCGAGACTGGTGGCATGTGCCGGAGTATCAAGACGCTGCGTCCGCCCGCGTTGCCCGAGGAGGCGACGGAGGAAGAGGTGCGGGCCGCCGCGCTGCAGTTCGTGCGGAAGGTCTCGGGGTTCCGGGCGCCGGCCGCGCACAACCGCGAGGTGTTCGACCACGCGGTGGACGTGATCGCCCAGGCCACGCGGGAGTTGCTGGCGGGGCTGGAGGTGCGGGGGCAGGCCGCGCGCGAGGCGGGGTGACCGTCCGGCGCGGCGGCTTCCCCTACGCCTCCGCCGGCTGCGGCGCGCGCCGCATCAGGTACGCCGCCCCCGCCCCCGCCGCGAACAGCGCCGCCACCGACACACCTGTGGCCAGCCACGCCGCACCCAGCCACCGGGTGCCGAAGTAGCCGAGGGCCGCGCTGTAGGCGGCCCAGGACAGACCGGCCAGGGCGGACCAGGGGAGGAACTCCCGGACGCGGCGGTGCGTGGCGCCGGCGCTGAAGGAGACCACCGAGCGGCCGGCCGGGGCGAAGCGGGCGAGGATCACCAGCGTGCCGCCGCCCCGGGACAGGGCCTCCCCGAGCCGCTCCTGCGCCCTGCTCAGCCGCCGCGACCGCGAGATCGCGCGGTCCAGCCGCTCGCCGCCGCGCCGGGCCAGCCGGTAGGCGAAGAGGTCGCCCAGCACCGACGCCGTGGCCGCGCACAGGATCAGCGCGAGGATGTCCGGCACGTTCTGCGGGACGTGTCCCGTCGCCGCGCCCGTGCCCGCGGCCGCCGCCGTGGCGGCCGTCACGATCAGCACGCCGCTGGGCAGCACCGGCAGGAACACGTCCAGCAGGACGGACGCGGCCACCACGACATAGATCCATGGACTGCCGGTGAGCGACCCCACCCGCGCCAGACTCTCCAGCACCGAAGACTCCCCCTGTCATCCCCCGTGGACCGCCGACCGTGCCGCGACGTCGCGGGGGAGCGGCAGGAGCGGCCTCAACAGCCATACAGCGTACGCCGGGAGTGTGACAGGAGTTTCACCGGGGGTCATACGTTCGGTCGTGGGACCGACTTGCGGTCATGGAGCCTGCTCGCGGTCATCGGGCCTGCTCGCGGTCACGGGGCCGGTTCGGACTCCGCGACCGTCTCCAGCCGCGGCCGCCCGTCCCCCGCCGTCCGCGCCCGCTCCAGTCGCAGCCGGGCCGAACGCCCGCGCAGCGTCAGCGTCATCAGCTGGTTGCCGAACCACGGCCCGCCCGTCCGCCTCCAGCGGACCGGCGGCTCGGCGCACCGCCCGTGCCGGGCGAACCTGCGGCCCAGGGCACGTGCCGCCGCGCTCCAGCCGAAGCGGAAGCCGAGCCGGATCGACAGGGGCACGGAGTTGTGGACGGGCGAGCAGGTGAGCTGCAGCACCCGCGCGTCCACGGACCGCGACGGCCACCGCGGCTCGGCCACGTACGCGTGGTGCACGTCACCGGACAGGACGAGGACGGTCGCGGGCGCCCCCGGCCCGGATCCCGCCTCGGCGACCAGTTCGGCCAGCGCCGCGAAGGACGCCGGGAACGCCGCCCAGTGCTCCAGGTCGGCGCCCCGCCGCAGCCGCTCCCCGAACCGCGCCCAGCGCACACCTCGCTCACCCCGGCACAGCGCCGCGTCCCAGGCCTCCAGATCGTGCACGAGGTGCGGAAGCAGCCAGGGCAGTGAGGTGCCGATGAGCAGGTGGTCGCAGGAGTCCCGATCCTCCAGCGCCTGTGCGCGCAGCCACGCGGCCTCCTCCGGATCGAGCATCGCCCGGCTGTCCTCCCGCAGCACCCGGCCGGCCCGCGAGTCCACCATCAGTACCCGCACCCGGCCGAAGTCGCGCCGGTAGCTCCAGCGGACCGACGCCGGATCGCGGTCGGCCCGCGCGGCGAAGGCGCGCAGGGCGTCGGTGCCGTCGGGGGTGGCCCGTACGGCGGCGTAGACCGGGTCGGCGGCCAGCTCGACCGGGGAGAGGTTGCCCAGGTGCTGGTGCACCCAGTACGACATCAGTCCGCTGAGCAGCCGCTCCTGCCACCAGCCGGTGGCCCGCATGTCGGCGAGCCAGGCGGCGGAGGTGTTCCAGTCGTCGACGACGTCGTGGTCGTCGAAGATCATGCAGCTGGGCACGGTGGACAGCAGCCAGCGCACCTCCGGGTCGAGCCAGGACTCGCGGTAGAGCCGGGTGTACTCCTCGTAGTCGGCGACCTGCCCGCCCGGGGGGTCGGCCAGGCCCCGGCGGGCGGAGATCCAGCGCCGGGTCGCCTCGGAGGTCTCGTCGGCGTAGACCTGGTCGCCGAGCAGGAGCAGGACGTCGGGGCGCTCGCCCTCGGGGTCGGCGGCGATCCGCGCGGCCAGCGTGTCGAGCGCGTCCGGGCCGATCGCGCCCTTGCCGTCGGCCGGCGGGGCGGCCCAGCGGCAGGAGCCGAAGGCGACGCGCAGGTCCCCGCCGCCGGCGGGGACGCGGATGACGGAGGGCGGGAAGCGGGAGTCCGGGGGCGGCCACGCGCGCGTGCCGTCGAGCAGCACCTCGTACGGCGGTGACGTGCCGGGCGTCAGGCCGGTGACCGGGACGAGGGCGTAGTGGTGGCCCTCGATCTGGAAGGTGCGGGCGGTTCCGCCGGTGCCGTCCGCGCAGCGCACCTCGGCCGTGCACGGGCGGCTCGTCTCGACCCAGACGGTCGCGGAGGTGCCGTCGGCGTACCTCAGCAGTGGTCCCAGGCGCAGTCCGGCCATCGCGGTCCCTTCCTCCGTCGCCCCGTACGGTACGGAACGACGGAGGCCGGCGGGGAGATCCCGGAGGTCAGCAGCTGGCGAGGTAGCCCTGCAGGGCGCTCTTCTCGGCCGAGTCGACCGACAGGTCGTAGTAGTACTTCACCTGCACCCAGGCGCGGGCGTAGGTGCAGCGGTACGACGACTGGGACGGGACCCACTCCGCCGGGTCCTTGTCGCCCTTCGACCGGTTGGAGCTGGCCGACACGGCGATCAGCTGGGGGCGGGTCAGGTCGTTGGCGAACGCCTGGCGCTGGGCGGTGGTCCACTTGCTCGCGCCGGAGTCCCAGGCCTCGGCGAGCGGGATGACGTGATCGATGTCGATGCCGGAGGCGGAGGTCAGGGTGACGCCGTCGTACACGGAGTACCAGCTGCCGCTGGTGGACGCGCAGGCGGCGTCGGTGACGACGTTCGTGCCGTCCCGCTTCAGAACGGTCTCGCGGGTGTTGCAGGTGCCGCTGATGGTGATCCAGTGCGGGAAGAGGTCGCGGTTGTAGCCGGTGCGGTTCTCGGCTGCCACGGTGAGGGAGGCGAGGTAGCTGCGCGCGGTGGCCGCGCTGACGGGGGTGGGGAGGGCGGCGGAGGCGGCGGGGGAGTTGAAGAGCGCGGCGGAGGCCAGGAGGCCGGTGAGGACCGCGAGTATGCTCAGCCGTCGACGCGCGTAGAGCTTCGGCATGCGAACTCCCTTGTGGGGTGGGGGTGTTGACTGCGGGCATGGGTATGCTCGCGACGCCGCGTTGCGGGGAGGCGTACGTCCGGTGAGACGTTAGTGACGTGCGCATGACATAACAAGGTTCAGGGGTGAACTTCCGGTCGCGTACGATGGACGGCGCGGAAGGGGAGTAGCCCTTCGCCGGACCGTCGACATACTGCTCAGCCCGCCTGAGCCGGCGCCCGGAGGCGGACCCGCGTCGTGGACGGGGTCGGCCGGCGAGACCTTCGGCAAGCAGTGCACGCCCGTGCCGCACGGCACGGGTGGACATCCGTGCGCTGCCCTGCCGAGACGTCTCCTCGCTCACATCGCAGCACTCTCGGTGGGGTGGCCCCGACCGATTGAGGGACAGTGATCAGTCTCAGCGTCCTGGCGCTCACCTTCGGCGTCGTCTTCCTCGCGGAGCTGCCGGACAAGACGGCACTCGCGGGGCTCGTCCTCGGTACCCGCTACCGCGCCTCGTACGTCTTCGCCGGCGTGGCCGCCGCGTTCCTGCTGCACGTCACACTGGCCGTGGCGGCCGGCAGCGTCCTGACGCTCCTGCCGCAGCGGATCGTGCAGGCCCTGACGGGCGTGCTGTTCCTCGGCGGTGCGGCCATGCTGCTGCTGAAGAAGGGCGACGGTGAGGAGGAGATCCGCCGGCCCGAGGACCAGTCCTTCTGGAAGGTCGCCGGGACGGGCTTCATGCTCATCCTGGTCGCCGAGTTCGGCGACCTCACCCAGATCATGACGGCCAACCTCGCCGCCCGTTACGACAACCCCCTCTCGGTCGGCCTGGGCGCGGTCCTGGCCCTCTGGTCGGTCGCGGGCCTGGGCATCGTGGGCGGCAAGGCCCTGATGAAGCGGGTCCCGCTCGGCCTGATCACCAGGATCGCGGCCCTGCTGATGCTGGCGCTCGGCGCGTGGAGCCTGTGGGAGGCGGTGGCGTAGGCGCGGCCGTCCCGGCGGGGCGGCAGGGTTCGGGGAGGCTCCGCCGCCCCGGTCCGGCGACCCGCCGCCCCGGTCCGGCGACCCGCCGCCCCGGGGTGGCGGTGGCCGGGGGGGTGAACCCCTGGCGAACGGGAGGCGCGGGCGGTGGCGGGTTCCCGCATTGTTTTGTACCGTGAGGGAACAAAGTGGCTCCCGCCCGTTCCCCCTGACCAGCGGGCGGGGCCGCCTTGTCCTCCCGCCGCGCCTTGGAGCTGCCGATGACGGCCACCGCCGTGTTCACCGCCCGCGCCCTCCTGCTGGACATGGACGGCACCCTCGTCAACTCGGATGCCGTCGTCGAGCGGGTCTGGCGGCGCTGGGCCGACCGGCACGGGCTGGACGGCGACGAGGTGATGAAGGTCGTGCACGGACGCCAGGGGCACGCCTCGATGGCGCTGCTGCTGCCGAACCGGTCCAGGGAGCAGAACCTCGCCGAGAACGCGCGGATGCTCGCCGAGGAGACCTCGGACATGGACGGCGTGGTTCCCGTACCCGGGGCGCCGGAGTTCCTCGCCGGGCTGCGCGGGCTCCCGCACGCGCTCGTGACCTCGGCCGACGCGGCTCTGTCCACGGCCCGGATGGCCGCCGCCGGACTGCCCCTGCCCGATGTCCGCATCACCGCCGAGTCCGTCGGGGCGAGCAAGCCCGACCCCGAGGGCTTCCTGAAGGGCGCCGCCGAACTCGGTGTCGCGCCCGCCGACTGCGTGGTGTTCGAGGACTCCGGCGTGGGGATCGCGGCGGGATGCGCCGCGGGGATGCGGGTGATCGGCGTCGGTCCGCGCGCCGGGTTCCATCAGCCGGACGCGGTGGTGCGCGACCTGACCCGGGTGCGGGTGCGGGCCGCGGACGACGGGACGATCCGGCTGCACGTGGCATAGCGGCAGCCGGTCCCGCTCGTCCCGCTCAGGACGCCCTCGTCTCCGACTCCAGGCTCGCCCTCGTCGCCGGGCCGTACACGCCGGGCTCGTCCGCGGTGATGCCGCGGGCCCACTGGTAGCTGCGTACGGATTTCTCGACCCGGCCGTTGTAGAACCCGTCCGGCCTGCCGTTGTAGAAGCGCAACTGGCGCAGCCGCTGCTGGAGTTCGGTCACCTCGGGGCCCCGGTCGCCGGGGCGCAGAGCAGGGCCGGGATCCGGGGGCGCGGGGGCGCGGAGGGTCGTCGTGGGCTGGGCCGGCTCGGACTGCTCCGACCCGGCGGCACCCGGAACGGTCCCGGCCTGCGAGGCGGACGCCGACGGCGACTGCGACGCCGTGTCCGAGGCCGACGACGAGGGGGACGGCGAGGCGCTCTCGTCGTCGGACGGCGACCCGCTCGCCGACGCCGACGCCGACGCCGACGCGGAGGCCGACGGTGCCGACGAGGCCCCGGAGGCCGTCGGCGAGGGCGTCGCGGAGCTGTCCGCCGACGCGTCCGGCACGCTCTCCCGCACGGAGCGCGTCGCGCGGTCCCGCTCCGGGGGGTCGTGGGAGAGCAGCGCACTGGTGAACCCGGCCGCCGCCACGACCGCGACCACGGTCGCGGACCCGGCGAGCACGACCGTGGTACGGCGGCGCCGGCCACCGCGGCGGGCGGGCCGCGACCCCTCGGCACCGGCACCGGCATCGACGGACGGCCCTGCGGTCGCGGACTCGAACAGGCTGAGGTCGGACGCGTTCGGTCCGCCCCGCTGCGGTGCCAGGGGGGTGGGCAGCCCGGACACGGCCCGCAGCGGCATCGTGGCGTCCGCGGGGGCGGGTACGGCCCGCAGCGACATCGTGGCGTCCGTGGGGGCGGGGCCCTCCGGCTCCGCCCGGGGTCGCGCCCGCGCGTTCTCCTCGTCCTCGGAGCCCCGTTCCGCCTCCTCGATCTCCACGTACGGCCGTATCCGCAGCGGATCGAAGTCCTCGGCCGCCGCCTCCGCCGTCCGCGCGTCGCGCAGCGCGTCGGACGCCCGGCTCCCGCAGGCGCACGACGGGGCGTTGTCCGTGCCCCGGGGCGCCCCGCACTCCGGGCAGACGTGCCCCTTCTGCTCTTCCACGCGTCGGTCCCCTCCCTCGCGAACTCCAAGGATTATGCAGATCTTCTGCACGTCATCTCCCCGAAGCCCCCGGAATGGCGGCGTCCAGCAGGACTCAACGGGCCATAACGGGTCACACCGATGACGATGGAAGCCGACACGAGAGCCTCGGGAGGTCTTCATGGCCGGGGATGCGCATGGCGGGAGCGGGACGACCGGCGAGGTGCGGGAGCCGGAGCCGTCGTCCGCGCCACCGCCCTCGCCCGGCGGCCCCGCCGCCGGGCCCGAGCACGTGCCCGGCAACGTCCTCGTCCCGATCGGCGCGCTGCTCCTCGGGCTGCTGCTGGCCGCGCTCGACCAGACCATCGTCTCCACCGCGCTGCCCACCATCGTCAGTGACCTCGGCGGGCTCGACCACCTGTCCTGGGTGGTCACGGCGTATCTGCTGGCGTCGACCGCCGCGACCCCGCTGTGGGGCAAACTCGGCGACCAGTACGGACGCAAGAAGCTCTTCCAGACCGCGATCGTGATCTTCCTGATCGGTTCCGCGCTGTGCGGCATGGCGCGGAACATGCCCGAGCTGATCGTGTTCCGGGCGCTGCAGGGCCTGGGCGGCGGCGGGCTGATGGTGCTGTCCATGGCGATCGTCGGCGATGTCGTCCCGCCCCGCGAACGCGGCCGCTACCAGGGCCTGTTCGGCGCGGTGTTCGGCGCGACCAGCGTCCTCGGGCCGCTGCTCGGCGGTGTGTTCACCCAACATCTGAGCTGGCGCTGGGTGTTCTACGTCAACCTGCCCGTCGGTGTCGTCGCCCTCGCCGTGATCGCGGCCGCCCTGCGCATCCCGCGCCGGGCGCAGCGGCACGTCATCGACTACCCGGGCACCTTCCTCATCGCCTCGGTCGCCACCTGCCTGGTGCTGGTCGCCTCCCTCGGCGGCACCACCTGGCGCTGGGGCTCGCCGCAGATCATCGGTCTGGTGGTGCTGGGCGTCGTCCTCGCGGTCGCCTTCGTGGCCGTGGAGCGGAGGGCGGCCGAGCCGGTGCTGCCGCTGAAGCTGTTCGGCATCCGCACCTTCTCCCTCTCCGCGGTCATCAGCTTCGTCGTCGGCTTCGCCATGTTCGGCGCGATGACCTACCTGCCGACCTTCCTGCAGGTCGTGCGGGGCGTCTCCCCGACGCTGTCCGGTGTGCACATGCTGCCGATGGTGGCCGGCATGCTGCTGGCCTCCACCGGCTCCGGACAGATCGTCAGCCGCACCGGCCGCTGGAAGGTGTTCCCCGTCCTGGGCACCGCCGTCACCACCATCGGCCTGCTCCTGCTGCACCGGCTCGACGAGCACAGCTCCACGGCCCGGATGAGCGCCTGCTTCTTCGTCTTCGGGCTGGGCCTCGGCCTGGTCATGCAGGTGCTCGTCCTCATCGTGCAGAACGCCGTCGGCTACGAGGACCTGGGCGTCGCCACCTCCGGCGCCACCTTCTTCCGCTCCATCGGCGCCTCCTTCGGCGTGGCCATCTTCGGCACGGTCTTCGCGAGCCGCCTCGGGGACACGCTGACCGCCGCCTTCACGGGCGTCCGTCTGCCGCCGGGGGTCTCGGCGGACACGCTGAAGGCCGACCCGCGGGGCATCGCCGCCCTGCCGCCCGCGCTGCGCCCGGCGGCCCTGCACGCGTACGCCTCCGCCATCACCGACGTCTTCCTCTACGCCGCTCCGGTCGCCCTGCTCGGCTTCGTCCTGGCCTGGTTCCTGAAGGAGGACCGGCTGCGCGGCTCGGTCACGGCCCCCGACGGCACGGAGACCTACGTGACCAACCCGGTCGAGCGGTCCTCGTACGACGAGGTGTGCCGGGCGCTGTCCCTGCTGGGCACGCGCGAGGGGCGGCGCGAGATCTACCAGGAGATCACCGCGCGGGCGGGCTGCGACCTCAGGCCCGCGGCGAGCTGGCTGCTGCTGCGGATCAAGAAGTACGGCTGGGTGGAGCCCGGTGTGCTGGCCGAGCGGACCTCCCTCCCGCTGCACGTGATCATCGAGGCCGCCCGCCAGGTCGAGGAGCGGCGCCTCGCCGAGCGCCGGGGCCCGGATCTCGTACTGACCGAGGCGGGCGGCGAGGTCGCCGGGCGGCTCGCGCACGCCCGGGAGGAGTCGCTGGCGGAGCTGCTGGGCGACTGGTGGGGGCCCGACCGGCCGACCGACCTGGTACAGCTGGTGAAGGAGCTGACCGGGGAGCTGTGCGGCTCCGAGAAGGAACGGCCGCACGACGGCCGGCCGGTGATCCGGCCTGCCTGAACCCCGGAACTCCCGGAACTCCCGGGGGCCCTGGGACCCCCGGGACCCTCAGGTCCCCTGGGTGAGGGGCTTGCTGAACCAGTGTTCGGCGTACGGGCCGTCGTTGTGCGGCTCGGTCTCCGCGTAGCCCAGCCGCGCGTACAGGGCGCGGGCCTCCACGAGGTCGCCGCGGGTGTCCAGGACCATCCGCCGGGCGCCGAGCGCGCGGGCCGCGTCCTCGGCGGCGGCGACCAGCAGCGCGGCGCCGCCCCTGCCGCGCGTCTCCTCGCGCAGGAACACCCGGGTGAGCTCGGCGGTGGAGGCGTCCACCAGCCGTACGCCCGCGGTGCCGGCCGGGGTGCCGTCGTAGCGGGCGAGCAGCAACTTCCCGGTGGGCGGGGCGAGTTCGGCACCCGTGCGGGCGGCGATCTCCCGCTCCAGCTCGTCGGGGTCGGTGCGGTGCCCCTCGTGCAGCAGGTACCAGCGGTCGCTGACCTCGGTGTAGTACGCCCGCCAGAGCGCGGTGGCGGCGGGGGAGTCGTACGGCTCCGGGGCCACGGTCCAGGGGGAGGAGGCGCGGGAGGAGGCACGGGCGGGAGCGGGGGGCATGCCGGCATTCTCGGTGGGGGGACCGGCGGGCGCGCAACCGGATATCCGGGGCGGTGGGCTGCGCGCCGCCGCACGCCCCGACGGGCGGTTTGTCGATCATCTTCCGGGCAACCCGATGGAAGAACCGGCCAGTTGGGCCGACCGATCCGGAAGGTGCCCATGTCCACAGGCCTGATCATCGCTTTGATCGTGATTGTGGCGGCCGTCGTCGTGGTGGCGGCCGTGCTGACCTCGCGTGCCCGCGGCGGGCACGGCGGGCGGAGCCTGAAGCGGCGCTTCGGTCCGGAGTACGACCGGACCGTGGCCCGGCACGACGGCGACACCAAAGCCGCCGAGCGAGAGCTCGCCGCGCGCGTGGAACGCCACGGCGGCCTGCGGGAGAGGTCGTTGGAGCCGGCCGAGCGCGAGAGGTTCGAGGCGCGCTGGACGGCCGCGCAGGAGCGGTTCGTCGACTCGCCGCGGGAGGCGGTCGCCGAGGCGGACCGGCTGCTCGCCGAGCTGGCCGGGGCCCGGGGGTTCCCGGCCGACGGCCAGTACGAGGAGCAGCTGGCCGCGCTGTCCGTGCACCACGGGCACCACGTCCACGGCTACCGCCGCGTCCACCGCGCCGCGCACGCCCCCCTGGACGGTGCGCCGGAGAACCGCGCGAGCACCGAGGACCTGCGCGCCTCCATGATCGAGGCCCGCGGCCTCTTCGAGGACCTGCTGGCCCCGTCCCGCGGTGACACCGCCCCCGAGGGCGCCGCCAGGACCGGGGCCCGTCATGGCGCCCACCTCCCGTGGGCCCTCGACCGACGTCACGCGAAGGAGAGTTGATCGAGATGTCCGAGGCGACACCTGGCGCGGGCCGAGGGCGCGTCGACGGCGGGGAGCGGGCCGGGGACGGCCGGGACCCGGCGACGGGCCGGGAACCGGCCGCGGGGC
>NZ_JUJA01000163.1:154452-155106 GCF_001906585.1 Streptomyces kebangsaanensis | reverse complement strand
CGGGCCGCGGCGGCGGACCGTGGGGCTGCCGCGGGCCGCGGTACGGCCGTGGGCCGTGACCCGGTGGCGGGCCGCGGGACGGCTCCGGACGGGGACACGGCTGCCGCTCGTGAGATGCCGCCGGGCGGTGGCGCGGTGCCCGGCGGTACCTCCGTGACCGGCCGGGAGGCCGTGGCCGGCCCGGCCGGCACCCGTACCGCGCAGGACGGCGCGCCGGAACCGGGACGGGACGGCGCCCCGGGCCACGACGACGGGGCCGGCCGTGAGGCGGCGCCCGGGGGTGCCGGGGCTCACGGTGCGGGCGGTGCCGGGCTCTCGGGGCGGGACGGTCTCCCGGGGTCAGAGGGCGCCGGTGCCCACGAGGCTCTCGGCGGGGGCGCCCGGCCGGTGGGACGGGACGGAGAGCCCGCGGCTCACGGCACGTCCGACCCGCTGCTCCTGCCCGAGGAGTGCGACGAGTTCGGGGCCCGGCTGCGGGGTGCTGTCGCCGGGTTCGTCGACGGGCCGCGGGATGCCGTGGAGGAGGCGGACCGGGCGGTGGAGGAGCTTGCCGGGCGGTTCACCGAGGCGCTGGCCCGGCGCCGCCGTACGCTGCGGACGGCCTGGCAGGACGGTGAGGCGGGGAAGACCGCGACGGCCGCCGACACCGAGCGG
>NZ_JUJA01000163.1:142154-154404 GCF_001906585.1 Streptomyces kebangsaanensis | reverse complement strand
CCCGTCTCTGATCCCCCGGACCGCCTACTCGGCCGCCGCCCGCCGCCGCTCGCGCCACTCGCGGACGACCTCCTCGACGTCGTACCGCTTCAGGCCCAGCGGAGGGCCGGGCGGCGGCTTGAGCATCATGTCGAGGATCTTGGCGTTGATGTCCGCGACGATGGTGCGGACGACCCGTTCCGCCGGGGCCGCGAGGGCCGCCGCGAGCGCGTCCTCGGCCTCCTTGCGCAACGCGAGCGTCGGCGGCAGGGCGGTCAGACCCTCGCGGGCCATCTTCCTCTTGACCCACCACAGTTCCTCGTACGACATGTCGTCCGGCAGCGGCTTGCCCGCCCCCGGCAGCCGGTCGAACTCGCCGCGCCCCTGCGCGTCGCGGATCTGCTTGTCGACCCAGGACCCGAACGGAACGCCGGGTGGCTTTCGCTCGGTCATGAGCTCATTGTGCCGGACGTGCCCCGGCCGGGCGATTTATCATGCCGCCGCGGTGCACCGACCCGGAGCTCCGCGCATGGCATGGGCGCGTACGGGCACGAGGCAGTGGCTCGCGCGCCCCGAACCACGAGGAGCGCACGTGCTCGAACTCACCATGGCCGCCGTCTCCGGGACGGACGAGGGCGCCACGGCCGGGATGCTCATGGCCGACGCCCCCAGCGACCCCGGCGCGGTGCTGCGGGTGGGCCGGGACCGGGCCGTGTGCCGCCTGGTGACGCCCGACGACTGGCTGTTCGTCTCCCGGGTCCACCTGGAGTTCGCGTGCGGACCCGACGGCACCTGGCAGGTCACCTGGCTGCGCGGCTCCCAGCCGGACCCGTCCTCCGAGGTCCGCCTCGCCGTCGGCGAGTACACCCAGCCCCTCGCCTACGGCGGGACCGTCCCGCTGCCCCGGGGAGGCTCCGGGGAGGTCGTCGTCCAGGACCGTACGAGCCCGCGCAGCATCAACGTCGGCTTCTACCAGGAGACGTGAGGGCCCCCGCGGGTCCTACGCCACCACCCGCACCAGCGCGAAGCCGTCGTAGCCCTTGCTGCCCACGGTCTGGATCGCGGTGCCCTCCAGCCTCGGGTGCTCGGCGACGAGTTCGAGCGCGGCCCGGGTGCCGCGCACGCTCGGGTCGGTGCTGGAGGCGTCGGCGACGCCGCCGCCGCGTACGACGTTGTCCAGGACGATCAGGCTGCCGGTGCGGGTCAGGCGCAGGGCCCACTCCACGTAGTGCGGGTTGTTGACCTTGTCGGCGTCGATGAAGACCAGGTCGAAGGGGGGCGGGTTCTCGTCGGCGAGGCCGGGCAGCGACTCCAGCGCCGGGCCCACCCGCACCTCGGCGACCCGGTCCAGCCCGGCCCGCGCGATGTTGCGGCGGGCCACGTCGGCGTGGTGGGCGTCGTACTCCAGCGAGACCAGCATGCCGTCGGCGGGCAGCGCGCGGGCCAGCCAGATGGTGCTGTAGCCGCCGAGCGTGCCGATCTCCAGGATGGCGCGGGCGCCCTGGAGCCGGGCGAGGAGCTGCAGCAGCTTGCCCTGGTTCGGCGTGACGTTGATGTGCGGCAGGCCCTCCGCGTCGCTGTCGCGCAGTGCGGCCCGCAGGGGTTCGTCCTCAGGGGAGAGCAAGCCGGTGAAGTAGGCGTCCACGTCGTCCCAGAGCTGCGAGTCGCTCATGCACCAAGCCTTTCGTATACCTAGTTAGGTCTGCTAACTAGCCGTGCCGGTGAATATAGCCGGGCGCAAGGAGTGCTGCCAGGGTATTTCAGGCGCTCGCGGGCGGCCATCCGCCGCCACGCCGACTCCGCCATGAACCAGACCGCCGCGCCGCCGATCAGCGCCGCCGCCATCATGTAGTACGCGGGCATCATCAGGTTGCCGGTCGCGCCGATCAGCGCCGTGACCACCAGCGGGGTCGTACCGCCGAACAGCGACACGGAGACGTTGAAGCCGATCGACAGCGAGCCGTAGCGCACCCGGGTCGGGAACAGCGCCGGCAGCGCGGACGGCATGGCGGCCGTGAAGCAGACCAGCAGCAGACCCAGCGCGGCCATGCCCAGGCCCACCGCCGCCAGGCTGCCCTGGCGGATCAGCAGCAGCGCCGGGACCGACAGGAACAGGAAGCCCGCGCAGCCGGCCGCGATCACCGGACGGCGCCCGACGCGGTCGGACAGCGCGCCCGCGAACGGCTGGGCGACCATCATCAGGACCATCACGCAGAGCACGACGAGCAGGCCGTGCGTCTCGTCGTACTTGAGCACACTGGTCAGATAGCTCGGCATGTACGACAGCAGCATGTAGTCGGTGACGTTGAAGACCAGCACCAGGCCCACGCACAGCAGCAGCGCCTTCCACTGGCCCGTGATCATCTCGCGCAGCGGCACCTTCGGACGGCTCGACTCCGCCTTGCGGGCCTCCGCCGCGAACGCCGGGGTCTCCTCCAGGCGCGTCCGCAGGTAGAGGCCGATGATGCCCATCGGGCCCGCGATCAGGAACGGGATCCGCCAGCCCCAGGCGGTCAGCTGGTCGGAGGACAGCAGGGCCGTCATCAGGGTGACCAGGCCCGCGCCGCCGACGTAACCGGCCAGCGTGCCGAACTCCAGCCAGCTGCCGAGGAAGCCGCGCCGCTTGTCGGGGGCGTACTCGGCGATGAAGGTGGACGCGCCCGCGTACTCACCGCCGGTGGAGAAGCCCTGCACCAGCCGGGCCGCCAGCAGCAGCAGCGGCGCGCCGACGCCGATCGTGGCGTACGACGGGATCAGGCCGATCGCGAAGGTGCCCACGGCCATCATGATCATGGTGAAGGCCAGCACCTTCTGGCGGCCGACGCGGTCGCCGAGCGGGCCGAAGACCAGGCCGCCGAGCGGGCGCACCAGGAAGGCCGCGGCGAAGGCGCCGAACGTGGAGAGCAGCTGTGTCGTCGGGTTGCCGGAGGGGAAGAAGACCTTGCCCAGGGTCACCGCGATGTAGCTGTAGACGCCGAAGTCGAACCACTCCATCGCGTTGCCCAGCGCGGCCGCCCTCACGGCACGCCTGACGAGCGCTGGATCGGTGACGGTGGCGTCGGGGCTCTTGGTGAGGGACACGTGCCGGGGGGCGGTGACTGCGGGGGCCGACAAGGCTCGCTCGCCTACCTTTCGACGGGGACAGGGGCATGACCCACGCGTCGGCGCTGGCGGGCGGGCCGGAAACGACCCACGCACAGCAGGCCGAAAATCGACCATAGGACTGCTTGGTCCCCTTACGTACCGTACGCGACTCTGTGCATACTGCATCCAAATGCCCGTTGTGCAGGCACGCAGGTCCCCCGCCGGCCGCGTTCCGCGGCTCCGCGCTGTGACTCTTCTCGCGCCCCGCGAGCGCAACCGGACCGCCCGCGCGCTGTCGTCGACCGGACGGAAAGCGGCACGGCCGTCGTGGCCACCGCCGTCCACCGGGTCCCCGACGCCGTGGGCGGCGCGCCGGTGGTGGGGCGGGCTCCGCGCCGACGTGCGCGCTGCCGGGGCCGCGGGCCCCGGCGGTGATCGAGGGAGCGCGGTCCTCCCGCCCCTCGGCCGTCCCGGCGACGAGCCTGCTTCGTGAGGTCTGGACGAACATCCCCCCGTCCACCATGCTGATGCGTCCATGACAGCCACGTCATTCGGGACGGTCACCGTGCGCGGAGCCTTCGTCAGGGCCACACTGGCCGCCGTACTCCTGCTGGCGCCCCTGGCATCCCTGGCGCCCGCCCCCGCGTCCGCCGCGGCGCGGAAGCCCGGCGCCGAGGCCGCCGCACCGTCCGGAACCGCCGCACCGTCCGGAACCGCCGCACCGTCCGGAACCACCGTGCCGTCCGGAACCGCCGCGGACTGGACGCCGCCGCTCAGCACGCGGGGCCGCTGGATCGTCGACGCGCACGGGAACCGCTTCAGACTGCGGTCGGGCAACTGGCACGGGGCCAGCGGCACCTGGAACGGGTCGGGCAGTGCCGAGGAGGACGCCAACCACCACGCGGGGGAGAACTCCGGCCGGATCCCGCTGGGCCTGGACCGGGCGCCCATGGCCGAGATCATCGCCGGGTTCGGGGAGATCGGCATCAACAGCGTCCGGCTGCCCTTCTCCAACGAGATGATCCACGACAGCCGCCCCGTCACCGACCGCGCCGTCGCCGCCAACCCCTCCCTGCGCGGAAGGACACCCCTGCAGGTGTACGACGCGGTGGTGCGCGAACTCACCGCCGCCGGCCTCGCGGTGATCCTCAACAACCACACCAACACGACCCGCTGGTGCTGCGGAGTCGACGGCAACGAACGCTGGAACGCGAGCCGGTCCACCGGGGCCTGGGAGGACGACTGGCTCTTCATGGCCCGCCGCTACAAGGACAACCCGCGGGTCGTCGGCGCCGACCTCTACAACGAGGTGCGCCGCAGCGTCTGGGACGACCCCAACTGGGGCCTGGGGGACCAGCACGACTGGTTCGCCGCCTCGCAGCGCCTCGGCGACCGCATCCTGACGGAGGCCGACCCCGACCTCCTGATCGTCGTCGAGGGCATCAACTGGACGGGCATCCCGGTCGACGGCTTCGCGCACGGACGCCCCACCCTGGAACCCGTACGCCGCCTCTCGCACACGCTCGTCGACTCCGGCAAGCTCGTGTACTCGGCCCACTTCTACGACTACACCGGACCGAACCACAGCGGTGCCACCGGACTGGGCGAGACCAGCGACCCGCGCTACCGCGACCTGACGCCCACCGAACTGGTCGACGTACTGAACCGCCAGGCGTTCTTCGTGACCGCCGAGCAGGGACAGCACTTCACCGCTCCCGTCTGGATCAGCGAGTTCGGCGTCGGAGGCCGTGAGGAGACCGGCGCCGCGCCGCGCGCCTGGTTCGAGAACTTCGTCGACCACCTGATCCGCACCGACGCCGACTTCGCGTACTGGCCGCTCGTCGGCTGGCACGAGGACCGCAAGGGC
Organism: Streptomyces kebangsaanensis; assembly: GCF_001906585.1. GTDB lineage: Bacteria > Actinomycetota > Actinomycetes > Streptomycetales > Streptomycetaceae > Streptomyces > Streptomyces kebangsaanensis. Next base: position 149,474 of record NZ_JUJA01000163.1, on the reverse strand, counting down.
AACGGCTGGGCCCTGCTGCACTGGGACGCGGGCGGCCACCGCATGGGCCTCTACGACGGGGACGACTGGCGGGCCGCCGCCTGGACCCGGCTCGTCCGGGCCACGGGCCGCACCGGCCACGTCGACCCCGTGGCGCGCTGGTCGATGCTCAGCCCCGACCACGGCGACTTCGTCGCCTCCCGGCGGATGCGGGCCCTGCCCGACTGGAACCCCGGTGCCCGCAAGGCCGTCTGCCCCGACGGACAGCGCCTCCTCGGCCTCGCCCACACCGGCAACCGCGGCCTGTGCACGGACGTGTCCACCGGGCCCCTGACGGACCCGGCCGGCACCCACGAGGTGGTCACCGACGAGCGCCATGTCGCACCGGGCCGGGACTGGGCCTCCGGATACACCAAATTCCAGTGCGCCGACGGCCGGTTCCTCACCGGCTACAGCGTCCGCGGCTCCGCCGTCTCCGCCGCCCTGTGCGCCGCGGCCCCGGCCGGGACGCTCGGCACGGGCGGCCGGACCGTCTGGTTCGACCGGAGCGACAACAGGGGCCCGGACCCCCGGGGCGGCGACTTCGCGCACGGCCACTACAAGGGCCAGTGCGCGGACGACGAGTACGCGGCCGGAATCGCCTGGACCGGTCGGCTGGGCTCCGCCAGGACCCCGGACGCCCTGTACTGCCGAAAACTGGGATGAACCGCCGGCCACCCCGAGTCGATTTGACGATTAGGTAAGGTTTACCTTATTCATAACATGGTCGAAAACAAGCCATCGCAGTGCTTCGCCGCCCGCTTTCCACCCACCTGACCAGCGGCACACGAGCAGGCCGTGGCAGGAAGGCACCACACGATGCGACGCCTCCCGGTGCGCCGGATCACCGCGCTGGCCGCGGCCGGTCTGCTGCTCCCCGCCCTCGCCGCCTGCGGCTCCGACGACAGCGGCGCCGGAGCCGAGAACGCCGAGGACAAGGACTCCACCCTCGTCATCTACTCCGGCCGCAACGAGAAGCTCGTCAAGCCGCTCCTGGGCGAGCTGGAGAAGGCGGTCGGCACCAAGGTCGAGGTGCGCTACGGCGACAGCGCGGAACTCGCCGCCCAGATCCTGGAGGAGGGCCGCCGCACCAAGGCGGGGCTGTTCTTCTCCCAGGACGCCGGCGCGCTCGGCGCCCTGTCCAAGGAGGGCGTGCTGCGGAAGCTGCCGCCGGCCACCCTCGACAAGGTCGACAAGGCGTACCGCGGCTCCGACGGCGACTGGGTCGGCCTTTCGGGACGCGTCCGCGTCCTCGCGTACAACCCGGACAAGGTCCGCGAGGACAAGCTCCCCGACAGCGTCCTCGACGTCGTGAAGCCGGAGTGGAAGGACAAGGTCGGGTTCGCGCCCACCAACGCCTCCTTCCAGGCCTTCGTCACCGGAATGCGGGTCCTGGAGGGCGACGACGCCACCCGCACCTGGCTCAAGGGCCTGAAGGCGAACGGGGCCAAGGCCTACGCCAACAACCTCGCCGTCCTGGACGCCGTCGAGTCCGGCGAGGCCTCCCTCGGCCTGGTCAACCACTACTACTGGTACGAGCGGGTCGCCGAGAAGGGCGAGGACAAGGTCGCCGCCCAGCTGCACTTCCTGCCCGGCAAGGACCCCGGCGCGCTGATCAACGTCGCCGGCGCGGGCATCCTCGAGGACACCGGGCAGGGCGAGGCCGCCCAGAAGGCCCTGGACTTCCTGCTGTCGAAGAGGGCACAGACCTATTTCGCGGACGAGACGAAGGAGTACCCGCTGGCCGCGGGTGTCACCAGCTCGGTGAAGGACCTGCCGCCGTTCGCGTCGCTCGAGTCCCCCGACATCGACCTCGGCAGGCTGGAGTCCCTGCAGCAGACGCTGACCATGCTCCAGGAACAGGGTCTGGTCTGACCCGCCGTGCACACCTCGCCGTCCGCCACCGAACGCGCGGAGGGCCCGGGCCGGAACAGTCCGGCCCGGACCCCCCGTTCGGCCCGCTCCCCCCGCCCGCCCCTGCCCGGAAGGGCGCGTACGCCGGGAAGCGGGCGTACGGCCGGCCGGAGGCCGCCCCTGGTGCTGCTCGTACCCGCCTGCGCCGCGGCCCTCCTCGCCCTGCTGCCCCTCGGCTACCTCGCCGTCCGCGCCCTGGAAAGGGGCCCCGCCCACGCCTGGGACATCGTCTCCGACGAACGCACCCGGGACCTCCTCGCCCGCAGCCTCGGCCTGACCGCCGTGGTCGTGGCGGCCTCCCTGCTGCTGGGGGTCTCGCTGGCCTGGCTGACCGTGCGCACCGCACTGCCCGGGGCCCGCGCCTGGGCGGTCCTGGCCACCCTGCCGCTCGCCGTGCCCAGCTACGTCACGGCGTTCGCCTGGCTGTCGGCCGCGCCGGGACTCGCCGGGTTCGGCGGGGCCGCGCTCGCGATGACACTGGTGAGCTTCCCGTACGTCCTGCTGCCGGTCACCGCCGCGCTGCGGGGCCTCGACCCGGCACAGGAGGAGGCCGCGCGCTCCCTGGGCCACGGGCCGCTGCGGACGTTCGTCCGCGTCACCCTGCCCCAACTGCGCCCGGCGGCCGGCGGCGGTGCCCTGCTCGTCGCGCTGTACACGCTCTCCGACTTCGGCGCGGTCTCGCTCATGCGGTACGACACGTTCACCCTGGCCATCCACACCTCCTACCGCGCCTCCTTCGACCGCACCCCGGCGGCCGCGCTCAGCGTGGTGCTGGTGGTGATGACGATCGCGCTGGTCGCCGCCGAGGCCCGTACGCGCGGCCGGGCCGGGCACGCCAGGACCGGAAAGGGCACCGCCCGCCCGGCGGCCCCGCTCGCCCTCGGCCGCTGGCGGCCGCCCGCCCTGCTGTGGTGCGCGGCGGTGACGGCCGTCGCCGTGGTCTTCCCCCTGGCCGTCCTCGGGTACTGGCTGGCCGTCGGCAACTCGGCCACCTGGGACCTGGGCGGGCTCGCGGAGACGGCCTGGGCCACCCTCGGCGTCGCCGCCGCGGGCGCGGGACTCACCACGCTCCTCGCCCTGCCGGTCGGGGTGATCGCCGCCCGGTACCGGGGGCGCGGCGCCCGTCTGCTGGAGCAGGCCGCGTACGCGGGGCACGCGCTGCCCGGCATCACGGTCGCCCTCGCGCTGGTCTTCTTCGCGGTCCGCTACGCCTACCCCCTTTACCAGCGGCTCCCGCTGCTCATCTGCGCGTACGCCGTGCTGTTCCTGCCCGTCGCGGTGGCCGCCACCCGCGCCGCCGTCCTCCAGGCGCCGCCCGTCCTGGACGACGTGGCCCGCTCCCTCGGGCGGCGGCCGTGGCAGGTGCTGCGCGAGATCACCGTGCCGCTCGCCGCGCCCGGGGTGGCCGCCGGGGCCGCGCTCACCTTCGTGGTCTGCATGAAGGAACTCCCCGCGACCCTCCTGCTGCGCCCCACCGGCATGGACACCCTCGCCACCCGGCTGTGGACCGAGACCGGCACGGGATCCTTCGCGGCCGCCGCCCCCTACGCCGCCGCGCTGATCCTGCTGGCCGCCGTACCCTCCTACCTGCTGGGCAGGCACCGCCGATGAACGACACGAACGACATGAGCGACATGAACGAACTGCGCGTCGAAGGGCTCACCAAGTCCTACGGAGCCGGGGAACCGGTCCTGCGCGGCCTCGGCCTCACCGTTCCGGCCGGGGCGCTGGCCGCCGTCCTGGGCCCCTCCGGCTGCGGCAAGACGACCCTGCTGCGGATCGTCGCCGGCTTCCTGCGCGCCGACACCGGCACCGTCCGGCTCGGCGACCGGCTCCTCGGCGGGCCCGGCGTCCACCTCCCGCCGGAGCGGCGCCGGATCGGCATCGTGCCCCAGGAGGGCGCCCTCTTCCCCCACCTGAGCGTGGCCCGCAACGTCGCCTTCGGACTGACCGGCGCCGACCGCGGCGAACGGCGGCGCCGCACCGGGGAACTGCTGGAACTGGTCGGCCTCGCCGGATACGGCGACCGCATGCCGCACGAGCTGTCCGGCGGCCAGCAACAGCGCGTCGCACTGGCCCGCGCACTCGCTCCCAGCCCCCGACTCGTGCTGCTGGACGAGCCGTTCAACGCCCTGGACAGTGCACTGCGAGCGGGCGTGCGGGCGGACGTGCGGGCCGCGCTGCGGGCCACGGGCGCGACGGCGCTGCTCGTCACCCACGACCAGCAGGAGGCCCTGTCCACCGCCGACCTCGTCGCCGTGGTGCGCGACGGCGAGGTCGCCCAGTGCGACACCCCGCAGAACCTCTACCGGCGCCCCGCCGATCCCTGGGTCGCCCGCTTCGTCGGCGAAGCCGTCCTGCTCCCCGGCACCGTCGACGGCGACGGCACGGCCCTGACCGCGCTGGGCCCGGTGCCCCTCACCGCCCCCTCCGACGGGCTCCGGGCCGGCACGGTCCTGCTTCGCCCCGAGCAACTCCGGCTGACCGCCCCGGACTTTGCCGGCGCGGTCCGGGGCACCGTCACCGACGTCCGCTACTACGGCCACGACGCCATGGTCACCGTGGCCGTCGAGGGCCACGACACCCCGGTCGACATCCGGATCGCGGGCCCCGTACCGGTACGCCCGGGGGAGGAGACGGGCGTCCACGTCACGGGCGAGGCGGCCCTCCACCCCTGACAGGGAACGTCTCCCCGCGGTTCAGGCAGGTCGCGCGGGGGGAGGCGCGGGCGGACGTCACCCGGTGACCGGCGGTACCGCGCTGCCCCACTGGTGGCTGCGCTGCTCGTCCTCCACCGCCGCGTAGATCAGGCCCTGCAGACCCTCCGGGTCCGGCACGTGCTTCAGTTCGAGCGTCCCGTGCTCCGACCCCGACTGGACGGTCAGCGTCCCCTCGCGCAGGATCCGCTCCCACAACGTGGCGCGGAACTCCACGTCGTTGACGCGGGCCAGCGGGATGCTGTGCCCCGTCTTCGTCAGGAAGCCCTTGCGCACGGAGACCCGCTTCGTCGTGACGATGTACACGGTGCTGCGCCATATCAGCAGCGGCCGCAGCCAGAACCACACGGAGACGATCACCGCCAGGCCCAGCACCACGTACCGGGCCACGGTGCCCCAGTCCTGGCCGGACGGAATCACCCACACCAGCGCGCCCGCCACGGCCCAGACGAGCAGTAGGACGACGAACTCGCCCACCATCTGGGTCCAGTGCTGGCGGGTCGCGTGCACCAGCTCTTCATCATCGGCCAGATGACGGCCCACGTTCACCATGGGCGGCATCCTGGCACACCGGCTCCCGCACGGGTACGGCTCCTCCCCTCCGGCCAGGCGTCACTCGACCGCCCGCCGTCGCGGCGCGGGCTCGTCGAACGTGACCGGCGTCTCGAAGGCGGCCCGGCGGGTGGCGCGGCGCAGCGCCCTGAGGACGGCGGGGCCGAGGAGCAGGGTCAGGACGACGGTGACGGCGGCCCGGCCCAGGTCCCAGCCCAGCGAGGTGGCCAGGCAGTACGCCACGAAGCGGGCCAGGTTGGCGGGGACGCCCGCGTGCGGGTCGAAGGCGATGGAGGAGGCGAGGGTGCCCATGAAGGGCCAGCCCGCGAGGTTCATGACCGTGCCGTAGGCGAAGGCGGCCAGGAAGCCGTAGAGGGCCAGCAGAACCAGCTCCGCACGGCCGCGCAGCCGGTCCGGGCCCGGCAGCAGGCCCGCGCCCATGGTGAACCACCCCATGGCCAGCATCTGGAACGGCATCCACGGCCCCACCCCGCCCGTGAGCAGCGCGGAGGCGAACATCGTCACCGAGCCCAGCACGAACCCGAAGCCCGGCCCGAGCACCCGGCCGCTCAGCACCATCAGGAAGAACATGGGCTCGATGCCGGCCGTCCCGGCCCCGATCGGGCGCAGCGCGGCGCCCGTCGCGGCGAGCACCCCGAGCATGGCGACGGCCTTCGGGCCGAGCCCGGACTCGGAGATCGTCGCGGCGACCACGGCGACGAGGAGGACGAGCAGCCCCGCGAAGAGCCAGGGCGCGTCCTGCGCGTGCGCGCTGAGCTGGGAGGCGGGCGGCGCGAGGAACGGCCAGGTGAAGGCGGCCACCCCGACGGCGCTGACCAGGGCGAGCGCGGCGAGGGAACGGGGGCCCAGGCGGACGGGCCGTGCCTGGGGAACGACGGGGTGCGCGGACTTCATGCGAGCGCCTCGCGGACCTGGGCCGCCGTGAGCCACCGCTGTGGGGCCAGGATCTTGGTGACCTGCGGGGCGAAGGACGGGGAGGACACCACCACCTCGGCCGTCGGGCCGTCGGCGATCACCTCGCCCTCGGCGAGCAGGACCACCCGGTGGGCCAGCTCCGCGGCCAGCTCCACGTCGTGCGTGGCGAGCACGATGGCGTGCCCCTCGGCGGCGAGTTCGCGCAGCAGGGCGACCAGACGGGCCTTCGCGCCGTAGTCCAGCCCGCGCGTCGGCTCGTCGAGCAGCAGCAGGGGCGGGCGGGCGGCGAGCACGACGGCGAGCGCGAGCGCCAGCCGCTGGCCCTCGGACAGGTCGCGGGGGTGGGTGTCGTCGGTGACCCCGGGCAGCAGCTCGGAGACCAGCGCCCGGCAGGTTCCGGGGGCGGCCTGCGCGTCCTGGTCGGCCGCCGCGCACTCGGCGGCGACCGTGTCGGCGTACAGCAGGTCGCGCGGCTCCTGCGGGACGAGGCCGACCCGCCGTACGAGCTCGCGCGGCGGCGTACGGTGCGGGACCGCGCCGCCCACCCGCACCGACCCGCCGGACGGCTCGACCAGCCCGACGAGCGAGCCCAGCAGCGTGGACTTCCCGGCGCCGTTGCGGCCCATGAGCGCGACGGTCTCGCCGGGGGCGACGGACAGCTCGACGCGCCGCAGCGCCTGGATGCCGCCGCGGCGCACGGCGAGGGAGCGGACCTCGGCCACGGGGGCGTCCGGCGGGGCGGCCCCGGGGGCGGTCCGCCGCCGCAGCCGCCACCGCGACGCCTGGCGGGGTACGGGAACCGGGGGCGCCGCGGCGGCCGGTGCCGCCGCCGTGGGCACGGGCCCCCGGCCGTCCAGCCGCTCCCTCAGGCCCGCGGCCCGGCGGCGGGCGTCCCGCACGGTCAGGGGCAGCGGGGACCAGCCCGCCAGCCGGCCCAGGTCCACCACCGGCGGACACACGGGGGAGACGGCCATGACGTCGGCCGGGGCGCCCAGCAGCGGGGCGGCGCCCGGAGCGGGCAGGAGGACGACCTGGTCGGCGTACTGGACGACACGTTCCAGGCGGTGCTCGGCCATCAGGACCGTCGTGCCGAGGTCGTGCACCAGCCGCTGCAGGACGGCGAGGACCTCCTCGGCCGCGGCCGGGTCCAGCGCCGAGGTCGGCTCGTCCAGGACCAGGACCT
>NZ_JUJA01000163.1:130917-142137 GCF_001906585.1 Streptomyces kebangsaanensis | reverse complement strand
GAGCCGATCGCGACCCGCTGCTGCTGGCCGCCGGAGAGCGTGGCGATGGAACGGCCGCGCAGGTCGGCCAGGCCCAGCAGGTCCAGGGTCTCCTCCACACGCCGCCGCATGACGTCCGGGGTGAGTCCCAACGACTCCATGCCGTAGGCGAGTTCGTCCTCCACGGTGTCGGTGACGAAGTGCGACAGCGGGTCCTGGCCGACGGTGCCGACCACGTCGGCGAGCTCGCGCGGCTTGTGGGTGCGGGTGTCGCGGCCGGCCACGGTGACCCGCCCGCGCAGGGTGCCGCCGGTGAAGTGCGGCACGAGCCCGCTGACCGCGCCGAGCACGGTGGACTTGCCGACGCCGGACTCCCCGACGAGCAGCACGAGTTCACCCTCGGGCACCTCGAGGTCGACGCCCTGGACGGTGGGCCGGTCCGCCCCGTCGTACGTCACGGAGACATCCTCGAAGCGGATCACGACGGCTCCTTGCGGGCGGGACGTGCGGGGGAGGGGCGTACGGGGGCGGGCCGCGCGGGCGCGGCGAGGGCGGGGAGCAGGCCGAGGAGCACGGCGGCGGCGGGCCACAGCGGAAGGGCGGGCGCGACGAGCGGCACCACCCCCGGGTGCAGGGCCTCGGGATCCCGGGCGGCGGCGAGCACCAGCAGTGCCGCGACCACCGCGCCCGACCCCGCCACGGCACAGGACCGCGGGTTCCAGGCGTCGGGACGGTAGCGGGTACGGGGGGACCGGTGTCCGCCCAGCCACAGACCGCCCAGGGCGGCGGCGAGCCCGGCGAGCAGCACCGGAAGGCCGTAGGTGCCGCCCTCGGCGGTGAGCAGCCCGTACGTCCCCGCGCAGACGCCCAGCAGACCCCCCAGGGTGAGCACGGCGGTCGTACGGCGCACGGCGGGCGCGACCTCGGCGGTACGGCCGTAGCCGCGGGCGTCCATCGCGGCGGCGAGGGCGACGGAGCGTTCCAACGCGCCCTCCAGGACCGGCAGTCCGACCTGCAGCAGCCCGCGCACCCCCCGGTCGGGCCGGCCCCGCAGCCGGCGGGCGGCCCGCAGGCGCCGGGCGTCGGCGATCAGGTGCGGGGCGAAGGTGAGCGCGACGACGACGGCGACACCGGTCTCGTACAGCGCGCCGGGAAGGGACTTGAGCAGCCGGGTGGGCGCGGCGAGGGCGTTCGCGGCGCCCACGCAGACCAGCAGGGTGGCCAGCTTCAGCCCGTCGTACAGGGCGAAGACGACCGCCTCGGCCGTCACCCTGCCCCCGAGCCGGATGCCCTGCGCCCAGTCGGGCAGCGGGACTTCGGGGAGGGAGACGAGCACGTGCGTGCCGGGGATGGGCGAGCCGAGCACGACGGCGAAGACGAGACGGATGACGAGGACGGCGAGGGCGAGCTTGAGGAAGGCGGTGTAGGAGCGGGCGGAGGGCGTGCGGGGACGGCAGGTCACCACGACGTAGCCGGAGACCGCGAGGAGGAGACCGAGCAGCAGCGGGTTGGTGGTGCGGGTGGCCGCGGTCCCCAGAGCCAGGGCCCACAGCCACCACGCACCCGCGTGCACGGTGGTCTCACGCATCCCTGCGCCGCCGCGCCTGCCACACCGCCGCCGCGCCCAGCACGAGCACCGCGGCACCACCGGCGAGGAGACCCACCGACGGGCCCGTCCCGGACTCGCTCTTCCCTTCGGCGGGGCTCTTCCCCTCCTCGTCCTCCCCGGCGGGGATCTTCCCGGCGGGGCTCTTCCCGGTGGCCACCTGCTCGCCGCACCCCTTCTGCGGATACCCGGAGATGGCGCACAGCAGGGCGTTGGTGTCGTACCGCAGCGGCCCCGCGACGGACGCCAGGGCCTCCGCGGTGGTCGCGTCGGCGGGCACCCGGGCACAGGCGGTCCGCGGCGCCGGCGGGGTCTCCCCGGCCGGGGCGTCCGCGCGGGTACCGAAGTCGAGGACGAGCGCGACCCGCTTGTCGCCCTCCCGGGCCGGCGTCTTGCCGCAGACGGCCCCGAAGTCGGCCGTCCCGCGCGGCTTGCTCGCGTCCTGGGAGTCCTCGCTCACCGAGAACCGGAACCCCTGCACGTCACCGTCGGAGGGGCGCGCCGTCGACGGCCCCTCGGTGGCGTACGCCCAGTTCCCGCCGTCACGGTCCCAGAAGGACCAGTACCGGTACCCGGCGGCCTGCGCCTGCCCGGCCCCGATCCCGGCCGCCGTCAGAAAGGCGGCCAGGGCCAGGGCGGACAGCACCCGCACCCGGCGCGTCACGGCTGCTGTCACGACTTGTTCCTGCGTCCGCTCAGCAGGAACCCGATGCCGATGCCCGCGACGAGGAAGACACCGACGATCCACCAGACGCCGAAGGGGAAGTCGTCCTTCGCGGACTTCTCGGCGGCCTCGGTGCCCTTGGCGTCCTCGGTGTCCTCGGCGGTCTTGCCCACGGCGGTGGCCTGGGGAGCCGGTCCGGTCGCGTTGAGCCGCTCGACCAGGTCGATGCCGCCGAAGTCGCGCGGGTCGGCCCCGGCCGCGTGGGCGGCGAAGACGAGCTGGGCGTAGGCGGCGGGACCGCCCTGATCGGCCCACGCCTCGGCGTGCTGCTCCAGCCACTTCAGCGGCTTCTGCGCCTGTGCGGCCCCGCCCTGCGCGGCGAGGGCGACGACGGCGTCGGCGGTGTTGCCGTAGTCGGGCTGGTCGGTGGCGCCGGGAAGCACGGAGGTGAGGTGACCGTCCTTGGCGACGGCCTGCGCCAGGTACGCCGCGCCGTTGGCCGCGGCCTGCGCCGGATCGGGATGGCCGGCGTCTACGCAGCGAGCACTGCCACCGGCGTCCTTGGCGCTGTTGCCCTTGGCGGCCAGGCCCTGCCCGAGCGCGCCGACGACGGCCGCCGCCGTGGCGTCCGCGTTGGCCTCCAGCTTGCCCTTCTTGTCCGGCTGGTAGGCGAAGGCACCGCCCCCGTCGGCGGAGCACGGCAGGGCGAAGCCCGCCAGGGCCTCGTAGGGCGACCTGCCGTCCTTGACCACGCTCTCGGGCTTCACGCCCGCGGCGGCGAGCGCGCCGATGACGACCGAGGTCGAGTTGGTGTCGCTGGGCCCGCCCGGCGTGTACGGCCACCCACCGTCCTTGTTCTGCACGGACTTCAGCCAGGAGACCGCCTTGCCGGTCACGGCGTCGTGCCCGCCGAGCGCGGCGAGGGCCTGTACGGCGGCGGCGGTGCTGTTGGTGTCCACCATCGCCTTGGCGCCGCAGGCCTGGTCCGGTTCGGCGCGGAAGGGGGCGAAGGAACCGTCGGCGCACTGCTGTCCGGCCAGCCAGTCCACGGCCTTCGCGGCGGGCCGCACGCCCACGGTGTGCTGGGCGAGCAGGGCGAGGGACTGGCGCCAGACGCCGTCGTACTGGGGGTCGTGGGTGCCGTAGAGCCCCGCGGGCGGCGACGGCGACGCGGACGGGGCGGGGGACGGGTCTGCGACGGCCGCGGGCGCCGCGAGGCCGATCACAGTGACGGCGGCGGCTATGGCCGCGGCGCTGCGGCGGACGTTCATGATCGGCGGGTGCCTCTCCCTGCGGGGAGCCGGGCAGCGCGGGACACCCCGGCGGCTCGGCTCCGTGAACCTCGACGGTGCCGTGCGCCGGCGGACCCGCCGACGCACATGAGCCGGTCACGTTCCGCCCGGGGCAGTCCGGCTCGCCGCCCTCGCGGGACGGCTCACGGTTGCGGGTCAGCGCCGGATTCGCACCGGCTTCCCCCCGTACGGGTGTGATGACGACTCCGCCACTGTACCGGCCCGCCGGAAAGGCCCCGATCCGGTGTTCCCGCCGGTGCATCGGAAGAAAAAAATTCCGGTTTGGGGGGTTCCCATCCGGTCCTGCGGGATTATCCTGAAATTGGCCTACGAGGCGAGTGAGGGAGTTCGACCGGAGTAGCCGACTTGGGCGAGACGCCGAGAGGCATCCGCCGAGGCCGACGTCGACGGTCGGGCTGAGAGGCCGGAGGGTCTTCGGACCGGATGGCGACCCCCATTACCTGATCCGGGCAATACCGGCGAAGGGAACCCGTCTCGTAGGTCCTTCTTCTGCCCTCGCAGGCTTCCGCCCCTGCGGGGCCTACTGCCGTCCTTCCGGGGACGCCGGCGGGGCGATCAGCCGGCACGCCGTCTCGATGTCGGTCCTCACCTGGGCGATCGACGCGCGGCCCGAGAGCCAGGTGATCAGGGCCGAGAGCCAGGTGTGCTCGATCACGCGGACCGCGGACAGCTGCTCGGAGGTGGGGTCGTCCTGGCCCATCGCGTCCAGGATGATCGCGGTGGTCTGCCGGGACACCTGGTCGACCTCGGGGCTCACGCTGCGGTCGGCGAAGGTCAGGGCGCGGACCATGGCGTCGGCGAGCTGCGGTTCGCGCTGCAGGGCGCGGAAGGCGCGCATCAGCGTCTCGGCCACCCGCTCGGCCGCGCTCCCGCCGTCCGGCGGCTTCCTGCGCAGCGCGCCGTGCAGGTGCTCCAGCTGGTCCTGCATCGTCGCGACCAGCAGGTGCACCTTGGACGGGAAGTACCGGTAGAGCGTGCCGAGCGCCACCTGCGAGGCCTCCGCGACCTCCCGCATCTGCACGGCGTCGAAGCCGCCCCGGCAGGCCAGCCGCGCGCTCGCGTGCAGGATGCGGCGGCGACGGGCCTCCTGCCGCTCGGTGAGGGGCGGTGTGGCGAGCCGGGGGGTACTGGCTTGCGCAGGCATGGGTCCCGTTCCGTGACAGTCGGTGAGGCCCGGTGATCGGACCGCAGGCGGGGGCGCCGGGCCGTGGCGCGAATCACCCGATCCACTGCTCACAGCGCGGCTACCTGCCGGTAGATTCGGAGCCTCCTGAACGATCAAGTCTGAAACTTGTTCTAGATTAGCGTCCCGGCGTAACCTCGCGGGACAGTGCAGTCAGAAGGGGGCCCAGGTGACCGCTGAGGCCAGTCGGGCGGGGTCCCCGACGGACCTCGCCGCAGACGGTGAGCGACCGCTCAGGATCGCACTCCTCACCTACAAGGGAAACCCGTTCTGCGGCGGCCAGGGCGTCTACGTACGCCACCTCTCGCGCGAGCTGGCCCGCCTCGGCCACCGGGTCGAGGTGATCGGCGCACAGCCGTACCCCGTGCTCGACACGCCCGGCGACGGCGACGACGGCCGCCTGAGCCTCACCGAGCTGCCCAGCCTCGACCTCTACCGCCAGCCGGACCCCTTCCGCACCCCCGGGCGCGACGAGTACCGCGACTGGACCGACGTGCTGGAGGTCGCCACCATGTGGACCGGCGGCTTCCCCGAGCCGCTCACGTTCAGCCTGCGCGCCCGCCGTCACCTGCGCGCCCGGCGCGGCGAGTTCGACGTCGTCCACGACAACCAGACCCTCGGCTACGGACTGTTGGGGGACATCGGCGCTCCTCTGGTCACCACCATCCACCACCCCATCACCGTGGACCGGCAGTTGGAGCTGGACGCCGCCGAGACCTGGCAGCGGCGGATGTCCGTGCGGCGCTGGTACGCCTTCACCCGCATGCAGAAGCGGGTCGCGCGCCGGCTGCCGTCCGTGCTCACCGTCTCCGGCACCTCCCGCCAGGAGATCGTCGACCACCTCGGCGTGCGCGAGGACCGCGTCCACGTGGTCCACATCGGCGCCGACACCGACCTGTTCTCGCCCGACCCGGCCGTACGGCGGGTCCCCGGGCGGATCGTGACCACCTCCAGCGCGGACGTGCCGCTCAAGGGCCTGGTCTTCCTCGTCGAGGCACTGGCGAAGGTGCGCACCGAACACCCCTCGGCACACCTCGTCGTCGTCGGCAGGCGGCCGGACGAGGGGCCGGTCGCGCAGGCGGTCGAGCGGTACGGCCTCCAGGACGCCGTCGAGTTCGTCAAGGGCATCTCGGACGCCGAACTGGTCGGCCTGGTCCGCTCCGCCGAGGTCGCGTGCGTGCCGTCGCTGTACGAGGGCTTCTCGCTGCCGGCGGCCGAGGCGATGGCCACCGGTACGCCGCTGGTCGCCACGACCGGGGGCGCGATCCCGGAGGTCGCCGGGCGCGACGGCGAGACGTGCCTCGCGGTGCCGCCGGGCGACGCGGGGGCGCTGGCCGCCGGGCTGAACCGGCTGCTGGGCGCCCCGGAGCTGCGGGCGCGGCTGGGCGCGGCCGGGCGTGAGCGGGTGCTGCGGCACTTCACGTGGGCCCGCGCGGCGGAGGGCACCGTGCTGCACTACCGCGAGGCCCTGGCCGGCTCCGCGGGCCCGGCCTCCCGCCGCCCCGATCGCTCCGTGCCCCGGAATCCCGGCCGCTCCGCGGCCTCAGAGGCCGTCTACCCCGAAAGCAGGGCCACGTGCTGACCGTCGACTTCTCCCGGTTCCCGCTCGCCCCGGGCGACCGCGTCCTGGACCTCGGCTGCGGTGCCGGCCGGCACGCGTTCGAGTGCTACCGGCGCGGCGCGCGGGTCGTGGCGCTGGACCGCAACGGCGAGGAGATCCGCGAGGTCGCCCGGTGGTTCGCGGCGATGGAGGAGGCCGGGGAGGCGCCCGCCGGGGCCACCGCCACCGCCATGGAGGGCGACGCCCTCGCCCTGCCCTTCCCCGACGAGTCGTTCGACGTCGTCATCATCTCCGAGGTGATGGAGCACATCCCGGACGACAAGGGCGTACTCGCCGAGATGGTCAGGGTGTTGAAGCCGGGCGGCCGGATCGCGGTCACCGTGCCGCGCTACGGCCCCGAGAAGGTCTGCTGGGCCCTGTCCGACGCCTACCACGAGGTCGAGGGCGGCCACATCCGCATCTACAAGGCCGACGAGCTGCTGAGGAGGATGAGGGAAGCCGGCCTGCGCCCGTACGGCAGCCACCACGCGCACGCGCTGCACTCGCCGTACTGGTGGCTGAAGTGCGCGTTCGGCGTCGACAACGACAAGGCGCTGCCGGTGCGCGCGTACCACAAGCTGCTGGTCTGGGACATCATGAAGAAGCCGCTGGCCACGCGGGTGGCCGAGCAGGCGCTGAACCCGCTGATCGGCAAGAGCTTCGTGGCGTACGCGACCAAGCCCCACCTGCCCCGGACGGACGCCAAGTGACCACTCCCCGGACGGAACACCTGGTCCTGCCCGGGGTCCTCACCGCCGAGCAGGCCGCCGCGACCGTGCGCGGCATCCTCGCCGCGCAGCGGGAGGACGGCGCGATCCCGTGGTTCCGCGGCCACCACCTCGACCCGTGGGACCACGTCGAGGCGGCGATGGCGCTGGACGCGGCCGGCGAGCACGAGGCGGCCGAACGGGCCTACGCCTGGCTGGCCCGGCACCAGTTGGGCGACGGCTCCTGGTACGCGGCCTACGCCGACGGGGCGTACGACGACGTCACCGACCGCAGGCGGGAGACGAACTTCGTCGCCTACGTCGCCGTGGGGGTGTGGCACCACTACCTGTCCACGGGCGACGACACGTTCCTGGACCGCATGTGGCCGGTCGTCCACGCGGCCGTCGAGTTCGTGCTGCGACTGCAGCAGCCGGGCGGGCAGATCGGCTGGAAGCGCGAGGACGACGGCACGGACACGACGGACGCGCTGCTGACCGGCTCCTCGTCGGTCCACCACGCGCTGTGCTGTGCGCTGGCGATCGCGGAGCAGCGCGAAGAGCCCCAGCCGGACTGGGAGTTGGCGGTGGGCGCGCTCAGGCACGCGATCCGCTGGCACCCGGAGCGGTTCCTGGACAAGGACCGCTACTCGATGGACTGGTACTACCCGGTGCTGGGCGGCGCGCTGACCGGCGCGGAGGCCAAGGCGCGCATCGAGGCGGACTGGGACCGCTTCGTGGTGCCCGGCCTCGGTGTGCGCTGCGTCGTCCCCAACCCGTGGGTGACGGGCGGCGAGTCGGCCGAACTCGCCCTGACCCTGTGGGCCGTGGGCGAGTCCGACCACGCGCTGGACGTCCTGCAGTCCATCCAGCACCTGCGCGATCCGGAGACCGGCCTGTACTGGACGGGCTATGTCTTCGAGGACGACGCCATATGGCCGCGGGAACTGACCACCTGGACCGCCGGCGCGCTCCTGCTCGCCGTCGCCGCGCTCGGCGGCCACGAGGCCACCTGCACGGTCTTCGCGGGCGACCGCCTGCCCAGGGGCCTGGACCCGGACTGCTCCGCCTGCCCCGTCTGACGACGGCGGGCGGGGCGGCCGTCGTCGTCAGTGCCGGTGCATGCGGTTGGCGATGGCGTGGCCGACGAAGAGGTAGACCACGGCGGCCAGGCCGTAACCGGCGACCACCCGCGCCCAGGCCCTGTCGAACGTGAACAGATCCCGGGACCAGCCGGCGAGCCAGTCGGCCGCGCCGTGGACGAACTGGACCAGTTCGTTGGACCGGTTGGCGTCCAGCAGATACATCAGTATCCACAGTCCGAGGATGACGGCCATGATGTCCGCGACCACCGCGATGACCGTCCCGGCGGAGTTGGAACCCGTGCGATAACGAAGGGACATGCTCTTCGTCTGGCCCCGGAAACCTGATGGAAACCTGTCATGCGTACAGGGAGTGACAGACCGGCACCCTCGGTGCTCTGTTTCGGCGAGCGCACCCAGGGTCACACGGACCCCCGGAGTACCCGTAGCGACATATTCCGGGAGGAACCGTGCCCGTTCCGATACGGCGTCTCGCCGTGGCGCTCACCCTCTGCTGCGCCCTGCTCGCCGGCACCACCCCCGCGTGGGCCACGGGCCAGAGCACCGCGCACCATGATCCGACCGTCGCCGTGGCGGCGGCCACGCCCAGCCCCACCACCTCCGCGGAGAAGCAGAAGTTCGCCAAGACCCGCTTCGTGGCGAACGCCGGTCTCGCCGCCGGAGCCACCTACGAGTGGATCGTGAAGCCGTACAAGCAGGGCAAGTTCAAGAAGGGCGCGCCGCACCGCAAGGCGACCCTCGTCAAGGCGGCCCTCGCGGGCGCGTTCGCGTACAACCGCCTCAGGGCGGCCGAACGCAACGCCAAGGGCGACCCCAAGCTCGCCAAGGCCCTCGCCGGGGTCAGCGGAGCCGTCGCGGGTCTGAGGCACCTGCCCTCCAGGCTCCGCAACGGCGACAGCTCGGCGGTCAACGACTACAACAACACCATCAACAAGGTCAAGGACGCCGGGAAGAGCGCGGGCGCTCCGGTCAAGAACAAGGTGCCGACCAACGCCCAGCTGCGCAGCGGCGCCGGCTCCTAGGAGCCGCTCGGCTCCGCCGGTGAACGGCGACGGCCCCCCGCCCGGAAGAGCGAGGGGCCGCAGGGCTGTCGGAACAGGCCGGAACAGGCCGGGTCAGCCGCGCTGGATGTTGGAGGTGTCCTGCAGGACACCGCGGCGGCCGTCCTGCATCTCGGTCAGCAGGCCCGGGCCGCGCTGCTCCACGGCCAAGTACCACACGCCCGGCGCCAGTTCGGCGATCGGCGCGGGGGAGCCGTCCTCCGCGAACAGCGGACGCGGCGCCGGCACGGCGAACCAGAACGGCGAGAAGGCCGCCGCCTGCTGGCCCGGCTGACCCTGCTGCGGCTGGGCGCCGCCGAACGGCTGGGCCTGCTGAGGCTGGGCGCCGTACGGCTGCTGCCCGGCGCCCGGGTAGCCGTAACCGGCCGGGGGCTGCGCGCCGTAGGGCTGCGGCGTGCCCGGCTTGGGGGCGGGGATCAGAGCCGCCTGGAGGGCGGGGACCAGCGGGGTGGCGACGGCGGCACCGGCCAGGATTAGGGCCGCGATGAAACCGAGGATCAGACCGGAGCCCGCGCCGACCGAGCCGGGGACGTCCACCAGGGTCCAGAACAGGATCCACGCCACGAGGACCGTGAACGCCACTCCCACGACGCCCAGGTCCAGGCCCGCCACCTTGCGGGGCTGCGGCAGACACCGGTTGACGACGATCAGCGCGGCGCCGATGACTCCGCCCATGTAGAGGCCGAGGCCCGTACCGAGCCCGTCCCAGGCGTTGGTCTTCACGAAGTCCGTGTCGTACAGGCGGAGGAACGACGCGATGAAGAGCAACACCGCTGCTCCGATCACCACGCCGTCGCCCCGAGTGAGGGAGCGGATGTTCACTTCAGGTCCTTCACAGGTCGTCTCGTCGTCGGTAGAGGCGTCGCCGTCACCATCTCGCCGTCAGGCCGCGGTGCGAAGCGCGGGGGGTGCCCTCGTCGTACGGAGACACTACCGTCCGTGGACCCGGGCTGTCCGCAGGGGCGAGCGCCCCGGTCAGGACCCGCGCAGGAAACCCACGATTCCCTCAGAGATCCCCTCCGCCGCCTTCTGCCGCCAGGCGCCGCTGGTCAGCAACGCCGCGTCCGTGCTGTCGCGCATGTTGCCGCACTCGACGAACACCTTCGGAACCGTTGACAGATTGAGACCGCCCAGGTCCTTGCGCGTGACGAGACCGGTGCCGCCGCCGAGGTAGTTCGACGGCGCCTCGCCCGTGACGCGCACGAAGTTGCCCGCGATGCGCTCGCCGAGGTCGCGGGAGGCGGCGACGATCGGGCGGGTGTCGGCGGCCCCGGCGTGCACGGCCGCCGGGAGGATCACGTGGAAGCCGCGGTTGCCCGGCGCCGACCCGTCGGCGTGGAGGGAGACGGCGGCGTCCGCGTGCGCGGCGTTGCCGATCCGGGCGCGCTCGTCCACGCACGGCCCCCAGGACGGCGAGCCGGCGTCGTGGGTCAGCTTCACCGTGGCGCCCTGCGCCTCGAGCAGTGCGCGCAGCCGGTGGGCCAGGTCCAGCGTGAACCGGGCCTCGGTGTAACCGGCGTTGGTGGACGTGCCCGTGGTGTCGCACTCCTTGGAGTGGGTGCCGATGTCCACCTTGCGGTTGATCTCGGCCGTGTGCTGGAAGTTGCCCGGGTTGTGGCCCGGGTCGATGACGACGACCTTCCCCCTGAGCGGCCCGGAGGCGGTGGGCGCGGAGGCCGTGGACGCCGGACTCGCCGACGCGCCCGGCTTCTTGTCGTCCTGGTCCTTCCGGTCCTCCTGTCCCTCCTGGCCCTCCCGGCCGGAGGGGGAGGTCGGGGGCGATTCCCCGGAAGCCGACGGGCTCCCGGTCGCCGGCCGTACGGCAGCCTGCCCCGAATCCCCGCCGGAGGACCCCACCGCCTCGTACACCACCCATCCCAGCAGCGCCCCGGGCACCAGTGCGGCGAGCGCGACGGTCAGCGGCCCACGCCGGAGGCGGCGCGGACGCTCGGGCTGCGGGGGACCGGATGCGGGACCTGGGTACGACACGTCTGCGACTCTAACGGC
>NZ_JUJA01000163.1:125665-130911 GCF_001906585.1 Streptomyces kebangsaanensis | reverse complement strand
GGGCGGGGGCGGCCGTGCCCGTTCGCCGCAGGACGCGCAGCGAGCCGGTCGCCGAGACCTCGGTGAACTCCCCTGACCCGAGGGCCCGGAGGCAGACGCGGTACGGGGCCTGCCCGGTGAACTCGTCCACCGGGTCCGGGAACACGTCGTGGATGACCAGCAGGCCGCCCACGGCGACGTGCGGGGCCCAGCCCTCGTAGTCGGCGCCGGCGTGCTCGTCGGTGTGGCCGCCGTCGATGAAGACCAGGCCGAGCGGGGTGTTCCACAGGGCGGCGACCTGCGGTGAGCGGCCGACGAGCGCCACCACGTGCTCCTCCAGACCGGCCCGGTGCAGCGTGCGCCGGAAGGTGGGCAGCGTGTCCATCAGGCCGATCTCGGGGTCGACCGTCTCCGGGTCGTGGTACTCCCAGCCGGGCTGCTGCTCCTCGCTGCCGCGGTGGTGGTCCACGGTGAGCGCGGTGACCCCGGCCCGCCGGGCGGCGTCGGCGAGCAGGACGGTGGAGCGCCCGCAGTACGTGCCGACCTCGAGCAACGGCAGTCCGAGCCGCCCGGCCTCCACGGCCGCCGCGTACAGCGCGAGCCCTTCGTCGGCGGGCATGAACCCCTTCGCGGCCTCGAAGGCGGCCAGGATCTCCGGCGTGGGTGCCGCGGGCATGGGGTGGGGGTCCTTCCGGTCGCACGTCCGTTCCGGCCGCCATGCTGCCGCACCGCCCGCCGCTCGGGCGACAGGGGGTGCGGTGGCGTACGTCTCAGCCGGACCGGCCGGACGCGTACGGGCGGCGTACGGGCGCGGGACTCGGACCTCCGGAGCAGCCGTTCTCGTACCGAAGTCCGATACAAGGGGTGTCAGCGGCTTGAGACCATGACGCCCATGCTCGAAGCCGCTGACACCACCCCGACCCTCCGCCGCCCTGCCGTACCGCCGCCGACCTGGCTCGTGGTGGCCCTCGCCTGTGCCGGGCAGTTCCTGGTCGTGCTGGACGTGTCCGTCGTCAACGTGGCCCTGCCGTCGATGCGGGCCGACCTCGGGCTGAGCGGCCCGGGACTGCAGTGGGTGGTGAACGCCTACGCCATCGCGTTCGCCGGTTTCATGCTGCTCGGCGGCCGGGCCGGGGACCTGTACGGGCGCAAGCGCATGTTCCTGCTGGGACTCGGCCTGTTCACGCTGGCCTCGCTGGGCGGCGGCCTGGCCCAGGAGGGCTGGCAGCTGCTGCTCGCACGGGCCGTGCAGGGGCTGGGCGCGGCCGTGCTGGCGCCCTCCACGCTGACGCTGCTGACCGCCGCCGTGCCCGAGGGGGCGGCCAGGGCCCGGGCCATAGCCACCTGGACGGCGGTCGGCGCGGGCGGCGGAGCGGCGGGCGGCCTGGTCGGCGGGATCCTGGTGCAGGGACTGTCGTGGCGGTGGGTGCTGCTGATCAACGTGCCCGTCGGCGCGGTGGTGCTCGCCGGAGCCGTGCGGTGGCTGGTGGAGAGCCGGGCCGGGGACGGGCGCCGGCTGGACCTGCCGGGCGCGCTGCTGGTGACGGCGGGGCTGGCGACGCTGGCGTACGGGATCTCGCAGACCGAGGCGGAGGGCTGGACGGCCGCGGCCACGCTGGTACCGCTGCTCGCCGGGCTCGCGCTCATCGGGCTCTTCCTCGCCGTCGAGGCGCGTACGGCCGCCCCGCTGATGCCGCTCGCGCTGCTGCGGGTGCGCTCGGTGGCGTCCGCGAACGTGGCGATGTTCGTCTCCGGTTCGGCGATGTTCTGCATGTGGTTCTTCATGACCCTGTACGCGCAGAACGTGCTCGGCTACACGCCGCTGGACGCCGGGCTCGCCCTGGTCCCCAGCTCGCTGGCGGTCGTCCTCGGCTCCAAGCTGGCCCCGCGCCTCATGCGGGCGGCGGGGGCGCGCAACGTCGCCGTGCTGGGCACGCTGGTGGCGGCCGCCGGGTTCGCCTGGCAGTCGACGTTGCGGGCGGACGGCGCGTACCTCACGGCCATCATGATCCCCGGGATCCTGATGATGCTGGGGGCGGGCCTCGCGGGCACCCCGCTCGCCGCGCTGGCCACCTCCGGGGCAGCGCCCGAGGATGCCGGGCTGGTCTCCGGGCTCATCAACACCTCCCGCACGATGGGCGGTTCACTGGGCCTCGCGGTCATGGCGACCATCGCGGCGGCCCGCACGGCGGGCCGGACCACGCCGGTGGGCCTGACGGAGGGATACGCGCTGGTCTTCCGCACCAGTACGGCGGTGCTGCTCGGCGGGGCACTGCTGATGCTCGCGTGGCTGCCGCGTTCCGCGCGGAAAGTCGGCTAGCAGCGGCGCGGTTCGCCCCCGAGGAGGCCTTCGGCGTGGGGGCGGAAGGATTTTCCACCCCGTCCCGGTGTGATCCCCCCACGGCGCCCGCCGGGGCCCCGCACACGCCCGGACAGCACGTCCCGCAGAGCCCCAATTACCTTGCCTGACCTGGGCTTTCGAGCTGTTCGACGCTACGGTCGCAGTACCGGGAACGGGCCTGGGAAGGGCCCGAGGAGAGGGGATCCGCATGGACCGGAACATCCGTACCGTGGACGACGTACTCCACCTGCTGGACGGGCTGTTCGCGCCGGACGCCGACCGGTGGACCGGCGGGGCGGCCGGGTGGTGGGACGGGTTCTACGCCGACCGGTCGCGGCCGGTGCCGTTCTTCGTGGACAAGCCGGACGAGAACCTCGCCGAGTGGCTGGACCGTGGACTCGTCGGCGGGCGCCGGGCACTGGACCTGGGGTGCGGGCCGGGGCGCAACGCCCGGTACCTCGCCGCGCGGGGCTTCGAGGTGGACGCGGTCGACCTGTCGGCCGGGGCCGTCGCCTGGGGGCAGGAGCGGGCCCGGGAGACGGGGGCCGCCGTGCGGTTCGTGTGCGGGGACGTCTTCGGGGACGCCGGGGCGCGGCTCACCGGGCCGTACGACCTCGTCCACGACTCCGGCTGCTTCCACCACCTGCCGCCGCACCGCCGGATCAGTCATCTGGCCCTGCTGGAACGGGTCCTGGCGCCCGGCGGCCACCTGGTCCTGACCTGTTTCGCGGCCGGCGGCATGGGCAGCGAGCTGTCCGACGCCGAGCTGTACCGCACCGGCCGCCTGCACGGCGGGCTCGCCTACACGTCCGAGTCGCTGCGGCGGATCTTCGCGGACCTGACGGAGGTGGAGCTGCGGCGGATGCGGGACGAGCCGGAGGACTCGCCGTACTTCGGGGAGGCGTTCCTGTGGGCGGGGTTGTTCCGACGGGAGGAGGCGGTGTAGGGGCGGTCGCGGACGACGGACTCCGGCAGGGGGTCGGTACGGTTTCGCACGGGACGGAGAGCACGGAGTCAGGAGGCCCATGCCCATCGACGCAGCCAAGGCCCTCGCCGCCGAGCCCCGGACCGGCGAGATCTCCTGGACCCCCAGGGACGTCCTGCTCTACCACCTCGGCATCGGCGCGGGCCGGCCCGCCACCGACCCCGGCGAACTGCGCTACGCCCTGGAGAGCAGGCTGCACGTCCTGCCGAGCTTCGCCACCGTCGCCGGCGCCGGCGCGCCCGGAGTGATCAGCGGCCTGTCCACGCCCGGCGTCGACGTCGACCTCGCCCAAGTCCTGCACGGCGGCCAGACGCTGACCGTGCACCGGCCCGTCCCCGCCCGGGGCACCGCCACCGCCACCAGCCGTGTCACCGCCGTGTACGACAAGGGCACGGCNCGGCCGTCCTCGTCCTGCGCACCGAGGTCGCCGACGCCGACGGGCCGCTGTGGGCCGCCGAGGCGCAGATCTTCGTCCGCGGCGCGGGCGGCTGGGGCGGCGACCGCGGCCCCTCCGCCCGCCTCGCCCCGGTCACGGGCGGACCCGACCGCACCGTCGAGCGGACGGTCCGCGAGGACCAGGCCCTCCTCTACCGCCTCAGCGGTGACTACAACCCGCTGCACGCCGACCCCGGGTTCGCCAGGCTCGCCGGCTTCGACCGGCCCGTCCTGCACGGGCTGTGCACCTACGGCATCACGTTGAAAGCGGTCGTCGACACCCTGCTCGGCGGTGACGTGACCCGCGTACGGTCCTACGCCACGCGCTTCGCCGGAGTGGTGTACCCGGGCGAGACCCTGCGCGTCCGCATGTGGCGGCAGGGGAGCGGCGGGGTCCGGGTGTCGGTGACGGCCGTCGAGCGGGAGGACGCGCCGGTGCTGGCCGACACGGTCGTCGAACACTCCTGAGCCGATGTTCCTGGCCGGTACTCCCGGCCGGTGCTCCTGAGCCGGACAGGACGTGAAACGGCCCCGCCCCTGGTGACAGGGCGGGGCCGTTTCTCCGCTTCGGTACCGTCAGGCGGCCGCTTCGGTCTCCCCGGTCGGCTTGCGGTGACGGCCGCTGGGGGCGGCCTCACCGTCGTGGGAGGAGACCGGGCCGCGGTGCCTGCCGTGGCCAGGGGCCGACTGGGCCGCCTGGTCCGTGGCCTCGAACGGCTGGGTCGTGCTGGCGTCGCTCATCGGAAGAAATTCACCCCGTCAACAATGATCTTTCGTACAGCCGGGCGAGTGTAACCGGCACACCTCGGGTCGAATCCAGGCGGCCGCGCCGACCGGCACTACTTCGTTACAAGCCGCCCCAGAGGCGCCTGCTGCAACGGGACGGGACGGGGTGCGCGGAAATCCGGAGGCCCCGGTTCCGGGGCGGCCTGCGGTCCGGATTCGCGTGCGTACGCGGCGTGCGGTCCGGAACGGGGCGCCGCGGGGTGCGGGACGCGCGCCGGCGCCGGAGCCGCCCACCGCGCCACCCCGCAGGGCACCGCCTCCGTGGCGTACGGCAGCTGGAGCACGCCGTCGCCCGTCCACAGTCCCGCCCCGGCCAGCCACCCCTCGGGCGCCGGGAGGTGACGTACCCACCCCTCCGCGGGCCGCCACACGCCGACCCAGCCGCCGTACGCGCCGTCGCAGCGCAGCGCCACCGCGCAGTGCTCCGGTGTGAGCGCCTGCCCCGGCTGGATCGCGAACGGCGTCACCGCGCAGTCGGGCAGCGCCAGGCCCTCCGGGAAGCGCACCGGCAGCGTGCTGCCGAGGACACCCCAGCCCAGCCGTTCCCGGCCGGGCGAGGGTGCGTCCGAGCGGATCAGCAGCAGCCCGCTGTCCGGGTCGGCGAGCAGCAGCCGGTCGTCGCTGTCGGCCGCGATCTGCAGCAGCGGGGACGTCTCGCCGCCGAGTCCGAGGTCCACCACGACCGCCTTGGTGCGCCCGTCCGTCCGCCGGTCCAGGGCG
>NZ_JUJA01000163.1:100276-125591 GCF_001906585.1 Streptomyces kebangsaanensis | reverse complement strand
GGGGGCCGCCCGCCACCAGCCACACCGCCGTGGAGCGCGGGCCCACGGCGAGTGCGTACGCCCGCTCGCCGCCCGGAGCCGGGGGCAGCAGCCGCAGCCGGGCGTCCTTCGCGCACTCGAGGGCGCCGAGCGGCAGCTCGCCGGTGCCGGGGCCGGTCGGGTACAGCAGCGAGAAGGCGTGCCGGCCGGCCACCAGCCGCCGGATGAGGACCCGGCCGTCGCCCATCGGCTGCACCTCCGTGCCGGGCTCCTCGGGCTGGTCGCCGGGCAGCGGCACCGCGTACGGCTCGGGGCCGTCCAGGGTCCACCGCTCCGGGTACCAGGAGTCACCGCTGCGCACGAGCCGGGCGGCGTAGGCGCCGTCCACCGTGATCGTGCAGCCCGCCCGCGGGGCACCGTCGTCCTCGCCGGCCGCCGAAGACCCGACAACACAGGTTGTCATTGTTCGGTCACCTCCTGTGAGGACGGTAGTTTTCCTAAGCACAGACGGCGGAGCGGCGGGCGGCGGCTTCACACATACGGGTGGCCCAGGAACGATTCGCCTGAGGAAACCGGGACCGGTGTGCTCGACGGGCACGGTCCCGGAAGGGTCGGCGGCAGCGGTTCAGCCGCGGCGAACACCCAGGTAGCCTTGCACCCGTGCCCCTTCTGTCTGACGTCATCGCCGCGCTGGAGAACCTGTGGCCCGCCGAGCGGGCCGAGTCCTGGGACGCGGTCGGCACCGTCGTGGGCGACCCCGATCAGGAGGTCGGCCGGGTGCTGTTCGCCGTGGACCCGGTGCGGGAGACCGTCGACGAGGCGGTGAAGCTGGGCGCCGACCTGCTGGTCACCCACCACCCGCTGTACCTGCGCGGCACGACGACCGTGGCGGCCTCCACCTTCAAGGGCCGCGTGGTGCACACCCTCATCAAGAACGACATCGCCCTGCACGTGGCCCACACCAACGCCGACACCGCCGACCCGGGTGTCTCCGACGCGCTGGCCGGGGCGCTGGACCTGCGGGTCGTACGCCCCCTGGTACCGGACCCCACCGACCCGGACGGCCGCCGGGGCCTGGGCCGGGTCTGCGAGCTGGACCACCCGCTGACCGTGCGCGAACTGGCCGCCCGCGCCGCCGAGCGGCTGCCCGCCACCGCGCAGGGCATCCGGGTGGCCGGCGACCCCGAGGCACGGATCCGCACGGTCGCCGTCAGCGGCGGCTCCGGCGACAGCCTCTTCGACGCCGTACGGGCCGCCGGCGTCGACGCCTTCCTCACCGCGGACCTGCGCCACCACCCGGCGTCGGAGTTCACGGCGGATCGCGCCCACCGTCCGATCGCGCTGCTCGACGCGGCGCACTGGGCCACCGAGTGGCCCTGGTGCGAGCTGGCCGCCGCCCAGCTCGACGAGATCTCCGACCGCCACGGATGGGACCTGCGCGTCCACGTCTCCAAGACGGTCACCGACCCCTGGACCGCCCACGCGGCGTCCACCGCCACCACTAGTTAATGGGAGCCCCCAACTGAACGCCGCGCCCGCCGACCAGATCCGACTCCTCGACGTCCAGGGCCTCGACGTCCGCCTGCAGCAGCTCGCGCACAAGCGGAAGTCCCTGCCGGAGCACGCCGAGATCGAGTCGTTGACCCGGGACCTCGCGCAGATGCGCGACCTGCTCGTGGCCGCGCAGACCGAGGAGAGCGACTGCGCCCGCGAGCAGACCAAGGCCGAGCAGGACGTGGACCAGGTGCGCAAGCGCGCCGCCCGTGACCAGCAGCGCCTGGACTCCGGTGCGATCACCTCGCCGAAGGACCTGACGAACCTCCAGCACGAGATCGCCTCCCTCGCCAAGCGGCAGGGCGACCTGGAGGACGTCGTCCTGGAGGTCATGGAGCGCCGCGAGTCCGCGCAGGAGCGGGTCACCGAGCTGACCGGACGCGTCGCCTCCGTCCAGGCCAAGGTCGACGACGCGACCGCGCGCCGGGACGCGGCCCTCGAGGGGATCGACGGCGAGGTGGCGACGGTGACGAAGGAGCGCGAGGTCGTCGCCGCCGCCGTCCCGGCGGACCTGCTGAAGCTGTACGAGAAGCTGCGCGAGCAGCAGGGCGGCATCGGCGCGGCCAAGCTGTACCAGCGCACCTGCCAGGGCTGCCGCCAGGAGCTCGCCATCACCGAGCTGGGCGAGATCCGCGCGGCGGCGCCCGACACGGTCGTACGCTGCGAGAACTGCCGTCGCATCCTGGTGCGCACCGCCGAGTCGGGTCTGTAGGGGGCGTCGGCGTGCGGGAGTTCATCGTCGAGGCCGACGGCGGGTCGCGGGGCAATCCGGGGCCCGCGGGCTACGGCGCGGTGGTGTTCGACGCGGCGACGGGGGAGCCCCTGGCGGAGACCGCGGAGTACCTGGACGTCGTCACCAACAACGTCGCCGAGTACCGCGGCCTGCTGGCCGGCCTGCGCGCCGCGCACGCCCTGGACCCCTCGGCGAGGGTCCACGTCCGCATGGACTCCAAGCTGGTCGTCGAGCAGATGTCGGGCCGCTGGAAGATCAAGCACCCGGACCTGAAGCCGCTGGCGACCCAGGCCGCCCGGGTGTTCCCGCCCGAGCGGGTGACGTACGAGTGGATCCCGCGCGAGCGGAACAAGCACGCCGACCGCCTGGCCAACGAGGCGATGGACGCGGGGGCACGGGGCGAGGAGTGGTCGGCGCCGGCCTCCACGGCGACCCTGGACACGGCAGGTGAGGCGGACGCCGGTACCGACGCCCGGGCGGCGCGTGCCGCTGCGGGCGGGACGGTCTCCGACACCGACGCGCGCGGCGATGCCGACGCCGGGGCGCGGTCCGGCCAGGCGGTTGCCGCGCCCGGCCAGGCGGTTGCCGCGCCCGGTCGGGCATCGGCCGGCGTCGGCGCGGGGGCCGTCGGCCGGCGCGGTTCTTCCGGGGCCGACGCCCGGGCCGACGCCGACGTCCGGGCCGACGCCGACGTCCGGGCCGACGCCGACGTCCGGGCCGCGCAGGCCGTCGCGTCGCCCGGCTGGGGGCCCGCCGACCTCGGCGCCCCCGCCACCTTCGTGCTGCTGCGGCACGGGGAGACGCCGTTGACGCCGCAGAAGCGTTTCTCGGGCAGCGGCGGCACCGATCCGTCGCTGTCCGGCGTGGGCCTGGAACAGGCCGAGCGGGCCGCCGCGGCGCTGGCCCGGCGCGGCACGATCCAGGCCGTCGTCTCCTCGCCGCTCACCCGCACCCGCCAGACCGCCACTGTCGTCGCCACCCGCCTCGGCCTCGACGTCATCGTGGAGGAGGGGCTGCGCGAGACCCACTTCGGCGCCTGGGAGGGGCTCACGTTCGGCGAGGTGGGCGAGCGCTACCCGGACGACCTGAACGCCTGGCTGGCCTCTCCGCACGCCGAACCCACCGGCGGCGGCGAGAGCTTCGCGACCACCGCGACCCGTATCGCGGCCACCCGCGACAAGCTGGTCGCGGCCCACGCGGGCCGTACGGTCCTGCTGGTCACCCACGTCACCCCGATCAAGACGTTCGTCCAGCTGGCCCTCGGCGCCCCGCCGGAGTCCCTGTTCCGCATGGAGCTGTCGGCGGCGTCGCTGTCGGCGGTGGCGTACTACGCGGACGGCAACGCGAGCGTCCGCCTGTTCAACGACACGTCCCACCTGCGCTGAGCGCCGCCGCGGCGCGGGCCAGCCGCTCGACCCGGGCCCAGTCCCGGGCGGCCACCGCGTCCGCGGGAACCATCCAACTGCCGCCCACGCAGCCGACGTTGGGCAGCGCCAGGTACTCGGGCGCGCTGTCGGGCCCGATGCCGCCGGTGGGGCAGAAGCGGGCCTGGGGGAGGGGGCCGTACAGCGCCTTCAGATACGCGGCGCCGCCGGCCGCCCGCGCCGGGAAGAACTTCATCTCCCGCACCCCGCGCTCCAGCAGCGCCATGACCTCGGACACCGTGGACACCCCGGGCAGGAACGGCACCCCGGACGTCCGCATGGCCTCCAGCAGCACGCCGGTCCAGCCGGGGCTCACCAGGAACCGCGCCCCGGCGGCCAGACTGTCCGCCACCTGCGCCGGCGTGACGACCGTACCGGCCCCCACCACCGCCTCCGGCACCTCACCGGCGACGGCCCGGACCGCGTCCAGCGCGGCCGGCGTCCGCAGCGTCACCTCGACCGCGGGCAGCCCGCCGGCCACCAGAGCCCGCACCAGCGGTACGGCGTCGGCGGCGTCCTCGACGACCAGGACGGGCACGACGGGGGCGAGATCCAGGACGGAGGACATGAGCTGATCCTGCCCAGGAGGAGCGGGGTGCGCAAAGCGCGTTGCGCAGGACGCAACGCGCCACAGCCGTCCCTCAGCGCTCCTCAGCGGCCCTCAGCGGCTCTCAGCGGCTCTCAGCGGCTCTCAGCGGCTCTCAGCGGCTCTCAGCGGCTCTCAGTGGTTCTCAGTGGATTTCCGTCACCAGCACATCCAGCGCCCACGGCCTCCCCGCCCTCGCGGGCGGCTCCGCCTCCACCACGTACCCGAGGTCCCGCAGCGCCTCCACCAGCCCGGCCGGGTCCTTCGGCACGGCGCCGTCGCTCAGCAGACCGCGCACGATCCGCCCCTTGGTCGCCTTGTTGAAGTGGCTGACGACCTTCCGGGTCGGCGCGTGCAGCACCCGTACGGTCGCCGTCCGCCCGGCGACCTCGCCCTTCGGCTTCCAGACGGCGGCGTAGGCGGCGGACCGCAGGTCCAGCACCAGTCCGTCACCGGCGGCCTCGGGCAGGACGGAGGCCATCGGCGTACGCCAGTGGGCCGAGAGGGCCCCCAGGCCCGGCAGCCTGACGCCCATCGAGCAGCGGTAGGACGGAATCCGGTCGGTGACCCGCACCGCGCCCCACAGTCCCGAGAAGACCAGCAGCGAGCGCGCGGCGCGCCGCCGGGCGGCGGCGTCGAGGGAGGCCAGGTCCAGGGCGTCGTAGAGCACCCCGGTGTAGACCTCCCCGGCGGGCCGCGTCCCCGCCGTGCGCAGTCCGGCGTTCTTGGCGACCTCGCCGCGCAGCCCCTCGCTCAGCCCGAGTACCTCGCGGGCCTTGTCCTCGTCACCGGCACACAGCTCGACGAGCTCCGTGAGGACGGCCTCGCGGGCGGCGGCCAGCCCCGGCAGCGACAGCGACTCCGGCTCCAGCGGGGCACCACGGCCGCCGGGCGCCTTGCCTTCGGACGGGGGCAGCAGGACAAGCACACGTACTCCTTCGGTCGAGCTCCGCGCCAGCGTACGGCGTGCCGCCCGGGCGCCTCCGCCCTACTCCGTCCGCGCCCGCGTGGGGGCGGTGAGGGCGTCCACCAGCGCGCCGGCGTCCTCGGCGTGGAGGCGTACGACCCGCACCGGCCGGCGCCTGCCGAGGAGGGTGACGTGCTCGACGGGGGCGGTCAGTTCCAGGGTGAGCGAGGTCCGGGAGGCGACGGGGACGTTCAGCTCGCCGTCGGCCCGTTCGTGCGTCGTGCGCAGCTCCCGGCGTACGGACGCGATCCGCTCCAGCGGCACGCGCAGGTCGACGTGGACGCCGTACCGTATCCGCAACCCGTCCGCACCGAGCACGTGCGGGCGGACCACGGACGCCGCGTGCAGGGCGACGACGAGGACGACCGTGTACACGTCGAGGAACAGCACCACCGCGTGGGCGGTGGGCCAGTTCCGCAGCAGCACGGACATCATCAGCGTCTCGATCACGCAGACGAACGCCAGCCCGGCCATGACCGGCCCCTGACCGCGGGCGTACCCGAAGGCCCGCCCACCGCCGCCGGTGCCGTGCGTACGGCGCGCGATCCAGAGCGCCAGGCTCGCCATCAGCCGCGCCTCGTGCCGGACGAGGGTGAGCGCGGCTCTCATACCGGCCCCTCGGCGAGGATCCGCAGCGCGCGGCGCACCGCCTCCGCCTGGGCCGGGGCGAAGTCGGCGTAAAGGGCGCGCAGAAAGCCGCTGCCGTGGTCGATGTCGGCCTCCGGGAGCTCCGGAAGCAGGCCGCGGGGGATCAGGGCGGCGAGGGCGCGGGCGGCCTCGTCGACGCGTGGGTCGTCCGGGCCGGCCTCCGCGAGGGCGTCGAGCCGCGCGTACACCTCGTGCCCCCTCGCCACCGCGTCCGGGGTGGCGAAGGCGCCGGCCAGCAGGGCCGCCATCCGCTCCCGGTCCTCCGGGGGCGCCGCGGTGTCGAGCAGCGCGAGGATCTCCCGGTCCTTGGCGGCCATGGGGGAGCCGGACAGGTGCGCCGTGCCGGTGAACAGGGCGGCCAGCTCCGGGGAGACCGGCCCCTCGGCGGGCAGCCCCTGTTCGAGCAGCGCCCGCAGCCGTACCCTGCGCTCCCGTATCTCCGCCTCCTGCCGAGCCAGGTCGGCGTCCAGCTCCTCCAGCACCTCGGCGAGCTCTTTCCCCGCGTCGTCGGCGAGCACGTCCCGCACCTCCGCCAGCCCCAGCCCCAACTCGGTCAGCCGCCGGATCCGGGCCAGCGCGACGGCGTGCCGCAGGGTGTAGTGCCGGTACCCGTTGGCCCGCCGCTCCGGTTCCGGGAGCAGCCCCAGGTGGTGGTAGTGCCGCACGGTCCGCGTGGTGACGCCGACGGCCGCGGCGAGTTCTCCTATCCGCATACGGACCAGTACAGACGTTGACGTCGCGTGAAGGTCAAGCGCACGGTCCGGCGCCTGACGGGGGTCGCGATCGTGTGCCACGATCGAGGGAACGGTTCCCGATCTCATGGACAGGTGATCTTGGGATGTCCGATTCTGGCGAGCGACCGAAGGAGGGGCGTGACATGACTGCCGTGGCTCATGCGCCCATCACGCCGGCCGAGGGCCTGCTGGAGATCTTCCTGTCCCTCGACACCCCGGAGGGATTCCGGGCCGAGCTGATCGAGGGGGAGATCGTCGTGACACCGCCGCCGGACGGGGACCACGAGGACTGCATCGAGTTGATCGTGAACCAGGTGTACGGGCGGTCTCGTACCGGCATGCAGTTCTCCGGGAACAAGGGCCTGCGGCTGAAGAGCGGAGGCGGATGCCCGAAGGATCATGTGATTCCGGACGGTACCTTCGCCCCCAGGGCCCTGCGCCTTTACCGAGGTGCCGACTCCTGGATGCCCTGCGACGGTGTGGCCATGGTGCTCGAGGTGACGTCGACCAAGCCCAAGGCCGACCGCGAGGCCAAGCGCCGTTGCTATGCCCGCGCCGGCATCCCTCTCTACCTGCTCGTCGACCGGGAAGCCTCATCCGTCACGCTGTTCAGCGAGCCGGAGAACGACGACTACCCGGAGCTCTGCACCCGCCCGTTCGGCAAGCCTCTCAAGATTCCCGAGCCCTTCGCCTTCGACCTGGAGACGGCAGACTTTCTCTGACCGGAGTCCGGACGGGACCGGCCGACGCGCCCGGTACCATGGTCCACACGGCAGACGAGCCGGGCGGACGGCCGCGTGGAGCCCTTTCCGGGGCTTCCCGAGGAACGTCCGGGCTCCACAGGGCAGGGTGGTGGCTAACGGCCACCCGGGGTGACCCGCGGGACAGTGCCACAGAAAGCAGACCGCCGGGGATCTCGATCCTCGGTAAGGGTGAAACGGTGGTGTAAGAGACCACCAGTGCCCAGGGTGACCTGGGCAGCTAGGTAAACCCCACCCGGAGCAAGGTCAAAAGGAGCGCCGTGAAAAGCGCTCTGCGCGGACGTTCGAGGGCTGCCCGCCCGAGTCCGCGGGTGGACCGCACGAGGCCGGCGGCAACGCCGGTCCTAGATGGATGGCCGTCGCCCCGGGCTCCGCGAGGAACCCGGGGAACAGAACCCGGCGTACAGCCCGACTCGTCTGCCGCTCCGTCTTCGCCGAGGTCGTCCGGATACGACCGCGTGATCCTCCGACCGGGAGGGGCAGGCCCCCGGTGCGGACCGGGGGCCTGCGACCGGTCAGCAGGTGGAGTTGGTCTGGGTGAGCAGGCCGAGCCGCCACGGGAGCAGGTTGCGGTCGCCGCCCGCGTTGGGGTGCATGCCCTGGTAGAGGTACTGGAGCCGGCAGGGGAAGGAAGACGCCGGCCACCAGGCCGGTGGCAGCGGGCAGAGCACTGCGACGAGGAATTTTTGACGGGATCATGGAATACCCATGGGTGTCGTTCTCTCTGTGCGACCCGGCTGTCGTGGTCGGCGCGTGCCGCCGCCGTCGGTCCGATGGCCGCGGGGATGCTTTTGTCGACGTGCGTTACGCAGGGGTGCCCTGCTTCGTTCGTGCGGTGCGGAGCGACCGGATCGATCCATTGCGTTCGTGATGTCGAACGCGGGCCGACTCGTTGAACAACCTGGATGGTAGGGGGCGGGTGGAATCCGTCAATACCTCTCGCATGATTCGCCGGTCGCATCGAAACATTTGGAACCGGCGCCGGCGTCGGACCGCCGCGGGCCCGTCGCCCGGATGCTGCGGATCGGCGCGGCTCTTTCCGGCCGTCGGCGGTCGCACGGCGGAGTCCGGAGGTCGGATGGTGTTGACATGCCGGGGCGTCTCTCTAGTATCCGTGACGCCCTGACTTTCCGAATGGTGTTCGAAATTGCGAACCACCGAATCCCTCTCGCAGTGTCATGAATATGACATCACGCGCCGCGCATCATCCGCTCACGGCGCCCTTCCGGGAAAGGAGCCCCCGGTGTTCAGACGATCAGGCAGGCGACTGCTCCACCTCCTCGCGGTTGCCGCGCAGAAGGAGAGTCGTACGGTGAAGAGCTCAAGGTTCCCCTTATGGACCCCTGTGGTCGCGGTGCTGCTCGTCCTGACCATGGGAGGCGCAGCACTGGGCAGTGACCGCCACGAGAACACGCCGCTCACGGCCTCCGGCACGGTTGCCGCAACCGTCGGCACCGCTGCCGCGACCCCCGGGTGCGGCAAGGCACCCACCCTGACGAGCGGCACGCACACGATCCAGAGCAACGGCAGGAACCGGAGCTTCATCCTGCGCATCCCGGACGGCTACGACCGGAACCGTGCCTACCGGCTGGTCCTCGGCTTCCACTGGCTGGGCGGCACCGCCGACGACGTCGCCACGGGCCGCACCGTGGAAACGGGCACCTGGGCCTACTACGGGCTCCAGCGGCTGGCGAACAATAGTGCCGTCTTCGTCGCACCCCAGGGCCTCAACAACGGCTGGGCCAATGCCGGCGGGGAGGACGTCGCCTTCGTCGACGACATGATCAGGCGAATCGAGGCGGATCTGTGCGTCGACACGGCACAGCGCTTCGCCCTGGGATTCAGCTACGGCGCCGCCATGTCGTACGCGCTCGCGTGTTCCCGGGCGACGGTCTTCCGCGCGGTCGCGGTCCAGAGCGGCGGGCAGCTCAGCGGATGCAGCGGCGGCACTCAGCCCATCGCCTACCTGGGGGTGCACGGCCTCAGGGACAGCGTCCTCGGCATCTCCGGCGGACGAACGATGCGGGACAGGTTCGTCAGGAACAACGGCTGCACCGCCCAGAACCCGCCCGAGCCGGCGCAGGGCAGCCTGACGCACCGGGTCACCACCTACTCGGGCTGCTCGGCCGGGTATCCGGTCGCCTGGGCCGCGTTCGACGAGGGGCACATCGCCGCTCCGCAGGACGGGGCCGGCGGTGACAGCGGCTCCAGGACCTGGCTGCCGGGAGAGGTGTGGAAGTTCTTCACGCAGTTCCAGACCTCCAACCCGCCACCGGGGACGGCCACCTGCCGGGTCACCGGCACCGTCAGCGCGTGGAACACCGGTCTGACCTCGAACATCACCCTCACCAACACCGGCACCACCGCCATTGACGGTTGGTCCCTGGTCTTCACCCTGCCCGGCGGCCAGGTCATCACCTCCGGCTGGAACGCGGACTACTCGCCCGCCTCCGGCCGGGTGACGGCCAGGAACCTCTCCCACAACGCCACCATCGCACCCGGCGCGTCCGTGGACATCGGCTTCCAGGCCGTCCACACCGGCAATACCGCCCCGCCGAGCTCCTACACCCTCAACGGCACCGCCTGTGCTGTCACGGAGGGGGCACCGAAGTGACCGGGTGGGCCGTGACCAGATGGGCCGGCCGTGCGCGGAAGCGGTGCCCGCGGCCACCGGGAGGACGGACCTGGCCGCCGCCCGCCGGGTGGTGATCCGTCTCCGCACCGCGGGGCCCGAGCGCGATCCGGACGGCGACGGGCAAGTGGACGGGCGGGGTCGTGGTGCCGGACCGGCGGCGGGCCAGGTCGGCGGCGGGATTGTTCTCGGCGGCTGTGCCGGTCGCAGTTCCGGCGGTGGTGCGGGAGGTCGAGGGGGCCGGGCACGCACGGGTGCACCTACCGGCTGCGGGTGTCGGCCACGGCCCGTACCGGGCTGGAGGGGGAGGCGTGCGGTCCGGCCCGGCTGGACCGGATGCTGACCCGGGCCGCGCGAAGGCCCTGAAGGACGTCAAGGACCGGCTGCCCGTGAGCCGGCTACCCCGCTCGCCTGGGCCACCGCCCACAAGCAGGGTGCCGGCGGCCATCCACCGGGGAGAGGGCCGGGCGGCATCCGGCTCGGCCTGCCGGCGGTGGCCGGGCGCCCGGCGAAGACGGTGCCCGGGTCGGAATCGCCGTGACCATACAGGCCGTTGCCCCGCCGACCCGGCTCGCGGGCGAAGCCCGGCCCGTCATCCGTCGAAGCGGTGGCGGGATGCCTCGATGTGACGGAAGTACCGGTGGGTCCAGTCGCACATTCCCTCGACGGTCGCCCGGAGAGCCCGGCCCGGCTCGGTGAGGGTGTACTCGACCCGCGGCGGCACGGTGGGGTGCACGGTCCGCTCGACCAGACCGTTGCGCTCCAGCATGCGCAGATTCTGGGTGAGCATCTTGTGGCTGATGCCCTCGACCTCCGAGCGCACCTCACTGAAGCGCAGGGTGCGCTCACCGAGGGACTCAATGATCAGAAGCGCCCACTTGTTGGCGACGTCCGAGAAGATCTCCCGCGCCAGGGAGTCCGCGCGGGTCAGGTCCGCTTCGTAGGGCGAGTCGTTGAGCTGCTTGGTCACCATGAGGTTCCCCAGTCACTGAAAAGTGCGTTCTTCCACGCCGGCGGCCACTCTCCTATGGTTCCTGAGTAACCACAAGAGACCAAGAGGGCCTTGGCCCGGTGAGACCGGGCCCACGGGCTTTCGTGGCGAGGAGTCAGCATGGCCGTCACCCTGGTGAACCCCGAAGGACTGCCGGAAGTCGACCTCTACCGGCAGGTGTCGATCGCATCCGGAACGAGACTGGTCTTCATCGCCGGACAGGTCGCCCGGGACACTGACGGGGTGACGATCGGCGAGGGGGATCTCGCCGCTCAGGTCGAGCAGTGCTATCTCAACGTCGGCACGGCCCTGGCCGAAGCCGGAGCCTCCTTCGACGACGTGGCGAAGCTGACGGTGTACCTCGTCGACTGGACCCCCGACAAGATGCCCCTGTTCCTGGACGGAGTCGCCAGGGCGGCCGCGAAGCTGAAGACCACCTCGGCCCCGCCGTTCACGGGGGTGGGCGTCGCCGCCCTGGCCGGACCCGACCTCCTGGTCGAGGTCGAAGCCACCGCGATCATCAGCTGAAGGCTCTCCTGCCGCGCTCCGCGGCGATTCCCCGCGACGCCACGAGCCACTGAGCCCTTTCAACCTCAGTTTGAAGCAGCTTGAAGCGTTGAAAAACTGGCGGTGAGCCGAGCGTAGGTGTGCCCGCACCGTAGGGGGCCGACGCCGGCAACGCCTGCCGACCCGCCGGAAGCCGTCGCCACCGCGTCCCACGCTCCCCGCGCCGGGCGGACAGCAGCCTCGACACGTCCCGCCGGGGCGTCGACACCGAACCCGGCCCCGGCAAGACGGTCTGGGCCGAGATCGACCCGGGCTGAGGCAGGTCAGGCCGGCGGAAGCGGGGGCGGGCCCGGTTGCTGCCACTCTGGAGGACCTGCGGGTGCGACACGGTTTCGCCGAGCCGCTCGCAGAGCCGGTGGTGCCGCTCGATCGCGGCGACCACGATCTGCCACCACCACGTCAGCCGCTCCCACCCCGCATAGAGCGAGGTTAACTCCCTTTGCAGGGCGCGCAGTTCGCGGACGGTGTGCCACCGCCTCTCCGGTACTGCCGCGGATGCTGGTCGACGAGGTTCGCGGCGACGCCCGGCAGGACGAGCGGACCGGCCGTTTCACCGGCCATGCGGCGGAGGACGTCCCGGGTGGTGGCGAACAGCGAGTACAGCGAGATGAGCGCCGCCCGCGGCGAGCCCCGGTCCTCCCGCAGCGGCTGCACCCGGACGCGCCAGGCACCCGCCGACGGCTTCGCCCGTGACCGGCGGGGCGCTTCCCGGTCTGGTTGCCGCGTGGCCGACTCGCGGCGCAACCTGGAAGGGACCGGGGCCCGGGCAGCCGGGCGGCCAGGAGGCGAGGTTTGTGATGAGCAGGCTCCAGGAGCACATCGACGTCAACGCCCCTGCACAGAAGGTGTGGGACCAGCTGCACCGCATCGAGGAGTACTCGTCGTTCATGGACGGGGTGCGGCGCGCCTCCGCGCACGGCGGTGACCGCGCCCGCCTCGATGTCCGGACCAGCGGTGGTGAGCAGGCGCTCGAGGCCGTCCTCTCCGACCGCGCCGACGAACAGACCATCGCCTGGCAGACGCAGGGGAGCCCGGAACTGCAGGGCACCCTCTCGGTCAGGTCCCTGGACAACGACCACAGCCAGGTACAGGTCCGGATGGAGTACGACCCGCAGACCATCCAGAACACCTTCGGCGGTCCGAAGGGAATGGCCCAGGTCCACGCGATCGAGCGGACGGTCCGGGGCGATCTGGAGCACTTCCGGGATCTCGTGGAGCGAGAGAAGGGCTGACTTGGCGCCCGACTTCTCTTCCCGCCCCCACAGGGGCTCCACAGGGGCGGGCGAGGCTTTCGCGCGCGGCCGCGGTCGCGGGACCCGGAGTCCGGCACGGCGGCCACGACGGTCGGCCCGTTCCGGCGGACGACGGAACCCCGCCCGGCGATCAGCGGCAGCGCGGCCCGGGCGGCGCCGGGGTGGGCCGCGCTGCCGGTGATCGCCGTGCCGATCCCGGCGTCCGGCCGGAACGGGAGGACGAGCATGTACGCCGCCGGCGCGAGTGCGGGCAGCGGGGCGAGGGCCGCCGCCGTCACCCGCCAGACCCGCGCAGGTCGCGAACGGGGCGACGGGCCGGTGTTCCAGGCGTGCCCGGCCTGCCCGGCCTGCCCGGCCTGTCCGGTATGCCGGGGGCGGTGTCCGCCGCGGTGGAGGTCATGTCATCCTTCCGCCACGGCGCGGGTCCGCAGCGCCGAGGCGACCAGCGCGACGCCGGCGAGGGTGACGAGGAGGGCGACCGCGACCGCGCCGACCAGCGCTCCGGGCACGTCGTCGGCGAAGAACGCCGGAACGGCGCTGAGCCCCGACAGCAGCCGGGTGACGATCACGGCCACCGCGCCGGCGCGGCTGCCCCGCCAGGCCAGAACGGCGCCGACCAGGGTGATCAGTCCGAGTACGGCGCCCACGACGGCCACCGCGACCGGGGGGTGCTCCCCGTCGCCGAACGGCAGCGAGATCACGTCGACGAGACCGAGCAGGCCGGACAGGACCAGTCCGGTGGCGAGAAGACGGGTGCGGTTCACGGGGTCCTCCTGAAGGTGGGTGAGCACCGGTGTCGGAAGGACCGGTGCCGTGTCCGCAGTCTGGGTTCGCGGGGCGGGTCCGCGGATCGGGGCCGGCCCGGGACCGTTCTCCGTGCTGCCACGTATTCACTCCCGGTGACCGCCGCCCTACCCTGGGCGCGTGGCAATCCGGGGTCTGTTCGCCGTCGCCGCCGCGGTCCTGACGGGCGTGCTGGCGGCTGCCGGAGTGGTCCTGGCCGTGCTCGGCGGTGACGGGGGTGCCACCACGGCGTTCGCGGTCGGTGTGGCGTTCGGACTGCCCTCCGTCGTGCTGGGCGTGGTGGTGGCCGTGCGCCGTCCGGACAGCGTGGTCGGGCTGCTGCTGGTGCTGGTCGGCGCGACGGCGGTGTGGCTCACGGTCGGCGAGCTGGGCGGGCCGCTCCTCGCGCGGCGGCCGGGCCTGCCGTTCGCGCGGTGGTACGCGGCCCTGTCGCAGGGCGACTGGATGTTCCTGTACGTTCCGGCCGCGCTGCTCATGCTGGTCTTCCCCGACGGCAGGCTGCCGGGGCGGCGCCGGCGGTGGGCGGCGGCCGGACTGCTGGCCGTACCGCCGCTGTTCATGCTGCTCGCGGCGCTGGACCCGGCACCGTTCCGGCCGCCGTTCGAGGCGATGCCGCACCCCGTGCGGGTGCCCGAGCCCTGGCTCCCGGTGCTGAGCGCGGTGGCGTTCGCCCTGCTGCCGGTCTTCCTCGGGCTGCTGATCGCGTCCGCCGCGGCCGTGGTGGTCCGCTACCGGCGGGCGGCCGACGACGTGCGGCGGGCGCAGCTGAAGTGGTTCGCGCTCGGTGCCTCCTTCCTGCCGCTGACGCTGCTGCTGTGCTGGACCGGCTACCTGTTCCTCGGCGGGCCGGAGTTGGCGGTCGTGGGCCTGGCGGCGACGGCCCTGGCGATTCCGGTGGCCACCACGATCGCGGTGCTGCGGCACGACCTCTACGACATCGACCGGGCGATCAGCACCGCCGTCACCTACGGCCTGGTGACCACGGCCCTGCTGGGCTTCTACACGGCCGCCTCGTTCGTGGCCGGCCTTGGCGCCGGACGGTCCTCACCGGTCGCGGCCGCCGCGGCCACCGCCGTCTGCGCCGCCGCGCTGTCCCCGCTGCGCACCCGGCTCCAGCGGTGGACCGACGGGCGGTTCTACCCGGCGCGGCAGGCCGCGCTGACGGCCGTTCAGGTGCTGCGCGGCCGTATGCACGCCGGGCAGGCCCGGCCGGAGCAGCTGGAGCAGGCTTTGCGCGAGGCGCTGCGCGATCCGCTGCTCCGGGTCGGCTACCGGCTCCCCGGCACGTCCGGGCTGGTCGACGCGGCGGGCGCGGCGCTGGACCCGGGCCAGGCGTACGTGGCGCCGGTCCGGCTCGGCGGGCACGACATCGGGGCGATCGTGCGGGGCGCGGCCGGCAGCCGGGAGCTGCTGCGCGAGGTGGCGTCCGCCTGCGTGCTGCTGGTGGAGGTGGTCCGGCTGCGCATAGAGGTCAGCCGGGCCCTGGCCGAGGCCGAGGCCGGCCGCGGCCGGCTGCTGCACGCCGGGTACGAGGAGCGGCGGCGGCTCGAACGCGACCTGCACGACGGGGCGCAGCAGCGCCTGGTCTCCCTGGGCATGGCGATCCGGCTGGCACAGCGCCACCTGGACGACGGCACGGTCGACGTCGACGACCTGCTCGACCGGTCGGTGGCCGAACTTGCTTCTGCTGTAGCCGAGTTGCGGCAGATCGCGCACGGCCTGCGGCCGAGCAGCCTGGACGACGGGCTCGGTCACGCGCTGGCCATGCTGGCCGGCCAGGCCCCGGTGCCGGTGGAACTGGAGGTCTGCGCCGACGAGTTGCCCGACGACGTGGCGCTGACCGCCTATTACGTGGCGAGCGAGGCGATGACCAACGCCGTCAAGCACGCCGGCCCGGCCGTGATCGGCGTCCGGGTCAGCCGGGCCGGCGACCGGGTGACGGTGCGGGTGGACGACGACGGGCCGGGCGGCGCGGCGTTGCGTCCCGGCGCCGGGCTGGCCGGGCTCGCGGACCGGGTCGAGGCGGCCGGGGGCACGCTGCGGCTGTCCAGCCCGGCGGGCGGCGGCACCCTGGTGGAGGCGGTGCTGCCGTGCGCGTGGTGATCGGCGAGGACTCGGCGCTGTTCCGGGAGGGCTTGGCCCGCCTGCTGGCCGATGCGGGCCACGAGGTCGTGGCCAAGGCACAGGACGCCCCGGAGCTGGTCTCCGCGGTCATGGCCACCCGCCCCGACCTGGCGGTCATCGACATCCGGATGCCGCCCGACCTCACCGACGACGGAGCCCGGGCGGCCCGGCGGATCCGCGACGCCCATCCCGGGCTCGGGATCGTGCTGCTCTCCCAGCACGTCGAGACCCGGCACTCCGTCGACCTGGTGTCCCGGGGCGGGTTCGGCTACCTGCTCAAGGACCGGGTGTTCGACGTCGACGACTTCCTCGACGCGCTGCGCCGGGTGGCGGCCGGGGGGTCCGCCCTCGACCCCGAGGTGGTGTCGCGCCTGATCGGGGCGCGCCGGGCCGCCGATCCGCTCGCGTCCCTGACCGCCCGGGAGCGCGAGGTGCTGGCGCTGATGGCGGAGGGCCGTACCAACGTCGGCATCGCCCGGCGGCTGTGGCTCACCCACCGCACGGTGGAGACCCACGTCAGCTCGATCCTCACCAAGCTCGGTCTGGCCAACTCCGAGGAGGACCACCGCCGCGTGCTGGCCGTGCTCCTCTACCTCAACCGGGCCTGACGCCGGGCGCGCGGCGGCCTCGATCCGCTCGGTCCGCTCGCCGGCCGGAAAAGCGCTGTTTCCCGGAGACGCGGCGGCCTCCGGGAAACGGCGTTCATACCTGACTCGGTGTTACGGGACGAGACGCAGGAGCTTGTTCGGCGAACCGGTGCCCGGGCTGGTGACCACGCCCGAGGTGGCGCCGTTCACCAGGGCCGCGGAGACCTGTGCCGGGGTGGCCGTGGTGTGGCCCGCGAGGTAGACCGCGGCCGCGCCCGCGACGTGCGGTGTCGCCATCGACGTGCCCGAGATGGTGTTGGTCGCGGTGTCGCTGGTGTGCCAGCCCGCCGTGATCGAGNGGAGCCGGGGGCGAAGAGGTCGAGGACCGAGCCGTAGTTGGAGTAGCTGGCCCTGGCGTCCGTGCTGGTGGTGGCGCCGACCGTGATCGCCTCGGTGACACGGGCGGGGGAGGAGGAGGACGCGTTGGTGTTCTCGTTGCCCGCGGCGACCGCGTAGGTGACACCGCTGGCGATCGAGTTGCGCACGGCCGCGTCCAGGGAGGCGGAGGCGCCGCCGCCCAGCGACATGTTGGCGACCGAGGGGCCGGAGTGGTTCCTGGTGACCCAGTCGACGCCCGCTATGACGCCGGCCGTGGTGCCCGAGCCGTTGGCGTCG
This sequence comes from Streptomyces kebangsaanensis, assembly GCF_001906585.1. Lineage (GTDB taxonomy): Bacteria > Actinomycetota > Actinomycetes > Streptomycetales > Streptomycetaceae > Streptomyces > Streptomyces kebangsaanensis. Next base: position 108,572 of record NZ_JUJA01000163.1, on the reverse strand, counting down.
AGCACGCGGACCGCCACGATCCTGGCCTTCTTGGCGACGCCGTAGGTGGAGCCCGCGATGGTGGTGGCGACGTGGGTGCCGTGGCCGTTGCCGTCCGACGGCGTACCGCCGCTGACGGCGTCGTAGCCGTACGAGGCCCGCCCGCTGATCTGCGAGTGCGTGATGCGTACACCGGTGTCGATGACGTACGCGGTCACGCCGCTGCCCGCCGAGTCCGGGTAGGTGTACGTGCCGGAGAGCGGACGTGCCGCCTGGTCGATGCGGTCCAGGCCCCAGGGGGCGTTGGTCTGCGTGGCGTCGAGGTGGACCTTCTGGTCCTGTTCCACCATGGCGACCGCCGGGTCGGCCGCGAGTCTTCTGGCCTCGGTCGCCGAGAGGTTCGCCGTGTAGCCGTTCAGCGCACTGCCGAACGTCTTCTTCACCGAGCCGCCGTACTTGGTGACCAGGCCCTTGCCCTTGCTCGACGCGGACTTGAAGCCCGCGGTCTTCTTGAGCGTGACGATGTAGCTGTTCTTGATCGCCGTGGGGGAGTCGGCGGCGAGCACTTTTCCTTCGGCCGGGGCGGCCTGGGCGGGAAGTGCGGTGAGTCCGCCCAGAAGGGCGGCGGTCGCAACGCCGGTGAGGGCGGCGAAGCGGATCTTCCTGCTACGCGGTTGTGCCATGTGAGGGAGTCCTCCTCAGGCAAGCGCGCCTGGGTGGGGCGCGCGATGTGGGGGTGCGCGCGGGGTCGCGCACACGGCCCTGAACGCTGCGTTCCGATCAAGGCCGAGTAAAGAGTGTGGTAACTGTGGCTTATAATCAAGGGAGTTGAAGGCTTGACATGTAAGCGTCATTGCTGTGCGGTGAGTGGGACCCACCTCACCACCGGTTCCGCCGTCACCGGAACGGATCGTCGCGACGCGGGCCTTCCCCTCGCAGCGACCACCGAAAGGGTCCGCACCTGAGGAAGTTGATTCTTTTACCCTGAGGACGCCTGCTTCAGGTGACTGGGCCGACGACCTGCGGTCACCCTCGAACAGGGGTGTGTACCAGACCTCACGGTCGATCCGCGCATCGCTCAACCGCGCCGGCGTGCCCGCCACGCTCTCCCACGAGAAGCCCGTGTTGTCGACCCGCTCGTGTCCCTGACCGCCCGGGAGCGCGAGGTGTTGGCGCTGATGGCGGAGGGCCGTACCAACGTCGGCACCGCCCGGCGGCTGTGGCTCACCCACCGCACGGTGGAGACCCGCGTCAGCCCCATCCTCACCAAACTCGGCCTGGCCAACTCGGCGGAGGACCACCGCCGCGTGCCGGCCGTGCTCCTCTACCTCAACCGGCCCTGACACCGGGCATGCGGCGGACTCCGTCCGCTCGTCGACCGGGAAGCCGTACCGGCCACTCTGTTCGGCTTCAGCGAGCCGGAGAAGTGCCCGCAGCCTTGTGTTCGACTTGATCAGGGGGTGATCTTTGTAGCGCCCACCTGTTTTCGGCCGCCCGCCGCGGCGAGACGGCCAGGAAAGGCAGAGCTTCCGTGTCGATTCCCCCGCCCCCGCCCCCGCCCCCGCCCCCGCCGTCGTACCCGTACCAGCCGCCCGTGCCGCCGCCCGGACCCGGACAGCAGTGGGGTCCGACGCGGCCGCCGGTGCGGCCGGTACTGAACGGCCTCGCGGTCGCGGCTCTGGTGACGTCGCTGCTGTGTCTCGCCCCGCTGGGGCTGATCCTCGGTGTCGTCGCGCTGGTGCAGATATCCAGGAAGGGACAGCGGGGCAAGGGCCTCGCGATTGCCGGGATCTCCGTTTCCGGTGCGGTTCTCCTGCTGGCCGCCGCCGTCGTGGCGGGGGTGCTCAACTTCAGGGTGTGGACGATTTCCGCCAGGGACGACAACGGTGAGGTCCCGGGGCGGGGGTGGAGCACGGTCCACTTGCTGAAGGTCGGTGACTGCTTCAACCCGGGCGCGGAGTTGCCGAAGTGGGACAGACCGCCGCTGGGCGCGAGCGTGGAGATGGTCCCGTGCGACGAGTCGCATCGAGGAGAGGCGTATGCCACCTTCGCGCTCTCCGAGCAGCGGGACTTCCCGGGCCGTGACGCGATCGGGGCGATCGCGGGACCGCAGTGTACGGAGCTCCTCTTCGACTACTCGGTGGACCCGGTGGCCTTCGGGTATCTGCGGACCTACTACTACTATCCGGACGAGCGGGGCTGGGCTGCCGGGAAGCGCACCGTGCTGTGCTGGGCGGCGCTTTTCGACGGGGCCGAACTGGACACCTCGGTACGGCGTGGCGCGTCCGACCTGAGCACCGACCAACTGGCTTTCGTCTCGGCCGTGAAGCCGCTGACCGTCACATCCGCACTCCAGCCGGTGAATGACCCCCGGCAGGACCTCGCCGGCGCCAAGGCCTGGGCCGGTCAGATGGCCGAGGCGCAGGCCGAGACGATCCAGCTGCTCAAGGATGCCGAGCTGCCGGGGGCCGAGCGGCCGGTCGAGCAGCTCGTGGCGGAGCTCGAAGCGGGGCTGCCGCTCCTGCGGCAGGCGGCCGAGGCACGCGACGCGGACACCTTCCACGGGCACCTGCGATCCCTGGAGCAGCACAACCCGACCCAGCACGTCCGCCGGATACGCGGTCTGCTGGACCTTCCCCAGCCCTCGACCGAGCCGACACCGGCGCTTCGGGGCACGGCCGGTGGGTGAGCCGTCCGCCAGGTGCGCCCGTCGCCCCTCAGGCCTCCCCGCCCGCCCCCAGCGAGCGCCGCGTGACTTCCGCCAGGTGCCGGGTGAAGACCTCCCGTGCCTCGGGGGTCAGCGTGCGCAGGGCCACCAGGGCCGTGATCGCCACGTCGCACAGTTCCGCCTGGACGTCGTCCCAGGTGTGGGTGGTGCCCTTGCGCGGGTTCTGGCCGGTCGCGCCGATCACCGCCTGGGCGACCTCGCCGGTCTCCTCCTGGAGCTTCAGGATGCACAGGAGCAAGCCCTCCCGGCCCTCGTGGGTGCGGTGGCCGTCCAGCCAGGTCCACAGGGCGTCGACGGCGGACCAGAGGTCATCGGCGGGTGCGGAAACGCGCTGATCGGTCATGGACCGCAGCCTGCCACGGCCCGACCTGATACCGAAGGCCTACTCCTCGAAGAGCACCTGCTGCTCGCCCTCCCTCTCCTTCCGCAGCCGCTTGATGCGCGCGCCCACGACCACCGACGTCACCGCGCCCACCGTGGCGAACGCCGCCGGCACCATCCAGCCGCGGTTGACCGCGTGGCCGAAGGCGTGGTCCACGGAGAGCCGGCCGGGGCCCGTGACGGCCAGACTCGCGGAGGTCAGGCCCAGGGAGACGGCGTACTCGTAGCCGCCCTCCTGGGCGAAGAAGCCGTTGGGCGCGTGCAGCGCCGCCGCCCCGGCCATCGCGCCGGCCGCCGCCGCGCCCGCCGCCGGGGTGGCCAGTCCCAGGGCCAGCAGCAGCCCGCCGCCCGCCTCCGCCAGGCCCGCCGCCATGGCGCTCGCCTTGCCCGGCCGGTAGCCCACGGACTCCATGAACTTGCCGGTCCCCTCGATCCCGCCCCCGCCGAACCAGCCCAGCAGCTTCTGCGCACCGTGCGCGGCCAGCACACCGCCGGTGCCCAGCCGGAGCAGCAGCAGGCCCAGATCACGTCGGTCGTAGCAGTTCACGGTGACTCCCCAGGCAGACGGCGGGAACGGGAGGAGGGCACTCCTCCGCGTCCTTCCGCGTTTCCACCCTCGCACCGTCCACACCCGCCCGGCCCGGGCGGCAAAAAAGCCTCTACGGCGTCTTGCCCTCGCGTGCGCTTCAACTCCTAGCGTCTGCGGGCATGGAGATCACCAGGACCACCGGGACCACCGCCACCTTCACAAGGACGCTCGGACGCAGCGGGATCGAGGTCAGCGCGCTCGGGTTCGGGTGCTGGGCGATCGGCGGGGAGTGGCAGTCGGCGGACGGGCAGCCGCTCGGCTGGGGGAGAGTGGACGACGAGGAGTCCGTACGGGCGGTCCGGCGCGCCCTCGACCTCGGTGTCACCTTCTTCGACACCGCCGACGTCTACGGCTGCGGGCACAGCGAAAGACTGCTCGGGCGGGCCCTCGGCAAGCGCCGGGACGAAGTCGTCGTCGCCACCAAGTGGGGCAACCTCTTCGACGAGCGCACCCGGACGGCCGACGGCCAGGACGCCACCCCCGAGCACGCCCGGCGCGCGCTCACCGCGTCCCTCGCCCGCCTCGGCACCGACCACGTCGACCTCTACCAGCTGCACATCGCCGACGCCCGCCCGGCCGACGCGGCCGAACTCCGCGACGCCTGCGAGGCGTTCGTGGCCGAGGGGCTCGTACGCGCCTACGCCTGGAGCACCGACGACCCCGCCCGCGCGGCCGTCTTCGCCGAGGGCGAGCACTGCACGGCCGTGCAGCACGCGCTCAACGTGCTCCAGGACGCGCCCGCGATGCTCGCGCTGTGCGAGGAACTGGACCTCGCGAGCATCGACCGCAGCCCGCTGGCCATGGGGCTGCTCACCGGCGGGCACCACGCCCGGCGCGCGCCCCTGGAAGCGGGGGACATCCGCAGCCGGCCGCCCGCCTGGCTGCCGGGGTTCGGCGACGGCTCCGGCGCCGACCCCGAGTGGCTGGCCCGGGTCGAGGCGCTGCGGGAGGTCCTGACCAGCGGCGGCCGTACCCTCGCCCAGGGCGCCCTCGCCTGGCTGTGGGCGCGCAGCCCGAGCACCGTCCCCATCCCCGGCTTCCGTTCGGTCGCCCAGGCCGAGGAGAACGCGGGTGCCCTGACGAAGGGGCCGCTCACCGCGGCCCAGTCGGCCGAGGTCGACCGGATCCTGGGGAGGTGACCAGGCCGACTGCCGTCTCTGCCTGACGGTGTCTCAGGCCGGTACCGGTACCTCGGCCCGGCCCGCGTCCGGATCGCCCGCCTCGCCCGGGTAGCGCACGCCGATCCGCTCCCGGATCGCGTCCAGCGTCCGCATCACCGCGAGGGTGCCGTCCAGCGGCACGAGCGGCGACTCGGTCTCGCCCGCGCGCAGCGCCCGCATCACCTCCAGGGCCTCGTGGCGCAGGGACGTGCGCGGGCCGTCGGCCGGGTCCGCGGTGAACTCCTCCGGTTCGCGGCCGTCGCGGTGCAGGACGAAGCGCTCGGGGTGGAAGAAGCCCGACGGGACGTCGATACGGCCCCGGGAGCCCGTGATCGAGGCGCAGGTCGCCGTACCGCCGCTGATGGAGCAGTGCACCTGGGCCAGCGCGCCGCCGTCCCAGGACAGCAGGGCGCCGGTCTGCAGGTCGACGCCCTCCGCGGAGAGCACCGCCCTGGCCGTCACGTCCGACGGCTCGCCGAGCAGCAGCTGCGCGAACGACACCGGGTACACGCCGAGGTCGAGCAGCGCCCCGCCGCCCAGGTGCGGGTCGCGCAGCCGGTGCGAGGGCGGGAAGGGGCCGGCGAGGCCGAAGTCGGCCTGCACGGTGCGCACTTCACCGATCGCGCCGTCGTCGACCAGCGCCTTCAGCCGCCGTACCAGCGGATTGCAGTACATCCACATGGCCTCCATCAGGAACCGGCCGTGCCCGCGCGCCAGCGCGACCAGTTCCTCGGCCTGCCGCAGGTTCAGCGTGAACGGCTTCTCGCACAGCACGTTCCGCCCGGCCTCCAGACACAGGCCGGCGGCCGTCCGGTGGGCCGCGTGCGGGGTGGCGACGTAGACGACATCGATGTCGGCGTCCTCGGCGAGGTCCTTCCAGGAGCCGTACGCCCGGGGGATCCCGAACCGCTCGGCGAACGCCCTCGCCGGCTCCTCGCCGCGCGAGGCCACCGCCACGACCTCCGCGTCCGGCAGATCCACCAGGTCCGCCGTGAACGCGGCCGCGATCCCGCCCGTCGCCAGGATCCCCCAGCGCGTCCTCTGCTCCGTCATCCGGTCCCCCACCCTCGCTCCTGGCTCGCACGACCCTCGGCACCGCGTACGAGCTGAGAGCATAGGTGGCGGAACGACCGGAGAGGGAGGGGCACATGTCCGAGGGTGGGGCGTCGGCACCGCACGCGTCGCGGGCGGCGGTACCGGGCAAGGGACCTGGACTCGAACCCCGACCCGGACTCGAACCCCGGTCCGGACCCGGACCCGGAGCCCTCCGGCCGCCGGCCCGCCGCACCAGCCTCCTGGTGACCCTGATCCTCGGCGGACTGACCGCCACACCCCCGCTCGCGATGGACACGTACCTGCCCGCGCTGCCGGAGGTCACCCGGTCCCTGCACGCCCCGGCCGCGACCGTCCAGCTCACGCTGACCGCCTGCCTGGTCGGCATGGCGCTCGGGCAGCTGGTCGTCGGCCCGATGAGCGACCGGTGGGGACGCCGGCGCCCGCTGCTCGCCGGACTGGCCGTCTACGTCCTCGCCACCGCGCTGTGCGCCCTCGCGCCCGACGTCGAGGTGCTGATCGCCTTCCGGCTGCTGCAGGGCCTGTCGGGCGCGGCCGGCATCGTCATCGCCCGGGCGGTGGTGCGGGACCTGTACGACGGCGTGGCCATGGCCCGTTTCTTCTCCACCCTGATGCTGATATCCGGGGTCGCCCCGGTCGTGGCGCCGCTGATCGGCGGTCAGATCCTGCGGGTGACCGACTGGCGGGGCGTGTTCGTCGTCCTGACGGTGGTGGGAGCGCTGCTGGCCGCGGTCGTCTGGGCGCGGCTCCCGGAGACCCTGCCGCCCGCCGAGCGGCACAGCGGCGGCGTCGGCGAGACGCTCGGCTCGATGCGGCAACTGCTCGCCGACCGCGTCTTCACCGGCTACCTGCTCACGGGCGGCTTCGCCTTCTCGGCGCTGTTCGCGTACATCTCCGCCTCGCCGTTCGTGATCCAGGAGATCTACGGCGCCTCCCCGCAGACGTTCAGCCTGCTGTTCGGGCTCAACTCGATCGGGCTGATCGTCGTCGGCCAGGTCAACGGCAAGGTGCTGGTCGGCCGGGTCCGCCTCGACCGGGTCCTGGCCGTCGGCCTCGCGGTGGTCGCCCTGGCCGCGGCCGCGCTGCTGCTGATGGCGGCGGGCGCCCTCGGCGACGTGGGCCTGGTGCCCGTGGCCGCCGCGCTGTTCGTGCTGATGTCCGCGATGGGCATCACCCTGCCCAACACCCAGGCCCTCGCCCTGATGCGCACCCGGCACCACGCGGGCTCCGCGTCCGCCCTGCTCGGTACGTCCACCTTCCTCATCGGCGCGGTCGCCTCCCCGCTCGTCGGGATCGCCGGGGAGCACACCGCCGTGCCCATGGCGGTGGTCCAGCTGGCGGCCGCGTTGGTGGCGGCGGCCTGCTTCACGGGAATGTGCCGTCCCTGGAACCCACGGAGCCCGGAGGAAGAGAGCTGAGCGCGCCGAGACTGCGCAGGGACACACCGCGGAAGGCCGGACTCGACGCCGGAGAGCTCCGCCGGCTCGTCCGCGAGGTCCACGGCCTCACCGCCGGGGAACACCCCTGGGCGGCGGGCGCCGTCGTGCTCGCCGGGCGCGGCCCGGTGGTCGCCGTGGCGGAGGCGGCGGGCTGGGCCGTGCGGTACGCGTCCTACGACCCCCGGGCCGGCCGGGGCGTCGAACTGCCGCCCGCCGCGCGGGTCCCGATGGCCGTCGACACACCCTTCGACCTGGCGTCCCTGACCAAACTGTTCACGGCGGTCGCGGCCGTGCAGCAGATCGAGCGGGGCACGCTGGGCATCGACGCGCGCGTGGGGGCGTACCTGCCGGAGTTCCGCGCCGCCGCCGCGCACGGCGTCACCGTACGGCAGCTGCTCACCCACACCTCCGGACTGCGTCCCGAACTCCCGCTGTACGACTGCCCCGACGACGCCTCCCGCCTGGCGATGCTGCGCACGGAGGCCCCGGTGGGGGCGCCCGGCACGTACACCTACTCCGACCTCAACCCGCTCCTGCTCCAGCACGTCCTGGAACGCGTCACCGGCCGGCCCCTGGACGTCCTGGTCCGCGACGGCATCACCCGCCCGCTGGGCATGACCTCGACCCGCTTCGGCCCGTGCCCCGGTGCGGCGGCCACCGAGGACCAGCGGCGGCCGTGGGCCAAGGCGGACCGGGGCATGCTGCGCGGCGAGGTCCACGACGAGAACGCCTGGGCGCTGGGCGGGGTGGCCGGTCACGCGGGCCTGTTCTCGACCGCCCCCGACCTGGCGGTTTTTTGCCGCGCCCTGCTGGCGGGCGGCTCCTACGGCCCGGCCCGCGTCCTGGGCCCCGACTTCGTCGAGCTGCTGCTGGCCCCGCCGGGCCTGGGGTTCGCCGTGGACCAGCCGTGGTTCATGGGGGAGCTCGCGGGCGGGGGAGCGGCGGG
>NZ_JUJA01000163.1:96477-100132 GCF_001906585.1 Streptomyces kebangsaanensis | reverse complement strand
CCGGGCCTGAGAGAATCGCACGGTGAACGACGCCGCGCCCACCTCGGAAACCCTCCGCGCCGCCCTCTCCGGTCTGCTCGACGGGCTGCCGCCCCGGCAGGCCGCGGGAGCCGTGGAGCGGCTGATCGCCAACTACCGGGGGAACACCCCCACCGACGCGCCGGTCCTGCGGGACCGCGCGGACGTGGTCGCCTACGCCGCCTACCGGATGCCGGCCACCTTCGAGGCGGTGCGCTCGGCACTGGAGGCGTTCGCGGACGCCGCGCCCGGGTGGGTCCCGGGCAGCCACGTCGACGTCGGCGGCGGGACGGGGGCCGCGACCTGGGCGGTCGCCGCCACCTGGGACGGGGCGCGGCCGGTCACCGTGCTCGACTGGGCCGAGCCCGCGCTCGCCCTCGGCCGGGAGATCGCCGAGGCCGACCCGGCCCTGCGGGACGCGCGCTGGCAGCGCGCCCGGATCGGCACGGAGCTCGCCCTCGACCCCGCCGACCTCGTCACCGTCTCCTACGTCCTCGGCGAGCTGACCGACGCCGACCGGGCCGCCGTCGTGACCGCCGCCGCGGACGCCGCGCAGGCCGTCGTCGTCGTGGAGCCCGGCACGCCCGACGGCTACGCCCGTGTCATAGAGGCCCGCGACCGGCTGATCGCGGCCGGCTTCCACGTCGCGGCGCCGTGCCCGCACAGCGCCGCCTGCCCCATCGTGCCCGGCACCGACTGGTGCCACTTCTCGGCCCGCGTCAGCCGCTCCTCCCTGCACCGGCAGGTCAAGGGCGGCTCCCTCGCCTACGAGGACGAGAAGTTCAGCTACGTCGCCGCCGCCCGCTTCCCGGTCGCCCCGGCCCCCTCCCGCATCGTCCGCCGTCCCCGGATCCGCAAGGGCCAGGTCCTCCTGGACCTGTGCGAGCCCACCGAGGAGCTGCGGCGCCGTACGGTCACCAAACGCCACGGCGCCCCGTACAAGCGGGCCCGGGACGCGGCCTGGGGCGACCCCTGGCCGCCGCGATAGCCCTCCGGGCACCCTCGGGGCGGGGCGGCGGCCGCGGTGCGCGGCTTCCCGGGAGGGACCGGTCCGGCCCCGCACCCGCCGCCCGGCCCCGCAGCCGACCCGGCGCCCGGCGTCGAGCCACCGTCCCGGACGGCCCTCGGCCCATCGGCGTGCCGAGCGGGCCGTGCGGGCCGTGCGGGCCGTGGGACTCAGGGGCGTAGCTCCTGGGTGCAGCACTTCGCGCCGCCGCCGGCCTTGTGGAGTTCGCCCAGGTCCACGGCGAGCGGTTCGAAGCCGCGCTCGCGCAGCGGGGCGTACAGGCCCGTCGCCGCCTGCGGGAACACCACGTGCAGGCCGTCGCTCACGGCGTTCAGGCCGAACGCCAGCGCGTCCTTCTCGCCCGCGAGCAGCGCGTCGGGGAACAGCCGGCGCAGCACCTCGCGGCTGCCGGGGGAGAAGGCGGGCGGGTGGTACGCCACCTCGTCCGCCTCGTCGTCCAGGACGGTGAGCGCCAGGCCGAGGTGGTGGAAGCGCGGATCGACCAGTTCGAGGGAGATCACCGGCCGGCCGAAGAACTCCTGCGCCTCGCCGTGCGCGAGCGGGTTGGTCCCGAAGCCGCGCCCGGCCAGCAGCCAGGAGGCGGTGACGGCGAAGTCGCCCTCGCCCTCGTTGATGTGGACGGGCACGTGCAGGTGCGCGAAGCCGTTCTCCGCGAACCACTCCAGGTGGGCCCCGGCCTCCGGTTCCCGGTGCGGGTGCGCGAACCGGGCACCGAAGACCCGGCCGTCGGCCACCGTGGCGCCGTACGCCGTGAACACCATGTCGGGCAGGCCCGGCTGCGGGGCGAGCTCCTCGACGGCGTGCCCGAGGGAGCGGTACACCTCGCGGAGCTGCTCCCACTGGGCGAGGGCCAGCGGGGCGTCGACCGGCTTGTCCGGGTCCGTCCAGGCGTTGAGGGAGTACGTGACGTCGAAGTGCGCGGGTGGGCACATCAGGTAGCGCCGGGGTCGGGCGCGGCGGGGGCGGGCCAAGGGGGGCTCCTGGGAAACCTCAGGGACTCGTCTGCTGCCCATGGTGCGCCGGTCCCGCCCGCCGCGCGCGTGCCGGACCGCCGGCTTCGCCCGCGTGAGTGGCGCGCGGCACACTCCGGGGCCCCGGCCGCCGGTGACCTGTGCCCCGGATGTGGGGTTTGGTGCCCCGAGGCGCAGGATGGTGGGACGATAGGGCATGCTGTCCACACCAGCGAGGCGAGGGGATAGATGAGCGCGGAGTTCGGCGGCCGGACCGGCCGGCAGGGCAAACTCACCCACTGGCTGCGCGGACGCCGCCCGAAGGACACCGCCGACGACGGCGGTCGTGAGGCCCTGCTGCTCGCCGCCGCCGCCGCGGGGCTGCCGCTCGCGCCCGCCGCGCACCCGGGGACCGGCTACGGCTGTTCCTGCGACCGCGTGGGCTGCCCCACGCCCGCCCGGCACCCGGTGTCGTTCGCCTGGCAGACGCAGTCCACGACCGACCGCGCGCAGATCGAGCGCTGGGCCCGGCACCAGCCGCAGGCCAACTTCATCACCGCGACCGGCATGGTGCACGACGTCCTGGACGTGCCGCTCCAGGCCGGCCGGGAGGCCCTGGAGGAGCTGCTCGCCGCCGGCGTCGAGGTCGGCCCGGTCGCCGAGAGCGACGACGGCCGCATGCTGTTCTTCACCCTCACCCGCGGCACCCCCGAGGACGAGGACGAGTGGTGGCCCTGCGAGCTGGACTGCCACCCGGAGACCAAGGACGAGCACCCGGGCCTGCGCTGGCACTGCCGCGGCTCCTACGTCCTCGTACCGCCGGCCCGTCTGCCCGGCGACGACGACCACCGGGTGCGCTGGCTGCGCGGGCCCGAACACCCGCTCCCCGATCCGCTCACCCTCCTGGAACCCCTCATCGACGCCTGCGCCCGCCACGCCACGGACGACCCGGGCCCGGTCGCCGGGTCCTGGCCCCTGCGCCACTGAACGCAGGGCTCCGCCCGGACCGCGGAAGCCGTGCCGCGCCACGCGACCGCCTGTGCCGGGATCACACCCGCGGGCGCGAGCCCGCGCCGGAAGTCCGCCCGCCCGTTGTCTGCGTCCGCCACGCCACGGACGACCCGGGCCCCGTCGCCGGGTCCTGGCCTCCTGCGCCACTGAGCGCAGGGCTCCATCCGGGGCGCGGGAGCCGCGCCATGCGCCGCCCGGCCGGGCCCCCGCGGGCCCGGGTCCGCACCCGTGCACAACCCGCACCCGTGTCGTAAGCGCGTGCCCGCGCCCGCGCCGCGCGTCCACGCCTGTGCCGAGTCCGCCCGCACGGCGAATCCGGCTCCGTCACTCCCCCAGGGCCGACGTGAGTCCCTGGACGCGGGCCAGGATCGACACCTGCTGGTCGCCCGCGTTCCTCGGTGGGTCGAGGGCCATCTCGTTGGAGAGGAACTCCATGGTCAGGGACTGCCTGATCTCGCCGGTGGTCAGGGCCTGGACGTTCTTGTTGGGGGTGGGGACGGTGGCGCCCTGGGCGGCGGTCTGCTTCTCGTAGTGGCGGGTGGTGAAGAAGACCAGCGCGCCGCCGTCCGCGGTGCGCAGCGCCAGCGGGGCGTACGCGTCGTCCGTCAGCGGCTGGTCGATGTACTGCCGGGCCAGCCCCGGCCGGCTC
>NZ_JUJA01000163.1:72386-96419 GCF_001906585.1 Streptomyces kebangsaanensis | reverse complement strand
CCCGCCGCTCTTCAGGTACGTCGCGTAGGCCCGGCTCAGGTCACCGGGCGCGACCGCCAGTCCGGCGGCGTTCCCGGGCACGGCCTCCGCCAGCCCGTCCGCGTCCTTCTTGAACTCCGGCACCTTCCCGGGCGCCACCAGCGTCAGGTACGCCACCCGCCACTTCTCGCCGGCGCCGTACCGCAGGAACACCATCAGCCAGCGCACGTCCCCGCCCTTGTTGCCCTTGGCGTCGGCGACGAACCAGCGCGGCCAGCCCGCCTTCTTGGGGATCGTGAACTCCGCGTCCGTCAGCGTCAGCGGCGTGTGCGCGGGGTTGCCGCCGGGGTTGTTGACGCGGCCCGCCTTCAGCCGCGCCGCGTCGATGGCGCCGAGCGCGCCGGTGACGTGGTCCGCGTCCAGGGAGCTGTCGTAGGCCTTGTCGGCCTTGTTGTAGGCCTCGGTGAACTGCTCGAGCGCCTTCGCCGCCTCCGCGGGTGTGGTGGCCGGAAGCACCTCGCGCTCCCCGTGCACCACCACGCACCCGCTCGCCGCCGGCGACAGCACGGTCACCGCGACCGCCGCCGACGCCCAACGCTCAAGCCTGCGAAGCCTCCGAGGGCCGCGAACCCTGCTCATCAGCTACCGTCACCTTCCCCTTCCCGGAGGCGAACCCTACCGGGGCGAAGAAGAGTACGAGCGTCGGGACCAGGTACAGCAGCCACACCGTGACCTGCAGCACGGTCGGGTCCGGCTGGAAGTTGAACACGCCCTTCAGCAGCGTGCCGTACCAGCTGTCCGGCGGGATCGTGCCGCTGATGTCGAAGGCCAGGTCGTGCAGCCCCGGGACCCAGCCCGCCTCCTGCAGGTCGTGGAGGCCGTACGCCAGCACGCCTGCCGCGACCACGACCAGCATGGCCCCGGTCCAGGTGAAGAACTTGGAGAGGTTGATCTTCAGCGCGCCCCGGTAGAACAGCCAGCCCAGGAAGACCGCCGTGGCCAGACCCAGCGCCACGCCGATCAGCGGGCGCGGGGTGCCGTCGGAGGCCGCGTGCACGGACGCCCACACGAACAGCGCGGTCTCCAGGCCCTCCCGGCCCACGGCCAGGAACGCGGTGGCGACCAGCGCGCCCGTGCCCATCGCCAGCGCCTGGTCCAGCTTGCCGTGCAGCTCGGACTTCAGGTGCCGGGCGGTGCGCCGCATCCAGAAGACCATCCAGGTCACCAGGGCCACCGCGAGGATGGACAGCCCGCCGCCGAGTGCCTCCTTCGCCTCGAACGTCAGCTCCTGGGAGCCGAATTCGAGGACGCAGCCGAAGCCCAGGGCGATGGCGACCGCGATGCCGATGCCGGTCCAGATCGGCTTCAGGGCGTCCCTGCGGCCGGTCCTGACCAGGTAGGCGATCAGGATGCACACGACGAGGCTGGCCTCCAGCCCCTCGCGCAGACCGATCAGGTAGTTGGAGAACACGGGCCTACGCCTCCTCGGACAGCAGCGTGCGGCCCCACCAGTCGTCCGCGTCGCGAACGCCGGGCGGGATCGCGAAGACCGCCGAACCCACGTGTTGGATGTACTCGTTGAGCGCGTCGTGCGCCGCCAGCCTGCGCTGGAGCGGGATGAAGCCCTTGCGCGGGTCGCGCTGGTAGGCCAGGAAGAACAGCCCGGCGTCCAGCCGGCCCAGCCCGTCCGTGCCGTCGGTGAAGGAGTAGCCCCGGCGCAGGATCGTGATCCCGCCGTTGGAGTCGGGGTGCGAGAGCCGTACGTGCGCGGTGGGCTTCATCGCCTTCAGGAACGGCTCGTCGTGCTCCTTGGCCTTGCCGACCGCGGCGCCCTCGCCCTTGTCCCGGCCGAAGATGTCCTCCTGCTCCTGCAGCGGAGCCCGGTCCCAGGTCTCGATGTTCATCCGGATGCGCCGGGCGACGAGGTACGAACCCCCGTGCATCCAGGCGTCGTTCGCGCCGCCGTCCCCGTCGCCGACCCACACGAACCTCTTCAGCCGGTCCGTCTCGGTGCCCGCGATGTTGCGGGTGCCGTCCTTGAACCCGAAGAGGTTGCGCGGGGTCTGGGCGTCCGGGGTGGTGGAGGAGGTCTTGCCGAAGCCGAGCTGGGACCAGCGGACGGCGGCCCTGCCGAAGCCGATGCGGGCCAGGTTGCGGATCGCGTGCACGGCGACCTGCGGGTCGTCCGCGCAGGCCTGGACGCACAGGTCGCCGCCGGTGCGGGAGCGCTCCAGGTTGTCGCCGGGGAACGGGGGCAGGTCGACCAGGGCGGCCGGCCGCTTGTCCTTCAGCCCGAACTTCTCGAACAGCGACGGCCCGAAGCCGATGGTCAGCGTCAGCCGCGAGGGCGGCAGGCCCAGCGCCTCGCCGGTGTCGTCGGGCGGTGCCTCGGCGAGTCCGCCGTACGCGCCCTCGCCGACCTCCTTCCCGGCGGTCATCCGGCGTGCGGCGGCCGTCCAGTCCTTCAGCAGCCGCACGAACGCGTCGCGGTCGTCGGTCTTCACGTCGAACGCGGCGAAGTGCAGCCTGTCCTGCACGGGTGTGGCGATGCCGGCCTGGTGGACGCCGTGGAACTCCACCGCGCCGCCCGCCTGCGCACCGGCCGGATCCGTGCCGTCGCCGCCCTTGGCCATCGCCACCGCGCCGCCGGTCGCGACGGCGCCGAGCGCGATCCCGGCCCCGCCCCAGCCGATCACGGCGCGACGGGACGGGCTCCTGCCCTGGGTCTCGGTCATCTCCCGTTTCCCTGCTTCACAACTGCTTTCCGAACAACTGCTTTCCGACTACTTCACGACCGCGGCGGCCAGCTTGGACAGCGGCTCGGCGAGCGCGTTCACCGCGTCCGAGAGCTCCTTGCGGTCGTCCTCGCCGACCTTGTCGTAGGAGACGAACGCGTACGACGCCTCGTCCGCCTTGTCCTTCTTGCCTGCGCGGTACTTGTCCAGCAGCGCGTCGAGCGCGGCAAACTGCTTGTCCAGCTCCTCGGCGAGCGCCGGGTCGTTCTTCCCCGCGACCGGCTTGAGCAGCTCGTACGCCTTCTCCGCGCCTTCGACGTTGCCCTTGAAGTCGACCAGGTCGGTGTGGGAGAAGAACTCCTCCTCGCCGGTGACCTTGCCGGTGGCGACCTCGTCGAGGAGTTCCTTGGCGCCGTTGGCCATGGAGGTCGGGGTGATCTCGGCGGTGCCGACCCGCTGCTGCCAGTCCTTGAGATCGGTGACGAGCTGGTCGGCGAGGGTCTTCTCCTCGGCGCCGATCTTCTTCTCCTGCCACAGCGCCTTCTCCAGGCGGTGCCAGCCGGTCCACGCCTGGCCGGGCTCCAGGTCGGCCTCGCGCAGGTCGACCTTCGGGTCGATGTCGCCGAAGGACTCGGCGACCGGCTCGGTGCGCTCCCAGCCCAGGCGGGAGATCGCGTACGCCTTCTTCGCGGCTTCCACGTCGCCCGCCTTGACGGCCTTCACGAACGTCTCGACGCGGGGCAGGGTCTCGTCGGCCTGCTCCTGGACGTACTGGCGGTACGCGGCGACGGCCTGGTCCAGCTTCGGGTTCCGCTGCGCGACCGAGCCGCCGGTCGCCTTGACGTCCTGGCGGATGCCCTTGCCCTTCATGCCGGGCTTGCAGGCGATCACGTAGTCGCCCGCCTTCACCTCGGCGACGACCTTCTGCTTGATGCCGGGGCCGATGTTCTCGCGCTCGGCGACGATCCGGTCGTCCGGGAAGAGGAGGTAGACCTCGGTGACCTTCGAGCCCTTGTTCTCGACCGCCAGCTCGATGTGCCCGGCCGGGAACTCCTTCTTCGACACCTCGCAGGAGTCGTCCGTCGCCGTCACGCCGATCACCTGGTCGCCGCTGTCGGCCCGGCTCTTCTGCGTGCAGGCCGTCACGGAGGTCAGAGCCGCCGCGGTGGCGACGGCGGTGACGACGGAGAGTCGGACGGCTCGCATGCGAGGGCTCCCGGAGGTGGCTCAAAAGTGACGTGATCGCACTCACGCGGGATGGTGAGGCTTGCCTAACTTAACCGAGGCTTCCCTGATCGATACCCCGGGGGAACGTGATTCGGCTCTCATGGACGGCGCGGGGGAACAATCCGATCGCAAATGGCTCAAGCGGCCGCAAAGAATCGGTCACAGGAAAGTCAAAGGTCGCGTCGTGGGATCACGAGCGGCGCCCCCGTCCGCGGATGCGGCAGCACCTCGACCGGCTGGTCGTAGACGCGCGAGAGCAGGGCCTCGGAGAAGACCTCGCCGGACGGGCCGTCGGCCGCGACACGGCCCGCGCACAGGAGCGCGACCCGGTGCGCGTACGCGGCGGCCAGCCCCAGGTCGTGCAGCACCACGACGACCGCGTCCCCGGCACGCGCCCTGTCCCGGCACAGCCGCAGCACCAGCTCCTGGTGTTTCAGGTCCAGCGCGGCGGTCGGCTCGTCGAGCAGCAGCAGCGGGGCCCGCTGGGCCAGCACCCGGGCGAGCGCCACCCGGGCCCGTTCGCCGCCGCTGAGCGCGGAGAAGGGGCGTGCGGCGAACGCGGTCACCTCGGTGGCGGCCATCGCCTCGGCCACGACCCCGTCGTCCTCGTCCGGGGAGGCGGTGTGCGGGGCCCGGCCCATTCGTACCACCTCCTCCACCGGGAAGGGGAAGGACAGCGTCGCCGACTGCGGCAGCACCGCACGCCGCAGCGCGAGTTCGGGCGCGGTCCACCCGGTCGCCGGACGGCCGAAGATCCGTACCACGCCCCGCGCGGCCGGGAGATCGGCGGCGAGTGCGCCCAACAGGGTCGACTTTCCGGCCCCGTTGGGGCCGACCAGCGCCAGCACCTCGCCGGCCCGGACGGTGACGTCGACCCCGGCGAGCACCTCGCGGGCGCCCAGGCGCACCCGCAGCGCCTCCGTCTCGGCGAGTACGTCCCCGGGGCGGGCCGGGGGCGGCGGAACCGGTCGTGTCCTGAGCGTTCTCAAGCCCAGCCTCCTTGCCTGCGGCGGGTGCGGCGCAGCAGCCAGAAGAAGAACGGGCTGCCGACCAGTGCGGTCAGTACGCCGAGCGGGAGCTCGGCGGGTGCGGCGACGGTGCGGGCGGCCAGATCCGCGCCGAGCAGGACGAGCGCGCCGAGCAGGGCGCTGCCCGGCACCAGGAAGCGGTGCCCGGGACCGGCCAGCATGCGCAGCAGGTGGGGGACGACCAGGCCGACGAAGCCGATGATCCCGGCGACGCTCACCGCGGCCGCGGTCAGCAGGGCGATGACCAGCACCAGGACGATCCGCAGCCGCTCCACGTCCACGCCCAGGTGCCGGGCCGGGCGCTCGCCGAGCGCGAGCAGGTCCAGCCGGCGGGAGTACAGCGGCGCCAGGGCCAGACCGAGCACCGCGCACGGCAGGACGGCCAGTACCTTCGGCCAGGTCGCCTGGGAGAGCGAGCCGAGCTGCCAGAAGGTGATCTGGCTGACCGCGGCCGAGTCCGCGAAGAACAGGAACAGCCCGATCAGCGCACCCGCGAACGCGTTCACCGCGATCCCGGTGAGGATCAGCGTCACCACCTCCGTACGGCCCCCGGAACGCGCCATGGCGTAGACCAGCAGCACCGTGCCCAGGCCCGCGACGAAGGCGAACGCCGGCACGGTCCAGGTGCCGAGGAAGCCGAATCCGAAGGCGATCGCCGCGACCGCGCCGACCGCCGCGCCCGAGGAGACGCCGATGACGCCCGGCTCGGCCAGCGGGTTGCCGAACACGCCCTGCATCAGCGCGCCCGCGCAGCCCAGCGAGGCGCCCACCAGCAGGGCCAGGACGATGCGCGGGAACCGCACGTTCCACAGCACCGAGTCCGGAACCCGGTCGAGAGCGGCGCCGCCGAGGCCGATCCGGTGCAGCACGGAGGAGAGCACGTCACCGGTCGGGACCGGGTACGCGCCGAGCCCGGCGGCGACCGGCACCAAGGCGAGCAGGCCGAGGACCAGACCGCCCGTCAGGAGCCAGGGCGTACCGCGCCGCTTGCGGCCGGCGGGCGCGGGCGACGCCTGGGCGGACCGTACGGGCTTGTCGTCCAGCGCGGTCACCGCGCACCGTCCCCGTACAGCTGCGTGACGATCGACCGCAGCACCTGGTCCGTGCGCGGACCGTAGTTGAGCAGGACGCCGTCCTCGACCGACACGACCCGGCGCTCCATGCCGGCCGGTGTCTGGGCGATGCCCGGGATCTTCACCAGCCCGTCGAGGCCGCCGACGGATTCCAGTCCCTTGCTCATCACGAGGATCGCGTCCGGTGCGGCCTTCGCCAGCGCCTCGGTGGTGAGGGCGGTGAAGTCCTTGCCGAGCCCCGACGCCGCGCCCGCGTCGACCCCGCCGGCCGCCTCGATCAGCGAGGCCGCGCCCGACTTCGCGCCGCCGATGAGGTAGACGGAGGCGGAGCCGCGCAGGTACAGGAAGGCCACGCGGGGATGGTCGGCGTGCGGCGGTATCGCCTTGCGCACGGCGGTGATCCGGTCCTGGGAGCGCTTGGTCAGTTCCCTGCCCGCGGCCGGGACGCCGAGCGCGTCGGCGACCGCCTGGATGCGCGGCCCCACGTCGGCGAGGCCCGCGGCCGGCTTCACCACGAGCACCGGGACGCCCGCGGCGCGGATCTGGTCCACGGCCTCCTGCGGTCCGGTCGTCGTCTCGGCGATGACCAGGTCGGGCGTGAGCGACAGGACGCTCTCGGCGGACACGTCGTGGTTGCGCGTCACCACCGGCAGGCCCCGGGCCTGTTCGAAGGTGGCGGTGACGTCACGGGCGACGACCCGGTCGCCCAGGCCCAGCGTGAACACGATCTCACTGAGGCCGCCCGACAGCGGCACGATCCGCCGTGCGTTCCCGACGGTCACCTTCCTGCCGTCGGCCGACCCGACGGTGACGGGGAGCCGGGGCGCGGCCGTGTCCGTCAGTGGTTCGACCCGGTCGGCGACGGCGCCCGCCACCGTCGTCGTGGTGCCGGTGCCGGAGGCCTCGGTGGCGCCCTGGCACCCGGTCGCGGTCAGGGCGAGGGCGAGCACCGACACCAGTGCTCCCGCCCGTCGTGTGCGCAAGCGTCGCACGGTTCGGTTCCGTTCCTCTCGGGGGTGACGCCGGTGATCCGGCCCGCTTAGCTTAGGTTAGCCTTACCTTCGTTCGCTACCGGCTGTGGATCCGGAGGACTTCCATGCCCACGCGCCCTCGCGCCCTGGTCACCTCGCTCCGTACGGCACTCGCCGTGCTCGCCGCGGCCGTGCTGACCGCCCTGCTGCCGGTCGGCACCGCACACGCGGCGAGCCGCACCGTGCAGGGCGGCCGACTCGACTGGGGCATCAAGTCCTCATTCCAGAGCTACGTCACCGGGCCCGTCGCCCAGGGGAGTTACTCCCTGACCGGCGGTGCCGCTACCGTCGGCGGCAGCGGCTTCCGCTTCCACTCGGCGACCGGCGCCTACGACGGCGCCACGGGCGCGTTCCGCGCCACCTTCTCCGGCGGCGTCCGCTTCGTCGGCCACAAGGAGGCGAGCGGCGGGTACCAGTTGGACCTCACCCTCAGCCGGCCCACCGTGAGCATCTCCGGCTCCACCGGCGCCCTCTACCTGGACGTCGTCAGCAAGGCGAGGGACACCGGGAGGGTCACGACCTCCGCACAGGTGCCCTTCGCCACCCTCTCCCTCGGCGGCATCGACATGAGGGGCGGCGGCGACGCGGTCGTCCTCAACAACCTGCCCGCCACGCTCACCGCCCAGGGCGCCCGGTCCTTCGCCGGGTACTACACGGCCGGGACCGCACTCGACCCGGTCAGCCTCTCGGCGGACGTACGCCCGGCACCGAAGAAGACCCCGACCACCGAGCCGGCTCCCTCCAAGTCCACGCCGAAGACGAGGGATTCGGGCCACGCGATCGAGGACGGCGCCGTCGACTGGGGCGTGCGCCGCACCTTCCGCGAGTACGTCACCGGGGACATCGCCCGCGGCAAGTGGACCCTGACCGACGGGGCCCAGGACGGCGGCGCCCTCTTCCGCTTCCCCTCCGGCCGGGGCACGTACGACAAGGGCGCACTCGACGCCTCCTTCGAGGGCGCCGTGCGTTTCACCGGTGCGCACGGCCTCGACCTGGAACTGAGCGCCGTCCGCGTCGCCGTCGTCAAGGGCAGGGGCACGCTCTACGCCGACGTGGCGGGCGAGCGCCTGACGGCGTCGAAGGTTCCTCTGGTCACCTTCGCCGCCGAGGAGTTCACCGCCCACGACGGCCTGGCCGAGGTGACCGAGGCACCGGCCGAACTGACCGCCCGCGGCGCGAAGGCGTTCGGCGGGATGTACCCGGAGGGCACCGCCATGGACCCGGTGTCCCTGGCCGTCGCCCTCACCGACGACGCCACCCTGCCGGCCCTGCCCGACCTGGGCAGCGCGTCGACCGACACCGCCCCGCCCACACCCACGACGGCGGCCTCCAGTGCCCCGGCCGAGCCCGTCGCGGCCACCGGCGACGACAGCACGCCGGTCCTGCCGGTCGCCCTCGCCGCGGGAGGCGTGCTGGCGGTGGCGCTCGGCGCGGGGGCCCTCCACCGCCGGCGCGCCCGAGCGGCCTCCACCGGCTCCGGTTCCGGCACGGTCACCGGCTCCGGTTCCGGCTCCGGGTCCGCCGGGGAGTGATCCCGCGGCCGGCCCTCAGACCCCGCCCCACCCCACCCCTACGCCCTGATGCCCTCCGCCGCCCCACAGGCGGGACCCACCACAAGGAGAACCGTCATGCCCGCCACCGCCACCGCCACCACCACCCGCAGACGACCGCTGGTGTTCGCCGCCGCCGTGGCCACGGCCACCGCGCTGGGCGCCACCGTGCTGGCCACGGCCCCCAGCGCCTCCGCGGCCTCCGTACCCCTGACCGGCTACGAACTGAGCTGGGGCATCAAGGAGTCGTACCGCACCTACGTCACCGGCCCCTGGACCAAGGGCACCTTCACCGTCACCGACGGCGCCTCCCAGGCCGACGGCAACGGCGTCTTCACCTTCACCGACGGCCGGGGCACCTACGACAGCACCAAGCACACGCTGCGCCTGAGCTTCAAGGGCACCCTCACCGCCGAGTCGTCGGTCCACGGGTTCAAGCGGACGTTCAGCGACTTCCAGTACGACAGCGCCACGGGCGTCCTCACCGCCGACCTGACCGCCGACGACGGCGAGATCCGGCAGGACGTGCCGCTCGCCACGGTCGAAGCGCCGACCGGCCAGGACATGAGCGACCTCGCCACCACCCTCACCACCGAGGCCGGCGCCTTCCTCGGCAGCGCCTCCTACGCGGGCGCGGCCGGCGACCCGCTGTCGGTCGTGAAGAAGGAGACCACAACGTCGCCGAGCCCGTCGGCCGAGGAGCCGGAGCCGTCCGCGCCCGAGCCGACGTCCCTGCCCACCTCGCCCACCGCGTCGGCCTCGCCGAGCGCCCCGGAGACCGGAAGCACGATCCCGGCACCCAGCACCTCGGCCTTCCCGAGCGCCAAGCCCACGGCGTCCGCCGCGCCGTCCACCTCCACCGCGCCGGCCCCGGCCAAGGGCGACATCGCCGACGGCAGGCTGACCTGGGGTGTGAAGGAGTCCTTCCGCGGCTACGTCGTCGGCCCGGTGGCCAAGGGCAAGGTCACCACCTCGGACGGCGCCTCCCAGGCCGACGGCAACGGCGTCTTCACCTTCACCGACGCCACCGGCACCCACGACACCGAGGCCGGCACCCTCTCCGCCGCGTTCAAGGGCTCGGTGAACTTCAAGGGCCACCAGGGCGAGGGCGACGGCGGCGGCTACGGGCTCGACCTCACCCTCGGCAACGTCAGGGCCGCCTTCGACGGCGGATCAGGCAAGTTGACCGCGGATGTCACCAGCCTCGGCGAGAGGCCGCGGAACGTGGTCCTGGCCGACCTGAAGGCCGGTTCCACCGAGCTCACCGCGACGAACGACGTCATCACCCTGAACGACGTGAAGGCGACGCTGACCGAGGCCGGTGCGAAGGCGTTCGGCGGCTTCTACGACAAGGGCGCCGCGCTCGACCCGGTGAACCTGTCCGTGGCTCTCGCCGAGGACGCCGAACTCCCCTCCGGCAACGGCACCTCGGACGGCGGCTCCGGCACGGGCGGCTCGGGCGGTGCCGGCTCGACCACCGGTGGCACCGGTGGCACCGGCGGCATCGGTTCGACCACCGGTGGCATCGGCGGCAGCATGGCCTCCACCGGCTCGGACGTCCCGGTGGGCGCCCTGGGCGCGGCCGCCGCGGCGACCGTGGCGGCGGGCGCGGGCGTGCTGTTCGCGATGCGCAGGCGGCGCGACACGCAGGCCTGACGTACAACGACGGTGCGGTGCAGGCCCGTTCGGTCGGCACCGCCCCTCGATGTTTCAATGCCCCGGTGACTGACTACGACGTGCTGCGCGTGTTCTGCGCGGCGAACGGCGGCTACGGCAACGAGCTCGGCGTCGTCCGCAAAGGCTCGCTCATCCCCGCCCAGGACGACCGCCAGGAGCTGGCCGCCAAACTCGGCTTCAGCGAGACGGTGTTCGTCGACGACCCCGAGCGCGGGGCGATCGACATCTACACCCCCACCCTGCGCCTGCCCTTCGCCGGCCACCCGTGCGTGGGCACGGCCTGGCTGTTGGACGTCCCGGAACTGGTCACTCCCGCCGGCCAGGTCGGCACCCGCCTGGACGGCGAGTTCACCTGGATCGAGGCCCGCCCGGAGTGGGCCCCGCCGCGCACCCTGCGCCAGTACGCCACCGCGGCCGAGGTCGACGCCCTCCCCGTCCCCCCGCCCGGCGAGTGGATCTACGCCTGGTCCTGGGAGGACGAGGCGGCCGGCCGCATCCGCGCCCGCGCCTTCCCGGGCCGCGACGACGGCATCGAGGAGGACGAGGCCACGGGCGCGGCGGCCCTGCTCCTGACCGCCGAACTGGGCCGTGCCCTGAACATCATCCAGGGCACGGGCTCACAGATCCTGACCGCACCCCAGCCGGAGGGCTGGGTGGAGATCGGCGGCAGGGTGATCCTGGAACGCTGAGAGGGCGTGTCGAGAGCATTCAAGGAGCGCTGCACAGGGCGGGCGTGGTCGACGAGGCGGCGCAGTGTGTCTTCCTGTCTGACGGGGACTCACGTCAACATCTGATCTTCGTCGAACCCGAGTTCCTCTTCAATCTCCAGCTCGACGGCAGCATTCCATCGGACGACATCGGGCCATGGCGTGACTGTCATCCGGCGAATGCGCTCGAGTGCCTCTGGTGTGCCGATCCAACCCAGAGAGAAGATCACCTTTTGGCACAGCCAGTACGCCGGCGCGTCCTCGCGTACCGAACGTTCCGCCACACGAAAGAGGCAGGCCACTGATTCCGTCGCCTGGATCTCGCCCAGGATCTCTACGAGATCTTCCTTGTTGAACCCCGAAGCGCCTGAGTCGAGGATCTCTTGGAGAACCTCGCCAAGGCCAGGAACCCGCAGAGGGGCAGCCAAGTTGGCGAACGTGTCCACCCTGCTCCAGTTCCCCGCGTGGGCGGCTTCACGAATCCAGCCGACAATGGCGTCAGCGGCCTCGGGATGCTCGGCCACGATGGACTCGGCGTCCCGTTTCGTGATGAATCCGTTCACAAGTGATTCCACTGCACCGGCTTGGGGGCTTTCACTGTTCGGGAAAGTCACCGGTCGTCCATCCTTCCGAACCTGACGATTGCGGTCAGGCCCTGGCGATATTCCTGCCCGGCATCGGCTCCGCGAGCGCTGTCCGCCATTCAGGCGCACCGAAGGCGTCCGCGAAGTATTGTGTTTCGTGCACCACATGCCCGTCGGTGAATTCCATGATGCTCACCGAGTAGGTGGGCACCCCGTCGTACGTGATGACGCACTCGCTCACCCACAGATCTCCGCTGCCGACGATTCGGTGGACGGTGAAGTGCCGACTCGCAGGGTGCCCGCCGCGTTGCGCCGAAATCGTCGCGCGGCCTCGGAAGCGTTCACCTGACTGGGGGTAGTCGAGGATGGCGTCCGCAGCGTAGATGGCGTGCTCGGCTTCGGTGTCCCCACGTTCCGATGCCCGCCAGTGTTCCTCGAGTGCGGCCCTGGTCCGGATATCAGGATCCATCGCATTGTCCCTTCTGCATGCGGCCGGAGCGGTCCGGGGACCTGGGAATGCTTGATGGATGACGGTGACAGCGTAGCCCGCCCGGCGCGGCGACTCGGCTTCAGTTTCACGAGGCGGGCTGTCCGACTGGTGACCGCGTAAACGAAAAGCTGCTCCGACCAGTGAGAACGAGGATTGGCGAGGTCTTTGTTTCCGCCGTTGCCGGAGGCGCTTTCCAGGTGAAGAAGCGCACCGGGTCCTACACACCCGCCCGCATTGAGGGCATGGGCCGCGACCCTCAGCGCAGATGTGTGACGAAGGTGCGCCAGGCGTCGCGACCGAAGGGGATCACCGGGCCGGCCGGGCGCTTGCTGTCGCGGACGGGGGCGAGGGCGGGGACGTCGTGGGCGAGTTCGAGACACTCGTTGTTGCCACCGCTGTAGGTGCTGCTACGCCACTTCGCGGCCGACATGTCCGGCGTTCCGTGGCGTGCGGTGTTCATGTCCTGTGCTCCTTGGACCTGCGTCGGATGACCGAGCGGGATTCCACGGGGGAGAGCGCGGACGTGCGGGCGGCGTCGAACAGCTCCCGGTACCGGGTGACCTCGGCTTCCCGTTCGAGCCACACCGATCCGGTCGGGTTGTCCGCCAGCACTACGTCGAGCGCCGCTTCCTCGGGGAACCCCAGTACTACATACGGTCCGAACATACTCGCATGTGCTCCGCGTGAGAACGGCAGGACCTGAATGGTCACGTTGGCACGTTCGGAGATCGCCAGCAGGTGTTCCAGTTGCGCCTTCATCACCTCTGGGCCGCCGACTTGCTGGAGGAGTACTGCTTCTGAGAGCACTGCCCAGAGACGCAGCGGCGAGTCGTCGGCGAGACGTTCCTGACGGGTGAGACGCACCCGCACGAACTGCTCGATCTCGTCCGCCGTCTGCCACTGGCGCGAGGCAACCGTCACTGCCCGGATGTATTCCGGGATTTGGAGCAGACCGGGTACCAGCTGCGCCTGGAACGTGCGGATGGTGTCTGCCATCGCCTCGAGCGCGATGTAGTCGCGATACGTGTCCGCCAGCATGGAGCCGTACTGGTTCCACCAGCCCTGCCTTCGACGGCGGTTGGCCTTGCGGGCAAGCATGGCGAGTCGGTCGCGGAGTTCGGTGTCCGTAGCCCCGTAGGCGTGAAGCATCGCGGTCAGGTCGGGGAGTCGCACCGTCACGCGGCCGTTTTCGATGCGGCTGATCTTTCCCTTGGTGCAGTCGACCGCCTCGGCCGCCTCCGAAGTGGTGAGTTGCGCGGACTCTCGCAGCCGACGCAGTTCGTCGCCCAGTTGGCGACCGAGGACGGTGGACGGGCTCGAAGCGGTGCTGTTCCCAGGCATGACACCACCTTTAGCAGCGAGGTGAACCGGGTGGGCGCGGCTTGACTCGAAAGAGGGAACATTGCAGCCAATCCATCTGGAAACGTTGCAGATGCGGATGGCACGCGTTCACCGTTTCGGTGTCGGCGGTTGCAACAGGAGCCCTGCCCCGGGGAATTCGCCGCCGACTTCCGAACCTGAGGAGGCTGCCCCATGACCACACCGAACGCCGTCACCTTCCGGCTCCCGCGAAGCCGTCGCAGTGTCCCGAGGGCGCGAGCGCTGCTGCACGCCGTGCTCGGCGACTGGGGGGCCGGTCAGGAGGTGCTGGAGAACGCCGAGTTGGTGCTCTCGGAGCTCGTCACCAACGCGCTGCGCGTGCCGGTGCCGAGCGGTCGGCAGGTCGGGGTGCGGATCGCGCGCGACGCGGGGGAGGGGCTGCTGCGGCTGGAGGTCAGTGATGCCGGAGGGGGCACGCCCGAGGTCCGGGAGCCCGGCGCGGACGAGACGTGCGGGCGAGGGCTGCTGCTCGTGGCGGCGCTCGCGCACCGCTGGGGCTACGAGGAGCGCGCGGCCGGGATCGGCAAGACGGTGTTCGCGGAGCTGAAGGCGCCGGACATCGTCGCCGGACCCGCCGTGCGCGAAGTCGCCGCGGTCCTGGTCCGGGCCGGACAGCAGGTGCGGGTGCGGGGCGGGTGGTGGACCGTCCGCGGCGTACGGAGCGAGCAGTACGCGTCCGGCGGCCCCGCCGCGGTGCTGACGCTGGACGACGGCACGGCACTGCGCGTGCACGCGGCCGAGCCGCTGTCCGTACGGGCAGGGGAGCGCTCCGGATAACCTGGCGCAGTGCACTTGTGGCAGAGCGGAGAGGAGGCGGTGGAGTGATCACGCGGATCGAGATCGACGGATACAAGTCCTTCGACGACTTCGCCCTCGATCTGCTGCCGCTCACCGTCCTGGTCGGGGCCAACGCCTCTGGCGAGTCCAACCTGCTGGAAGCCGTGGACCTGCTCGGACAGCTGATCCGGGAGCCGGCAGGCCAGACGCTGGTCGACCACGCCCGTCGCGGGGGCCCGAAGGAGCTGTTCTGGCGCGGCCCGGACGGCGCGCCGGCCGGAACCATGCGCATCGCGGCCCACGTCCTCGTACACGGTGAGCACGGGTACGGTGGGGAGCTGTGCAGGATGCCCGTCGAGGATGGGCTGGACGAGTGGTTCCGACGTGACTCGATGGTCGTAGGCGATCAGCGACTTGGGGCGAAACGCCGGTGGACGGTGGGCCGGGCCGACCCGGACACCGGAGGCAACTGTCGCCGGGTAACACCTGAGGTGGCTACGGAGGCGACCGCCGTCAGGCATGCGTGGCTACCCACCCGCCGCCGGCCGCCCCGCGGGCGTATGGCCTCCGTTGGCGGAGCCACCCGCCGGAACAGCAGGGCTTCGGCGTTGTCGTGTGGGGCCCGGTTCGTGGCGGTCTGTCAGCTCGATGGCGCCCCAGAACGTGGCAGGCACGGGCTTCCAAGATCATGGAGTTCTCTACGCCCGTGAGCCGAGTGGAAGACCGTGCCTGTCGACGCATCATCGCTGATCCCGCCTGCCCTTGACCAGCTCCGCGAGCATCCCGAGGTTGTATCCGACGAGGTCCCGCGCCTGCTGGAGCGGCTGGCCGAGGTGCCCGACCCGCGGGACCCACGCGGCGTACGGCACGCTCTGGTCGCCGTGCTCGCGCTGAGTGTGTGCGCGGTTCTGGCGGGGGCGACCTCTGTGCTGGCGGTCAGCGAGTGGATCGCCGACGCCCCGCCGCACGTCCTTCAACGCCTCGGCATACGCCTCGACCCACTGTTCCCGAAGCGGCTCCGGCCTGCGGAAACAGCGGTCCGGCGGCTGCTGGCCCGCATCGACGGCGACGCGCTGGACCGGGCGGTCGGACGCTGGCTCGCCGACCGCCGCCCCAAGGCGACCGGGCTGCGCGGCCTCGCAGTGGACGGCAAAAGCCTGCGCGGCGCGGCCAGAGCAAAGGGCCGCAAGATCCACCTGCTCGCCGCACTGGAGCACACCACCGGCCTGGTCCTGGCCCAGCTGGACGTCGGCGAGAAGACGAACGAGATCACCTGCTTCCAGCCGCTGCTGGACACCGTCGCCGGCCTGGCAGGAACCGTCGTCACCAGCGACGCCATGCACACCCAGCGCGAGCACGCCGACTACCTCCTCAGCCGGAACGCCCACTACATCGTGATCGTCAAGGGCAACCAGAAGAAGCTGCGCCGACAGCTCAAGTTCCTTCCTTGGAAAGACATCCCGCTTCAGGGACGCACCCGGGGCATCGGCCACGGCCGCGCGGAGATCCGCCGGATCAAGGCAGCCACCGTGAACAGCCTCCTCTTTCCCGGAGCCCGCGAGGCCGTCCAGATCAAGCGCCGGCGCACTGACCGCAAGACCGGCAAGACCACCGTCAAGACGGTCTACGCCGTCACCAGCCTGACCGCCGAGCAAGCCACCGCGGCCCAGCTCGCCGAACTCGTCCGCGACCACTGGAAGATCGAGGCCCTGCACCACGTCCGCGACACCACCTTCGCCGAGGACGCCTCCCAACTGCGGACCGGCAACGCGCCCCGCGCGATGGCCACCTGGCGCAACCTCGCCATCGGAGCCCTCCGCACGGCCGGAGTGAAGAACATCGCGGCCGGCCTCCGCCGCAACGCCCGCGACCCTCGCCGCCCCCTCGCACTCCTCGGCCTCGGATGATCACAAACCGGACGTCACGCGACTACGCCGAAGCCCTGCTTGGGCCGGTGCTGCGAACACCGGTCTTGCTCGGTGACCTATCGATCAATCACCCGGTAAGGTACGTCCTTCCCGGGTCGATCCACAGGTTCTGAGCATTGCTCCCATCGTCCCATCGCTTGTGTCCTCAGCCCTACTGGCGATCAAATCAAGCCGTGATGTTGTGCCAGTGGCTTCCGAGAGGGGGGCTGGCAGTTAGGAATTATCCGGACACGAGGCCTGAAAGCGGCGTGGTATCGGGGTGCAGAAACAGCAAACGTGACAGGACGGACAGTGATCACTTCCAGACGCTGCTGCGAATTATCTTTGCTTAACAGGTCTGTATCAGTCAGGATCTTCCTCGCGAGCTCGCATTGGGAATGTTTCACGGGGAGGATGTAACCTTGATGAGCTCCTTTGGTAGAACCATGGCGATCTTCGGCGCGAGCGTAGCCGTGGCCGCTGGCATTCTGGCTTCGCCGGCCAGCGCCGCCACCTTCCCGCCGCCTCCGGAAATGGGTGATGTCTCTGAGTGGGGGATGGTTGAAATCACGGCCGATGCGTCGTCGCCGGTGACGACGCAGACCACCAAGGATGTTGGTGGTGGCTCGTGGACGTACGGCACCGAGATTGTGGCTGGTGGCAAGCGGTGCTACTCGTACTACTTCCATGGCACGTACCTGCACCGCGCGACCGCGGAGATCGCTGGCGGCAGCCACACGGCTGGAGCCAACCCCGGCGTCACGGCTAAGGCGAGCAAAACAGCAGGTGCCGCATGGACGTGCTACGCATACTGGGGCGTCACTAAGCCTAAGTAGCTCTTAGGGCTGGGGGTCGCGACGTTGTACCTGGTTCATGCTTGAGTTTCCAATCTCGGGTTCTCCTGCGTTGGATGCCTGAGTAACGTTGCGGCCCCCGCTGCCTGGCGCAAGTAGGCTGAGGGCCGTCGAGCCACGGCTGTGTACTGATGAAGATAATCGCCGTAGACTCGCCAGGAGGCGGGTCTTGGGTGCCAAGCTACCGAAAAGGACTCTTCCGAACCTCGTGTCCCCTCCACGCTCCTTCGTCTGGGTCCCTGCTGCCGCGCTAACGGCTGGTGTGGCGTTCGGGGCGCTCGGTCCGCTCCTTGAGGCGGTCGAAGCCCCCGCGGTCCATGCGATTCACCTTGTCGCCTCGGCAGGCTGGTCCTGGGCGGCTCTGGCCTTCTGTGTCGGCTTCTCATGTAAGTCCAAAATTGCATCAGCAACCCTGGCCCCTTTGTCTCTTGCGGCGGGCGTGATCTCCTATTACGTAACCAAACTTCAGGGTGACGAATATCGATCCGTCGTAAACCTGGAGGACCCTACGCAAGGAACCCAGATTGACTGGTCCGGCTTCATGTCGAAAACGGTATTCTGGTGTTTGGCCGCAGTTGCCCTAGGGCTTATTCTGGGGCTAGTTGGAAGCCTTGCTCAAAATCGAGATATCCGCGGTCTTCCTTTTCAGTTAGTGATTCCGCTGATAGTGATCGTAGAGACAACGATGAGGCTCCGCGCCGAAGCATCGCTTCAGGAACCGATTGTCGGCGCGACTTGGAGCGTCACCCGGGTGGCGGCCGGGATCGTCATTGTCGTCTTGATCGGGCGTGCGGCAATTGTCCGATGGCCTTGGTCATCCACCTGGCAGGAGCGAAGGTAGCATTGACCGTCGCTACAGCATTTGGAGGCGAGCGGTCCGGGGGGGCTGCGGCCCATGAGTACGAACCGCTGCGACCTGGTCACTAGTTCTCGCCTTGTCCCAAAACCTCCGTCACGGCGGCCTTGATGCGCTCGGTCGGCGCGCCGTTCGTCTGATGCGTGATCTGCTCCAGTGTTTTTAATGGCTTAGTCTTTGACTCCTCGGCTGCTGTTGTCGTCGCCAGTGGCGATCTGGCTTTGTTTACGAGTTACGGGTTCTGGCACAGATCTTGGGGAGCGGTCGCGGAGGGTGACGGTATCGTTCGATCGCAGGGCAGGGGTACGGGCCCGGGGCTCGTCAGCGTTCACGCATTCTGGTCCACCACCAGCCCATCATTGCCCACTCAAGGCTGCTGGGCTCCGGCAAGGTACGGCGCTCGAATTCCTCATCGATGCGCGTGATCAGTCGGCCCAAGTCCCGTTTGGCTCCGGGAGGCAGGTGCAGCATCGCCCGCTCCAGGTCATCGCGGGCATCTTCCACCTCTATCCCGGGCGAATGGGTCTCGGAGGCGTTCAGGTAGCGTCCAGGCTGCTTAAAAGCCCACTCGAAACGAGCCAGCGCATGAGCGACCGCGTCAGGGCTTCGGCGTAGTCGGTAGGCGCCCGGTTCGTGATGGTCTGCCAGGCTCGGCGGGGTTCCGGAGATGCGGCAGGCACGGCTTTCAAGATCATGGAGTTCTCGACGCCCCGTGATCCGAGTGGAAGACCGTGCCTGCCGACGCATCATCGCCGATCCCGCCTGCCTTTGACCAGCTCCGCGAGCAGCCAGGGGCCGTGCCTGAAGAGATCCCAGGCCTGCTGGAGCGATTGGCCGAGGTGCCCGACCCTCGCGATCCGCGCGGTGTGCGGCATGCTCTGGTCGTCGTGCTCGCGCTGACCGCGTGCGCGGTTCTGGCCGGAGCGACTTCCCTGCTGGCAGTGGGTGAGTGGATCGCCGACGCCCCGCCGTCCGTCCTGGAACGGCTTGGCGCACGGCCTGATCCGCTGTCTCCGACGTGGTGCCGGCCCGCGGAGGCGACGGTGCGGCGGCTGCTGGGCCGCATCGACGGCGACGCACTGGACCGGGCGGTGGGCCGCTGGCTGACCGACCGGCGCGCCGGGGCCGACGGTCAGCTGCGCGGACTGGCGGTCGACGGCAAGAGCCTGCGTGGAGCGGCCAGGGCCGAGGGCCGCAAGATCCACCTGCTCGCCGCCTGCGACCACCTCTCGGGCCTGGTCCTGGCCCAGCTCGACGTGGGCGAGAAGACCAACGAGATCACCTGCTTCCAGCCCCTGCTGGAGACCCTCGCCGACCTGGCGGGCACGGTGGTGACCAGCGACGCCATGCACACCCAGCGCGAGCACGCCGACTACCTGCTCGGTCGGGGCGCGCACTACATCATGATCGTGTAAGGGAACCAGAAGAAGCTCCGCAAGCAGCTCAAGTCCTTGCCGTGGAAGCAGATTCCGCTGCAGTCACGCACCCGCGAGGCCGGGCACGGCTGCGGCGAGATCCGCCGCATCAAGGTGTGCACGGTGAACAACCTGCTCTTCCCCGGGGCCCGGCAGGCAGTCCAGCTCAAGCGCCGCCGGGTGGACCGCAAGACCGGCAAGATCAGCATCAAGACCGTCTACGCGGTCACCAGTCTGACCGTCGAGCGGGCCACTGGTGCTCAGCTTGCGGGCTTGATCCGCAGCCACTGGAAAATCGAGGCCCTGCACCATGTCAGGGACGTGACGTTCAGCGAGGACACCTCCCAACTGCGGACTGGAGCCGCACCTCGCGCCATGGCCACCTGGCGCAACCTTGCCATCGGCGCCCTCCGCCTCGCCGGCAAAACCAGCATCGCCGCCGACCTCCGGCGCAACGCCCGCGACGCCAACCGACCGTTCGCCCTCCTGGGACTCATGTGATCACGAAACGGACTTCATGCGACTACGCCGAAGCCTTGGGCCGGAGGAGTGCTTCACCGTTGCCCGGCGGGACGTGGTGGTGCGCGAAGTGGCCGACCTGCTCGGCTATTTCGACATCGTGGTGATCCACCAGGACCACAACGAGCGGAGCAAGGTCGATGCGGTCCGCGAGTGCTTTCCCGACGACGTCCACCGGATCGTGGCCCTGGTGCCCGTGCGCGAGACCGAGGCGTGGATGCTGGCCGACCCTGAAGCGCTCGGAGAGGCCGCGCCCACGCGTGACGTCGCCTGGGAGGTGTCGTACGACGTGGAGAAGGTCGCCGACCCCAAGGCCGCGTTGAAGGCGGCCCTGGGTGGGCGGCGGGACGCGGAACGGGACTTCGGCCGGCTGGGGCAGACGGTCGCGCTCGATACGTTGCGGAAGGTGTCCGCCTGCCGGCGGTGGACGGATGAACTTCGCCGGGCGATGGAGCGGCTGCGGTTCCTGTGACGTCGAGCGCCGGTCACGCCGACAGGGGGAACTCCTCGCCCAGGGCGTGGAAGAGCGTCGTGTTCAGGGTGAATGCCCGCTTGCACTCGGTCACGATCCGCTGCTTCTCCAGGTCGTCGGCGTGGACGGCGTCCAGGAGTTCGCGGTAGTTCCGCTTGAACGCGGCCGGGTTGGTGATGGCCTCGAAGACGTAGAAGCGGACCCCGTCGCCCTTCTTCGTGAAGCCCCACGTCTTCTCCGCCCTGTCGCGGATGATCTGGCCGCCGGAGAGGTCGCCGAGGTAGCGGGTGTAGTGGTGGGCGATGTAGCCGGCCGGCCACTGCTCGGCGCACTCGCGCACGCGCGCCGCGTACGCCTCGGTCGCGGGCAGCGCGCTCAGCCCGGAGCGCCAGGAGGCGCCGCGCAGATGGGCCAGGTCCCGCTCCAGCGCGGCCAGCCGGAACAGCTCCGGCCGTATGAAGGGCCCGGCCGCCGGGTCGGCCGCGAGCCGTTCGGCGCCGGCCTCCAGGGCCTCGTAGACGAAGAACAGCTGCTCGGTGTAGCGGGCGTAGGCGTCCACGCCCAGGCGTCCGCCGAGCAGGTCGCTCATGAACGTCGAGGTCTCCGCCTCCACGTGCTGCTCGTGGGACGCGGTGCGGATGAGGGTCGAGAAGGAGTCCATGAGGCCATCCTTTAAGGTAAGGCTAACCTAAGTCAATGGGTTACCGACAGCCTGTCGGAAAACTCTACCCGGAATCCGGACCAAGCGGACATGAGGAGATGAGAAAGAGCCCGCCCTCCGAAGAGAGCGGGCTCCCGCCGAGGCGAGCGCGGCACTACGGCAGCGTCAGGATCTCCGCGCCCGTGTCCGTCACCACCAGCGTGTGCTCGAACTGGGCGGTGCGCCTGCGGTCCTTGGTGACGACCGTCCAGCCGTCGTCCCAGACGTCGTACTCGTAGGTGCCCAGCGTCAGCATCGGCTCGATCGTGAAGGTCATCCCCGGCTGCATGACCGTCGTCGCGTGCGGGCTGTCGTAGTGCGGGACGATCAGCCCGGAGTGGAACGACGTGTTGATGCCGTGGCCGGTGAAGTCACGGACCACGCCGTAGCCGAAGCGCTTCGCGTACGACTCGATGACCCGGCCGATGATGTTGATCTGCCGGCCCGGACGGACCGCCTTGATCGCGCGGTTCAGCGCCTCGCGGGTGCGCTCCACCAGCAGGCGGCTCTCCTCGTCCACGTCGCCGACCAGGTAGGTCGCGTTGTTGTCGCCGTGCACCCCGCCGATGTACGCCGTCACGTCCAGGTTGACGATGTCGCCGTCCCGCAGCACCGTCGAGTCCGGGATGCCGTGGCAGATCACCTCGTTGACCGACGTGCACAGCGACTTGGGAAAGCCCCGGTAGCCCAGCGTGGAGGGGTAGGCGCCGTGGTCGCACATGAACTCGTGCGCCACCCGGTCCAGCTCGTCCGTGGTCACGCCCGGCGCGATGTGCTGGGCCGCCTCCGCCATCGCCTGCGCGGCGATCCGCCCGGCGGTCCGCATCGCCTCGATCGTCTCCGGCGTCTGCACCTCCGGGCCGGCGTACGGCTTCGGTGCGGGCTTGCCGACGTACTCGGGGCGGCGGATGTTTCCGGGCACGGAACGGGTCGGGGACAGCTCCCCGGGAACGAGCAACGACTGGCCAGACATGTTCGCGAGTCTATCCGGGGGCGATGGGGGAACATGTCCGTGGCGAGAGGAGCTGGTCATGGCCCTGTTCAAAAAGCAGACCGCCGGAAAGCCGGGCGAGTGGTTCTACTGCCTGGTGCACAAGAAGGTCGAGGAGGGGCCCGAATGCCCCGCCAAGGACCGGTTCGGCCCGTACGCCTCCCGTCAGGAGGCCCAGCACGCGATGGACACCGCCCGCGAACGCAACCTCGAGTGGGAGAACGACCCCCGCTGGCACGACGCCCCGGCGGGCGGCACCGAGGAGGGCTGATCCGGCCCGAAAGTCCGGAGGGCCCGGGAGGGGCCGGTTCCCGAACAGGCCTGTCCCACTCGGCACCGACGCTCCGCAGTCGCGGGAGGGACGCCAGGAGGCGAGATCGGGGAGCAGGGCACGCGGACCCGGGGGCGGTGCGGGCACGTCGCCGGTCACGAGGAGCCATCGTCGGCCGGGGCCGGGCAGCCGATTTTCCGTACGCCCTCCGCTACCAGCGCGAGGGCGGCGGGGCCGTCAGGTGTTCCGTCAGCCGGGACAGGCGGTCCCGGAAGCGGCCGCGCCCCCTCGGGGCCGGCACCCCGTTCTCCCCGGCCGCCGCGCTCACCAGGTGCTGGACGGTGTCCAGGTCCAGCTCGGAGCCCTCCGGCACCGCCAGCGTCTCGTGCGCCATCGACCCCAGCTCGCCCCCGCCGGAGCCGAGGGCCAGCACCGTCGCCCCGGCCCGCCGCGCCTCGTGCACCCGCTCCAGGAGCGGCGCGGGCTCCTCGGGGGCCACGACGAGCAGCGTCTCGCCCCGCCGGGCCGCCTCCAGCCGGCCCAGCCCGACGGCGAGGTGCGCCGGGTCCGAGGGGTGGGCGGTGTGCCGTACGAGCGTCGGGGCCAGCTCCGGGGTGCCCGACCAGGCGGCCTCGTCCACCAGGTGGGCCGCCAGGTGCCAGGGCTCGTACCGCGGCGTGCCCACGAGCAGCAGCCCGCCCCCGTACGACACCACGGACCCCCGCAGCACCCCCGCGAACCGCCGTGTGGCCCCCAGCCACTCGGTCCCGGCGAGCACTTCGCGCAGCAATGCGACCCGTACGGCGTCCATGGGTGCGCATGCTGCCGCAAACGGACTCCGGTGACCGGGACTTCCGCCCGGATTCACCCGTCCCGGGGACGTAGAGTCGGCGCATGACCACTAGCGACAGCGCACACAAGGCCCCCGCCAAGGACCCCTGGGACCTTCCCGACGTCTCCGGGCTGGTCGTCGGCGTGCTCGGCGGGACCGGTCCGCAGGGCAAGGGCCTGGCCTACCGGCTCGCCCGGGCCGGGCAGAAGGTGATCATCGGCTCCCGGGCCGCCGAGCGGGCGCGGGGGGCGGCCGAGGAGATCGGGCACGGCGTCGAGGGCGCCGACAACGCCGAGACCGCCCGCCGCAGCGACATCGTGATCGTGGCCGTCCCCTGGGAGGGACACGGCAAGACCCTCGAGTCCCTGCGCGGCGAACTGGCCGGCAAGCTCGTCGTGGACTGCGTCAACCCGCTCGGCTTCGACAAGAAGGGCGCCTACGCCCTCAAGCCCGAGGAGGGCAGCGCCGCCGAGCAGGCCGCCGCCCTGCTGCCGGACTCACGGGTGACCGCCGCCTTCCACCACCTGTCCGCGGTGCTGCTGCGGGACCCGGAGATCGAGCGGATCGACACCGACGTCATGGTGCTCGGCGAGGAGCGCGCCGACGTGGAGGCGGTCCAGGCGCTGGCCGGCCGCATCCCCGGCATGCGCGGCATCTTCGCGGGGCGGCTCCGCAACGCCCACCAGGTGGAGTCGCTGGTCGCCAACCTGATCTCGGTCAACCGGCGGTACAAGGCGCACGCGGGGCTCCGCATCACGGACGTATGAGCCGATGGGGGACACTGGTTCCGGAAGTCCCGGAAGCCCCGGAAGTTCCGGTGTCCCCCGTAGCCCCCGTAGTCCTCGACAGGAGCCGACCGCCATGCCCCGCCTCGCCCTCTACGCCCTGATCGTCTGCGTACTCGCCACGGCCGCGGCCGTCGTCTCCTTCGTCGAGGGCAGCTGGCTGGGGATCGTGTGGGTGCTGCTGGCGGGCCTG
>NZ_JUJA01000163.1:69634-72330 GCF_001906585.1 Streptomyces kebangsaanensis | reverse complement strand
CCGGCTGACCGAGCAGAGCTCGGGGGTGTCCTCCCAGAAGCGGTAGAGACTCCAGCCGCAGGCCTGGTCGAGGGTGCCGACGCCGAGGTGGCGCAGCAGCGTGTGGATCACGTCGAAGAACGCGACGTTGAGCGAGGGCACCCACAGCAGCGCGAACACGAAGAGCAGGCCGAACGGCGCGAACGGCTCCACCTGGCGCTTGATCCGGTACGACAGCCAGGGCTCGATCACGCCGTAGCCGTCCAGGCCCGGCACCGGCAGGAAGTTCAGGATCGCGGCCGTCACCTGGAGCAGCGCGAGGAAGGCCAGCGCGAACCGGAAGTCGGCGGGCACGCCGTCCAGCGCGTGCAGCCAGAACGGGGCCGTGCACACGGCCGCGAACAGCACGTTCGTCAGCGGCCCCGCCGCCGAGATCAGGCTGTGCCGCCAGCGACCCCGGATACGGCCGCGCTCGATGAACACGGCACCGCCCGGCAGGCCGATCCCCGCCCATGATCACGAACAGGACCGGGAGCACGATGCTCAGCAGGGCGTGCGTGTACTTCAGGGGGTTCAGCGTCAGGTAGCCCTTGGCGCCGACCGTGATGTCACCGCCGTGCAGCGCCGTGCGCGCGTGCGCGTACTCGTGCAGGCACAGCGAGACGATCCAGGCCGCGGTCACGAACAGGAACACCGCCACGCCCGGCTTCTGGGCGTATCCGGTCCAGGTGGCCCAGCCCGTGACCGCGGTGACGGCCAGGATCCCGAGGAACACGGGACTGACCTGCCGGTCGCTGCGGCGGGTGGTGGCGCTGGTCATGGGGCGGGCTCCTGCGGGGCGTGTCGGGTGGGGCGGGGTCGACCGTACCGGGCGCGTGGAGAAAACGTCTCGCACCCTGCCACCGGTTCCAGCAGGGTGGGAGCATGACAGCGCGACGGGTGTTCCACGAGGGCCGGCGGACGGGATGAGAACACCGGAGACAATGGACCCCGTGCGCTATCGCATCCTCGGCACCACTCAGGCGCTCCGCCCCGACGGCACCCTCGTCCCGGTCGGCGGGGCGCGGCTGCGTGCCCTGCTGACCGTGCTCGCCCTGCGGCCCGGCCGCACGGTGCCGGTGGGCGTCCTGGTCGACGAGGTGTGGGACGGCGACCCGCCCGCCGACGCCACGGGCGCGCTGCAGGCGCTGGTGGGGCGGCTGCGCCGGGCGCTCGGCGCCGGTGCGGTGGCCTCCGCGGAGGGCGGCTACCGGCTCACCGCCGCCGCGGACGACATCGACCTGCACCGCTTCGAACGGCTGGCGGGCGAGGGCCTGCGCGCGCTGGCCGACGGCGACCCCGCGAAGGCCGCCGTCGTCCTAGACGACGCCCTCGCCCTGTGGCGCGGCCCCGCCCTCGCCGACCTGCCCGACCGCACCGCCGAGGCGGCCCGCTGGGACACCCGCCACCTGGACGCACGCCGGGCCCGCCTCACCGCCGCCCTCGCCCTCGGCCACGCCGGGCAGGCCCTGCCCGAGCTGACCGCCCTGTGCGACACCCACCCCCTGGACGAGCCCCTCCAGGCCCTCCGCCTGCGCGCCCTGCGCGACGCGGGCCGCACGGCGCAGGCCCTGGCCGCCTACGAGGACGTACGGCGTCTGCTGGCCGACCGGCTGGGCTCGGACCCGGGACCTGAACTGCGCGAGCTGCACGGGGAGTTGCTACGGCCGGGCGAACCGGACGGGCAGGGGGCCGGCGCGTCGGCGGGCGGTCGGCGCCCCGCAGGCGAGGCGCACGCGGGCGCGGCACCACGGGCCGGGCACGCGGGTGCGGCGCCGCCGCGGGAAGCCCCCGGCGCCCCGGTGGCCTTCTCCGGCCTTCCCACGACGGCATCCGTGACGGCACCCGTGGCCGCCGGCGCCCCCGCGCGTGCCCGCACCCTCGCCGAAGGCGGGCGGGAGCACCCCGCCGCGCCCGCCGACGCCCGCGCCCCCCGGCCCCCCGGCAACCTCCGCGCCCGCCTCACCTCCTTCGTCGGCCGGGAGGCCGACATCGAGGCGATCCGCGCCGACCTCGGGGCCGCGCGGCTGGTGACGCTGCTGGGGCCCGGCGGGGCCGGGAAGACGCGGCTGTCGCAGGAGGCGGCGGAGGCCGTGCGGCCGGCGGTGCGGGACGGGGTGTGGCTGGCCGAACTCGCTCCCGTCGACGACGCCGGCGCCGTGCCCGAGGCCGTGCTCACGGCCGTGGGGGCCCGCGAGACCGTGCTGTACGGCGCCGGGGCCGAGGAGATGCGGGCCGCGGTCGCCGACCGGCACGACGACCCGGTCGAGCGGCTGGTCGAGCACTGCGCACGGCGCCGCATGCTGCTCCTGCTCGACAACTGCGAGCACGTCGTCGACGCGGCGGCCCGCCTCGCCGAGGAACTGCTCGCCCGCTGCCCGCACCTCACCGTCCTGGCCACCAGCCGGGAACCGCTCGGCATACCGGGGGAGGTGCTGCGGCCGGTCGAGCCGCTGCCCGAGCCGGTCGCGCTGCGGCTGCTCGCCGACCGGGGAGCCGCCGTACGGCCCGGTTTCCGCGTCGACGCCGACGGCGACACCGCCGCCGCCTGCGCCGAGATCTGCCGGCGCCTGGACGGCCTGCCGCTCGCCATCGAACTCGCCGCCGCCCGGCTGCGGATGCTCACCCCGCGCCAGATCGCCGACCGGCTCGACGACCGCTTCCGCCTGCTCACCTCC
>NZ_JUJA01000163.1:69026-69620 GCF_001906585.1 Streptomyces kebangsaanensis | reverse complement strand
CCTGCCCCGCCAGCAGACCCTGCGGGCCGTCGTCGACTGGTCCTGGGACCTGCTCGACACGGACGAGCGGGACGTCCTGAGCCGGCTGTCCGTCTTCGCCGGCGGCTGCGACCTCGCCGCGGCCGAGGCCGTGTGCGGCCCCGCCGCCTTCGACGCCCTCGCCTCCCTCGTCGACAAGTCCCTCGTGGTGGCCGCCCCCGCCACCGACGGCGAGATGCGCTACCGGCTCCTGGAGACCGTCGCCGAGTACGCGGGCGAACGGCTCGACGAGACCGGCGGCCGTGCGGAGGCCGAGCGCGCCCACCTGACGTACTACCGCGAACTCGCCCGCACCACCGACTCGTTGCTGCGCGGCCCCGGTCAGCGTGCCGCCATCGGGAGGCTGGAGCGGGAGTACGAGAACCTGCGCACCGCCCTGCGCCACGCCGTCGCGGTACGTGACGAGCAGGAGGGGCTGTGTCTGATCCTTTCGCTCGTCTTCTACTGGCAGCTGCGCGACGCGCGCATCGAGGCCCGCACCTGGTGCGTCGAGGTCATGGCGCTCGGCCCCGATCCCTTCGCCGAGCCGGTCCGGCGCGCCGCCCCGGTATGGCG
>NZ_JUJA01000163.1:58502-69007 GCF_001906585.1 Streptomyces kebangsaanensis | reverse complement strand
CCCCGCCGCCGATGACCGGCGAGATCCTCGCGGAGGCCCGCCGCGGCCTGCACCTCGCCCATATGGCCTGTATGGACACCGAGTTGGACGCCTGGGATTCTCCGGAGGCGCAACGCAAGCTGCGCGTCGTCACCGAGGTCTACGAGCCGGGCATGCCGCAGGTCTGCCGCAGCCCCGGCACGCTCTGGATGTTCGCGGTGATGCTGACCGGTGACGTGGAGCGCCTGCGCGAGGTCAGCGATGCCGCCGTACGCACCTGCCGCAGCGATCCGGGATTCGAGTGGGAGCTCGCCCACGCCCTCCAGTGGCGTGCCAACCTGCTGGCCAACCGCACCGACTCGGCCGGGGACGCGGGCCGGGACGCCGACGAGGCGCTGGAGATCTTCCGGCGCCTCGGGGACGCCTGGGGCATCGCCGAGGCGCTCTCCGCGCGCGCGGAGGCCCACGAGCGCACCGGCGCCTATCAGGCGGCCGCCGCCGACTACCGCGCGGCCGTCGAGCACGCCGAACGCCTCGGTGCCCACGCCCAGATCGCCGTCCTCAACGTCCGCCTCGGCGGCGTCCTGCTGGAGACGGGCGAGGCCGAACAGGGCGAGCGGATGCTGCGCGAGGTCATCGAGCAGAGCGACGGCGGCCACAACGAGGCCATGCCGGCCGCCCGGATCTTCCTCGCCGGCCGGCTCGGCATGACCGGTCGCATTCCCGAGGCGCGCGAGCACCTGCGGCTTCTGCGGGAGGAGTTCGCCATCTCGCACTTCGTCGTCTTCGACGCCTTCATCCTCGGAGCGGAGGCCTGGCTGGACGCGGCCGACGGCCGCTACGAGGACGCCCTGGACAAGTGCCGCCGGGCACTGGAGCATGCCCGGAACCCGCTGTCCCAGGCCATCGCGCCCCATATGCGCTCGACGTACCTGACCATCGGCGCCGCGGCCGTCGCCGGCGCGGACGGCGGACGCCGCGCCCGGGACGCCGCCCGCTGCCTCGGCGCCGCCGACGCCCTGCTGCCGCCCCGGCACGTGCCCTCGTCCCTGGAACGCCACGTCCACGGCCAGGCGGTCGCCCGCATCCGGGCCGTGCTCGGCGAGGAGGCGTACGGGGTCGCGTACGCGGAGGGCGGCGGCCTCACCCCGCAGGAGGCCGCCGCCCTGCTCTGACGCGCCCGGCCGGGGCCGTACGGTCAGGTCTTGGTGCGGAACTTGTGGATGGCGACCGGCGCCATCACCGCGGTGATCCCCGCCGACCAGGCCAGCGTCAGCCACAGACCGTGCGCGACCGGGCCGTGGGTCATCAGCCCGCGGGCGGCGTCCGCGAGGGCGGACAGCGGGTTGTACTCGGTGAACGTCCGCAGCCAGCCCGGCATCGTCCCGGGCGGCGCGAAGATGGACGAGCCGAACTGCAGCGGCATCAGCACCAGGAAGCCCATCGCCTGCACGGACTGCGCGTTCTTCATCACCACGCCGAGCGTGAGGAACACCCACATCAGCGCCGAGCCGAACACCGCGGACAGCCCCACGGCGGCGAACAGGCCGGGCCAGTTCTCGATCTCGAAGCCGACGAGGACGCCGACGACCATGAGGATCGTCGTCGCGATGAGCATCCGCACCAGCTCGACGGAGATCTTGGCGAACAGCACCGAGCCGCGCCCGATCGGCAGGGACCGGAAGCGGTCCATCACACCGGAGTTGAAGTCCTGGTTGAAGCCGGTGCCCACGCTCTGGGCCAGGTTCATCCCCATCATGGCCATCAGGCCGGGCACGATGTACTGCACGTACTGCTGCTGCCCGCCGCCCAGGGACTGCCCGATCGAGCCGCCGAAGACGTACACGAACAGCAGCGTGAAGATCACCGGGAACAGGATCGCGTCGAACATCGACTCGGGGTCCTGGCGGATCCACAGCAGATTGCGGCGGACCAGCGCGCCAGTGTGCCGCACATGGGCGCGCAGCGGGATCCGGGCGTCGGCCTTCGAAGTGGCAACGGTGGCGGTGACATCGGAGGGGGCGGCGCGAAGCGCCTCGTTCAGGGTGGTGGTGGGCGACGGGTGGGCGCTCATACGGCGACCTCCTCGCGGGAGTCGGCGGGCCGGGCGTCCTGCGGGGCACTGGCGCGGTGGCCGGTGAGGGACAGGAACACCTCGTCCAGGCTGGGCAGTTCGGTGGTGATGGAGGAGATCGTGATGCCGCGCGCGGTGACCGCGCCGACCGCGGCGGTCAGCTGCTCGTCACTGAGGACCGGCACCAGCAGCGAGCCGGCCTTGGTGTCCACGGTCGTCGCGGCCAGCCCGGTGATGCCCAGCTCGTCGAGCATCCCGGCCAGCGGACGCAGCTGAAGGGGGTCGGCCGGCCGCACGCGCAGGGTGCGCCCGCCGACCTTCGCCTTGAGTTCCTCGACGGCCCCGTTCGCGATGACCTTGCCGCGGTCGACGACGGTCAGCTCGGAGGCCAGCTGCTCGGCCTCCTCCATGTACTGGGTGGTCAGCAGGACGGTGACCCCGTCCCCGACCATCGCCTTGACCTCGTCCCACACCTCGTTGCGGGTGCGGGGGTCGAGCCCCGTGGTCGGCTCGTCCAGGTAGAGGACGGCGGGACGCCCGATCATCGAGGCGGCCAGGTCCAGCCGCCGCCGCATACCGCCGGAGTACGTACGGGCCGGCCGCCGCGCGGCCTCGGTGAGCGAGAACCGCTCCAGCAGCTCGTCGGCGCGGGCGCGGGCCTCCTTGCGGGGCAGGTCCAGCAGCCGGCCGATCAGGTACAGGTTCTCCCAGCCGGGCAGCTTCTCGTCGACGGAGGCGTACTGCCCGGTCAGCCCGATCACCCGGCGCAGCTGCCGGGGCTGCCGTACGACGTCGTAGCCGGCGACGGTGGCGTGGCCGGCGTCCGGGGTCAGCAGGGTGGACAGGATGCGCACGAGCGTGGTCTTGCCGGCCCCGTTCGGCCCGAGCACCCCCATCACGGTGCCCTCGCGCACCTCCAGATCCACACCGTCCAGCGCCCTGGTCTCGCCGTAGTGCTTGACCAGCCCCCGCACGGTCACGGCACTGGGTTTCGTGTCGTTTGGTGTCATGACGGAAACGATGTCAGCCACCACTGACAAACCACCGACAGGCGGCCGACAGCACCGACACATCCCCGACGAGCACCGCAACCGTCAATGGAGAAACCACGACGGCGGGCGACCACCTCCGCGAGAGCGGCGCCGGCTCAGGCGCAAAGGCGGCAGCCCCGCCGACGGGGGAAGATCGGCGGGGCTGCCCCTTGGTGCCGCGATGGCTCAACCGGAGGTCAGTGCACCGAGTGCTCCTCCAGCGGGAACGTCCCGCCCACCACGTCCTCCGCGAACGACTTGGCCGCGTCGCCCATGACCGCCCGCAGATCCGCGTACTTCTTGACGAACTTCGGCACGCGCCCGCCCGTCAGCCCGAGCATGTCGGTCCACACCAGCACCTGCGCGTCCGTCTCGGGTCCCGCCCCGATGCCGACGGTCGGGATGTGCAGCACCCGCGTCACCTCGGCCGCCAGCTCCGCCGGCACCAGCTCCAGCACGACCGCGAACGCCCCCGCGTCCTGCACGGCCTTCGCGTCCCGCAGCAGCTGCGCCGCCGCCTCCTCGCCGCGTCCCTGGACGCGGTAGCCCATGGCGTTGACGGACTGCGGGGTCAGGCCGATGTGGGCCATGACCGGGATGCCGGACTCCACCAGGAGCCGGATCTGCTCGTGCGACCGCTCGCCGCCCTCCAGCTTCACGGCGCCGACGCCCGCCTCCTTGACCAGCCGGGTCGCCGAGCGCAGCGCCTGCACCGGGCCCTCCTGGTAGGAGCCGAAGGGGAGGTCGCCGACGATCAGGGCGCGGCGCGTGCCCCGGACGACCGCGGCGGACAGCATGGTCATCTCGTCGAGGGTGACGGGCACGGTCGTGTCGTACCCGAGGTGGCAGTTGCCCGCGGAGTCGCCCACCAGCATCACCGGGATGCCGGCCTCGTCGAAGACGGAGGCGGTCATGGCGTCGTAGGCGGTGAGCATGGGCCACTTCTCGCCGCGTTCCTTGGCGAGGGCGATGTCGCGGACGGTGATGCGGCGGGTGCCCTTGCCTCCGTACAGCGCTTTGCTGCTGTCGGAGGACTTCGTCTGGGCAGCCGAAAGCTGCGTCATGGCAACGGCTCCTTCGTCATCTCGAGGCGCCCTGACGGCGTCCCCGGACCCCTCCCATGGTGGCACCTCGTGCCAGTTCGAGCCAGAGGACGCCCGTGTGCGCAACGTCTCGGTAAGGGACGTAAGATCTGGGTAAAAGATTTCGATACGAGACGGTCTCGTATCGGAAGCGTCCTAGGCTCGAACCATGACTACTCCTGCCGACAACGCCGGCCGCGGCTCCCGGATTCCGGAAGCGGTGCACCGCCGCCGCTGGGCGATCCTCGGCGTGCTGATGCTGAGCCTGCTGATCGTGGTGCTCGACAACTCGATCCTGAACGTCGCCATCAAGACGATCTCCACCCCGGCCCCGACCGGACTGGGTGCCACGCAGAGCGAGTTGGAGTGGGCGATCAACGCCTACACCCTCGTCTTCGCGGGCCTGCTGTTCACCGCCGGACTCGTCGGCGACCGCATCGGCCGCAAGAAGGTCCTGCTCGGCGGCCTCGTCGTGTTCGGGATCGGGTCCGCGCTGGCCGCCGAGTCCGGCTCGCCGGGCGAACTCATCGCCTACCGCGCCCTGATGGCCCTCGGTGCCGCCTTCGTCATGCCGGCCACCCTCGCCGTCCTCATGAACGTCTTCGAGCGCGAGGAGCAGCCCAAGGCCATCGGCATCTGGGCCGGCGGCGTGGGCCTGGCCATCGCCATCGGCCCGATCACCGGCGGTCTGCTGCTCGACCACTTCTGGTGGGGCTCGGTGTTCTTCGTCAACGTGCCCATCGTGATCGCCGCGGTGGCGCTGATGGTGTGGCTGGTGCCCGACTCCCGCGACCCGCGGCCCGGCCGCGTCGACCCGGTCGGCGTCGTGCTGTCCGTGGTCGGCCTGGTCCTGCTCGTCTACGGCATCATCAAGGGCGGCGAGCTCGCCGACTTCACCGA
The DNA here is from genome assembly GCF_001906585.1 of Streptomyces kebangsaanensis. Taxonomy (GTDB): domain Bacteria; phylum Actinomycetota; class Actinomycetes; order Streptomycetales; family Streptomycetaceae; genus Streptomyces; species Streptomyces kebangsaanensis. The sequence goes on along the minus strand of NZ_JUJA01000163.1, from coordinate 63,941 downwards.
CCCCACCGCGCTGTCGGCGATCGTGGCGGGCCTGGCCGTCCTCGCGGCCTTCGTGTGGTTCGAGAAGCGCAGCGACCACCCGTCCCTGGACGTCACCTACTTCAGGAACAAGGTCTTCTCGGCCGCCATGGCGGCCATCGCGCTGGTGTTCTTCGCGCTGATGGGCGTGACGTTCTTCTCGGTGTTCTACATGCAGAGCGTGCGCGGCTACACGCCGCTCCAGTCAGGTCTGCTGATGCTGCCGCTGGCCGCCGCGCAGATGATCTTCGCGCCGCGGGCCCGGCTGGTCGTCGACCGCTTCGGCAACAAGGCCACCACCACGGCCGGTCTGCTCCTGCTCGCCGCCATGCTGGCCGCCTTCGCCGGCTTCGACGCCGACACGCCGATCTGGGTGCTGGAGGTCGTCTTCTTCCTCATGGGCACCGGCATGGCGCACATCATGACGCCGACCAGCGTCGTCATCATGCAGGCCCTGCCCCGCGAGAAGGCCGGCTCGGCCTCCGCGCTGAGCAACACCTTCCGCCAGGTCGGCGGCGCGCTCGGCATCGCCGTGCTCGGCTCTGTGCTCTCGGCGGCGTACCGCAGCCGCATCGAGGACGAGCTCGGCATGCTCCCGGCCGCGGTGCGCGACAAGGCCGGCGAGTCCATCGAGGCCACCCTCGGCGTCGCCGCCAGGCTCGGCCCGCGCGGCGACGCCCTGGTGAGCCCGGCCAACGACGCCTTCCTGCACGCGATGCACGTCACCGCGCTGTGCGGCACCGTGGTCGCGGTCGTCGGCGCGGTCGTGGTGGCCGTGTTCCTGCCGGGCAGGGCGTCCACGCCCCGGAAGGGCGAGGAGGAGCAGGAACTGGTGGCGGCGGTGGAGTAGGCCGGGGGAGCGACCGGAGCGGGGGAGCGACCGGGATGGCCGGGGGGCAGCCGGGGGGCAGCCGGGGGAATAGGAGAATCTTCCGGTACGACGAAAGGACGGCCCACGTGAGCCTTGCCGACCGCCACGCCGCTCCCGGCGCCCCCGTGCGGGGCCGTCCCCGGAGCGAGGCGCTGGAACGCGCCATCGTCGAGGGCGTGATGAAGCTCCTGGAGGACGGGGTGCCGCTCGCCGAACTCTCCGTGGAGCGCATCGCCCGCACCGCGGGCGTCGGCAAGGCCACCATCTACCGCCGCTGGAGCGGCAAGGAGGAGCTGTTCGTCGACGTCGTACGCGCCGCCGAGCCTCCCGACCCGGAACTGCCCGGGACCTCCGTGCGCGACGACCTCGTGGCCATCTGCGAACAGCTGCGCAGACGCGGACTGGTCAGCCGCTCCTCCGCCATCCTGCACAACGTCTACGCCCAGATGAAGAGCAGCCCGAGGATCTGGTCCGCCTACCAGGCGACCGTCATCGAGCCGCGGCGCAGGCTCCAGGCCGAGGTCCTGCGCCGCGGGCAGCTCAACGGGGAGCTGCGCGAGGACATCGACGTCGACGTGCTCGGCGACATCATCGTCGGACCCATGCTGGTGCGCGCCGTGATGCGCCCCGACACCGAGCTGCCCGAGGGACTGTCGGAGCAGATCGTGGACGCGGTGCTGGACGGGCTACGGCCCGTCAGTTCCCCGTCCTAATGTGCGCGTTTCGTCACAGACCCGCCCCTCGGGAAGCGTCCCAGGAACTCCGCCCGCCGACTCGTTCGTCCTCGTGCCAGTACGGCCGTCCAGGGACGGCAGGAACGACGCCGATCATCCCCTAGGGTCGTAGGACACGGGGGCGAACGGTGTGCACGGCAGGCAGCGAGGCGACGGTATGGCGCAACAGGCGTACGTGACGGAAACGGTGGACGGCGGCTCGGGGAACGAGCACCGGGGAGACCGGCTCCGGCGCGCGACGCACCGCTTCCTGGACGGCTGGCGCGGCGACCCGCGGATCTGGCGCCGGGGCGTCCTCCTCGCCGCGCTCGCGGTCGTCCTGGCCCTGGTGATGGCGCTGCACGCGCACATCCCCAACCGGATCGGGAACCTCGGCAGCCTCACCGAGACCTTTCTGCCCTGGGCGGGCCTGCTCGTCCCGGTGCTGCTGGTCCTCGCCCTGGTGCGCAGGTCGGCGACCGCGCTGATCGCGGTGCTGCTGCCCGCCGCCGTCTGGCTGAACCTGTTCGGCGGGCTGCTCACCGACAAGGCCGGCACCGGCGGCGACCTGACGGTCGCCACGCACAACGTCAACGCCGACAACCCCGACCCGTCCGGCACCGCCCGGGAGGTGGCCGCCGCCGGCGCCGACGTGCTCGCCCTGGAGGAGCTGAAGGCGTCCGCGGTCCCGGTCTACGAGCAGGCGCTCGCCCCGACGTACAAGTACCACTCGGTGGAGGGCACCGTCGGGCTGTGGAGCAAGTACCCGATCAGCCGGGTGCGGGCCGTCGACATCAAGCTCGGCTGGACGCGCGCCCTGCGCGCCACGGTGACCACCCCCGAGGGGCCCGTGGCGGTGTACGTCGCCCACATGCCGTCGGTGCGGGTGAAGATGCACGCCGGCTTCACCGCCCAGCAGCGCGACCAGAGCGCGGACGCGCTGGGCGAGGCGATCGCCGGCGAGCGGCTGTCCCGGGTGGTCCTGCTCGGCGACCTCAACGGCACGATGAACGACCGCTCGCTCAACGCCGTCACCTCCCAGATGCGTTCCACGCAGGGCGCGGTGGGCAACGGGTTCGGGTTCAGCTGGCCGGCGTCGTTCCCGATGGCCCGCATCGACCAGATCATGGTCAGGGGAGTGGAGCCGGTGAGCTCCTGGACGCTGCCGCGCACGGCCAGCGACCACCTGCCCGTGGCCGCGCGCGTGAAGCTGCCCGCCGACGACTCCTAGGAGCCCGTCCGGTCTCCCGGGGCCTGTCCGCTCAGGCGGTCTCCTGCCAGCCGTTGGTGATCGGCAGCCTGCGGTCCTTGCCGAAGCCCTTCGCCGAGATCTTGGTGCCCGGCGGGTACTGGCTGCGCTTGTACTCGGCCCGGTCGACCATCCGCAGCGTCCGGGTGACCAGCTCCCGGTCGTAGCCGGCCGCGACGATCACGTCCGCGCCCTTGTCCCGGTCGACGTAGAGCTCCAGGATCGCGTCCAGCACCGGGTAGTCCGGCAGGGAGTCGGTGTCGACCTGGCCGGGGCGCAGCTCCGCGCTCGGCGGCTTGGAGATGGAGTTCTCCGGGATCGGCGGGGTCTCGCCCCGCTCGGCGGCGGCCCGGTTGCGCCACCTCGCCAGCCGGAAGACCGACGTCTTGTACACGTCCTTGATCGGGCCGTACGCGCCCACCGAGTCGCCGTACAGCGTCGAGTAGCCCACCGCCAGCTCCGACTTGTTGCCGGGCGCCAGCACGATGTGGCCCTCCTGGTTGGAGACCGCCATCAGCAGCGTGCCGCGCAGCCGGGACTGCAGGTTCTCCTCCGCGAGGCCGGTCAGGCCGAGGGAGCCCATGTACGCGTCGAACATCGGCGCGATCGAGACGGTGCGGAAGTTCAGGCCGGTGCGCCGGGCCAGCTCGGCCGCGTCGTCCTTGGAGTGCTCCGAGGAGTACTTGGACGGCATGGAGATGCCGTACACGTTCTCCGCGCCCACCGCGTCGCAGGCGATCGCCGCGACGAGCGCGGAGTCGATGCCGCCGGACAGCCCGATCAGGACCGACCGGAAGCCGTTCTTGCGCACGTACGCGCGCAGGCCCGTGACCAGCGCCGCGTAGACCTCCTCGTCGTCTTCCAGGCGCTCGGCGCACTCGGCGGCCGGCTCGGGCTCGTAGGCCGGCACCGGCTCCTCGGACAGCACCACGCGTTCGATGCGCAGCCCGTCGTCCACCACGCCGGTGGGCGCGTCCACCGAGGCGGACGGCAGCTCCAGGTCCAGCACCATCAGGTGCTCCGCGAACTGCGGCGCCCGCGCGACCACCTCGCCGTCCGGGGCGACCACGATCGAGTCGCCGTCGAAGACCAGCTCGTCCTGCCCGCCGGTCATGGCGAGGTAGGCGAGGGTGCAGCCGGCCTCCTGGGCCCGCTTGCGGACCAGCTCCAGGCGGGTGTCGTCCTTCAGCCGCTCGTACGGCGAGGCGTTGACGGAGACCAGCAGCCCGGCGCCCGCGCTGCGCGCGGCCGGCACCCGGCCGCCGTCCTGCCACAGGTCCTCGCAGATGGCGAGCGCGACGTCGACGCCGCGCACCCGCAGCACCGGCATGGTGTCGCCGGGCACGAAGTAGCGGTACTCGTCGAAGACGCCGTAGTTCGGCAGGTGGTGCTTGGCGAAGGTCAGCACCACCTCGCCGCGGTGCAGCACCGCCGCCGCGTTCTGCGGGGCGCCGGCCGGCATGCCGTACTTCGGCTGGGCGGTCTCACAGCGGTCGAGGTAGCCGACGAGCACCGGCAGCTCCCCGAGGCCCTCCTCGGCGAGCCGGGCGGCCAGGGCGCGCAGCGCGGCGCGGGACGCCTCCACGAAGGACGACCTGAGGGCCAGGTCCTCCACGGGGTACCCGGTCAGCGCCATCTCCGGGAACACCACGAGATGCGCTCCCCGCTCGGCGGAGTCCCGGGCCCCGCGGACGATCGTGTCGGCGTTCCGGGCGAGGTCGCCGACGCGCGAGTCGGTCTGGTTCAGGGCGAGACGTAGTTGAGGCACGCGCCCAGTGTAATCGTCAGAGCGACACGATGGGGGTGGGGCGGGGCGGGCGTGCGGGCCGCCGCACGCCCGCGCCGGCGCACCCGGGCGGGCATGATGCCCTTACGGAAGCAGGGGAGGCGGCCATGACCTTCGTCGGGATCGGCGGTGTCGTCCACCACGCCGTCGTCGACGGCAGCGGACCGCTCTGCGTCCTCAGCCCCGGGCTCGGGATGTGCTGGTTCGACTGGGACCCCGTCGTCGCTCTGCTCTCCCCGCACCGCACCGTCGTCCGTTTCGACCGCCCCGGACTCGGCCTCAGCGGGTACACGCGCGCGTGGCCGACGCTCGCCGGGGAGGCGCGGCGCATCGCGGCCGTTCTGGACGTGCTCGGCCTCGGCGGGCCCGCCACGGTGGTGGGACACTCGCTCGCCGGGTTCCACGCGGAGGCCTTCGCCCGGCTGTTCCCCGCGCGGGCGGCCGGGCTCGTGCTCGTCGACTCCAGCGTCGAGGAGGACCCCCGCCCCCGCAGGGCGCGCGCGGTACGCGACGCCGCCACGCGCGCGTGCGCCACGCTGGCGAGCGCGGCCGGACTGCCGCGGGTGGCGGGGCCCTCGCTGCGCCGGGCGGCGGTCCGGGAGGGCCGGGTCGACGGCGGGGAACCGGCGTCGTACGACCTGGTCCGGCGCGCGTACTCCACCAGCCGCTGGCTGCGCGCGGCCCTCGCCGAGAACGCCACCTACGCCGACCAGGCCCTCACCCTCGCGACCCTGCGCCGGTCACGGCCGCTGCCGCCCGGCCTGCCCGTCACCGTGCTCGCCGCGGATGACCCCCGCCGGTC
>NZ_JUJA01000163.1:53921-58481 GCF_001906585.1 Streptomyces kebangsaanensis | reverse complement strand
CTGGCTCGCCCGGCAGCGGGGGCTCGCCGCGGCGCTGGGCGGCACGTTCCGCGTGAGCGGCCCCGCCGGCCATCTGCTCATGCTCGACCGTCCCGAGGACGTCGCCGACGCCGTCCTGCACACGCGCGTGCGTCCGCCCCTCGACAACGAGCGGTGGACGCAGGGCGGTTGAAGCCGGACGGCTTGGTGAAGCCCGAGCAGCCGACAGATGACGGGAATTGCGGCTCGCGTCACCCGGGACGAGAGGGGCCCTTGCCGCGAACGGGGCGCCGGGCCCGCCCTGGTGACGGCCTGCCAGGCGGGCGGGATACGGAAGCGCAGCCGGGGGAGCCGCCGGTAAGTTGAACCTCGGATGCGTATTATCTACCCTGGCGACATGCGGCTGCTGCGCTCCACCGACATGGCGTTGCGCGTCCTGATGCGGCTCGCCGTCGCGGGCGGGTCCACCCCCACGACCCGGGAGGTCGCGGCGGACATGGGCGTGCCGTACACGCATGCCGCGAAGATCGTCGCCGAGCTCCAGCACCGCGGGCTGCTCGCGGCCCGCCGCGGCCGCGGCGGCGGCCTGAGCCTCACCGAGGCCGGCCGGAACGCCTCGGTCGGCGCGCTCGTACGGTCCCTGGAGGGCGAGGGCGACGTCGCCGACTGCGACGGCACCACGCCCTGCCCCCTCAGCTCCGACTGCCGCCTGCGAGGCGCCCTGCGCCGGGCCCAGGAGGCCTTCTACGCCACGCTCGACCCCCTCACGGTCGCCGACATGGTCACGGCCCCGACGGGTCCGCTGCTGCTGGGGCTGCCCAGCGTCCGGGCGGCGTCCCCGATGTCCTGAGCGGACACGCACCATGACGACACGGAGAGGCCGGCCGAGGCGGTGCACACCGTCTCGGCCGGCCTCTCACGCACGCGGGACGGCTCGGTCAGGCCGCGGTCCGGGCCAGCCACAGGTCGGGGCCGAAGACCTCGTAGTGGATGTCGGCCGGGGCCACACCCTTGGCGAGGAGCTGCTCGCGCACCGCCCGCATGAAGGGGAGCGGACCGCACAGGTACGCGCGCGTGCCGGCCGGGACGTCGACGTCGGTGAGGTCGGCCAGTCCGGGCCGCCCGGCGCCCTCGGCGTCCTGCTCGTAGAAGAAGACCGCCCGCGCGTCCGGCAGCTTCGCCGTGTACGCCTCGTGGTCGGAGCGGAGCGCGTGCGCGGCGGGGGAGCGGTCGGCGTGGACCACGGTCACCGGAGCGCTGTGGCCGGCGAGGGAGAGCTGCTCCAGCATGGCGATCATCGGGGTGACGCCGATACCGGCGGAGGCGAGCAGCAGCGGCGCGTCGGTGTCGTCGAGGACGAGGTCGCCGTACGGGGCGGACAGCTGCAGGACGTCGCCCACGCGCACGTGTGCGTGCAGGTGGTTGGAGACCTCGCCGTCGGGGGTCGTGGCGTCACCGGCCACCCGCTTGACGGCGAACTGCCGCACCGGCGAACCGGGCGCCGCGGCCAGGCTGTACTGACGGATCTGCCGGGCGCCGTCCGTGAGCCCGACGCCGACCGAGACGTACTGTCCGGCGCGGTAGCCGGGCACCGGGCCGCCGTCGACCGGGCGGAGCCTGAAGGTGGCCACGTCCGCGGTCTCCTCGATCCGCTCGACGACCTCCCACTCGCGCCAGCCGGTCTGCTCGCTCTGCTCGTACAGCCGCTTCTCGATGGCGATGAGGGCGTTGGCCATCAGCCAGTAGACCTCGGTCCAGGCGGCGGCGACCTCGGGGGTGACCGCGTCGCCGAGTATCTCGGCGATGGCCGCGAACAGGTGCTCGTGGACGATCGGGTACTGCTCCGGGAGGACGCCCAGCGAGGCGTGCTTGTGGGCGATGCGCTCCAGCATCAGGTCGGGCCGCTGCTCGGGGTTGTTCACCAGGTACGTCGCGAAGGCGGCGATGGAGCCGGCCAGCGCCTGCCTCTGCGTGCCGGCGGCCTGGTTGCCGCGGTTGAACAGGTCGCGCAGCAGATCGGGGTGGGCGTCGAACAGCCGGGCGTAGAAGCGCTCGGTGATCTCGCCTATGGCCGCGCCGACGGCGGGGAGGGTGGCGCGGACGGTGGCCGCTGACTGCTCGGACAGCATGGTGACTCCTCGAAGGCTCGATCGTTCGGTGCGATCGCTCGACTGATCGAAACGGTATTGAAACTTGCATTTGAGATGCAAATTAAACGGGCGTGGCCTACGCCACATGGGAAAGGCTTCGGCCAGGACGAGGGAGTCGCTCCGGGAGCAGGACGGGNNNNGGGGCGGGTGGTGGGGCGGGCGGTAGGGCGAGAGGGGTCCGCAACGTGCGCGAAACATCGCTGTGGTGGGATGCTGCACAGGTGCCCGACCGCCTTCCGCGGCGCGCGGACGCGGGCGGTCCGACCGGCAAGGATGGGAAGCGGAAGATGGACAAGCAGCAGGAGTTCGTGCTCCGGACGTTGGAGGAGCGCGACATCCGGTTCGTGCGCCTGTGGTTCACCGACGTGCTCGGCTTCCTCAAGTCCGTGGCCGTGGCCCCCGCCGAGCTGGAGCAGGCCTTCGACGAGGGCATCGGCTTCGACGGGTCCGCCATCGAGGGCTTCGCCCGGGTCTACGAGTCCGACATGATCGCCAAGCCCGACCCGTCCACGTTCCAGATCCTGCCCTGGCGTGCCGAGGCCCCCGGCACGGCCCGCATGTTCTGCGACATCCTCATGCCGGACGGCTCCCCGTCCTTCGCGGACCCGAGGTACGTGCTGAAGCGGGCCCTCGCCCGCGCCTCCGACCTCGGCTTCACCTTCTACACCCACCCCGAGATCGAGTTCTTCCTGCTCAAGGACCGCCCGGTCGACGGCTCCCGCCCCACCCCCGCCGACAACTCCGGCTACTTCGACCACACCCCGCAGGCCGTCGGCATGGACTTCCGCCGCCAGGCGATCACCATGCTGGAGTCGATGGGCATCTCGGTGGAGTTCTCCCACCACGAGGGCGCGCCGGGGCAGCAGGAGATCGACCTGCGGTACGCCGACGCGCTGTCCACCGCGGACAACATCATGACGTTCCGCCTGATCATGAAGCAGGTCGCGCTGGAGCAGGGCCTGCAGGCGACCTTCATGCCGAAGCCGTTCTCGGAGTACCCGGGCTCCGGCATGCACTCGCACCTGTCCCTGTTCGAGGGGGACCGGAACGCGTTCTACGAGTCCGGCGCGGAGTACCAGCTCTCGAAGGTGGGCCGCTCCTTCATCGCGGGTCTCCTCCGCCACGCCGCCGAGATCGCCGCGGTCACCAACCAGTGGGTCAACTCCTACAAGCGCATCTGGGGCGGCTCCGAGCGCACCGCGGGCGCCGGCGGCGAGGCCCCCTCGTACATCTGCTGGGGCCACAACAACCGCTCGGCCCTGGTCCGGGTCCCGATGTACAAGCCCGGCAAGATGGGCTCCGTGCGCGTGGAGTTCCGCTCCCTCGACTCCGGCGCGAACCCCTACCTCGCCTACGCCGTCCTGCTGGCCGCCGGCCTGAAGGGCATCGAGGAGGGCTACGAACTCCCGCCCGGCGCCGAGGACGACGTCTGGGCCCTGTCCAACGCCGAGCGCCGCGCGATGGGCATCGACCCCCTCCCGCAGAACCTGGGCGAGGCCCTGACCCTCATGGAGGCCAGCGACCTGGTCGCCGAAACCCTGGGCGAACACGTCTTCGACTTCTTCCTGCGCAACAAGAAGCAGGAGTGGGAGGAGTACCGCTCGGAGGTCACGGCGTTCGAACTGAAGAAGAACCTGCCGGTGCTGTAAGCACAGGTCAGGGCGGGTTTCCCGTCCATTCGGCGGATGGGGCCGACGGTCGTGGACCGTCGGCCCTACGGCGTTTCACCGCCCCTGGGCCGTCTCTGGGCCGTCCGGCACCGGGCCGGTGTCCTCGTACAGGCTGTCCACAGCCTTCCGGGCCCGCGCGTCGCTACTCGGCATGAGGTGCGTGCAGCCCCGAAGCGTGAACCCTGGATCGCTGTGTCCGAGGTAGTGGCTCAGGGCCTTGATGTTCTCGCCGGCGTCCAGCAGAACCGATGAGTAGAAGTGCCTGAGCGGGTTCATGCCGTGCTCGCGGGCTGCCTGGTGACGGTCGGGCCCGGCTCGGGTGCGGGGATGACGGCGACGAGCGCCGACTTCCATGCTCGGGTGTTGAAGTCGGTCCGACGGATGGTGCCCGCGCCATCGAGGCGGGTGAAGAGCAGCCGCTTGGTGACGAGAGAGCCATTCGGCCGCAGCCACGGCAAGGTGACCTCCGACGGCGGGAATGCCTCCGTGTGGTGCTTGAGTGCCTGCGCCACGCGGTCAGGCAAAGGACCGCGTCTCGCTCTTTGTTTTAGTAGAGCGAAGAAAAGGCAACTGCGGGTTCTCTGCGCTGCGGGCGGGCGGCCCGCATGAGCTCATTTTGAGAGGGTGCGTAAAGCGGAGGCGACGGAACCAACCGGACTCCGATGGCGCCACTGTAAGTCGGGCGACGACGCAACCGTTGCCTTTTGCCGGTAATGATTGGCGAGTGCCGTTCGAGACGGACCCACTGCCTATGCATCGGA
>NZ_JUJA01000163.1:41780-53898 GCF_001906585.1 Streptomyces kebangsaanensis | reverse complement strand
CGATATGCGAGTTCTAGACGCCCCTCAAATCCTTTTCGATGGCGCTGATCTTGCGATACATTCGCATTTCCCCGGGAATTCGTTCGAAACCGTAACGGCTGTAGAAAGCCGCGGCCTTTTCATCGATTGCGTCGACAATGACGAATCGGGCTGCTACACGTTGGACCGCTGCGACGGTCTGCCCCAGGGCGTCGGCGAGCAGTACTCCGCCAAGCCCTTGGCCTTGTAGCGTTTTGTCGATGGCCAGTCGTGCCAACAAGACAGCCGGCATTTGATCCGGTGAACCTCGGCCCAGTTTCGGCGGTAGCTCCTGCCTTTCCACCAGGTGCCCTGCCAGCGAGTAGTAGGCGAGGACAGTGGGATCATCAGAGGTGCACCACACGAAGGTGCTCGCCGTCCGGTTCCGCTGGCAGTGCAACGCTGAAGATGTCAACCAATCGTTCAGCGATTCCTGGCCGCAATCGAACGTCTGCAGGAGATGTCGATCGCTGATCGATTCCGATTCGTACACGAACTCGGCCTTATGCCTTCCTGATGATCTCCTGGGCCCGGGCCGCCGCCCTGGACAAAGCAGTGTTTGCTTCATCTGGCTCGTTCAACGAAGCCACCATGGCTTCGTAGAAGTCAGGCGGTACGACCGTCACCTGTTCGCGTCGCAATACGTCTTGTGCTGCCTGCCTTACGGCCTGCAGCACGAATCCCGTAGTGGTTGCGTGACTGGTCTTTGCGGCCCGCTCGATCAACTTCTTGTCTTCTTCGGGGATGCGGATCTCTAGGCGGGATGTGTTGCTGCGTGTGAGTTGCTGGCTTCGGTTTGTCCGGTCCTTAGTCTTTCGGTCCTTGGTCGTCTCGCTCATGGGAAGGGTTCTCCATCTGGTGAGCCCCACTGGAAAGGAGGGTGGCTACGTCCTCCCTTCCCTGCGTGCGGGTGGGACTCGCCTCTAAGGTGCCGCTCTCTGCCTCAGTCAAGAGCAAAGAGGGCGGGTGGCGGGATGTACGTACAGTGTCCGTACAAGGGTCTGGTGTTGTCAAGCGGGCATGGCATGTAGCAACGCACACCGGGCTACAAGCTCAATGTCTCTGCCCAGGTGACGGCGTCCTGGTCAGCCTCGTAAGAAGGCTGAAGGTTCGCGCTGACGCCGGGCCGTCTCTGGGTCGTCGAACGCCGAGCAGGTGTAGTTGCAGGACGTGCTCGTCGCGGGCGCCGCGCACCGTCTTGCCGTCCGCGGCGCCCCGGAGCAGCGGCGAGTCTCCGGTGATCCCGGCCAGTTGGTTGGTGGTTATGGGCCTGGAGGAAGTGGCCGACGGCGGCATCGAGGACATCGGCGTCCACGCGGGCCAGGGCTCGGGTGAGGGTGGTGGCCACCGGCGGCTTGTCGGGGCTGCCGTCGGGGACTTCGAGGGCGGCGAGGACGCCGGCGCCCTGGCCGCGAGCCCAGCGGATCACGCCGCACAGCATGGCGCAGGCAACCAGGCCCAGGAGCCTCGCTGGCGCCAGAGATCCTCGACGCCGCGTTGTCCGTGCGGGCCCGGTACGCATCGCTCGACCTGGACCTGGTGGACGCGATGAACGGCGTCCTCGCCGCCGAGTACGACACGGACGCGGTCCTCACCAGGGGCCTACGGGACTTCCGGACCGTACGGCCGGTGGGGGGCCGGTACTCCTGCTTCCGGATCCTCCCGGACGACATCTGAGTGATTCTGCGAGGTCAGTTCCCGCCGGCGAAGGCCACGAAGTCGGCCCACGCGGCCGGCGTGAGAGCGAGACGGGGGCCCCGGGTGGTTTTGGAATCCCGGACGTGGACGGTGGCGGGGGCCATGGCGACTTCGACGCAGTCACTGGGGTTGCTGCTGTCGCTGTAGGTGCTCTTGAACCAGGTCAGTTCGACAACGTCGCCGGCTGATTCCCTGCGGTTCATGTCTCCCCCAGCAGTTGTTCGATGAAGGTGAGTGACTCTCGTGCGGTCAGAGCCTCGGCCCGGATGATGCCATAGCGCAGTTCGAAGATCCGCAGATGCCGGAGGTCGGAGACAGGACGGTTGCCGAACTCGTCGTCGGCCCGGCCAACCGCCGTGCCGTCCGCGAACTTCAGCACCTGAATTCGCCCTCCCGTTCCCGGGTGGTCCCCACGAGACGTGGGCATCACCTGGACCTCGACGTGACGCAACTGCGCTACCTGCAAGAGGCGTTCGAGCTGCCTGCGCAGCACCATCCTGCCTCCGACGGGGCGGCGCAAGGTCACCTCTTCCTGGACAAAGCTGAGTTCCGGAGGGGGAGTGCGTTCGAAGATCGTCCTACGCGCCATACGGGCGGCGAGTGCCCGTTCCAGCTCATCCTCCGACAGCGTCGGCCGCCGCGTGCTCAGGAGAGCCCTCGCGTACTCCTCGGTCTGCAGAAGCCCGTGCAGGTTGTGACTGCCGTACGAGAGGAGTTCTACTGCCTGGGCCTCCAGCATCGCCAGGTCCCGTACCTTCTTCGGGTACCGGACCTTCCTCACGTCCTCCCACGTCGCCGAGATGAGCCCATCCGCGCGCAACACCTCGTCAGCCTTGTCCAGGTACTCCTGCCGGGGAATCCGCTTGCCGCCCTCGATCTTGTAGACGAGGTCGTCCCCGTACCCCATCGCCGTCCCGAACTCGGCGACCCGCATCCCCACCGCCTCCCGCCGCAGCTTCAACTGCCGCCCCACGGTGGCGATCACCGCCACGCCCCACTCGTCGTCCGGGTCCACCTCCCACCCCGGCTCGTCCGCCTCTTCCCCGAGCCGTACCGCCTCGCCATCCACCGACATCCGCACCCCTCCGTCGTACGCGTCGTATCGCGACGTATCCGACGGTAGAGGCATCGGCCACGCTGAGTGACAGGAGCGACCTGGAGGTCACACCCACGAGTGAAGTAGCTCTGTGGGCGGACAACAAGTGGAGGGTTTGGGCCACCCCGCTGGGGCAAAACCGCAGGTCGCGCCCCTCCGCCGTGGCTCGAACCCTCCACTTGCCCCAGAGGGCCTGCTCGGTGAGGCGATGGCGATCACTTGGTGCGCCTGCCCCCTGCTCGGGGTGTGCCCGGCGTCTCCGAGACACCGAAAGCGAGGGCCGCTGCCGAAGCCCGAGCCCGATGCTCCGGTTAGGCTCTGGCCAGGACGGGCTCGATCCGACGGGAGGCCGGGATGACGGCGCCGGGGCGCAGGAGCAGTACCTTCACTCGGCTGCTGCGGCACGGCTTCACCGATGCCTCGGGGGCCGAGCGGCTGCTGGAGGGGCCGGAGCTGGCCCCGCTCAGGGACGATCCGGTGCTGCTGGAGGCGCTGGGGGGCACCGCCGACCCGGATCTCGCGCTGCGGGGGCTCGTGCGGTTGCTCGAGGCGCAGCCCACGCCGACGGACCAGCGGGAACTGCTCGACACGCTCATAGCGGCCAAGCCGCTGCGCGACCGGCTGCTCGGTGTGCTCGGCTGCTCCGCCGCGCTCGGCGACCACCTCGCCCGGCACGCCGGTGACTGGCGGGCGCTCGTCACCTACGAGCCGCGCGACCTGCACCCCGGGGTGGCGGAGTTCGAGCGCGGGCTCGCGGAGGCCGGCGACCCCGTCGCGCTGCGCGTCGCCTACCGGCGCTGTCTGCTGTCCATCGCCGCCCGCGACGTGTGCGGCACCACCGACGTGGCCGAGACCGCCGCCGAGCTCGCCGACCTCGCCACCGCCACCCTGCGCGCCGCCCTCCGGCTCGCCCGCGCCGCCGCGCCCGAGGACGACGCGCTGTGCCGGCTCGCGGTGATCGCCATGGGCAAGTGCGGCGGCCACGAGCTGAACTACGTCTCCGACGTCGACGTGATCTTCGTGGGGGAGGCGGTGAAGGGGGCGGACGATGCGAAGGCGCTCAGGGCCGCCACCCGGCTCGCCTCGCACATGATGCGGATCTGTTCCGAGACGACCGTGGAGGGGTCGATCTGGCCCGTCGACGCCAATCTGCGGCCCGAGGGGCGCAACGGGCCGCTCGTGCGGTCTCTCAGCAGTCATGTGGCCTACTACCAGCGGTGGGCCAAGACCTGGGAGTTCCAGGCGCTGCTCAAGGCCCGGCCGGTGGCCGGCGACGCCGAGCTCGGCGGGCAGTACGTCGCCGCGCTCGCCCCGCTGGTCTGGCAGGCCGCCGAGCGCGAGAACTTCGTCGCCGACGTGCAGAAGATGCGCCGCCGTGTGGTGGAGAACATCCCCGTGTCCGAGGTCGAGCGCGAGCTGAAGCTCGGGCCGGGCGGGCTCAGGGACGTCGAGTTCGCCGTGCAGTTGCTGCAGTTGGTGCACGGGCGGACCGACGTGTCGTTGCGGAGCGGGTCCACGCTGGACGCGTTGCAGGCGCTGGCCGCGGGGGGTTACGTCGGCCGGGTGGACGCCGTGCAGCTCGACGACGCCTACCGGTTCCTGCGCTCCCTGGAGCACCGTATCCAGCTGTACCGGCTGCGGCGCACCCACCTCGTCCCCGAGGACGAGGCCGACCTGCGCCGGCTCGGGCGGTCGCTCGGCCTGCGCAGCGACCCGATCACCGAGCTCACCCGGGAATGGAAGCGGCACACCGGCGTCGTGCGACGGCTGCACGAGAAGCTGTTCTACCGGCCGCTGCTCGACGCGGTCGCCCAACTCGCGCCCGGTGAGGTCCGATTGAGTCCCGAGGCGGCTCGGGAGCGGCTGGTCGCGCTCGGGTACACCGATCCGGCCGCGGCCCTGCGGCACCTGGAGGCCCTCGCGTCGGGGGTGACGCGGAAGGCCGCGATCCAGCGGACGCTGCTGCCGGTGCTGCTGGGGTGGTTCGCCGACTCCGCCGATCCGGACGCGGGGCTTCTCAACTTCCGCAAGGTGTCGGACGCGTTGGGGAAGACGCCGTGGTACCTGCGGCTGCTGCGGGACGAGGGGGCCGCCGCGGAGAACCTCGCGCGGGTGCTGTCCGCCGGGCGGCTCGCGCCCGATCTGCTGATGCGGGCGCCGGAGGCCGTCGCGCTGCTCGGAGACGGTGACGGAGGCGGGCTCGCGCCGCGTGGGCGGGCGCAGTTGGAGCAGGAGATGCTTGCCGCGGTGGGGCGCGCGGAGAGCGCCGAGCAGGGGGTCGCGGCCGCCCGTGGCGTGCGGCGGCGGGAGCTGTTCCGTACGGCCGCCGGCGACATCGTCGGCTCCTACGGCACCGAGGCGCAGCCCGTGGAGGCCGATCAGGGCGCGCTCGTGGACCGGGTGGGCGGTGCGGTGTCGGACCTGACGGCGGCGACGCTGGCGGGCACGTTGCGGGCGGTCG
Organism: Streptomyces kebangsaanensis; assembly: GCF_001906585.1. Lineage (GTDB taxonomy): Bacteria > Actinomycetota > Actinomycetes > Streptomycetales > Streptomycetaceae > Streptomyces > Streptomyces kebangsaanensis. Next base: position 48,625 of record NZ_JUJA01000163.1, on the reverse strand, counting down.
TGCGCGAGGGCTGGGGGGACACCCTGCCGACCCGGTTCGCGATCATCGGGATGGGGCGGTTCGGGGGGCACGAACTGGGTTACGGGTCGGACGCGGACGTGCTGTTCGTGCACGAGCCGTGGGACGGTGCGGACGAGCGGGAGGCCGCCGAGGCCGCGGGGCGGGTCGTCGCCGAGATGCGGCGGCTGCTGCAGGTTCCGAGCGGAGATCCGCCGTTGCTGATCGACGCGGACCTGCGGCCCGAGGGGCGCAACGGGCCGCTGGTGCGGACGCTGAAGTCGTACGAGGCGTACTACCGGCGGTGGTCGCAGGTGTGGGAGTCGCAGGCGTTGCTGCGGGCCGAGTTGGTGGCGGGGGACGAGGAGCTGGGGCGGCGGTTCGTGGAGCTGATCGACCCGCTGCGGTATCCGCGGGGCGGGCTGGGCGATGACGCGGTGCGGGAGATCCGGCGGCTGAAGGCGCGGATGGAGTCCGAGCGGGTGCCCCGGGGGACGGATCCGAAGCTGCACACCAAGCTGGGGCCGGGTGGGCTGTCGGATGTGGAGTGGACCGTGCAGCTGATGCAGATGCGGCACGGGGCGAGGGAGGCGTCGCTGCGGACTCCGCGGACCCGGCAGGCGCTGGCGGCGGCCCGGGGGGCGGGGCTGGTGTCCGAAGAGGACGCCGCGACGCTGGACGAGGCGTGGGTGCTGGCCACGCGGGTGCGGAACGCGGTGATGCTGGTGCGGGGGCGGGCCGGGGACACGTTCCCCACGGAGTCCCGGGAGCTGGCCGCGGTGGGGCGGTATCTGGGGTACGGGCCCGGGCACGTGGGGGACATGCTGGACGCGTACCGGCGGACCGCCCGGCGGGCTCGGGGGGTCATGGAGGCGTTGTTCTACGACACGTAGCCGCGTCCGCGGGTGCGGGTTCTGTGCCTGCGGTGCGTGGGTGGGTCGGGGCCGTGGGGGTGCGGGTGCCTCCGGCGGTGGGTGCGGGTGCGCCCGCGGTGCGTGGGTGGGGCGGGGCCGTGGGGCGGCTGCGGGCATCGCGTCGCCCACCCGTCGAGCGGACCCACCCCTGCGGTCACCCGAACTCCGCACAGCGTTCGAGTTCCTACGCCTCCGCCGGCTGCAAAGCCACCGCCCTCGGCAATGCGTGCGGCAGCGCCCCGTACCAGGCGCGGGCCGCCGTGAAGCCGAAGGAGAGGCACAGGACGCCGCCGACCGCGTCGAGCCAGAAGTGGTTGGCGGTGGCGACGATGACGACCAGGGTGGCCGCGGGGTAGAGCAGGCCGAGGACGCGGGCCCAGGGGACCGTGCACAGGGCGAAGAGGGTCAGGCCGCACCACAGGGACCAGCCGATGTGCATGGACGGCATCGCGGCGTACTGGTTGGACATGTGCTTGAGGTCGCCGGAGGCCATCGAGCCCCAGGTGTTGTGGACCTGGACGGTGTCGATGAAGTGGCCGCCGGTCATCAGGCGTGGAGGTGCCAGGGGGTACAGGTAGTAGCCGAGCAGAGCCGTGCCCGTGGTGATGAAGAGGGTGGAGCGGGCCGCCGCGTAGCGGCCGGGGTGGCCGCGGTAGAGCCACACCAGGACGCCGATGGTGACCACGAAGTGCAGGGTCGCGTAGTAGTAGTTCATGCCGACGATCAGCCAAGTCACCGAGTTCACGGCATGGTTGATCGAGTGCTCGACGGCGATGCCCAGGTGGTGCTCGGCGCTCCAGATCCAGTCGGCGTTGCGCAGGGCCTGGGTCTTCTGTTCGGGGACCGCGTTGCGGATCAGCGAGTACGTCCAGTAACTCACCGCGATCAACAGGATCTCGAACCACAGCCGGGGCCGGCGGGGGGTGCGCGGCCGGCGTACGGCAGTGGGGCGGCTGTCCTCCGTGACGGGGGGCGGGACGGCCTCTTCCCGGCCTTCCGGTCGCGTCACGGTCGTGTCACCCATGGGCACAGAGTGTGCCAGACAAACCTTCCCGGGACGATCACCCCCCGGTCGGGTTCTGCTCACACGTTCTCCGCCTTACGGACGGTTCCTGTCCCCGGGGGCCGAAGCGGTCGAACCGCGTACCACCAGCTCCGGCATGAACACGAACTCGCTGTGCGGCGCGGGTGTCCCGCCGATCTCCTCCAGGAGCGTGCGCACCGCCGCCTGGCCCATCGCCGGCACCGGCTTGCGGACCGTGGTCAGGGGCGGGTCGGTGAAGGCGATCAGGGGGGAGTCGTCGAAGCCCACGACCGAGACGTCCCGGGGGACCTCCAGGCCGCGCTGCCGGGCCGCGCGGATCGCGCCGAGCGCCATCATGTCGCTGGCACAGACGATCGCCGTGCAGTCGCGGTCGATGAGCGCCGTCGCGGCCGCCTGGCCGCCCTCCAGGGTGTAGAGGGAGTGCTGGATCAGTTCGGACTCGACGACGTCCGGGGGCAGGGCCAGTTGGTCCTGCATGGCCTTGACGAAGCCCTCGATCTTGCGCTGGACCGGGACGAAGCGCTTGGGGCCCAGGGCCAGGCCGATGCGGGTGTGACCCAGGGAGACCAGGTGGGTGACGGCCAGGGTCGTCGCCGCGCGGTCGTCGGGGGAGATGAAGGGGGCCTGGACCTTCGGGGAGAAGCCGTCCACCAGGACGAAGGGCACGCCCTGGGCGCGCAGGCGCTCGTAGCGCTCCATGTCGGCCGTGGTGTCCGCGTGCAGGCCGGAGACGTAGATGATGCCCGCGACCCCGCGGTCCACCAGCATCTCGGTCAGCTCGTCCTCCGTGGAGCCGCCGGGGGTCTGGGTGGCGAGCACCGGGGTGTAGCCCTGCCGGGTCAGCGCCTGGCCGATGACCTGGGCCAGCGCCGGGAAGATCGGGTTCTCCAGCTCGGGGGTGATCAGGCCCACCAGGCCCTCGCTGCGCTGCCGCAGCCGTACCGGGCGCTCGTAGCCCAGGACGTCGAGGGCGGCCAGCACGGACTGGCGGGTGGCGGCGGCGACGCCCGGCTTCCCGTTGAGGACGCGGCTGACGGTCGCTTCGCTCACCCCCGCCTGGGCAGCGATGTCGGCAAGCCGTGTGGTCACATGAGTGGACTGTACCGGTCGCCTCCCGCCCTGCCCACCGGTCGGCCGCCTGGTGCGCGCCGTTGGACGGCCCGTTGCGGGCTGCTGCGTCATCGCGTTCCCTCGTGTTCGGTCGGCGTCCGGTCGACGTCCGGGTCTCGGCGTCCGGTCCGCAACGGGATGATTCCTCCCCCGCCACCGTATGGCAAGGGCTTGCAGAGTCTTGCACAAGTGTCCGAGACCCCGCCCACCCGCGTGAAATCACGCTCGTTGGGCGGGTGCGAACAGGTCACGAAGGCGTAACCTTCGCGATCTCTTGCACTTTTTTTCTGCAAGGTCTTTCGCAGCGCTTGCAACGCTGTTACTTTCACCGTCGCCCGGCGGCGGCAATGGCGCGGTCGGCACTTCGGCGGGAGCGGCGGACGGGACCGCTTCCCGCTCACGGGCTTTCACCCTCAAGGAGAACTTCATGCGGCGTGGCATAGCGGCCACCGCGCTGGTGGCGTCCCTCGCCCTCGCGGCGACGGCCTGCGGCGGGAGCGACAGCGGCAGCGACAAGTCGGACGGTCCGGTGACCATCACCTGGTGGGACACCTCCAACGCCACCAACGAGGCTCCGACGTACCAGGAGCTGGTCAAGCAGTTCGAGGCGGCCAACAAGGACATCAAGGTCAAGTACGTCAACGTGCCCTTCGACCAGGCACAGAACAAGTTCGACACCGCCGCCGGCTCCAAGGGCGCCCCGGACGTGCTGCGTGCCGAGGTCGGCTGGACCCCGGCCTTCGCCAAGAAGAGCTACCTGCTGCCGCTGGACGGCACCGAGGCCCTCGCCGACCAGGGCAAGTTCCAGCCCAGCCTGATCGAGCAGGCCCAGTACGAGGGCAAGACCTACGGCGTTCCGTTCGTCACCGACACTCTGGCTCTCGTCTACAACAAGGACCTGTTCAAGAAGGCCGGCATCACCGAGGCCCCCAAGACCTGGGACGAGCTGAAGAAGGCCGCCGCCAGGATCAAGGACAAGACCGGCGTCGACGGCTACTGGGGCTCCACCCAGTCCTACTACGCCCAGAGCTTCCTGTACGGCGAGGGCACCGACACCGTCGACGCCGGCGCCAAGAAGATCACCATGAACTCGGCCGCCGCGAAGAAGGCGTACGGCACCTGGCTGGGCATGTTCGACGGCAAGGGCCTGCACAAGGCCGACACCACCGCCGACGCCTACGCCCACATTCAGGACGCGTTCGTCAACGGCAAGGTCGCCGCGATCGTCCAGGGCCCCTGGGAGATCACGAACTTCTACCAGGGCTCCGCCTTCAAGGACAAGGCCAACCTGGGCATCGCCACCGTCCCGGGCGGCTCCTCCGGCAAGGCGGGCGCCCCGACCGGCGGCCACAACCTCTCGGTCTACGCCGGCTCCGACAAGGCGCACCAGGAAGCGGCCCTGAAGTTCGTGAAGTTCATGACCTCGGCGAAGTCCCAGGAGACCATCGCCCTGAAGAACTCCACGCTGCCCACCCGCGACGACGCCTACACCGACCAGGTCAAGACCGACCCCGGCATCGCCGGCTACCAGGGCGTCCTCCCCGCCGCCCAGCCGCGCCCGGCGCTGCCCGAGTACAGCTCCCTGTGGGGGCCGCTCGACACCGAGCTGGTCAAGATCGCCGCCGGCAAGGTGTCCCTGGACAAGGGCCTGAGCGACGCCGAACTCGCGATCACCAAGCTGGTCCCGGACTTCAGCAAGTGAGCCGCCGTGGCCGCCGGGCCCTCCGCGGAGGGCCCGGCGGCCACCGGCCTGTGTGCCCTGCCCCTGAACTTCCAGAAGGTGTCGAACCATGACAGTCGCCCTCGAGAGCGCGACCGCCAAGCCCGGCGGCGGGCGCGGCCGCGGCCCCGGCCCGCTGCAGCGCCTCAAGCACGGCTACCAGAAGTACTGGTACGCCTACGCGATGATCATCCCGGTCGTCGTCGTGCTCGGCGTCCTGGTGGGCTACCCGCTGGTGCGGGGCTTCTACCTGACGCTGACCGACGCCGACAGCCTGAACTCGGCCCGCACGATCGGCGTCAACCACATCGACGCCACCTACAAGTTCATCGGGCTGGACAACTACAAGGACATCCTGTTCGGGCCGACCGCCTACGACCGGTTCTGGTCCCACTTCCTGTGGACGGTCGTGTGGACCGCGCTGTGCGTCTTCCTGCACTACACCATCGGCCTCGGCCTCGCCCTGCTGCTGAACCGGAAGGTGCGCGGCCGCACCTTCTACCGCCTGATGCTCATCCTGCCCTGGGCCGTGCCCACCTTCGTCACCGTCTTCTCCTGGCGGATCATGCTCGCCGACTCCGGCGTGCTCAACCAGGTGCTCGGCGCCCTGCACCTGCCCCAGCCGCACTGGCTGGAGGACGTCTTCTGGCAGCGGTTCGCCGCCGTCATGGTCAACACCTGGTGCGGTGTGCCGTTCATGATGGTCTCGCTCCTCGGCGGCCTGCAGTCCATCGACGCCTCCCTGTACGAGGCCGCCGAGATGGACGGGGCGAACGCCTGGCAGCGCTTCCAGCACGTCACCCTGCCGGGCCTGCGCTCGGTCAGCTCCACCGTGGTCCTGCTCGGCGTCATCTGGACGTTCAACCAGTTCGCCATCATCTTCCTGCTGTTCGGCAAGACCTCCGCCCCGGACGCACAGATCCTCGTCACCTGGGCCTACTACCTCGGCTTCGGCCAGCAGCCGCGCGACTACGCCCAGTCCGCCGCGTACGGCGTCCTGCTGCTGTCGATCCTGACCGTCTTCACCTCCTTCTACTTCCGCTGGCTGAAGCGCAATGACCAGCTCGCCATCTGACGCAGGAGCCCCCACGATGAGCACCACGACCCTCGACACCGCCGCGTCACCGGCCGCGTCCGCGACCGCGGCCGGCGCTCCCCGGCGGCGCGTGCGGCGGCGCGGGGAGGGCGGACCGCTGGCCCGCACCGTCACCCACGGCCTGCTCGTGCTGGCGAGCCTGATCGCCGCGGCCCCGGTCGCCTGGCTGATCTACCTCTCGCTCGGCCCGGACAAGACCGACTACCTGCACCCGGGCGCCATCGCGGAGAAGATGACGTTCTCGAACTACACGTTCGTGCTCCAGCACACGAACTTCTTCAAGTGGCTCCAGTCCACGATGATCGTCGCCCTGGGCACCGCCCTGGTCGGCGTGGCCTTCGCCGCCACCACCGGCTACGCGGTCTCCCGCATGCGCTTTCCCGGCTACCGGTCGCTGATGTGGATGCTGCTGCTCACCCAGGCGTTCCCGATCGCCGTCCTCGTCGTGCCGATGTACGAGATCTTCTCCGAGCTCGGCCTGATCGACACCTACGGCGCGCTCATCCTCGTCAACTGCTCGACGGCCGTCCCGTACTGCGCCTGGCTGATGAAGGGCTACTTCGACACCATCCCCGTCGAGATCGACGAGGCCGGGCGCGTCGACGGCCTCAGCCCGTTCGGCACCTTCCTGCGGCTCATCCTGCCGCTGGCCAGGCCGGGCCTCGCGGTCGCCGGGTTCTACAGCTTCATCACGGCCTTCGGCGAGGTCGCCTTCGCCTCCGTGTTCATGCTGGACGACGAGAAGTACACCTTCGCCGTCGGTCTGCAGAGCTTCGTCAGCGAGCACGACGCCCAGTGGAACTACATGGCCGCGACCGCGGTGTTGATCGCCGTCCCGGTGGCCGCTTTCTTCTACCTTGTCCAGAAAAACCTGGTCACCGGCCTCACCGCGGGAGGCACCAAGGGCTGACCCCCACCGGCCGGCAACCGGCTCCCGCGCGCCTGACCGCGCGGGTGGCGGCC
>NZ_JUJA01000163.1:27403-41749 GCF_001906585.1 Streptomyces kebangsaanensis | reverse complement strand
GGCCGCCTCGTCACCCGGACGCCGCCGCCACCCGCACCCCGACCCCCTACTCCTTACGCACCAAGGACGCCATGAGCCAGCAGCACTTCCCGGTCCGTTCCCCCCTCTCCGAAGCGGCCGTGGCCACCGTCGCCCCGCGCCGCGACTGGTGGCGGGACGCGGTGATCTACCAGGTGTATCCACGCAGCTTCGCCGACAGCGACGGCGACGGCATGGGCGACCTGGAAGGCATCCGCTCCCGCCTGCCGTACCTGCGCGACCTCGGCGTGGACGCCGTGTGGCTCAGCCCCTTCTACGCCTCCCCGCAGGCCGACGCCGGCTACGACGTCGCCGACTACCGCGCCGTCGACCCCATGTTCGGCAACCTCCTGGACGCCGACGCGCTGATCCGCGACGCCCACGAGCTGGGTCTGCGGATCATCGTCGACATCGTGCCCAACCACTCCTCCGACCAGCACGAGTGGTTCAAGCGTGCCGTCGCCGAGGGCCCCGGTTCGCCCCTGCGCGACCGCTACCACTTCCGCCCCGGCAAGGGGAAGGACGGCGCACTGCCGCCCAACGACTGGGAGTCCATCTTCGGCGGCCCCGCCTGGACCCGGGTCACCGAGCCGGACGGCACCCCCGGCGAGTGGTACCTGCACCTGTTCGCGCCCGAGCAGCCCGACTTCAACTGGGACCACCCGGCCGTCGGCGACGAGTTCCGCTCCATCCTGCGGTTCTGGCTCGACATGGGCGTCGACGGCTTCCGCATCGACGTGGCCCACGGCCTGGTCAAGGCCGACGGCCTGCCCGACCTCGGCACCCACGACCAGCTGAAGCTGCTGGGCAACGATGTCATGCCGTTCTTCGACCAGGACGGCGTGCACGCGATCTACCGGCAGTGGCGGCACATCCTCGACGAGTACTCCGGTGAGCGCATCTTCGTCGCGGAAGCCTGGACGCCGACCGTCGAGCGCACCGCGAACTACGTGCGCCCCGACGAGCTGCACCAGGCGTTCAACTTCCAGTACCTCACCACCGACTGGGACGCCGGTGAACTGCGCGAGGTCATCGACCGCACCCTCGAGGCCATGGGCCCGGTCGGCGCCCCGGCCACCTGGGTGCTGTCCAACCACGACGTCACCCGGCACGCCACCCGCTTCGCCAACCCGCCCGGCCTCGGCACCCAGATCCGCACCGCCGGCGACCGCGAGCTGGGCCTGCGCCGGGCCCGCGCGGCCACGCTGCTGATGCTGGCGCTGCCCGGTTCGGCGTACGTCTACCAGGGCGAGGAGCTCGGCCTGCCGGACGTCGTGGACCTGCCGGACGAGGTGCGCCAGGACCCGGCGTACTTCCGCGGCGAGGGCCAGGACGGCTTCCGCGACGGCTGCCGGGTGCCGATCCCGTGGACCCGCGAGGGCTCCTCCCACGGCTTCGGCGACGGCGGCAGCTGGCTCCCGCAGCCGGCGAACTGGGGCGAGCTGAGCGTCGAGGCCCAGCAGGGCGTGCCCGGCTCCACCCTGGAGCTCTACCGCGCCGCCCTCGCCGCCCGCCGCGCCCACCCCGACCTGGGCGCGGGCGACGGCGTGGAGTGGCTGCGCGCCCCCGAGGGCGTCCTCGCCCTCCGGCGCGGCGAGTTCGTCTGCGTGGCGAACACGACCGGCGAGTCGGTGACCACCCCGGCGTACGGCCGCGTGCTGCTCACGAGCGGCGAGGTGACGGAGGCGGACGGCGAGGTGAAGGTCCCGGGCGACACGACGGTGTGGTGGACCGCCGACTGAGACACGGGATCCGAGACACAGGGTCTGAGACATAGGCCTTGAGACACAGGCCTTGAGACACAGGCCTTGAGACACAGGGTCCGGGGCCACACTTTCACACCAACTCCACACGGCCCGCTGTCCGTTGAGGCAGCGGGCCTTTATTCTGCGGTCAACCACTTGCTGAACTTTTCAGCAAGAGCCTTCAACGAAGAAGGAACCCCCACATGGCCATCCGCAGATCCCTTTCATGTGCCGCGGCCCTCGCCGCGGCGGCCTCGGTCGCCCTCGCCTCCCCGGCCGCGGCCTCCCCGCCCGGCACCAAGGACGTCACCGCGGTCCTCTTCGAGTGGAACTTCGCCTCCGTCGCCAAGGAGTGCACCAGCACCCTGGGCCCCGCCGGTTACGGCTACGTCCAGGTCTCCCCGCCCGCCGAGCACATCCAGGGCTCGCAGTGGTGGACGTCGTACCAGCCGGTCAGCTACAAGATCGCCGGCCGGCTCGGTGACCGCGCCGCGTTCCAGAACATGGTCAACACCTGCCACGCGGCGGGCGTGAAGGTCGTCGTCGACACGGTGATCAACCACATGTCGGCGGGCAGCGGCACCGGCACCGGCGGCTCGTCGTACTCGAAGTACAACTACCCGGGCCTGTACTCGGTGTACGACTTCGACGACTGCATGTCCGAGGTCAACAACTACCAGGACCGCTGGAACGTCCAGCACTGCGAACTGGTGGGCCTCGCCGACCTCGACACCGGTGAGGAGTACGTCCGCAAGGCCATCGCCGGCTACATGAACGACCTGCTCTCCCTCGGCGTCGACGGCTTCCGCGTCGACGCGGCCAAGCACATCGACGCGGGCGACCTCGCCAACATCAAGTCGCGCCTGACGAACAGGAACGCGTACTGGAAGCAGGAGGTCATATACGGCGCGGGCGAGGCGGTCCAGCCCGGCGAGTACACGGGCAACGGCGACGTCCAGGAGTTCCGCTACGCCTACGACCTCAAGCGGGTCTTCAACAACGAGAAGCTCGCGTACCTGAAGAACTACGGCGAGGGCTGGGGCTACCTGAACAGCTCGGTGGCCGGCGTCTTCGTCGACAACCACGACACCGAGCGCAACGGCTCCACCCTCAACTACAAGAACGGCGCCAACTACACGCTGGCCCACGTCTTCATGCTGGCCTGGCCGTACGGCGCCCCCGACGTCAACTCCGCCTACGAGTGGTCCAACATCGATGCCGGTCCTCCCAACGGCGGCAAGGTCAACGCCTGTTGGCAGGACGGCTGGAAGTGCCAGCACGCCTGGCCGGAGATCAGGTCCATGGTCGCCTTCCGCAACGCCACCCGCGGCCAGGCGGTCACCAACTGGTGGGACAACGGCAACAACGCCATCGCCTTCGGCCGGGGCGACAAGGGCTTCGTGGCCGTCAACCACGAGTCGGGCAGCCTGACCCGCACCTACCAGACCTCCCTCCCCGCGGGCACCTACTGCAACGTCCAGAACAACACGCCGGTGACGGTCAACAGCGCCGGCCAGTTCACCGCCACTCTGGGCTCCAACACCGCGTTGGCGCTCTACGCGGGCAAGTCGAGCTGCTGAACGGCGGTACGCCCGCCGCGCGGTGCGCCGACCGACCGGACGCACGGTCGTGAAAACTCTTGCTAGAGGTTTCAAAAGTCTTGCTGTAAACCTTGCGCAGGCGATACGGTCGCGCCCACGCCTGGCGGCGGAGCCGCTGCCGGGGCGAGGGGTCACAGTCAAGTGAGCCGTACCGCCAAGGAGTTCATCCCGTGATACCGAGATGGCCGGCGCCCTCGCGGCGCCGCACCCCCTCAGGCAGACGCGTCGCCGCCGTCACCGCGGCCGCGCTCGCCGCAGCGCTCGTCCCACCGCTCACGGCGCGGGCGGCCACACCGCCCGCGCCGCCCTCGGACGCGAAACTCGCCGCCGAGCCGACCCGGCACGACGCCACCCGCGAGCAGTTCTACTTCGTCCTGCCGGACCGTTTCGCCAACGGAGACGCCTCCAACGACAGGGGCGGACTGACCGGCTCCCGGCTCGCCACCGGCCACGACCCCACCGACAAGGGCTTCTACCAGGGCGGCGACCTCAAGGGCCTGACCGGCCGGCTCGACTACATCAAGGGCCTGGGCACCACCGCCATCTGGCTCGCGCCGATCTTCAAGAACCAGCCCGTGCAGGGCACCGGCAAGGACGCCTCCGCCGGCTACCACGGCTACTGGATCACCGACTTCACCCAGGTCGACCCGCACTTCGGCACCAACAAGGACCTCAAGGACCTCATCTCCAAGGCGCACGCCAAGGGCATGAAGGTCTACTTCGACGTCATCACCAACCACACCGCCGACGTCATCGACTACGAGGGCGGCTCCCACGCGTACCTGTCCAAGGGCGCCTTCCCCTACCTGACCGAGGACGGCCGCCCCTTCGACGACGCCGACCACGCGAGCGGCACGAAGAAGTTCCCCGCCGTCGGCAAGGACTCCTTCCCGTACACCCCGGCCGTCCCCGCCGCCAAGAAGAACCTCAAGGTCCCGTCGTGGCTCAACGACCCGACGATGTACCACAACCGCGGCGACTCCACCTACGCCGGAGAGAACTCCACCTACGGCGACTTCTCCGGCCTCGACGACCTGTGGACCGAGCGCCCCGAGGTCGTCAGCGGCATGGAGAAGATCTACCAGCGCTGGGTGAAGGACTTCGGTGTCGACGGCTTCCGCGTCGACACCGTCAAGCACGTCAACATGGAGTTCTGGACCCAGTGGGCCACGGCGCTGGACGAGTACGCCGCCCGGCACGGCCGTAAGGACTTCTTCATGTTCGGCGAGGTCTACTCCGCCGACACCTCCGTGAACGCCCCCTACGTCACCCAGGGCCGCCTGGACGCCACCCTGGACTTCCCCTTCCAGGACGCGGCCCGCGCCTACGCCTCCCAGGGCGGCAGCGCCAGGAAGCTGGCGGGCGTCTTCGGCGACGACCACAAGTACACGACCGACAAGGCCAACGCCTACGGGCAGGTCACCTTCCTCGGCAACCACGACATGGGCCGCATCGGGTCCTTCCTCAAGCAGGACAACCCCGAGGCCACCGACGCCGAGATCCTGCGCAAGGACAAGCTCGCCAACGAGCTGATGTTCCTCAGCCGCGGCAACCCCGTCGTCTACTACGGCGACGAGCAGGGCTTCACCGGCTCCGGCGGCGACAAGGACGCCCGCCAGACCATGTTCGCCTCCCAGGTCGCCGACTACCTCGACGACGAGCAGATCGGCACCGGCCGCACCCACGCCCGCGACGCCTACGACACCACCGCGCCCCTGTACCGGCAGATCGCCGGCCTGGCCGAGCTCCGCAAGGACAACCCGGCCCTCACGGACGGCGTCCAGACCGAGCGGTACGCGGCCGACGGGCCGGGCGTCTACGCCTTCACCCGCACGGACGCGAAGACCGGCGCCGAGTACGTCGTCGCCTTCAACAACGCCGACGACGCGAGGACGGCGACCTTCGCCACCGGTTCGGCGAAGATGGCGTACCGCGGCATCCACGGCACCAGGGCGACCGTGACCTCCGGCGCCGACCGCAAGGTCACCGTCACCGTCCCGGCCGGCTCCGCCGTCGTCCTCAAGGCGGCCGGCACCCTCGACAAGCCCGCCACCAAGCCGACCGTCACCCTGACGGCCCCCGCCGCCGGAGCCACCGGCACCGTCGACCTCGGCGCCGACGTCACCGGCGGGCAGCTCAACCGGGTGGTCTTCGCCGCCCAGGTCGGCAACGGCCCCTGGAAGGTGCTCGGCACCGCCGACCACGCCCCCTACAAGGTCACCCAGACCCTGGAGAAGACCGTTCCGGCCGGCACCCCCCTGCGCTACAAGGCGGTCGTCGTCGACTCGGCCGGCCGCACGGCGAGCGCCACCGCGGCCTCCAGCACCGGCACCCCGCCGGCCCCCGAGGTCCCCACCGCCGCCTCCCGCGACTACGCGATCGTGCACTACAAGCGCACCGACGGCGACTACGCGGACTGGGGCCTGTACGCCTGGGGCGACCTCGCCGACGGCGAGGCGACCACCTGGCCGGACAGCCACCCCTTCACCGGCCGCGACGCCTACGGCGCCTTCGCCTACGTCAAGCTGAAGCCGGGCGCCTCCGACGTCGGCTTCCTGGTGATCGACAAGCACGGCAACAAGGACGTCTCCGCCGACCGGTCCATCGACCTCACCAGGACCGGCGAGGTCTGGGTCGAGCAGGGCGAGGAGGCCGTACGGACCACGCGGCCCGCCGACCTCCCCGCGCAGGACACGTCCAAGGCGGTCCTCCACTACCACCGCGCCGACGGGAAGTACGACGGCTGGGGCCTGCACGTCTGGACGGGCGCCGCGAACCCCACCGACTGGTCGAAACCCCTCCAGCCGGTCAAGACTGACTCCTATGGCGCGGTCTTCGAGGTACCGCTCACCGACGGTGCCACCAGCCTCAGCTACATCGTCCACAAGGGCGACGAGAAGGACCTCGCCGCCGACCGGTCCCTGGACCTCAGGGCCGACGGCTACGAGGTGTGGCTCTTGAACGGCCAGGACAAGCACCTGCTGCCGCAGCCCGCGGGCGGCGCGGCCGCCCTGGACCTGTCCACCTCCAGGGCGATCTGGATCGACCGGAACACGGTCGCCTGGAGCGGCTCCGACGGCGCCGCCTCCACCCAGCTGGTCTACTCCCACGACGGGTCCATCACCGTCGAGGACGGCGCTTTGACCGGTGACGACGAGCGCTGGCTGCGGCTGGACAGGACCACGCTGACCGACGCGCAGAAGGCGAAGTTCCCGCACCTGAAGGACTACACCGCCTACTCCGTCGACCCGCGCGACCGAGCCCGGGTCCGCGAGGCGCTGCGCGGCCAGGTCGTCGCCTCCCAGCGGGCCGCGAACGGTGCCGTGCTCGCGGCGACCGGCGTCCAGCTCGCCGGCGTACTCGACGACGTCCACGGCACCGCCGCCACCAGGGCGCAGCTCGGCCCGGTCTTCCACGGCGGGCGGCCCACCTTGAGCGTGTGGGCGCCGACCGCGCAGAGCGTGGCCCTGGAGCTGGACGGCAAGACGGTCGCCATGCGCCGCGACGACACCACCGGCGTCTGGTCGGTCACCGGCCCGGCGTCGTGGAAGAACAAGCCGTACCGCTACGTCGTGAAGGTGTGGGCGCCCTCCGTCCGCAAGGTCGTCACCAACAAGGTCACCGACCCGTACTCGCTCGCCCTCACCGCGAACTCCGAGCGCAGCCTCGTCGTCGACCTGGGCGACAGGGCGCTCGCCCCGAGCGGCTGGTCGTCCCTGGCCAAGCCCAGGGCCGTACCGCTCAGGGACGCCCAGATCCAGGAGCTGCACATCCGCGACTTCTCCCTCGCGGACCGGACGGTCCCGGCGAAGGACAAGGGCACCTACCTCGCCTTCACCGACAGGAACAGCGACGGGTCGAAGCACCTGCGGGAGCTGGCCCGGGCGGGCACGTCCCACGTCCACCTGCTGCCGGCCTTCGACATCGCCACCATCCCGGAGCGGAAGGCCGACCAGGCCACCCCGGACTGCGACCTGGCCTCCTACCCGGCCGACTCCGAGCGGCAGCAGGCGTGCGTGGCGAAGACCGCCGCGAAGGACGCCTACAACTGGGGCTACGACCCGTACCACTACACGGTCCCCGAGGGCTCGTACGCCACCGACCCGGACGGCACGGCCCGCACCGTGCAGTTCCGGCAGATGGTGCAGGCACTGAACCGGGACGGCCTCGGGGTCGTCATGGACGTGGTCTACAACCACACGGCCGCCAGCGGCCAGGCGGACACCTCCGTCCTGGACAGGATCGTGCCCGGCTACTACCAGCGCCTCCTCGCCGACGGCTCGGTGGCCAACAGCACCTGCTGCGCCAACACCGCGCCCGAGAACGCCATGATGGGCAAGCTGGTCGTCGACTCGATCGTCACCTGGGCCAGGGAGTACAAGGTCGACGGCTTCCGCTTCGACCTCATGGGCCACCACCCCAGGGCCAACATCCTGGAGGTCAGGAAGGCCCTCGACGCGCTCACCCCGAAGAAGGACGGGGTGGACGGCAAGAACATCATCCTGTACGGGGAGGGCTGGAACTTCGGCGAGGTCGCCGACGACGCCCGGTTCGTGCAGGCCACCCAGAAGAACATGGCCGGCACCGGCATCGCGACCTTCTCCGACCGGGCGCGGGACGCGGTGCGCGGCGGCGGCCCCTTCGACGACGACCCCGGCGTCCAGGGCTTCGCCTCCGGCCTCTACACCGAGCCCAACTCCTCGGCCGCGAACGGCACCGAGGCCGAGCAGAAGGCCCGTCTGCTGCACTACCAGGACCTGATCAAGGTCGGGCTGAGCGGCAACCTGGCCGCGTACCGGTTCACGGACACCGACGGCAGGCGGGTCACGGGCGCGGAGGTCGACTACAACGGCTCGCCCGCCGGCTACGCGGACGCCCCCGGCGACGCCCTCGCCTACGCCGACGCGCACGACAACGAGTCGCTGTTCGACGCCCTGGCCTACAAGCTGCCGAAGGACACCCCGGCGGCCGACCGGGCCCGGATGCAGGTCCTGGCCATGGCGACGGCCGCGCTCTCGCAGGGCCCGGCGCTCTCCCAGGCCGGCACCGACCTGCTGCGCTCGAAGTCCCTGGACCGCAACTCCTACGACAGCGGCGACTGGTTCAACGCCATCCACTGGGACTGCGCCGACGGCAACGGCTTCGGACGGGGGCTGCCCATGGCGGCCGACAACGAGTCCAAGTGGCCGTACGCCAAGCCGCTGCTGACCACCGTCAAGGTGGGCTGCCCGCAGATCCAGGGGGCCTCGGCGGCGTACCGGGACCTGCTGAGGATCCGTACGACGGAGAAGGCGTTCTCCCTCGCCACGGCCGCGCAGGTGCAGGAGCGGCTGTCCTTCCCGCTGTCCGGGAAGGACGAGACGCCCGGCGTGATCACCATGACCCTCGGTGACCTGGTGGTGGTGTTCAACGCGACGCCCGAGCGGCAGCAGCAGCGTGTCGCCGCGCTCGCCGGGGCGCACTACCGGCTGCACCCGGTGCAGGCGGCGGGCGCGGACCCGGTGGTGAAGACCTCCTCCTACACGGCGGCGACGGGCACGTTCACCGTCCCGGCCCGTACGGTCGCGGTCTTCGGAAAGTAGGCTGAGGCGGCTCAGGCCGCCGTGGAACAGGAGTGCCCATGCCGCAGATCACCGTCGACTACTCCGAGCAGCTGGCGGACGCCTTCGACCGGCCCGCCTTCGCGCGGGAGCTGCACGCCCGGACGGTCGAGATCGCGGCCGCGAAACCCCCGGCGTGCAAGACGCAGTTCCGCCGGACCGAGGACACCGTCGTCGGTCCGGACGCCGGGGGCCACGCGATCGTGCACATCACCATCGGCCTGCTGGCCGGCCGCACCGACGAGACCAAGGCACGCCTGACGGAGACGGTCCTCCAGGTGCTGCGGCAGCACGTCAGGCCGGTGGAGGGCCTGACCCTGCACGCCTCGGCCGAGGTGCGCGACCTGGACGCGTCCTACCGGAAGTACGACGCCTAGGAGTCCAGTCGTAGCGGGGGAGCTGCGGGTGCGGGGCGGGTCAGGAGACCCGCCCCGCACCTTTTTCGTATGTCAGGGCATCTGCTGCACGAGCAGCCCGTCGTCGTGATCGACGTCGTCGCCGTGCCCAAGTACCAGCAGGTCCACGGCTCGTGGACCGATCACCTCGTCGAAGAGGCGCCGTCGGGTGCCTGCCCGCCGTCTGCCGGNNCCCCGCCTCTTCGCGCACGCCGCACCTCCCAGCCGTGGCGGCGGCCTCTTCCGTTCGGCACCCGTCTTTCCGCGGAAGAAACATCCTGTCCAAGGTCTTGACTCCCCGGGGCGCTGCTCGTACGGTCATCGCACCATCACGTGATAGAGCGTTATCACGGCTTGATAAGACGCCGCTCGACCGTTCCCCGGCTGCTCCCGGTGCGCGGGTAGGAGTTAGTGCATGGAAAACATGAGGATTTCTGCGCAACATATCGGGATGCGTTTCGGACGCCGCGGATCGGAACAGACGGTTCTGGAGAGTCTCGACATCGACATCGAGCCCGGAAGTTTTGTGACCCTGCTCGGTCCTTCCGGGTGCGGAAAAAGCACTCTGCTCAAGATCCTGGGCGGAATTCTCGCCCCCACCACGGGCGAGGTGCTCATCGGCGGACAGCCCGCGGCAGCCGCCGTTCGCCGCAGGCAGATCGGCCTGGTGCCGCAGCGCCCCGCGCTGCTGCCCTGGAAGTCGGCCCTGCAGAACGCGAGCATGCTGCGCCAGATCGCGACCGGGGAGCGGTTCGCCGACGCCGTTCCGGCCGCGGAACGCGCACTTGAACTGGTGGGCCTCGCCGAAGCGGGCGACAAACTGCCGCATGAACTGTCCGGCGGAATGGCCCAGCGCGTGTCCATCGCCCGGGCCCTCGCCATGGACCCGGCCATCCTGCTGATGGACGAGCCCTTCGGGGCACTGGACGCCATCACCCGCGACCAGATGAACGAGAACCTGGCCGAGATCTGGGCGGCCACCGGCAAGACGATCCTCTTCGTCACCCACTCGATCTCGGAAGCCGTCTTCCTGTCCGACACCGTGCACGTGATGGGCGTCAAGCCCGGACGCATCGTGGAGACGCTGGAGATCGGCCTGGGCAGGCCGCGCACCCGCCAGGTCTTCGACGACCCCCTGTTCAGTGAGTACGCCGCTCGGTCACGCGAGCTTCTCGAACCGAAAGTTACGGTCTGACATGGCGACCGCACAGCAGATGCGCACGAAAACGGAGTCCGCGCCCAAGCGTCCGGGCGGCGAAGAGTTCCGCGCGTGGCTCTCCCGGACCTGGCCGAGCGTCCTGGTACTGATCGGCGCCGGCGTCGTCTGGGAACTGGCCGTGGAGATATTCAACGTCTCCAGTTTCGTGCTCGCCAAGCCCAGCGAGTTCATCGCAGCCACCGTCGAACAGCGCGAATTGCTGCTGACGGCCGCGTGGGTGACGACCGAGGAAATCCTCTACGGATTTCTGCTGAGTGTGGTCGTCGGCGTCGTACTCGCCGTCGCCATTGTCCGGTTCGAGTGGCTGGAGCGCGCGGTCTACCCGCTGGTCGTCCTTTTCCAGGTCGTGCCCAAGGTCGCTCTGGCGCCCATCTTCATTCTCTGGTTCGGCTACGGGCTCGCGCCCAAGCTTCTGCTGATCGTGGTGATAGCGTTCTTCCCGATCACGCTCAATATGATCGTGGGACTGAAGGCGGTCGACCAGGACCTGCTGCTGCTCATGAAGTCGGTGGGATCCAGCCGCAACCAGATCATGACCAGGATCCAGTTCCCCACCTCACTGCCCTACCTCTTCGCCGGCATGCGCATCGCCATCACCCTGGCCGTCATCGGCGCCGTGGTGGCGGAGTTCGCCGGAGCCAGGGACGGACTGGGCTACCTCATCCAGTTCGCCTCCACCCAGCTCGACACCCCGCTGATGTTCGCCGCGCTCACGCTCGTGTCCCTGCTCGGGCTCGTCCTGTACTACGGGATGTCCCTCCTGGAGTTCCTCCTGCGCAGGCGGTTCCCCCACATCAAGTCCGCCGAGAGCGCCTGACCGCCCGAGCCCTCTTCGCCTCCGCCCTCGAACAGCAAGGAACGCCCATGCCTTCGTCAAGCATGCCTTCGTCAAGAAAGAAGAGAGCCGCCGCGGTCACCGCCGCCGCGGCGATGCTGGCCCTCGCCGCCTGCGGCGGAGAACCGGCGGACGACGGCAAGTCCGCCTCGTCCGGCAAGCTCGACACCGTCACCGTCCAGCTCGACTACCAGCTCCGTGGCAACCACGGGATCTTCCACATCGCCAAGGAGATGGGCTACTTCGAGGACGAGGGCATCAAGGTCGAGGACATCGCCACCGGCACCGGCTCGCCGGACGCCCTGCGCATCGTCGGCACGGGGAAGGCCGACTTCGGCTTCGGCGACCTGCCCTCGCTGGTGACCGCGCGCTCCCAGAACGTCCCGGTCAAGGCCCTGGCCGCCGTCAACCAGGTCTCGCCGCTGGGCATGTGCTCGGTGAAGAAGCGGACCGAGCTCGGCACGATCGACGACCTCAAGGGCAAGACGGTGGGTGTGCACCCCGCCGGTTCGACCTTCATCTTCTACCAGGCACTGCTCGCCGCGAACGACATGAAGCGCGGTGACGTGGAAGAGGTCACGGTGACTCCGCCGTACGAGAACTACCTGGTCTCCGGCAAGGTCGACGCCGTCGTCTGCTACATCGACGCCGAGGTCCCGCTGCTGGAGGACGCCGCGGGCGGGCAGGGATCGCTCAGCATCCTTCTCGGCTCGGACGCCGGCTACAACGCCTACGGCTCCGGCCTCTTCACCAGCGACAAAATGATCAAGGAGAAGCCGGACGTCGTCCAGCGCTTCACCAACGCCTACCTCAAGGCCTTCGACTACGTCCTGAAGAACCCGGACAAGACGGCCGACCTGCTCGCCAAGGCCTCCCCGGAACTCGCCAAGAAGGCACCGGTGTTCAAGCGCCAGCTGCAGGCGGATGTCGATCACACCTTCACCAGCGACATCACCGACAAGCAGGGGCTGGGCGCGATGGACGAGGCCCGGTGGAAGGCGACCATCGACATCCTCGCCGACCAGGGAGTGCTCAAGGGCGAGGTGCCCGGGACCAAGGACGTGTACGACCCGGCCTTCACCGAGAAGCACCACGCCGGCAAGTGACGGCGTATCGGTCGCAGCCGGGGAACGTCGGGAGATAGCGAGAGCGAGAGAATGAGCAGCACGGTTGACCGCAACGGGCGCCACGCCGAGATCTCGGGGGCGGGTTTCGCCGGCCTGACCGCCGCCGCCGCGCTGGCACAGCGCGGCTGGACGGTACGGGTCCACGAGAAGGGCAAGGAGCTTCGGGAGCAGGGCGCCGGCATCGTCCTGTGGCACAACAGCCTGCAGGTGCTGAAGGCCATCGGCGCCTGGGACCGGGCCATGAGCGATTCGATGACCCCGCCGTTCTACGAGACGCGGGTGCAGGGCAGGACCGTCTCCCAGGAGGACTTCGGCGGTCTCCCCTGGCGCACGATGACGCGCCCCCACCTGCACAAGGCTCTGCTGGAGACGGCACTCGAGGCGGGGGTGGAGATCCGCACCGACTCGGAGGTCGTCTCGGCGGACCCGCGCGGCGAGGTCGCCCTGGCCTCGGGCGAGACGCTGAAGGCGGATCTGGTCGTCGGCGCCGACGGGGTGAAGTCCGCGGTGCGCGACTCGATCGGGTTCGAGCAGGAGCGGTGGAAGTCACGGGACGGGATCACCCGGTTCCTGGTGCCGCGGTGCAAGGACGAACTCGGGCCCGGTGAGTGGGACAACGTCATCGACTTCTGGAACCTGGAGCCCCGCTACCTGAGGGTGCTCTACGTCCCCTGCAACGAGCGCGAGCTGTACATCGCGCTGGGCGCGCCGCGGGACGACGAGCAGGGCAGCCGCACACCGATCGACCTCGACCTGTGGACCTCGGTCTTCCCCGAGCTGGCCCCGGTCCTGAAGGCCGCCGCGGTGGCCGACGACCCCAAGTACTACGGCTACGAGACCACCGTGGTGAGCGAGTGGAGCCGGGGCCGGGCGGCCCTGGTGGGCGACGCGGCGCACGCGATGTGCCCGGCCCTGGCCCAGGGCGCCGGCACCGCGATGACCAACGCCTACACCCTCGCCGTCGCGGCCACCGAGGCGGCCGACGCCGGCCTCGAGGACGCGCTCACCCGGTGGTGGCACACCGAGAGGCCGATCACCGACCGCGTACAGAAACGTTCCGCCGACTATGCGGCGAACCGTGGGATGTCCCAGGGCAACCAGTTCGACGAAGTGAACCTGGAGACCGCCCAGTACGACCCCACGGACACCGACCGCCACGCCACGGCATGAGAAACAGGAGTGAAGCGATGAGCGCCGAGGACGTTGTCCGCAGCGCCTACCAGGTCCGCCGCTGGGTGGGCCTGGTCGAGGAGACCTACCACGAAGGAGGTGCGGTCGGAAGCGAACCGCTGGTCAAGGCGGTTGCCGGCGTGGTGATCAAAAACCCGTTCGCCGGCCGCTACGAGGCCGACCTGTCCCCGCTGATCGACCCGAGCCCGGCACTGGGCACCGCACTGGGCAAGCGGGCGGCCGCCCTGCTCGGCGGGCGCGAGATCCAGAGCTACGGCAAGGGCGGGATCGCCGGCCTGGCCGGTGAGCAGGAACACGTCGTGGCCTGCGTCACCAGCGTCTTCGGCGACGCCCTCCGCGAGGCCGTGGGCGGCGGCGCCGCCTGGATCTCCTCGACCACCAAGACCGCCTCGGCCGGGGCGGGCATCGACATCCCGCTCGCCTTCAAGGACGAGGTCTACGTCCGCTCGCACTACGACGCGATCCACGTGGCCGTTCCCGACGTGCCGCGCCCCGACGAGCTGTTCATCTGCGTGGCGGTCGCCAGCGGCGGCCGGCTCCACCACCGCGTCGGCGGGATGAGCGCCGAAGAGGCACGCGCGGCGGCCAGGGCCTGAGAGCCCGCGGCACGCCCCT
>NZ_JUJA01000163.1:5486-27353 GCF_001906585.1 Streptomyces kebangsaanensis | reverse complement strand
GTGGTGTGCTGTCCGGGCGCCCGCCGCGGCGGGCGCCCGGACAGCACACCACCACTGATCGTGAAAGGGTTCCACGTGTCGGACAGCGACAGCCTGTACCACCAGGACGACTCGATCGAGAACGTCCTCCACCACCTCGCCCGGGCCCACCGGATCCTGGAGCTCGAAGGCCACGGCGACATGTCGATGGGCCACCTGTCCTACCGCGACCCCTTCGGGCGCGGCATCTGGCTCAAGCGCGGCAACCTGGCGCTGCGCGAGGTCACCACGGCGGACTTCATCCTCATCGACTTCGACGGCAACGTCCTGGAGGGGCAGGGGCTGCGCCACCTGGAGTGGCCGCTGCACACCGAGATCATGCTCGCCCGCCCCGACGTCAACGTGGTCGGGCACTCGCACCCCCACTACGCGACCGTCTTCGGCGCCACCAGGGCCGAGCTGGGCCCGTACAACAACCACGGCGTGTGGTTCGCCGACCACGGGGTCCCCCGCTTCGACTCCACCAGCCACATCATCACCACGCAGGAGCTCGGCAAGGAACTCGCCCAAACCCTCGGATCCGCCTACGCGGTCCTGCAGGCCAACCACGGTGCCTCGTTCGTCGGCGCCGACGTCAAGGACGCGCTGCTGTCCGGGATCTTCCTGGAGAAGGCGGCGAAGTTCCAGCTCGACCTGGCCTCCTCCGGCCTCGAACACGACCGGCCGGACCCCGACGAGACCGTCGAGAAGAACCGCAGGATCTACCCCGAGCGGGCCCGGCAGAACTACTGGATGTACTTCAACCGCACGCTCGACGCCCACGAGGGCCGCGCCTGACACCCCCCCGCGCTCTTCACGGGTGGCGGCGCGTCACCGCCGCGAGCGCGCCGCCACCGCAAGCAGACCACTGAGAGGAAGAAGGAACACTCATGAGCATTCCCAAGGTCGCCACCGTCATCGGCGCGGGGAGCATGGGACCGGGCATCGCCGCGCTGCTCGCACGCCACGGCTCCCAGGTCCGCCTCAACGACATCAGCGAGGAGGTCCTCGCCCGGGCGGAGAAGGTGGCCGCGGGCGCGAGCGCGACGCTCGACGAGCTGGACGCCCCGACGGTGCCCGGCGGCTCGGTCACCTTCGAACTCGACCAGGCCAAGGCGCTCGACGGCACCGAGCTGGTGATCGAGGCGATCCCGGAGAGGATCGAGCTGAAGAAGACCCTGCTGGAGCAGGTCGAGGCGGTCGTCGGCGACGACGTCATCATCGCCACCAACACCTCCGGCATCCCGATCTCGGACATGGCCGAGGAGATGGCCCGCCCCGAGCGGCTGATCGGCATGCACTGGTCCAACCCGCCCCACCTGATCCCCATGATCGAGGTGATCAAGGGCGAGCACACCACCGACGCGGTGCAGGACAGGCTCATCGGCATCGTCAAGGCCTTCGGCTACGAGGCGGTCGTCGAGAAGGAGGTGCCCGGGTTCGTCGAGAACCGGGTACTGTACGCGATCCTGCGCGAGTGCCTGTCCCTCGTCGAACAGGGCGTGGTCTCCCAGCGGGACCTGGACACCTGCATCAAGTGGGGCATCGGCTACAAGCTCGCCGTCATCGGGCCGATGCGCCTGCTGGACATGGCCGGGCTCGACATCTACGAGTCGGTGGCGGGCTACCTCAACCACGACCTGTCGAACGAGTCCGGTGTCTCCACCCGGATCACCGAGCTGACCGGCCGGAAGAAGCTGGGCATGAAGACCGGAGAGGGCATGTACACCTACGGCGAGGGCGAGGTGGACGCCAAGCGGGCCGACATCATCCGCGGCCTCGTCGCCACGCGCAAAGTGCTGTCCGAGATCAAGCCGGTCTGACCGGCATGACCACCGGCGCCCAGGAGGAGGCGAGCATGCTGAACGGCCTTCGGCACATCCGCGCGGGAGAGGTCGAACTGTGCCTGCGCGACCGCGGAGCAGGGCGGGCAGTCGTCCTGCTCCACGGCACCACGGCGAACCTCGGGGTGTGGGACGCGGTCGTGGACCGGCTCGGCGACGGCGTCAGGACCGTCGCCGTCGACCAGCGCGGTCACGGCCGCAGTTCCAAGCCCGCCTCCGGCTACGGCGCGGCCGAGTACTGCGGTGACGTCACGGCGCTGATCGAGGCGCTGGGATGCGGCCCGGTGATCCTGGCCGGCCACTCGCTGGGAGCCCGCAACTCCGTGGTCGTCGGCGCGCAGCGGCCGGACCTGGTCGCGGGCGTCGTGGCGGTGGACTACACCCCGTTCGTCGAACCCGAAGTCCTGGACGAACTGGAGACCCGGGTGCGCGGCGGGGACTGCACCTTCGCCTCGGCCGGCGAGATCGAGGAGTACCTGCGGGCCCGCTACCCCCTCATGCCCGCCGACGCCGTACGGCGCCGGGTCGCCTACGGGTACGTCCGGGAGGGGGAGGCCCACCGGCCGCTGGCCGACCCCGGGGCCATGGTGGGCACCGTCGAGGGCCTCAGGACGGACTTCGACGGTGCCGCCCGGGACATCGGGGTGCCGGTCACCCTGGTCCGCGGCGAGCACAGCGGGATCGTGTCGGAGCGGGCGTTCGCGGCCACCGCCGACCTGCGCCCGGACTTCCGCGCCGTCACCGTCCCGGGCGCCGACCACTACGTGCCCGAGGAAGCCCCGGACATCGTGTCCGACGAGATCGTTCGAATGCTCGAGCAGGTCGGCTGAGCACGCGACCGAGCGTGCGCCACCGACCGTCCGTTCCCACCAGTTGTGAAGTTGAGGACCATGCCACTGAACATCAAGGACCTTGCGATCAAGGCCCGTGACTTCGACACAGGAGAGCGCATCCCGGACCGGTACGCCGCCGACCACGGCAACGTGGTGCCGGAGCTGGAGATCAGCGGGGTGCCCGAGGGCACGGTCGAACTCGCGCTGATCGTGAACGACCCCGACGCCCCGCTGCCCAACGGCTTCACCCACTGGGTCGTCTACGGCATCGACCCCGCCGCCAAGACCGTCGGAGGCCAGGCGCGGGGCACCTGGCGCGAGGGCCCCAACGGGATCGGGCAGAAGGCCTACACAGGTCCTCAACCCCCCGCGGGACACGGCACCCACCACTACTATTTCTGGCTGTACGCGCTTGACACCTCCGTCTCCGGAGAACCCACACGGGAGGAGTTCCTGGCCGCGTACGGGGACAACGTCATCGAGCAGAACAGGACAGTCGGCACCTTCTCCGCCTGACGCAGCGGGCCGGTCCGCGGACCCGGGCCGGCCCGCCACCCTGCTGACATCCAGAACATGAGGAAGCGAAGCGTGAAAGGCACATCGGAGTCCCGAGGCCGAACCCCGGGCGTGGACAGCGCCAGACGAGTCCTCAAGATCCTCCTGCTGTTCTCCGAGGAGCGGCCGGGGCTGAACGTGGAGGAGATCGCCAGGGAGGTCGACATCTCCCTTCCCTCCGCCTACCGCTTCCTGTCCCTGCTGCGGGAGATGGACCTCGTCGAGGACAACGGAGACGGCACCTACGTCCTCTCGCCGAGGATCCTCCTGCTGGCCCGAAGCGCGGAGAAGGGCCTGCAGGTCGCCAAGACCCTGCGCCCGCTGGTCGAGCGGCTCACGCAGGCCACCGGCGAAGCGGCACTGGTGATCCGGCGGGTCGGCGACCACGCCACCTGCGTAGAGATGAGCCAGACCGACAACCCCATCCGGCTGTCCTTCACCCCCGGCCAGATCATGAGCCTGTACCGCGGGGCGGGGCCGAAGGTCCTCCTCGCGGCCATGGGCGAGTGCTGGGCGCAACGCTATTTCGAGCGGCTCCACCCGTCCCCGCCGCAGCCGGAACGGGAGGCGGTCCTGGCGGAGATCGCCGCCATCACCGCGCAGGGCTGGTCGAAGAGCTCGGCCGAAGTCGACGAAGGCGTATGGGCCGTGGCGGCACCGATCACGATCGCGGACACGGTGGTGGCCGCCTTGTCGGTGGCCGGACCGCAGTTCCGCATCGACGAGCGGCGTGCTGACCACATCCTCGAAGAGGTGCTGTCGAGCGCTGCCGAGGCATCGCAGATCCTGACCACCCGGGCCGGCTGATCCGCAAGCACGTCCGCGGCACTAGGAAGCGAGGTTCACGAGCCGGGCGATCAGGTCACCGAAGGGGCCGTCGCCCGGCTCGTCCTTGAAGGCGCGGCGCAGCAGGGTGCCCATCTCCTCGTCGTGGGCGGCGCTGACGGCCGCGAGCGCGCCGAAGTCGTGCACGAGCTGCTTCTCCAGCTCGGCGCGCGGGATGCGCCGGCCGTCCAGCCAGATCAGCGCCGTCGACTCGGCGAGCGAGATCCACGAGCGGACGACCAGTTCCAGGCGCGCGGGCGGGTCCTCGACCCGCAGGTGCGACAGGATCTGGTCGTACGCGGCCTGCCGTACGGAGTCGATGAGCGCGTTGGTCGTCGAGGAGCCGACAGCCGGGCCGCCGCGCATCAGGGCCGAGAAACCGGGACCGTGATCGTCCACGAAGTCGAAGAAGCGGCGCATCACCCGCAGCAGCCGCGCCCCCAGCGGGCCCTCGTGCGGCTCCGCGAACCGGCCCGCCAGATCCTCCGAGGCACGCTTCAACGCGGCTTCGTACAGGCTGAGTTTGCCGGGGAAGTAGTGGTAGACCAGCGGGCGGGAGATGCCCGCCGCGGACGCTATCTCGTCGATGGAGACATCGTCGGGAGAGCGGCGGCTGAACAGTTCGAGGGCGACGCCGATCAACTGCTGCCGTCGCTCCTCGACTCCCATTCTGCGGCGAACCCCGGTAGTCATACGAACACCTTACCGATCGAATCCGGCCGCGAACGGACCGGACCGATCGCGGTGTTCACCTCTGGCGCAGTACGCCGATGGGCGTGCCGTCGTCCAGTGTCCCGGTGAGGTCCGCACTGGCGCCCTGCCGGATCCGTACGGCGAGCAGGTGGCTCTCGGAGGTCGCGCGGACGCCGCCCGTCACGCTGATCGACGCGGTGTCCTCGGTGCCGGCCGCGAGCAGGTACCAGGTGCCGGCCTCCGACTTCCACAGCACCCCGGCCAGCACGTGCGGATCGCGGGCGCCGCACGCGGACACGTCCTCGGCCCTGGCCACGGCCGTGCCGTACTTCCCGCCGGGGGTGCGGAACTGGGCCAGCACCCGGGGGCCGGTGCCGCGCCAGGTCTCGGCGCGGGTGCACACCCATTCGGCCGTGCCGCTGTCGTCGGGCAGCGGCTGCCCGGCGTACTGCCAGGCGTTGACCGACCGTACGCCCTGTGCGCGCACGGCGCCCAGCGAGCAGGCGAACGGCGCCCAGGCGCGGCGCCCCGACTCGTCCGCCGCCTCCTGGGGGTCGGCGGGGCTGCCGGTGGTGAGGCGGGCGGGGACCAGTTCCCCCAGGTCGCTCAGCAGGTGCGTACCGGAGTCGTCGGTCAGCTGCAGCGCGTTCCACGAGGTGCAGGGGCCGGTCTTCCGGGCCGGGCCGGCCAGCGGCCGGGCGACGCCGTCCTTCAGACCGAGGTCGGTGGCCTCGGAGTCGGGCCTGAGCAGGTCCCGCCCGGCCGCCCCGGTCACCCAGGGCGCCGTCAGATAGCGGACGTTGCCGTCGGAGCGGCCGAGCACCACCGCGGCGGCCTCCGCGCCGGTGGCGCCGTCGACACGGGCGAAGTCCAGGGCGACCTGGGCCGTGGAGCCCTTCGGCTCGGCGTAGCGGGCGATGCGCAGACCGTCGTAGAAGATCACCACGCGCGCGTTGTCGACGTCGCCGGCGTAGAGCAGTTGGGGTGGTCCGGCGGGGCCGCCGGAGGGGGTGCCGGGCGTCACGGAGACCCGGACGGACTCGCCGGGGCGGGCCCAGACGGCGAGTGCGCGGCGCAGCAGGGCCGTGTCGCCGGTGCGGCTGCCGCGCGCCGGCCACACGGAGAAGCCCAGGCGCGCGGAGGCCCGCCAGGCGGTGGGGGAGACCTTCGTCAGCCTGGCCGGGTCGAGCGCGGCCTCGGCGGAGGGGTTCTTCGCGTACACCGGGGCGGCGGCACCGTCGGGACCCCAGCCGCCGTGGGGCAGGGCGACGAGGGTGCCGCACACGGCGAGGGCCGCGGCACCGGCGAGCGCGGCCCTGCTGTGCTGCCTGCGCCGCATCAGGTCGGTGGGGCGGACCTGCAGCGAGCAGGGGTCGAACTCGGGGGACTCCAGCAGCGCGTAGTGGCCGGGCACGCGGTCGGCCTGGCGCAGCGCGGCACCGGGGTCGGTCACGCCCGCGGCCGTCAGCAGTTCGTGCACGACGGGGTCCGGGAGCCGTTCCAGGCCGCGCAGCACATAGGCGGCGCGGGCCGGTCCGGACAGGGACGCCAGCCGCTGGTCCAGGGCGAGTTCGTCGGCGCCGCCCGAGCGCGGGAACAGCCGCAGGCCCCACACCGTGGGCAGCAGCGGCGGCAGCTGGGCGCGTTTGGGCCACACCGTACGCCTCAGCGGCCGGCCCGCCTCCAGCGCCGTACGCAGCACCTGGAGCCGTACGAAGGCGTACCCCGGGTCGGTCTCGCGGCCGCCCGGGTGGACCGGGACCCCGGACGCCGACCGCCCGCGCGGCAGCGTCCGCTGCACGAGTGCGTGCGCGCTCAGCACCCGCCGCTGCCGTCCGAGCCCCGGCGGCAGCACCAGGTACGCGAGCCGGACCAGCCGTGGGTAGTGCTCGACGAGCGCGGCCTCGGCCCGCTCGACGTCGACGACCGGTCCGGAGGAGGACGAGTGACGCGGGGCGACATCCTGTGACTGCACGCCCAGCCAAACGAGCCGGCCGCCCGTTGGTCACCGTCGCCTTGTGGATTCAGTCCTCCGGCTCGACCAGCAGTCGGGCGTAGTTCGCCATCGACCGCTGGTACCGGGGCAGGTGGGGCGCGAGGGCGCCGAGGACGAGGGACAGTCCCTCGCGGTCGCGGCCGAGACCGGACAGGCACAGGGCCAGACACGCCCGGACCGCGTCGTCCAACTCGTCCGGTGGCGCGTCCAGTTCGGGCGTGAGCAGCTTGACGCCCTCCTCCGGTTCCCCGATGTTCCGCAGCGAGCTGGCCAGCTGGATCTTCGCCCGGCGGCCCCGGTAGCCGCCCAGCCCGAGGGCCAGCGCCTCCCGGTACAGCGGCACGGCCCGGTCCGAGCGGCCGGTGGAGTCCCAGGCGCAGGCCCGCTCGAACGGGCCGAGCGGGCTGCCGTCCGGCAGCTCGGCGACAAGGGCGTCGATCACCGCCCGGAACGCGGGGGCCTCGTCCTCGGAGCAGTCGTCGAAGCGGGCCCAGGCGGCGGCCACACGGTCTTCCCAGTCCTGGTTCACCGGCTCACTTTCGCACGCGCGTGCCGTCGCGGGCCACCGGATTGAGCATGGTGCGCTTCTGGGCCGTATATAGGGTGGGCTCCTGCCTGGGGGCTCTACGGCCTGCTTGTGACATGCCGCCAGGAACGACAGTGCCGGAAGGCGACCGGAGGAACAGTTGACTTCTCCCCTTCCCGAAGGAAAGGGATTCTCACGGCTCGCGCTGTGAGGTTTTCTGCTTTGTTGCCGACTGCCCGCCCGGAGTTCTCCGTTGAGGTCTTACACCGGCTCCACAGACCGACACCGCCAGCCCGGCGGCCAGGAGGTTCTTCGCCGCGTTCTCGTCCCGGTCATGGGTCGTTCCGCAGGCGCACGTCCAGGTGCGAACGCTGAGCGGCATCTCCGGCTGGAGGATGCCGCAGTGGGAGCAGAGCTTGGAGGAGGGGAACCACCGGTCGACGGCGATCACGTCCCGCCCGTACCAGGCGGCCTTGTACTCCAGAAGGCTCCGGAACTGAGACCACGCCGCGTCACTGATGGCGCGGGCCAGGCTCCGGTTCCTGACCATGTTGCGCACGGTCAGGTCCTCGATCACGAGCGTTTGGTTTTCACGCACGAGCCGAGTGGTGAGTTTGTGCAGGTGGTCACGCCTGCGGTCGGTGATCCGGGCGTGGATCCGGGCGACCTTGCGGCGTGCCTTGGCCCGGTTGGCGCCCTCACCCTGGGCCTTGCGGGACAGCTCCCGCTGAGCCCGGGCGAGGCGGGCGCGGTCCTTGCGTTCGTGCCGGGGGTTGGCGATCTTCTCGCCCGTCGAGAGGGTCAGCAGGTGGTCCAGGCCCATGTCGATCCCGACCGCCGTGTTCGTGGCCGGAAGCGGCCGCACGCTCGGGTCCTCGCACAGCATCGACACGAACCAGCGCCCGGCGCTGTCCTGCGAGACGGTCACTGTCGACGGCACCGCACCCTCGGGCAGCGGCCGGGACCAGACGATGTCCAGCGGCTGGTCCATCTTCGCCAGGGTCAGCTCCCCGTCCCGGTACCGGAACGCCGAGGTGGTGTACTCAGCGGACTTTCGCGACTTCTTGCGCGACTTGAAGCGCGGGTACCTGGCCCGCTTGCCGAAGAAGCCGGCGAACGCCGCCTGCAGGTGCCGCAGCGCCTGCTGGAGCGGGACGGAGGACACCTCGTTGAGATACGCCAGTTCCTCGGTCTTCTTCCACTCCGTCAGCATCGCCGACGTCTGGTTGTAGTTGACCCGCTCCTGCCGCGCCCACGCCTCGGTGCGGGCGGCGAGCGCCAGGTTGTAGACCTTGCGCACGCATCCGAACGTGCGCGACAGCTCGGCTGCCTGCGCATCGGTCGGATAGAAGCGGTACTTGAACGCCCGCTTCACTTGACTGCCCGCCATGTCTCACAAAGCATCACGTCAACTTGTGGGCTGCGGATGGCGGACGGCGATCCGCCCTGGTGGCGCATCGCTTTTTCCTGCCCTGCTCCGCAGGGCTTTGTTCCCTCCCCACCTGAAGGTGGGGGTATTCACAAAGGAATCTCGATGAAGGTGACTCGACCGATACTTGCGGTGGCCGGGGCCGCGGCGGTGCTGGCGCTGGCGGGGTGCGGCTCCGGGAGCGGCGGGGAGGCGAAGGTGCCGCCGACGGCGACCGGCAGCCTGGAGAGCCTGGCCGCCGAGGTGGAGTGCGAGCCGGACATGCAGACCGACGCCGACACGATCCGGCAGGCGATCTGCACCAACGCCACCGGCAAGTTCGTCCTCGCGACCTTCTCCACCGACCGCGGCCAGCGCGAGTGGATGAACGACGCCAAGGACTACGGCGGTTTCTACCTCGTCGGCCGCAAGTGGGTCGCCGTCGGCGACAACAGCGTGGTGACCGCGCTGCGCGGCACCCTCGGCGGCGACGTGGAGGTCGGCACCGACCACAGCGCCCACGGCGGCTGAGCCCCGCACGCGGGGCGCGCACACGGCGAAGGCCGGCGGCGGGAGATCCCGCCGCCGGCCTTCTTCAGTAGGTCACCGGTCCGGTCGTGTCACCGGCAGTTCCGGCCCGAGTTGACGCAGTTGGCGATCTTGTTCGCCAGGCCGTTCTGCGTGATGTTGATGAAGTCGTCGTGGTCGGTGTGCGCCTTGTGGAGCTGCTCCGGGAAGCCGTCCACCGCGTAGGCGTTCGTCACCACGCCGTTCTCGATGGTCGGCCGCGGCACGTCGTAGACCAGACGCATCGTCAGCTGCGGGATCCGCTTGAAGCCGTTCTTGCAGTTGCCGTTGGCGTCGGCGAAGTCGATGTGCGTACGGTGGTTGGCGCTGTCGATGTTCTGCCCGTCCCAGCAGCTCTGGAAGGCGAACGTACGGACCATCTTGCTGCCCTGCGGACAGATCGGGTACTGCTCCGTCAGCTGGACCTTGTTCTCGAAGCCGGTGCAGCTCCAGTGCGCGTTGGCGTTCGCCAGACCGTTGGTCGTGGTCTTGGCGTCACCGGTGATGATGCGCAGGAACTGCGGCATCGCGACGACCTTGCCGGTCGGGCTGCCGACGTACTTGATCTGGGCCTGGAGCGGCTTCAGGATCCGGCCGACGTTGCCCTCCTTGCCACCGCCGTCCGCGTTCTGGTCGAAGGCCTGCGAACCGTCCTGGACGCGGACCACCGGCCAGTAGTACGACGACAGGTCGTCCTTGTTCTGGCAGCTGGTGCCGCCCTGCAGGAACGTGTCGTTGCTGGCGAACGCGTCGATCTTCTGGTTGCCGACGTAGTCGTGCAGGTGGTGCGCGCCGTTCTTCACGCCGGGCGCCACGATCACGTTGTCGGTGTTGTGGTTCCCGTTGGCGTTCACACCGCAGACCGTGGTGAACGTACCGGTCGAGGCGTTGCGCTTCTTGCGCGGCTTCGGCGGGACGTTGGGCTGGACCGTGGTGATGTCCACGAAGTCCGCCGCGACCGGGCCGTTGCCGGCCTGACCGCCGATGCCCCCCTGGCCGTTGTCGCCCTGCTGGCCACCGTTGTCCTGGCCACCGTTGTCCTGACCGCCGTTGTCCTGGCCGCCGTTGTTGTCGCCCTGCTGGCCGCCGTCGTTCTGGCCGTCCTGGCCGTTCTGGCCGTCCTGACCGTCCTGGCCGTCCTGGCCGCCGCCCACGGTCGTCTGGTCCGCGGGGGTGCCGGTGCAGTTGGTGAGATTGTCCAGGTCGCCGGGGGCGTTGCCACCCGCCCGGTTGATCTCCAGCTTGATCCGGTCGATGATCACCTTCCGCCGGTCCTTCAGCGGGCCCAGAATGGAGTTCTGGACGAAACTCGCGTCCCTGGCCTGGGCGTCCCGTGTGGTCGCCAGGCGCTGGTAGGCCTCGGTGATCTGGCGGTCGAGCGTGGCGAGTTCGCCATCGACCTCCCCGCGGGCCTGCTGCGGCACGTCGGTGAGTCTCTGGCCGATGTCCGGGCACGAGATCGTCGCGACCTGTGCGCTCGCGGCCTTCGTCTGGCTGCCCCACGCGTTGTTCTTCGACTCGTGCGCGGAAGCGTTGTAGTTCGCCCAGACCAGCCCGCCCCCACCGAGCGCTAGGGCCGCCGTCCCGGCTACGACCTTGGCGGCCAGCGGCATACGGCGTTTTCGTGTGTTGCGTCCCATGGAACTCCTCTGACTTCCTTGCGGGGCAGCATCGAGGCGCCCGACAGGAGTGAAGCGGCTCCCTTCCATACGGACGCGGTCCCAGGAGTGTTCAACCGACTCACGAATTGATGCGGGATTCTTTGACCGAACACGTTTCAACTGCCGTTTTTACACAGCTAGTTGCTCTGACCTCACCTGCAGTGGTCAGTGGCCGGCCGCTCCGAGCACCCTCGCCTCCAGCGCCGGATCGAGTCCCTTGAACGACCGGTCCGGGCGCTGCGGGGCCATGCCGCCGATGTCCTGCAGCCACGTCCAGGTGTCGGACACGGTCTCGCCGACCGGCCGGCACACCAGCCCCGCCTCCAGCGCTCGCGAGACGTCCGCGCGGTGCAGGGCGTCGTACATCTCGCCGCCCGGCGGCACCCACACCGGCAGCTGGACCCACGGATCGATCCCGGCACCGAGGACGGCCTCCGGGTCGGTCCAGTGCAGCCGTGCGTCCGTGCCGGTGGCGCGGACGCACGCCTCGAGGAACTCGCCCATCGTCGTGTGCCCGGGCGGGCTCACCAGGTTGTACGGACCGCCGAGCCCTCGCTCCACCGCTCCGAGGATCCACTCGGCGAGGTCGCGCACGTCGATGTACTGCAGAGGCAGCTCGCGCGGGCCGGGCGCCAGGACCGGGCCGCCGCGGGCGATCCGGGTCAGCCACCAGGGCAGCCGGCCGACGTTCTCGTACGGGCCGAGGATCAGCCCGGCCCGCACCAGCAGGGAGCGGTCCGCGCCGAAGGCATCGACGGCGGCCAGTTCGCCGCCCCGTTTGTCCCGCGCGTACTCGGTCTGCTCGGCGTCGGCCGAGGCGTCCTCGACCAGCGACGCCTCCTCGGTGAGCCTGCCCGCCGGGGGGTAGGCGTAGACGGAGCGGCTCGACACGTACACGTACCGTCCGGCGCGCCCCCGCAGCAGCCGCGCCGCCTCCCGGACCGCGCGGGGCGCGGCCGACCAGGTGTCGACGACCGCGTCCCACGTGCCGTCCGTGAGCGCCGCGAGCCCGTCGGGCGCGGTGCGGTCGCCGCGCAGGGACCGCGTCCCGGGGACGGGCGCGTTCCGCCCCCGGTTGAAAACCGTCACGTCCCAGCCGCGCCCGGCCGCCGTCTCGGCCACGGCCCGCCCGACGAACTCCGTACCACCCAGCACCAGAAGTCTCATACGGGTGACTGTGCCCGCCGGAGCCGGGGGAGGGAACAGTGATCTGCTGTCGGCAGAGGATCAACTCCCGGCCGGCGGAACGTACTTGTAGCCCACGCGGCGTACCGTCCGGATCGCCGTGCGGTGCTCGGCGCCCAGCTTGCGGCGCAGGCGGGCGATGTGGACGTCGACGGTGCGGCCGTCGCCCACGTGGCCGTAGCCCCAGACCGTGGTGACCAGGTGGTCACGGGTGTGGACGCGGTGCGGGTGCGCGACGAGGTGTGCCAGCAGCTCGAACTCCAGGTAGGTGAGGTCGAGTTCGCGCCCGGCCACCTCGGCGGTGCGCCGTGCGGTGTCGATGCGGACGGGCGGGTCGCCGCCCCCGTCGGCGGCCTCACCGGCCTCCGGCCGCTCGGGCACCGTCACCGGCGGGAACGGGGACTGCTGGTCCGCGGGCACCAGCACCAGATAGCCGACCATCGGCGGCCTGCCCGGCAGCGTGGGCAGGGCGTGCCGCGGAGCCGGCAGCCAGGTGGAGCCCGGCGGCAGCAGGTCCGCGACGTCCGGGGTCGTGTCCCGCTCCACGCCGCGCAGCCGGTGCGGGGCGGGGGAGAGGGAGGGGGAGGAGGCGGGGGTCAGAGAACGGGTGGTCGCCATGAGACGTCAGCTCTTTCGCGCGAGAGGTTCGCCGGAGAATCGACGGCCGCGAGTTCGTGAGCGGGCGCGCCGAGGGACGTACGTCGTTCCGCGCGGGCCGGAGGCCGGAATGTACGGCTCTACAGGGCCGGCGCGCTCCGCGTGCGGCAACACACCCGGTCGAAGTCGTGGTGCTGACGTGAAGGCCAGAAGGGCTCGAGGTCATGGCGACCCGTCGCGATGCGCTTCTGAAGGCCGGTCATGCCCTCATTGAAGCAGACCCCGCGCCCCGGCAGGAGCCCCCTTCCGCTGCTTGGACGCTTTCCCGGCTTCCCGGCACAAGCCCGGGCCACCGGGCCGGCGGTCCCCCCGTACGGTCGCCGGTCCGATGGCCTGTCTGGACGCTGCCGGGGTGAGCGTCACCCCACCTTTTCGATCAGCGCGCGGCGGATCAGGAACTTGCCGGGCTCGCGGACCTCCTCGAAGGCCGTGTTGTTGAGCAGGACGCAGCTGCCGGAGACGGAGGTGACCTTCACCGTGGTGGACTTGTTGTTGTCCAGGTTGGTGACCTTCAGCGTCGTACCCGCCGGGAACTGGTTGCTGGACGCCGCCGGCGCACCGCCCTCGCCGGAGAGCGTGACGGTGGAGCCCTGGCACACCTGCTGGCCGGACGCCGCGGCGCCACCGCCCGCGTTCCCCGCGTCGCCGGCCTGCTCGCCCGCCTGACCGCCGGCCTGTTCACCAGCCTGCTGGCCGTTCTGCTGGCCGTCCTGCGCCTGCTGCCCGGCCTGGGAGTCCTGAGCCGACTCCCCCACCGTGCAGCCGGACGCGGCCTGCTTGCGCTTGATCTCCTCGATGACCGCCTCGCGGTTGGCGATCCGCGCCTCGGACAGCGCGTCCGGGTTGGCCCGCTGGTCATCGATGAACTTCTGGTTGTTGCCGAGGGCGGTGGAGAGCCCCTGACAGACCGTCGAGTCCCCGGCGGACAGGGTGCGCGCGCTGTCCGGCTGTGAGGCGTTGGACGTGGCCGCCATGGCGAAGGCCCCGCCTCCCGCCACCGCCGCGGCGCTGACCAGCAGTGCGATCTTCTTCTTCGTGCTGAGAGTTCTCCTGCGCGACATGCGCGCCTCCTCCAAGAGGTAGGGGAGCGTACGCCGCTATGTACGGGATGCCGAACGAGGTTACTCAGCGGTCGCGGGAGCCGGTCGACGTAACCTGCGTCACATTCGGATGGGCAAGGGCCTACTTCCGCCCCAGCGCCTCCCGCACCGCCTCCTCCGTCCGCGCCACCACCGCCGTGCCGTCGTCGGCCGTGATGATCGGCCGCTGGATCAGCCGGGGATGCCCGGCCAGTGCCGCGATCCAGCGGTCACGCGCGTCGGCGTCCCGCGGCCACTCCCTCACCCCGAGCTCCTTCGCGGCGGCCTCCTGCGTCCGGGTGATGTCCCACGGCTCCAGCCCGAGCCGTTCGAGCACCTCCCGGATCTCCTCCTCGGTCGGCACGTCCTCCAGATAGCGGCGGACGGTGTAGTCGGCGCCCTCGGCGTCGAGCAGGCTGATCGCGCCGCGGCACTTGGAACAGGCCGGATTGATCCAGATCTCCATGCGCCCACGGTAGCCATCGAAAGCCCCTCCCGCCCGACTGCGTAACGTTCCTGTGGACCAAGGACGGCACGGCAGTCACAGGGAGACCGGCACGGTGAAGCGGCACAACAGGCGGAAGTTCCACGGATCGCTGGCGGGCGGGGTCGCGCTGGCCCTGGCAGTCGGTGGCTGTGCCGGGGGCGGGAGCGCGGGCGAGGACGGGGGCGGCCGGGTCGGCTCCGTCCCCACCACGCAGCGAGCCGCCCCCACAGGCACTCCCACCGCCACGCCGGACGTCGGCGCCAACTGGCACAGGTGGGGCCTGAAACCGCTGCCCGCACCCCCCGGGCCCCCGGCCGACAGGCCCGTCAAGCTCTCCGCCACCGGCGCCGTCCCGGTCATCTCGCGCATACCGACCTCGCAGAAGGTCGTCTTCATCACCGTCGACGACGGAGCGGAGAAGGACCCGGAGTTCATAGCGATGATGCGGGACCTGCGGATACCGATCACCATGTTCCTGACCGACGACGCCATCAAATCGGACTACACGTACTTCAAGCACCTGCAGGCGCTGGGCAACCACATCCAGAACCACACGCTGCACCACCCCGCCATGAACACCGTCCCCCTGACCCGCCAGAGGGAAGAGGTGTGCGGCAACCAGAAGGTCCTCACCGAGCAGTACGGCACCGCACCCCTGCTGTTCCGCCCGCCCTACGGCGCGTACAACGCCGACACCAGGACCGCGGTGGGGGAGTGCGGGCCCCGCGCGATCGTCTGGTGGCGGGAATCCATGCAGATCACCAACATGCAGTACCAGGCGGCGGACAGGAAACTGCGCCCCGGCGACATCATCCTCGCCCACTTCCGCGGACCCGAGGAGCTCAAGGGCACCACGATGACGGAGATGTTCGCCAACCTGCTCAAGCGCATACAGGAACAAGGGTTCACCGTGGCGCGCCTGGAGGACTACGTCCAGCCGCCGGCCGCATGAGGCCCCCGTCCGTCGAGCGGACGGGGTTGTTCGAATTTCTGCAGCCTCGCGGGCATCTTGCGGAACTGCTGTGACAGGACGCCAATTGATCGGCTCACCTGCGCATTTACGGGTTCCGCGAACCCCCTGGATGTCAGTGCCGGGCAGTAGACTGGAAGCAGTGTTCGAGAGTGCCGCCGGGTCCTTCCACGGCGCTCCCCACGCGACAGGAGGATGCCTGTGCCCGCTGCCGCACTGAAGCCGAAGCCGCTGCCGACCCAGTCCACCGCGAAGCGTCCCGTCCTGCTCGACCTGCCCTACGAGCCCGTGCAGAAGCGGCCGTTGCCGGCGGGGCGTCCGCGCGAGTGGTACGTCACCCACAACCGCCGCCTGAAGGCGATGCGCCTCGCCATCGCCCTGCTCGACTCGGGCGTCTACCTGCCGAACCAGGCCCGCGACGAGACCATCCGCAGCGCCG
This sequence comes from Streptomyces kebangsaanensis, assembly GCF_001906585.1. Lineage (GTDB taxonomy): Bacteria > Actinomycetota > Actinomycetes > Streptomycetales > Streptomycetaceae > Streptomyces > Streptomyces kebangsaanensis. The sequence goes on along the minus strand of NZ_JUJA01000163.1, from coordinate 11,610 downwards.
CGGAACTCATCGGCGTCCACCCGCCGTCGGACACGACGTGCCACATGGTGCGGGCGCTGATGCGGTACTCGCGCTGAGCCGGGACCGCCGGGCGCCCCGCGGGGTGCCCGGCGAGTCCTGCGCTATGCCGCCAGCTCCTTCTCCAGCGGCGTCCGGAAGCGCGGTGTGACCCTCGTCGGGCCCAGTAGGCCCCGCAGGCCCTCCGCCTGCCGGGCGATCGCCGCGTCCGCCTCCGCGCCCGCCCCCTCCCGGTCCAGGATCCGCCAGACGATCTCGCCGTCGGGGCGCTGGGCCCAGGCGCCGACCACCCGGCCGTTCCACCACACCGTCGGCCCCACGTTGCCGCTGCGGTCGAACAAGGAGGGCCACAGCTCCGGCGGCAGGTACCAGTCCCGCTGCTGCCAGCCCATCGCCGTGGGGTCGAGGGCCGGCAGCAGCGCCGCCCACGGCTCGGCCGGCCCGGCCACCGGGTCGACGTCGTCCTCGGCGACGTACGCCGTGCCCTCGTCGACCCTCACCTCCCGCGCCCCCGCCGCGGCCAGCGCCCGCCGTACGTCCGTCACCCGCCACCCCGTCCACCACTTCAGGTCGGCCTCGGTCGCCGGGCCGCAGGACGCCAGCCAGCGGCGCAGCAGACCGGTCTGGGCGGCGGCGACCTCCAGTCCGGGATGCTCGGGGGCGAGGGCCCAGCGGAACTGCGAGGACGTCCAGGACCCGAGCGGCCGGCCCCGCACCACCTTGCCCTCCACGCCCAGCAGGCGCAGCAGCCGGGACGAGACCGTGTGCACGCCCTCGTAGCTCTTCCCGGCCGCGTACACGAACTGCTCCCGCAACCGGGGTTCGTCCTGGGCGAGTTCGGCCGCCGTGGCCTGTCCGCGGCGGGCCAGCGCGGCCAGCGTCGACTCCTCGACCTCCTTCAGCCACGTCGCGTCCGGCGCACCGGCCTTGGCCATGTCCTTGATCAGCGCGGCCCGCGCCCTGGCGGCGACGGCGAGACCGGTCGAGGCGTGCACCACGGCGGTCAGCCCGGCGGGGAAGACGAACACGGTGTGCCGCATGCCGTGCATGCGCACCAGCGTGCGGTCCTCGTACAGCGCGCGCTCCGTGGCCGGCACCGTCCCGCCCGGCTCCGCCAGCCGGGCGCCCACCCCCAGGTACACGGTCGCCGGATCCGTCCCGTGCAACGCCACCAGCGACTGGGCGACCTCCTCCGGCGTCGCCGCCCCCGCCCCGCCGGCCAGCCGGTGCCGCCACGCCAGCCTCGCCCGTCGCTCCGCCACCCCGACGTACCGCGGCTTCCCACCCATCGGACCTCCACCCGTAGTCGTCCTGACTGCATCCTCCCCGACACCACCGACATCCGGCCCCCGCCACCGGGTCCATGTCAGCCGTGGCGCTCCAGCAGCCCGCGCACGTACGCCTCCAGCCGGTCGCCCAGCACCTCCTCGGTGAGGTCGGTCCGCCCCAGCTCGCGCCAGGGACCGGCGAGCTTGGCCGCGTCGGGGGCGTAGGACAGGGCGTCGAGCAGCCGCCAGTACAGGTGGTCGGGGCCGTCGGCGAGCGGCCGCCCGCCGTGGGCCTCGTAGCGGTCCCGGAAACGCAGGCCGTGCCCGGGGCCGTGCAGCAGCGCGAGCGCCGTCGAGCAGTGGGCCACGTCCAGGTCGGCGGGGCCCCAGGAGGTCTCCACCCAGTCGACGACGCCGCTGATCCGCAGATCGTCACCCGCACCGGTGAACAGCACGTTCCCGGGGTGGAAGTCACGGTGCAGGAAGCAGCCCTCGTACGACGGGGGCTCTCGGCGGAGCACGTCCACCGCGCGTTCCCACAGCGCCCCCGGCCGGGCGCGCACCCGCTCCGGTGACGTCCACGCCTGGTACCGCCGCGGGCGCTCGTCCGGCACGACACCGTGGATCCGCACGAGCTGTGCCGCCAGCAGGTCCGTACGCGCCGCCAGGTCCTCCTCGTCGACCCGTACCCGGCCCGGGAGCACGGACATCAGCAGGGAGGGGTGGTCGCAGTGCTCGGCCGTGGCGTCGACGGCGACCGGCGCGGGCACCGGGATGCCGTCCCGGCCGGCCAGCAGCGCCAGGACGGCGGCCTCACGGGTGAGCAGTCCGGGCGCGTGGCGCCGGAAGAAGGGCTTCACGAAGGTCCGCAGCACCAGGCCGGTGCCGTCGTCGAGCGTGAGCGCGCGCATCTGCGAGCTCCAGCCGCCCCGCAGCAGGGCGGTGCCGCGTACGGTGCGGCCCTGCGGCAGCTGCTTGGCCACCCATGCCCTCGTCGCCGTCCAGCCGCCCTCGCCCAGCCCCGTCAGCACCGCGTCCACGAAGCCCCGCCGGTCGTCCGGGCGGTCGTGGAACCACAGCCCCAGCGCGTGTCCGGCGTCGGGGAGTTCCAGGCGGGTGAACTGGGCGCGGGCGCTCAGCGCCTCCTGGACGGCCTCGGTGACGGCGGGCGGGATGACGGCGTCCGTGCCGGGCACCGCGAGCACCGCCCGGCCCTCGTAGGCGCGCAGCACGTCGAGCGCGGGGGCCGTACGCCAGCTGCCGGGGCGGCGGATGATCTCGCTGAACCGCCCGTCGCCCGTGCCGAACGGCACGTCCCACGCCTCACCGGCGTAGACGGCCGGCGCGCACAGGCCCAGCGCCACGACCCGCTCCCCGTAGTGCCGAGCCAGGTCGGCCACGGTCTGGCCGCTCATGCTGAATCCGACCAGGACCAGCGGGCTGCCCGCGGGCAGCCGTTCGTCGATCACGGTGACCGCCTGCTCGAACCGCCGGCGCAGGCTCAGCTCCCGCAGCGCGCCGGTGCTGTCGCCGTGCCCCGAGAAGTCGAACGCGACACCGCGGCAGCCGCGGGCGGTGAACTCGGCGAGCAGCGGCAGCAGCCGCTCCTTGCCGCTGGTGCCCGCGCCGTGCAGCAGGACGACGCCGGGCCGGTCGCGGGCGCCGTCATCGCCGCCGCCGTCGCCGTACACTCCGCTGAGCCGTTCGCCGTCATGGTCGTGACCGAAGGAGGAGAGTTCACTCATCCGGTCATTCACTCACAGCGCCCGCACGGATCGCTGGGATTACAGGCCGGGGGCGCCCCACACCGGGAACCAGCGGCTCAGGTCCTGTTCGACGCGCAGGTCGTTCGCCAGGAGGGCCTTCATCTGGAGTTCGAGCGCGTTGTCGCGGCGCTGGGCCTGGCCGGGGAGCGGGGCGAAGGGGTAGAAGGCTCCTCGCTTGTACAGGTACACCAGCGCCAGGCGGCGGCCGGTGTCGTCGTGGAAGCCGACCAGGGAGCACAGCAGCTGGGGGCCGAAGCCGTTGACCTCCATCGCGCTGTTCACGGCGTGCAGGTCGTTGACCAGGTCCGGCAGCTGGTCCGGGGTGCGGCGGGAGACCAGCCAGGAGTAGCCGTAGGAGTCCTGGGAGAGTTCCACGGGCGGGCCGGAGCGGCCGGCGTCGGCGTCCAGGAGGGCCTGGACCTCGCGGTGGGCCTGCTCGAAGGCCGCGCCCTCGACCGTGGCGAAGCACACTGCGCCCTGCCCGGTCGGGGTGAAGCCGGCCGCCGCCTGCAGCGTGATGGCCGCCGACGGCAGTGCGAACAGCTGGTCCAGGTCGGGCAGGGCGGGTTTCGAACGGCCGAGCAGGATGTCCAGGAGTCCCATCCTCAGCCCGCCTTCCCCGGCGCCGCGGCCTCACCCAGCTCGGCGGAGATCCGGCCCAGCTGCTCCAGCCGCTGCTCCAGGCTCGGGTGGGTGGAGAAGAGCCGGGCGACACCGGGGTCGGAGCCCAGCGCCGGAGTGAAGTAGAAGGCGTTGAAGGCCTGTGCGGTGCGCAGGTCCTCGGACGGGATCCTCGCGATGTCGCCCGTGACCTTGGTCAGCGCGGACGCCAGTGCCGAGGGCCGTCCGGTCAGCAGCGCCGCCGCCCGGTCCGCGGCCAGCTCCCGGTACCTGGACAGGGCCCGGATGAGGAGGAAGCTGATCGCGTACACCGCCGCCGAGACGCCCATCACCATGGCGAACACGGCCAGGGTGTTCTGGTCCTTGCGGCCCCGCCCGCCGAAGAGCTCCGAGTAGAAGGCGAACCGTACGACCAGTCCCGCGATCACGCCGAGGAAGGAGGCGACCGTGATCACGGCGACGTCCTTGTGCGCCACGTGGGACAGCTCGTGCGCGAGCACGCCCTCCAGCTCCGAGGTCTCCAGGCGCCGGAGCAGCCCGGTCGTCACGCACACCACCGCGTTGTCCGGGTTCCGTCCCGTCGCGAACGCGTTCGGCATGTCCATGTTGGACACGGCGACCACCGGCTTGGGCATGTCCGCGATGGCGCACAGCCGGTCGACCACCGCGTGCAGCTCGGGATACTCCTCCCGCTCCACCACCCGGCCGTGCATCGCGTACAGCGCGATCCGGTCGGAGAACCAGTACTGGGCGGCGAGGGCGGCCGCCGCGACCACCACGACCAGCACCCAGGACTTCAGCAGCACGATCAGCGCGGCCACGAACGCCACGTACAGCAGTCCGAGCAGGAACAGCGTGATCCCCATGCGCACGGTCAGCCGTCGGTCGCTCCGGAAGCGGCTCTGCATCTTGCATCACCCCGCACAGTCAGGCACTCGGCACAGTCAGGCACTCGTCCCGCCATCCAGTGTGCACCTGCGGATGCCCATGCAGTGGTCCCGTGCGGACCCAGGAGCGGCAAAGGCCCCGGCCCCGTGCGGCCTCGGCGCCCCTCAGCGCCAGGCGTGCGTCCGGGCGTAGCCGAGGAGCACGATCACCGCGGCGACGCAGCCGAGCACCACGACGGTGGACATCCACGACGAGCGGCGCGGTGCGACCGGGTCCGGGCCTGCGCGGAACGGGACCGGGCCCGGCGGGTCGTCCTTCCAGCGGGCGGCGAGCATACGGGCCCGGGCGGAGGGCTCCTTGTGCTCGGCGGCGTTCGCCCACCGGTGATCGAACTCGCGCTCCCAGTCGTCCTGCCCGGACGTCCCCGTCATCCCCGTTCACCTTTCGAGGCCGCGTGCCGCCGACTCCCGCCCTCCGTCTCCGAGATGCCGCGCGAACGGCACACGTCTAGCCTTTTTTGGTGAAGGCCGCGCTCAGCAGGCGGCAACACCTACGACCGCGTCGCCGTACCTTTCCCGCTGCGGCCGCGGCCATCCGGCCTGTGCGCGAACGCCGTACGGGAGGGTGGAAAGGAAGGTATTCCATGAAAGCACAACGTGCGAGGCGTCTCTTCGCGATGTCCGCAGCCGGTGTTCTGCTGGCCGGTGGCGCCGCCATCGGTGCGGCGGGCACGGCCTCGGCAGCGACCCCGGCCCATGTCTCCACCAGTGTCGGTCATGGCGGCGGCTGCTACTACGGCGGCTGGTGGTCCGGCTACTGCGGCGGCTTCGGCCGTGGAGGCTTCCTCCCCTACGGCTACGGCTACGGCTACAACAGCCCGGTCGTGATCGTAGTCCGCTGAACGCGGTACGGCCGAGGGCCGCCACCCGTGCGTCACGGGTGGCGGCCCTCGGCCCTGCGCATCCCGGCTGCCCGGGTGCCGCGCTCTAGACGTCGAAGTACAGCTCGAACTCGTGCGGGTGCGGACGCAGCTGCAGCGGGGCGATCTCGGTCGTGCGCTTGAGGTCGACCCACGTCTCGATCAGGTCGGGCGTGAACACATCGCCCTGGAGCAGGAACTCGTGGTCCTCCTCCAGAGCCCGGAGGACGGCCTCCAGCGAGGTCGGGACCTGGGCGACGTTGGCGTGCTCCTCGGGCGCCAGCTCGTACAGGTCCTTGTCGATCGGCTCGGCCGGCTCGATCTTGTTCTTGATGCCGTCCAGACCGGCCAGCAGCAGCGACGCGAAGGCCAGGTACGGGTTGCCGGAGGCGTCCGGGGCGCGGAACTCCACGCGCTTGGCCTTCGGGTTGGAGCCGGTGATCGGGATGCGCATCGCGGCGGAGCGGTTGCGCTGCGAGTACACCAGGTTCACCGGGGCCTCGAAGCCCGGCACCAGGCGGTGGTACGAGTTCACCGTCGGGTTGGTGAAGGCCAGCAGCGCCGGGGCGTGCTTGAGGATGCCGCCGATGTAGTAGCGGGCGGTGTCCGACAGGCCCGCGTAGCCGGCCTCGTCGTAGAACAGC
>NZ_JUJA01000163.1:0-5452 GCF_001906585.1 Streptomyces kebangsaanensis | reverse complement strand
GCATGCCCGAGCCGTTGTCGCCGAAGATCGGCTTCGGCATGAAGGTCGCCGTCTTGCCGTTGCGCCAGGCGACGTTCTTCACGATGTACTTGAACAGCTGCAGGTCGTCGGCGGCGGCGAGCAGCGTGTTGAACCTGTAGTTGATCTCGGCCTGGCCGGCGGTGCCCACCTCGTGGTGCTGCCGCTCCACCTTCAGGCCGTTCTTCTCCAGCTCCAGGGAGATCTCGGCGCGCAGGTCGGCGAAGTGGTCGACCGGCGGGACCGGGAAGTAGCCGCCCTTGTACCGCACCTTGTAGCCGCGGTTGTCCTCCAGCGCGCCGGTGTTCCAGGCGCCGGCCTCGGAGTCGATGTGGTAGTAGGACTCGTTCTCGGCGGTCCGGAAGCGGACGGAGTCGAAGACGTAGAACTCGGCCTCGGGACCGAAGTACGCGGTGTCGGCGATCCCGGTGGAGGCCAGGTACGCCTCGGCCTTCTTCGCCACGTTGCGCGGGTCACGGGAGTACTGCTCGCCCGTGATCGGGTCGTGGATGAAGAAGTTGATGTTGAGGGTCTTGTCCCGGCGGAACGGGTCCACGCGCGCGGTGGACAGGTCGGCGCGCAGGGACATGTCGGACTCGTGAATGGCCTGGAAGCCGCGGATCGAGGACCCGTCGAACGCCTGCTCCTCGTCGGGGTCGAACGCTTCGGCGGGCACCGTGAAGTGCTGCATGACGCCCGGCAGGTCGCAGAATCGGATGTCGACGAACTTGACGTCCTCGTCCGCGATGAACTTCTTGGCCTCGTCGGCGTTCTGGAACATTCAGCTCCTCCTGCTCCCGACCGTCCCGCCGGGGTGGTAGATCGATGGTGCGGCCGGTGCGCGGCGCACGCTGTTTCGACCTTAGGGACGGGTGATTTCCCGGGCGTGACCCGTTTGTTTCGCAGAAGTTAACCGGCCCGGGCGCGGGTCACGGTCCTGGACACCCCGACGGCCTCCTCGCTTTCGGCGTCGCAGTACGGTGGACACGTGGACAACAGGCAAGCAATGGGATCATGGCTGTCGGGGCCGCGCGCGGCCATGGAGGACGCCGGTGCCGACTTCGGTTACCCGGGTGAACGACTGGGGCTGCCGGAGGAGGGATCGGGCTCGATCGCCCGTCCGGGCCGGCGTCTCGGCGCCCTCGCCGTCGACTGGGCGCTGTGCCTGCTGATCGCGGACGGTCTGATCACCGGCGGGTACGACCAGGCCACCAGCAACTGGGCGCTGCTCCTCTTCCTGGTGCTCGGCGTCCTCACGCTCGGCACGGTCGGCTTCACGCCGGGCAAGCGCCTGTTCGGTCTGCGCGTCCTCGCCCTGGGCACCGGCCGTGTGCAGCCGCTGCGCGCCGCGCTGCGCACGGTGCTGCTGTGCCTCGCCGTCCCCGCCCTGATCTGGGACCGCGACGGCCGTGGCCTGCACGACCGGCTGGCGGGCACGGTGGAGGTGCGGATCTGAGGTTCCACGACGTCTGACGACGAGGGGGCGCCCGGAATATCCGGGCGCCCCCTCGTCGTCAGACGTCGTCGCAGGCGTCGCGTGCGCGGGGTCAGCGGGCCTTCGGGCCGCCCCTCGGCATCCGCATGCCCTTGGGCATGGGCCCCTTCGGCAGCGGCATGTTGCTCATCAGGTCGCCCAGGGCGCGCAGCCGGTCGTTGGTGGTGGTGACCTGCGGGCCGGTCAGCACACGCGGGAACTTCAGCATGGTCGTGCGCAGCTTCTTCAGCGGGACCTGGCCCTCGCCGTTGCCCACGATCAGGTCGTGCACCGGGACGTCCGCGACGATCCGGTTCATCTTCTTCTTCTCGGCGGCGAGCAGGGACTTCACCCGGTTCGGGTTGCCCTCGGCGACCAGCACGATGCCGGCCTTGCCGACCGCGCGGTGCACCACGTCCTGGCTGCGGTTCATGGCCACCGCCGGGGTGGTGGTCCAGCCGCGGCCCACATTGTCCAGGACCGCCGCGGCGGCGCCCGGCTGGCCCTCCATCTGCCCGAACGCGGCACGCTCGGCCCGGCGTCCGAAGACGATCGCCGTCGCGAGGAAGGCGAGCAGCACGCCCAGGATGCCCAGGTAGACCGGGTGCCCGATCGCGAAGCCGATCCCGAGGAGGACCCCGAAGGTGATGATGAAGACACCCGCGAGTACCAGACCGATTTTGCTGTCGGCCTTGCGGGTCATCTGGTAGGTCAGGGCGATCTGCTTCAGTCGCCCGGGGTTGGCAGCCGTGGCTGCGTTGTCCTTCCTCGCCATGCCACGAAGTCTACGTGGCTCCACGGGCGGCCGACGACGGCAGTGCCCGTACGGCCCGTGCGGGCGGGGCGGGGGAGGGACGGTCAGGGGCGGACGGTGGGGAACTGGTCGAGGACGCGCTGGGCCTCGACACGGTCCTTGGCGCGGCGGCGGTCCTCCAGGACGGAGGTCCAGGCGTTGCGACGGGCGGTGCGCTGGCCCCTGCTCATGAGCAGGGACTCGACCGCACGCAGTGCGTCGGTGAAGGACGGGATCGCGGTGGCGCGAACGGGCGCGGCCTGCATGGTGGAGGTCCCCCCTCGTAGCGGCTGCCGGGGTACGTGGTGTGAGTCCAGAGTCACTGATTGGTGTTACCAGGGCGTGACCGACCGGTCAAACGGCGATGAAGCCTCGACATCGCGGGCCGGAAGGGTGACGCGGCCCCGACGGACGCCCTCATCTGCGGCGACGGTCAGGGCCGCGTCGTATCGGCCATTACCGGACGGTAGATTCCTGTGCCCGAATTCACACGCTTGCCCGCCCGCTTGCGGGGCAAGGCCGGTGACGGGGTGTCACCCGTCGTCAGACCGCCTGGGCGGCGACGTAGGAGCCCCGCTTCTCGACGGCCATCTGGTACAGGCGCCCGGCGCGGTAGGAGGACCGTACCAGCGGGCCGGACATCACGCCCGAGAAGCCGATCTGCTCGGCCTCCTCCTTCAGCTCGACGAACTCGTGCGGCTTGACCCACCGCTCGACGGGGTGGTGGCGCACCGACGGGCGCAGGTACTGGGTGATGGTGACCAGCTCGCAGCCCGCCTCGTGCAGCTGCCTGAGCGCCTCACTGACCTCCTCGCGGGTCTCGCCCATGCCGAGGATGAGGTTGGACTTGGTGACCAGGCCGTGGTCGCGGGCCTCGGTGATGACCTTCAGGGAGCGCTCGTAGCGGAAGCCGGGGCGGATCCGCTTGAAGATCCGGGGGACCGTCTCGACGTTGTGCGCGAACACCTCGGGGCGGGAGGAGAAGACCTCCGCCAGCTGCTCGGGAACGGCGTTGAAGTCGGGGGCCAGCAGCTCGACCTTCGTACGGCCGCCCTCGCGGCCGGCGGTCTGCTGGTGGATCTGGCGCACGGTCTCGGCGTACAGCCAGGCGCCGCCGTCCTCCAGGTCGTCGCGCGCGACGCCGGTGATGGTGGCGTAGTTCAGGTCCATGGTGACCACGGACTCGCCCACGCGGCGCGGCTCGTCGCGGTCCAGGGCCTCGGGCTTGCCGGTGTCGATCTGGCAGAAGTCGCAGCGCCGGGTGCACTGGTCGCCGCCGATGAGGAAGGTGGCCTCGCGGTCCTCCCAGCACTCGTAGATGTTCGGGCAGCCGGCTTCCTGGCAGACCGTGTGCAGGCCCTCGCTCTTCACGAGGTTCTGCATCTTCGTGTATTCGGGACCCATTTTCGCCCGGGTCTTGATCCACTCGGGCTTGCGCTCGATGGGGGTCTGGCTGTTGCGGACCTCCAGGCGCAGCATCTTGCGTCCGTCGGGTGCGACTGCGGACACGACCGGCTCCCTAGCGATTGATTCTTCGGTGTCCCCCAGGGTACGCCGGGGGTTCTTCCGCCCTCGGCGCCCCTACCCTTCCCTTCCCTGGGGGTCATGCCCCCAGGCCCCCGCTCCGGCCCGGCGGCCTCGTCCCCGAGCCTCCGGACGGGAAGCTCCGGACGGGCCGCCTCACGCCGGCGTCTTCTCGATCTCCCGCGGCTTCGGCTCCGCGTTCTCCAGTACGTCCCGCAGGTGGCGTTCGACCACCGGCAGGACCTCCCCGATCGTCACGTCCCGGCCCAGCTCGCCCGCCAGGGAGGCGACGCCCGCGTCGCGGATCCCGCAGGGGATGATCTTGTCGAACCACTTGTTGTCGGGGTTCACGTTCAGGGCGAAGCCGTGCATCGTGACGCCCTTGGCGACCCGGATGCCGATCGCGGCGATCTTGCGGTCCTCGCGGCGCTGGCCGGCGTTGGAGGGGGCGTACTCCGGGCCGTTGAGCCGCGGGTCGAACTCGTCGTCGTTCAGCCGAGGGTCGAAGTCCAGCGACAGCCCGCCCGGCGACGGCCGCTGCTCGACCGGGTCGCCGAGGACCCACACCCCGCTGCGGCCCTCGACCCGGGTGGTCTCCAGCCCGAACTCCGCGCAGGCGCGGATCAGCGCCTCCTCGAGGCGGCGTACGTGGGCCACCACGTCCACCGGGCGGGGCAGCTTCTGGATCGGGTAGCCGACCAGCTGGCCGGGGCCGTGCCAGGTGATCTTGCCACCGCGGTCCACGTCGATCACGGGCGTGCCGTCGAGCGGGCGCTCGCTGTCCTCGGTGCGCCGGCCGGCCGTGTAGACCGGCGGGTGTTCCAGGAGCAGCACGGTGTCGGGGACCTCGTCCGCGAACCGGGCGGCGTGCACCCGGCGCTGCTCGTCCCAGGCCACCTGGTAGTCCACGGCCTCGGTACCGAATCCCATGCGGACGAACCGCAACCCACTCACGGCAAGCGCCTCCCTGGAAGGTCGTAAGGCACGAAACGTGCCCACGCCACTGTACGTCCGGTCGACGGGCGTCAGCCTTACGGGCAATCCTCACACGATCGGATGAATGGCTGGCGAATACCGCGGCCGGCTGCTCACTCTCCGCTACATTCGCGCCGTTCATGAGGCCGTAAAGGCTGCTCACAGGCAATCCGGGCATCCACGCGGCGACGTGGGTGCCCGAAAGGCAGGAGACCGCACCGCAGATGACGGAACGACCCGCGCCGCGCACTCCCAACCGCCAGCTCGCCGCGCTCATCGCAGAAGCGGGATTCTCCAACGCGGGTCTGGCCCGCCGGGTGGACCAGCTCGGTCTCGAACACGGGCTTGACCTGAGATACGACAAGACGTCGGTGACCCGCTGGCTGCGCGGCCAGCAGCCGAGGGGCACCACGCCCGCCCTCATCGCGGAGGTCTTCACCCGGCGCCTGGGCCGCCGTCTGACCGCCCAGGACCTGGGCCTGGACGCCTGCGCGCCGGTGTACGCGGGGCTGGAGTTCGCCGCCACGCCGGAGGAGGCCGTGGACATCGTCGGCGGGCTGTGGCGCAAGGACTCCGGCAGCCACGCCGAGCTGCGCAGGATCGCCTTCACCCCGGCGGGGCTGGTCGTGCCCAGCCGGGACTGGCTGATCGGGCGGGCCGACGACCGG
>NZ_JUJA01000162.1:77112-85696 GCF_001906585.1 Streptomyces kebangsaanensis | reverse complement strand
AGCTTGACTCTGTCGGGGATCTTGGAGTTTCCCGGTGCGCCGGCGTGATCGGCGGGCATGCTCGGACTGTTCCGAGTGCCCATGCAGTTGCCGAGGTGTCCGTTGTCGCTCCGTCCCCGTTCCGGTGAGCAGGTCCCGCCTCTGACCGCGCAGGTCGCGCGGGCGAGCAACCCGGATGGTACGGCGGCGATGTGGGTGAGAGATCGGCTGGACGGGCTGTGGCGTGACGAGGACTTCGCCGACTGGTATCCGTGTGACGGGCGTCCGGGCCTCTCGCCCGCTCAGCTGGCCACCGTTTGTGTGCTGCAGTTCGTGCTCGGCCTGTCGGACCGGCAGGCCGCCGAGGCGGTGCGCTGCCGCATCGACTTCAAGTACGCCATGGCCATGGAGCTGGACGATCCCGGCTTGCACCACAGCGTGCTGGCCGACTTCCGCGAACGTCTCACCGAAGGCGACCGCGCCGACCGCCTGCTCGACCTCGCGCCGGCCCGCCTGAAGGAGGCCGGTCTGGTGCGCGAGCGCACCACCCAGCGCACCGACTCCACCCATGTCCTGGCCGCGGTCCGCGACCTGACCCGGCTGGAGATGGTCACCGAGGCGGTACGTGCCGCGCTGGAGGAAGTCGCCGGCACCGCCCCGCGCCTGCTGGACGAGCTGGTCGACGAGGAATGGGGCAGCCGTTATGGCCGCCCGGTCCGCCTGGGCAAGAACCCCACCAAGCCCAAGACCAGGATCCTCGCCGCCGGCAACGACGCCGTCCGGCTCCTGGAACACCTCTGCCGGCACGGAGCAGACCGCGTGTCCGGCCCTCGCGTCCAGGCCCTGCGCCAGATCATGGTCCAGAACTACCACCGCGACTCCGCAGGACACCTGCGCCGGCGCACCGACGAGGACGGTGGGCCGGGGCTGCCGCCCTCGTCCCGGGCGATCGTCTCCCCGTACGACACCTCGGCCCGCTACGCGCGCCACGGGCACGTCATCAGCTGGAAGGGGTTCTCCGCCCATCTGACCGAGACCTGTGCTCCCGACGGCCCCAACGTGATCACGGACGTGGCCACCACCGCATCCACCACCCACGCCAGCAAGGTCCTGCCCGGCATCCACACCCGCCTGCACCGCCGCGGCCTGCTGCCCGCCGAGCATCTGGTCGACAGCGGCTACACCTCCTTGGTTCACCTGGAACAGGCCGCGCGTGATCACCAGGTCACCGTCTCCGGGCCCCTCCGGGGCAACCCCACCCGGCAACACCGCCGGAACGAGGGCTTCGCCCGGGACGACTTCCACATCGACTACGACCGCCGGCAGGTCACCTGCCCCCAGGGGCAGGTCAGCCGGGGCTGGCACGGCCCCTACCCGACCTCCTCCCCCACCGCGGCCCCGCTGATCGTGGCACGGTTCACCAAAAGCCAGTGCCACCCCTGCCCGGCCCGCGCCCAGTGCACCACCTCCCGCGAAAGCACCCGCACCGTCGGCTTTCCTCCGCGAGAACTCCGCGACCTGCAACTCCGCATCCGCACCGAGCAACAGACACCCGAGTGGAAAACCCGCTACGCGGTCCGCTCCGGGGTCGAGGGCACGGTCAACGAGTTCGCCCACGGCCACGGCCTGCGCCGCTGCCGCTACCGAGGACAGAACAAGGCCCACCTCCAGCACGTCCTGACCGCCATCGCCGTCAACATCGAGCGCCTCAGCGGCCTCCCCCCGACCGAGGAAGCACCCCGGCCACGCCGACCGACCGCTTTCCAGACCTACCTCGATCAGCACGAGATCCCCCGGCCGAAGTCCTGGCGCACCCTGGGCACCTGACCTCGGCAACTCCAAGATCCCCGACAGAGTCAAGCTAGGCCGATCCGACCGCCGTCGCCGAGGCGGCCAAGCAGGCCGCGGTGTACGTCCTCGCCCTGCGCCGCGCCTTCGACACCGCCGGTCTGCCCACCGAGCAGATCTCCCACGAGTTCCTGCTCGTCTGCCCCAAGGACTTCTCCAACCGGCCCTACGGTCGCCTGATCGACCTCCGGCAGGAACTCGACGCCCTCCGGTTCCAGCTCTCGCGGCTGCGGCGCGCCGAGGACCTCGCGGTCCGCCTCCCCGAAACGGCGACCCTGGACACGACCCGGAGCACAAACGAACTCTCCTCCGCCATAGAAGCGTTGGACGCGTCATACACGCCCTCCTGCCTGTCCTTCTGCGAGATGGCGCGCTACTGCCGCGACGAGGCCGACGGATGCGCCTCGCCGGCCCGTCCGGGCAGCGCCGTGCGCAACGACCTGCCGGGCTCGGAGGGGCTTCGGACCGCTCGGGGTGAACTGGGTGAGCGGCACGTCGCCAATGATGCCCATCCTCGCGCTTGCCAGCCACGCTATCCGCGCTGGCAGCGGTTCTCGTCCGGGCGCGACTGAAGGGGCTCCGGTCGCTCCTTCGACACCTGGAAAGCGACCGCCACTACGACTGGGCCATGCTCGACGTGCACGCGGACGGACGGCACCCCGACGGCCACGCGGACGGCCACTCCCACCTGCTCTTCCGCCGCCACCGCTACACCACGATGCGGTACGGAATCGGGTGGCACCGCTCTCGCATCAATAGTCACCTGTCATCGGCACTTACACCGTTCACACCTCCGCCACGAACCCCACGAACCGTGACCACTCCCCACGCCCGACGGCGAAGTACGGGCGCGTCACGTCCTTGGAGTCCCGTACGCATACGGCCTGTTCGGTGACGGCGATCTCCACGCAGCTGTCGCCCTGGCTGCCGCTGTAGCTGGACTTGAACCACGCCAGTTCCGGCCTCGTGCTCATAGCTCTCCTCGGAGTCGCTCCAGCAGACCCCGCGAGTCCTTGGCGTTCAGGGCCTGCGAGCGCAGTGTGTCATAGCGCTGGCAGAGCAGACTCACCTCTTTCACGTCGGAGATCAGACGGCCGTTCTGCTGCCCCTCGGAGTACGCGAGCCGTTGTCCTTTCGGAGTCTCCAGCAACTGCACCGGACCGTCCAGACAGGCATGCAACCCAGCTTCCAACGGCACAACTTGAAGCGTCACGTTGCGCGGTGCGCTCAGCTCCAGCACATGGTCGAGCATCTGCCGCATCTGCTCCGGATCCCCGAACCGGCGCCGGAAGACGTGCTCTTCGACGATGAAGCTGAACGGCGTCGTCGGCCGCTCGAACAGCATCCGCTGCCGCTCCATCCGCCGGACCATGAAGTCCTCCAGCAGACTGTCCGGAGCCACCGGAACGGTCCCTTCGAACACCGCCCGCGCATACCCCTCCGACTGCAACAGCCCCGGTACCAGCCGGCACTCGTACGTGCACAGGCTCACCGCCACCCGCTCCAGACGGGCCCACTGCCGGAACCACTCCGCGAGCCCCACGTCCCCGCGCCCCCGTGTCACATGTTTCGACGCCTTCCGCAGCGCCCCCGTGTTCCCCAGCGCCTCCTCGGACCGCTCCACCAACGCCACGTCGGGCATCCGTCGCCCCAATTCCACCGACGCCACCGTGTGCTTGGAGAAGCGCACCAGGTCCGCGAACTCGGTTCTGCTGTACCCCGCGTGTTCGCGCAGTGCCTGCATGACGGCCCCGAAGGTCCGCAGGCTGTCCGAGGGATCGGGCTCCCGGTCCGCTTCGCCGCCCGGCACGTTCTCGTCGTCCACCACGCCGCCGTCGGTCATCAGCAGCCACCTCCGGTTCCGTACCCGCGCTGTTTACCGTCCCTCACCCGATGACACCCAGCGTGACGCACAAACCGTCGTACCGCCCACGTAATGTGCTCGTACGCTGACGCAGCGTACGAGTCGTGTGTCTGGAACGTGCCCCCGCGCACCCGTCACCGTGGCCCCATGAGTGCACCAACGCCCCAACTCGCCTCCACCGTACACACGTTCGCCCAGCCCCTGTCGTCCCCTCGCCGCCGAGCAGCTCCGCGCGTGGCCGGTGTCACCCGGCGTCACCGAGCGTGGCGAGCAGATCGTGGCCGAACTCGCGGCCAACGCCGCCCTGCACGGTCGTGTCAACAGCCGCGATTTCCGGCTCACACTCACCCTCGACACCGCGGTCGGCCCGCTCCTCATCGCCGTCACCGACTCCAGGGGCGAGCGCCTCCCGTCACCGCCCGCGGACTGCGAAACGCCCCCCGACGCCGAGTCCGGCCGAGGCCTCCTCCTGGTCCCCGCCCTCGCCGACCGCTGGGGCGTCGAGCCCTATCCGCCCGGCGGCAAAACGGTCTGGGCGCAGATCGGCGGCCCCCACTCATGAGGACCGTGCCTGCCGGATGCTCCGGACAGGCAAGCCCACGGGCCGGCCTCCGCTCCGCCTCTCGGGTGTTTCTCACCTCATACGCAGGCTCGGTGCGGTGCGGCCGAAAAATCTCTGTGACACTGACTGAATCAAAGAGCTATCGTTGATTCAGGACGGGGAGGTGCGGGGGTATGGATCTGAGGGAGATCGGCGAAAGGGTCGCGCGGGAGCGGGCGCAGGCGGGGCTGAGTCAGCGGGAGCTGGCCGTGCGTGCGGAGCTGAGCCAGCCGACACTGGCGAGAATCGAGAGGGGAGAGCGGTCGGCACTGACGCTGGCCGAGCTCGACCGTGTCGCCGCGGCACTGACGGTTCCGCTCACGCTGCTGACCAAGGGGAACCCGGTGCGGCAGCGCATGCAGGTGGCGGCGCGGGCCTCGGAAGGCGCCGAGGAGGAGCTGAGACAGGCCGAGGGGCTGGTCGGTGAGATCCTGGCTCTCGATGATCGCCTCGACCGGTTCGTGCCGGACGGCCACAAAGCCGATCGACAGCGGGCGGCCCGACTGAAGCGGACCCTCACACAGGTCGTCGACGCCGAGCGCGAGGGCCGGGACCTGGCGGAAAGGCTTCGTGAGCGCCTCGGGCTCGGTCTCGGCCCCGTCCCGGACCTCGCCGAACTCGTGGAGTCGGCGATCGGCTTGGACACGGCCGCGCTCACGCTCCCCCAGGACGTATCCGGATTCACCGCGCTCGACCCCGATCGCGAGGTGACGATCTCGGTCGTCAACGCGTCACACGTGCCCGAGCGGCAGCGCTTCTCACTGGCGCACGAGCTGGGACACGTACTGCTGTCGGACGGTGTGGCCGCGCACCGGCTGGACGGCCGGCGGACACCGGCCGAGAAGCGGTGCGACGCCTTCGCCCGGCATCTGCTGGCTCCGGCAGAGGGCGTCCGCCGCTGGATGGAGTGCCTTTCGGTTACCGAGCCGGGACGCAGAGAGTGTGCCATGGCGGCCCGGCACTACGGCGTGAGCCTTCCCGTGCTGCTCATCCAGTGCAAGGAGCTGGGGCTGTTGACCGACGCCCAGGCCAAGAAGGTGCAGGGTCCGACGGGGCGCGAACTCGCGTGGACCTACGGCTGGGGGCCCCAGTACAGCGTGGAGTGCGAGGCCGCGACGCGCGTGCGGCCGCCGCGCCGGATCATGGAGCGGGCCGTCGAGGCCTACCGGACAGGACACATCGGGGTGCGGGCCATCGCGTCGCTGAGCGGCGCCGAGCCGCGTACCACCGAACGGGAACTGGACGAAGCCGGTATTCGGCCTCCCCAGGTCGTGCTGTCGGGGCGTGTCGACGTACGAGGCCTCATCGCCCGTCGCGGCCGGCCGGCACACCGGGCCACGGAGCCGCCCGAGGACGGACAGGAGCAGCGGTAGGAGTGAGTTTTCTGCAGGAGCCCGTGGCTGAGGAGAACGCGCCAGGGGAAAGAGAGGACGCCTGATTCCTGGACGCAGTCGTGTGCGTCCATTTCGCGGGCGCCAACCCCAATCGAGTGCTCGTGGCTGCCCTCGAGTCCATGGAATGGGTCATCCTGGTTCCTGCCGAGGTCTGCGACGAGATCGTGCGCAAGGACGCCAAGTACCCCGGGCTCCGCAAGCGCTGGCTCGCGCTGGAGCGCAGCGACCGCATCAGAGTGTTGCCCGCTCTGGAGATCGGTTCCGCACCCGCCCGGATCTACGAACATGCAACGAGGACCGCGACCGTCAGGTCGGGGTCCTCGTTTCCGTGTCGTCACGGTGAGTGTCCGAGGGGGGACTTGAACCCCCACGCCCGATAAAGGGCACTAGCACCTCAAGCTAGCGCGTCTGCCATTCCGCCACCCGGACCAGGTGTCTGCCGCCTGAGCGGGGGTGTTCCCCGCGGCGACAGGACAACAATACCAAGGTTTGGGGGTGGCTTTCACCTGCGTATCCGCCCCTGGGAGGGGTCCCCGAGGGCCCTTCCAGGGGTGGATACGGAGTGTGATCAGGAGGGTACCGTCAGGGTGTGCCCCCCTGTTGTCCGCGTGGTGTCACTTGCGGCGCAGGGCGGCCATGTTCTTGTAGCCGATCCGGGCGTGTTCCAGGGACTGGGCCGGGTCGGTGGAGCTCGGGGCGTTGTCCTGTTCGACCATCGGGTTGTGGTAATTGGGGTGGCCCACGCGGGAGAAGAACGTCGTGTAGTCGATGACCCCCGTGCCGAAGGGGACCATGTCGTAGCCCTGGCCGTTGGTGGTGTTGATGACGCCGTCCTTGGCGTGGAAGAGCGGGTAGCGCTTGTGGTGGCGGGCGACCAGGCCGGCCGGGTCGAAGATGTTCTGGCGGGTGGAGCCGTCGTGGGCGGTGTAGGTGCGGAACTTGTACTGGGCCACGTGCGCCCAGTAGATGTCCATCTCCAGCCAGACCAGCTTGGGGTCGGTGGCGGACAGGAAGTACTCCAGCTTGCGGATGCCGGAGCTGCGGGTCGGGCGGCCCTGGGCGTCGAGCGGGCCGCCGTCGAGCAGGAAGCCGTACGCCGCGTCGTGGTTGTGGGTGTAGAGCTTGATCCCGGCTCTGCGGGCGATCTCGCCCATGGCGTTCCACTTGTCGGCGGCCACGTCCCAGTCGGCCCGGTAGGAGCTGCCGGTGGGGTCGCCGCCGGTGCCCATGTGGCCCATGCCGAGGATGTTGGCGATCTCCAGGTGCTTCTTGAAGGTGTCCAGGTCCGCGGTGGTCAGGGGCCAGGACGGCGGGATGAAGCCGTGGTTGCCCTGCGCGCGCAGCCCGTACTCGTCCAGCCAGCGGCGCAGCAGCCGGGCGCCCTCGACGCTCTCCAGGCTCGCGCCGCCGGGCGCGTTGCGGTGCTGGCCGTAGCCGGCGAACTCCACCTGGCGGTAGCCGAACCTGGCCAGCTGTTCGAAGACGGCG
The DNA here is from genome assembly GCF_001906585.1 of Streptomyces kebangsaanensis. GTDB lineage: Bacteria > Actinomycetota > Actinomycetes > Streptomycetales > Streptomycetaceae > Streptomyces > Streptomyces kebangsaanensis. The sequence continues at coordinate 78,522 of NZ_JUJA01000162.1, read as the reverse complement.
CGGAAGCCGGAGGGCAGGTTGGTGGAGAGCGGGTCGCGGCCGGTCGCGTCGCGGACCGTGTAGAGGATGATGCCGCGCTTGTCCTCGGGGACGAGCAGGTGGCCCTTGGCCTTGCCGGGCGTTCCGGGGGCGGGCGCCGCCTGCACGGGAGCCGCGCCGAGGACCGGGGCGGCGATCGCGCCGGCCGCGACGGCCGTGCAGGTGCCGAGGAAGCCTCGGCGGCCTATGCCGAGGCTGCGGCGCAGCTGGTCGTCGGTGCCGTGGCCGGTTGCGTGGATGTCGTTCACGGGTGCCTCTTTTCGGACTGGTGCTCGGGTCCGCCGAGACCGGCGAGCTGGAGGAGGAGTGACTTCACGTCGGTGGCCGCGACACGGTCGCCGACGGCGCGGGGGGTGGAGCAGATGAGGAGCGGGCCGTCGTCGTCGCTCCTGGGGAGGCGGCCGTGGCTGCCGCGGATGGGGGACGCGTCGAGGGGGACGACCGCCATCCGGTAGCGCAGGCCGAGTTTCTTGCGGGCCAGGGCGGTGGCGGCCTTGACCTTGACGTAGGGGTCGAGCGGGTCCATGAACAGCTCGACCGGGTCGTAGCCGGGTTTGCGGTGGATCTCGACCAGCTGGGCGAAGTCGGGTGCGCGGTCGTCGTCGAGCCAGTAGTAGTACGTGAACCAGGCGTCCGGCTCGGCGACGGCGACGAGTTCCCCGGAGCGCGGGTGGTCGAGGTGGTGGGCCTTCTTGCCCTCGTCGTCGAGGAGTTGGTCGATGCCGGGCAGGCCGTCGAGGGCGGCCCTGGTGGCGTCCATGTCCTCGGGACGGCGTACGTAGACGTGGGCGATCTGGTGGTCGGCGACGGCGAAGGCGCGGGAGGCCATCGGGTCGAGGTACTCCATGCCGTCCTGGGTGTGCACCTCGAGCAGGCCGGCCTCGCGCAGGGCGCGGTTGATGTGGACGGGGCGGTCGGCGCGGGTGATGCCGTACTCGGACAGGGCGACGACGGTGCGCCCCTCGGCGCGGGCGTCGTCCAGGAGGGGTGCCATGGCCGTGTCCAGGTCGGTGGCCGCCTGCAGGGAGCGGGGGTCGTCGGGGCCGTAACGCTGCAGGTCGTAGTCGAGGTGCGGGAGGTAGCAGAGGGTCAGGTCGGGGTGGCGGGTGCGGTTGATGTGGCGGGTGGCGTCGATGATCCACCGGCTGGAGACGAGGTCGGCGCCGGGGCCCCAGAAGTGGAAGAGGGGGAAGGTGCCGAACTTCTCGGTGAGTTCGTCGTGCAGGGACGGCGGGCGGGTGTAGCAGTCGGGTTCCTTGCGGCCGTCGGCGTAGTAGACCGGGCGGGGGGTGACGGTGATGTCGGTGTCGGCGCCCATGGCGTACCACCAGCAGATGTTGGCGACCGTGTAGCCGGGGTGGGCGCGGCGGG
>NZ_JUJA01000162.1:70743-77056 GCF_001906585.1 Streptomyces kebangsaanensis | reverse complement strand
AGCAGGACGTCGCCGAGTTCGCGGAAGTACCAGCCGTTGCCGACGATGCCGTGCTCGGAGGGCATGGTGCCGGTCAGGAAGGTGGACTGGGCGGCGCAGGTGACGGCGGGCAGGACGGTGCCGAGGGGGGCGTGGGAGCCCGACTGGGCCAGGGACTTGAGGTGGGGCATGTGGTCGAGGAGCCGGGGGGTGAGGCCGACCACGTCCAGGACGAGCAGGGGCGTCGGTCCCGTGGGTCGGCTCATGGCAGCTCCTTCAGGCCGAGGTCGGTCAGCAGGTCGCGGGCGAGGGCGAGTTCGGCGGCGATGCCGTCGGCGAGCCGGGCGCGGTCACGGGGGCGCAGTTCGGGCGGGAGGGCCTGCCAGGTGTAGGTCTCGACCTCGAGGTGGCGGGTGAGCGGGTGGGGGCCGCCGACCAGCCGGGTCAGGGTGTCCTTCAGGACCGGGAGGGTGGAGGTGAGGGGGGCGGCGGGGGCCGCGTGCAGGGGGACGTGGAAGTGGGCGCGCCAGGGTGCGGCGTCGGGGAGTGCGTCGCCCTCCAGCACCTGTCCGAGGTCGTCGGTGCCGTGCAGGCCGGTGGCGGTGACCGTGCGGGTCTGGTGCAGGAAGCGGGGTTCGTCGAAGGCGGCGAGGGCCTCGCGGACCTCGGGCAGGTGGGGGTGTTCGGCGTGCAGGGCGGCGGAGAGCTGGGACTTGACGACGGGGACGCGGGCCGCGGTGAGGGCGTCGAGGGCGGTCGCCGGGTCCTCGAAGGAGGTGGCGAGGTGGCAGGTGTCGACGCAGATGCCGATGCGGTCGTGGGCGATCGCGGTCAGCGGGGCGATGGCGTCGTGCGTGGTCTCCACGGTGCAGCCGGGTTCCGGTTCCAGGCCGACGCGGATGGAGCGGCCGGTCAACTCCTCCAGGGAGTCGAGGCGTTCGGCCAGGGTGCGCAGGGCGGTGCGGGCCTGCTCGGCGCGTGCGTCGTCGTACGCGGTGCGCCAGGCCAGGGGCAGGGTGGAGATGCTGCCCTCGGTGACGTCGTCCGGGAGGAGGCCGGCGAGGACGCGGGCGAGGGCGGTGGTGTGGTCGAGGCGTTCGGGGTCGGCCCAGTCGGGCTTGTAGACGCGGTACTTGACCTCTTCGGCGCCGAAGCCCTCGTAGGGGAAGCCGTTGAGGGTGACGACCTCCAGGCCGTGCCGGTCGAGTTCGGCGCGCAGGCCGCGCAGCGCGGACGGGTCGGTGACGAGGGTGCGGGCGGCGTCGCGGGCGAGCCAGAGACCGATGCCCAGGCGGTCCCGGCCGAGGCGGCGGCGGACGGGCTCGCAGTGGTCGCGGAGCTGGGCGAGGACGCCGTCGAGGGTTTCGGCGGGGTGGACGTTGGTGCAGTAGGCGAGGTGGACGGTGGAGCCGTCGGGGTGGCGGAAGCGCATCGTTCACTCCCCGCCGCGCAGGATGCTGTTGCCCTCGTGGGTGGCGCCGGGCGCGGCGACGTCGAGGTCCAGCCGGCCGCTGAGGCCGTAGAAGGCGACGGGGTTGCGCCACAGCACGAGGTCCACGTCGTCCTCGGTGAAGCCCTCGGCGAGCATCAGGTCGCCGACCTTGCGGGTCTTGAGGGGGTCGCTTCGGCCCCAGTCGGCGGCGGAGTTGACCAGCACCTTCTCGGGGCCGTGGGCGCGCAGGATGGCGACCATCCGCTCCTCGTCCATCTTGGTGTCGGGGTAGACGGAGAAGCCGAGCCAGCAGCCGCTGTCCTTGGCCTCCTTGACGGTGGTCTCGTTGAGGTGGTCGATCACGACGTGGTCCATGGGCAGCGCCGACTCACGCACGACGTCGAGGGTGCGGCGCAGGCCGGCGAGCTTGTCGCGGTGCGGGGTGTGGACGAGGGCGGGCAGCCCGTGGTCGGCGGCGAGCTGCAGCTGGGCGGCCACGGCCTTGTCCTCGGCCGGGGTCATCGAGTCGTAGCCGATCTCGCCGACGGCGACGACCTGGTCCTTGACGAGGTAGCGGGGCAGTTCGTCGAGGACGGGCAGGCAGCGCGGGTCGTTGGCCTCCTTGGGGTTCAGGGCGATGGTGCAGTGGTGGGCGATGCCGTACTGGGCGGCGCGGAAGGGTTCCCAGCCGATCAGGGAGTCGAAGTAGTCGAGGAAGGAGGCGGGCGAGGTGCGGGGCTGGCCGAGCCAGAAGGCGGGTTCGACGACGGCCCGGACGCCGGCGGCGTGCATGGCCTCGTAGTCGTCGGTGGTCCTGGACGTCATGTGGATGTGGGGGTCGAAGATGCGCATCAGGACTCCTTGCCGTGGGGGTCGACCGGGCCGTGCGGCGCGGTCGCGGGCTCGGGCTCGGGCGCCGTCTTGGGCGCGGTGGCGGGCTCGGGCTCGGTCAGGGCCAGTACGCGGTGCAGGTCCTCGGGCACCGGGCGGCCGGCGGCGGTGCGTTCGGCCGCGTAGTCGCCGAGCATGCGGGCGAGTTCGGCGTCGCCGCGGGCGCGGCGGGCCAGGTCCGCGACACTGCCGACGGGGACGCCGGTGAACAGGCACTTCAGGACGGCGTGCCGCCACGGGTGGGGGGCCAGGTGCCGGGCGGCGTACGGACCGGCCGCGGCGGCGAGCAGCCGGGTGTCGTTGGTGCGCAGGGCGTCCTCGACGAGCGGCACCGCGTCCGGGCCGGGCACGAGGTGCGGCAGGGCGTGCAGGACGGCGCGGCGCTCGTCGGCGGTGCCCTGGCAGTAGACGCGGGTGAGGGCGTCCGGATCGGCGCGGGCCGCGTGCAGGATGAGGACGCGGGCGGCGTCGGCGTGGGCGGCACCGCAGCGGCGGCCGGCCTCGGCCAGGCGCAACTCCCAGGCGGAGATGGGGCCGTGGCCGCCGGGATGCGCGGCGGCCTCGTCGAGCGCCTGGTCGAGCCAGGCGCGGGCGGCCGGGTCGAGGCGGGCGGTCAGCAGGGCGTGCAGCTCGTCCACGGGGGTGAGGGCGAGGGCGGGGCCGGCCGCGGAGGTACCCGTGGGCTCCTGCGGGTGGGTCATCGGGTGCTCCCTTCAGTGGTGGCCGCCTGGCGGAGGAAAGGCAGGGAGAGTTCGGCGAAGTGGGGGCCGGCGTGGGAGTGGCGGGGCAGTTCCACGACGGTCAGGCCCTGGTAGCCGGTGTCGGCCAGGGCCTCGAGGACGGGCGGGAAGTCGATCTCGCCGTCCCCGAAGGGCAGGTGTTCGTGGACGCCGCGGCGCATGTCCTCGACCTGGACGTGCCTGAGCCAGGGCGCGGCGGCGCGGACGCAGTCGGCGGGCGGGAGCGGTTCGAGGCACTGGCAGTGGCCGATGTCGAGGGTCAGGCCGAGGTGTTCGGGGTCGCCGAGGAGGCGGCGCAGGTGGTGGAAGTCGGCGAGGGTGGCGAGGAGGTGGCCGGGTTCGGGTTCCACGGCGAGGGGGACGCCGGCGGCACCGGCCGCGTCCAGGACGGGGGCCAGGGACCCGGCCAGCCGCTTCCATGCCGTGTCCTGGTCGGTGCCGGGCGGGGTGATGCCGCTGAAGCAGTGCACGGCGTGGGCGCCGAGGTCGGCGGCCACGCGTACCGCCCGGAGCAGCAGGCCGGCGCGGCGGGCGCGGTCCCCGGGGTCGGGGTCCAGGAGGGAGGGCCCGTGTTTGCGACGCGGGTCGAGCACGTAGCGGGCGCCCGTCTCCACGGTGACCTCCAGGCCGAGCGCGTCCAGCCGGTGCGCGACGTGGCGGGTGCGGGTGGCCAGGTCGGGGGCGAGCGGGTCGAGGTGCATGTGGTCGAGGGTCAGTCCCACGCCGTCGTAGCCGAGGTCGGCGAGCAGGGCGAGGGCGTCGTCGAGGCGGAGGTCGGCGAGGCCGTTGGTGCCGTAGCCGAAGCGGAGGGCCCGGGTGCTGCTCATGTGACGCTCACCTTTCTCGCGAACCGGCGGGCGAGCGGCGCCAGGGCCACCGTGACCAGGGCGGTCACCGGTGCGCCGGCGCGGGCGGACAGCGCGGCCTGGAGCGGGATCATGGCGCGGACGCCGCCGCCCACGGCTCGTTGGACGAGGGGTGGGGAGGGGTTGAGGGCGGCGTGGAGGCAGGGGCGGGCGGAGGTGAGGGCGTAGGCGGTGGCGAGGGCGGTGGTGAGGGCGGTGGCCGGGGTGGGGGTTCTCCTGCCCGGTCGCGTGTCCCACCCCCGTGGGAGCAGGCCGGTGAGGGTGGCGGTCGTGGCCAGGGCGGCCAGGGGTGCCGCGGCGGAGCCGCCGGTGGTCTCGCGGCGGGAGACGGCCGTGACGGCGAGGGTGTGGGCGCTCAGCAGGGCGGCCGACGGGAGGGCCGCGCGGGGGCGGCCACTGGTCGCCGCGGCACCGAGCAGCAGGTCGAGGCCGCGGGCCGCCGCCATGGCGACCGGGCCCGCCGGGGTGTGCTTCAGGGCCAGGTCGTACGCCCATACGGTGGCCGCGAGAGGCGCGGCGACCGCCAGCGCGGGCCGGCCGGCACGGGACGCCAGGCCCAGGCCCGCCGCCGTGAACGCGCAGGCCGCCGTGAGGGCCGCGGCGGGGCGGACGCGGCCGGAGGGCAGGGGCCGGTGGGGGCGTTCCCTGGCGTCCTCGGCGCGGTCGGCCCAGTCGTTGAGCGCCATGCCCGCCTCGTACAGGCACAGGGAGGAGCCGACGGCCAGCAGGGTGCGGGAGTCGACGCGTCCGGCGACCGCGGCGGCGCCGGCCAGCGCGTCGCCGGGGACGGTGAAGAGGGCGGGCAGGCGCAGCAGTTCGGCCCAGGCCCGCAGGGTGGCCGACCCGGTCCGCCCGGCGTCCGCCGTGTTCTCCGGCGTCCCCGTCATGGTGGGTCCGGTCGCTCCGCTCCGCGCCGGACTGCCGTGCGTCGCGCCCATGGTGGGCTCCGTCACCCTGTCTGCGAGGCGGATACGGCCGCCGCTCCGCGTCACCGGTCCTCCCCCGGCCGTCCGTCGCGTGACCGCAGTCGCTCCGCCAGCCGTACCAGTTCCCCGTACTGCTCCGTCAGTCCCGACGGGCCCTCGCCCACCGGGTCCTTGAAGTAGAAGCCCAGCTCGGACAGCGGGCCGGACAGGCCCGCCTCGTGGGCGCGGGCGGTCAGGCGGGCCAGGTCCAGGACCAGGGGTGCGGCGAGGGCCGAGTCGCAGCCCTGCCAGATGGTCTGCAGGACCATGCGGGTGCCGAGGAAGCCGTCGAAGGCGATGTGGTCCCAGGCGGTCTTCCAGTCGCCGAGCGCGGGGACGTCGTCGATGTGGACCTCGCCCTCGGGCACGATGCCGAGGGTGTCGGTCAGGACGCGTTCCTTGCCGGAGTTCTTCGCGGCGGCCGCGCCGGGGTCGGTCAGGGCCGCGCCGTCGCCGCCGCCCAGCAGGTTCGTGCCCGACCAGGCCCGTACGGCCAGTGCCCGCTGGGCGAACATCGGGCCCAGGACCGAGCGCAGCAGCGTCTGTCCGGTCTTGCCGTCGCGGCCGGCGTACGGCAGTCCGCTCGTGGCCGCCGCCGGGGCGAGCGCGGGATGGTGCAGACCCGCCGACGGGGTGAAGTTGACGTACGGGCAGCCCGCGCGCAGGGCGGCCGCCGCGTACAGCGAGCTCGGCGGGAGGGACCCTGCCGAAGGCGCGGGCTCCGTGGAGGCCACGTTCACCACCACCGCCCGCGCCGCCCCGTTCCGCCGGACGAAGTCCTGGATGTCGTCGGCGAAGGCGCCGATCAGCTCCTCCTCGTTCCTGGTGTCGCCCGGTACCGGGCCGCCCGGCCTGATCTCCCGGTCGGCCGCGGCGAGTTCGGCCGCCACGGCACTCGCGACGCCGTGCGGGAGCACGCCCCCGGCCGCCAGTACCTCGGCGCGCTTGGGCAGCGGGCAGTCCGTGGTGTCGTGGCCGCCGAAGACGAGGGAGGACAGGGCGGGCAGGTCCGCGTCGGCGAACAGGGGGGTCTCGGTCAGCATGCCCGTGGGCGGGTGCAGCCCGGCGGTGACGGCGGCGCATCCGGTGATGACGGTGGTGGCGACGGAGCCTCGCGCGCCGATCAGCCAGACACCGGTGCGGGAGGGGGAGACGGAAGGTTCGGCGGACATGGGCAGCCTCCTTGTCGTACGCGAACCGGAAGCCGGGTCCGGACCGGAGCCGGAGCCCGGACCGGAATCCGGGTGCGGATCGGGTGCCGGGCCGAGGCCGGGTGCCGGGTGCGGACCGGGTGCCGGGTGCGGATCGGGCGCCGGGTGCGGTTCGGATGCCGGGTGCGGTTCGGATGCCGGGCCGAGGCCGGGTCCTGTGCCGCACCCGGCCGGGGGACGTGCGGCGCGGGCGCCTGGGCGGCGGCCGGCCGGGGCGGGGACGGCGGGC
>NZ_JUJA01000162.1:35037-70722 GCF_001906585.1 Streptomyces kebangsaanensis | reverse complement strand
GCCGCCGTTCTAGGCGCCCTTGGCGGGCAGTTCCTTGATCTGGATGTTGCGGAACGACACGTGGTCGGACGGTCCGTGGTTCTGGAGTCCGATGTAGCCGTTCCTCATCCGCTCCGGGTCCTTGTTGGTGAAGTCGTTGATCTTGACTCCGTTGAGGAACACCTGGATGCGTTGGCCCTCGACGCGGATCTCGTAGCTGTTCCACTTCCCCGGCGGGCGCAGCGCGCGGTCACGCGCCTTGATGTCCGCCGACTGGAAGGAGTAGACGGATCCGGTGGTCCGGTCCGGCGCGTCGGTCGCGTCGATCTGGATCTCGTAGCCCTTGTTCACCGCCGACCAGGGGTCGTCGGAGGCGGGGAAGCCCACGAAGACACCGGAGTTGTCGTCGCCCTGCATCTTCCAGTCCAGCTTCAGGGAGTAGGACGTGAACTCCTTGGCCTGGTACCAGAGCAGGCCCATGCCGCCCTCGGAGTGCAGTGCGCCGTCCTTGACGGTGAAGCCGCCCGGTCCGGCCTGCTTCCAGCCGTCGAGGGTGTGGCCGTTGAACAGGTCCCGGTAGCCGGTGCGCGGCTTGCAGTCCGCCTTCTCCTGGCCGGTGGCGTACTTCAGGCCGCCGAGCAGGTGACTGCGGAAGCCGTCCTCGGCGTAGGACTCCTTGGTGTGGCCGAGGCCGGTGTAGAAGGAGCGGCCGCCCTGGTAGGCGTGGCACCAGGCGATCGGGTGGTCGCCCTTCATCCTGCCGCCCTGGTAGGTGGTCTCGTCCAGGGTGGCCAGGACGCGGACGTTGTCACGCGGGTTGGAGCGGTAGTCGTACCACTCGTCGGTGCGCTCCCACGCGTCGTCGAGGTCCTTGGTGGCCGGGTGGTCGTGCTCGGGTACCCGGACGGTGGCCTTCTGGATCTGCGGGTGCGAGTTGAAGTAGGCGCCGACCAGGCCGCCGTAGAACGGCCAGTCGTACTCGGTGTCGGCGGCCGCGTGGACGCCCATGTAACCGCCGCCGCCGGCGATGTACTTCTCGAACGCCTGCTTCTGGTCGGCGTCGAGGACGGTGCCGGTGGTGGAGAGGAAGACGACGGCGTCGTAGCGGGCGAGGTTGGCGGTGGTGAACTGCTTGGCCTCCTCGGTGGCGTCGACGGTGATGCCGCTCTGCCCGCCGAGGTCCTTCAGGGTCTGGACGCCGGTGCCGATGGAGTCGTGGCGGAAGCCGGCCGTCTTGGAGAAGACGAGGACGCGCTTGGCGTTCTTCGCGGGCTTCTTGTCGGAGATCATGAAGTCGTCGAGGTCGTAGAGCGCCCCGTCGCCGCCCTTGAAGACCAGGTACAGCTCGGTGGTGTTCTTCGGCAGCTTGCCGAGCGGGATGTCGACGCTCTGGAAGGTCTCCCAGCTGCCGGTCACCGGGACGACCCCGGAGCCGTGCAGGGTGCCGTTCGGCCCTCCGGTGCGGACCTCCAGGTAGCCGCCGGCGCCGCCGGAGGAGACCCGGGCGGTCAGCGTCTGGGCGCCGCTGAGGTTGTAGGGCTTGAAGGAGATCCAGTCGCCGTTGTCGATGTCGCCGACGGTCTTGCCGCCGTGCGCCTGGGTCTTCTCGTAGGTGCGGATGCCGCTCTGGCTGCTGAAGTGCTCGGCCTGCCGGTGGCGGGGCTGGAGCACGATCTGGGCGTGGGTGGTCAGCGGGGCCTGGCCGCCGCCGCCGTTGTCGGTGTACTCGGCGTCGAGGACGCCGAAGATGTTGGCGTTGGGGTCGTGCTCGCCGTCGGCCGGCGCGGTGATGGTGCCCTCGCAGCCGTTGGCCGAGGTGACCGGGTGGCCGTGGTTGTCGTGACCGAGGATGTAGCGGACGGTGACCTTGGAGCAGTCGATCTTCTTGTCCTCGGGGTCGGTGACCTTCACCTTGAACGGGATGGTGTCACCGAACTCGAACAGGGCGCCGTCGGCCGGGGTCTGGAAGGTGACGGTGGGCGCGGTGTTGCCGACGACCACGTGGACGTTGGCGGTGGCGGTGTAGCCCGTCGGATCCGTCACGGTCACGGTGGCGGTGTACGTGCCGTTGGCGCGGTAGGTGTGCTGGGGCGACTGGCCGGTGCCGGTGGTGCCGTCACCGAAGTCCCAGCCGTAGGTGAGGGCGTCGCCGTCGGCGTCGCTGCCCTTCGCGGAGAAGGACACCTTCAGGGGCGCCTTGCCGGAGGTCCTGTCCGAGGTGGCGGTCACGGTCGGCGCGTGGCCGTTGGTGACGTTCTCGATGCGGTAGAGCGCGGAGTTCTCGTCGCCGCCGAACCAGGACAGGCCGTAGTCCAGGACGTAGAGGGCGCCGTCGGGGCCGAAGGCCATGTCCATCACCTGGGTCCCGGACCAGGGGAACGGGTTGATGGACCGGACGGTGCCGTCGTCGTCGTGCACGATCCGCTTGATCCAGCGGCGGCCGTACTCGCCGGCGAAGAAGTCCCCGTCGTAGGACTCGGGGAACTTGACGGCGGAGTTCAGGTCGGGGTCGTAGCGGTAGACCGGGCCGCCCATCGGGGATTCGGAGCCGGTGCCGAACTCGGGGACCGAACCGCCGTCGTAGTCGATCCAGGCAGGCTCGGCCGGCGGGAGGTCGACCAGGCCGGTGTTGTTCGGCGAGGTGTTCTTCGGCGCCGAGCAGTCGAAGGCCGCGCCGGACTGCTTGGTGGCGAAGTCGTACTTGACGTACGCCTCGTTCTTGCCGACGCAGTAGGGCCAGCCGTAGTTGCCGGGCTTGGTCACGCGGTTGAACTCGACCATGCCGGAGGGGCCGCGATTGGGGTTGGCGGAGCCGGCGTCCGGGCCGTACTCACCGATGTAGATGTGGCCGGTGGGCTTGTCGATGCTGAACCGGAACGGGTTGCGGAAGCCCATCGCGTAGATCTCGGGACGGGTCTTCGGGGTGCCCGGGGCGAAGAGGTTGCCCTCGGGGACGTCGTAGGAGCCGTCCGGCTTGACTTTGATCCGCAGGATCTTGCCGCGCAGGTCGTTGGTGTTGCCCGAGGTGCGCTGGGCGTCGAACGCCGGGTTGCGGTTCGACCGCTCGTCGATGGGGGTGTAGCCGTCGGAGGCGAAGGGGTTGGAGTCGTCGCCGGTCGACAGGTAGAGGTTGCCGTCCTTGTCGAAGTCGATGTCGCCGCCGACGTGGCAGCAGATGCCGCGGGAGGCGGCGACCTCCAGGACGTTCTTCTCGCTGGCCAGGTCGAGGGTGCCGTCCTGCTTCAGGACGAAGCGGGAGAGCCGGTTGACGCCGTCGAAGGGGGCGAAGTCGGCGGCGGTGCCGTTCTCGGGGGCGTCGCCGGGCGGGGTGTTCAGCGGCGGCGCGTAGTAGAGGTAGACGAACCGGTTCTCGGCGAAGTCGGGGTCGACGCCGATCCCCTGGAGGCCTTCCTCGTCGTGGTTGTAGACGGCCAGCTTGCCCGCGACGGACGTGTTGCCCTGCGCGTCGGTCAGACGCAGGGTGCCGTCGCGGGAGGTGTGCAGGACGCTGCGGTCCGGGAGGACGGCCAGCGACATCGGTTCGCCGACCTCGGCGGCGCCCTTGGCGAGGGTGATCTGCTGGAAGTCCTCGGCGGCCGCCGCGGCCGGTCTGGCGGCGGGGGCGGCGGCGCTCGCCGGCGGCGCGGCGAGCGCGAGCGAGGTGCCCGCGAGGAGTGAGCCGGTGAGGAGTGCGAGTGCCTTGCGGAATCTACGACGTTTCCTGTGCACGGAATTCCCTCCGGGAGGGTGGGTCGTACGGGACGGTTGCGATGTGCCGGGGTGCGCCGTCACCCCGGAGATGTGCGTGACCTGTACAACTCCGGGACGGTAGCTGGCTTTGTCGGAGTCGGATAGCCCTTGCACAGCAGAGAAGTTGAACTTTTTCCAGTCGCAGGACAAAGCGGCTTCCGGGCATGCCGGACCGGCCGGTGGCGCTCGCGCACCCCGGCCTGCCCTGCCTCCGGGGGGAGCGCGGGGCGCCGAGCGGCGCCCCGCGCTCCCTGCTCCCCCGCTGCCCCGCGGAGCTAGTCGCTGCCGAAGGCCGCGTCGAACGAGGCGCTCGGCGGGTCGAAGTCGAACTCCTTGAGCCGCCGCAGCGCCTCGGGGGCGCCCTGCAGCCGGTCCATGCCGGCGTCCTCCCACTCGACGGAGATCGGGCCCTCGTAGCCGATGGAGCGCAGCATGCGGAAGACGTCCTCCCAGGGGACGTCGCCGTGCCCGGCGGAGACGAAGTCCCAGCCGCGCCGGGGATCGCCCCACGGCAGGTGGGAGCCGAGGCGGCCGTTGCGCCCGTCGAGCCGTTTGCGGGCCTCCTTGCAGTCCACGTGGTAGATCCGGTCCCGGAAATCCCACAGGAAACCGACCGGGTCGAGGTCCTGCCAGACGAAGTGCGAGGGGTCGAAGTTGAGGCCGAAGGCGGGACGGCGGCCGACGGCCTCCAGGGCGCGGTGGGTCGTCCAGTAGTCGTAGGCGATCTCGCTGGGGTGGACCTCGTGCGCGAACCGCACGCCCTCGGCGTCGAAGACGTCGAGGATCGGGTTCCAGCGGGTCGCGAAGTCCTCGTAGCCGCGCTCGATCATCGCCTCGGGGGCGGGCGGGAACATGGCGACCAGGTGCCAGATGGCGGAGCCGGTGAAGCCGATGACGGTGTCGACGCCGAAGGCGGCCGCGGCGCGCGCGGTGTCGGCCATCTCGGCGGCGGCCCGCTGCCGTACGCCCTCGGCCTCGCCGTCGCCCCAGATCCGGGCGGGCAGGATCGCCCGGTGGCGTTCGTCGATGATGGCGTCGCACACCGCCTGCCCGACCAGGTGGTTGGAGACGGCCCAGCACTTCAGGCCGTACTTGTCGAGCAGTTGGTGCCGGGAGGGGATGTACGACGGGTCGGCGAGTGCCTTGTCGACCTCGAAGTGGTCTCCCCAGCAGGCGAGTTCGAGCCCGTCGTAGCCGAAGTCGCGGGCCAGGCGGCAGACCTCCTCCAGTGGCAGGTCGGCCCACTGGCCGGTGAACAGCGTGAATCTGCGCGGCATGGCGGCGGCCTCCTCAGACGGCGACGGGTGTGTAGACGGAGTTCTTCTCGGCGCTCTCCTCCACCGCCGCGAGCACGCGCTGCACCTGCAGCCCGTCGGCGAAGGAGGGTTCGGGCCTGCTGCCCTCGGCGACCGCGTGGACCAGGTCGCGGGCCTGGTGGACGAAGGTGTGCTCGTAGCCGAGGCCGTGGCCCGGCGGCCACCAGGCGTCCAGGTAGGGGTGGTCGGGTTCGGTGACCAGGATGCGGCGGAAGCCGGCGTGGGTGCCGGGTTCGGTGCCGTCGTGGTAGTGCAGCTCGTTGAGCCGCTCCAGGTCGAAGGCCAGCGAGCCGTGCTCCCCGTTGAGTTCGATGCGCAGGGCGTTCTTGCGGCCGGTGGCGTAGCGGGTGGCCTCGAAGGAGGCGAGGGCACCGGAGGCGAAACGGCCGGTGAACAGGGCGGCGTCGTCGACGGTGACCTGTCCGGTGCCGGCCGTCGGGGCACCGGACAGTCCGCTGGTGGCTCCGGCGGGCAGCGGCCGCTCCCGTACGAAGGTCTCGGTGAGCGCGGACACCCCGGCCAGCGGCTCCCCCACCAGGAACTGCGCGAGGTCGACGATGTGCGCGCCGAGGTCGCCCAGGGAGCCCGAGCCGGCGGACTCCTTGCGCAGCCGCCAGGTCAGCGGGAACCCGGGGTCCACCAGCCAGTCCTGGAGGTACGTCACCCTCACGTGCCGCAGGGTGCCGAGCCGGCCCTCGGCGACCATCCGCCGGGCCAGCGCGGTGGCCGGCACCCGGCGGTAGTTGAAGCCGACCATCGCCAACTGGCCCCGTTCCTGTGCTGCTTCGGCGGCCCGTGCCATCTCCTGCGCCTCGGCGACGCTGTTGGCGAGCGGCTTCTCGCACAGGACGTGCTTGCCCGCGGCGAGCGCGGCCAGCGCGATCTCGGCGTGGCTGTCGCCGGGGGTGCAGATGTCGACGAGGTCGACGTCGTCCCGGGCGATCAGTGCCCGCCAGTCGGTCTCGGCGGCGGCCCAGCCGTGCCGGTCGGCGGCCGCTCGGACGGCCGCCCCGTCACGGCCGCAGACCGCGGCCAGGACCGGCCGCAGCGGCAGGTCGAAGACCCGGCCCGCGGTGCGCCAGCCCTGGGAGTGGGCGGCGCCCATGAAGGCGTATCCGACCATGCCGATGCCGAGCGGCGGCTTTCCTCCTTCTGCTCCCTCCGGCTGCTGCGGCTGTCCCATAAGGGTGTCCTCCTCGTCCTCGTGGTGATGGCGTCGTGGGGGGTGCGGGGCGGCACGGTCAGCGGAAGCCGGTGGGCATGTACTGGTCGACGTTGGTCTTGTCGACCACCGCCGAGAACAGCGTGATGGACGCCGGGATCTCGAACTCCGCCATGCCGGAGACGCCCTTGCCCTGGCCCAGGGCCCGCGCCAGGTCGATCGCGGACGCGGCCATCGTCGGCGGGTACAGCACGGTGGCCTTCAGCACGCCCCTGTCCTGCTTGATCTGCTCGAACGCGGAGAGCGCGCCCGCGCCGCCGACCATCAGGAACTCGTCGCGCCCGGCCTGCTCGATGGCGCGCAGCGCGCCGACGCCCTGGTCGTCGTCGTGGTTCCACAGCGCGTCGATGTGCTTCTGCGCCTGGAGGAGCTGCGCCATCTTCGACTGGCCGGACTCGACGGTGAACTCGGCCGCCTGGCGGGCCACCTTGGTGATGTTGGGGTAGTTCTTCAGCGCGTCGTCGAAACCCTGGGTGCGCTGCTTGGTCAGCTCCAGGTTGTCGAGGCCGGCGAGTTCGACGACCTTGGCGTTCTGCTTGCCCTTGAGCTTCTCGCCGATGTACTGCCCGGCGTTGAAGCCCATGCCGTAGTTGTCGCCGCCGATCCAGCAGCGGTACGCCTGCGGGGAGTCGAAGATCCGGTCGAGGTTGACGACGGGGATGCCCGCGCGCATCGCCTTGAGGCCTACCTGGGTGAGGGCCTTGCCGTCGGCGGGCAGGATCACCAGGACGTCGACCTTCTTGTTGATGAGGGTCTCGATCTGCCCGATCTGCGCGGCGGTGTCGTTGGAGCCCTCGGTGATCTCCAGGGTGACGTCGGAGTACTTCTCGGCGCGGCTCTTGGCGTTCTCGTTGATCGCGTTGAGCCAGCCGTGGTCGGCCTGGGGGCCGGCGAAGCCGATGGTGACCGGCTTGCCGGGCTTGTCGTCGGCGGCGGGCCGGTCGCTCACCGCGGGCTTGGAGTTCTTGGGCTCGTTGCTGGTGCAGGAGGCGAGGAGGGCGGTGGCGCCGACGGCGGCGCCGCCGAAGAGCAGACCTCTGCGGCTCGGTATCTGAGGCATGGCGATGACCTTTCCGATGAGGGCCGTACGGGGTGGGCGGCTCGGTGGGCTACGTGGTGGAGGCGGTGCGCCGCTGGACGAGGACGGCGGCGACGATGATGGCGCCCTTGGCGATCTGCTGGACGTCGCTCTGCAGGTTGTTCAGGGCGAAGATGTTGGAGATCGTGGTGAAGATCAGGACCCCGAGGACGGAGCCGACGATGGTGCCCCGGCCACCGCTCAGCAGGGTCCCGCCGATGATCGCGGCGGCGATGGCGTCGAGTTCGTACAGGTTGCCGTTGGTGTTCTGGCCGGACCCCACCAGGGCGAGCAGCAGGAAGGCCGCGATGCCGCAGCACAGCCCGGACAGCAGGTAGAGGTAGAGGCGCTGGCGGCGGACGTCGATGCCCGCGAGGCGGGCCGCTTCCGCGTTGCCGCCGACGGCGACGGTGCGCCGCCCGAACGTGGTGCGGTTCAGCACGAGCCAGCCGATGACGGTGACGGCGGCGAAGACGAGGACCAGCGGCGGTACGCCGAGGACGTACGCGTCGCGGTTGCCGAGCCGCAGGATG
Organism: Streptomyces kebangsaanensis; assembly: GCF_001906585.1. Taxonomy (GTDB): domain Bacteria; phylum Actinomycetota; class Actinomycetes; order Streptomycetales; family Streptomycetaceae; genus Streptomyces; species Streptomyces kebangsaanensis. The sequence goes on along the minus strand of NZ_JUJA01000162.1, from coordinate 62,844 downwards.
CCGTCGATGGAGACGGTCTGCGTCTTGCCGCCGGTGATGTGCAGGGCGAGTCCGCGCGCGGAGGCGAGCATGGCGAGCGTCGCGATGAACGGGACCATGCCGCCGTACGCGATGAGGACGCCGTTGACGAGTCCGCAGCCGACGCCGACGAGCACCGCGGTGAACAGGACGCCCGCGAAGCCGAACTCCTGGGTGGCGACCGTGGAGGCCCACACGGAGGAGAGGGCGACGATCGCGCCGACGGACAGGTCGATGCCGCCGCTCATGATGACGAAGGTCATCCCGACGGTGACGACGCCGATGATGGACGACAGGGTGAGCACCAGTTGCAGGTTGCGGGTGTCCAGGAACTCGTCGGGCTTGGTGATGCCGCCGATGAGGACGAGGACGGCGAGCACGCCGAGCAGCGACAGGGTACGCGCGTCGGCACGCGCCCACAGGAGGCGCAGCGGGCCGGCGCCGTCGGCCGGGGCGTCGGCGGCGGGGGCGGGGGACGGCCCGGCGTCGGGTCCGCCCTGCTGGGCCGGGGTGGCGGGCTGCGTCATGACGTCGCGCTCCCTTCCTCGGTTACGGACTGCGTGGGCACGGGGCTTCCTTCCATCACCAGGTCGAGTACGCGGTGTTCGTCCAGCTCCCGGGCGGGCGCCGTGTGGACGACGAGCCCCTCGCGGAGCACCAGGACGCGGTCGGCGAGGCCGAGCACCTCGGGCACCTCGCTGGAGACCAGGAGGACGGCGAGGCCCTCGTCGGCGAGGCGGCGCACCACCGCGTACAGCTCGGCACGGGCGCCGATGTCGACGCCGCGGGTCGGTTCGTCGAGGAGCAGGACGCGGCAGCCGCGCAGCAGCCAGCGGGCGAGGACCGCCTTCTGCTGGTTGCCGCCGGAGAGGGTGCGCACGGGGACGTCGGGGTTGTCGGGGCGCAGGGAGAGCTCGCGGGTGGCCCGCCGGGCGGCGGCGCGTTCGGCGCGCCGGTCGAGCCAGCCGGCGCGGGCGAAGCGCGACAGCGTGGAGACGGTGACGTTGCGGGTGACGGACTCCAGCATCAGCAGCGCCTGGGCCTTGCGTTCCTCGGGGGCGAGCCCGAGTCCGGCGCGCACGGCGGAGCGCACGCTGCCGGGGCGCAGCGGGGTGCCGTCGACGAGGACGCGGCCCGCGCTGGGTCTGCGGGCGCCGTAGACGGTCTCCAGGATCTCGGAGCGGCCGGAGCCGACGAGTCCGGCGAGGCCGACGATCTCGCCGGGCCTCAGTTCGAGGTCGAGGGGTGCGAACTCGCCGTCGCGGGCGAGTCCTTCGACGGTGAGGACGGGCGGGGGGTACTCGGTGCCGGCCGGTGGGCGCGGCGGGAAGACGTACTCGACGTTGCGGCCCGTCATCAGGGCGACGATCTCGCGGGTCGGAGTGGATTCGGCGGGCAGCCCGCCGGCGACGGCGCGGCCGTCCTTGAGGACGGTGACCCGGTCGCCGATGCGGCGGATCTCCTCCAGGCGGTGGGAGATGTACACGACGGCGACGCCGGCGGCGGTGAGGTCGCCGACGATGCGGAAGAGGTTGTCGACCTCGTCCGGGTCGAGGGCGGCGGACGGTTCGTCCATCACGATGAGCCGGACGTCGTGGGAGAGGGCCCGTGCCATGGAGACGACCTGCTGCTGGGCCGCGGAGAGTTCGCCGACGAGCCGGGCCGGGTCGATCTCGGGGTGGCCGAGCCGTTTGAGGAGGGTGGCGGTGGCGGAACGGGCGTCGCGGCCGCGGACGACGAATCCGGCGGTGGTGGGTTCGTGGCCGAGGAAGACGTTCTCGGCGACGGACAGGTGTGCCACCAGGTCGAGTTCCTGGTAGATGGTGGCGATGCCCAGGCGCATGGCGGCGATCGGGGACTTCAGGGTGATGTGCTCGCCCCGCCAGGTGATCTGCCCGTCGTCGGGCTGGTGGGCCCCGGCGAGGACTTTGATGAGGGTGGACTTCCCGGCGCCGTTCTGGCCGAGCAGGCAGTGGACCTCTCCGGCCTGGACCTCCAGGTCGACTCCGTCCAGGGCGCGGACTCCGGGGAACGACTTGGTGATGCCGGACATGCTGAGCAGGGATGGTTCTGGAGCCATGGTGGTTCCCCTCGGCGGATGCGGCCGGTCTCAGGGCAGGGCTGACGTACGCGGGGCGTATCGGTGTGGTGGTGCGGGGAGGGTGCGCGGGGTGCGCTGGGCTGGGCGGGTGCTCGGGTACGCGGGGGTACGGGACTGGGCGGGTACTCGGGTACGCGGGTACGCGAAGGTGCGGGGCGGGTTCTGTCGCGCGGGACGTGCGGTTGCGTGCCGGTGGGTACGGGGCCGTGCCGGTGGTGCTGTGGTGCGGGGCGTGCCGGTGGTGCTGTGGTGCGGGGCGTGCCGGTGGTGCCGGACGTGCTGGTGGTGCGGGGTCGTGCGCGCCGGTCAGGCCGGCGAGAACAGGTGGTCGCTGATGAGCCGGGCCGCGCCGATCACGCCGGCTTTCGGGCCCAACTCGCCCAGGACGATGGGGAGGTTGCCGGTCGCCAGCGGGAGCGACTGCCGGTAGACCTGGGTGCGGATGGCGGCGAGGAGGGTGTGGCCGAGGCCGGTGACCCCGCCGCCGATCACCACCAGGCCGGGGTTGAAGAAGGAGACGAGTCCGGCGATGACCTGACCGGTGCGGGTTCCGCCCTGCCGGATCAGGCCGAGCGAGGTGGGGTCGCCCGCGGCGGCAGCGGCGGCGACGTCGACGGCGGTGAGCCGGCCGTTCGCCTCCAGCCGGGTCGCGAGTTCGGGTGACAGACCCTGCTGGGCGGCTTCCAGTGCGTCGCGGGCGAGGGCGGCGCCGCTGAAGTGGGCCTCCAGACAGCCCCGGTTGCCGCAGGCGCACGGGCGTCCGTCGGGCACGGCCTGGATGTGCCCGATGTCGCCCGCGCTGCCCGTCGTACCGCGGTGGACCTCGCCACCGACGACGATGCCGCAGCCGATGCCGGTACCGATCTTGATGCAGAGGAAGTCGCCCACGGAGCGGGCGACGCCCGCGTGCTGCTCCCCCATCGCCATGAGGTTCACGTCGTTGTCGACCATGACCGGGCAGCCGAGTTCCTGGCTGAGCGCCTCCCGCACGGGGAAGCCGTCCCAGCCCGGCATGATCGGGGGCGCCACGGGGACGCCCTCGGGGAAGCGGACGGGGCCGGGGACACCGATGCCGGCGCCGTCGTACCCCTCCGCGAGCCCCGAGGCCCGCAGCTTCGCGGCCATGGCGAGGACCTGCTCGAAGACCGCCACGGGGCCCTCGCGCACGTCCATCGGCTGGTTGAGGTGTCCCAGCACCTCCAGTTCGGCGTTGGTGACGGCGACGTCGACCGAGGTCGCGCCGATGTCCACGCCCAGGAAGCGCAGGCCGGGTGCGAGGCGCACGTTGTGGGAGCGGCGGCCGCCGCGGGAGGCGGCGAGTCCGTCGGCGACGACCAGTCCCGTCTCCAGGAGCCGGTCCACCTCCACGGCCAGCTTCGACCGGGACAGGTCGACCCGGTCACCGAGCTGTGCCCGGGATCTGGGGCCCCCGTCGCGCAGCAGCTTCAGCAGCCGGGCCTGGTGTGCGTTGGCGGGTCGTGCCGTCATCCGTCTCACGAGCCCCTCCCCGCCTCAATCCGGCCTGCTCACGCGGCTTTTCGGCCATCTGGCCGACTTGGTTTCGAGGGGACCGTAGCAGTGACTGCTGGAAGTGGGAAGAAGTTGCGCACGGATTGACCCCCACTTTTTCCAGGGAGAGGACAAAGTGGGGGCGGGGCACGTCGCGGACGCGGGCCTCACGGGCAGCGGACGACCTGCCCGGCGTACGAGAGGTTGCCGCCGAAGCCGAAGAGGAGGACCGGGTCGCCGGTGGTGACGGCGCCCTGTTCGACCAGCTTGGACAGGGCCAGCGGGATGCTCGCGGCCGAGGTGTTGCCGGACTCGCTCACGTCCCGGGCGACCACGGCGTTGACGGCCCCCAGCCTCGCGGCGAGCGGTTCGATGATGCGCAGGTTGGCCTGGTGCAGCACGACCGCGGCGAGCTCCTCGGGCGCGAGGCCGGCCCGCTCGCAGGCCTGCCGGGCCAGCGGCGGCAGTCGCGTGGTGGCCCACCGGTAGACGCTCTGCCCCTCCTGCGCGAACCGCGGGGGCGTGCCCTCGATCCGTACCGCGTGCCCCATCTCCGGCACCGAACCCCACAGCACCGGCCCGATCCCCGGCGCCGCTCCCGGCGGGCAGGCCTCGACCACGGCGGCGCCGGCCCCGTCACCGACGAGCACACAGGTCGTCCGGTCGCTCCAGTCGGTCACGTCGGACATCTTGTCGGCGCCGATGACCAGGGCGCGGGTGGCGGCACCGGCGCGCACGGTGTGGTCGGCGGTGGCCAGGGCGTGGGTGAAACCGGCGCAGACGACGTTGACGTCCATGGCGGCGGGGCTCGGCACGCCGAGCCGGGCCGCCACGCGGGCCGCGGTGTTCGGGGAGCGGTCGATGGCCGTGGAGGTGGCGACCAGGATCAGGTCGATGTCGGCGGGCGTGAGCCCCGCCGCCGCGAGCGCCTTGGCGGCGGCGTGCGCGGCGAGCTCGTCCACCGGCTCGTCCGGCCCGGCGATGTGCCGGGTCCGGATCCCCACCCGGCTCCTGATCCACTCGTCGCTGGTGTCCACCAGACGGGCCACGTCCTCGTTGGTGAGAACCTTGGCGGGCTGGTAGTGACCGACGGCGGCGATGCGTGAGCCGTTCATGACGATCCCCCTCGTTGCTTGCTTGCCATGGGTGGCGGGGTTCACCAGTCTGATCAGTGACTCATGGGTAACCCCGCAGGTGAAGGCACAGGAAACGGGCACCCGGGTTGTCGGCTTCTGTCAGAAGGTCGGATGTCCTCGATAATCTGATCGATCGCAAGATCTCCTGGGGAGAAGTGAATGGGACGAGTCACGGAACGACGCAAGGTGATCCGCATCCGCGACGGGGCCGTCTCGTCCCGCCCGGACACGCTGGTGGCCGAGGAACCGCTGGAGATCCGGCTGAACGGCAAACCGCTCGCGATCACCATGCGCACCCCGGGCGACGACTTCGCGCTGGCGGCCGGGTTCCTGGTGAGCGAGGGGGTTCTGGGCTCGGCGTCCGACGTGCTGAACATCGTGTACTGCGCGGGGGCGACCGCGGAGGGCCGTAACACGTACAACGTGGTGGACGTGAGGACGGCGGCGGACGTCGTGCTGCCGGACATCACCTTGGAGCGCAACGTGTACACGACGTCCTCCTGCGGTCTGTGCGGCAAGGCCAGCCTGGACGCGGTCCGCACCACCGCCCGCTGGCCGATCTCGGACACCCCTCCGGTCCGTGTCGGGCCCGAGCTCCTCGCGAGCCTCCCCGACCGGCTGCGCGCCGCCCAGCGCGTCTTCGACCGCACCGGCGGCCTGCACGCGGCGGCCCTGTTCGACGAGGGCGGCGAGCTGCTGGACATACGGGAGGACGTGGGCCGCCACAACGCCGTCGACAAGCTGATCGGGCGGGCGCTGCGGAGCGGGCGGCTGCCGCTGTCCCGGGCGATCCTGCTGGTGTCCGGGCGGGCCTCCTTCGAGCTGGCGCAGAAGGCCGTCATGGCGGGGATTCCCGTGCTGGCGGCGGTCTCGGCGCCGTCGTCGCTGGCGGTGGACCTGGCGGCGGAGACGGGGTTGACGCTGGTGGGGTTCCTGCGGGGGAACTCCATGAACATCTACGCGGGCGAGGGGCGGGTGGCTTTGCGGGAGGGTGTGGGGTGAGGGTGAGGGTGAGGGGCTGAGCCGGGGGTGCCTGTTGTGGGCATGGCCTTCGACGAGAAACCACAGCACCCCGCCCGCCGGCACAAGCAGGCGGTTGCCCCGTTCCCCGGGTTCGTGCGTCCCCGTCCACAGGCCGATGCGGGTCATGTGCAGGTCGAGGGTCTTCCCACCCGCGGGCCGGGGCGGTCGACGCGGCCGCACCACGTCCGGGAAGGAGCGAAGAGCCGGATTTCCGCGGCGCGCATGCACGCCACCAGCGCCTGCCGGCATCACCGAGCCGGCCTACGCCCGGTTACTTCTCGTGCATCGAGCGAGCACGCCAGAGGTCGGCGCACCACATCGCCAGCACGAAAGGAAACGTGGCCGGAGTGAGTCCGATCGCTTCGATCCCGGCCTGCAACAGCAGCACGGCGGGAACAGCAAGGACGCATGCTCGCCATCCTCTGCCGGTGCTGAGCATCCCCACCGTGACGAGCACGGCGTTGAAGCCGTAGACGCCGGTGGTGATCTCGTTGGGCGGGAACAGCGGAAGTCCCCGCACGATTCCGTACGTCACCAGTGCGGCCGCGAAGGCTCCCACTGCCAGGGTCCACCGTGAGACCGCGAGTCCGGCGAGGACGAACAGGCCCGGCAGCAGACCTGTCACGAGGAAGACCTCGGCCTCGCTGGCGAAAATGCCCAGTCCGAGAAAGCGGTGGGCCGGTGGTGCCGAAGGCCAGTGCCTGGACTCATGCAGGTATTCCAGTAGCCAGTAGGTGAACACGAAGGGCGCGGTGTAGGCCGGTACGCGCAGGAAGTACTGGGCGACGTGCGTGAGCAGCGTGGCTACCACCGCGCCCCCGGCAGCGACGAGTGCGGTGAGCCACAGCGGCCGGAACGAGCCGGCGGCTCCCAGGGCGACCAGGACGGCGTTGAAGCCGTAGAGTCCCTGTCCGATCCGCTCGGCCGGTACCCGCAACAGCGCGGCGGTGGCGATCCCGACCGCGCTTCCGAGCAGTGCGCTCAGCCCGGCTATCTCGCCGGAGATGAACAGCCCCACCAGGAACAGCACACCGGTGAGCGTGTTGTTCTGCAGGTAGACCTGTGCGACTCCACGTGGGAGCCCCCGCAGTGCTTCGAGGCCGAGGGCGTTCCGATGTTCCGGTGGGAGTGTCTTCGTGCTCACCAGTGTTCCCTCACGAGCTCCTTCCCGTCCGGATGCGTCCGAAGGGCTTCGGTCAGCCGGTGCCGCGCGGTCACCGCGTCGGGAGCGAGGGCGGTGGCCGTCGCCCCGCCGGCGGCCAGCGGGGTCAACGACCACCACTCGCCGCTCGTCGGCGCCACCGGGTCGTTCTTCCAGACCACGGATTCGGTGGCCACGACCCGCGCCCCGGCGAGATAGCCGGCACTGGCCTCCAGGCGGGAGTTTCCGAGTTCGAGTGTCTGCCGCACCAGCGGTACCTCCCCGCGCGTGACGTGCGTGGAGGTCCTCAGCAGACCGGGACGCTCATTGCTGCGCCCGAGTACCAGTACCTCGCGGCAGCGCAGGAGCGCATCCTCCGCCAGCTCCGCCCGGAACTCGGCCTCGTGCTCGGCGCGGGCGGTCACCACGGTGTGTTCCGGCAGGTATTCGAGGGTGCCGCCCTCGGCGACCTCGACGTGCACGGTGCTGCGACTGCTGCCCCGGCGGTGTCCGGGCAGCACCAGGGTGGCGGCGACACCGCGCAGCAGCAGGCGCGCGCCCGCTCCGACCCGCACCCGCAGGTCCAGCTCGTCTCCGCCGAGTGGGGCCGTTGCCGAGTTGACCAGGTGCACCACCGCCCGATCCGTCGGTCCCGCGGCGAGTCGGACGGCCCCGCGCCGGGGCATCAGGGTCAGCGGCGAGGCCGAGGACAGCTCCCGGACGACGTTGCGGCCCCGCGAGTCGAGCTCCACGGTCAGGTGCGCGCGGGCCCTCATCGCACCAACTGCGCCCGGACCCAGGCCGTCACCTCGGGCGCTTCGGGGGTGTCGGTCAGCGATTGGGCGATCACCGGAAGCTCGCCGCGCATGCGGTGCGCGTCGGCGGTCATGACCGCCATGTCCGCACCGACCCGCTCGGCCAGGTCGGTCTTGTTGATGACCAACAGGTCGGCCGTGGTCACGCCGGGACCGCCCTTGCGGGGCACTTTGTCGCCTCCGGCGACGTCCACGACGAAGATCTGGGCGTCGGCCAGCCCGCGGCTGAACACTGCCGTCAGGTTGTCGCCGCCGCTTTCGATCAGGATCAGGCGCAGACCGGGGTGGCGCTGCTCCAGGCGTTCGACGGCGTCGAGGTTGGCCGTGATGTCGTCGCGGATCGCGGTGTGCGGGCACGCCCCGGTCTGCACGGCCTCGATCCGGTCCGGGGCGAGGACACCGTTGCGGAGGAGGAAGTCGGCGTCCTCGGTCGTGTAGATGTCGTTGGTGACCACGGCAAGGTCGACATCGGCACCCAGGGAGCGGCACAGGGCGGCGACCAGTGCGGTTTTCCCGCTTCCGACCGGACCGCCCAGCCCGATGCGCAGCGGGCGTCCTACGGTGGACGCAGGGCCGAAGGGGTCTGGTTCCGGCACGGTCGGATCGAAGCCCACCGGGTGCCGGTGGTCGTGGTCGTGCTGGTGGTCGTGGTCAGCTGGCAAAGAGCCGCACCTCGTCTCGATGGTGTCGTTGGTGGGCCTGCGCCAGCAGATCGAGCGCGGGAGCGCCCACCGCGGGTAGAGCGGCCGGGTCGCGCCCGGCCACGGAAGCGGCGTACTCGGTGATGCGTTCGAGATCCGGCCCGAGTGCGGCCACGGCGGCGTTCGCGGCGAAGGGATCGAGCCCCAGCAGCCGCACAGCGGCCGAAGCGGGGCCGCTGATCGACAGGTACGCCGCCACAGCGGCGGCCTCCCGCGGTGTGCCCGCACGCGCGCCCCCGGTCAGGGCGCCGATGACAGCCGGGTGGTGTGGTCTCGTGGACACCGCCAGCAACGCGTCGAGCGCTGCCGAGGGCCAGGCGACACGGCCGGCACGCGCGGTCCCGCGCCCCTGCGCGCGAGACGCCTCTCGCTGCGCGGGGGACGGCGTGCGCGCGTCGATCTCGGAGTCCAGCCGCCGCCAGTGCCGACCGTCGGCTCCCGCGCCGGCCGCGTGAGCGGCGGCGGCGGCGAACACCGCGGCCAGGCAACCCGCGCTCCGCAGCCGTCCGAACAGGAACTCCCGCAGTTCGCCGGGGCCGGTGACCAGACCTCGGTGCACAGCTTCCTCCACCCCGCCCGAGTGCACGTGGCCACCGCCTGGAAAACGAGCGTCGGCAAGGGTCAGCACAGCCAGCGAGCACGACATCGTCAGAACAGGAAGTAGCGTTGCGCCATCGGCAGCTCCGAGACCGGGTCCGGTTCGACGAGTTCCCCGTCGATGCGCACCGCGAAACTGTCCGGGTCCACCCGGATGTCCGGAGTGGCGTCGTTGAGCGGCAGGTCGGCCTTGGTGGTCGAGCGGGTGCTGGTGACACCGACGAGCCTACGGAACAGACGCAGCCGTTCGGGGAGCTCGGCGTCCAGCGCTGTCGGGGAGACGAAGGCCACGCTGCTCGCCGCGGCCGACTTCAGGTGCGACCCGAACACGGGACGCGAGAGCACCGGCTGCGGTGTGGGGATCGAGGCGTTGGCATCGCCCAGCGCGGCCCGCGCGGCGAACCCGCCCTTGAGGACCATGTGGGGCTTGACGCCGAAGAACTTCGGTTCCCACAGCACCAGGTCGGCGATCTTGCCGACTTCGACCGAACCGACTGCGTCCTGGATGCCGTGCGTGATCGCCGGGTTGATCGTGTATTTGGCGATGTACCGGCGGGCGCGCATGTTGTCCGCGTGGTTGTCGCCCGGAAGCGAACCCCGATGCCGTTTCATGACGTGTGCGGTCTGCCAGGTGCGCATGACGACCTCGCCGATGCGCCCCATGGCCTGCCCGTCGGAACTGACCATGGAGATCGCGCCCAGGTCGTGCAGCACGTCCTCGGCAGCGATCGTGGTCGGTCGGATACGGCTTTCGGCGAAGGCCAGATCCTCCGGAATCGACGGCTTCAGGTGATGGCACACCATGAGCATGTCGAGATGCTCGTCGATCGTGTTCACGGTGTGCGGAAGGGTCGGGTTCGTCGAGGACGGAAGGATGTGCGGCTCGGAGACGATCCGGATGATGTCCGGTGCGTGCCCTCCGCCGGCGCCCTCGGCGTGGTACGCGTTGATCGACCGGCCGTTGATGGCCTCCAGGGTGGACTCGAGGAAGCCGGACTCGTTGAGGGTGTCGCTGTGGATCGCGATCTGCACACCGGATTCCTCGGCGATGCGCAGGGCGTTGTCGATCACCGCGGGGGTGCATCCCCAGTCCTCGTGCAGCTTCAGCCCCCCGGCGCCCCCGCGCAGCTGCTCGGCCAGTGCTTCGCTGCGCATGGTGTTGCCCTTGCCGAGCAGCAGGACGTTCACCGGGACGCCGTCGAGGGCCTGCAGCATACGCCCGATGTTCCAGTCGCCCGGTGTCACCGTGGTCGCCCTGGAGCCGTCTGCCGGCCCGGTACCGCCACCGATCAGTGTCGTCGTTCCCGAAGCCAGCGCGACGTCGATCGATCGGGGATCGATGAAGTGAACGTGGCAGTCGATCGCCCCGGCGGTGAGGATCCGGCCGTTCCCCGTGATGATCTCCGTCGACGGACCGATCACCAGCGCCGGATCGATGCCGTCGGCGGCGTTCGGGTTGCCTGCCTTGCCGATGCCGACGATGCGTCCGTCGCGGATGCCGACATCGGCCTTGACCACCCCCCAGTGGTCCAGGATCACGGCGCCGGTGATGACCACGTCCGCCGTGCCCTCGGCGCGGATCGCCATCGACTGCCCCATCGACTCGCGGACCACCTTGCCGCCGCCGAACACGGACTCGTCGCCGGAACCGTGCGGCCCCAGGCAGCGATCCTCGGTGACCTCGATGAACAGGTCGGTGTCGGCCAGGCGCACTCGGTCACCTGTAGTGGGGCCGAACAACTCGACGTAACGTGCACGGTCGATCTGCGGCGTGTTCTCGTCCGAGGTCATCGGTGTCCTTCGCCCTTGCTTCCATAGACGAATTCGGTCGGCTGGTGGTCCCGGCTGTCCAGATCACCGGCCCATTCCAGGCGCAGCCCCCGGATCCTGCGGAGCCCGGCGATGGGGACCAGCATCACCTCCCGCTCGACGCCGGGCTCGAAGCGCACGGCGGTACCGGCCGGAATGTCCAGTCGCTGCCCCCACGCGGCCCGGCGGTCGAACTCCAGCTCGGGATTGGTGGCGGCGAAGTGGTAGTGCGAACCGATCTGCACCGGCCGGTCCGCGTGGTTCACCACGCGGATCCGCGTGCGGACACGTCCGGGGTTCAACGGCACGGCTTCGTCCGCGGGAATGATCTCTCCTGGCAGCACGGGCCCTCCTAGGTGATCGGCGAGTGCACGGTGACCAGCTTGGTTCCATCCGGGAAGGTCGCCTCGACCTGTACGTCGTCGATCATCTCCGGGACACCTTCCATGACTTGCTCGCGTTCGAGAACGTGGCGTCCACTGGACATCAGCTCGGACACGCTGCGCCCGTCACGCGCTCCCTCGACGACGTGCTCGGTGATCAGCGCGATCGCTTCCGGGTAATTCAGCCGCACCCCCCGCTCCAGCCGACTGCGGGCGAGTTGGGCAGCAACGTAGATCAGAAGCTTTTCCTGCTCCTGCGGTGACAGATGCATAACTTCCTTTCTATTACTGCGAGAGATAACCGCAACTTGTGCTCGGCTCTGTCAGTGATCTTGGAGCTTCCCGGTGCGGCAGCATGATCAGGAGGCATGCTCGGGGCTGCTTCGAAGGCCGGTGCGGTTGTCGAGGTGTCCGTCGCCCCTCCGTCCTCGTTCCGGCGAGCAGGTTCCGTCCCTGACCGCGCAGGTCGCGCGGGCGAGCGCTCCGGGAGGTACGACGGCGACGCGGGTGCGGGACCGGCTGGACGGGCTGTGGTGCGCCGAGGACTTCGCCGACCGGTACCCGCGCGATGGGCGCCCCGGTCTTTCACCCGCCCGGTCGGCCACCATCGGTGTGCTGCGGTTCCCTGCTCGACCTGTCGCACCGGCAGGCCGCCGAGGCGGTGTGCTGCCGCATCGACTTCACCTACACCCTGGCCATGGAGCTCGACGCTCTGTGCGTCGAGTACGCACGCTGACGGCAGGCGGCGTCACTGCACTCCGGTGCGGTCCACGTACAGGATCGCGTTCATGATCCCGCGCAGATCGTGCGCGGGCGGGCGCCCGATGTCCAGCGCGTGCCGGCGCCGCTCGGCCCGCCGGGCGCTCAGCACCGGCTCGATCAACGCCCAGTCAGTCGCGGGCGTAGCCCACCTCGACCGGAGTGGCCTCCTGCCGGGCCTCGGGGTCGTGGGAGCGGCGCTTGGCGATCACCGCGCAGACCATGAGCTGCATCTGGTGGAAGAGCATCAGCGGCAGTACGGCGAGGGAGGCCTGGGCGCCGAACAGGACACTGGCCATGGGCAGGCCGGAGGCCAGGGACTTCTTCGAGCCGGCGAACTGGATGGCGACGCGGTCGGCCCGGCCGAAGCCCAGCGCCCGGGTGCCGTACCAGGTCAGGGCCAGCATCACGGCGAGCAGTACGGCCTCCACCCCGAGCAGGGCGCCCAGCCGCGCGGGGCTCACCTGGTGCCAGATGCCGCGGACCATGCCCTCGCTGAACGCGGTGTAGACGACGAGCAGGATCGCGCCGCGGTCGACGAGTCCGAGGACCTTTCTGTGCCGGGCGACGAAACGGCCGATCCAGGGACGCAGCACCTGTCCGGCGGCGAACGGCACGAGCAGCTGCAGCACGATCGTGACCAGTGAGTGCGCGGAGAAGCCGCCGCCGCGGTTGCCCAGGAGCACGGCCGCCAGGAGCGGGGTGAGGACGATGCCGACCAGGGAGGAGAAGGAGCCGGCGCAGATCGCGGCGGGCACGTTGCCGCGGGCGATGGAGGTGAAGGCGATCGACGACTGGATGGTCGACGGGACGAGGGTGAGGAAGAGCAGGCCCTGGTAGAGCGGCTGGGTCAGGACGGCCGGGACCAGGCCGCGGGCGGCCAGGCCCAGCAGGGGGAAGACGACGAAAGTGCAGGCCAGGACCGTGACGTGCAGTCGCCAGTGCTTCAGGCCGTCCAGCGCCTCACGGGTGGACAGGCGGGCGCCGTAGAGGAAGAACAGGAAGGCGATCGCGGCGGTGGAGGCGCCCGAGGCCACGTGGGCGGCCGTGCCGCGGGCGGGCAGGAGCGCGGCGAGGCCCACCGTGCCGATCAGCAGCACTATGTACGGGTCGATCGGCAGCCGGCTCGGCCAGTGCGGGCGTTTCACGGTGCTCCAGTACTTCACTCGCGCGTGTCCGTCGGCGGTACGGGACCGACGGACGGGACCGACGGGGTGTCCCCTCTCCATCGTCCTCCCCACCGGAACGGCCGGGAATCCGCCGTACCACGCGAGTGGTCTTGCGGAACGGCCGAAGGGCCGTCCTCGGGTCGTACAGATTCAGTGGAGATTACGGTACCGAAAGGTACGGAACCGTAAGTTTTCTGTCCGCCCCGCCACACCGTGGGGTAGCTTTCACGGCGCTGTGCGGAGCGTCACGAGGAGAGCGGCACGAGGAGGAGCGGGTTTGCGCGAGTTCACCAGCCCTCCCGTGACGTTGCCACCGCCGGTGGGCGGGCTGGCCGACGTCGTCTTCCAGCACGCCCAGGACGATCCGCTGCACGTCGCGCTCGGCCGCAAGGACGAGCAGGGGAACTGGCGCGACGTGACCTGTGCCGAGTTCCGCGACGAGGTGCTGGCCCTCGCCAAGGGCCTGCTGGCGCAGGGCGTCCGCTTCGGCGACCGGGTCGCGATCATGTCCCGCACCCGCTACGAGTGGACGCTGCTCGACTTCGCGCTGTGGACGATCGGCGCCCAGGTGGTGCCGGTCTATCCGACCTCCTCGGCCGAGCAGTGCTTCTGGATGCTGTACGACGCCGAGGTGTCGGCTGCGGTCGTGGAGCACGAGGACCACGCGATGACGATCGCCACCGTCATCGACCGGCTGCCGCTGCTGCGCCGGCTGTGGCAGCTGGACGCCGGCGCCGTGCGGGAGCTGTACGACGCGGGCGCGCGCATCGACGACGACGTGGTCCGCCGGCACCGGGAGGCGGTCACCCCGGACTCGGTCGCGACGGTGATCTACACCTCCGGCACCACCGGGCGGCCCAAGGGCTGCGTCCTGTCGCACGGCAACTTCATGTACGAGGCGGACACGGTCCTCGATCGCTGGGAGCCGGTGTTCCGCGGCAGGAAGGGCGACGAGGCGGCCACGCTGCTGTTCCTGCCGCTCGCGCACGTCTTCGGGCGGATGGTGGAGGTGGCGGCGGTCCGCGGCAAGGTCCGCTTCGGCCACCAGCCGCAGCTGAACGCCGCCGCCCTGCTGCCCGACCTGCAGGCGTTCGGGCCGACGTTCGTCCTCGCGGTGCCGTACATCTTCGAGAAGGTGTTCGGCGCGGCCCGGCGCAAGGCGGAGGCGGAGGGCAAGGAGGGGCCCTTCGAGAAGGCCGTCGAGGTGGCCGTGCGGTACGCGGAGGCCGTCGAGGCCAAGGCGTGGGGCACCGGACCCGGCCCCTCGGCCGGTCTGCGGATGCAGCACCAGTTCTTCGACAAGCTCGTCTACTCCAAGGTGCGCGCGGCCATGGGCGGCCGCATACGCAACGCCATGTCCGGCGGCTCGGCCATGGACCGGCGGCTCGGACTGTTCTTCGCGGGCGCCGGTGTGCGGATCTACGAGGGCTACGGCCTGACCGAGTCCACCGCGGCCGCCACCGCCAACCCGCCCGGACGCACCCGCTACGGCACCGTCGGGCAGCCCGTACCGGGCGTCACCGTGCACATCGCCGACGACGGCGAGGTCTGGCTGAACGGCGGCAACGTCTTCCGGGGCTACCTCAACGACCCGAAGGCCACCGACGAGACCCTGCACGACGGCTGGCTGGCCACCGGCGACCTCGGCTTCCTCGACGAGGACGGCTATCTGACCATCACCGGGCGCAAGAAGGAGATCCTGGTGACCTCCGGCGGCAAGAGCGTCTCGCCGAGCCTGCTGGAGGAGCGGGTGCGCGACCACCCGCTGGTCTCCCAGTGCGTCGTCGTCGGCAACGACCGCCCCTACGTCGCCGCCCTGGTCACCCTCGACCAGGAGGCCGTCGAGCACTGGCTGCGGATGCGCGGCAAGCCGCGGATGCCGGTGGCGCGGCTGGTGCTCGACGCCGACCTGGAGACGGAGGTGCGGCGCGCGGTGGTCGCCGCCAACACGCTGGTCTCACGGGCCGAGGCCATCCGCACCTTCCGCATCCTCGCCCAGCCGTTCACCGAGGAGCACGGCCTGCTGACCCCGTCCCTGAAGCTCAAGCGCAAGGCCATCGAGAAGGCGTACGCCGACGAGGTGGAGGCGCTGTACCAGGGCTGAGCCGGTGCACCGCGCGGGTCAGGAATGCGGTGCGGGTCTTGATCGTTGACGATGGAGTACCACCTGACGACTTGACCACAACCGAAGGATCAAGATCTCGTGAGCAGCAAGGTCCCCCCGATCATCCTCAACAACGGCGTCGAGATGCCCCAGCTGGGCTTCGGTGTCTGGCAGGTGCCGGACGACGAGGCGGAGCGGGCCGTCGCCACCGCGCTGGAGGCCGGATACCGCAGCATCGACACAGCGGCGCTCTACGGCAACGAGGAGGGCACCGGCAGGGCCGTCGCCGCCTCCGGCATCCCCCGCGAGGAAGTCTTCGTCACCACCAAGCTCTGGAACAGCGACCAGGGGTACGACTCCGCGCTGCGCGCCTTCGACACGTCGCTGGGCAAGCTCGGCCTGGAGTACGTGGACCTGTACCTGATCCACTGGCCGACGCCGGCCAAGGGGAAGTTCGTCGACACCTACCGGGCGTTCGAGAAGCTGCACGCCGAGGGGCGTGTCCGGGCGATCGGCGTCTCCAACTTCCTTCCCGAGCACCTGGAGCGCCTGACCGCCGAGACCTCGGTGGTCCCGGCGGTCAACCAGATCGAACTGCACCCGCACCTGCAGCAGCACGCCGCCCGTGAGTACCACGCGAAGCAGGGCATCGCCACCGAGGCCTGGTCGCCGCTCGGCCAGGGCAAGGGCCTGCTGGAGGTTCCGGCGATCGTCGCGATCGCGCAGAAGCACAACCGCACCCCGGCCCAGATCGTGCTGCGCTGGCACCTGCAGCTGGGCAACATCGTGATCCCGAAGTCGGTGACGCCGTCCCGGATCAAGGAGAACATCGAGGTCTTCGACTTCAGTCTGGACGGCGAGGACCTCGCGGCGATCGGCGCGCTGAACGAGGACCGGCGCATCGGTCCGGACCCGGCGACCTTCGACGTGGCCTGACATCCGGCACCCGCCACCGGCACGCGGCGCACCGCGTGCCGCGCGCCGGTGGCGGGGACCGACGTGCTCAGGAGGTCCGTACGGCCGTGTACACGGTGTACGCCTTCAGCACGAACACGTCCTTGCGGCGGTGCACGCTCGCCTCGTCCTCGGGGTCGAGGAGACGGTCGAGGGTGGCGCGGTCGTCCTCGTCGAGGCCGTCCCCGAGGGATTCGCGCAGCCGGTTCAGGGTGTCGGCGACGTGGGCGCGGGCCCGGTCGGAGACCGGGGCGGGCAGGTCCAGCAGGAAGCTGCGGGTGCGGGTGGGCTTCAGGCCCGCGGCCGTCAGCAGCGCCGGCCAGTCCTCGGTCTCGGCGACCGAACCGGGCAGTTCGGCCCGCATCCGTATGAACCGGTCCTCCTGCACCACGTCGAGGCGGGCCTGGAGGCCCGGGCGGCCGATGCCGATGTCCCGGGGCAGGAAGCGGGCCGGCAGTCCGCCCTCCAGCAGGGCGAGGGTGCCGCCGGGCGCCAGGCGCTCGGCGAACGCGGCGAGAGCGGCCCGCTGGTCGCCCAGGTGGTGCAGACTGTTGCTGGCCCACAGCAGGTCGGCCGGGTAGTCCAACTCGCCGAGCACGTCCGGGAGTTCACCGGTGACCGCAGTGAAGCGGTCGGCGAGGCCCAGGCGGGCGGCCCGGGCGCGGGCCCGCTCCAGGAGCGGCTCGGAGCCGTCCACGGCGACCACCCGGGCGCCCGGGAAGGTCTCGGCGAACAGGCAGGAGACCACCCCGGGTCCGCTGCCGGTGTCGACGATCAGGCCGGGCTCGGTCACCTCCTCCGCCAGCCAGGCCATGGCCCGCTCGTAGAGGGGGGCGAACAGTTCCGCCTGGGACTCCAGGTGCTGAGCCATCGCGGCCCAGTCGATGTCGGTGTCCCCGTGGTGGTGCCGGTGGTGCTGGTGCTCGTCGTGGCCCCGGTGCTCCCGGTGCTCGTGCGCCATGGTCGTCCGCCTCTCCTGTGGTTGCGCCCAGCCTGCGCCGACGCACCACCGAGGGGCCACTCCTGTTGCCGGGGCGGCAAAAACCCGGGGACGCGGTGATCCGCCGGGGGCGTCGGCCCCCGGCGGATCACTGGTTCACGCGGGGTCACCCGAAGGTCACCCCGGCTCGGCGAAGACTCACTACAACGCCGGGTAGGCGTTCTTCATCAGCTCCTGGAACTGGGCGGAGAACCAGTGCCCGGACACCGGAGCGTTCGGCAGCGCGCCCGACATGCTGTTGTTGTTGCGGGGGTTGCCCCCGTACGTCGGGTCGCACATCCGGTCGAAGCCCTTGCCCTCGTCGTTCGGGATCGCCGAGCTGGAACCGTCGGACTCCCCCGGAGGCTTCATCCACACGTACGCGTCGATGCCGGCGGCCGGTGCGGCCTTCGGACGCTCGCCGAGGCCGGCGCCCGCCTGGTTGCACCAGTTGCCCGGGTTGATGCGCCGGTCGTAGCGCCCGCCGTCGACGTACGTGTCCACGCTGGTCTTGGGCCCCGGACCGGCCGGGCGTGCCGATCCGCCCCAGCCGTTCCTGGAGGTGTCGATCAGCATGCCGATGTTCTGGTTGAAGCCGAGCGAGACGAGCTTCTGGCGGAAGGCCTGCGCGAACGACAGCTCGTCGACGTACTGGTTCCAGTCCACCCACTTGGACTGGCGCACCGAGACGCCGTTCACCTGGTCGCCGATCGAGAAGTTGTTCTCCTTCAGGGTGCTGTAGTTGGCCGTGTTGGTGATGAACCCGGCCACGTCGTTGACGGACGCGCCCTCGCTCGTGGCCGCCTGCTTGAACAGCTCGGCCGACGGGCCGAAGTTGTCGTCCCAGCCGATCCAGCCGTGGTGGCCGGCGTCCACGTAGTTGTAGACGTTCGGGATCTTGCCGAGCTTGGCGAGCGCGTAGCCGACACCCTTGATGTAGTTGCCGTTGGCCTTCATCGTGTCGCACTGCGGTGTGGCGGTGGCGCGGCTGCCGGTGTTGGTGACGAGGTTGGGCAGCGAGTCGATCTCGATCGTGGTGACGATCCGCAGCGAGGAGTACTTGGAGTCGCCGAGGATCGCCGCGATCGGGTCGATGAACTGGGTCTTGTACTTGTCGATCTCCGTCGGGCCGAGTTCGCCGTTGGAGGCGAGGGCCGCGCAGTCGCGTCCGGGCAGGTCGTAGATGACGACCTGGATGACCTCCTCGCCGCTGCCCTTCTGCTTCAGGGCCTCGTCGAGGTGGGCGCGCAGGCCCATGCCGCCGTTCACGCCGTTGATCGCGGCGATGCGGTCCATCCAGACGCCGGTGGGCTGGTTGGAGACCCGGCTGCCGCCCGGCTCGGCGGCGGCCTTCTTGGACCACTCGGGGTTCACGTAGACCTTGGCTCCGACGTACGGGTTGTCGACGCGGCTTCCGTTGCCGGGGCCGGGGTCGCCGCCACCGGGGTCACCGCCGCCGCTGTCGACGTTGCAGGTCACACCGTCGAGGGTGAAGGCGGCCGGGGTCGCGTTGGTGCCGCTGTAGGTGCCCTGGAAGCCGAAGTTGACCGAACCGCCCGTGGGAAGGCTGCCGTTGTAGCTCTCGTTGGTCACGGTGACGTTGGCACCGCTCTGGGTGACCTTCGCGTTCCAGGCGCTGGTGACCTTCTGGTTGCCGGCGTAGGACCACTTCAGCGACCAACTGGACTTGGCGGCAGCGTTGTTCTTGATGGTGACGTCGGCGGTGAAGCCGGAGCCCCAGTCGTTGGTCTTGTAGTCGACGGTACAGGGGACGGCGGCGGCACCGGCGCTGGCGGGTCCGGCGCTCAGCGCCGTCCCCGTGACCCCGGCGACCAGGGCCATGGCGGCGAGTATCGATGTTCTGGTACGGCTCATGAGTGCGGATTGCTCCTTCTTCTGAACGGATCTCTTTCTGAACAGGAGTTGCTGAACAGGAGTTGCTGAGCGGGACCTGCCGAGCGGGACCTACTGCGGCAAGGCGCGCAGGTGGTCGCGCAGCCCTACGCCGAACGCCGTGGGCGTACCGTCGTAGGCGGAGATGAGGGACGGCCCGGAGGAGCAGTCCCAGGTGTTCCAGGTCCAGCCGAGGTAGGACAGACCGCGGTCGTCGAACCACTTCATGACCTGGTCGATGAACCCGTGCGAGCAGGTGTTCTCGCCGATCTCCCCGGCCACCAGCGGCACTTGGGCCGCGACCGGGACGAGCGTGGAGTTCCAGCAGCTCGCACTGGAGCAGGTGTTGAAGTTGTAGACGTGGTAGGAGGCGGCGAGATTGCCGGCCGGGTCGCTGGGCCGGTACGTCAGCCACTGGCCGAGGTCGTTGGAGTACGCGAGCCCGCCGGCCAGGATGACGTTCCTGGCGCCGGTCGCGCGGACGGCGTCGACGAGGGACTGCATGCCGGCGACCCGGTAGCCGATGCCCGGGCAGGTGCCGCCGTCGCGCCAGCACTTCCAGGCGTCCGTGATACTGGAGGTCGCCCGGTCCGGGTAGGGCTCGTTGAACAGGTCGAAGACGACGGCCTGGTCGTTCTTGAAGGTGTTCGCGACCGAGGACCAGAACGACGGCGTGTACTGGGCGTCCGGCATCGGCTTCTGGCAGGTGGCGTGCACGTCGGAGCAGCCCGCGGAGTTGCCGGTGTACTGGCCGTAGGTCCAGTGCAGTTCGACCACCGGGGTCATGCCGTGCGCCTCGACACGGGACACCAGGTCCTTGACGGCGCTGATGTAGTTGGCGCCCGCGTACTCGGGTTTGATATGGGAAAGTCCCAGCCAGCACTCCTCGTTGAGCGGGATCCGGACGGCGTTCGCCTTCCAGTCGGCGATCGCCTTGATCGCGGCGTCGTCGACGGGACCGTCCCAGATGCCGTAGCCCTGGACGCACATGAACTCGCCGCCGGAGCGGTTGACTCCGAGCAGTCGGCGGTTCTTCCCGCCGGCGTCGACGAACTTGTTGCCCGAGACGCGCAGGGCGGGTGCCTTGCCGTCACCGGCCGGCGGCGGATCGGTCGGCGGCGGGTCCGTCGGGGGTGTGGACGGGTCCGAGCCGGCGTTGCACGTGGTGCCGTTGAGCTTGAACGCCGTCGGCAGGGGGTTGCTCCCCGACCAGGAGGCGAGGAACCCGGCGCTGACGCTCGCGCCGGTGCCGAGCGAGCCGTTGTAGCTCTCGCCGGCGGCGGTCACCGTCCTGCCGGACTGGGACCACTTGGCGTTCCAGCCCTGGGTGACCTTCTGGCCGCCGGTGAGGTCGAAGGTCAGGCTCCAGCTGCTCAGCGGAGCCTGGTTGTTGGTTATCCTCACGTCGCCCTGGAAGCCGGCGTCCCACTGGTTGGTGACCGTGTACTCCACCGTGCACGCGGGTGCCGCTCCGTGCGCCGTGACCGCCGGTACGACCACGCTCCCGAGGAGCGCGACCGCACCGGCGACAGCTAAAAGACCTGAACGCGGGGGGTGTCGCATGAGCGAGTCCTTGCAGCTCTGGCGCACCGGGACAGGCGCGTCGACTGATGGAATCGCTCCCACTGGTGCGAGTGAAGGTAGCGGCAAGTGACGGCGAAGGACAGAGGGGGTGCGGACTTTCATCAAACTTCCTCAACTCAACAGTCGGGAAAGTGGATTGATGAGAGTCGAATCTTTTCGACTCTTCAAGGACCTTGACCCCCTCGACTCCCGTACGCACTATGGGAGCGCTCCCACTGGTTCATGGCTTGTCGCTCCTCCCCCACCTCTCCCGAGCCGCAAGGAGGAACCAGCACCATGCATCCCCAACGCAGACGCCGTGCTGTGCGGCGCTTGTGGACCGCCGCCGTGGCGGCCCTCACGCTTCCCCTCGCCATGCTGTCCACGGGTGCGACCACCGCGCACGCGGCGCCCCTTCAGTGCAGCGTGGACTACAAGACCAACGACTGGGGCTCCGGCTTCACCGCCGACCTCACGATCACCAACCGCGGCACGGACGCCATCAACGGCTGGACGCTGACGTACGCCTACTCGGGCAACCAGAAGCTCTCCAACGGCTGGAACGGCGTCTGGTCGCAGTCCGGTCAGACGATCACCGTGAAGAACGAGTCGTACAACGGGACGATCGCCGCCGGGACCGCGGTGAACACCGGTGCCCAGTTCGGCTACAGCGGCACCAACGCGGCCCCGACGAGCTTCACGGTCAACGGCACCACCTGCGCCGGCGCGCACCAGCCGCCGGTGACGGTGCTGACCAGCCCGGCCCCGGGCGCGGTCTACACCCAGGGCACCGCGGTACCCCTCGCGGCGACCGCCGCGGCGGCCGACAACGCGACCATCACCAAGGTCGAGTTCTACGACGACACGAAGCTGCTGGGCACGGACACGAGCGCGCCGTACACGCTCTCGGCCTCCGGCTTGACCGTGGGCAGTCATTCCCTGGTGGCGAAGGCCTATGACAGCCTCGGCGCCTCCGCGGAGTCCACGCCGGTCGGCATCACGGTCGCCTCGGGTCCCGCCGTGGTCGTCTCGCCGACCCAACTGGGCATCCAGCAGGGCAAGACGGGCACCTTCGACGTGAAGCTGTCGAGCCAGCCGAGCGCGAACGTGACGGTGAGCGTCGCCCGCACGTCCGGCAACACGGGCCTGTCGGTGACCGGCGGCTCCTCGCTCACCTTCACGCCGTCCAACTGGAACACCGCGCAGAAGGTGACCATCACCGCGAACTCCTCCGGCACCGGCTCGGCGGTCTTCACGGCCTCGGCGACCGGCTACACCAACGCCACGGTCACCGTGACGCAGCTGGCGGCCTCCAAGGCGTACGACGCCCGCTTCCTGGACCTCTACGGGAAGATCACCAACCCGGCGAACGGCTACTTCTCCCCCGAGGGCGTCCCCTACCACTCGGTGGAGACCCTGATCGTGGAGGCGCCCGACCACGGTCACGAGACCACGTCGGAGGCCTACAGCTACCTGCTCTGGCTGCAGGCCATGTACGGCAAGGTGACGGGCGACTGGTCGAAGTTCAACGGCGCCTGGTCGATCATGGAGAAGTACATGATCCCCACCCACGCCGACCAGTCGACCAACTCCTTCTACACCGCCTCCAAGCCGGCCACGTACGCGCCCGAGATGGACACGCCCAACCAGTACCCGGCCAGGCTCGACACCGGGGTGTCGGTGGGCCCGGACCCGATCGCGGGTGAGCTGAAGTCCGCGTACGGCACGGACGACATCTACGGCATGCACTGGATCGAGGACGTCGACAACGTCTACGGCTACGGCAACGCGCCCGGCAAGTGCGAGGCCGGACCCACGACCACCGGACCGTCGTACATCAACACCTTCCAGCGCGGCCCCGAGGAGTCGGTCTGGGAGACGGTGCCGCAGCCGACCTGCGACGCCTTCAAGTACGGCGGCAAGAACGGCTACCTGGACCTGTTCACCGGGGACGACTCCTACGCCAAGCAGTGGAAGTTCACCAACGCCCCGGACGCCGACGCGCGTGCGGTGCAGGCCGCGTACTGGGCCGATGTGTGGGCCAAGGCGCAAGGCAAGGGATCCGACGTGTCGGCCACCGTCGCCAAGGCGGCGAAGATGGGCGACTACCTGCGGTACGCGATGTTCGACAAGTACTTCAAGAAGATCGGCAACTGTGTCGGGGCCTCCTCCTGCCCGGCCGGCACCGGCAAGGACGCCTCGCACTACCTGCTGTCCTGGTACTACGCCTGGGGCGGTGCGACGGACTCCTCGGCGGGCTGGGCCTGGCGCATCGGCTCCAGCCACGCCCACGGCGGCTACCAGAACCCCCTGGCCGCGTACGCGCTGAGCAGCTACGCCGACCTGAAGCCCAAGTCGGCGACCGGCGCGGCCGACTGGAGCAAGTCGCTCCAGCGCCAGCTGGAGTTCTACCGGTGGCTGCAGTCCTCCGAGGGCGGCATCGCGGGCGGCGCGACCAACAGCTGGCAGGGCCGGTACGCCACCCCGCCGGCCGGCACGTCGACCTTCTACGGCATGTACTACGACTGGCAGCCGGTCTACCACGACCCGCCGTCCAACCAGTGGTTCGGCTTCCAGGCCTGGTCGATGGAGCGGGTCGCCGAGTACTACCAGCAGACGGGGAACACCACGGCCAAGGCAGTGCTCGACAAGTGGGTCAAGTGGGCGCTGTCCAAGACCACCGTCAACCCCGACGGCACCTTCCGGATCCCCTCCACCCTCCAGTGGTCGGGCCAGCCCGACACCTGGAACGCCTCCTCCCCCGGTGCCAACAACAACCTGCACGTCACCGTCGCCGACTACACCAACGACGTCGGCGTGGCCGCCGCGTACGCCAAGACCCTGACGTACTACGCCGCCCGGTCCGGTGACGCCCAGGCCAAGTCGACGGCGAAGGCGCTGCTGGACGGCATGTGGAGCAACTACCAGGACAGCCTGGGCATCGCCGTCCCGGAGACCCGCACCGACTACAGCCGCTTCAACGACAAGGTGTACGTGCCGAGCGGCTGGACCGGCACCATGCCGAACGGCGACAGGATCGACTCCTCGTCGACGTTCAGCTCGATCAGGTCCTTCTACAAGAACGACCCGGCCTGGTCGAAGGTCGAGTCCTACCTCAAGGGCGGCGCGGCCCCCAGTTTCACGTACCACCGGTTCTGGGCCCAGGCCGACATCGCCCTCGCCATGGGTTCGTACGCGGAGCTCCTCGAATAGTCCCCGCCGGGTCCTGTCGCCGGACTGGCGGCGTCCGCCCGAAGGGCGGGCCGGGCGGCGTCTGGTGCGTGCGATCGCAAGGCGCCGGAAGGTCCTCGGTGGGGGTGCCCCCTGCTCGTCAAGAGCTTGGGGGAGGAGCTACTAGGGCCTTCCGGCAACGCAGCGAGCGTGCGGGCCAGGCGTCGCCCGGCAGACGGCAGTCCGGCGACAGGACCCGAGCTCCGTGTGCACGGTCCCGTCATCGGGCGACGGGGCCCCTGACCGGGCGGTTCCCCTCACGGGGCCGCCCGGTCGTCACATGCCTCTTCCTCCTGTCTCCTCCGAGAGGAGCCCCACCGTGCGAAGAACTCCCCGCAGGGGCCGCGTTCTCACGGCCGTGCTGGCGCTCGCCGCCGGACTGCTGGCCGGCGCCCCGTCCGCGCTGGCCACGCCCGCCGCACCCGTCGCGGTCGCGGCGGACACGTACACCTGGAAGAACGCCCGTATCGACGGGGGCGGCTTCGTCCCCGGCATCGTCTTCAACCGCAGCGAGAAGAACCTGGTCTACGCCCGCACCGACATCGGCGGCGCCTACCGGTGGCAGCAGTCGACGAAGACCTGGGCCCCGCTGCTGGACTCGGTCGGCTGGGACAACTGGGGGCACACCGGTGTCGTCTCCCTCGCCTCCGACTCCGCCGCCCCGAACAAGGTGTACGCGGCCGTCGGCACGTACACCAACAGCTGGGACCCGGGCAACGGCGCCGTGCTGAGGTCCGCCGACCGCGGCGCGACCTGGCAGAGGACCGACCTGCCGTTCAAGCTCGGCGGCAACATGCCCGGGCGCGGGATGGGCGAGCGGCTGGCGGTCGACCCGAACCGGAACAGCGTCCTGTACCTGGGCGCGCCCAGCGGCAAGGGCCTGTGGCGGTCGACGGACTCGGGAGTGACCTGGTCGCGGGTGACCAGCTTCCCGAACGCCGGCAACTACGTGCAGGACCCGGGCGACACGTCCGGCTACGCCAGTGACAACCAGGGCGTCGTCTGGGTCACCTTCGACGAGTCCACGGCCACGTCGGGCAACGCGACGAAGACGATCTACGTCGGGGTCGCCGACAAGGCCAACGCGGTCTACCGCTCGACGGACGCGGGCGCGACCTGGCAGCGGCTGTCCGGTCAGCCGACCGGGTACCTGGCCCACAAGGGCGTGCTGGACGCGAAGAACGGCTACCTGTACCTCGCCTACAGCGACAAGGGCGGACCGTACGACGGCGGCAAGGGCCAGTTGTGGCGGTACGCGACCGCGGCCGGCACCTGGACGAACATCAGCCCGGTCGCGGAGGCCGACACCTACTACGGCTTCAGCGGCCTGACCGTCGACCGGCAGAAACCGGGCACGGTGATGGCGACGGCCTACAGCTCCTGGTGGCCGGACACCCAGATCTTCCGCTCCACCAACAGCGGCGCGAGCTGGACGCAGGCCTGGGACTACACCTCGTACCCGAACCGCTCCAACCGCTACACGATGGACGTGTCGTCCACGCCGTGGCTGACCTTCGGCGCGAACCCCTCGCCGCCCGAACAGACCCCGAAACTGGGCTGGATGACGGAGGCGCTGGAGATCGACCCGTTCGACTCCGACCGGATGATGTACGGCACGGGCGCGACGATCTACGGCACCGAGAACCTCACCAGGTGGGACGGCGGCGGCCAGTTCGCCGTGAAGCCGATGGTGCAGGGCCTGGAGGAGACCGCGGTGAACGACCTGGCCTCCCCGCCCTCCGGTGCTCCGCTGCTCAGCGCCCTGGGGGACATCGGCGGCTTCCGGCACACGGATCTGACGAAGGTCCCGTCGATGATGTTCACCTCCCCCAACTTCACCACGACCACCAGCCTGGACTTCGCCGAGTCGAACCCGAACACGGTGGTCCGGGTGGGCGACCTGGACTCGGGACCGCACATCGCCTTCTCGACCGACAACGGCGCCAACTGGTTCGCCGGCACGGACCCCTCGGGGGTGAGCGGCGGCGGCACGGTCGCGGCCGGGGCGGACGGCAGCCGGTTCGTGTGGAGCCCGGCGGGGACGGGTGTGCGGTACACGACGGGGTTCGGCTCGTCGTGGTCGGCGTCGGCCGGGATCCCGGCGGGTGCGGTCGTGGAGTCCGACCGGGTGGACCCGAAGACCTTCTACGGCTTCAAGTCGGGCAGATTCTACGTCAGTTCGGACGGCGGTGCGACCTTCACGGCGTCGTCGGCCTCCGGTCTGCCGAGCGGTGACAGCGTGCGCTTCAAGGCGCTGCCGGGCGGCAAGGGCGACATCTGGCTGGCGGGCGGCGCGAGCGACGGCGCCTACGGGCTGTGGCACTCCACGAACGGCGGCACGAGCTTCACCAGGCTGACGAACGTGGAGCAGGCCGACACCGTCGGCTTCGGCAAGGCGGCGAGCGGCGCCTCGTACCAGACGCTCTACACGAGCGCGAAGATCGGCGGGGTGCGGGGCATCTTCCGCTCGACCGACAAGGGCACGAGCTGGACCCGCATCAACGACGACGCCCATCAGTGGGGTTGGACGGGCGCGGCGATCACGGGCGACCCGCGGGTCTACGGCCGGGTGTACGTGGCGACCAACGGGCGGGGCGTGATCTACGGCGACACCTCCGACACCAGTGGCGGAGGCGGGAACCCGGGCGGCGGCGACCCGGGCGGCGGGGACCCGGGGGACGGAGGCACGGGCGCCTGCGCGGTGACGTACAAGGTCACCAACCAGTGGGGCGACGGCTTCCAGGCCGAGGTGCAGCTGACCAACACCGGCTCCACGGCCTGGAACGGCTGGTCGCTCACCTGGTCCTTCCCGAACGGGCAGAGGATCACCCAGCTGTGGAACGCCGAGTACACCCAGTCGGGCGCCGCGGTGACGGCGAAGAACACCGGTTGGAACGCCAACGTGGCCGCGGGCTCGTCGGCCGGCTTCGGCTTCACGGGAAGCTGGTCGGGGACGAACGGCGCACCGGCGGCCTTCAAGGTCGGTGACCAGACCTGCAAGGCCGGCTGAACCGAAGAGGGGCGCGTGCCGAAGCACTCGGCACGCGCCCCTCGTCCGTTCGCCCGTCGTTCGCCCGGCTACGGCGTGTGGACCGTGGGCCGCGGTACCGCGGCCATCCCGGAGCCGATGAAGAAACTCGGGTGCGGGGGCTGGTTGTAGGCGGTGTTCTGCCAGGCCAGGGCCGTGCGGTACTGGGTGTCGTGGAGCAGGGTGGTGATCCTCGTGGTCGTCTCGTACGGAGTGGAGTAGATCCGCAGGGCCGTGTTGTTGCTGGTCGGCCAGACGACCTCCTCCCGCCAGTCGCCGAGGATGTCCCCGGACAGGGACGGGGTCGACTTGGTGCCGTTGTTGGCGTGGACGCCGGAGGCCGTCAGCAGGCGGGTGTCGCCCGAGGTGCCGTACTTGTCGATGTGGGTGCCGTCGAGGAGTTCACGGACGGGGTCGCCGTCCCACCAGGCCAGGAAGTTGGTGCTGGAGGGCTTGCGGCTCGCGACCACCGTGCCCTTGGGGTCGCGGATGCCGCTCTCGGCCGACGACCAGGACTCGGCGCCCGGACTGCCGGCCCAGATGTCGCCGGAGACACCACGGCCGTTGTCGCCGCCCGGCGCCGTGGACCAGAGGATCTGGCCGGTGCGGGCGTCGGCCATCCAGGACGAGGGCTTGGAGCCGTCCTCGTCGACCTTGAACTCCTCCAGGCCGGGCCGGGACGGGTCCAGGTCGCCGACGTGCAGGGCGTCGCCGTGGCCGTTCTTCGTCGTCCACAGGGCGTTGCCGTTGTCGTCGACGGCCATCGCGCCGTAGACGATCTCGTCCCTGCCGTCGCCGTCGACGTCGGCGACCGACAGCTGGTGGTTGCCCTGGCCGTCGTAGCCCTTGCCGCTGTTGGTGGAGGAGTTGGTGTCGAAGGTCCAGCGGCGGGTG
>NZ_JUJA01000162.1:31833-35030 GCF_001906585.1 Streptomyces kebangsaanensis | reverse complement strand
CCCGCCAGTCCCAGGCCGCGATGACCGTGCGCGTGTAGTAGCCGCGGGCCTCGATCAGGGACGGGCGGGAGCCGTCCAGGTACGCCGTGCCGGCCAGGAAGCGGTCGACGCGGTTGCCGTAGGAGTCGCCCCAGGAGGAGACCGTGCCCCGGGCGGGGACGTAGTCGACGGACTGCATCGCCCTGCCCGTCTGTCCGTTGAACATGGTCAGGTACTCGGGGCCGGAGAGCACGTAGCCGCTGGAGTTGCGGTGGTCGGCGGACGAGCTGCCGATGACCGCGCCGGTGCCGTCCTTGGTGCCGTCGGCGGTCTTCATGGCGACCTCGGCCTTGCCGTCGCCGTCGTAGTCGTACACCTGGAACTGGGTGTAGTGGGCGCCGGAGCGGATGTTGCGGCCCAGGTCGATGCGCCACAGCCGGGTGCCGTCCAGCCTGATGCCGTCGACGACGGTGTTCCCGGTGTAGCCGGACTGGGAGTTGTCCTTGGCGTTGGTCGGCTGCCACTTGAGGACGAAGTCCAGCTGGCCGTCGCCGTCCAGGTCGCCGACGGAGGCGTCGTTGGCCTCGTAGGTGTACGACACCCCGTCGGGGGTGGTGCCGCCGGCGGGCGGGCTGATCGGCACGTCCTTGTATCCGCCGCGGAGTTGGACCGCGTGCTCGGAGTCGCCCTGCTCGGTGCCGTTCACGATCGCGCGGACCGTGTAGTCGGCGGAGTCGGGGGCGCCGGAGTGGAAGTAGTTCGTGGAGCCGGTGACGGGGCTGGAGTTGACCTTCGTGCCGGCGCGGTAGACGTTGAAGGAGACGGTGTCCGGGTCGGTGCCGAGCCAGCGCCAGCTGATCAGGTTGCCGCTGTCGGTGTGGACGCTGACCAGACCCCGGTTCAGCTTCTCCACCTGCCGGGAGGTGGCGGCCTCGGCCGGGGTCGTGGTCAGGGTGGTCAGTCCGGCGCCGGCCAGGACCGCCGTGGCGGCCACGGCGGACAGGGCGGCGCGGCTCCGGCGGTGTTCGCGCGGACGCGGGACGGGCACGTGCGGGACGGGCCCGTGCGGGACGGGCCCGTGCGGGACGGGCCCGTGCGGGGTGTGCGGATCCTGCATGAGAGGAACCTCCTGGGGGGAGGGACGGATTCACCTCTCAGTCGCCGCCGTGCGCACGGGAGTTGCCGTCGTGTGTGAGGGGATTCCGCCGTCGGGCGGTCTGCGGAAGGCCCGCAGGGTGAAGACCGGGTCCGGGCGGGGGCGGTCCTGGTCGGGCAGGGCCGCCAGCCGGGCGGCGAACTCCTCGCCGAGCGGCTCGCCGGGCGGCAGCGTGACGAACCAGCCGCGCCGCAGGTCGGTGATGGTGCGGCGGGGGCTGCGGCCCTGGCCCCGGCCCGGGAAGCGGTCCCGGCCGGCCGGGAGCAGGCCGTGCTCGGCGGCGTACCGGACGACCAGGTCCTCGGCGTCCCGGGCGGGGGTGCGGGGCCGGGGGGCGAGGACGGCGTCGATGTCGCTGCCGACGTTGTGCGCGGCGGCCTTGTCGACCGTGGTGACGTACACCCCGCCGGGCCGGAGCACCCGGGCGCACTCGGCGACGGTGGCCCGCGCGTCCTCGGGGCTCGGCGCGAGGTGCAGCAGCCACACGCTGGTGACGGCGTCGAACCGGCCGTCCGGGAAGGGCAGGCGGCGGCTGTCGGCGAGCACGACGGCGCCGGGCAGGCGGGCCGCGGCCTGCCGGACCATCGCGTCCGCCCGGTCGGCGCCGGTGACCCGCAGGCCGGCGCGGGCCGCGGTGAGGCGGCGGGTCACGATGCCGGTGCCGCAGCCGACGTCCAGCAACTCCCGTGCCCCGTACGGTATGAGGCCGAGGACGGCCCGGGCCGCCGCGGCAGCCCTGGGCTCGCCGCCGCGCGAGGCGTCGTAGTGCTCGGCTTCCTTCTCGTAGTCCAGCACGCGGCCTCTCCCCCCGTCCCGGCGGCCGCTCAGCTCGCCCCGTGTCCCGGGGCGAGGTCCCGCACCCGGCGGGCGAGTTCGAAGTCCTTCTCGGTGACGGCGCCGCCCGCGCTGTGGGTGTTCACGCCGAGCGAGACCGTGTTGTAGCCGAGGGTGAGGTCGGAGTGGTGGTCGAGCTCCTCCTGCACCTGGGCGATGTGCACGACCATCGCCGTCGCCGCGAAGTGCGAGCCGAGCCGGAAGGAACGGGTGAGGCGGTCCCCGTCGAAGGACCAGCCGGGCAGTTCGGTCAGCCGGTCCTCGATCTCCTCGCGCGACAGCGGTTCGACGGCCATGGCTCGTTCCCTTCATGGGCGTGGCGACGGGGCGCGTATGCGTTCAGCCTGCCACAGGAGGGCCGTCGCGTCCCTGGTCGAAAGGGGCCGCGGGCCGGCCGGCCACGCATTCGGCGGCGAGGTCGTCCGCCAGGGCGGTGATGCAGTCTCCAGGAACGGTGGCCGTGGGTCGTCCGGGCGCAGCGTGCGGCCATGGCGAAGGCGGTGCCGGGGCGAGGCGACCGAGCTCCGACCCGGGCTCGGGCACGAAGTCGGCGTGGGCAAGCCCGGACAGGCGGGCGCGGCGGGCGTGCAGCCACCGCTCGGTGATCAGGCCGCCGCGCGGGCCCTCGCAGGAGCCCCGGAAGGCTCGGCCGTCCCACTGTCCTCCGGGCCCGGCCTGCGCCGGGTCTCCAGCCGGTGCTCATGGGCCCGGCGGGCCGTGCGTGGCGCGGATCCGCTCCGGGGAGCCGAACTCGACCGGGTGGCCGAGGGCGTCCCCGACGGTACCGCCCGGCAGGCAGCCGCGCACTCCGGCGCGGTACACCGCCGTCGCTTCCCAGGACTGCTTCCACGGCTCGGTCATGTACGGCCCCCCTCCTCGACTACGGTCGTGCGCATGGCCATCGTCCCGTCCGGCACCACCACGTCCACCGCCACCCCCGCCGGCCGGGGCGGTGTGGGCCCGCTGCTGCGGGCCTGGCGGGAGCGGCGCGGGGTCAGCCAGCTGGAGCTGGCGCTGCGCGCCGGCTCCTCGGCCCGGCACATCAGCTTCGTCGAGACGGGCCGGTCCCGGCCGAGCGAGGAGATGGTGCTGCGGCTGGCCGAGCACCTCCAGGTGCCGGTGCGGGAGCGCAACACGCTGCTGCTGGCTGCCGGTTACGCCCCGCGCTATCCGGAGACCCCGCTGGACGACCCGGCGCTCGGCGCGCTGCGCGAGGGGCTGGAGCGGC
>NZ_JUJA01000162.1:24787-31825 GCF_001906585.1 Streptomyces kebangsaanensis | reverse complement strand
GAGCCGTATCCCGCGCTGGTGGTCGACGCGACGTACGACGTGGTGAGCGCGAACCGGGGCATCACGATGCTGCTCCAGGGCGTCCCGGAGTCGCTGCTCGCGCCGCCGCTGAACGCGATGCGGCTGACCCTGCACCCCGAGGGGCTGGCGCCGCGCATCCGCAACCTGCGTCAGTGGCGCGGGCACCTGCTCGCCCAGATGGAACGGCAGATCGCGCTGCACCGGTCGGCCGCGCTGCGGGAGCTGTACGAGGAGGTGGCGGCCTATCCGGTGCCGGAGAGCGGGGCGGAGGAGACGGCGGGCGACGTGCCGTACGTCGCGCTGCCGATGCGGATCGAGCACGAGGGGCGGGTGCTGTCGTTCGTGTCCTCCATCTCCACCTTCAACACGCCCATGGACGTCACGGTGGCGGAGCTGGCGATCGAGACGTTTCTGCCCGCGGACCCGGCGACGGTGAAGTACCTTCATTCGATGGCGAGTTGAGGAGAGGAAGGGTGGCGTGAGTGAACGACGGCCCGCGCCCACCGTGGGCCAGGTGGTGCTCGGAAGACGGCTGCAGGAGTTACGGGAGGCGGCCGGACTGAGCCGTGAGGAGGCCGCG
Organism: Streptomyces kebangsaanensis; assembly: GCF_001906585.1. Lineage (GTDB taxonomy): Bacteria > Actinomycetota > Actinomycetes > Streptomycetales > Streptomycetaceae > Streptomyces > Streptomyces kebangsaanensis. Next base: position 31,224 of record NZ_JUJA01000162.1, on the reverse strand, counting down.
CGGGTGCTGCGGGTGGCGCCCGCGACCGTGCGGCGGATGGAGATGGCCGAGGTCGCGCTGAAGATCCCGTACGTGCAGATGCTGCTGACCACGTACGGGGTGGGCGCCAAGGAGGCGGCCGGGTTCGTGAAGCTGGCCGAGGAGGCCAACCGGCCGGGCTGGTGGCAGCGGTACCACGACGTGCTGCCGGAGTGGTTCAGCCTGTACGTGAGCCTGGAGGGGGCGGCCCGGCTGATCCGCTCCTACGAGCCGCACTTCGTGCCCGGACTGCTGCAGACGGAGGGCTACGCGCGTGCGGTGCTCCGGAGCGGGACGGTCGGGCAGCGGGGGCTGGAGGCGGTCGAACGGCACGTGGCGCTGCGCATGGACCGGCAGCGGCTGCTGGAGCGGGCTGATCCGCCGCACCTGTGGGTGATCGTCGACGAGACGGTGCTGCGGCGGCCGGTGAGCGTCCGGGGCGAGGTGATGCGCGAGCAGCTGGACAAGCTGCTGGAGTACGCCGAGCGGGACCGGGTGACGGTGCAGGTGGCCGAGTTCGCGGACGGCCCGCATCCGGGGACGTACGCGCCGTTCTCGCTGTTCCGCTTCGCCGAGCCGGAGCTGCCCGACCTGGTCTACACGGAGTACCTGAGCGGCGCCCTGTACCTGGACTCGCGCACGGAGGTCTCCCTGCACCTGGAGGTCCTGGACCACATGACGGCGCGGGCGGCGTCGGCCGAGCGCACCCGGAAGCTGCTGCGGGAGTGCCGGGAGGGGTTCTGAACCGCCCTTGCCCCCCCGTTCCCGTGGTTCCCCGTGATCCCCCGTGGTTCCCCCACCCCGAACAAGCCGAGGAGAGAGCGACGCATGACCGGATCCGACGCCGCGCCCACCCGCATCGACACCAGCAGGCCGCACCCCGCCCGGGTGTACGACTGGTGGCTGGGCGGCAAGGACAACTACCCGGTGGACGAGGAGCTGGCCCGCGGGATCCTGGCCGCGGACGGTACCGCGGTGCGCGGGGCGCGGGCCAACCGCCGTTTCATGCACCGCGCGGTGCGCACGGCCGCGGAGGCGGGGATACGCCAGTTCCTGGACATCGGCACGGGCATCCCCACCGAGCCCAACCTGCACCAGGTGGCGCAGGGGGCCGCCCCCGAGTCGAGAGTGGTGTACGCCGACAACGACCCGGTCGTGCTGCGGCACGCCGAGGCACTGCTGCACGGCTCGGAGCGGGGCCGTACCGACTACGTCCACGCCGACGTGCGCGACCCCGGGACGATCCTGCGCCTGGCGGGCGAGTCACTGGACCTCGGACGGCCGGTGGCACTGTCCCTGGTGGCGCTCACCCACTACCTCGCGGACGACGCGGACGACGTGTACGGCCTCCTGGACCGCTACGTCTCCGCCCTCGCCCCGGGCAGCCTGGTGATCCTGTCCCAGGTCACCCAGGACATCAGCCCCGAGGGCGTGGCCAGGGCGGCGGAGCTCTTCCGCCGCGGCGGCACCCCCTTCCACCCCCGCACCCACGCCGAGTTCTCCCGCTTCTTCACCGGCCTCGACCTCCTCGACCCGGGCGTGGTCCCGGTCCTGGCCTGGCGGCCGGGCCCCAAGGACGCCGAGGCCCTCGCCGAGGGCGCGGTCCCGGTGTACGCGGGAGTGGCCCGCAAGCCCTGACGGAACCGGCCGGGCGGTGTCAGGCCGCTCCGTCCTTGGTGTCCCGGTCCTCGTCGACGATCTCCGCGTCCACCACGCCCTCCTCGTCCTGGGGAGCGGTGGGGTGGCCGGTGGGTTCCGAGGCCGTCTGCTGGGCCTGGGCGTACATGGCCTGGCCCATCTTCTGGCTGACGGAGGCCAGTTTGTCGATGGCGGTGCGCAGGGCGGGGGTGTCGGCGTTGTCGTTGAGGAGGGTCTTGACCTCGGTGGCGGCCGTCTCGACCTCGGACTTGGTGTCGGCCGGGACGCGGTCGCCGTTCTCGCGGAGGAAGTTCTCGGTCTGGTAGACGAGCTGCTCGGCCTGGTTGCGGGTCTCGGCGGCCTCCCGGCGCTTGCGGTCCTCCTCGGCGTACTGCTCGGCGTCCCGCATCATGCGGTCGATGTCGTCCTTGGGCAGCGCCGAGCCGCCGGTCACGGTCATCTTCTGCTCGCGGCCGGTCGCGAGGTCCTTCGCGGAGACGTGCATGATCCCGTTGGCGTCGATGTCGAAGGCGACCTCGATCTGCGGCACCCCGCGCGGGGCGGGCGGCAGTCCGGTGAGGTCGAAGACGCCGAGCTTCTTGTTGTACGCGGCGATCTCCCGCTCGCCCTGGTAGACCTGGATGCCGACCGAGGGCTGGTTGTCGGTGGCCGTGGTGAAGATCTCCGAACGCCGGGTCGGGATCGTGGTGTTGCGCTCGATCAGCTTGGTCATGATGCCGCCCTTGGTCTCGATGCCCAGGGACAGCGGGGTGACGTCGAGCAGCAGGACGTCCTTGACGTCGCCGCGGAGCACGCCCGCCTGGAGGGCGGCGCCCACGGCCACCACCTCGTCGGGGTTGACGCCCTTGTGCGGGTCCTTGCCGGTGAGGTCCCGCACCAGGTCGGTGACCGCCGGCATCCGGGTGGAGCCGCCGACGAGGATCACGTGGTCGATGGCCGACAGCTGGATGCCCGCGTCCTTGACCGACTGGTGGAAGGGCTTCTTGCAGCGGTCCAGCAGATCGGCGGTGAGCTCCTGGAACTGGGCCCGGGTGAGCTTCTCGTCCAGGTGCAGCGGGCCCTCGGCGGAGGCGGTGATGTAGGGCAGGTTGATGGTCGTCTCGGAGGACGACGACAGTTCGATCTTGGCCTTCTCGGCGGCCTCGCGCAGCCGCTGCACCGCCATCTTGTCGTTGCCGAGGTCGATGCCGTACTGCCCCTTGAACCGCTTGACCAGGTGCTCGACGACCCGCTGGTCCCAGTCGTCGCCGCCGAGCCGGGTGTCGCCGTTGGTGGCCTTGACCTCGATGACGCCGTCGCCGATCTCCAGCAGGGACACGTCGAAGGTGCCGCCGCCGAGGTCGAAGACCAGCACCGTCTGTTCCTCGCCCCGGTCCAGGCCGTAGGCGAGCGCGGCGGCCGTCGGCTCGTTGATGATCCTGAGGACCTTCAGGCCGGCGATCTCCCCGGCCTCCTTCGTCGCCTGCCGCATGGTGTCGTCGAAGTACGCCGGTACGGTGATCACCGCGTCCGTGACGTCCTCGCCGAGGTAGGCCTCCGCGTCCCGCTTCAGCTTCTGCAGGACCCGCGCGGACAGCTCCTGCGCCCGGTAGCGGGTGCCGTCGATGGAACCCTTGTCGGGGAAGCGCCAGTGCGCGTCCCCCATGTGGCGCTTGACGGAGCGGGCGGTGCGCTCCACGTTCGTCACCGCCTGCCGCTTGGCCACCTCGCCGACGAGCACCTCGCCGTTCTTGGCGAACGCCACGACCGACGGTGTGGTCCGCGCGCCCTCGGCGTTGGCGACGACGGTGGGCTCACCGCCCTCCAGGACGGCCACCACCGAGTTCGTCGTCCCGAGATCGATCCCGACCGCACGTGCCATCTCCGTCCCCTTCCGCCAGGGTCTCCTGCTCTCCAGCACAAAACTTGAGTGCGCTGTTGTCAATGCCGCGTACCCGGCGGCCGCGGAGGTGAACGCGGAAACGCCGGTGCCGCACCCCGGGAAGCGGGGTGCGGCACCGGCGGGCACAGGACGTGCGTGCGTCTCGCGTCAGGCGAGCTTCGCGTCCAGCGTGATCGTCGTGCCGGCCAGGGCCTGGCTGACGGGGCAGTTCTTCTTGGCCTCCTCGGCGGCGGCGACGAACGCGTCGTTGTCGATGCCGGGGACCGTGCCCTCGACGCTGAGGTGGATGCCGGTGATGCCCTCACCCGGCTGGAAGGTGACGTCGGCCTTCGTCTCGAGCTTGCTGGGAGGGGTGCCGGCGCCGGCCAGGCCGTGCGACAGCGCCATGGCGAAGCAGCTGGAGTGGGCTGCGGCGATCAGCTCCTCGGGGCTGGTCTTCCCGTTCGCCTGCTCGGCGCGCGACGGCCACGACACCGGCTGCCGGCCGATGCCGGAGGAGTCGAAAGTGACGACGCCGTTGCCCTCGAGCAGGTTGCCTTCCCAGACGGTGTGAGCTGTGCGCGTGGTTGCCACGGTTCTTCCTTACCTTTCGTCCAGGGATCCTTCACCCGGATCCCGTCGCCGGGTTCCGTACCCCCCATCCGACCACATCCGCCCCGCGCGGACCCGGGGAACGGGCCGCGACCTGCCGGACGGTCCGGCGAATCGCCCGTTTCCTGTCAGGCGGCCCGCTCCCCGGCCTCCGCGGCCCCTGCCGCGAGCGGCGTCTCCTCCCCGGCGGCCTCGCGCAGCCAGCGGCGCAGGACGCGGTGGACGTGTTCGGCGCCGACGAGTTCCTCGCCGTCCTCGGCCGGCGCCGAGCAGTCGAGCGGCGACAGGAGGAAGGGGAGTCCCTGCGCGCCGCCGAGGCCGCCGTGGGAGCCGATCTGCTCCTCGAAGGCGAGGACCTCGCCGTCGGCGGGGTCGTAGCAGGAGTTGACCATGATGTCGGCGGTGTGCGGGAAGGAGTGGGTGCGGCGTACGGCGTCGGCGGCGCCGGGCCCGAAGACGGCGAGCGGACCGGGGTCGGCGTCGAGCTCGTCCAGCGGTGTGCGCGCGCCGCGGGCGCCGAGTACGAGACCGCCGTGCTCCTCGCTGCGCACCAGCAGGAAGCCGATGCCGGGGTGGTTGGCGAGCGTGGGCAGCAGCGCGGGGTGGCGGGCGTCGATCTCCTCGTGGCTCATGCGGTGCGGCACGTCGGGGAAGGAGACCAGGCCGAGGTTGCCGGAGGCCAGGACGACGGGCTCCGGGCGGCGGGAGGGCCGGTGGTCCTCCCCGTGCTCCTCGACCGGGCGGCGCAGCGCGGCCCGTACGGCGGCCCGCGCCTCGGCGCCGCTGTGGGTGTCCTCGGCCCGGCGCGGCACGGGCAGGCCGCAGCCGGCCCGGACGAGGTCGCCGAGGGTGAGGCCGTAGCGGGAGCGGAAGGTCTCGCCGGGGCTCTGGCCGTGGTCGGACAGGACGACGATCCGGTAGGGGCGGGGGGCGTGCTCGGCGACCTTCTCGATCAGGGCGAGGGAGCGGTCGAGGCGCTGCAGGACCTTCGCCGCGTCCCGGCTGCGCGGGCCGGAGTGGTGGGCGACCTCGTCGTACGCCACCAGGTCGGCGTAGACGGCGGTGCGGCCGGCGAGCAGGTCGCCCACGACGGCGGCCACGACGACGTCCCGCTGGACGACGGTCGCGAAGGCGCGGATCAGCGGGTACAGGCCGCCGCGGGAGACGCGGGGGTGCTCCTTGCGGAGCCGGGCGCGCGTGGACTGGCCGATCTCGCGGGCGGTCTCGGCGACGAAGGAGAGGAGGGTGCGGACGGCGTTGGCGGGGTCGGAGAAGTAGGCGAAGTAGCCGGCGCGGGAGCGGTTGCCGCGCCCGCGGCGCACGGCGACGGACAGGACGAGGGCGAGTTCGCCGGCGCCGCCGCTGAACAGGTTGCCGCGGCTGGCCCCGTCGGCGGTGAGCAGCCCGCCGTCGCCGGTGCGCCCGGCGGCGCGGCGCTGGAGTTCGAGGGCGCTGCTCGGGCGGTTGCTGACCATGACCTCGCCGGTGTCCTTCTCGTACCAGCGGAAGGCGGGGACGTCGTGGTTGGAGCCGTGCAGGATGCCGAGCTGGCTGGCGCCGGTCTGGCTGGACCAGTCGGTGCGCCAGGGGGTGAGCCGGTGGCTGGGCGGCTGCTCCGGGCCGGCGCCGAGCCACCGGGCGACGGTGGGCATCAGGCCCTTGCCCACCGCGTCGCGCAGCACGTCGTGGCCGACACCGTCGAGCTGGATCACGACGGTGCCGGGGGTCGACGAGCAGGGCGGCAGGCGTCTGCGGCGGCGGTCGGCGAGCCGGTAGAGCCGGCGCCGGTAGGCGTCGTCGTCGCGGACGGCGAGGGCGGCGCCGGTGGCGGAGGCGACGGCGGACATCACCGCGGCCACGATGACGGCGGTCTCGGGGGCCGCCTCGGCCTGGCCGGCGGGGTTGACGCGCAGGGCGAGCAGCAGCAGTGACCCGTTCAGGAAGAACACCAGCAGCCCGAGGACGAGCGCGGGCACGAGCAGCAGCAGCCGGACGAGCAGCGGCCAGACGACGGCCGACAGCACACCGAAGGCGCCCGCGCCGAGCGCGGCGGTCACGGCGATGGTGGTGGCGCTGTCCCCGTCGGGCGACTGCAGCTGGAAGTCCGGCAGGAGCCCGGCGAGCACGAGCATGGTGACCGTGGAAACGGCCCACACGGCGACACTCCGCCCCACCTGGCCGGCACCCCGCCGCCACCGCCCGCCACCCACGCCGGCACACTCTCCGTCTCGGTCCGCTTCCCCCCGCCCGGCTCTGGGCCCGGGGCCCGGTCCAGCTTGTCACACGG
>NZ_JUJA01000162.1:19978-24755 GCF_001906585.1 Streptomyces kebangsaanensis | reverse complement strand
GCCCGGCCCGTGGCCGGACAGAAGAGCCGGCGGCCGGCCCGGCCGACGGGCCCGGGGCGGTCTACCGGCCGTCGTAGCCGGCCGTGGGCATGGACAGGCGGCGGTGGACCCGGGCCTTCATCTGGGCGTCGTACGACGGCTCGGCCCGGCCCACCGTCTCCACCCGCACTCCGCGGCGCGCGCACTCCGCGGTGAACTCCTCGACGGAGGACAGGGCCCGTTCCAGCACGCGGCGGCTGGGGGCGACGAAGAGGTCGACGCCGGGGCGGACCCCCTCCCACAGGGCGCGGTGGTCGGCCCGCAGTCCGCGGACGAGCAGTTCCCGGGCGACCACGTAACCGTGTTCGGCCGCCCAGCGGGCGCACATCGCGTGCTGGCTGCGGGAGTCCACCAGGAAGGGGTCGTCGTGCAGCTCCTCCAGGGGCGTCAGGCTCGCGATCGCCGTGACGCGGACGGCCGCCGGGGCGCCGTCCCCCCCGGGGGCGTCCCGCACTTCTCCCATGGCGTCCCCCTCACCTCCGGGTTTTCGTCGCCGACCCTACTCCTGCACGTAGGCTCAGGGGGAGTCGCACGAAGGAGGCAAACCGGTGCCGGTGGAGATCACCTGGTGGGGTCACGCCACCTGCACGGTCGAGGACTCGAACGTCCGCGTGCTCACCGACCCCCTGTTCGCCCGTCGGCTCGCTCACCTGCGGCGCCGCCGCGGCGCGCTGCCGCCGCCGACCGCCTGGCACGCGGACGTGGCGCTGGTCTCCCACCTGCACGCCGACCATCTGCACGTTCCCTCGCTGGCCCGGCTGGAGCGGGGCACGCGCCTGCTGGTGCCCCGGGGCGCGCTCCGCGCGGTACCCGGGCTGCGCCGGCTCGGCCACCTGCGGATCACCGAGGTCACGCCCGGGGACCGGGTCGAGGCCGGCGGCGTGGTCGTACGGGTCGTGCCCGCGCACCACGACGGGCGGCGGCTGCCGGTCGGGCGGCGCCACTCCCCCGCGCTCGGGTACGTCGTCGAGGGCGAGGCGCGGACGTACTTCGCCGGGGACACCGGTCTGTTCGACGCGATGGCCGAGGAGGTCGGGCCGGTGGACGCGGCGCTGCTGCCGGTGGGCGGCTGGGGACCGTACCTCGGGGAGGGCCATCTGGACGCGGGAGGGGCGGCGCGGGCGCTGGCGCGGCTGGCGCCGGACTTCGCCGTGCCGGTGCACTACGGCACGTACTGGCCGATCGGGATGGACGCCGTGCGCCCCCATGAGTTCCATGCGCCGGGCGACGAGTTCGTGCGCCTGGCCGCGCGGCGCGCGCCCGGCGTGGCGGTGCACCGGCTCGGGCACGGGGAGAGCGTGCGCCTGGAGGTCGCCCGGTGATACGGCTCGCCGCCGCCGTGACATCGGTGGTGCCGGCGGAGCCCACACAGCAGGCGCTGGGGTATCCGTCGCTGTTCCTGCTGGTGCTGATCGGGGCGCTGGTGCCCGTGGTGCCGACGGGGGCGCTGGTCAGTTCGGCGGCGGTGGTCGCCTTTCACCGGACGGCGCCGTTCTCGCTGGCGCTGGTGTTCGTGACGGCGTCGCTGGCGGCGTTCCTCGGGGACGCGATGCTGTACTGGCTGGGGCGGCGCGGGCTGCGGTCGAAGAACGGTTCGCGCTGGCTGGAGGCGATCCGCGCGCGGGCGCCGGAGGAACGGCTCGGGCAGGCGCAGGACAGGCTCGCCGACCACGGGGTGGCGGTGCTGGTCCTCTCCCGTCTCGTCCCGGCCGGCCGCATACCGGTGATGCTGGCCTGCCTGCTGGCCAGGTGGCCCCTGCGCCGTTTCGCCCGCGGCAACCTCCCGGCGTGCCTGGCCTGGGCGGTCACGTACCAGCTGATCGGCATCCTCGGCGGCTCCCTGTTCGAGGAGCCCTGGGAGGGCCTGGTCGCCGCCGTCGCCCTCACCGTCCTCCTGAGCACCGCCCCCACGGCCTGGCGCCGCCTCCGCCGCCTGATCCCGGCCCACCGCTCCGACTGACCCCGCCGCCACCGCCCACGCCGGCCTCCCTGGCGCCGTCCCCCGGACGGAACGCCCGGTCCAGGACGCGGGACCCGCCCACCGGCAGGTCCCACAGGTCCTCTCGGGGGAGTCCGGCTTTGTACCAGGCCGTCCGGACCCGGGTGAGGGGTTCCAGGACCGGTTCGGCGGAGAGGATGAAGGTGCCCCAGTGCATGGGGGCCATGCGGCGGGCGCCGAGGTCCTGGGTGGCCCGGACCGCCTCCTCCGGGTCGCAGTGGACGTCGCTGAGCCACCAGCGGGGGTCGTAGGCGCCGATCGGGAGCAGGGCGAGGTCGATGCCGGGGTAGCGGCGGCCTATGCGGGAGAACCAGTGGCCGTACCCCGTGTCGCCGGCGAAGTACACGCGCTGTCCGTCGGGGGCGGTGAGCACCCAGCCGCCCCACAGGCTGTGGCAGGTGTCGGTGAGGGTGCGCTTGGACCAGTGGTGGGCGGGGACGAAGTCGAGGCGGACGCCGGACAGTTCGGCCGCCTCCCACCAGTCCAGCTCGGTGACACGGGTGAACCGGCGGCGCCGGAACCAGCGTCCGAGCCCGGCCGGCACGAACACCGGTGTGTCGCACGGGAGTCGGCGCAGGGTGGGCGCGTCCAGGTGGTCGTAGTGGTTGTGGCTGATGACGACCGCGTCGACGCGCGGCAGTTCCTCCCAGGGCACGCCGACGGGGGTGACGCGGGCCGGGGTGCCGATGATGCGGCGGGACCAGACGGGGTCGGTCAGCACGGTCAGCCCGCCGATCCGCACGACCCAACTGGCGTGCCCCGCCCAGCTGACGGCGACGGTGCGGGCGTCCACGCGCGGCACCGGGGCGGGCTCGTACGGCAGCAGCGGGACGTCGGCGAGGCTCTCCTTGGCCGGCCGTACGGCGCCCTCGCGGGCGAACCGGGCGAGGGCTTTCAGACCGGGCAGCGGGGCGGTGAGCCGGTCGTGGAAGGTGCGCGGCCACACCCGCCGCTCCCCCAGCGGTCTGGGTTCGGCCAGCGGCGGGTACGGTGCGGGCGGCGGGGCGAGCGGGGACGGGACCGCGGGGTCGTCGGCTTCCCGGGCGGTGGTCGTGGACGTGGTCGACTCGGACTGCTGCGTCATCGAGGAGACTCCCATCGCTGAGCGTCGTCGCGGAGATCGTCGAGGACCGATTTCAAGGAGAGCAACGCGCGTTGCACCTGCGGCAGTTCCAACGGCTCGGGGGACAGGAGGCACTCCGCGCGCTCCTCGTCCGTGCGGCCGAGGAGCTCCGCGGTGGACAGCCGTACCCGCAGCGCGCCCAGGTCGTCGCCGAAGCGGTGGCCGCCCGGCACGGGCCGGCCCAGGCGGGCGGTGAGGAAGTCCTCCAGATCCTGTGCGTCCCCCACTCCGCGGGCGGCGAGGACGGAGCGCAGAGAGCCGAGGTCGGCGTACAGGTGGCGGCCGGCCCGCGGCGGCCGTACCAGCGCGCCGGCGGCGACCAGGGTCGCGTGCGCGACGTGCGCCACGCGTGCGTGCAGGCGTACGGACGCGGTCAGGCGCGCGGTGACGGCGTCGGGCTCGTCGAGGGCGTAGGCGGCCGCGGCGGCGACCGGTTCCGCGACGCGCGCGTCCAGCGCGGTGAGCACGTCGAGCACGCGCGCGTGCAGCGCGTCGCCGGTGGCGCCGGCGGGGAAGCGGGCGATGGCGGCGGGCCAGCCGGCGGGCAGGAAGGCGCCGGCGAGGTCGGTGACGACGGTGACCCGTTCGGGCAGCATCTCGGCGGGGCTGAGCAGCACCGTCTCGTGCGGCGCGTGCACGGTGTCGCGCCAGGTCTCGTCGCTGACCAGGTGCAGTCCCTCGCCGGCGGCGGCTTCGACGGTCTCGTGCAGTACCTCGGGCGGTGCGACGGTCGCGGTGGGGTCGTCGGCGACGGACAGGACGAGCAGCCGGGGATCGCCGCCCTCGACGCGGACCCGGCGGACGGTCTCCAGCAGGGCGTACGGGTCGGGGACGCCACCGCACTCGGCGGGCGTCGCCACGGGGAAGGCGGGTCTGCCGAGCAGGCGCGCGTACGGCGCCCACCAGGCGGCACAGGGACGGGGCACCAGGACGTCCCCGCCGAGCGCGGCGGTGAGCGCGAGCAGCAGGGAGGGCGCGCCGGGTGCGGCCGCCACGCGGTCGGGCCGGGTGGACAGCCCGCGCCGCAGCCAGTAGCCGCAGGCGGCGTCCAGCAGGGCCGTGCCGCCGCCGATCGGTCTCTCCCGGGACCGGCTCGCGGCTCCGGCGAGCGCGGCGGACAGCTCGGGCAGCACGGGCAGTCCGTCGTCGGGGAGGGCTGACGGCCCGTAGCGGACGGGGCCGTGGCCTTCGGGGTCCGTCCGCCGCATGGGCACCTCCGCGCAGTCCCTGATGCCGTGTCGTGTCGCCGCCGGTCCGAGCGGCCCGCGGGCTTCGGGTACCCCGGGAAGCGCCGCCCCATGGCCGCCCGGCGGGTTGCGAAGATCACACAGGGCTACGGCACCCCACGGCGTCCCGGGGTCCGGTCAGCCCTTCCGGCGCTGCCACACCCGGTGGACCGCCGCGCCGAGCGCCGCGGCGATCAGCAGGCCGCCGACGACCAGGGCCGGCAGGGAGGTGGTGAACGCGCCGCCCGCACCGGCCTGCACACCGTGCTGGGCCGCGCCGCCCGCGCAGTTCCCGTCGGCGGGGTCCGCGCAGGCCCGGCCGGGGTCGCGCGGCCCCTCGTCGTGGGAGGTGTCCCGGCCGGCCGCCGTGTCGCGGCCCGGGTCGCGCGG
>NZ_JUJA01000162.1:11546-19829 GCF_001906585.1 Streptomyces kebangsaanensis | reverse complement strand
GTCGTCGCGGGACGGGCCGCCGGAAGCCTGGCCCCGGGACGGGGCATGGGAGGAGGGGTCGCGTGGGGCCTGGCCCTGGGCGGGGGCGTAGGAGGGGGCGGGGCGCGACGGGGCGTGCGGGGCCGGGTCCTGGAAGGGGTCGCGGAAGGGGGCCTGCGAGGACGGGGACGGGGCGCGGAAGAAGTCATCGGCGAGGGTGTCCCGCAGCAGGGGGTCCTGCGGGGCGCCCGGAAGGGCGAGGTCCGGGGGCGCCCCGGGCGCCCCGCCGGGGAAAGCGCCCCCGGACGGTCCGGACGGCGCCGCGGGGCAGACGTCGGCGCCGTCCGGACCGCAGTCGGCGGGGAGGGCGACCTCCGCGCCGGGCTGACGGGCGTACGGCCGGTGGATCTGGGCGGCCGGGTGCGCGGAGGCGGCCGGTGCCGCTGCGCCCGCCATAAGTCCGGTCAGGACGACGACGGGCAGTGCGCGGGCGGTGGTACGGCGCATGAGCGGGGCTCCTTGGAGCGACGGCGGCGGACGGCACGGGGTGCGTGCCCTCTCCACCCATCACAGCCGCCGCCCTCGCGGGCCGCGCGCGGCAGGGCCCCATTCGCAGGACACGGACCACCTGTCGGGTGACGCCCGCGGGCCCGCCCCCGGCCGTGCGCGGCGGCTACACGCCCTCCCGCATCACCTGGTCCCGCAGCCGGTCGCAGCACCGGTTGATCAGCCGGGAGACGTGCATCTGCGAGATGCCCAGCTGCTCGGCGATCCGGCTCTGGGTCATGTCGCCGAAGAACCGCATGTACAGGATGGCCCGCTCCCGTTCGGGCAGCGCCGCCAGCCGCGGCCTGACGGCCTCGCGGTCCACCACGGTGTCCAGCGCGGGGTCGGGCGAGCCCAGGGAGTCGCCGAGCGAGTAGCCGTCCTCGCCACCGGGCAGCTCCGCGTCGAGCGAGAGGGCGGTGAAGCTCTCCAGCGCCTCGAGGCCGACCTGTACGTCCTCCTCGCCGAGGTGGGCGTGCTCGGCGATCTCGGCGACGGTGGGGCTGCGGCCCGGGACGGTCTGGGCGAGGTCCTGGGCGGCGAACCGGACGCGGTTGCGCAGGTCCTGCACCCGGCGCGGGACGTGCATCGTCCACATGTGGTCGCGGAAGTGCCGCTTGATCTCACCGGTGATGGTGGGGACGGCGTAGCTCTCGAAGGCGTGGCCGCGCCCGGGGTCGTAGCGGTCGACCGCCTTGACCAGGCCGAGGGCCGCGACCTGGCGCAGGTCCTCGAAGCTCTCGCCGCGGCTGCGGAAGCGGCCGGCGAGCCGGTCGGCCATGGGCAGCCAGGCCCGGACGATCTCGTCGCGCAGGGCGTCGCGCCGCGGCCCCGCCGGGAGCGCGGCGAGCCGGCGGAAGGCCTCGGCGGTGTCGGGGGCGTCGTCGTGGGGGTGGTGCCTGGCGCTCGCTCGCGTTCGCATGGTGCCTCGCAGCTCCCTCGGAGTGCTCTGGGGTGGACGGTCACCGTGGGTGCGCGGGCGCGGTCCGGACCGGCCGCGCACGCGGCGGCGCCGGGCGCCGCTCGCACGGACGTGCCTCCGGTCCGAAGCACTGGGACTGCGCCTGCCCCCGGTCTCCGCTCGCAAACGCCCGGCCGCCGGGGGGAGTCCGCGAGCCCCCCCCGTCCGTGTCATCCCGCTCCGGAAAACCCGTGTCGGCTCCCTGTGCACGGGTACGCGGGGGCCACCCCGACGATCTGGAGGGAGACATGCAGCGAGGCAGTGACCGGCTGAGTGTCCACCGTGACGATGAGATGAAGCACGAGCTGCAGGGCCTGCTCAGGTCCGGCCATCCCACGCGGAGCGAGGAGTGGCACGACCCGGAGCCGACCGCCGAGGACGACCCGGAGGTCTGGGGCGGACCGGTGGCGCCGGGCGGCTCGAGGGCGTCCCTGGAGACCGTCCGCCTGGAGTTGGCCCGAATCCTGGGCCGCAGCGCCTTTCCCGCGAGTTCGGGCGAGCTGGTCCGCGTGCTGCGCGGCAAGAACGCGCCGGACGCGCTGGTCGAGGCGCTGGAGCGGCTGCCGCGCAAGGCGCGCTACGCCAATGTGCAGGAGCTGGCGAAGGAGCTGACGCACACCGAGCGGCCCGCCCGGGAGGACCGTGGGTAGGGCCGCGCCGGGCGGGCCCGTGCGGAAAGGCGGAAGGTCCCGGCGTGACGGCTGGATCCGTGAGGGACGTGAGGACGCCGGCGCCGACGGTGGCCGCGAGGACGGAGAAGAAGCGCGCCGGGGGCCGGCCGGGCCCGTCGGCGGGCGACGAAAGGACGTGGAAGCACCATGCGCATCGCATTTCTGACCGCTCCCGAGGGCGTGGAGCAGGTCGAGTTGACCGAGCCGTGGAAGGCGGCGAAGGACGCCGGTCACGAGACCGTGCTCGTGTCGACGAAGTCCGGTGAGATCCAGGCGTTCAACCACCTGGACAAGGCGGACACCTTCCCGGTGGACGCGGTCGTCGGCGAGGCGTCCCCGGACTCCTTCGACGCGCTCGTCCTGCCGGGCGGCGTGGCCAACCCCGACTTCCTGCGGATGGACGAGAAGGCCGTGGCGTTCGTACGGGGCTTCTTCGACCAGGGGCGTCCGGTGGCCGCGATCTGCCACGCGCCGTGGACGCTGGTCGAGGCGGACGTCGTACGGGGCCGGGAGCTGACCTCGTGGCCGAGCCTGCGGACGGACATCCGCAACGCGGGCGGCACCTGGGTCGACGAGCAGGTGAAGATCTGCGGGAACGGTCCGAACAAGCTGGTCACCAGCCGCAAGCCGGACGACCTGAAGGCGTTCTGCGAGGCGTTTCTGGAGGTGTTCGCCGAGAAGGCCGGGAGCAGGGCCGGCTGAACGGGGCCGGCCACGGCCGAGCGGAGGGCCGCGGGTAGCCGCCGGGCGTGGCGCCCGCCGACGCGCCGCAGGAAGCGCGCCGGCGGACACGACCGGTGGACCGCCCGGGACGCCGTTTCAGGTGCGGGGAGTCGCGGACTCCCCGCATCCGCGTTCCCGGGCCCCTTCGCGGGTGCGGCCCGCGGCGACCGTGCGACGGGGGTTGCGGCGCAGGTACTCCCCCTCGAGCTGCGCCATGCGTTCGTTGTGGGCGCGCAGCGCGTCGTTCGAGCCGTACAGCAGGGTGTCGTGACGCGTGCGGTGGATCGTCTCCAGCTCCTTCATGAGCTGCTGGTCGTCCAGCCGGCCCGGGTCGACTCCGGTCATGGCGTTGCCCCGCTCGTCGTGTTCGTTCATGCGGTCCGGGTACCCGCCCGGCGTGCACTGCCACCGAACGGCCTCCGGGAGGGAGCCATGGATCTCGCTTTCCTGAATCCACTGTACGAACACCCGGGCCCCTGGGCCTCCGTGTACGTCGACACCTCCCGGCGTACGGAGGACACGGCCCGTGAAGTGCACCTGACGGCCCAGGCGATGGTCCGGGAGCTGTCGCAGCGGGGCGCGGACGAGGCCACCTGCCGGGCGGTGGAGGCCGCGATCGAGGACTTGCGCCACTCCCCCGATCCGCACGGGCGGGCCCTGTTCGCGCGGGCCGGGAACGTCGTGCTCGATCCCATGCTGGCGCGTCCCCCGCAGGGCGGCAGCTGGGCCGCGTGGGCGCCGCTGCCACGCGTCGGACCGCTGCTGGACCTGGCGGGCGAGGACCCGGTCGCGATCGTGGCGTACGTCGACCGCAAGGGCGCGGACTTCGAGCTGCGCAGCGCGCTGGGCCGGCAGAAGGCCGGCGCGGTGGTGGGGCAGCAGTGGCCCATCCACCGCACGAGCAGCGCCGACTGGTCGGAGCGGCACTTCCAGCTGAAGGTGGAGAACACCTGGGAGCACAACGCGGTGGAGATCGCCGACGCGCTCAGCGTCTGCCAGGAGGAGACGCGGGCCGATCTGCTGGTCCTGGTCGGTGACGACCGGGAGCGGCGCGAGGTGCGCGACCGGCTGCCCAAGCGGCTGCACGGCCGTGTGGAGGAGGCCGCCCACGGTGCCGGCAGCCGGCTGCTGGACGAGCACGTGGAGCAGATCCGCGCCGAGCACGTGCGCCGGCGGGTCGAGGCCGAGCTGGACCGCTTCCGGGCGGCCCGGGCCCCGGACGACGAGGGCCGCTCCGGCGCCGCCGAGGGCGTGCCCGCGCTGGTCGAGGCGGCCCGCGAGCAGCGTCTGGAGGAACTGCTCGTCCGCCCGGACGGCGCCGAGAACCACCGTGACGTGTGGGTCGGCGAGGACCCCGGCCAGCTGGCCGTACGCCGTACGGAACTGAAGATCCTCGGCGAGCAGCACTCCTGGCCGGCCCGCGCCGACGACGCCCTGCTCCGCTCGGCGGTCGCCACCGACGCCACGGCCCTGTCACTGGCCCCGGCGGTTTCCGCCGACGAGGACGTACCGGCGGGCGGCCTGGGCGCGATCCTGCGCTGGAGGTGACGGCCCGGACTACCGCGCTCGCTCCACCCGTCGCTCGTCCCACACCGGTTCCGGGCTCTCGCGGACCCTGCCGTCGCTGCCGAAGACCAGGTAGCGGTCGAAGGAGCGGGCGAACCAGCGGTCGTGGGTGACGGCGAGGACCGTGCCCTCGAACACCTCCAGGCCCTCCTGGAGGGCCTCGGCCGACTCCAGGTCGAGGTTGTCGGTGGGCTCGTCCAGGAGGAGGGCCGTGGCGCCGGCCAGTTCCAGGAGCAGGATCTGGAAGCGGGCCTGCTGGCCGCCGGAGAGACGATCGAAGGCCTGTTCGGCCTGGCCGGTCAGCTCGTAGCGGCGCAGCCGGGACATGGCGGCGCCGCGGTCCTGGGAGTACTCCTTCCAGAGGATGTCGAGGAGGGTGCGGCCCTCCAGCTCGGGATGGGCGTGGGTCTGGGCGAAGTGCCCGGGCACCACCCGCGCCCCGAGCCTGTACGTCCCGGTGTGGGCCACGTCCTCGCCGGCCAGCAGCCGCAGGAAGTGCGACTTGCCGGAGCCGTTGGAGCCCAGGACGGCGACGCGTTCGCCGTAGAAGACCTCCAGGTCGAAGGGTTTCATCAGGCCGGTCAGCTCCAGGCCCGCGCAGGTGACCGCCCGCACGCCGGTGCGGCCGCCCTTCAGGCGCATCCGGATGTCCTGCTCGCGGGGCGGCTCCGGTGGCGGGCCGGCCTCCTCGAACTTGCGCAGCCGGGTCTGGGCGGCCTGGTAACGGGAGGACATCTCGTGGCTGACGGAGGCGGCCTGGCGGAGGTTCAGGACCAGCTTCTTCAGCTGGGCGTGCTTCTCGTCCCAGCGCCTGCGCAACTCCTCGAAGCGGGCGAAGCGTTCACGCCGGGCCTCGTGGTAGGTGGCGAAGCCGCCGCCGTGCACCCAGGCGTCGGCGCCGGCCGGCCCGGGTTCGACCGACACGATCTTCTCGGCGGCACGGGCGAGGAGTTCGCGGTCGTGGGAGACGAACAGCACCGTCTTGCGGGTCTCCCCCAGACGCTCCTCCAGCCAGCGCTTGCCGGGCACGTCGAGGTAGTTGTCCGGCTCGTCGAGCAGCAGCACCTCGTCGGTGCCGCGCAGCAGCGCCTCCAGCACCAGCCGCTTCTGCTCACCTCCGGAGAGGGTGCGCACCTGCCGCCACTGCGCCTTGTCGTACGGCACGCCGAGCGCGGCGGTGGTGCACATGTCCCACAGCGTCTCGGCCTCGTAGCCGCGCGCCTCCGCCCAGTCGGCCAGCGCCTGCGCGTACTGGAGCTGGGCGGCCTCGTCGTCGACCGTCATGAGGGCGTGCTCGGCCTCGTCGACGGCGCGGGCTGCTTCCCGGATGCGCGGCGGGGCGACCGACACGAGCAGGTCGCGTACGGTCGTCCCGTCCCGCACGGAGCCCACGAACTGCCGCATCACGCCGAGGCCGCCGCTGACGGTCACGGTGCCGCCGTGCGGCTTGAGCTCACCGGAGATCAGCCGGAGCAGGGTCGTCTTGCCCGCCCCGTTGGGCCCCACGAGAGCCACCACGGCCCCCTCCCCCACCCGGAAGGACACATCGCCGAGCAGCGTCCTCCCGTCAGGCAGGTGGTATTCGAGGTGCGCGGCTTCCAGATGTCCCATGGCCACGCATTCTGTGGCCGCCCCCGGCCCCGCGGCAAACACTTATCGCTCACCGCCGGCCCTGTCCCGGCGGACACGGCGGCTTCCCCCCACACACAAGAAACGGCTGCTTCAGGGTAACCGTCCCCGTATGAGCCCAGACGTCGACCTCACCGCCCCGGCAACCGGCACACGCGCCGTTCTGAAGCGCCTGCTGACAGCGGACTGCCGGCTGTTCGAATTCGTGGCCGAACGCCGGTGGCCCGGCGCCGAGCCCGTACTGCCGCGGCTGAGCCGCAGCGCCAACCACGGGGTGCTGTGGTGCGCGGCGGCCGCCGCCATCGTCGCGAGCCGCACCCCGCGGGCCCGCCGCGCCGCGGTCCGCGGCCTGGCCTCGCTGAGCCTGGCCTCGCTGACCATCAACACGCTCGGCAAGCGTTCGGTGCGCCGTCCCCGGCCGGTGCTGGACCCGGTGCCGCTCGTGCGGCGGCTCAAGCGGCAGCCGATCACCACCTCCTTCCCGTCCGGGCACGCCGCGTCCGCCGCCGCCTTCGCGACCGGTGTCGCCCTGGAATCCCCGGCCTGGGGCGCGGCGGTGGCGCCGGTCGCCGCGTCGGTCGCGCTCTCCCGCGTCTACACCGGCGTGCACTTCCCCAGCGACGTACTGGCCGGCGTCGCCCTGGGCGCGGGCGTCGCGTTCGCCGTACGGGGCATCGTGCCCACCCGCGCCCAGCTCGCCCCGCCGGCCCGCCCTCGCGCCGACGTGCCGGCGCTGCCCGGCGGCGAGGGCCTGGTGCTCGTCGCCAACAACGGCTCGGGCACCGCCGACCGCGCCCGTGCGCTGCGCGACGCGCTGCCGAAGGCGGAGGTCGTCGAGTGCGAACCGGATGACGTCACGGCCGAGTTGGAGAAGGCGGCGGGCCGCGCCCGGGTGCTCGGGGTGTGCGGCGGCGACGGCACCGTGAACGCGGCCGCCGAGACCGCCCTGCGCCACGGTCTGCCGCTCGCGGTGCTGCCCGGCGGCACGCTCAACCACTTCGCCTACGACCTCGGCGTGGAGGACGTACGGGACCTGAGCCGGGCCCTGGAGAACGGGGACGGCGTGCGCGTGGACGTGGCCAGCTTCCGGTCCGGGAACAAGCGGGGCGTCTTCCTCAACACGTTCAGCCTGGGCGTGTACCCGGAGCTGGTGCGCGAGCGGGAGCTGTGGACGGACCGGATCGGCAGCTGGCCGGCCGGGGTGCTGGCGGCCCTGAAGGTGCTGCGCGCGGACCGCCATCCGCTGCGGGCCGAGTTCCAGGGCCGGCCCCACCCGCTGTGGCTGCTGTTCGCCGGCAACGGCACCTACCACCGCATGGGGCTCGCCCCGGGCCGCCGGCTCGACCTGGCCGACGGGGTGCTCGACGTCCGGGTGGTGCACGGGGGCCCCAGGCCGGCCCTGCGCCTGCTGTCCGCCGCCCTCGCGGGCCCGCTGACCCGCTCCCCCGCCCACGCCGCGGTCCAGGTCGGCCGGCTGCACCTGACCGGAATCGCGCCCGGCACCCTCCTCGCCCACGACGGCGAGGTGACGGAGGTGGAGGACGAGGTGTGGCTGGAGAAGCTGCCGGAGGCGCTGACCGTGTACCGGCCGCTGCCCGGGAACTGACCCCCCGTCAGCCCGTATGGCGAAACGCGGGTCTCACCATTCGGCACGCGCGCGTACCGTGGACCGTACCGCCCCGCGGGGCCGGGCGACGGGAAGGGGTACAGCCATGCCGAAGCAACGGGACACGGCCGTCTACACGCACGGGCACCACGAGTCCGTGCTGCGCTCGCACACCTGGCGCACCGCCGCCAACTCCGCTGCCTACCTGCTCGGCTCGCTCGAGCCCCGTATGAGGATCCTCGACATCGGCTGCGGCCCGGGCACCATCACCGCCGATCTCGCGGAACTGGTCCCCGACGGGCACGTCACCGGCGTCGACCGGGCGGCGGGCGTCCTGGAGCGGGCCCGGGCCACGGCCGGTGAGCGCGGGCTGTCCAACGTCGACTTCGCGGTGGCGGACGTGCACGCCCTGGAGTACCCGGACGACACCTTCTGCGTCGTCCACGCCCACCAGGTGCTGCAGCACGTGGGCGACCCCGTGCGGGCACTGCGCGAGATGCGCCGCGTGACGAGACCCGGCGGCTACGTCGCCGTCCGCGACGCCGACTACGCGGCGATGACCTGGTACCCGCGGGTGCCCGGCCTGGACGACTGGCTGGACC
>NZ_JUJA01000162.1:211-11493 GCF_001906585.1 Streptomyces kebangsaanensis | reverse complement strand
GCTGCGGTCCTGGGCACTGGCGGCCGGCTTCACCGACGTCACGGCCACCGCCGGCACCTGGACCTACGCCACCGACGCCGAGCGGGAGTGGTGGAGCGGGCTGTGGGCCGACCGCACCCTGGCGTCGGCGTACGCCGAGCGCGCCGTCGCGGGCGGCCACGCGACCGAGGAGCGGCTGCGCGCCGTGTCACGGGCGTGGCGGGAGTGGGGCGAGCGGCAGGACGGCTGGTTCGCCGTCCTGCACGGGGAAATCCTGTGCCGCAAGGAAGCCTGATTCCCGGAATTCACTCCCGGGGAAGCAGCGGTCCCAGCGGCCCGAGGTCCAGGTTCAGGTCCTCGGGCCGCAGCCCGTAGCGGTCGCGCAGCTCGGCCATGCGGTCCTCCAGGAGCATGAGCGTGAGCCCGATCCGCTCCTCCTGCTCCTCGGTCAGGTCCCCCACGTCGAAGCGGCGCAGCGCCTGCCGCTCCATGAGCTGGCGCAGCAGCTCCACCACGGTGAGCACGAGTTTCACCAGATCGCGCTCCACCGTGTCGGGCTCCAGTTCCAGACGCTTGCGGGGGGTCACGGCTGCTCCTCGAGGGCTTCGAAGGGCGACGGCACTTGTGCGTTCACCGAGCTGATCAGCGCGTTCAGGTCGATGCGGACGAGGTCCACGTCCGCGATGCGCAGGGTGACGTCCCCGGTGATGACCACGCCGCCGGCCAGCAGCCGGTCGAGGAGGTCGACCAGGGCGATCTCACGGCGTTCGACGACCGTCATGCCTCCTCCTCCGGCGCTTCCCCGGCGAAGGAGTACGCCGCCCAGGGCCCGGTGAGCTCCACGCGCAGCCCTGGGACGTCGTCCTTGGCGCGGTCCACGAGTTCCACGAACTCCTCGGAGCCGCGCCGCGGGACCAGATAGGCGGCGTTGAGCACATTGCGCCCCGCCGCGCCCGAAAGGGCGGGGTTCTGCGGCGCGTGCAGCCGGGAGTCCTCCGCGAAATCGGCGAGTTCCTCGTGCAGCCGTGTCGCGAACGCCTCCGCTTTCTGCCACATGTCCTCGCTCGCACGCGTCTGCTGCCGCCGCTGCCGCAGGTAGTCCCGGCCCGACGCGGCTTTCGGCGCGGGCCGCGCGGCCCGCTCGGGCTGTTCGGGCTCGGCGTAGATCTTCACGCCCCACTCCACGCGCCCCTCCAGCCGGTCCAGGGTCTCGCGGAAGTGGTCCTCGCGGGCCTCGATCATGGAGCGTACGCCGCTGTCGTCCCGGAAGACGGTGGCGAGCCTGAGCGGCAGCGGGGTGGTGACGACGGTGAGCGCGTCGATCACGCCCTGGTGGGCGCGGGCGGTGGCGGCCAGCCAGTCGAGGTCCTCCAGGTGCGCGCGCAGCGGCTCCTCGCCGAAGTCCCGCTCCGGCACCTCGCTGACGACGGCGACCAGGCCGTGGTGGTGCAGCGGCTTGGCCGGGGCACCGGCCACCCCGGTCAGCTGCGCCTGGAGGGGCGCGCCGAGGGGGCGGCAGACGGCGTAGACGTACCGGAGTCCGCTCATGGTGCCTCCTCCCTGCGGGCGCCCTCCCTGCGGGCGTGCTCCTTGCGGGCGCGACCCTGCTCCAGCTCCAGTTCCTCGAGGCGCGCCAGCCGCTCGCGCAGCTCGGCGTTCTCCCGGGCGAGTTCGTCGCGGCGGGCGCGGGAGGAGAGCGCCGGGTCGCTCTCCCACCAGTCGATGCCCATCTCCTTGGCCTTGTCCACCGAGGCGACGACGAGCCGGAGTTTGATGGTGAGCAGCTCGATGTCGAGCAGGTTGATGCGGATGTCGCCCGCGATGACGACACCCTTGTCGAGGACTCGCTCGAGGATGTCGGCGAGGTTGGCGCCGCTGCTCGGGCCGTACGGTTCGGGCAGCCGGCTCGGCGTCGTCATCGACGGCTCCCGCCCTCGGCGTACTCGTCCTCTTCCTCTTCCTCGGGTTCTTCCTCTTCCTCGTACTCACCCTCGGGCTCTTCTTCCTCGGGCTCCTCCTCGCCTTCCTCCTCTTCGTACTCGCCCTCCTCCTCTTCGGGCTCTTCCTCCTCGGGTTCCTCCTCTTCCGGCTCCTCCTCTTCCGGCTCCTCCTCTTCCGGCTCCTCCTCGGCGCCCTCGGCGGCTTCCTGCTCCTCCTCCGCGACCGCGTCCTCGTGGCTGCGGACGACCTCGCCGTCGCGGATCTCGCCGCGCCAGCTGTCCTCCGCCTCTCCCTTGAGGGTGATGAAGCGGGCGAAGTTCTTCAGGTCGAGCCGGGCGCGGCGGCCCTGCGCGCGCCAGATGTTGCCGGTCTTCTCGAAGAGGCCGCTGGGGTAGTACTCCATGACCAGCAGGACCCGGGTGAGGTTGTCCTCCAGCCGGTGGAAGGAGACGACGCCCTTGGTGGTGCCCTTGGCGCCCTCCGACGTCCACTGGATGCGGTAGTCGGGCACCTGCTCGATGGTGTGCGCCTTCCAGCTGCGGTTGGACCACCACACCTTCAGCTGCCAGTCGGAGTGGGTGTCGTCGGTGCGGTTCGCGCTCTTGACGCCCTTGGCGAAGGTGCTGAAGTCCTGGTACTGGGTCCACTGGTCGTAGGCGGTGCGCAGCGGCACGCCGACGTCGATGGACTCGATGATGACGATGGGCTTCTGACCCGCGCGCTTCTTGCGCTTGCCCTTGCCACCGCCCCCGAGGTTCTGCAGCCCGCCCATGACCTTCTCCTTGACGCGGGAGCCGCCCACCTCCAGGGCGGTGCGCAGCGGCCCCTTGCCCTGGGCCATCTTGCGACCGGCGTCGAGGGCGAGCTTGCCGAAGCCGGGGCTCCTGCCCTCGGCGATGTCGGTCAGTTTGCCGGTGGTCTCGCCGAGCTTGCGGCCGGCGCCGGCCAGCAGCCGCTCGGCCTGTGCGGCGAGGTAGTCCTTCGCCTCCGCCTTGAGCCGGTCGGCGGCCTCGCTGTGGGCGAGGTCGGTCAGCGGATTGTCCTTGGTCGCCCTGCCCGCCGCCTTGCCGACGGCGGACGTCGCGGATCCGAGGGCTTCGGTCATCGGTCACCGCCACCCTTCGGCAGCCGGGAACGGACAGCGCGGGTCGCGTTGCCGGCCGCGGCCGTCTTCTTCGCGGCCGTCTTCTTCCCGGCCGCCGTCTTCTTCGCCGCCGCCTTCTTGGCGGGGGCCTTCTTCGCAGGCGCCTTCCCGGCGGGTGCCTTCTTGGCGGGCGGTGCCTTCTTCGCCGCCTCCTTCCGGGCCGGTCCGCCTTCGGGCTCCTCCTCGGACTCGCCCGCGGACTCGGGTTCCCCGCCGGCCTCACGTCCCTCCCGGTCCTCGTACTCGTCCTCGTACTCGCCCTCGGTCTCCTTCTCCCCGCCGTCCCCGCCGGTCTTCGGTACGACACCGGCGAGCTGGTCGCGGACCTGCGAGGTACGGCCGTGCAGCCGGTCGGCGAGCGCGGTCATCTGCCGCTCGACCATCGCACCCGAGGCCGCCTTGCCCACGCCCCGCAGGTCCTGGCGCAGCTGGTCCCCGATCTCCTTGAACTGGGGGTTGTTCTTCAGCTGCTGGTTGACCAGGTCCGCGAGCTGACGCGGGCCGAGGTTCATCTTCTTGCCCGCCACCATGCTGCCCACGGCGAGGGCGAGTTTGGCCTTCTTCGTCCGTCCCAGGAGGTATCCGGCCCCTACCGCGAGGCCGAGTGCCGTTCGATTCATCGTGCCGTCCCCTCACCTGTCCCCGCGCCCCCGCGCAGGCCGATCTCCAGCCGGTCGAGAAGCTCGTCCTCCTGGCGGTCGAATTCCTCCTCGGTGATCTCTCCCGCCTCCAACTGCTCCTCTAGACGTGCCAGTTCGGCCCGGACGGTGGCCGGGTCGTAGTAGATGCGCTCCGCTTCGCGCAGCACCTGTCGGATCGCCCAGGCGCTGCCGCGCGCCGGAGCGAACGGCAGCAGCAGCACCTCGGAGATGAGTCCCATGGCATTACTCCGCTCCCGCGTCCGCACCCGCGGTGGTGCCCGCCGGCTCGGCCGGGCCGGGCTCGACGAAGCTGTACGGCGGCAACGGGCCGTTGACGCGCAGTTCGAGATGGGACAGGTCCTTGCGGGCCTGCTCGACGGCGGCCAGGAACCGCTGGGCCTCGTCCCGGGCCACCAGGAAGGACGCGTTGACCAGCCAGCCGGTGGACTGCGGGCCTTCGCTGACCGCGGCGGCCAGGGGCGAGAGGGCGCGCACCACCTCGCCGGCGTCCTCGCCCTCGCGGGCCTGCACCGCGGCCGCCACCAGCTCGCCGAGCCTGATCTTGTCGTCGTAACTGCCCCCGCCGGACGCCCGGTTGGCCTCCGCCAGGGACCGGATCTCCGGGTTCTCGGCCATCACGCGGTGCAGCACGGCCTCCTCGACGTGGCTGCCCTTGATGTTGTACTCGACCTTGCCGTCCAGCTCCCGCAGACGCTCCTTGTAGTGCTCGGCACGCTCGCCGAGCACGGCGGTGACGGTGTCGTCGTCCGGGGCGACGCTGCCGAACCGCATGGGCAGCACGCAGCCGGCCGCGCCGACCTCGCTGAGCACGCTCTGGTGGGCGAGCAGGTCCTTGCGCTTGGGACGCAGGCCCTCGGGCGCGTCGCTGACGACCGCCGCCAGCTCGCCCGCCTCGAGGACGCGGATCTCGCGCGGCGGGTCGCCGACACCTCCCATGCCCTGGGGCAGCGCGGGGTGCGAGGCGGCCGTGATCCCGTAGACGTATGTGCTCACTCCTGCTCCTCCTTCCTGCGCGCCGACGTGGTCCTGCGCGCCCTCGGCCGGGACTCGGACTCCTCCGCGTGCTCGTCACGGCCCTGCTTGAAGGCGTCGGAGATGGTCTGGGCGGCGCCGGACAGGGCGCCCTTGGACTTGCCGCGCGCGCCGGACTCGGTGACCTCGCCGACGATCTCGGGCAGGCCGGGGCTCTTGCGCGGGCCGGCCTCCAGGTCGAGCCGGTTGCACGCCTCGGCGAAGCGCAGATACGTGTCCACGCTGGCGACGACGACACGCACGTCGATCTTGAGGATCTCGATGCCCACCAGGGACACCCTCACGAACGCGTCGATCACCAGCCCCCTGTCGAGGACGAGTTCCAGTACGTCGTAGAGGCCGCTGCTGCCGCCTCCACCGCCGGACGTCTGTGCCGGGACAACGGTCATGCCGACCGCGCCTCCTTGTCTGTGTGTAGGGATGCCTTCTCCGTGCGTGGAACCACGGGACTGCCTGCGGGCGGGCGGCCTAGCGGCCGCCGGACCGGTGTGCGTCGGCGCGCCCGCGTTCGTAGCGGCGAAGGCGCCGGTAACCGGTGAGCTGTCCCTCGGGGTCGAGTTCGACCAGGTAGCTCGCCATCAGGCTCATCGTGTCGGGCACCCGGGCGAGTTCGAGGACCTCGACCTCCAGGGACCAGCCGTCCTCCGTCTGCTCGAACGTCGTGACGGACTCGGCGGTCAGACCGGTCAGCTCGCCGAACTGGGCGCGTGCCTCGCGCAGCACCTCCATCGGCCTGGGCCGACGCGCCGCCGTACGGTTGTCCTCTTCGGTATGTGGCTCCTGTGACTTCTGTGACTCCCGTGGCTCTTGTGAGTTCTGCGATGTGTTCTCTTTGTTCGCCATGGCCACCTCTCTTCTCCGTGTGGCCGCAGCTCCGTTGGCCAAACCTCGCGGGCGCGGGCGTCCCGGGTGCGGGGGCGAACCACCTGCGCACGGTGGTGCGTGTATCAACCACGCAGTGAGTCGAGGCGGCGCCGGGCCGGACCCAGGGCGCGGCCCCGGCGCGGTACTCCGGCCCACGGGTCGGTACGGGCCTGGTCGACCGCGTCGGCGATCGTCCAGCGGCGCGGCCCGAGATCCGGGTCGTCGAGCTGGTCCCAGGCGATCGGGACGGCGACGGGCGCGCCGGGCCGGGCCCGTACGGTGAAGGGGGCGACCGCGGTCTGGGCGTAGCCGTTGCGCTGGACGTCCAGGTAGAGGCGGTCGCCGCGCTCCTTCTTGCGGGCGGCGGTGGTGAGCCGGCTTGGGTGGCCGGCGGCCAGCAGTCCGGCGACGTCCCGGGCGAAGTCGCGCACCTCGTCGAAGTCGTGGCGCCCGTCGAGGGGGACGATCACGTGCAGGCCGCGCGAGCCCGTCGTCATCGGCGCCGACGGCAGCTTCAGCTCGTCGAGCAGCTCCTTCAGCAGCCGGGCCGCCTCGCGCACGGACGTGAAGTCGTCGTCGGCCGGATCGAGGTCGAAGACCATCCGGTCCGGCCGCTCGACGTGCCTGGTGCGGGACAGCCAGCGGTGCAGGGTCAGACAGGCCTGGTCGGCGAGGTAGACGAGCGTCGCCGTGTCGTCGCAGACGGTGTGCGTGACCGTGCCGTCCTCCTTGGCGACCTCGGCCCGGGTGATCCAGTCCGGGTAGTTCTCCGGAGTGTTCTTCTGCATGAACGCCGGGCCGTCCAGGCCGTCCGGGTGCCGCTCCAGCATCAGCGGACGGCCGCGCAGGTGCGGGAGCATGAAGGGCGCCACGGACCGGTGGTAGTCGGCGAGGTCGCCCTTGGTGTACTCCTTGGCGGCGCCGCCGTCCCCGCCGTCGCCGCCCGGGAACAGGACCTTGTCCGGCCGGTGCACCTCCACCGTGCGCCGGCCGGCCCGTACCGTGCGCGCGCTGCCGCTCACGGCACCACCGCTTCCTCCACCAGCAGCCGCGCGGAGGCCGCGATCGACGCCGCGTCGATGCCCGCGGCGTGCAGCTGCTCGGCGGGCGAGGCCGAGCCCGGCATCGTACGGACGGCGAGCCGGACCAGGCGCGGCACCGGGCGCCCGTCGAGGAAGGCGTCGAGCACCGCGTCGCCGAGGCCGCCCTCCTCGCGGTGGTCCTCCACGGTGAGCAGGCAGCCGGTCTCCTCGGCGGCCCGGCGCAGCGTGTCCCGGTCGACGGGCTTGACCGAGTACAGGTCGATCACCCGGACCGCGACGCCGTCCCGGCCGAGGGCGTCGGCGGCGGCGAGCGCCTCGTGCAGGGTGACGCCGGCGGCGACGATCGTCAGCCGGTCCGCCCCGGAGGAGCGCAGCACCTTGCTGCCGCCGACGGGGAACTCCTCCTCGGGGCCGTAGATCACCCGGCTCTCCCCGCGCGAGGTGCGCAGGTAGCGGATGCCGTCCAGGTCGGCCATCTCCGCGACGAGCCCGGCGGTCTGGTTGGCGTCGCACGGGTAGAGCACGGTCGAGCCGTGGACGGCCCGCAGCATCGCCAGGTCCTCCAGGCCCATCTGGCTGGGCCCGTCCTGCCCGATCGACACGCCCGCGTGGGAGCCGTTGAGGTTGATGCCGGAGCCGCTGATGGAGGCCATCCGGACGAAGTCGTACGCGCGCGTGAGGAAGGCCGCGAAGGTGGAGGCGTACGGCACCCAGCCGCGCCGGGCCATGCCGACCGCGGCGGCGACCATCTGCTGTTCGGCGATGTAGCACTCGAAGTAGCGGTCGGGATGTTCCTTGGCGAAGAACTCCGAGCGGGTGGAGTCGCCGACCTCGCCGTCCAGGGCCACGACGTCGCCGCGCGCGGTGCCCAGCGCGGCCAGGGCCTGACCGTAGGCGTCGCGGGTGGCGACCTGTTCGCCCTTGTCCCAGCGGGGCAGTTCGAGGCTGCCGTTCCCCACGGCGTGCAGGGAGCGGGTGGAGTCCGGCGGGTGCACGTGGACGCGGATGCCGCGGACGCCGCCGAGCTCCTCGACCGCCTCGTCGGCGTCCTTCACCGGCTTGCCGTGCAGGCCCTCGCGGTCCTCGGTGGCCTTGACGCCCTTGCCCTTGAGGGTGCGGGCGATGATCGCGGTGGGCTGGCCCTTCGTGGAGACCGCCTCGCCGTAGGCGCGGTCGACGGCGTCCACGTCGTGGCCGTCGATCTCGACGGTGTGCCAGTCGAAGGCGCGGAAGCGGCGGGCGTAGGCGTCCAGGTCGTGGCCGTGGCGGGTGGGGCCGCGCTGGCCGAGCCGGTTGACGTCGAGGATCACGGTCAGGTTGTCCAGGTGCTCGTACCCGGCGTGCTCGGCGGCCTCCCAGATCGAGCCCTCGGCCAGCTCGCTGTCCCCGCACAACACCCACACGCGGTAGTCGGCGTGGTCCAGGCGCTTGCCGGCCAGCGCGATCCCGACGCCGATGGGCAGGCCCTGGCCGAGGGAACCGGTCGCCGTCTCCACCCACGGCAGCCGCTGCGGCGTGGGGTGCCCCTCCAGTCGGCTGCCCAGCTTGCGGAAGGTGAGCAGTTCGGCGTCGTCGATGGCGCCGGCCGCCTTGTAGGCGGAGTACAGCAGCGGGGAGGCGTGCCCCTTGGACAGGACGAAGCGGTCGTTGCCGGGGTGCTCGGGGTCCTCGAAGTCGTAACGGAGGTGGTTCGCCAGCAGGACGGCCATCAGGTCGGCGGCGGACATGGAGGACGTCGGGTGCCCGGAGCCCGCCTCGGCGGCGGCCCGCACGCTGTCGACGCGCAACTGCTGCCCGAGTTCGACGAGTTCGTCGGTGTTCATGAGTCTCCTCGGTCTCCTTCCGCGGATGTGTCGTCACGCTTGACCGGCCCGGGGGCGGGGTGGGCGCCACGTCGCCCGGCGGCCGGCTTCTTCTTCCTGTTCCTGGCGGGCCCGGGCCGATTCCCGGCGGGCTCGGGCCCGGACCGGTTCCTGGCCGGTTCGCCGCCGGGCTGGTTCCTCGCGGGCTCGCCGCCGGGCTGGTTCCTCGCGGGCTCGGGACCCGGCCGGCGCGGCGCGGGCTCCGCGCCCGCCAGCTGGGCCTTCTCGGTGTTGTCGATGATCTCGGTGATGTTCTCGTCGGCCTCCTCCCGCCTCTCCGGCCTCCCCGGTACGCGCGCCAGCTCCGGGGAGGCCGTGTCCAGCGGCACCGACCAGGAGCGTACGAGCCCCAACTGGACGGACTGACGCGGCAGTACGGCGTCCAGGAGCCAGTCGGCGGCCACCCGGACGCGGTTGCCCGGCATCGCCGCGAGGTGGTAGCCGCGGGTGACCGCGCCGGCCACCGGACCGGACAGCGGGACGCCGAACGGGTCGGCGGCGGCCTGCGCACCGCCGAGATCGACCACGAAGCCCAGGTCGCGGTGGCGGTAGGGGCGGCGCTCGCCGACACCGCACGAGGCGGCGACGTTGAGGGCCGCCACCTTGCCCTGCCGCCAGGCGTGCTGGGCGGTCATCGGCGTGAGCCCGCCGGGGTTGTCCAAATCGGGTACGGCGGCCGCGTCGCCGCACGCGAACACCTCGGGCCGCCCCGGCATCTGCAGGAAGGGGTCGACGACGAGCCGTCCGCGCTCCAGCGGCTGCCCCGTGCTCTCGACGAGCGGGTCGGGCCGTACGCCCACGCACCACACCAGCGAGCGGGTGCGGACGAACTCGCCGTCCGTCAGCAGCACCCCGTCGTGCGTGGCCTCCTTCACGGACGTGCCCATCCGCACCTCGACGCCGCGCTGCCGCAGCACGCGGTCGGCGGTGTCCGACAGCCGCTCGTCCATCTCCGGCAGCACGCGCGGCGCGATGTCCAGCAGCATCCAGCGGGGCCGCATCCCTTCCCGCAGCGGGTGCCCGCGCACCAGCGAGTCGGTGAACATCCTGCCGTGCGCGGCGACCTCGGTGCCGGTGTAGCCGGCGCCCACGACGACGAACGTGCAGCGGGCCGAGCAGGTCCCGGGGTCGTCGGTGGCCGCGGCGAGCTCGATCTGCCGGGTCACGTGGTCCCGCAGGTACAGCGCCTCGGGCAGCCCCCGGAAGCCGTGCGCGTGCTCGGCGACGCCGGGGACCGGCAGCAGCTTGTTGACGCTGCCGACGGCCAGTACCAGCCGGTCGTACCCCAGCGTGCCCTCCCCGCCCTCGGGGTCGGTGTAGTGCACGGTACGGGCGTCCATGTCGATGCCGTCGGCCTCGCCGAGGACCAGCCGTACGCGGCGCAGTGTGCCGGACAGGGAGACGGCGACCCTGCGCGGCTCCAGGATGCCGACGGCGACCTGGGGCAGCAGGGGCAGGTACAGGAAGTAGTCGGTCGGGTTGAGCAGGGTGACGTCGGCCTTGCCCCGGGACATCCTGGACAGGGTCCGGGCCGCGCGGTAGCCGGCGAAGCCGGCACCGACGATCACGATGCGGGGTCGACTCACGGTTCGCCTCCGGCGCTGTCGCGGACCAGGTACGGAACTTTCCGCGTCCCCCCGGCCGGGGCACCCAAACGTCCGCCCCCGGTGAGCGGGGCACGGCCTCCGAGGTCACCGCCGGTTTCCGCCGCGGCGCCCGGGTAACTCGGCACGGCGACCCCCACCCGCCCACGCCGCGGAGGTATCCCCCATGCCCGAATACGGCTACCACCTGTCGTGCGAGCAGTACGGCCCGGCCGATCTCGTCGAGCAGGCGAGGATGGCCGAGCAGGCCGGCTTCCAAGCGTTGTGGATCTCGGACCACTACCATCCCTGGAACGAGGCGCAGGGGCAGAGCCCGTTCGTGTGGTCAGTGATCGGCGCGCTGTCCGAGGCGGTGTCCCT
Source organism: Streptomyces kebangsaanensis (assembly GCF_001906585.1). Lineage (GTDB taxonomy): Bacteria > Actinomycetota > Actinomycetes > Streptomycetales > Streptomycetaceae > Streptomyces > Streptomyces kebangsaanensis. The sequence continues at coordinate 1,002 of NZ_JUJA01000162.1, read as the reverse complement.
GCCCGTCGAGACGGCCGTGACCTGTCCGACGGTGCGGATGCACCCCGCGGTGGTGGCGCAGGCGGCCGCGACCAGCGCGGTGATGACCGGGGGCCGGTTCCGGCTCGGCGTCGGCACCGGCGAGGCGCTCAACGAGCACATCACCGGTGACCGGTGGCCGCCGTCGCACGTGCGGCTGGAGATGCTGGAGGAGGCGGTGCAGGTGATGCGCCGGCTGCTGGCCGGTGAGCAGGTCAACCACCGCGGCGCGCACTACACCGTCGAGAACGCCCGCCTCTACACCGTCCCCGAGGAACCCGTTCCGATCGACATCTCCGGCTTCGGTCCGAAGTCGATCGCGCTCGCGGCCCGCGTGGCCGACGGCTACATCACGATGATGCCGGAGGAGGAGATGGTCACCCAGTACCGCAAGGGCGGCGGAGGCGCGAAGCTCGTCAGCGGCGGTACGAAGGTGTGCTTCGGCGCCGACCGCGACGAGTGCGTCCGTACCGTGCACGAGCTGTGGTACAACGAGCAACTGCCCGGCGAGATGGGCCAGGTGCTTTCCACGCCACGGCACTTCGAGCAGCTCAAGCCGTTGGTCACCGAGGACATGGTCCGCGGGAACGTGGTGTGCGGCGACGACGTGGACCAGCACGTGTCCGCGCTGAAGGAGTTCGCCGACGCGGGCTGCGACCGGATCTACGTCAACCAGATCGGTCCCGATCAGCGCGGCTTCTTCGACTTCTACCGCACGAAGGTGCTGCCGCAGCTGCCGCAGTGAGACAGCGGCCGGACGCGAACGGGCGCCC
>NZ_JUJA01000162.1:0-182 GCF_001906585.1 Streptomyces kebangsaanensis | reverse complement strand
GTTGACTCGTCGGCTGGTCGACGTCCTGTCAGGTCGTCGGACCGGTGTCCTCACCGCGCTCCGGCCGGTACGCGCCGGCCGTCGGCGGGGCGGGCGGCACCGGCGGCACGGGCGGGTACGCCGCGTCGGCCGGCGGGGCGGGCGGCACCGGCGGCACGGGCGGGTACGCCGCGTCGGCCGGC
>NZ_JUJA01000161.1:43335-47247 GCF_001906585.1 Streptomyces kebangsaanensis | reverse complement strand
GTGCGCACGATCTCCTCGGCGACCAGTTCGCTGTTGGCGACGGTGCCCACGCCGCTCTGCGCGATGGAGAAGAGCAGCAGCAACGGAAGCGCGGCACCGGCGTAGGCGAGGACGAGGGTGTTGACGACGGAGGCGATGTGGTCGCGTCCGATACGGATGCCCGCACGGTACAGCGCGCGTCGGCCCAGCGTGGGGTTGGCCTCGTGCAGTTCCCAGACCGCGGACGTCTGGGTGACCGTCACGTCGTCGAGGACTCCGAGCGAGCCGATGATGACGCCGGCCAGCAGCAGGCCGCTCATGTCGATCGACGGATACAGGCCGTGGATCAGCCCGGTGTTGTCGTCGGTGTTGCCGGTGAGCGCGGCCCAGCCGATGAAGAGTGAGCCCAGCACGCCGATCAACATCAGCGAGATCAGTGTGCCGAGCACCGCCACCGACGTACGGGCGGACAGGCCGTGGCACATGTAGAGGGCGATCAGCATGATGGCGCTCGACCCGACGACCGCCACGGCCAGCGGGTTCGAGCCCTGCAGGATCGCGGGCAGGATGAACAGGTTCAGCACCAGGAAGCTGACAGCCAGCGCGACCAGCGCCATGACGCCCCGCAGCCGCCCGACGACCACGACGGCGAGTGCGAAGACACCGGCCAGCAGCGCCATCGGGAGGCGCCGGTTGACGTCGGCGACCGAGTACTGCAGGTCCTTTGGCGCGGAGGGCTCGTAGGCGACCACGACCTTCTCGCCCTGGTGCAGCTGGCGGGACTGGTCGGGCTGCACGATCTCGGTGAACGTACGGCCCTTGTCCTTGCCGGTGTCCACCCGGATCGTGGCCTTCTTGCAAGTACTGGAGTCCTGTTGCTGCGCGGAGGAGCCTTCGGCGGTGGAGGTGTCGCCGGTCGGTGCGGACGCGGAGGCGTTCACCGACTGGCAGCTCACCTCGGTCACCTGGGCGACGGTGGCCTGCTGCGTCTGCCGGTCGAAACCCACGCCGGTGCGCTCGTGCGCCGGGGCGCCGCCCGGCCACAGCACGGCGAGACCGGCCACCACCGCGGCGGCGAACGGGATCAGGATCGCCGCGATGACCTTGCGGAGGTGCTGGGAGACGGGCGCGGCCGGTCCGTGGCTGTGGCTGTGCCCGCCACTGGGCCCCGGACCGTGCCCATGCCCGTGCTCGTGCCCGTGGCCGGTATCGGAGGCGTTCCGGCCGTGCCCGGAGTCGTGTCCGTGCCGCGGTTCGGGCGGCGGATAGGGGTGCTGCTGTGCCGTGGTCACCGCCCGATCATCGCAAGAACGGGACAGGCCCACTGTTCACCGCGCCACACATGACGCTAGCGTGGAGGCACCTTTGCACACGCGGGAGCTCGGAGCACCGGGCTGAGAGGGCGCTGACCTCCGTCTTTGCGATGTTTCACGTGGAACACGCGGTGTTTCACCGTGAAACTCCGGCAGGCGGACACCGCTGCGTCGACCGCCGAACCTGTTACCGGGTAATGCCGGCGTAGGGAGTAGGTCTCATGACCAACAAGGACGTACGCACACCTGCCTCCATGCAGAAGTCCATCGGCTGGCACAAGGGGTACGTGGAGGGCTCACGCCCCGATCTGCGGGTGCCGGTCCGTCAGGTGCACCTCACCAACGGGCAGTCGGTCACGCTGTACGACACTTCGGGCCCGTACACCGATCCGCTCCTCGACACCGACGTCCGCAGGGGGCTGCCGCCGCTGCGGGAGAACTGGATCGTCGCCCGCGGCGACACCGAGGAGTACGCGGGGCGTCCCGTCCGCCCCGAGGACGACGGGATCAGGCACACCTCACCGCGCGGCGGTCTGCGCAACCTCGACGCGGTGTTCCCCGGACGGCCGCGTCAGCCGCGCCGCGGCCGGGAGGGCGGGGCGGTGACGCAGCTCGCGTACGCGCGCCGCGGGGAGATCACACCGGAGATGGAGTTCGCGGCGATCCGGGAGAACATCGCTCCCGAGGTCGTCCGTGAGGAGGTCGCGGCGGGCCGCGCCGTGCTGCCGGCCAACGTCAACCACCCGGAGATCGAGCCGATGATCATCGGCAAGCGGTTCCTGGTGAAGGTCAACGCCAACATCGGCAACTCCGCGGTGACCTCCTCCATCGAGGAGGAGGTGGAGAAGATGACCTGGGCGACCCGCTGGGGCGCCGATACGGTCATGGACCTCTCCACCGGCCGCAACATCCACACCACCCGGGAGTGGGTGCTGCGCAACTCCCCCGTCCCCATCGGCACGGTGCCGCTGTACCAGGCCCTGGAGAAGGTGGACGGCAAGGCCGAGGAACTGACCTGGGAGATCTACAAGGACACGGTCATCGAGCAGGCCGAGCAGGGTGTGGACTACATGACCGTCCACGCCGGCGTACGCCTGGCCTACGTGCCGCTGACTGCGAACCGCAAGACCGGCATCGTCTCGCGCGGCGGCTCGATCATGGCGGCCTGGTGCCTCGCGCACCACAAGGAGTCGTTCCTGTACGAGCACTTCGAGGAGCTCAGCGAGATCCTCGCCGCCTATGACGTCACATACTCCCTGGGCGACGGCCTCAGGCCCGGTTCCATCGCGGACGCCAACGACGAGGCTCAGTTCGCGGAACTGCGCACGCTCGGGGAACTCGGCCGGATCGCCAGGCGTTGCAACGTACAGACCATGATCGAGGGTCCGGGACACGTCCCGATGCACAAGATCAAGGAGAACGTCGACCTTCAGCAGGAGATCTGCGATGAAGCACCGTTCTATACGCTCGGCCCGCTGACGACCGACATCGCGCCGGCCTACGACCACATCACCTCCGGAATCGGCGCCGCGATGATCGCCTGGTGGGGCACGGCCATGCTCTGCTATGTCACGCCCAAGGAGCATCTGGGCCTGCCCGACCGCGACGACGTCAAGACCGGTGTCATCACCTACAAGGTGGCCGCTCACGCCGCCGACCTCGCCAAGGGGCATCCGGGCGCGCAGGAGTGGGACGACGCACTGTCCGACGCCCGCTTCGAGTTCCGGTGGGAGGACCAGTTCAACCTGGCTCTCGATCCGGACACGGCACGGGAGTTCCACGACGAGACCCTCCCGGCGGAACCCGCCAAGACGGCCCACTTCTGCTCGATGTGCGGTCCGAAATTCTGTTCGATGAAGATCTCGCAGGACATCCGCCGCGAACACGGCGCCGGCCAGGCCGAGATCGAGGAGGGCATGGCTCAAAAGGCGAAGGAGTTCGCGGCCTCCGGCAACCGGGTGTACCTGCCGGTCGTGGACTGAGCCCGGCCGCGTGGGCGGAGAGGTGTGCCGGGGCCCTCGGGACGAGGGCTCCGGTCACTCCGGCTGGTGGTCCGGGCCTCCGAAGTCCGGGCTGGTGAAGTCGGGACTGGAGAAGCTCGGGCGAGAGCTCGGGACTCCGTCGTGGGGGCTGCTGAAACCGGGGCGGTCGTAGCCGAGTTGCGGAATGCGGCCGGGCGGCGCCGACGGGTTCGTACGGGCCGGCGCGGGGGAGCCGGCGTCGGCGAGTGCGTCGCGCAGGAACGGCAGGATGCCTCGTTCGAGCAGGGCCTCGTGCCAGGCCTCCCTCGCCTGGGCGAGCTCTTCGGCCGGTTCCCCGTAGGGTCCGGTCTCCAGCGAGGGTTGGTTGCGCAGTGCGGTGAGCAGCAGCCCGGCGGCGGCCACGAGGATCGCCACCGCGGTCACGGCCCCGAACACCCAGCCCGTTGTGATCATGGTCTGGGCGAAGGCCTGCGCGGGGTCGAGCATCTTCAGGAGGTAGCCGACGAGCAGGAAGAGGGCGGCGGCCATCCCGGCCAGGACGGGGGCGAGCACCGCCACGACGGCACCCGCGCCCGCGCCTGCGGTCTCGACGACCCCCTCCACGGTGGCGGCCGGTCCGGTTCCGTCCGGCTCGGCGG
>NZ_JUJA01000161.1:35376-43310 GCF_001906585.1 Streptomyces kebangsaanensis | reverse complement strand
GGTGGTGGTCAGGGTGGCCGGCGCCGGCCGGTGCAGCTCCTCGCGGACCTTGACGTAATGGTGGTACTCGGTCGCCGCGGCCGCCGTGATCAGAGCGGTGGCGTCCAGCGCCATGGTGCGCAGTTGTTCCGAGGTGAGCCGCTGTCCGACAGCGGCCAGTTCCGGGCGGTGTGGGGCGGAGCGCAGCGCCTCATCGAGGATCCGCTCGTATTCCTGGCGGTCCTCGCTCAGCAGGTGCTGCGGAACGCTGTTCATGTGCATCCCCCGATGCTCCGTAGGGCTTGGGGCTCGCACGGTGGCGAGCCGTCGGGCAGAAACGGAGGGGAGCCTGCTACGGATAAGCCGATGGTAGAGCCGTGACGGTGCGCGGTGACAGGGGGTTTCCACAAATTGGGTGCCGACCTGCGCGGTCGTCTCCGCAGGGCGGCTGCCCGGTGAACAGTCAGTTTTCCAGCGGGAGTTGCTGGACCAGCAGCTTTCCGGCCATGGTCACGCCGCCGTCCATCGCGATGGCGAGTCCGTCGGCGTAGACGTGGGGTCCCTCCACGACCGGACCTGTGCTCTCGTCACCGTCCTCGGAGCCGACTTCGCCCAGCAGATAGGGGATGGGGCTGTGGCCGTGAACGATTCGGGTGCCGCCGTACGTATGGAGCAGGGAGCGTACGGCGTCGGCGCCGCCCTCGTCGCGGAAGGAGAAGCGCTTGGTGAACTTGCGGAACAGGTCCCAGACCTCGTTCACGTCGTTGCGCGTGAGCGTCTCGCGGACGGTGTCGTTGACCTCTTCGATCGAGGCGCCGTAGTCGAGATAGGCGGTGGTGTCGGAGTGCACGAGCAGATAGCCGTTGACCTCCTCGACCGCGTCGAGGCGGGCCATCCACTGCAGATGGTGGTCCTGGAGGCGGTCCATGTCGGACTTCTGGCCGCCGTTGAGCAGCCAGGCCGCCTGGAAGGTGGCGGTGCCCGCGCTGGAGTTGACGGGGGTGTCGCCGAATCGCTTGGCGCCGAGCAGCAGCAGCTCGTGGTTGCCCATGAGGGCCTTGCAGTAGCCGCCGGCGGCGGCCGCCTCGGCGGACAGCCGCATCACGAGGTCGATGACACCGATGCCGTCGGGGCCGCGGTCGGTGAAGTCGCCGAGGAACCACAGCCGCGCGTTGCCCGCGCACCACTGGCCGGCGGAGCCGATGAGCCCCTTCTCCTGGAGGGCGGCCACCAACTGGTCGAGGTAGCCGTGCACGTCACCGACGACGTACAGGGGACCCGGGCCGGTGCCGGGCTGCGCGGCGGGTGCGGGGGCCGGGTCGACGGCCACCTGAACCGTGTCACCGCGGTTGATGACCGGCAGGTCGCGCTCGGTGGGCGTGTACGCGTCGGAGTAGCCCGTCCGGGCCGGCCGGGCCGTCTCGGCGGGGGGCATGCCGTGGGCGTACGGACCGGTCTCGTTGACGTATGCGGGCACCCGGAAGTCGCGCAGCGTCGCCGTGCGCTCCACCTCGGGTCCCTGACCGGCCCCCTGAGTCATCGACCCCTCCACCATCGCGCCGCATCTGCACCGCTTCGGACTGCCTGGTCGCAGCGGCCCGCGGTGTCGTGGGCCCATCATAGGAATGCGGATCGCGCCATGTGATGACCCAGGGGTGGTGAATCGGAACAGGACTCCGGTCCGCTGCGGCTTTCGCCCCGATTGACCGGTCTTCGGCGGCCCCGCGGCCGCCTTGCTCAGGGCCTGTCCGGTGGATCAAGGCGCAGGAAGTCGGCGGTCGCCCGCCGGCCCGGGTGAGCGGGGGCGACGGGGGGTCCCTCTGTTCATCGCCGAGAGCTGGGGGTGCGCACCGGACCCCGCGTCCGCGGCATGATCCGCCGGACCGGCCCTAATGCCCGTCCGATGTACGTGGTGGGCTGATCGTCCGGCGTTGCGGGCGTCGCTGGGACGAGGTGCGCACGATCAGCTCGGTCGGTATGACCTGCTCGACCGGGTGGTCCGACTCGACGCCTTCGATCGCGTCGATGAGGAGCTGGACGACCGCCGTGCCGATCCGGCGCGGCTTCAGGGACAGCGTGGTGATGGGGGGCTCGGTGCTGGCGTACACGGTGGACTCGCTGCAGCACACCAGCAGCAGGTCCTCGGGGACGCGCAGGCCGTAGCGGCGGGCGGCGGCGAGCAGATCGGTGCCGTTGGGGTCGAACAGTCCGTAGACGGCGTCGGGCCGGTCGGGGCGGGCCAGCAGCCGGTCGGCGGCGACGGCGCCCGCGCACGGGTCGTGGGCGGGGTAGGCCTCGTAGACCGGGTCCTGGCCGACGCGCTCGCACCAGTGCAGGTAGGCGGTCGTCGACAGGTGGGTGTACGTGTCCGTGGTGGTGCCGGTGAGCAGGCCGATGCGGCGGGCGCCGGCCTCGGCGAGGTGGTCGAGGATGCCGAGGACGGCGGCCTCGTGGTCGTTGTCGACCCAGGCGGTGACCGGGAGCGTGCCGGCCGGGCGGCCGTCGCTGACCACGGGTAAGCCCTGGCGGACCAGCTCGCTGACGACCGGGTCCTGGTCGGAGGGGTCGATGACGACCGTGCCGTCCAGGGCGACGTTCGACCACACGTCGTGGCGCGAGGTCGCGGGCAGGATCACGAGGGCGTAGCCGCGGGCGAGCGCGGCCGAGGTGGCGGCGCGGGCCATCTCGGCGAAGTACGCGAACTCGGTGAAGGTGAAAGGTTCATCCCCGTAGGTCGTCACGGTCAGGCCGATGAGGCCCGACTTGCCGGTACGGAGGGTGCGGGCCGCGGCCGAGGGGCGGTACCCCAGCCGGTCGGCGACCTCGCGGACATGCCGTCGGGTGGCATCGGGGAGCCGTCCCTTGCCGTTGAGGGCGTCGGAGACGGTCGTGATGGAGACTCCGGCGGCGGCGGCCACGTCTCTGATGCCCGCCCGGCCCGGCCGGCCGCCTCGGCGTGAGGTTTCCGCGCGGCTCACCTGGTGCTTCCCTGCTGCTGTCATGGCGAGCCGATAGTAGGGCTCATGCGGTGGGGTAGTGCGGACGCATATGCACTCGTTGACAGGCACGTTTCTGCATGGTCATCCAGGCTCATTTTCCTTTGAAACCATGTCAGTTAGGCGAAGCAATGCCAGGACCTGACGTGGCGACACGCATGGACCTGCCGAGCCCTCGATGTTTCGAAGAGGTCTCAACTCACCTTCACGAGGGATGCGCGCCACGGCGTGAGCCACCGGCGCGTAGATATATCTTGACGCGCCCCTCGATTCGTATGTCTTCGTATGGTGATGCCCTTGATGCCAGTGTGACCCATGAGGTCGGAGCTGGTGCACAGGTGGTCGCGTCCGACCCATACGCAGCGGCGCCCAATCCTCATAAGGTGTGCAGTATTGGAAGCCGGTGGTGGTCACGAGGAGGACTGCGGTGAGCGAGACGAGCCCGAAGCTGCGTGCCGAGCTGGAGGGTATCCCCACCTACAAGCCGGGAAGGCCCGCCGCGGCCGGCGGCCCGGTGGCGTACAAGCTGTCCTCCAACGAGAACCCCTACCCGCCGCTGCCGGGAGTGGTGGAGGCGGTGACGGCGGCCGCCTGCTCCTTCAACCGTTACCCGGACATGGCGTGCACGGCCCTGACCGAGGAACTGGCCGAGCGCTTCGGCGTGCCGGCCTCCCACGTGGCCACCGGCACCGGTTCCGTCGGTGTCGCCCAGCAGCTGATCCAGTCCACCAGCGGCCCCGGCGACGAGGTCGTCTACGCCTGGCGGTCCTTCGAGGCGTACCCGATCATCACGCAGGTCAGCGGGGCGACCTCCGTGCAGGTACCGCTGACCTCGGGTGAGGTGCACGACCTGGACGCGATGGCGGACGCGATCACCGACCGCACCCGCCTGGTCTTCGTCTGCAACCCGAACAACCCGACCGGCACGGTGGTGCGGCGGGCCGAGCTGGAACGCTTCCTCGACCGTGTGCCCTCCGATGTGCTGGTGGTGCTGGACGAGGCCTACCGCGAGTTCATCCGCGACCCCGAGGTGCCGGACGGTGTGATGCTCTACCGCGACCGGCCGAACGTCTGTGTGCTGCGTACGTTCTCCAAGGCCTACGGCCTCGCCGGGCTGCGGGTCGGCTTCGCGATCGCCCATGAGCCGGTGGCGGCGGCGCTGCGCAAGACGGCGGTGCCGTTCGGTGTGAGCCAGTTGGCCCAGGAGGCGGCGATCGCCTCGCTGCGGGCCGAGGACGAACTGCTGGGCCGGGTCGGTTCGCTGGTGTGCGAGCGCGCGCGTGTGGTCGACGGGCTGCGCGCGCAGGGCTGGACGGTGCCCGAGACGCAGGCCAACTTCGTGTGGCTGCGGCTGGGGGAGCGGACGGTCGCCTTCGCCGAGGCGTGCGAGCAGGCGGGCGTGGTGATACGGCCGTTCCCGGGCGAGGGCGTGCGGGTGACCGTCGGGGAGGCCGAGGCGAACGACATCTTCCTGAAGGCGGCGGAGGCGTTCCGCAAGGGGGTCTGAGCGCCGCGGCCGGGGCGGGCACCGGGGCGGGTCCCGGGGTGCCCGCCCTGTTTGCTGCCCGTCGGCAAGTCGCGCTCGAGGGGTTGACGCAGGAGGGGACCCCCCTTACGGACTTCGAGGACAGGTGCGTCATAATTGCTTGTGAATGTGAACGCGTTCACAAGCGAGTCCGATTGTTGCTCTGTTGTGCAGGACACACCAGGGCAAACGGCCACCGCCACAGCGGTGACGTAAGGAGAGTGACGACGTGGACCTGGCTTTGGCGCCGGAGACACTGGCGCGCTGGCAGTTCGGCATCACGACCGTCTACCACTTCCTGTTCGTCCCCCTGACGATCTCGCTGGCCGCCCTGACGGCCGGACTGCAGACCGCCTGGGTGCGCACGGAGAAGGAGAAGTACCTCAGAGCCACCAAGTTCTGGGGCAAGCTCTTCCTGATCAATATCGCCATGGGCGTGGTCACCGGCATCGTCCAGGAGTTCCAGTTCGGCATGAACTGGTCGGACTACTCCCGCTTCGTCGGAGACATCTTCGGCGCCCCGCTCGCCTTCGAGGCGCTGATCGCGTTCTTCTTCGAGTCCACGTTCATCGGTCTGTGGATCTTCGGCTGGGACAAGCTGCCCAAGAAGATCCACTTGGCCTGCATATGGATGGTCTCGTTCGGCACGCTGGTGTCGGCCTACTTCATCCTCGCGGCCAACTCCTGGATGCAGCACCCCGTCGGCTACCGGATCAACGAGGAGAAGGGCCGGGCCGAGCTCACCGACTTCTGGCTGGTACTCACCCAGAACACCACGCTCAACCAGGTCTTCCACAGCTTCTCGGCAGCCTTCCTGACGGGCGGCGCCTTCATGGTGGGCATCGCCGCCTTCCACCTCATGCGCAGGAATCACATCCCCGTCATGCGCACCTCGCTCCGGCTCGGCCTCGTCACCATGGCGGTCGGGGGCCTGCTCACCGCGGTCAGCGGGGACACCCTCGGCAAGGTCATGTACGAGCAGCAGCCCATGAAGATGGCTGCCGCCGAGGCGCTGTGGGAGAGCGAGAGTCCGGCGCCCTTCTCGGTCTTCGCGTACGGGGACGTCGACAAGGGGCACAACAAGGTCGCCCTGGAGATCCCCGGGCTCCTGTCCTTCCTCGCCCACGGCGACTTCGATTCACCCGTCCCCGGCATCAACGACACCAATGAGGCCCTGCAGGAGAAGTTCGGCCCGGGTGACTACAGGCCGATCGTCCCGGTCGCCTACTGGAGCTTCCGCTGGATGATCGGCTTCGGTATGGCGTCCTTCTCGCTCGCCCTGCTGGGGCTCTGGCTCACGCGGAAGAGGTTCCTGCTGCCGGCCGCCCTGCGCACCGGGGAGGACGAGGTCCCGCATCTGGTGCTGCTGAAGAAGCCGATCGGGCCGAGGCTCAGCCGGCTGTACTGGCTTCTGGCGCTCTGGACGATGGCGTTCCCGCTGATCGCCAACGCCTGGGGATGGATCTTCACCGAGATGGGCCGGCAGCCCTGGGTCGTCTACGGCCTGATGCAGACCCGGCACGCGGTCTCTCCCGGCGTGTCCCAGGCCGAGGTCATCACCTCGATGAGCGTCTTCACCGCGCTGTACGCCGCCCTGGCCGTCATCGAGGTCAAGCTGCTCGCCAAGTACGTCAAGGCGGGCCCGCCCGAGCTCACCGAGGCCGACCTCAACCCGCCCACGAAGATCGGCGGCGATCTCCGTGACGCCGACAAGCCGATGGCCTTCTCGTACTAGGCCGAGGGAGCCGCACAGTCATGGAACTGCACAACGTCTGGTTCGTTCTGATCGCCGTCCTGTGGATCGGCTACTTCTTCCTGGAGGGTTTCGACTTCGGGATCGGGATCCTCACCCGGCTGCTCGCCCGCGACCGTGCCGAGAAGCGGGTGCTGATCAACACCATCGGTCCCGTCTGGGACGGCAACGAGGTGTGGCTGCTCACGGCCGGTGGCGCCACCTTCGCCGCCTTCCCCGAGTGGTACGCCACGCTCTTCTCCGGCTTCTACCTGCCGCTGCTGGTCATCCTGATCAGCCTGATCGTCCGGGGTGTCGCCTTCGAGTACCGGGCGAAGCGGCCGGAGGAGCGCTGGCAGCGCAACTGGGAGACGGCGATCTTCTGGACCTCGCTCATCCCCGCGTTCCTGTGGGGCGTGGCATTCGGGAACATCGTGCGCGGAGTGAAGATCGACTCCGAGTTCGAGTACGTGGGTGACGTCTGGGACCTGCTCAACCCGTATGCCCTGCTGGGAGGCCTGGTCACTCTGACGCTCTTCACCTTCCACGGTGCGGTGTTCGCGGCACTCAAGACCGTCGGTGACATCCGGGGGCGTGCGCGGCGGCTGGCGCAGCGTGTGGGGCTGGTCGCGGCCGTACTGGCTCTGGCCTTCCTGCTGTGGACGCAGGCCGACGGCGGTGACGGCAAGAGCCTGGTCGCGCTGGTCGCCGCGGTCGCCGCGCTGGTCGCCGCCCTGGTGGCGAACCAGGCGGGACGCGAGGGGTGGTCGTTCACGCTGTCCGGCGTCACCATCGTGGCGGCTGTGGCGATGCTCTTCCTGACGCTCTTCCCGAACGTCATGCCGTCCACGCTCAACGCGGACTGGAGCCTGACGGTCACCAACGCCTCCTCCAGTCCCTACACCCTGAAGATCATGACCTGGCTCACGGTGATCGCCATGCCGCTCGTCCTGCTCTACCAGGGGTGGACCTACTGGGTGTTCCGCAAGCGGATCGGCACACAGCACATCGCCGAACCCGCGCACTGAGTCCGGTGAGGGTGTGTTTCACGTGAAACACACCCTCGGGGCCGAAGGGCATGTTCCACGTGAAACCGATCGATCCGCGACTTCTCCGTTACGCCCGTGCCACCCGGATCTTCCTGGTGGCCGTCGTCGGGCTGGGCGCCGTCGGCGCGGGGCTGGTGATCGCACAGGCGATGCTCATCGCCGAGGTGGTGGTGGGCGCTTTCCAGCACCGGATGACGGTCGCCGGGCTTCGCACGCCCCTGCTGCTGTTGGTGGCCGTGGCCTGCGGCCGTGCGCTGGTCTCCTGGCTGACCGAGCTCGCCGCGCACCGGGCGAGCGCGGCGGTGAAGTCGGAGCTGCGCGGGCGGCTGCTGGAGCGCGCGACGGCACTCGGCCCCGGCTGGCTGAGCGGGCAGCGGACCGGCTCGCTGGTCGCCCTGGCCACCCGCGGGGTCGACGCCCTGGACGACTACTTCTCGCGCTATCTGCCGCAGCTGGGGCTGGCGGTGGTCGTCCCGGTGGCGGTGCTCGCGCGGATCATCACCGAGGACTGGGTCTCCGCGGCCATCATCGTGGGCACCCTTCCGCTGATCCCCGTCTTCATGATGCTGATCGGCTGGGCCACGCAGTCCCGCATGGACCGTCAGTGGTGGTTGCTGTCCCGGCTGTCCGGGCACTTCCTGGACGTCGTGGCG
>NZ_JUJA01000161.1:34546-35366 GCF_001906585.1 Streptomyces kebangsaanensis | reverse complement strand
GGCTGCCGACCCTGAAGGTGTTCGGCCGTGCCAAGGCGCAGGCGGAGTCGATCCAGCGCATCACCGGCGAGTACCGGCGGGCGACCATGCGCACCCTGCGGATCGCCTTCCTGTCCTCGTTCGCCCTGGAACTGCTGGCCACGCTGTCGGTGGCCCTGGTCGCGGTCACGATCGGCATGCGGCTCGTCGGCGGCGACATGGACCTGTACGTCGGGCTGGTCATCCTCGTGCTCGCGCCCGAGGCGTATCTGCCGCTGCGGCAGGTGGGTGCGCAGTACCACGCGGCGGCGGAGGGGCTGGCGGCGGCCGAGGAGATCTTCGCCGTGCTGGAGACCCCTGTGCCGAAGTCCGGCACGGGGGCCGTTCCGGCGGGCGGCCTGTCCTTCGAGAACGTGAGTGTCCGCTACCCCGGGCGGTCCGGGGACGCCGTGACGGACGTGTCCTTCGCCGTGCGGCCGGGGGAGACGGTCGCGCTCGTCGGGCCCAGCGGTGCGGGCAAGTCGACGCTGCTGAACGTTCTGCTGGGGTTCGTGCGGCCCACCGCGGGCCGGGTGCGGATCGCGGGAGCCGATCTCGCCGACATCGACCCGGAGCAGTGGCGGTCGCGGATCGCCTGGGTGCCGCAGCGGCCGCACCTGTACGCCGGGACGATCGCCGAGAACGTGCGGCTGGCGCGGCCCGACGCGGACGACGCCGCCGTACGCAGGGCACTGGCCGATGCCGATGCGCTGGAGTTCGTGGACGCGCTGCCCGAGGGAATGGACACCGGACTCGGCGAGGACGGGGCCGGACTGTCCGCGGGCCAGCGCCAGCGGCTCGC
>NZ_JUJA01000161.1:18872-34525 GCF_001906585.1 Streptomyces kebangsaanensis | reverse complement strand
ACCGGCCCGTCCTGCTGCTCGACGAGCCGACGGCCGCACTGGACGGAGCCACCGAGGCGGAGGTCGTGGCAGCGGTGCGACGCCTGTCCGCCGGGCGGACGGTGCTGCTGGTGGTCCACCGGCCGGCCCTGCTGGAGGTGGCGGACCGAGTGGTGCGCCTCGACGAGGCCGAGTCCCCCGTATTCGCGCGGACCGCGGTCCCGAGCGCCGCGGCACGGTCGGCGGAAGAGCCGCAGCCGGGACGCACCGCCACCCCGGCCGGACCAGGGATCGAGACCACGACGGCGGCGGGTGGCGTTCTCGGCCGGGTCCGGGCCATGTCCGGACCCCGGCGCGGCCGTCTCGCCCTCGCCCTCCTGCTCGGCAGCCTCGCGCTCGGCAGCGCGGTCGGGCTGATGGCCACGTCCGGATGGCTCATCTCGCGGGCGTCCCAGCAGCCGCCCGTGCTCTACCTGATGGTGGCCGTCACGGCGACCAGGGCCTTCGGCATCGGGCGGGCGGTCTTCCGCTACGCGGAACGACTGGTGTCGCACGACGCCGTGCTGCGGATGCTGGCCGATACGAGGGTGGCCGTCTACCGGCGGCTGGAACGGCTGGCACCCGCCGGGCTGCGCCGGATGCGTCGCGGCGACCTGCTCACGCGGCTCGTCGCGGACGTGGACGCCCTGCAGGACTACTGGCTGCGCTGGCTGCTGCCCGCCGGTGCGGCACTGACCGTGTCCGCCGTCTCCGTCGCCTTCACCACCTGGCTGCTGCCCGAGGCCGGTGCGGTGCTCGCCGCCGGCCTGCTCGCGGCCGGGGCGGGCGTCCCCCTTGTCACCGGGGTCGTGTCACGGCGCGCCGAGCACCGGCTCGCCCCCGCACGCGGCGCCCTCGCCACCCGGACGGCCGACCTGCTCACCGGAACCGCCGAACTGACGGTCGCCGGTGCCCTGCCCGCCCGTGCCGACGCGGCACGGCGGGCCGACGGCATGCTGACCCGGATCGCCTCGCGCGCCGCCACCGCCACCGCGCTCGGTGACGGACTCATCGCCCTGATCTCCGGGCTGACCGTCGCGGCGGCGGCACTCGTCGGAGTCCAGGCGGTCGCCGACGGGCGGCTGGCCGGTGTGACCATGGCCGTCGTCGTCCTCACCCCGCTGGCCGCCTTCGAAGCGGTCCTCGGCATGCCGCTCGCCGTGCAGTACCGGCAACGGGTGCGGCGCAGTGCGGAGCGGGTGCACGAGGTCCTGGACGCCCCCGAACCCGTTCGTGAGCCGGAGCGGCCCCGGCAGGCGCCCGCCTCACCGTTCCCGCTCATCGTCGGCGACCTGACGGCCCGGCACGCGGGCCAGGAACGGCCTGCGCTGGCCGATGTCGGCCTGACGCTCCAGGAGGGCCGCAGGGTCGCCGTGGTCGGGCCGTCCGGGTCCGGCAAGACCACGCTCGCCCAGGTGCTGCTGCGCTTCCTCGACGCGGAAGCGGGCACCTACACCCTCGGCGGCGTCGACGCCCACGCCCTGGCCGGCGACGACGTACGACGGCTGGTCGGACTGTGTGCCCAGGACGCGCACCTGTTCGACAGCTCGGTGCGGGAGAACCTGCTGCTCGCGAAGAAGGACGCGACCGAGGCCGAACTGCGGGACGCCCTCGCACGGGCCCGGCTGCTGGACTGGGCCGACACCCTGCCCGACGGACTCGACACGCTCGTCGGCGAGCACGGGGCCCGGCTGTCGGGCGGACAGCGGCAGCGGCTGGCCCTGGCCCGTGCGCTGCTCGCCGACTTCCCGGTGCTCGTGCTCGACGAGCCCGCAGAACACCTCGACCTGACCACCGCCGACGCGCTCACCGCCGATCTGCTGGCCGCCACCGAGGGCCGTACGACGCTGCTCATCACGCACCGCCTGGCCGGGCTGGAGGCCGTGGACGAGGTGATCGTCCTGGACCAGGGGCGCGTGGTCCAGCGAGGGGCGTACGCGGAGCTGGCCGCACTGCCGGGACCGCTGCGGCGAATGGCCGAGCGGGAGGCGGAGACCCAGCTGCTGGCGGGGGCGGGGTAGCGGCTCACCCGTGTGTCGGTTCCTGCCGGATGGGCAGCGCGCTCGTTACAGCCGCTCCCCCAGCATTTGTTCGATCACCGCGGCGACCCCGTCCTCGTTGTTGGCGAACGTCATTCCCGAGGCCGCGGCGATCGCGTCGGGATGGGCGTTGCCCATGGCGTAGGACCGGCCGGCCCAGGTGAGCATCTCGATGTCGTTCGGCATGTCGCCGAAGGCGACGACCTCCTCGTGCGAGATGCCGCGCTCGGTACAGCACAGCGCCAGAGTGCTCGCCTTGGAGACGTCCGGGCCGCTGATCTCCAGCAGGGCGCTGGGGCTGGACCGGGTGATCGTGGCGTGCTCGCCGACGGCGAGCCGGGCGACGGTGAGGAACGCGTCCGGGTCGAGCGTGGGGTGGTAGGCGAGGATCTTCAGGATCGGCTGTCCGGCTCCGGCCCCGTCCGGCGCCAGCAACTCCTCGGCGGGCGCGAGGGTGTCGGGTATCTCCATGTGCAGCTTCGGATAGGCCGGCTCCTGATAGAAGCCGTACGTCTGCTCGACCGCGTACACCGTGCCCGGTACCGCCTCGCGCACCAGCCGTACCGCGTCCAGCGCGATCTCCCGTGCCAGCTCGCGCACCTTCACGAAGCGGTGGGCGCCGGGGCCGCCGTGCAGGTCGACCACGGCCGCGCCGTTGCCGCAGATCGCCAGGCCGTGCCCGTGGACGTGGTCGCTGACCACGTCCATCCAGCGGGCCGGGCGGCCGGTGACGAAGAAGACTTCGATACCCGCCTCCTCCGCGGCTGCCAGGGCGGCGATCGTGCGGGGGGAGACCGACTTGTCGTCGCGCAGCAGAGTGCCGTCGAGATCGGTGGCGATCAGCCGCGGCGGCAGGGCGGCGGCCGGGGTCTCGGGCTGTCGGGTCGCTGAGGTCACCGGGGCATTGTCCCGCATATGCCCGCACGACCGTGCGGCACTCCGCACATTTGAGGGGTTGTCTCGGTCACGTCAGCTGAGCGGGCGCTTCCAGGGCGATCCGCTCGAAGACCTTCTCCTCCGCGGCGAAGTCCGAGTCGGGGACGGGCCAGTGGATCACGATCTCGGTGAAACCCAGTTCCTGGTGGCGGCCGGCGAAGTCGACGAACGCGTCGAGGGACTCCAGCGGACGTCCCCGGTCCGGGGTGAATCCGGTCAGCAGGACCTTGTCGAGCGCGGCAACGTCACGGCCCACCTCGGCACAGGCGTCCGCGAGCTTCTCGGCCTGAACGCGGAGGGCCTGGACGGACTGCTCCGGCGTGCCGTTCTCGTACAGCTTGGGGTCACCGGTGGTCACCCACGCCTGCCCGTACCGCGCCGCGAGCCGCAGCCCGCGCGGACCGGTCGCGGCCACCGCGAACGGCAGCCGGGGCCGCTGCACACAGCCGGGGATGTTGCGGGCCTCGTGGGCGGAGTAGAAGTCGCCCCGGTAGGACACCGCGTCCTCGGTCAGCAGCCGGTCGAGCAGGGACACGAACTCGGCGAACCGGTCGGCCCGCTCCCGCGGCGTCCAGGGCTCCTGCCCGAGCGCGGTGGCGTCGAAGCCGGTGCCGCCCGCGCCGATGCCGAGCGTGATCCGCCCGCCGGAGATGTCGTCGAGGGAGATCAGCTCCTTGGCGAGGGTGACCGGGTGCCGGAAGTTCGGCGAGGTCACCAGCGTGCCCAGCCGCAGCCGGTCGGTCACGGCCGCGGCGGCGGTCAGTGTCGGGACCGCCCCGAACCACGGGCCGTCCCGGAAGCTGCGCCAGGACAGATGGTCGTAGGTGTAAGCGGCGTGGAAGCCGAGCTGTTCGGCACGGGTCCATGCCGAACGGCCGCCCTCCTGCCAGCGACGGTACGGAAGGATCACGGTGCTCAGGCGCAGACTCATGGACCGAGCCTAAGCGCCCGCAAACGTTTCACGTGAAACCATCACCGCGTGCGGCCGGGTGGTCCAGGTCGCCGACCGTGCCGGACCGGACTCAGTGGTGGGAGGCAAACCGCAGGTAGCGAGGTGGCACGGTCTTCGTCAGCCACACCCCGTTGGCGCTGACGTGGAAGACATGACCATCGCGGTGCATGGCGGCCGCGTCCACGGCGAGCACCACCGGACGGCCACGGCGGGCGCCGACGCGGGTCGCGGTCTCGCGGTCGGGTGAGAGGTGCACGTCGTGCCGGTTCATGGGCCGCAGGCCCTCGATGCGGATGGCGGGCAGGTTGCGGGCCACCGTTCCGTGGTAGAGGTACGGCGGCGGGGTCGCGGTCGGCAGTGCGAGGTCGACCTCGATGCTGTGGCCCTGACTGGCGCGGATACGGGTGCCCTCGATCGCGAAGCGCCGCTTGTCGTTGGTGGCGACCACATGGTCCAGTTCTCCGCGCGAGATGCGAAAACCGTGGGCGGCCGCCGCCACGAGCAGCGTGTCGATCTCGACCCAGCCGCCCTCGTCGAGAGTGAGCCCGATCCTCCCGGGCTGGTGGCGGAGGTGTCGGGAGAGGTACTTCGACACCTTCACGGTGCGCCTTTCGTCCATCCGACCAGCTTGCCGGGGGAGACGAACATCACGCAGCTCAATATCGCCCGGGAGGTTTGATCCACAGCCAACTTGCTTTATCCACAGGAGAATTGGCAGAACCTGTGGACAACAGGCCGCTGTTTCGGGGCGTTGTGCCGGAATCGGCGGTTCCCAGCGGCGGCTCCACCCGCGCGAGCCTGCGCAGCGCCCGCGGAGCGAAACGCGACATCGCGTGGAGGAGACGTGCCTCCGGCGTCACCGGCACCACCGCGTCGTCGCGCACGACCGCGCGCAGGATCGCGTCGGCCACCTTCTCCGGCGGGTAGTCGCGCAGCCCGTACAGACGGGCCGTGCGCCGCCGCAGACGCTTCTCCTCCTCCGCGCCGACACCCGTGAAGTGCGCCGTTGACGTGATGCCCGTGTTGACGAAGCCGGGGCAGACCGCCGTGACGCCGATCCCCCGCCCGGCCAGCTCCGCGCGCAGGCACTCGCTCAGCATCAGCACCGCCGCCTTGGACGTGCTGTAGGCGGGCAGGGCCTTCGAGGGCTGATACGCCGCCGCGGACGCGGTGTTGACGATATGGCCGCCCTGCCCGCGCTCGGCCATCCGCTTCCCGAAGAGCCGGCAGCCGTGGATCACCCCCCACAGGTTGACGCCGAGGACCTTCCGCCAGTCCTCGGGGGTGTGGTCGAAGAACGAGCCGGACAGACCGATGCCGGCGTTGTTCACCAGTACGTCCACCACGCCGTACTCGGCGGCGACCTTCTCGTCCAGCTTCTCCATGGCCCGCTCGTCACCGACGTCCACCGGCTCGGCCCAGGCGGCCGGCGCACCGAGCGGCCGGCACCGCTCGGCGGTGCGGGCCGCGGCCTCGGCGTCCCGGTCGACGGCCACGACACGCGCGCCCGCCTCGGCGAAGGCGAACGCCGTGGCCCGTCCGATGCCGCTGCCCGCGCCCGTGATCAGCACGAGCTGCCCGGCGAAGCGGTCGGCGTACTTCCCGGCGGCGGGCCGTGGCCGCCCGCCCTCGGTGGCGGTCACGAAGTCCGTGATCCAGGCCGCCAGCTGGTCGGGCCGGGTGCGCGGGACCCAGTGCCCGGCGGGGAGCACACGGCGCACCAGGTCCGGGGCCCACCGCTCCAGGCCGTCGTACAGGCACTCCGACAGGAAGGCGTCCTCCAGGGGCGTGATGAGCTGCACCGGCACGCGCGCGTAGGCGTCCGGCCGCGGCCTGCGCAGCCGGGCGCGGACGTTGTCCCGGTACAGCCAGGTGCCGTGCGCCGCGTCCCGGGGCAGCGACGAGGTCGGGTAGTCGTCGGCGGACAGCTTCTCGACACGCTCGAGAATCCTGGGCCAGCGCCTGCCGAGCGGGCCGCGCCAGGCCAGTTCGGGCAATTTCGGCGTGTGCAGCAGGTACACGTACCAGGACTTGGCGCCCTGGCCGAGGAGCTGGCCCACCCGGCGCGGAGTGGGGCGCTTGACACGCGTGCCGATCCAGTGGCCGAAGTGGTCCAGGGACGGACCGGACACGGACGTGAAGGAGGCGATCCGGCCCTCGGCGCGCCGGACGGTGACGAACTCCCAGGACTGCACCGAGCCCCAGTCGTGCCCCACGAGATGCACCGGTCTGCCGGGACTGACCGCGTCCGCGACCGCCAGGAAGTCGTCCGTGAGCTTCTCCAGCGTGAAGCCGCCGTGCAGCGGCAGGGGCGCGGTGGAGCGGCCGTGGCCCCTCACGTCGTACAGCACGACGTGGAACCGGCCGGCCAGGCGCCGGGCCACCCGGGACCAGACCTCCTTGCTGTCCGGGTAGCCGTGCACCAGGACGACCGTCGGCTGCCGGGGGTCCCCCAGTTCGGCCACGCACAGCTCGACCCCGCCCGTGCGGACCCGGCGCTCCCGCGCGCCCTTCAGCGGCACCACGCGCGTCACCTCTCCCGAGACCGTGTGAGACCTGAGGGTGTGACCCCTAAGGTCCCCGTAATACTCGAGTCTGATGCCAAGACGGCTCTCGGGTCTGACGACGTGCGTGGCACGGGTCACTACCGTCGAGGGCGTGACTGTGATCGCGACCGAAAGCCTGAGCAAGCGGTTCCCCCGGGTGACCGCGCTCGACCGGCTCTCCGTGGACGTCGAACCCGGTGTGACCGGACTCGTCGGCGCCAACGGAGCCGGCAAGTCCACACTCATCAAGATCCTGCTGGGTCTGTCCCCCGCCACCGAGGGCCGCGCCGAAGTGCTCGGTCTCGATGTCGCCACCAAGGGCGCCGCCATCCGCGAGCGCGTGGGCTACATGCCGGAGCACGACTGCCTGCCGCCCGACGTCTCGGCCACCGAGTTCGTCGTCCACATGGCGCGCATGTCCGGCCTGCCCCCGACGGCCGCGCGCGAGCGCACCGCGGACACCCTGCGCCACGTCGGCCTGTACGAGGAGCGCTACCGCCCCATCGGCGGCTACTCCACCGGCATGAAACAGCGCGTCAAGCTCGCCCAGGCCCTGGTGCACGACCCGCAACTGGTCTTCCTCGACGAGCCGACCAACGGCCTCGACCCGGTGGGCCGCGACGAGATGCTCGGCCTGATCCGCCGCATCCACACCGACTTCGGCATCTCGGTCCTGGTCACCTCCCACCTGCTGGGCGAACTCGAACGCACCTGCGACCACGTCGTCGTCATCGACGGCGGCAAGCTGCTGCGCTCCAGCTCCACCACCGACTTCACCCAGACCACGACCACCCTCGCCATCGAGGTCACCGACAGCGACGAGCATCCGGACGGCACCCGCGCGGTGCGCGACGCGCTCCACGCGCGCGGGGTGGACACCCAGGACGGCACGGGCCTGCCGGGCGCCGGCCACGTCCTGCTGCTCACCGCGCAGGGTGAGGAGACGTACGACCTGGTGCGGGACGTGATCGCGGACCTCGGCCTCGGCCTGGTGCGCATGGAGCAGCGCCGGCACCACATCTCGGAGGTCTTCCGGGACAACGACGAACAGCGCGACGGACAGCGGAAGGAGGCGGTCGGCCATGGCAGTTGAGCACTCCGCGGCACCGCCCGCGGGTGACCGGGCCCGCATCCACGACATCGGCTACCGCAGCTACGACGGCCCCCGCCTGGGCCGCGCCTACGCCCGCCGCTCGCTGTACTCGCAGTCCCTGCGAGGCGCCTACGGCCTCGGCCGCTCGGTGAAGTCCAAGGTGCTGCCCATGCTGCTGTTCGTGGTGATGTGCGTGCCCGCGGCCATCATGGTCGCCGTAGCGGTCGCCACCAAGGCCAAGGACCTGCCCATCGCCTACACGGACAACGCCCTCATCATGCAGGGCGTCATCAGCCTCTACGTCGCCTCGCAGGCGCCCCAGTCCGTCTCCCGCGACCTGCGCTTCAAGACCGTGCCGCTGTACTTCTCGCGGCCCATCGAGACCGCCGACTACGTCCGCGCCAAGTACGCCGCGCTGGCCTCGGCGATGTTCATCCTGACCGCCGCCCCGCTGCTGGTGCTCTACGTGGGCGCGCTGCTGGCCAAGCTGGACTTCGCCGACCAGACCAAGGGATTCGCCCAGGGACTCGTCTCCGTGGCGCTGCTCTCCCTGCTCTTCGCCGGCATCGGCCTGGTCATCGCCGCCGTCACCCCGCGCCGCGGCTTCGGCATAGCCGCCGTGATCGCCGTGCTGACCATCTCCTACGGCGCCGTCTCCACCCTCCAGGCCATCGCGGACGCCCGGAACAACACCGGCGCCATCCCCTGGATCGGCCTGTTCTCGCCGGTCACCCTGATCGACGGAGTGCAGACCGCCTTCCTGGGCGCGACCTCCTCGGCACCCGGCGGTGTCGGCCCCGGCACCGGCGAGGGCATCGTGTACGTCCTCGCCGTCCTCGGCCTCATCGCCGCCGCGTACGGCCTCCTGCTGCGCCGCTACAAGAAGGTGGGACTGTGACGACCCTCAGCATCGACCACGTCTCCCGCTGGTTCGGCAACGTGGTCGCCGTCAACGACATCACCATGACGATCGGTCCCGGCGTCACCGGCCTGCTCGGCCCCAACGGCGCCGGAAAGTCCACGCTGATCAACATGATGGCCGGCTTCCTCGCCCCCTCCACCGGCAGCGTCACCCTCGACGGGCAGCCGGTGTGGCGCAACGAGCGGATCTACCGGCACATCGGCATCGTCCCCGAGCGGGAGGCGATGTACGACTTCCTCACCGGCCGCGAGTTCGTCGTCGCCAACGCCGAACTGCACGGCCTGGGCGCCAAGGCCGCCCAGAAGGCGCTCGCCACTGTCGAGATGGAGTACGCGCAGGACCGGAGGATCTCCACCTACTCCAAGGGCATGCGGCAGCGCGTGAAGATGGCGAGCGCCCTCGTCCACGACCCCTCGCTGCTCCTGCTCGACGAGCCGTTCAACGGCATGGACCCGCGCCAGCGCATGCAGCTGATGGACCTGCTGCGGCGCATGGGCGACGAGGGCCGCACGGTGCTGTTCTCCTCCCACATCCTGGAGGAGGTCGAACAGCTCGCCCGGCACATCGAGGTCGTCGTCGCCGGACGCCACGCGGCCAGCGGCGACTTCCGCAGGATCCGCCGTCTGATGACCGACCGCCCGCACCGCTACCTGGTGCGCTCCAGCGACGACCGCGCGCTCGCGGCCGCGCTGATCGCCGACCCCTCGACCTCCGGCATCGAGGTCGACCTCGCCGAGGGCGCACTGCGTGTCCAGGCCGTCGACTTCGGCCGGTTCACGGCCCTGCTGCCGAGGGTGGCCCGGGACCACGGCATCCGGCTGCACACGGTCTCGCCGTCCGACGAGTCCCTCGAGTCCGTCTTCTCGTACCTGGTCGCGGCGTAGGAGGCCCACGATGTACGACCCCACTGTCGCCCGGCTCACCTACCGGGCCCTGCTCGGCCGCCGCCGGGCCCTCATCCTCGGTGCGCTGCCGCTGCTGCTCATCGTCATCGCCGCCGCCGTCCGTGCCCTCGCCGGAGCCGACGACCAGACCACGGTGAACGTCCTCGGCGGGTTCGCCCTCGCCACCATGGTCCCGATCATCGGCGTCATCGCCGGCACCGGCGCCATCGGGCCGGAGATCGACGACGGCTCGGTGGTGTACCTGCTGTCCAAGCCGCTGAAGCGGCCGACGATCATCTTCACCAAGCTGATCGTGGCGATCGCGGTGACCATGGTGTTCTCCGCGGTGCCGACCCTGGTCGCCGGGCTGATCCTCAACGGCAACGGGCAGCAGATAGCCGTGGCCTACACGGTGGCCGCACTGGTCGCCTCGATCGCCTACGCGGCCCTCTTCCTCCTGCTGGGCACGGTCTCCCGGCACGCGGTGGTCTTCGGGCTCGTCTACGCGCTCGTGTGGGAGGCGCTGTTCGGCTCCCTGGTCCCCGGGGCACGCACGCTGAGCGTCCAGCAGTGGGCGCTGGCCGTCGCCCACAAGGTCGCCGGCGGCGACATGATCACCTCCGACGTCGGACTGCCGACCGCGACGGTGCTGCTGGTGGTGGTGACCGTGCTGGCCACCTGGTACGCCGGGCAGAAGCTGCGGTCCCTGACACTCGCCGGAGAGGAGTGAGGCGGGCGCTTTCGCCGCGGGCGGGCCCGCCCGGTCTTGACGGAGGCTTCACCTCTGTCCGGGCACACTGGGCAAAGCGGGCGGACGACCGGGAGGACGGACATGGCAGCCGAGACGCCGGAGAGCGAGGGACGGGGGAGGACCGAGGACACCTGGGACGGCGTCGTCCTCGACGCGGACTTCATACGGGCCGCCGAGACCGCCGAGCCGTCCGCGAGGGCCCGGATGCTCGCCGCGCGCTGGCGGCACGAGCGGCCCGAGCCGCAGCCGTGGCGCTCCGACGAGCCGCCCGCGGGATGGTTCTTCAGCAAGGTGCGCCGGCGTAGGCGGCGGCGCCGGTGACCGGGCCGGGTGCCCGCTAATTCGGTGGCGTCGACGCCGGCGTCACGGCACAGTGGTGGTGTCCACCACGCCGGACGAAGCCGGCGTCACGATCTGGGAGAGGAGCTGGGCGATGTCCATGCACGGCAGTACGCCGAGCTCCCTGCAGGGCGGCCCGCGGCGGGCTCCGGAGTAACTACCCGCTCCGTCGAGCCCGCCCCGCACGGGGAGCTGCCCGGGGCGGCCGCTTCGAGCACGCGAATCGCTTCGCGTGGGCCGCCCACCCGGAGGATTGGCCGAGTGGTAAGGCACCGGTTTGCTAAACCGTGGTCGGGGTCACCCCCGCGCACGTTCGATCCGTGCATCCTCCGCGCAGACGAAAAGCACAGGCCGAAGAGCACAGGCCGAAGAGCACAGACCGAAAGCTCAGCCCAGCAACCTCTCCAGCACCACCGCGATGCCGTCCTCGTCGTTCGAGGCCGTCATCTCGTCCGCGACCGCCTTCAGCTCCCCGTGGGCGTTGGCCATGGCCACACCGTGGGCCGCCCAGGCGAACATCGGGACGTCGTTGGGCATGTCACCGAAGGCGACGGCATCCGCCGCCCTCAGACCCAGCCGCCGCGCCGCCAGCGACAGGCCCGTCGCCTTCGACAGGCCGAGCGGCAGCAGCTCGACGATGCCCTCGCCGGCCATGGTGACCGAGACGAGACCGCCCGCGGTCCGGCGGGCCGCGTCGGCCAGTTCGTCGTCCGTGAGGGTCGGGTGCTGGATGTAGATCTTGTTGAGGGGCGCGCTCCACAGGTCCGAGGCGTCCGTGAACGGAGTCGCCGGAAGCGGGCCCGAGACCGCGTAGCCGGGACCCACGAGCACCTCGCCGTCCAGGCCGTCGCGGCTGGCCGCCAGGTACAGCGGACCGACCTCGGCCTCGATCTTGGCCAGCGCCACCCCGGCCAGCTGCCGGTCCAGGGTCACCGAGGTCAGCAGGCGGTGCTCCCCGGCGTCGTACACCTGGGCGCCCTGGCCGCAGACCGCGAGGCCCCGGTAGCCGAGGTCGTCGAGGACGTGTCGTGTCCAGGGCACCGCGCGGCCCGTGACCACGAGGTGCGCGGCACCCACCGCGGTGGCCGCGGCGAGTGCCTCACGGGTGCGCCCCGAGACCGACCCGTCGGAGCGCAGCAGGGTGCCGTCGAGGTCGGTGGCGATCAGCTTGTAGGGGAAGGGCTCGGCGGAACGGCTCACTTGGCCACCGGTTCCAGGACCTCCCGGCCGCCGAGGTGGGGACGCAGCACCTCGGGCACCCGTACGGAGCCGTCGGCCTGCTGGTGGTTCTCCAGGATCGCGACGATCGTGCGCGGTACGGCGCACAGCGTGCCGTTGAGCGTGGCCAGCGGACGGACCTTCTTGCCCTCGCGCACCCGGATCTGCAGGCGGCGGGACTGGAACTCGGTGCAGTCCGAGGTCGAGGTCAGCTCGCGGTACCTGCCCTGGGTCGGGATCCACGCCTCGCAGTCGAACTTGCGCGAGGCCGAGGCGCCCAGGTCACCCGAGGCCACGTCGATGACCCGGAACGGCAGCTCCAGCGAGGTCAGCCACTGCTTCTCCCACTCCAGCAGCCGCCGGTGCTCCTCCTGCGACTCCTCCGGGGCGACGTAGGAGAACATCTCCACCTTGTCGAACTGGTGCACGCGGAAGATGCCGCGGGTGTCCTTCCCGTGCGAGCCGGCCTCGCGGCGGAAGCACGGCGAGAAGCCGGCGTACCGCAGCGGCAGGCGGTCGGCGTCGATGATCTCGTCCATGTGGTACGCCGCCAGCGGCACCTCGGACGTGCCGACCAGGTACAGGTCGTCCTTGTCGAGGTGGTACACGTCCTGGGAGGCCTGGCCGAGGAAGCCGGTTCCGGCCATCGACTGCGGGCGGACCAGCGCGGGGGTCAGCATCGGCGTGAAGCCGGCCGCGGTGGCCTGGGCCACCGCCGCGTTCACCAGGGCCAGCTCCAGCAGGGCGCCGACACCGGTGAGGAAGTAGAAGCGCGAACCGGAGACCTTCGCACCGCGCTCCACGTCGATCGCACCGAGCGACTGCCCGAGCTCCAGGTGGTCCTTGGGCGTGAAGCCCTCGGCGTCGAAGTCGCGGATCGTGCCGTGCGTCTCCAGCGTGACGAAGTCCTCCTCGCCGCCGACGGGCACGTCGGGGTGCACGAGGTTGCCGAGCCGGAGCAGCAGCTCCTGGGTCTCGGCGTCCGCCGCGTCGCGCTCGGCGTCGGCCGCCTTGACGTCGGCGGCGAGCCGGCCCGCCTTCTCCAGCAGTTCGGCCTTCTCCTCGCCGGAGGCCTTGGGAATGAGCTTGCCCAGCGCCTTCTGCTCGGCGCGCAGTTCGTCGAAGCGGACGCCGGACGACCTGCGCCGCTCGTCGGCAGAGAGGAGGGAGTCGACGAGCGCGACGTCCTCTCCACGGGCGCGCTGGGAGGCGCGCACACGGTCGGGGTCCTCACGGAGCAGGCGAAGGTCAATCACGCGGTCAAGGCTACCGGTGCGGCGTTCCGCCTCACGACCCAGTATTCCGAACCGTGCATTGCGTACCGTTATGGGGGAATTGCTCCCTGTACGGGCAAGGGCTGCCCCGTTTTCTGGGGCAGGGTGGGCGGCGGACGTACGGTTGACTGAATTTCCCCGCGCGGACCGGCACTTGGGCTCGCGTTGTCCACAGCGGCGCACGGTGATCCACATGTTCCGGAAAGTTATCCACAGGCTGTGCGAAAGATCTGTGGAAGCCGGAATTGATCACTCCGGAAACCGTGGCGGGAAGGAGGAATTCCTGGCTCGAACCGGACTGACGGCCACTTTCGGGTGGAAAGAGGTCGCCCCAAAAGATGAATCAAAGGAGGCGAGTGGACGAAGGGTGGCTTGTCCACCCTGATCCCTCCAGTGGGGCGCAAGGGGATTTGTCGATCGAATCGCCCGCAGATATCGACTTGTCCCCTGGTCGAGAAGAAGACCTGTGGACAACTTCTGTGGATAACGTCGGCCCGGCTGGAAACGAACGACCTGGCTAGAAACGACCGTCCTGGCAGCGCGCCACCCAGTCCGCCGCCGCCATGAACTCCCCGTCCGAGGTCCCGGCCAGCGGAGGCCGTACGTCCGCCACGCCGATGTCCGCCCGCGGGTACGAACCGAGGAAGCGCACCTGCAGACAGATCCGCTTCAGCCCCATCAGGGCCTCGGCCATCCGGCGGTCGTTGATGTGGCCCTCGGCGTCGACGCAGAAGCAGTAGTTGCCGATGCCCGCGCCCGTCGGGCGGGACTGCAGCAGCATCAGGTTGATGCCGCGGGTGCTGAACTCGCCCAGCAGGTCGCGCAGACCACCGGGGTGGTCGTTGCGCTGCCACAGCACTACGGAGGTCTTGTCCGCTCCGCTCGGGGCGGCGGGCCGGGCGGGCCGGCCGACCAGTACGAACCGCGTCTGAGCATTCTCGGCGTCGTGGATGCCCGTCTCCAGGGGCACGAGCCCGTAGCGCGCGGCCGCGAACTCACCGGCGAAGGCGGCGTCGTAGCGGCCCTCCTGGACCAGGCGGGCGCCGTCCGCGTTCGAGGCGGCCGACTCCCAGACGGCGTCCGGGAGGTGGGCCTTCAGCCAGTTGCGCACCTGCGGCTGGGCGGCCGGGTGGGCGGTGACCGTCTTGACGTCGGACAGTTTGGTGCCGGGCCTGACCAGCAGCGCGAAGGTGATCGACAGCAGCACCTCGCGGTAGATCATCAGCGGCTCGCCCGCGACCAGCTCGTCGAGGGTGGCGGTGATGCCGCCCTCGACGGAGTTCTCGATCGGCACGAACGCGGCCTCGGCCTCACCGGCGCGGACCGCGTCCAGCGCGGACTGCACGGACACGTACGGGATCAGCTCCCGGGTGGCCGTCTCGGGAAGGGTGCGCAGGGCGACTTCGGTGAAGGTGCCCTCGGGGCCGAGGTACGCGTAGCTCGCTGGCATGACCTCACCCTAATGGCCGCTCGGGGGGCAGGCTCGCCCGTCTCACGGGAGCCCCTCCCGAGAGTGAATCCGCGTAACCCCACCCGAACGGCGCGCTCCCCTCCCGCCGCGCTCACCCCTCCAGCAGCCGCTGCCCCACGTATTCGCCCTCGGCCGCCCCGCCCGGCACCGCGAACAGCCCGCTCGCCTCGTGCCGGATGTACTGCGACAGCGCGTCGCCGCGGTCCAGCTTGCGCTGTACCGGCACGAAGCCGCGCAGCGGGTCCGCCTGCCAGCAGATGAACAGCAGGCCCGCGTCGGGGGTGCCGCCGGCGCCGAAGCCGTCGTGGTAGGAGAAGGGACGCCGGAGCATGGCCGCGCCCCCGTTCTGGTCGGGCCGGGTGATACGGGCGTGCGCGTTGACCGGGACGACGAGGCTGCCGTCCTTGCCGGTCTTCTCCAGGTCCATCGCGGTCGTCTCGGTGCCCCCGCTGAGCGGCGCACCGTCGGACTTGCGGCGCCCGATGACGTCCTCCTGCCGGGCGAGCGACAGCTTCTCCCAGTTGTCGAGGAGCATGCGGATGCGGCGTACGACGGCGTAGGAGCCGTTCGCCATCCAGGCCGGCTCACCGTTCGCGGGCACGAAGACGCGCTGGTCGAAGTCCGGGTCGGCCGGCTTCGGGTTGCGGGTGCCGTCGACCTGGCCCATGAGGTTGCGGGTCGTCATGGGGTGCGCGGTGGCGCCGGGGGAGCGGTTGAAGCCGTTCATCTGCCAGCGGATACGGGCGGCACCGCCCGCGTCCTTCTGCAGGGCGCGCAGGGCGTGGAAGGCGACCAGCGCGTCGTTCGCGCCGATCTGCACCCACAGATCGCCGTTGCTGCGGGCCTTGTCGAGCTGGTCGGAGGAGAAGTCGGGCAGGGGGTCGAGAGCGCTGGGCCGCTGCCCGCGCAGACCCGTCCGGTCGAAGAAGGAGTGGCCGAAGCCGAAGGTGACCGTCAGCGAGGAGGGGCCGGCGTCCAGGGCGACGCCGGTGTCGTCGTGGCCGGCCGGCTCGCCGGCCATCAGCCGCTCGGCCGTCGCCGACCAGCGGCGCAGCAGCGCGGCGGCCTCCTTGCGGCCCGCGCCGGCCGCGAGGTCGAAGGCTATGAGATGGCCGCGGGCCTGCAGGGGGTCGGTGATGCCGGGCTGATGTTTCCCGTGAAACATCGTCCGGTCGGCGCCGAGCGAGGTGAGCGGGGTGGCGCCGGCGGG
>NZ_JUJA01000161.1:14569-18839 GCF_001906585.1 Streptomyces kebangsaanensis | reverse complement strand
CGCGCCGAGGACGAGTCCGGTCGCGCCGGCCGTGCCGAGCAGCTGCCGTCGCGACACGCCCGCTCTCGCGGGGGCGTCCGGTGCCGTGGGCGCGGGAACCGCGGGCGCGGGGGTCCGGGGGGTGGCCTCCGGGGTGGACTGGTCGGTCATGGTGGGGTTCAGCCGATCTGCGCGTTCTTGGCGACGGTCACCTGGTCGATGTCGGAGGTCCGCACGGTCGCCTCGATCTTCCAGTCGCCGGCCATGGGGATCTGTACTCCGCTCGCGGCCCAGTGTCCGGCGGTGATGCGGTCGGGGGCCACCGGCAGCGGCCCGAGCTTCTTGGCGGCGAGTGTGAGGGAAACCTTGACCTCGGGGATGTCGTAGGGGCTCCCGTCGGTGTGCTGTACGTAGATGTGCAGGTCGTTGCCGCCCACGCGCGCGGGGTCGATGTCGAGCCGGACGAGGCCCTTGCCGTTCTGTCCGCCGGTGTCGAAGGGCATGTCGAGGGTGACCGCGCCTTCCGAGGAGGACGAGGACGAGGACGAGGACGACGTGGCGGCCTTGGCCTCCACTTCGGTGCGTCCCGGTTCGGTCTGGGTCAGCGCGGTGGTGACGGCGAGCAGTACGACGGCGACAGCGGCCTCCGTCAGTACGGACCGGCGCAGTCCCAGGCGGCCCGGGTCGGCGTCCCGAAGCCGCTTGCGCCGTGCGGTGTCCACGGCGGCCCGCTGCCGGGCGAGCTGGGCGGCTCGCCGGGAGGTCTCGCCGCTCACCGCCCTGCCACCGGCTGCCGCCTTCCCGCCGGACCCGGACTTCCCTTCGCCCCCGGGCTTCTCCTCGCCCCCGGACCCGCCGTCGGTCCCCGCCTCTTTGTCCGAGCCGGTTTCCCCGCCCGCGGTCGCCGGGACCGCGGTGCGCGTCGTGATGACCCCCTCCTTCGCGGTCACCGTCTCCGCCAGTCGCCCCGTCCAGCGGCGGGAGACCGAGGCGATGCCGACCAGCACCACCACCAGGCCGATCTTGACCAGGAGCAGCTGTCCGTAGCGGGTGTCGGTGAGCGCCGGCCAGGAGCCGGTCTGGCGCCAGGACTGGTAGGTCCCGGTGGCCACCAGGGCGAGGACGGAACCGAAGGCGAGGCGGGAGAAGCGGCGTACGGCCGAGGTCTCGACCGGGGTCTGCCCGGACGCCCCGTACAGCGCGACCAGGAGGGCGACGAGTCCGCCGAGCCAGGTGGCCACGGCGAGCAGATGGAGGACGTCGACGGGCATCGCGATGCCCGTCTGGAGGCCGGTCGAGGCGTGCTCGGCCATGGACCAGCTGGCCGCGAGCCCGACGGCGACCACGGTTCCGCCGATCGCGAGCCCGAAGGTCAGGTCGCGTTTCTCCTCGTCGTCCCGCTCCTCCTCGTCGTCCCGTTTCTCGTGCGACCCGAAGAGGACCGCGACGAACAGGGCCGCAGCGGCGAGCAGCAGCAGCCGGGAGACGAGGGCGGCGCCCGTCTTGGTCTGGAGGACCTGCCCGAGGAGGGTCAGGTCGAAGATGTCCGCGACCTTCCCGGAGGTGGTGTAGGAGCCGCGCAGGAGCAGCAGGGCGAGGGTGGCCGCGGTGAGGGCGACCCAGCCGGAGACGACGAGCCGCTGTACGGCCCGCACCCCCGAGCCGCGCTGCCAGCAGGCCAGGACGAAGGCGGCGCCGCCGACCAGGACGACGAAGCCGGCGTACGACACGTACCGTCCGACCCCGTAGAGCGCGCCGACGGCTCCGCCGCCCACGTTCTGGCCGTCGACCGCGGCGGAGGTCTTGGAGGGGGCGCCGACGGAGAAGGTGTAGGCACCGCCGACGGGATGGCTGTCGGCCGAGACCACCTGGTAGACGACGGTGTAGGTGCCGTCCGGCAGGCCGCCGTGCAACCGCACGGCATACGTCGTGCCGCTGACGTCGGCGGGTTTCCCGGTGTCGACGCGGTTGCCCTTGGGGTCGAGCACGCGCAGCGAGTCGTCGTTCATGGCGACCTGCTCGGAGAAGGTCAGCGACACCTGGGCGGGTGCCTTGTCGACCACCACCCCCTGCTGGGGATCGCTGCCGGTCAGCGCGGCGTGCGCGGAGGCCGGGGTGGCGCCGGCGAGCAGCAGGCCGGTGGCTGCCAGGAGCAGCAGCACCAGGTTCCGGACGCGGGGGGCGATGGTCTGCGACAAGGTGGTCCCTCTTCGGAAGTCCGTCTCAGTGTCCGTGCTCGGGGTTGTACGTGGCCGCCTTCACGGGCATCTCGACCTTGAGACCGCCGGATCGGGCGAAGTGCAGTTCGACGGTGACCGTCCGGCCCTGCCGGAGCCTGTGCTCCAGCTTGTCGAACATCAGGTGGTCGCCGCCGCTTTCGAGCACGAGTCGTCCGTGGGCGGGGACGGTGAGGGAGTCGGCCTCCCGCATCGCTCCGCCGACGGTCCGGTGCACGGTGACCTCGCCCGCGTCGGCGCTGGTGACCGAGGTGAGCTTGTCGGCGGTGCCGCCCTTGTTCTCGATGGTCAGGAAGCCGGCCGCCATCGAGTCCGAGACGGGCTGGGGGATGTAGGCGGAGTGGACGGACAGCTCGGCTTTCGCGCCGCCGGAGCCGGAGGAGCCGCCGCAGCCGGTGAGCAGGGCCGTTCCTGCCAGGGCGGCGGCCATGAGGGCGGCCACCGGTGCGGGACGCCTCACGGGGTCTCACCCTTGACGATCTCGGGGAGGTCCTTGGTGTAGTCGTCGACGGTGGCGTCCTCGCCGTACAGGACGTACCCGGCGTCGGTCTTCGGGGAGAAGGCGACGACCTGGGTGCCGTGGTACGAGACGAGCTTGCCGTTCTTGTCCTTGGCGGTCGGCTCGATGGAGATGCCGAGGGTGCGCGCGCCGGCCTGGATGGTGGCGAAGTCGCCGGTCAGACCGATGAACTCCGAGTTGATCATCTTCAGCCACTTGCCGAGCTCGGCCGGGGTGTCGCGGGCCGGGTCGGTGGTGACGAACACCACGCGCAGATCGTCCCGCTCGGCCTTGGGCAGGTCCTTCACGGCGACCGCGATGTTGTTCATCGTCAGCGGGCAGACGTCGGGGCAGTGGGTGTAGCCGAAGTAGACCAGCGTCGGGTGGCCGGCGGTCTCCTTGCGGAGGTCGTACTTCTTGCCGTGGGTGTCGGTGAGGACCAGGTCGGGCTTCTCGAACGGCTTGTCGAGAACGGTCGCGGCCTTCCGTGAGGTGTCCTCGGAGACGACGGCGACGGGCTTCTTGCTGTCGTCGCCGCTGCCGCAGGCGGAGAGGGTCATCGTGGCGGCGACGAGCAGCGCGGCCGCCGTGAATGTCTTGTTGCGCATAGAGAAATGTCCCAGATGTGATGATTCCGGCGCGCACCGGGGGTCGTACGCAAGAGTGGCACGCCCCCCGGGCGCGTGACGGATGAGCCGGATCAGGCGGCGGTGCGCCTGCGGCCGGCGAGCACGCCGTAGGCCACGCCGGCGGCGCCGACGACGATGCCGGCGATGCCGAGGACGCGGGCGGTGGTGTCGCTGCCGCCCTTGGCGGTGTCGGTGGCGGTGTTCTGGGCGGCGGGCTTGGCGTCGTCGGCGGTGTCCTTGTCCGACGCGCCGTGTCCGTGGCCGTCGTCCGAGGCGGCGGCCAGCTGCAGGACCGGCGCCGGGGTGTCCGGCTCCTCCTGGCCCTTCTGCGGCACCTCGATCCAGCGCACGACCTCCTTGTTGGAGTACGTCTGGATCGCCTTGAAGACCATCTGGTCGGTGTCGTCGGGCAGGGCGCCCATGGAGACCGGGAACTTCTGGAAGTAGCCGGGCTCGATGCCCTTGCCGTCGGCGGTCCAGGTGACCTTGGTGACGGCCTCGGAGATCTTCTTGCCGTGCACCTCGAGCGGCTTGTCCAGCTTGGACTTGGTGACCTCGATCTTCCAGCCGGTCATCGGCTGCGGCATCACGGAGGCCACCGGGTGTTCGGCCGGGAAGGTGACTTCGAGCTTGGTGGTGGAGGCGTTGTCGCGCTCGTTGGGGACCTTGAAGTCGACGACCGCGTAGCCGCCCTTGGCGGCCGTGCCCTCCGGCTGCACGGTGACGTGCGCGAAGGCGGGGGCGGACAGGACGAGGACGGCCGAGCCGGCGAGGGCGGCGGTGGCGGCGAGGCGGGAAGCCTTCATGGGGGTTGCACTCCCTTTCGAGTGGGTTCGGTGTGGAGGGGTGCGCGTGCGCGGCGGGGCCGGCGGTGCGGTGTTCCCGGCGGACGGGCACGCGCGCGTGCCCGTCCGCCGGGAACACCG
>NZ_JUJA01000161.1:5684-14519 GCF_001906585.1 Streptomyces kebangsaanensis | reverse complement strand
GTGGTCGCGTCGCGTCAGGCGGCGAGGACGAGTGCGGCGGCGGCCGGCGGGCCGCGACGGATCACCGTGTGCTGGAGTGCGGTGGTGTGGGGGGCCGGGGGCGCGGGGTCGGCGGCCCGCCGGAAGCGGGGGGCCGCGTCGGGCGCGGCCGGCAGCCCGGCGCACAGGGCGCGCACCAGCGCGAGTGCCGCGCGCAGGGAGCGTATGAGCGCCCCTTCGGTGACTCCGTGCGCCGACAGGTCGATCAGGCGCAGCAGGGCCAGGTCGCCGCGGCGCAGCAGCCAGCCCGCGGCGACCGCGGCGAGGACGTGGACGAGCAGCATCGTCAGGGACGGCAGCAGCGTGGCCGCACCAGTGGTGGCCAGGGCGTCCGCCGGTCGGTGCGTGGCGCTCATGCCCATGGCGCCGCCGTCGTAGACGCGGGCGTCGACGAGTATCCGGTAGGCCTGACCCGGGCTGATCGCCGCGGCCGCCGTTCCGCACACGTACCGCGCGGCCTGCTGCACGAGCTCGGCGTCGGACATGACGGGCATGGATCCCATCGGTCCCGTCGACGCCATCGACCCCGTCGGCCCCGTGGCCGTGCCGCCCATGCCGCTCTGACCCAGTCCGAACAGGATGTGCAGCGCGGTCTGGCCGACCGCGAGCAGTGTGGCGATGCCCGGCAGGGAACGAGCCCGCCCGGTGAGCGGCGCCACCACGACCAGTGCCCCCAAAAAGCCCACGCCCAGTGTCCACAGCGGCACCGCGGCGCAGGAGGCCACCGTGTGACCGGCAGCGGCCAGCGCGACACAGACCGCGGCGAACACCGCGGCCCGCAGCATCCTGAGATCGCGTCCGGCGCACGCCGTGCGCGGGTGGGGGGCAGTCATGGCGGCCTCATCATCGCACTGGGCCCCGGGGTGCCGTGCGGCAGGTCCACAAGATGCAGTACGCCCGGAATGTCAAGGTCTGTCGCTACTGACCCGCACATACACCGATTCCCTGGCCGCCGCATCCGCCGATTGGACGGTGTCGTGTCAACTGAGTGCTTACGGCCGGGCACTCGGGGCAATACGTAACGGTATGTCGAGCCGCGGCCGGGAGGCTGGAGCATGAGCATCTGGTGGTCACTCCATCTGCGGCGTGACGCTGCGAGCGTGCCGCTCGCCCGGCGGCTGCTGCTGGGCACGATGGAGACCGCGGGCGTCGACCCCGACATCTCCTACGACCTGTCCGTCGCCCTGAGCGAGGCCTGCGCGAACGCGGTCGAGCACGGCGGGGACGCCGGATCCTCCGAGGCGTACCGCGTCACCGCCTACCTCGACGGGGAGAAGTGCCGCATCGAGGTGGCCGACACGGGCCCCGGCTTTCCGCCCGGCGGCCGTCGCCCCCCGTTCCGCGCCGTGCACCCCGAGGCCGAGCACGGCCGCGGCCTGTGCCTCATCCAGGAACTCGCCGACCACGTCCACATCGGCAGCACGCCGGGACGGGGCGGCGCTGTGGTGAGCTTCGACAAGATCCTCAAGTGGCGGGAGGACGCGCCGCTGGTGGCGGTGTAGACGGCCGCCAGGTCCCTCCAGGACCCGCCCAGGAGAAACCTGCCCCCGGGCACGAGAACGGCCGGGCACCTGAGGTGCCCGGCCGTTCTCGTCGTGTCAGCTCTTCAGCGACGCCATCCACGTCTCGACCTCGTCGGAGCGGCGCGGCAGGCCTGCCGAGAGGTTGCGGTTGCCGTCCTGCGTGACCAGGATGTCGTCCTCGATGCGGACGCCGATGCCCCGGTACTCCTCCGGGACGGTCAGGTCGTCGGCCTGGAAGTACAGGCCCGGCTCGACGGTGAGGACCATGCCCGGCTCCAGCGTGCCGCCGACGTACGCCTCGGTGCGCGCGGCCGCGCAGTCGTGGACGTCCATGCCGAGCATGTGGCCGGTGCCGTGCAGCGTCCAGCGGCGCTGCAGGCCGAGCTCCAGCACCCGCTCGACCGGGCCCTCGACCAGACCCCACGCGACGAGCTTCTCGGCGAGCACCCGCTGGGCGGCGTCGTGGAAGTCGCGGTACTTGGCGCCCGGCTTGACCGCCGCGATGCCGGCCTCCTGGGCCTCGTACACCGCGTCGTAGATCTTCCTCTGGATCTCGCTGTACGTGCCGTTGACCGGCAGCGTGCGCGTGACGTCGGCGGTGTAGAGGGTGTGCGTCTCCACGCCCGCGTCCAGCAGGAGCAGGTCGCCGGAGCGGACGGGGCCGTCGTTGCGCACCCAGTGCAGCGTGCAGGCGTGCGGGCCGGCGGCGCAGATGGAGCCGTAGCCGACGTCGTTGCCCTCCACGCGGGCACGGAGGAAGAACGTTCCCTCGATGTAGCGCTCGGAGGTGGCCTCCGCCTTGTCGAGGACCCTCACCACGTCCTCGAAGCCGCGCACGGTGGAGTCGACGGCCTTCTGCAGCTCGCCGATCTCGAACTCGTCCTTGACCAGGCGCATCTCGGAGAGGAAGACACGCAGCTCCTCGTCGCGCTCGGCGGTGACCTTGTCGGTCAGCGCGGCCTCGACGCCGGTGTCGTAGCCGCGCACGACGCGGACCGGGCCGGTGGCCTCCTTCAGCTTCCGCGGCAGTTCGCGCACGTCGGAGGCCGCGATGCCGTACAGCAGCTCGGCCTCGGCCAGGGAGTGGCGGCGGCCGACCCACAGCTCGCCCTGCCCGGAGAGCCAGAACTCGCCGTTCTCGCGGTCGGAGCGGGGCAGGAGGTAGAGCGTCTCCTGGTGGCCGTCCGCGGTGGGCTCCAGGACCAGGACGCCGTCCTCGGTCTGGTTGCCGGTGAGGTAGGCGTACTCGACCGCGGACCGGAAGGGGTACTCGGTGTCGTTGGAGCGGGTCTTGAGGTTGCCCGCGGGGATCACCAGGCGCTCGCCGGGGAAGCGCGCGGACAGCGCGGCGCGGCGGCGCGCGGTGTGCTCCGCCTGCTCGACCGGCTCCAGGTCGCGCAGCTCGGTGTCGGCCCAGCCGGACTTCATGTTCTCGGCGAGCTCGTCGGACACGCCCGGGTACAGGCCGTTCTTGCGCTGCTTGATCGGCTCTTCTTCGGTGGTTTCCGGGGTCTCCGGGAGCTCCTCCGCCACTGTCTTCCTCCTCGATGCACAGGGGACGTCCCCGAGCTCTCGGGCTCGCTCGAGCAGGGGGACCCCACCATCGTACGGTCGTGCGGAAGGGGGCCCGGGGCGGAAGCACCCGTTACCGGGAGCGCCGGGGACCGGGCGGCTACTCGAAGCGCGCCGCCACCAGGGCGACGTCCTCCCTGCCGCCGGTCACGTCCTGGTCGTCCGGCAGGACCGTGTGCAGGACGTGGTCGGCGACGGCCTCCGGATCGTGGCGTCGCGCGCGCGGGACGCTCGCCGCGGCCGCCTGCAGCCGGGCGAAGGCGCGGTCCACCGGGTCGCCGGTGCGGTGCAGCAGCCCGTCGGTGTAGAGCAGCACGGTCTCCCCCGCCGCCACCTGGAACTCCACGCTGGGCGCCTCCCAGCAGGCGAGCATGCCGAGCGGCGCGGACACGGACGTCTCCACGAACTCGGTGCGCCGCTCGCCGACCAGCAGCGGCGGGCTGTGCCCGGCGCCGGCCAGGGTGATCCTGCGCAGCGCGGGCTCGCAGTAGGCGAACAGGGCGGTGGCGGAGCGGGCGGGCTCGGTCAGCCGCAGCAGCAGTTCGAGGTCGGACAGGACGGCGACGGGGTCCTCGCCCTCCATCACCGCGTACGCCCGCAGGGACGCGCGCAGCCGGCCCATCGCGGCGACCGCTCCCGGCCCGGAGCCGGTGACCGAGCCGACCGCGAGGCCGAGCGCGGCGTCCGGCAGCGGCAGCGCGTCGTACCAGTCGCCGCCGCCGCGCGGCCCCGTGCGGTGCCGGCAGGCGAGCTGGACGCCGGGCACCCGGGGCAGCCGGGAGGGCAGCAGCTCCTCGTAGACCGTCGCCATGCACGCGCGCGTGCGCTCGGTGTCGAGCAGGCGGGCCAGGTGTTCGGTGGCGAAGCGGACGTAGAGGCCGGCGAGGTGGCGCCGGCGCTCGACCGGTTCGGCGGGCTCGTCGTAGAGCCATACGGCGGCGCCGATGCGGCCGGCGGTCTCGGTGGACAGGGGCAGCGCGTAGCTGGCGGCGTAGCCGAGGCGGGCGGCCACCTCGCGGTGGCGGGGGTCGAGGCCGTCCTCGGAGAACAGGTCGGGGCGCATGACCTCGCCCTCGCCGTCCGGCAGTCCGGCCGCGGTGTCGAGGAGCGTGCCGTGGGGCATGGCGCTGCGCGGCACGGTCTCGATGTGGCCGAGATCGGCCCGGGCGAGGCCGAGGCCGACGGTGGTGTCGGGGCCGAGCCCGTCGTCCGGTTCCAGTACGACCAGACCGCGCCGGGCGCCGACCAGGGCGGCTCCGGCGCGCAGTAGCTCCTGCAGGGCGGCGTCGATGCCGCTCGTACGGGCCAGCCGCTCGGTGAGCTCGTGCAGGGTGGTCAGGTCGGAGACCCAGCCCGCCAGCCGGTCCTGCAGGAGGGTGCCCGGGGCGCAGGGCGCGTGCGGGGCTGCCGGGCTGTTCGCGAAGGAGGCGGGGGAGGTGCCCGTGGCGGCGGGCGCGGGCGCGACAGTGTGTGCGGGGGCCGGAACCGTCGCATCGATTCCAGCCACTTTCGAAGGATGAGGGGCGTTCATGGTGTTCGGCTTTCCGGCCGGTGCGTATTGCTCAAAAGCATCGCAAACCCCCATGTCATTCTGCACCGCCAGCAGTGTCTCCACATGTACACGCACTCGTGAGGGGATGTCCAGCATTGTCCTGCCGGGATTCCTGGTGTCAGAGGGGTTTCGGAGTGTTCTTCCGGACCCCTTGCGAAAATACGAAGTTGGCTTGAAACTGCCTCGGGTGACGGCCTATTGCGGTCGACTGGGTCCGCTCCACAGAGCGTCACAGCGGTCGTGATGGGTACGTACTCGGAGAAGGCCAGGGGTGGTTGGGGGACATCCGGAACCTGGCGACGGACCCGGGCGTCCTATCCACCGACGACCGTGCCCCATCCTCGCGTGAGGGAGGCGGAGGGCAAGCACGCGACGCCAAATCGCCATGCTCCGCCACCCCACGCCACGCCCATGCTTTTGGTAGACGCAGTATGGACGGGGCTGCCGCGGAAGCAGCCGATGCTCGGCCCATAGGGGCTCCCCGTGCCTGAAGGCAGGGGTGTGATGCGCCAACAGGTACGCGCAGTGAAGTGATCGACACATGATGTGAATGGTCCAGCGGTGTTGCCAGCGGTGCAACGGAAAGGAACGAGCGCTCATGCGCGAGATCCCGGGAAGGCGACGCAGGCTCCTGTCCCAGCGCGGCGACGAGAGGTCCGAGTCGATCGGCGCGGCCCTGACCTTCGCGGCCCAGTGGCAGTGGCCCGTACTCCCGGGCGTGGCACCGGATCCGCGGCGGTCCGGCCGCTGCGGCTGCCCCGACCCGGACTGCGCGGTGCCCGGCGCGCACCCCTTCGAGCCCGGTCTCCTCGCGGCCACCACCGACGCCCGCATGGTGCGCTGGTGGTGGACCAACCGGCCCGCCGCGCCGATCGTCCTGGCCACCGGAGGCAAGGCCCCCTGCGCGGTGAGCCTGCCGGCCCTCCCGGCCGCCCGGGCCCTCACCGCGCTCGACCGCGTCGGCATACGGCTCGGCCCGGTCGTCGCCTCGCCCACGCGCTGGGCGATCCTCGTCAAGCCGTACTCCATGGAGCAGTTGGGCGAACTGCTCTACGCCAAGGACTTCGTCCCCGGCTCACTCCGCTTCCACGGCGAGGGCGGCTACCTCGCGCTGCCCCCCTCCGAGACCGGAGCCGGCCCGGTCCGCTGGGAGCGGGCCCCGCTGCCCGGCTCCGCCTCGCCCTGGGTGCCCGACGTGGAGGCCGTGGTCGACGCCGTGGTGGAGGCCCTCACTCGTACGGGTGTGAGCGCGCCCGAGTTGTAGGGGTGTCGGGCGCGGGGCGGGCGTGGCTCCCGCCCCCCGCCGTTATCGTCCCCGCATGCTGCGTCACTGCGGAGGACACGGAAGCCGAACGCCGCCGCGCGGCGGCCCCGGTCCCCGACGAGTCCGTCTGCTCGCCCTGCTGGCCGTCGTGGCCGGTGCCGTGGCGCTGCCGCTGGCCGTGGCGTCCGCGGGCCAGGTGGGCGACCGGAGCCCCGCGGCCGCCCGGCCCGCCGTACGCCCCCTGCCGCGCGGCGACGACAAGGTCCCGTCCGCCGGACCCGGCCGTTCCCCGCTGCTGCTCGGCCTGGGCCTGGCCACCGCCGCACGCTGCGGCCCGGAGGTCACCTCACCCGACGGGGTCGAGGCGCAGACCTGTGTGCTGACCCAGGGGCAGGACACCTGGGCGCGCACCTACTACCGCAACACCACCGGCCGTCCCCTGGACGCCGACCTGACCCTCATGGGCCCGGGCGAGCGCACCGTGCGGGCGCACTGCGCGCCGGACGGCGACGACGAGCCGGGGACGTGCGAGACACCCCGGGAGCACGTCCGGGGAGCGCCCATGGCGTACACCGCCGTCGCGGAGCTCGCCGAACGCGGCGCGGACGGACCGCTGCTGCTGCGCTCCGGAAGCAACTCACCTGCGGCGACGGACGGTTGATGAATGACTGCGCGCGGTGATCGGCGGCGCGCACGCGAAGGCCCGGTTGCTGGCGACGGGGGATGCACCAGCAACCGGGCTACTTGCACGGTAACAAGAGATCGGCGGTTCGCAAATTCGATCCCGGCTTTCCAGTCACCGGGCGGGCCGCCTTTCCGGTCACCGACTCCCCTGCGACGGCCGGGGGTTGTGACCGGAGTCACCTACTGCGGCGAAGTCGTGCGGCTGACCGGCCGGTCAGCCGCACCCCGGTGGATCAGCTGAGCGTGACCTGCCGGTTGGTCAGGCCGCCGCGGGCCCGGCGCTCGTCCCCGGTCAGCGGCGTCCGGGCGGCCAGGGCCTCGGTCAGCCGCTCGGCGAACTCGGCGGCCGGCTTCTCCACGTCCTGGGCACCGACCTCGCTCGGCAGGTCCCACACCGGCACCGTCAGGCCGTGGGCGCGGAAGGAGCCCACGAGCCGGGTGTTCTCTCCCAGGCTCGAACGGCCCGCCGCGTGCAGCCGCGCCAGGGCGTCCAGAAGTCGCTCCTCCGGGTGCGGCATGACCCAGCGCAGGTGGTTCTTCTCCGGTGTCCGGCACCAGTACGCGGCCTCGACGCCCTGCAGGCGCACGGTCGGGATGGCCGCCGCGTTGGCCCGCTCCAGGGAGGCGGCGACCTCCGGCGTCGCGTTCTCCGCGTCCGGCACCCAGAACTCGAAGCCCTCGTGCACCACCGGCTCGAAAGGAGCCTCGGCGTCGAGCAGGTCCTGCAGCCGCGGACCGTCGGCCGGGGCGCGGCGGCCCTGCACCGGAGTGCCGGGCTCGGCCTCCAGCGCGCGCAGCAGGGTGTCGGCGAGGTCGCGGCTGATGTCGCCGGACGCCGTGTCGTTCTGCAGGCCCAGCAGCACCGAGCCGTCGTCACGGCGCAGCGCGGGCCAGGCCATCGGCAGGACCGTGGCGAGCGTGACCGCCGGGACGCCCTCGGGCAGGCCGTCCTTGAGGGTCAGCCCGACCGTGGCGGCGGGGACCAGTTCGCGCAGTGCCACCCAGTCGCATTCGCCGGGAAGTCCTTCGAACGGCCGCTGCACGAGCTCGGTCACCGCGTGCGCGGCGGTCCGGCCGTGGCAGGCCTTGTAGCGGCGGCCGCTGCCACAGGGGCACGGCTCGCGCGCGCCGACCACCGGGATCTCTCCGTCCGTGAGCTGCGGGCGCTTGGCCTTCGTCTGGGGTCGCTTCTTGGCCATCTGGGTGTCTCCCGGTTACGGCTCGTCTCGTACGGGCGCGAGCCNAGCCTAGCCGTTCGCGCCGTGGACGACGGGACCCTGTGGACAAGGCGGGCGATGCGGACCACCGATCGGCTCTCGGCGGCCCATGACCTGGGCCCACCGTGCGGCACGCCCGCCACGTGCCGCACGCGTGCGCGTTCAGTCCAGGGCGTCGAACGTGTCCGCGAAACCCAGCTCGGACAGAGCCGTCACCGGCGGTGCGGTGACCCGGGAGGCGAAGTCGTCGCGGCGGTGGCCGGCGTCCGGGTCGTGCACGTCGTCGTGGACGACCGCCCACACGGTGACCTCGCCGCCCGCGGCGTCCCGTACGCCCCAGTCCTCGCAGAGCGCGGTGATGATGTTCAGCCCGCGGCCTCCGTGCGCGGTGACCGAGGGGGTGGCCGGGGCCGGGCGGGTCGGGCCGCCGCCGTCGGTCACCTCCACGACCAGCCGGCCGCACGCGTCCACGCGCCACGCGGCCCGTACGTCGCCGTCACCGGTCAGGGCACCGCCCAGTGGCCGGCCGTGTTTGCAGGCATTGCTCAAGAGTTCGGAAAGGACCAGTACGGCATCGTCGATGACCGATTCCGCCACGCCGCCTCCGCGCAGTTGCTCGCGCATCCGGTGTCGTGCTTCCCCCACGCCCGCAGGACCATGGGGTACGGCCATGCTCGACGACGTGGGCACCTCCTGTGCCACCACCAACGCCACCCCCGAGACCTCCTTCGCCCCACGCCACGGTGTGGATGCCCCACCGGCCTGTACCGGAAACCGGCCGATTGTCGTCCGAGGACGCATTCAAAACGGTCGAACACGCACCGAACGCGCCGGAGCACTCCCTGTCATCGTGTGGCTGGATTTCTACGGTGTGGCCGAAAAAGGAGGATGGTGCGGTACGGCCGTCCCGGTCAAGGCCCGCGACGGACCCGGGACCGATCAGCGACCGACCCGAGACGGACCCGCGACCGCTCGGCGGCCGAG
>NZ_JUJA01000161.1:0-5657 GCF_001906585.1 Streptomyces kebangsaanensis | reverse complement strand
GAGCCGGTGCAGAACCGCGCGCGGGCGGTTGGTGATGATGGCGTCGACGCCCAGGCCGGCGCAGAGATCCACGTCCTCGGAGTCGTTCACCGTCCACACGTGCACGTGGTGCCCCGCCCGCTTGAGCCGCTCGACGTATGCCGGATGGTTGCGCACGATCCGGATCGAGGGGCCCGCGATCCGGACCCCCGCGGGCAGTCGTCCGTCACGCAGTCGGGGCGAGACGAACTGCATCAGATAGACCGTCGGCAGCGCCGGCGAGGCCGCCCGCACCCGGTGCAGCGAGCGCGCCGAGAAACTCATCACACGCACCGGCGACTCCTCGGCCGACGCCGGGGCGTCCAGGCCGAACCGCTTCAGGAGCGTCAGCAGCCGTTCCTCGACCTGCCCCGCCCACCGCGTGGGGTGTTTGGTCTCGACGGCCAGCTCCACCCGCCGCCCGGCGTCGGCGACGAGTTCGAGCAGCCGCTCCAGGGTGAGGACCGAGGTGTCCTCGGGGTCCTCCGGCCGCACCTCCCAGTCCGGCTCCTCGTCCCGGCCCCGCCAGAAGGCGCGTGTCCGTCCGGAGCCGAAGTCCAGCGCGGCGAGGTCGGCGAGCTCCAGGGCCGACACCGCTCCACGGCCGTTGGACGTACGGTTGACGCGACGGTCGTGCACGCAGACAAGGTGGCCGTCCGCGGTCAGGCGTACGTCGCACTCGAGGGCGTCCGCGCCGTCCTCGATCGCCTTCCGGTAGGCGGCCAGCGTGTGCTCGGGGGCGGCCTCGGAGGCGCCGCGGTGGGCGACGACTTGGATGTGGTGCTGCCGTGCGTGGGTCACCGCGTCATGGTGCCACCGCGGCGGGGTAGGCGGGACGGCGGGAGGTCGCCGACAGTACGTCCGTTTCATGCGAGATGACCTATATAAAGAATGGACCCGGACCCACAGCCACCGCTTACGGTGCTCTGACGGCCCATGGGAAAAGCTGAATACGTACACATGCACATGCACATGCACAGCTGGAGCAGGCCGGGTCGCCGGCAGGCGTGACGAGCGTGACCGAGTGCGACCGACAACAACAGCCGTGGATCGAGGAGAAAAGCTGTGAGCACCGAGAACGAGGGCAACGTGGTACCCCCGGCCCCGTCCGCACCCCCCGTGCCGGTGGAATCTCCCGCAGCTTCCCCGCATCAGGCCGCCCAGGGCGGCGTCACACCCCCACCCCCCGGCACGCCCCCGCGCGTGCCGGGAGCGTACGGCCAAGCCGGCGCCCCCGGACCGCAGGACGGCACGGGCTCGCCCGTCGACGGCTCCTGGCCGCCTCCGTCCTCGTACGGCGTCGGCGGCGCGGGAGGAGGCTCCGGCTGGGGCTCCCCGTACCAGCACCAGCAGCCCGCGCCCAAGCCGGCCGGCCGGCGCGGCGGTCTGGTCGCCGCGGTCCTGGTGGCCGCTCTGGTCGCCGGCGGCCTGGGCGGCGGCATCGGCTACACCCTGGCCAGGAACGGCGACACCACCTCCACCACGGTCTCCGCCTCCGACACCGGCGCCTCGCAGGTCAAGCGCGACCCGAGCTCGATCGCGGGCGTGGCCGCCAGGGCACTGCCGAGCACGGTCACCATCGAGGCCGAGGGGAACGGCGGCCAGGGCGGTACCGGCACCGGCTTCGTCTTCGACGTCCAGGGCCACATCGTCACCAACAACCACGTGGTGGCCGAGGCCGTCGACGGCGGCCGGCTCACCGCGACGTTCCCCGACGGCAAGAAGTACGACGCCGAGGTCGTCGGCCACGCCCAGGGCTACGACGTCGCGGTCATCAAGCTCAAGAACGCCCCCTCCGACCTCAAGCCGCTCCCCCTCGGCGACTCCGACAAGGTGGCCGTCGGCGACGAGACGATCGCCATCGGCGCGCCCTTCGGCCTGTCGAACACGGTGACGACCGGCATCATCAGCGCCAAGAACCGTCCCGTCGCCTCCAGCGACGGCAGCTCCGACAGCAAGGCGTCCTACATGAGCGCCCTGCAGACGGACGCCTCCATCAACCCGGGCAACTCCGGCGGCCCGCTCCTCGACGCGCGCGGCGCGGTCATCGGCATCAACTCCGCGATCCAGTCCACGAGCAGCGGCGGTTTCGGCGGCTCCGGTCAGTCCGGCTCGATCGGCCTGGGCTTCGCCATCCCGATCAACCAGGCCAGGTACGTCGCCCAGCAGCTGATCAANGGCAAGCCGGTCTACGCCAAGATCGGCGCGTCGGTCTCCCTGGAGGGCACCACGGACGGTGCCAAGATCACCGATCAGGGCGCCGGCGGCTCCGACCCGGTCGAGCCGGGCGGCCCCGCCGACAAGGTCGGCCTCAAGCCCGGCGATGTCATCACCAAGCTCGACGACAGGGTGATCGACTCCGGCCCCACCCTCATCGGCGAGATCTGGACCCACCAGCCCGGCGACAAGGTCACTCTCACCTACCAGCGCGCCGGCAAGGAGCACACGGTGGACCTCACCCTGGGCTCCCGCATCGGCGACAACGGCTGACCCGCACGCGCGCGTGCGGACCCGTTACTCTTGTCCCGCGTCGCCGATCACGGGCGACGCGGGGAGGTGTGCCCGAGCGGCCTAAGGGA
Organism: Streptomyces kebangsaanensis; assembly: GCF_001906585.1. Lineage (GTDB taxonomy): Bacteria > Actinomycetota > Actinomycetes > Streptomycetales > Streptomycetaceae > Streptomyces > Streptomyces kebangsaanensis. Next base: position 3,060 of record NZ_JUJA01000161.1, on the reverse strand, counting down.
ACGGTCTTGAAAACCGTCGTGGCAGCGATGTCACCGTGGGTTCAAATCCCACCGCCTCCGCTCTGAGAACAGCGAAAACGGCCTCTGACCAGTTCAAACGGTCAGGGGCCGTTGTGCTGTGCGCTGCCCGCTGATCGCCGTGTCTCCCCGTGGTTTCCCGCTCGAACGGGCACGGAAGGGGCACGCGCGGACCATCGCATGAGGACGTCGGCAACGGGTGCCGGAGGCGTCCGGCTAACGGCTGATCGGGACCTCGTAGACGATCTCGCAGAGAGCGGCGGGCGCCACGATGTCCGCGGTCTCCACGGGCCGTCCCTGGTCGCTGTAGTACGTCCGCCGGATGTGTGTGACCAGCGCGCCCTTCTGGATGCCCAGGAGCGACGCCTCCTCGGCGGTCGCGTGCCGGGGCTCCGGTTGCTCCACGGCGTGGCTGACGGTGACTCCGATCGCGGCCATGCGGTTCACGACGCCCGCCCCGGCGTGCGGCCCTCCCTCGGGGAGGACGACGAGCGTGCCGGCGGTGAGGTCGTACGGCTCCCAGCTCGTCGACAACTGGTGCGACAAGTAAGTCGCTGCTACTGAGCGCCGGGCAAGAAAGGAGAAAGAGGCCCGGCCCGGGAAGTGACCAACTCCCCGGTCCCCGCCGTCACATGCGACCCCAGCAATGGGGTGGTGTGAAGCTGGCGGTCAAAGCCCAAGAGCCCCCAGACCATCACGGGGCAACAGGCGAGGGGAAGCTCGGACGGGAGAGCGAAAGCGAAGCCGTGTTTGTACGGACCGAAATGTGGACCCGCGTGATGGAAGCAATCGACGCGGCCGAGGACTAGAGGCAGAGGAGTCTCACATGGGCGGGCAGTCAGTTAAACCCCGCTGTGGTCACCATGGTCCCGGTTCAGAGCGGACTCCCAACCCGAACGCAACTCAGTACTGCGGAACTTGGAAACCCCGTAACGGTCCCGACCGCAAGGTCGGGTAAGCCGGAGGCAACGAAGGTGAATCCCGTTGCGGGAACAGGAAGATCCGAGAAGCATAGGCCACTAGCCCGTAAGGGCAGGGGAAAGCAAGGGAACGCGCCGCTCCAGGCTCCTTGTATAACCCGGTGGATACCCGCCAAGTGGCGGGTCCCGAAAGGGAGCTGACGCGGATCTGGTGAGCCCTTGAAGGCAGAGCAAGACGAGAAGCAGAGTCAAGGCACAAGTTAGAACAGGAGGCAGATATGACCGATACGGAAGTGGACGCTTCCCGGAACGGAACCTTGAGCGACGCTCAGGCATGGAACAGCATCGACTGGTCCGCGCAGGAGCGGAACGTTAAGCGTCTCAGGCAGCGAATCTTCAAGGCCGCGAAAGCAGGGGACCTCAAGAAGGTCCGAAACCTGCAAAAGCTCATGCTGCGCTCACACTCCAACACGCTGGTAAGCGTGCGAAGGGTGGCACAACAGAGCGCGGGCAGGAACACGGCCGGTGTCGATGGTCAAAGGGCACTCGATCCCGCCGAGAGGACCCGCCTCGTGCGGGACCTTGAAGCGGACGCCCCGAAGCCGAAACCGGTCAAGCGTGTATACATTCCAAAGGCTAATGGGAAGATGCGACCGCTGGGAATTCCGGTGATCGCGGACCGTGCCCACCAGGCCAGGGTAAAGAACGCCCTGGAACCGGAATGGGAAGCCAGGTTCGAACCGAGGTCCTATGGATTCAGGCCCGGACGTGGCTGCCACGACGCCCTGGAGGCGATCCACCAAACGGTCAAGCGCAGCGCGGGGCATGACCCCGCACGTCAGTGGGTACTCGACGCTGACCTCAAGGGCGCTTTCGACCGCATCAGCCACAAGCACCTGATGGACTCCATCGGGTTCTTTCCCGCCAGGGAGAGCATTCTTGGATGGCTTGAGGCCGGAGTGATGGAGAACTCCACGTTCTCCGAAACGGTAGAAGGCACGCCGCAAGGCGGCGTGATCTCCCCTCTGCTGTTGAACGTCGCTCTGCACGGAATGGAACAGGCCGCAGGGGTGAAGTACTGGGCGCGCAAGGGCGGCATCAAAACCGCCCGAGGTGCAACGGTACTCATTCGGTACGCGGATGACTTCGTGGTGTTCTGTCACACGGAGGATGAAGCGAACCGGGTCAAGGAATCGCTGGCGCGATGGCTGGAGCCGCGAGGGCTGGCCTTCAACGAAGAAAAGACCCGTGTGGTCCACCTTCGTGAGGGGTTTGACTTCCTCGGATGCACGGTTCAACAGCACAGCAATGGCATCTCTTTGATCACCCCGTCCAAGGCGGCCGAACAACGCGCCAGGTTGAAGATCAAGTCCACCATCCGTAAGGCTATGGGCACGGATCAGGACACCCTGATCCGTAACCTCGCCCCGTTCATTCGGGGATGGACGGCCTACTACTCGCCCGTGTCCGCGAACCAGGCGTTCTTGCGGCTTGACCGCTATACGTTTGATCTTTTGTGGAAGTGGGCGGTGAAGAGGCACCGCAGGAAGGGTCGCAAGTGGATCAGGTCCCATTTCTGGGGCCGACACCACGCGACGCGCCAGGACACGTGGGTGTTCGGTAACAGCAAGCTGCATTTGCAGAAGGCTGCGTGGACCCCCATTCGACGGCACCAGGTTGTTCCTGGAGACAATTCCAAGGACGACCCGGAGCTGGCGGAGTTCTGGTCGAAGCGCGTCCGGAAGCGCAGCACGACCATGGTGAACGAGAAGAAACTGATCGTCACCCTGACCGTGCGGCAGAAGGGTCTGTGCCCGGGCTGTGGTCTGGATCTTCTGGAAGGGGCGGGTTTCGAGCCGGACAGCCTGCGGGATTGGGTTGCGTGGTTCGAGGCCGGTCGCCGGGCATTCGATGTCCACCATGTGGTGCATCGAAAGCACGGCGGCAGTAATGCACTGTCCAACCTGGAAGTGCGGCACGCTACCTGTCACAGTCAGCTTCACGCCGGCGGGCATGACAAGAAAAGCGGCGTAAGGCTTGCTTGAGCCGTATGCGGGGAAACTCGCACGTACGGTTCTGAGGGGGCTGGGACCCAGTAATGGGTCCCAGCTACCCGACCACC
>NZ_JUJA01000160.1:220235-227604 GCF_001906585.1 Streptomyces kebangsaanensis | reverse complement strand
ACCGGTACTAATAGGCCGAGGGCTTGTCCCCAGTTGCTCGCGTCCACTGTGTCAGTTCTGAGGCAACGAACGGTTGCCGGCTTTGAGTAGAACAGACAATTGAAGAGTGTGCTTGTTCGCTCGAAACCATTAGGGTTTCGGTGGTCATAGCGTGAGGGAAACGCCCGGTTACATTCCGAACCCGGAAGCTAAGCCTCACAGCGCCGATGGTACTGCAGGGGGGACCCTGTGGGAGAGTAGGACACCGCCGAACAAATATTGAAGAAAACCCCGCACCTCACGGTGCGGGGTTTTCTGCGTTTAAGCTCGTACGCATGCGCTATGACCTCGTCATCTTCGACAACGACGGCGTCCTCGTCGACAGTGAGCCCATCTCCAACCGGCTCCTGGCCGCCTATCTCACCGAGCTGGGTCACCCCACCTCGTACGAGGACTCCATCCGCGACTACATGGGGTCGGCGATGCACCGGATCCACGACCTGGTCGGGGAGCGGACCGGGCAGCGGCTGCCGGACGACTTCGACGACGTCTTCCACGCCCGTGTCTTCGCCGCGTTCGAGCGGGAGTTGAAGCCGGTGGACGGCGCCGCCGACGTACTGGAGAAGCTGGTCGTGGAGGGGACGCCGTACTGCGTCGCGTCCTCGGGGAGCCATGAGCGGATCCGGGTGGGGCACCGGACGACCGGCCTCGACCGGTGGTTCGACGAGGAGCGGATCTTCAGTTCGCAGGACGTGGGACGGGGCAAGCCGGCGCCGGACCTGTTCCTGTACGCGGCCGAGCGGATGGGCGTCGCCCCGGAGCGGTGCGTCGTCGTCGAGGACTCCCCGCTGGGTGTGCGGGCGGCCGTCGCGGCCGGGATGGACGTGTACGGGTTCACGGCGATGACACCGGCCGCGAAGCTCGCGGACGCCACTCGACTCTTCTCCCGCATGGAGGAGTTGACCGGCCTGCTGGCATGAAGGTGAGCGGAATTCATCTTTGGCCGGATCTACCCACGGGTAGCCCAAGGCCCTACGCTCGCCGCCATGACAGATGTGCTGCGGCGCGGTAGGGCCTCCCTGGCGTTCAGCTTCTTCACGCAGGGCGTCACCTTCGCTCTCCTCGTGACGCGCATCCCGGCCATCCAGGGCCGGTACGGGGTCTCCGACGCGCTGCTGCCGGCGTTCCTCGCCGCCGTGCCGGTCCTCGCCGGCGTCGGCAGCGTGGCCACCGAGCAGCTGGTGAAGCGCGTGCGGCCCAGCCGGTTGCTGCGCTGGTCCCAGCCCGTCGTCCTGCTGTCCCTGCTCGGTGTCGGGGCGGGCGGCCGGATGGCCGGGCTGGGTGTCGCGCTCGCCGCCTTCGGGCTGGCCGTGGGCGCGCTGGACGCCTCGATGAACATGCTCGGGGTGAGCCTGCAGCGGGCGTACGGCCGCAGCATCGTGCTGGGCTTCCACGCGGCCTACAGCCTCGGCGGGATCGTGGGCGCCTCACTGGCCTGGGCCGGGGCGCACTGGCACCTGGCGCTGTGGGTGTCGTACCTGCCGGTGGTGGCGGTACTGCTGCCGGCGGTCCTGGTGGGGAGCCGGTGGTACGTCGACGAGCGGGCGGCGGCCGTGTCCGAGGAGGCCGGCGGGAACGGGAACGGGAGTGGGAGCGGGACCGTCGCCTTCAAGCTGCTGCTGCCGCTGTGCCTGGTGATGACGTTCGCGTACATCGGGGACTCGACCGTCTCCAACTGGAGCGCGAAGTACCTGCAGGACACGCTGGGCGGCTCGGAGCAGCTGGCGACCGTGCCGTACAACGTGTACATGGTCACCACCCTGCTGGGGCGGACCATCGGGGACCTCGGAGTGCGCAGGTTCGGCGCCGTGGCCGTCGTACGGCTGGGCGCGCTGGTGGCGGCGCTGGGGTTCGCGGTGGTCGCCGGGGCGCCCGGGGCCTGGGTGGGGATGCTCGGGTTCACCCTTCTGGGGCTGGGGCTGTGCGTGCTGGTGCCGCAGACCTTCGCGGCGGCCGGGCGCCACGCCTTCGAGAACCACGGCCCGGGGGCCTCGGACGCGGCCGTCGCGCGGCTCAACATCTTCAATTACGTGGGCTTTCTGATCGGCTCCCCGCTCGTGGGCGCGCTGGGCGACGCCTGGAGCTACCGGGGGGCGATGCTGGTGCCCATGGTGTTGGTGCTGGTGACGGTGGTGTACGCCAGGTCGTTCGCGCCGCGGTCCGACCGATACCGTGGCGGTCATGAGCGGCCGCGCACAGTTGATGTGGGACGAGGCAGTAACGGGGTATGACTTCGGTCCGGACCACCCGATGGACCCGGTCCGCCTCGCCCTGACCCGGAAACTGGTCGACGCCCTCGGGCTCGACCGGGAGGCGCGCCTGGTGGCGGCCAAGCCGGCCGGGGAGTCGACGCTGCGGCTCGTCCACCGGGAGGACTACATCGACGCGGTGAAGGCCGCGTCGGCGGATCCGGGGGCGGCGAACGGGACGTACGGGCTGGGAACGCTCGACGATCCGGCCTTCGCCGGGATGCACGAGGTGTCCGCGCTGATCGCGGGCCAGTCGGTGGGCGCGGCGGAGGCGGTGTGGCGCGGGGACGCGCTGCACGCGGTGAACTTCGCCGGCGGGCTGCACCACGCGATGCCGGGTTGCGCGTCCGGCTTCTGCGTCTACAACGACGCCGCGCTGGCGATCGCGCGGCTGCTGGAGCTGGGCGCCGAGCGGGTCGCGTACGTCGACGTGGACGTGCACCACGGGGACGGGGTGCAGGCGGCGTTCTGGGAGGACCCGCGCGTGCTGACGATCTCGCTGCACGAGCATCCGCGGACGCTGTTCCCGCAGACGGGCTGGCCGGAGGAGACGGGGGCTCCGTCCGCGGAGGGTTCCGCCGTGAACCTGGCGCTGCCGGCCGGGACCGGGGACGCGGGGTGGCTGCGGGCGTTCCACGCCGTGGTGCCGGAGCTGCTCGCCGACTTCCGGCCGCAGGTGCTGGTGACGCAGCACGGGGCCGACACCCACTTCGAGGATCCGCTGGCGCATCTCGCGGTGTCGCTGGACGCGCAGCGGGCGGTGCAGGTGGCGTGTCACTCGCTGGCGCACGAGTACACCGAGGGGCGGTGGGTCGCGTTGGGCGGGGGCGGATACGCGGTGGTGGAGGTCGTGCCCCGGTCGTGGACGCACCTGGTGGGGATCGCGGTGGGGCGGCCGGTGGAGCCGGAGACGGTGATTCCCGAGAGCTGGCGGCAGGAAGTGTTCGCGCGGACGCGGCAGTTGGGTCCGATGCGGATGACCGACGGGCGGTGGCCGGTCTCCTGGGCGGAGTGGGAGGCGGGGTACGACCCCGCGGACCGGTTGGACCAGGCGATCCTGGCCACCCGGCGGGCGGTGTTCCCGTTGCGGGGGTTGCTGGCGTAGCCGTGGGCCGGCGCGGGAGGCGCAGGTGGCCCAGGTGGTGTGCGTTACGCCAACTGTGCGGTCCCGTCCCGGTTTTCGGGACGTTCTCGTCCGGTGTCCGTCACCATCGCTCCCGTGTTGAGCACTGGTGCCTTGCGTGCCCATCTGGTGCGGGCCGGTCTTGCCGGGGTCGTGGGGACCTCGCGGGAGGACAGTCTGCGGAGCTATCGGCTGTTCGCGGCCCGCGATCCCCGGGTGTTGATCGGGATCGATCCCGAAAGGGACTGGCAGCAGCGGGACTTGATCGAGCTGATGGCGCGGAGGTGCGGGGTTTCGGCCGATCCCGCGCACACCTTCGGCCATGATGTGATCGACCCGGAGCTGACGCTCGCCGCGCTGGATGCCTTCGCGGACCGGCTCGGTGCGGCCGCCCGGCGCGGCGATCCCGTGCTCCTCGGCACCGGGCACCCGCACCGGCTGCTCGGTTTCTACGCCGCGCTGGCGGACGCCCTGTCGGCGGCGGGGTGTGCCGTCCTCACCCCGGCGCAGGGTCGCTGTGTCGACATAACGACCCGGTTCGGGCTACGCACGCACAACCTCGAGTACGTACGGGGAGTCGCCCTGGTCCGGCCGCCCGGCGGTGAACGCACCGGTTGTGAGCCCGGCGCACACACGCACTCGCCGCTCCCGGTTCGACTGGCGCTCGCCGCGGCAGCCGACGCCGGCGGCCCGCTGCCGGGGCTGGTGATCGGGGATCACGGCTGGGTCTGCGGGGCAGGTCAGCTGGGGTTCGAGGCCATGGGGCCGGCCGACACGAACGACCCCGCGCTCTTCGTCGGGCAGGCCGAGGGGCGCGTGTCCGTCGTCGTTCCACTTGATGACGCCGTGCGGCCCGCCTACTACCGCCCGCTGGCCCGCTACGTACTCAATCGAGCGTGTCTGTCACAGTAGGCCGCCGATGGGTACACCTCTTCCCCACTCGCATCACACGCCCCTAGTCTGGGGAGTGAGCACGCAGCGACGAAGAGTCACCGGAAGGGGAAGCCGGTGGCCGTCGAGTGCGGAAGGTTCAGGTGTGTCATGGCTGCAGCTGGCGAGAGGCCTCTGAACGAGGTTCAGTTCCTTACCGTGGCGGAAGTCGCCGCGGTCATGCGAGTGTCGAAGATGACCGTGTACCGGCTGGTGCACAGCGGTCATCTGCCCGCGATCCGTGTGGGGCGGTCCTTCCGCGTCCCGGAGCAAGCGGTTCACGAGTACCTCCGCGAGAGCTACGTGGGGGTGGAAACCGCCTGACGACGACCTCGATTTACGACCTCAGCACTCGGGCGGGTAGGGTAGAGCCCCTCGTAGGTCGTGTGGGCCCATGGCGCCCAAACACCGAGTGATGAAAAGTGAGCGAGGGTAGTCGTGGGCTCTGTTATCAAGAAGCGGCGCAAGCGGATGGCCAAGAAGAAGCACCGCAAGCTGCTCAAGCGCACCCGTGTCCAGCGTCGCAACAAGAAGTAGGACGCCGGTCGCTACGAGGTACGCGACAACGCGAAAGCGTGTCTGTGGCCCCCCACCGCACCCGGTGGGGGGCCATGCGCGTTCCGGGCGGCCGGATGCCGGGCGGCCCGGTATGTTCGTACGTACGTGCCCGTCGTCACTTCGCGCATCGGGCGGTCATCACAGCGCAATATCGACCCGATAGGTTGGCCGCACACGGGGAAACCGCACACGGGGCACGCGGCGGGAAAGCCAGGCGGGAAGGAAGGCACTGATCTTGGGACAGGTCGTGCTCGTGACCGGAGTGGCCCGCCCGCTCGCGGGCCGGTTCGTACGGCGCATCCAGCGTGACCCTCAGGTCGACCGGGTGGTCGCCGTGGACGCGGTCCCGCCCGAGCACCACCTGGGCGGCGCCGACTTCGTCCAGGCCGACATCCGGCAGCCCACGATCGCGCGCGTGCTCGCCGAGACGGCCGCCGACACGGTCGTGCACATGGACGTGACCGGCACCGCGCTGGGCAGCGGCAGCCGGACCGCGGTCAAGGAGACCAACGTCATCGGCACCATGCAGCTGCTCGGGGCCTGCCAGAAGTCCCCGTCGGTCAAGCGGCTGGTGGTGAAGTCCAGCACCAACGTCTACGGCTCCGCGCCCCGGGACCCGGCCGTGTTCACCGAGACCACCCCGCCCAAGTCGCTGCCCAGCGGTGGCTTCGCGAAGGACACGGTGGAGGTCGAGGGGTACGTACGGGGCTTCGCCAGGCGGCGGCCGGACGTCGCCGTGTGCGTGCTGCGGTTCGCGAACATCCTCGGCCCCTCCGCGGACACACCGCTGGCGTCGTACTTCTCGCTGCCGGTCCTGCCGACGGTGTTCGGCTACGACCCCCGGCTGCAGTTCGTGCATGAGGACGACGTGATCGAGGTGCTGCGGATCGCCTCGCACGAGCCGCTCCGGTCCACGCTCAACAGCGGCACGTTCAACATCGCCGGCGACGGCGTGCTGCTGCTCTCGCAGTGCGCGCGGCGGCTCGGACGGCCCACGGTGCCGCTGCCGCTGCCCGCCGTCACGTGGGCGGGCTCGCTGGTGCGTACGCTGGGAATGACGGACTTCTCACCCGAGCAGATCCGGCTACTGACCCACGGCCGGGTCGTGGCGACGGACCAGATGCGCGACACACTCGGATTTGAACCCAAGTACACGACCGCGGAGGCTTTCACGGAGTTCGCCCGCAGCCGTGGCCCCGGGCTGCTGCCGCCGGAGGCCCTCGCGGGGGCCGTCGACAGGATCGCCGCGCTGTCCCACCAGGGCAGTGGCCACCCCCCGGCCCACTTCCCGGTCCACCCCCCGACCCACTCCCCGACGCAGAGCGCCGACTGAGGAGCGCAGCAAGCATGGCGGACGCCAAGGTCATTCCGTTCGACGACGACCGGTCCCGCGGGGGCTCCGGACAGCGGCCGTCGCGACGCCGGGGCACGGGCGGACGGCGCACCGGCGGCGAGCCCGCGGCTGTCCACGAGGTCAAGGCCCTGCCCACCAGGGGGGCCGCGCAGGATGATGTCCCTGTGACCACAGAGGAACAGCCGCCGCGGCCGCCGGGCGGGCCGGAGCGGGACGGCGGACTGGAGCAGCGCGTCGCGAACGGCCTGGCGTTCCTGCGCCGCCGGCTCACCGGGGACTACGACGTCGACGACTTCGGCTACGACGCCGAGCTCACCGACCAGGTCCTGATGTCCCTGCTGCGGCCGGTGTACGAGAAATACTTCCGGGTCGACGTGAAGGGCATCGAGAACATCCCCGCCAAGGGCGGTGCGCTGATCGTCGCCAACCACTCCGGCACGCTGCCGCTGGACGGGCTGATGATGCAGGTCGCCGTGCACGACCACCATCCCGCGGACCGGCATCTGCGGCTGCTCGCGGCCGACCTGGTCTTCGTCCTGCCGGTGGTCAACGAGCTCGCCCGCAAGCTCGGCCACACCCTCGCCTGCACCGAGGACGCCGAGCGGCTGCTCGGGCAGGGGGAGCTGGTCGGGGTGATGCCGGAGGGCTTCAAGGGCATCGGGAAACCTTTCAGCGAGCGCTACAAGCTGCAGCGGTTCGGCCGCGGCGGCTTCGTCTCCACCGCTCTGCGCCAGGGCGTGCCGATCGTCCCGTGCTCGATCGTCGGGGCCGAGGAGATCTACCCGATGATCGGCAACGCCAAGACCCTCGCGCGTCTGCTGGGCTTCCCGTACTTCCCGCTGACGCCGACCTTCCCGTGGCTGGGCCCCCTGGGCATGGTCCCGCTGCCGACGAAGTGGACCATCCAGTTCGGCGAGCCGATCCCGACGGACGGCTACCCGCCGGAGGCGGCCGAGGACCCGATGCTGATGTTCAACCTGACCGACCAGGTCCGCGAACAGATCCAGCACACGCTGTACAAGCTGCTGGTGCAGCGCAGGTCTGTGTTCTTCTGATCCGTTTTCCGACCCGAGCCGTCCTTACCCTTCCGACCCGAGCCGTCCTACGCCGGCGGGG
>NZ_JUJA01000160.1:210520-220219 GCF_001906585.1 Streptomyces kebangsaanensis | reverse complement strand
CCCCGCCGCCGTACGGCCGCTACTTGGCGTCCTCCGCCTCGATGCCGAGGCCGGGCAACAGGCCCGGGAGCAGGGGCGGGATGGTCACCTCGGGGCCGCTGGGGGCCGACCTGCTCGCGGACGGTGAGGCACTGCCGCTGGGCTTGGGCGGGTCGAGCAGGCCGCCGGTGCTGCCGCCGAACAGGCCCTCGCCCTCGCCACCGGCCGACTTGCTGGGGCCGGCGCTGCCGGGGTGGTGGGTGCCGGGGGAGACGTCGCCGCCGGTGCTGGGCCGGGCGGACGGGCCGGTGCCGGAGGAGGCGTCGGGGGACGGCGTCGGGCTGGTCCCGTGCCGTTTGCCGTCGACGCCGTCCGGTGCGGCGGGCTGGGGCAGCAGCGACCGCAGCGGGGCGACCTCTTCGTCTATGGCGTCGAACACCGACGACACCTGCCGGCTGACGTCCCCGAGCTGCACGGGCAGCTGTTCGCGCAGCTCGCCCCAGGCCGCGCGGTGGGCCCGGGAGAAGGCGGAGAGCGCCTGGATGGGGCCCAGGGAGTCGGGGTCGCGCTGGTACGCCTCGTGCAGCAGGCGGTGGCCCTCGGCCGCGTCGTGCCGCATCCCGGACAGGGCGTGGCGGACCTCGCCGAGCGACTCGTGGTCGAGGTGGCCGCCGCGGCCGCGGTCCATCAGCCTGCGGGCCTCGCTCAGCCGGGTGGAGGCCAGGTCGAGATAGGCCTGGCCCTGCTCGTCGGCACCGTCGGTCAGGTAGTTGAGCCTGAAGTCCTCGATGCCGCGCTTGAGGCCGTACAGCGAGTCACCGGGGAGGGCGTCGGAGCTGGCCGCGGCCACTCCTCCGAAGGTCCCGGCGGCCACCCCGAGGCTGAGCCCGCCGGCGGCCAGGGACTTGCCCAGCCGTGTGCGCGGCCGGAGTTTCCCCAGGCCGCTCGCCCGATGGGCACCCCGAGCGCGGTGTGCCCGCTGTCCGGGCACCGATGGATCCGTCGCCCCGCCCGCGGTGCCCTCCTGCAGCATGGCCTCCATCGCGGCCACCAGGCGGGCCCGCTGGACGGCCTTGACCTCGGGGTCCAGCTCCGGCCGCGGCAGCGCGCCCAGACCGGTGGCGAGGGCCAGCAGACGGCCCTGCTCGGTCTGCTCCGCGGCAGCCGGTGCCGGTGCCGGCCCTTCGGACTGCTCGGCCGCCGTGCCCTGGTCGGACAGCTCCTCCAGGGCCTGGGCGAAGGCGTTCGCCCGCCGGTGCGCCGATACGTTCGCGATCACTGGCGGCACCTCCTCTCGTCATGACGGTCGACTCCCCGGGGGTCCTGAGGGTTGCACGTCCACGGCCGTGTCCACCCGAACGGGTGGTCAGGATTGGCCAAGGCGTGACCACAGGGAGCCTCTATCCCGCACAACGAGCGGCTCGGCACTTGGGTTACGGACGGCACAGGATCCGTTGGAGAAGTCAACGTGCCTCTAAGGAGGGTGAGTTGAGGGACGCCGGGCACGGGTGGATCAGCGGGCGTCGTCCGGGAGGAGCCGGGCCAGGGTGCGTACGGCCCGGTACTGGAGGGTCTTGATGGCGCCCTCGTTCTTGCCCATCACGCGGGCGGTCTCGGCGACGGAGAGGCCCTGCAGGAAGCGGAGCGTGACGCACTCCTGCTGCTGGGGGTTGAGCCGTCGTACGGCGTCCAGGAGGGCGGCGTTGGACAGGGACTCCAGGACGGAGTCCTCCGGGGAGCGCTCGACCTCGTTGGCGTCGAGCATCTCGCCGGTGGTGACCTCGAGACGGAAGCGGCTGGACTTGAAGTGGTCGGCGACCAGGTTCCGGGCGATGGTGACCAGCCAGGCGCCGAAGTCGCGCCCCTGCCAGGTGAAGGTGCCGATACGGCGCAGGGCGCGCAGGAAGGTCTCGCTGGTGAGGTCCTCGGCGGTCGCCCTGCCGCCGACGCGGTAGTAGATGTACCGGTACACGGTGTCGCTGTACTGGTCGTAGAGACGCCCGAAGGCGTCGGCCTCGCCGGCCTGGGCGCGCTCCACGAGCTCCATCATGCGGGCGCTGTCGCTGTCCGCGGCCGGGCGCCGGACGGCGGTCCCCGCGGTACGCCCTCGTCTGCCGGCCGCCCGTGCCTCCCCCGCCCGCCGCCCCTCGACGACGGCGCTGCGGGCCGGTCCCTGCTCCATGCTGTCGGCCAGCGCGTAGCACGGGCCCACGGGCGCGGCCGTGGCGAATGCGGGGCCGGCGTACGCGGTGGGGACGAGGCCGCGCAGCAGGTCCAGGACCGTTGCGCGGAGCGTAGCCAGGCCCGAGGCGTCAACCCCGACGTGTGGGTACACGGGACTCCCAGAGGCAGAGCTTCCATCACGTGCAGTGCGGGACCTTTCACCCGTCGTGGCGACGGAGGGGTACCGGTTTGCGTCTGAGGAGAATAACGCTTCGTAAAGGTGCCATTACACCGAGTTGCTCAAATCATCGATTACGTCGCTTCCGTAACCGATTGACGCCCGGTTGCGCACCGGAGAGTGACCGTTTTCTGATCGATCCGTTCCGGCTTCGGTGTGGGTCTGGGGCGCGTTCTGGCAGTTCACCGCCAAGCACGGGCCCGGCCGACCTGGTGGCACGGGTACGGGGGAGGCCTGGCGGGCGAGCGGCACCGCGCCGCACCGGAACGTCGCGTTCAGGACCGTGCGGCCGGACGCGGAGGCGTCGGACGTCTCACGCGAGCGCGTTCTGCGCGAGGCGGTGATGGAGCCGGCGTCCGGCCCCTCGTCCGGCCCCTTCCCGCAGGAACGGCTCGCGGCCGGCTGTGGCCCGTACGGGCCGTGACCGGCAGGGGTCTCTGCGGGCGTGGCCGTCGCCGGGCCGAGGGGTGGGGCCCGCGGGGCCGGGGGTCAGCGGCGGCGGCGGTGGAGGGCGATGGCGGCCGCCGTGCCGCCGGCGACCGCGCCGACGCCCGCCGCCGCGGGGATGCCGACCTTGGCGGCCTTGCGGCCGGTGCGGTAGTCGCGCAGGCGCCAGTCCATCTGGCGGGCGTGGCGGCGGAGCTTGGCGTCGGGGTTGATGGCGTAGGGGTGGCCGACCAGGGACAGCATGGGGATGTCGTTGTGGGAGTCGCTGTAGGCGGCGCAGCGGGAGAGGTCCAGGTCCTCCGCGGCGGCCAGGGCGCGTACCGCCTCCGCCTTCGCGGGCCCGTGCAGCGGCTCGCCGACCAGGCGGCCGGTGTAGATGCCGGCGACGGACTCCGCCACCGTGCCCAGCGCGCCGGTCAGGCCCAGGCGGCGGGCGATGACCTGCGCGATCTCCACCGGCGCGGCCGTGACCAGCCACACCTTCTGGCCGGCGTCCAGGTGGGCCTGGGCGAGCGCGCGCGTGCCGGGCCAGATCCGCTCGGCCATGTACTCGTCGTAGATCTCCTCGCCGATCGACTTCAGCTCGGAGACCCGGTGGCCCTTCACGATCGACAGCGCCGAGTCGCGCGCGTCCTGCATGTGCTCGGGGTCCTCCACCCCGGCCAGCCGGAACCACGCCTGCTGCCAGGCGAACTTGGCGAGCTCGCGGGTGTCGAAGAACTTCCGCTTGTACAGGCCCCTGCCGAAGTGGAACAGCGCGGCACCCTGCATGACCGTGTTGTCCAGGTCGAAGAACGCGGCGGCCCGGTCGTCCCCGTGCACCGGGAACTCCGCCTCCTTGACGGGGGACGGCGGGACCTCCGTCTCCTGTGTCTCCTGCGCCTCCTGGGAGGACTTGCGCGCTGCCTCCGCCGAGGCCTCGCCTGCCAACACGCTTCGCGCCGTGGCGGAGCGCCTACGGGGGGTGAGCCATCCTAGAGCGGCCATGGCGCCGAGCATAACCAGTCCGCTCGGCGGTTCCGGACCCGTGACGTCGCACGGACGTGAACTCTCGGCGACGGTGTCGTCGGAGAACTCGTGCGGACGGGGTGAGAATGGCCGACATGAGTCCCATCTTCCGCCGCAGGTCCCCCGAGCCCGGGGACCGCCTCGTCACCCTGGTCCGCAAACCGGGCTGCCACCTGTGCGACGACGCGCAGGCCGTCGTGGAGAAGGTGTGCGCCGACCTCGGCGTCCCCTGGGAGCAGAAGGACATCACCGAGGACCGGGAGCTGCACGACCGGTACTGGGAGCAGATCCCCGTCGTGCTCGTCGACGGGGAGCAGCACACCTTCTGGCGCGTGAACGAGGAACGGCTGCGCAAGGCGCTCACGGGCTGACGCCCGTCGGTTGATCGACACTGACCGAGGAGTCCAAAACGGCCGGAAGTCGCTTAGGATCGATGGCGACTTGGTCTCGGGGGCGATGATCGTAGAGGAGAGTGTGCGGTTTTGCCCCCGACAAGAAAGGAATGGTGGTGCGCGTGCGCCGGTTCCACACGCTTGCGCCGGGGGCGCGTGACCCCGGTCACGTTGGGTGGACAAATCGGACACTATCTTTGTGCACGCGTTCACAAAGACATAGCCTGCTGTCGACGGGGCGGTCCGGGAACGTATGACCGCCTACAGCCCCGCTCTACCCGCAGGAGCACCGTGGCAACTGGCCGAACTCACCGACCGGCGACCCGTAGCCGAGGGATTCCCGAGGCCACCGTCGCCCGTCTTCCGCTGTACCTCCGAGCGCTGACCGCGCTGTCCGAGCGCTCGGTCCCCACGGTCTCCTCCGAGGAGCTCGCGGCCGCGGCGGGAGTCAACTCCGCCAAGCTGCGCAAGGACTTCTCCTACCTCGGCTCCTACGGGACCCGCGGGGTGGGGTACGACGTCGAGTATCTCGTGTACCAGATCTCCCGCGAACTGGGCCTGACCCAGGACTGGCCGGTTGTGATCGTCGGTATCGGAAACCTCGGCGCCGCCCTCGCCAACTACGGCGGCTTCGCCTCCCGCGGCTTCCGCGTCGCCGCGCTCATCGACGCCGACCCGGCCCTGACCGGAAAGCCCGTCGCCGGCATCCCGGTCCAGCACGCCGACGAGCTGGAGAAGATCATCCGGGACAACGGCGTCTCGATCGGCGTGATCTCGACCCCCGCGGGCGCCGCCCAGCAGGTCTGCGACCGGCTCGTGGCCGCCGGCGTCACCTCCATCCTGAACTTCGCGCCGACCGTGCTGACCGTCCCGGACGGCGTCGACGTGCGCAAGGTCGACCTCTCCATCGAGCTGCAGATCCTCGCCTTCCACGAACAGCGCAAGGCCGGTGAGGAGGCCGTCGGCAAGGGCCCCCTTCCGCAGACCGCCGCGGGCCGCGACGAGTCCGCCGACCAGGGACCCGACGGGGACGTGCCCGCCGTGATGCCGGCATGAGCCTCCTCGTCGTCGGACTGAGTCACCGCAGCGCCCCGGTCAGCGTCCTGGAGCGCGCCTCGCTGAGCGCGGACGACCAGGCCAAGCTGGCGCAGGACACGGTCGCCGCCGAGCCGGCCACCGAGGCCGCCGTGCTGGCCACCTGCAACCGCATCGAGCTGTACGCCGACGTGGACAAGTTCCACGCCGGTGTCGCCGAGCTGTCCACGCTGCTCGCCCAGCACAGCGGGGTCGGCCTGGAGGAGCTCACCCCCCACCTCTACGTGCACTACGAGGACCGGGCTGTCCACCACCTGTTCTCGGTGGCCTGCGGCCTGGACTCGATGGTCGTCGGCGAGGGGCAGATCCTCGGCCAGATCAAGGACTCCCTGGCCCGCGCCCAGGAGCTGCACACCGCCGGACGGCTGCTGAACGACCTGTTCCAGCAGTCCCTGCGGGTGGGCAAGCGCGCCCACTCCGAGACCGGTATCGACCGTGCCGGACAGTCCCTGGTCACCTTCGGCCTGGAGCAGATGTCCGAGGGCGCGGACGTCCAGACCTGGGCGCGCGGCAAGAAGGCCCTGGTCATCGGCGCCGGCTCGATGTCGTCGCTGGCCGCCGCCACGCTCGCACGGGCCGGCGTCGCCGAGATCGTGATCGCCAACCGCACGCGGGACCGCGCCGAGCGCCTCGCGCAGATCCTGACCGAGGGCGACGAAACGGACGTACGGGCCCGCGCGGTGACCATGGACGCCGTACCGGACGAGCTGACACGTGCAGATGTCGCCGTCTCCTGCACCGGCGCGACGGGACTCGTCCTGACGGCCGAGACGATCGCCGCCGCGGTCGCGGCCCGTACGGGCACCCCGGCCGCCGTCGCCGAAGCAGGCGCGCGGCGGCACGACAGCGGTCGTACGACGGTGCGGGCGGACGTCCGCGAGACCCCGCTGCCGCCGGCCGCCGTGGGCGCCGAGGAGGGCTGCACGCCGGCCCCGGCCGGGCCCGGCTTCTCCCTGATGGGCGAGTCCGCCGTCGCCGGCATGGACGCGGCCACCCTGGAGCAGCACGGCACCTGGGTCGGCGAGGGCACCTCCCTGCTCGAGCGGAGCCGGGAGTCCGGGGCGGGCGCCGGGGCCGACGCCGAGCTGATCACCGCGCTCGCCGCGACCGCGGCCGCCGTCGGCCGCATTCCCGAGCGCCGCAGGCCCGAGCCGGTCGCCGCCCCGCGGCCCGAGCCGGTCCTCTCCGTCCTCGACCTCGCCATGCCGCGCGACGTCGACGCCGCCGCGCACCGGATCGCCGGGGCCCGCCTGGTGGACATCGAGTCGCTGGCCGAGGCCTCCGCCGACGCTCCGATGGCAGCCGACGTCGACCAGGTCCGCCGTATCGTCTCCGACGAGGTCGCGGCCTTCGGCGCGGCCCTGCGGGCGGCGCACATCACGCCCACCGTGGTCGCCCTGCGCACCATGGCCGCCGACGTCGTCAGCAGCGAGATCGCCCGCCTGGAAGGGCGGCTGCCCGGCCTCGACGACAAGCACCGGGCGGAGATCACCCAGACCGTGCGGCGGGTCGTCGACAAGCTGCTGCACGCACCGACCGTCAGGGTCAAGCAGCTCGCGGCCGAGCCCGGCGGCGCCGGGTACGCCGACGCGCTGCGCACCCTGTTCGACCTCGATCCGGAGACGGTGGCCTCCGTCTCCCGGGCCGACAACGACTCCGAGATCCAGAGCAAGAACCGAGGGCCAGTATGAGTGAGAAGGCACTGAGGCTCGGGACCAGGCGCAGCAAGCTCGCCATGGCCCAGTCCGGGATGGTCGCGGACGCCGTGAGCCAGGTGACCGGACGGCCCGTCGAGCTCGTCCCGGTCACCACCTACGGCGACATCTCCCGTGAGCACCTGGCGCAGATCGGCGGCACGGGCGTGTTCGTGGCGGCGCTGCGCGAGGCACTGCAGCGGGGTGAGGTCGACTTCGCGGTTCATTCGCTCAAGGACCTGCCCACCACGCAGCCCGAGGGCCTGGTCCTGGCGGCCATCCCGGAGCGCGAGGACCCGCGTGACGTACTCGTGGCCCGGGACGCGCTGAAGTTCACCGACCTGCCCGACGGGGCGCGCATAGGCACCGGTTCGCCGCGCCGCATGGCCCAGCTGAACGGGTACGCCCGCGCCCACGGCCTGAACATCGAGACGGTCCCGATCCGGGGCAACGTCGACACCCGCATCGGCTTCGTCAAGAGCGGCGAACTCGACGCGGTCGTCCTGGCCGCCGCCGGACTGAACCGGGTCGGCCGCAGCGACGAGGTGACCGACATCCTGCCGGTCGACACGATTCTGCCCGCCCCCGGCCAGGGGGCCCTGGCGGTCGAGTGCACCGAGGACAACTCGGAGCTCACCGCCGCGCTCGCCGAACTCGACGACCCGCACACGCGGGCCGCCGTGACCGCCGAGCGGTCCCTGCTCGCCGCCCTGGAAGCCGGCTGCAGCGCCCCCGTGGGCGCGCTGGCCGACCTGCTGGGCGGTGGGCAGATTGTCAAGGAAATGCGCCTGCGGGGCGTCGTCGGCAGGACCGACGGCTCCGCGCTGGTGCAGCTGTCCACCACCGGTCCCGTGCCCCGGACGCACGACGAGGCCATGGCACTCGGTCGCGAACTCGCCACCGAGATGCTCGCCCAGGGCGCGGCCGGTCTGATGGGGGAGCGAGCACAGTGAGCCCCACCACCCTTTCCGCCGCCAGTCCTGAACACGGGCAGGTCACCTTCCTGGGTGCCGGGCCCGGAGATCCGGGACTTCTGACACTGCGCGCCGTGGAGGCGCTGGCGCACGCGGACGTCCTCGTCGGCGAGCACGAGGTGCTCGAGGTCGTGCGCACGCACGCCAGGCAGGGCGTCGCCGTCGTGCACACGGACCCGGATTCCTCCTCGGACCCGGTCCCGGGCACGGGCGCGCCCCAGCTCACGGTCGTTGACGGCACGTCAGCAACCGTTGGGGTCCCCGCGAAGCGGGATGCCGCACATCTTGTCATGGAGGCTGCGCGGGGCGGCAGGCGGGTCGTCCGTGCGGTGTCCGGGGACCCGGGACTCGATACGTACACCGCGGAGGAAATGCTCGCCTGCGCCGCCGCGGGCGTCCCCTTCGAGGTCGTGCCCGGTATCGCGGCCGCCGTCGGCGTGCCCGCGTACGCCGGGGTGCCGCTGCGGGACGCCGAGGGCACGGACGTCCGCTTCGTGGACGCCCGCACCGCCTCGGACCGCTGCTGGACGGAGCTGGGCGCCTCCGACGCCACGGTCGTGGTGTCCACCACGCTCGACTCGGTCGCCGTGGCGGCCGGTGAACTGGTCGCGGCCGGCCGCAAGCCGGACACCCCGTTGACGGTGACGGTGGCCGGTACGACGACCCGGCAGCGCACCTGGACGGCGACCCTCGGCACGATCGCGCAGACCCTGAAGCAGGCCAAGGTCCTGCCGTCCCCGGAGGGCCACCGGCCGGTGATAGCCGTGGTCGGCGAGCGCAGCGCCGCGGCCCGGCGCGACCAGCTGTCGTGGTTCGAGTCCAAGCCGCTGTTCGGCTGGAAGGTCCTCGTACCGCGCACCAGGGAACAGGCGCCCGCGCTCTCCGACCAGCTGCGGTCCTACGGCGCCGTGCCGCAGGAGGTCCCGACGATCGCCGTCGAGCCGCCGCGCACGCCCCAGCAGATGGAGCGCGCGGTCAAGGGCCTGGTCACGGGCCGCTACGAGTGGATCGCGTTCACCTCGGTCAACGCGGTGAAGGCGGTGCGGGAGAAGTTCGAGGAGTACGGGCTCGACGCCCGTGCCTTCGCCGGCATCAAGGTCGCCGCGGTCGGCGACCAGACGGCCAAGGCCCTGATCGACTTCGGCGTGCGCCCGGACCTGGTGCCGAGCGGCGAGCAGTCGGCCCGCGGGCTGGTGGAGGACTGGCCCCCGTACGACCCGGTCTTCGACCCGATCGACAGGGTCTTCCTGCCGCGCGCGGACATCGCCACGGAGACGCTGGTCGCGGGTCTGATCGAACTCGGCTGGGAGGTCGACGACGTCACCGCCTACCGCACGGTCCGCGCCTCGCCGCCCCCGGCGGAGACCCGCGAGGCCATCAAGGGCGGCGGCTTCGACGCGGTGATGTTCACGTCGTCCTCGACGGTCCGCAACCTGGTCGGCATCGCGGGCAAGCCGCACAACGTGACGGTGATCGCCTGCATCGGCCCGGCCACGGCCAAGACGGCCGAGGAGCACGGCCTGCGCGTGGACGTGATGGCCCCCGAGCCCTCGGTCCACAAGCTGGCCGAGGTCCTGGCCGACTTCGGCGCGAAGCGCCGCCTGGCGGCCCTGGAGGCGGGCGAGCCGGTCACCCGCCCGAGCGAACGCCGCCCGGGCGCGCGGAGGCGTCGCACGTCTACGTGACCGTGGATGTGAGGAACGGCGGGG
>NZ_JUJA01000160.1:155314-210490 GCF_001906585.1 Streptomyces kebangsaanensis | reverse complement strand
GCCGTTTCCGTTCGGGGGCGGGCACGGTCAGCTGCCGGAGGCGTACGGCAGGAAGGTCGCCCAGGCGGTGGGGGCGAGGGCGAGGCGGGGGCCGTGGGTGAGGAGGGCACCTCGGACCCGGGCACGCAGTGAGGGCTCCTGTCCGGCGCCGTCCCACCCGACCCAGTAGCTGCCCCGGGTCAGCGGGACCCACTGCCCCGACCTGACCATCCGCCGTACGGCGTTCTGGTCGACGCCGGCCGACCGGAGCTGCGGGACGGTCACCACCCAGTCCTGCCGGGAGGCGGTGGCACGGACCCTTTGGAGGGTTTCGCTGCTGATGGTCATGGAGCACTATGGCGTGCGGCGCGGACGGTTCGCGTGGGGCTGTGGATAACTTCCCTGCCTGTGCCTGTGCCTCTGCCACTCCAGACAGGAGTGACGTCACCCGTGGACCGCTCTCGGCTGATGGAGCCGGAGGCTGCTGAACCGGCAGGTGTTTGTCGTCATGGGTGCTGCCAAGTCCCCTTGGAAGTTGGGTTGTTGATGGCCAACCGAACCTTTCGGGGAGACGCCCGTGCCCGGTGGTGCCCTCAGCCACGATCCCGCCGAGCTGAGAAGGAGGATCGACACCACCAAGGCGCATCCGGCCCGGGTGTACGACGTCTTCCTCGGCGGCAAGGACCACTACTCGGCGGACCCGGGAGTCGTCCCCGCCCACCGCCGGCGTCCGGACGACGCGGTTCCCTCCCCGAGCAGCCCGAAGCGTCCTGCCTCGCGGCCCTCGACGACTGGGCGGCAAGGCGTAGCTCCTCGGTCCCGTCGGCCGCGGAGAGTCACCCCGTTGCCGTCGGGTATGGGTGGGGCCGTTGCACGCGGCCGGTGAAGCACTCCGTCCTGCCGCCCTCCGCGGGGCGGAGGCAGGCGTGCAGGACGGCTCCGGGGTGCGCCGCGGTCATGGGGGTGTAGACGTAGGAATCGGCGTCGACGTCGTCCCTCACCTCGGCGGAACGGGTGGGGCCGCCCGCGGTCATGTCGAGCCGGTCGCCGATCCGCGTACGCCACATCCGGGCCCAGCCGGCTCCGCAGCCCTCGTGGTAGCGCAGTTCCATCCACGCCCCCGTGGTCGTACGGTACGAGGCGAGGGTGTCCAGGCCGACGGCGCAGCCCAGTTGCATCGGGTCCCTGCCCTCACAGGCGGCCGCACGGCAGTGGGGGCCGGCGGTGGGCGGTGACGCGGACAGGGACGACCGGGGTGGGACGTCCTGGCGCGGAAGCAGGAAGAGGGTCACCGTCAGGCTTCCGACGACCACGGCGCACACCGAGGCGAGCACCGCCAGCGCCACGCCCTTCTTCCCGGCCTGTCCGGTCTCCTCCGGCATCTCCTCCGGTGACGGTGACGGTGACGGGGAGAGGGACGGGGAGGGCGTGTCCGCGGGTGTTTTCGCCGCGCGTCCGCTCCACTCCGCCTCCGCGATCTCCCACAGGGCGAGACAGCGCCCCGCCGGTTCGCGGGCGAGCCGGCACAGGTCCTCCACGGCCTGGCGCGGCGGCAGTGCCTTGCCGTTGAGGTAGCGCTGCCAGGACGACTTGCTGTAGGTGGTCCGCTGCGCCAGGTCCACCAGGCTCAGGCCGGTGCGCTGCCTCAACTCCCGCAGCGCGGCGGTCAGCCGTGCCTGTTCCGGTGACGGGGGCGACGGCTTCGCCCCCGTCGGTGGTTTCGGTGGCGTCGGTGGTGTCATCCCCGCAGGGCCTTCCAGGTGTGGGGTCCGACGATGCCGTCCACGACCAGGTCGGCCCGCTTCTGCAGGCGTTTGGCGGCGCTTGTCGTCAGGGGGCCGTAGACCCCGTCGATGTCTCCGGGGGAGAAACCCGCCCGGCGCAGCAGGCACTGCGCCTCGGCGACCTCCGGGCCGGCCAGGCCGTTCACCAGGATGGCGTCCTGGGTGCGGCTGTTGCCCGCGTACCAGTGGCCGTCGAGCCGCTGGTAGCGGCAGGTGTACGGGGGGCTCGACGGCGGGGGCGTCGCCTCCGGCAGCGCGGCGGAGGAGACGCCGGGGGCCGCCGTCGTGCGGCCTTCGCCGCCCGAGAGCCGTACGACCAGCAGGACCGCCGAGGAGACGGCCAGCACCAGGGTCACCACCCCCGCCACGACCGCGATCCGCAGCGCACGCCCGGGAGTCCGTTCCCGTTCCGGTTCCGGCTCGGCTCCGGCCGACAGGACGGTGTCGCCTTCGGGCGCGGACACGGACGCGGCTGCGCGTCCGTCCCTCCAGGCGTCGGCGGCCACCTCGTGCAGCGCCAGCAGCCGGGCCGGGTCGTCGTCGCCGATCCTGGCCAGCGCCTCGACCGCGTCCCGGGGCGGCAGCGACCTGCCGCCCAGATAGCGTTCCCACGACTTCGTGCTGTAGCCCGTCTTCGCCGCCAACTGGCGCGTGCTCAGCCCGCTGTGATCCTTCAGGCGGCGCAGGCGGACCACCAACTGGCGGACGCGTGGATTCAGTTCGGCGGGCAGCTCTTTCCAACGCGACATGTTCCCCCGATCGCGTTCGTGGTTCCCGGTCCCGGAACCCCCTTGCATCCTGCCCCAAGAGAGATGACTCGTACCGGAATGTGGTTCCCGTCCCGGTGCGGATTCGGCCACCCGCCCGCCCACGGCCGCCCACAGCCGTCTCCGGCCGCTCCCGGCCGTCCCGCCGTACCGACTCAAGGGACTGCGTTCCAGCAGGTCAGCGCGTGGGACGTCCCGTGAGTACGTCACTTCCGCGGTGACTGTGGCGGCTTCTGCCTCCCGTCCCGCAGTCTCGTTGGCGAGCCGGCCGGCGCGGTCGGCCCGTCCACGTTCCAGAGGGGGAACAGCATGCGCATGACCAGGAAGTTCGCGGCCGTGGCCGGCGGCGTCGTGCTGACCGGCGGCCTGCTGGCCGGAAGCGCGGGTGCCGTCAGCGCGGCGGAGGCCGCGCCGCAGGCGGCGTCGGACTGCCCGTCGGGCTGGTTCTGCGTCTGGTCCGGGAAGAACTACACCGGCCACATGCAGAAGGTCGCGGGGACGAACGCGGACCTGACCAAGTTCGCGGTCTTCCAGGACTTCAAGTCGTGGTACAACCACGGCAAGTCCTGCGACTACAAGTGGTACGCGAAGAAGAACCACCAGGGAACCAGCGGAGTCATCGCCAGGGGGGCCAAGGGGACCGGCGACACGCGCTGGTACCAGAAGTCCAACACGTGGGTCAACTGCCGCTGACCGGCCGCCCGCCACGACGCCCGAGGGCGGTGTCCCCACCAGGGGCGCCGCCCTCGCCCTGTCACCGCCGCCGGCGACGACGGGCCCGGCCGGGGCCGACTCCGCGTCGGCAAGGGCACGGGGTGGGCGGGCGTAGCGTAGAGGGCATGACGAAGTACGGATCCTTTCCCGGTACGCGTCCTCGTCGGCTGCGTACCAGCCCCGCCATGCGGCGCATGGTCGCCGAGACCCGGCTGCACCCGGCCGACCTCATCCTGCCCGCGTTCGTGCGGGAGGGCGTGAGCGAGCCGGTGCCGATCTCGGCGATGCCCGGGGTCGTGCAGCACACGAGGGAGAGCCTGAAGAAGGCGGCCGCTCAGGCGGTGGAGGCCGGGGTATCCGGGATCATGCTGTTCGGGGTGCCGGAGGAGGGGAAGAAGGACGGCCTCGGCAGCGCCGGGACCGATCCGGACGGGATCCTGCAGGTCGCGCTGCGCGATGTGCGGGCCGAGGTCGGGGACGAGCTGCTCGTCATGTCCGACCTGTGCCTGGACGAGTTCACCGACCACGGGCACTGCGGTGTGCTCGACGCCGAGGGGCGGGTCGACAACGACGCCACGCTCGAGCGGTACGCCGAGATGGCCCAGGTGCAGGCCGACGCGGGCGCCCACGTGGTCGGGCCCAGCGGGATGATGGACGGGCAGATCGGCGTCGTCCGTGACGCGCTCGACCAGATCGGGCGGGAGGACGTGGCCATTCTGGCCTACACCGCCAAGTACTCCTCCGCCTTCTACGGACCCTTCCGGGAGGCGGTGGGCTCCTCGCTGCAGGGCGACCGCAAGACCTACCAGCAGGACCCGGCGAACCTGCGCGAGTCGCTGCGGGAGCTGGCGCTGGACCTGGAGGAGGGCGCCGACATGGTGATGGTCAAGCCGGCCGGGCCCTACCTCGACGTCCTGGCCCGGGTCGCCGACGCCGTGGACGTGCCCGTCGCCGCGTACCAGATCTCCGGCGAGTACTCGATGATCGAGGCCGCCGCCGAGAAGGGCTGGGTCGACCGGGACCGGGCGATCCTGGAGACCCTGACCGGCATCAAGCGGGCCGGGGCGCGCACCATCCTCACCTACTGGGCCACCGAGGTCGCGCAGAAGCTGCGCTGACCTCCGCCGTCGGCCGCCGGTGACTGCCGTCGGCCGGGCCGCCCGTTCCTCGCGGGCGGCCTTGACGGTCCCCGGCCCGGCCGGACGGCCGGCGCGATCCGCGGTGGTCCGCGGTGGTCCGCGGTGCGTCAGGAGCCCTTGCCCCGCTCGCCGCCCCGGCGGGCGCGGGCACCCGTACCCGCCGATTCGCGGGCGTCGCCGCCGTGCGAGGTGGCGTGCTGGTTCAGCACCTTCACGATTTCCATGGCCAGGGACTCCGCCAGGAGCGGCGCGAGGGATTCCGCCAACGCGGTCGCCAGGGTCTGTGCGAACAGCACCCTTTCCAGTTCCGAGGAACGGGAGGACGCCGGCTGCGAAAGGGATGCCGCGGCCGCTTCCAACAGAGCCGCCGCCAGGGGATCCTTTCCATGTTTGACACCGGTGCCGGAGCGCGGAATTCCGGACTCGCGCATCATTTCCTCGAAGACCTCGTCGACGAAGGTCTCCAGTGGGTCCCGTTCCGATTCTCCGTCGGACTCAGCTGCCATTGTGGTTCCTCAGGTTCGATTGCCGTACGGGACCTGCCCTCCGATGCCGGCGGGCGCCACCATCGGAGGGCAGGGGTGTCGCCGGCTCCTAGCGGCGGGCCAGGGCGGCGAGCAGGAGGGGGTTCTGGATCAGCGACTCCCCGCGCTCTTCGCGGCGGCGCATGAGCATGGCGAGGAGGAGGGGGTGCTCGATGATCGGTTCTTCCCGCTCCTCACGGCGGCGCATCAGGGCGGCGAGCAGCAGGGGGTGCTGGATCAGCGACTCCCCGCGCTCCTGGCGGCGGCGCATGAGCATGGCGAGGAGGAGGGGGTGCTCGATGATCGGTTCTTCCCGCTCCTCACGGCGGCGCATCAGGGCGGCGAGCAGCAGGGGGTGCTGGATCAGCGACTCCCCGCCCTCCTCGCGGCGGCGCATGAGCGCGGCCAGGAGAAGCGGGTGCTCGATGATCGGCTCCTCCCCGCGGTCCTCACGCCGGGTCAGCATCGCGGCCAGGAGAAGCGGACCGATACCGGATTCCTCTTCCTCCTGGCCGACGCCCGTCTTTTCCTGCGTGGGGCTCTCCGTCGTTGTCGTCATGGATTCCTCCTTCTGTGAAGCATGACGCATGACGCATGACGCAGCGGAGTGCTCGGACTGTGGGAAGTCCGGCGCTCCGCTCCTTTCACATCCTCGGGTCGCCCGTTTCCCGGCGCACTTCGATCTTGCGTGGAAAGGAAGGGAAAGGAGAGGAAAGGAGGAGACGGCGTGGGAGCCTTTTACGGTGCTACGGCCGTGACGACCACGACAGCAGGCCCCGGCCCGTCGAGTACGGGCCGGGGCCTGCTGTGGCGAATCGGCCGAGTCGGTTCGATCGGCCGGACCAGCCGCTGTGTCAGAGCCGCTCGGGCGTCCGGATGCCCAGCAGGGCCATGCCCTGGTGGAGGGTGCGGGCCGTGACGTCGCACAGGAACAGCCGGTTCTCCACCTGCTGCGGCGTCTCGGCCTTCAGCACCGGACACTTGTCGTAGAAGGACGTGTAGAGGGAGGCCAGCTGGTACAGGTACGCCGCCAGCTTGTGCGGGGCGTACTCCGCGGCCGCCTCCCGCACCGCCTCCGCGAAGGCGTCCACGTGCAGGCCCAACGACCGCTCCGCCTCGGCCAGTTCAAGCTCCGGGTGGGCGGCGGGGCGGGTCTCGCCGGCCTTGCGGAGGATGGACCGGATCCGGGCGTAGGCGTACTGCAGGTAGACGGACGTGTCGCCGTTGAGCGAGACCATCTGGTCCAGGTCGAACTTGTAGTCCCGGTTCGCCGACGTCGACAGGTCCGCGTACTTCACCGCGCCGATGCCCACCTGGGCGCCCCGCTCGGCGATCTCCTCCTCGGAGAGGTCCTGGGCCTTCTCCCGGACGACCGCCGAGGCGCGGTCGATCGCCTCGTCGAGCAGGTCGACCAGGCGGACCGTCTCGCCCTCACGGGTCTTGAACGGCTTGCCGTCCTTGCCCAGCACCGTGCCGAACGCCAGCTGGTACGCCGTCACGTCGTCGTTCAGCCAGCCGGCCCGCCGCGCGGTCTCGAAGACCATCTTGAAGTGCAGGGACTGGCGGGCGTCCACCACGTACAGCAGGGTGTTCGCCTTGAGGTTGAAGACGCGGTCGCGGATCGCGGACAGGTCGGTGGCCGCGTAGCCGTAGCCGCCGTCGGACTTCTGGACGATCAGCGGGACCGGGTTGCCGTCCGGGCCCTTGACGTCGTCGAAGAAGACGCACAGGGCGCCCTCCGAGCGGACCGCCACGCCGGACTCCTCCAGCAGGCGGCAGGTCTCGGCGAGCATGTCGTTGTAGCCGGACTCGCCGACGATGTCCGGGTCCCGGACGTCCATGTCCAGCTTCTCGAAGACGGAGAAGAAGTAGATCTTCGACTCGTCCACGAACTTCTGCCACATGGCCACCGTGTGCGGGTCCCCGGCCTGCAGGTCCACCACCCGGCGCCGGGCCCGCGTCTTGAACTCCTCGTCGGAGTCGAAGAGTTTGCGCGCGGCCTTGTAGAGGCGGTCGAGGTTCGACATCGCCTCCTCGCCGGACACCTCGGACGCCTTGTGGTCCAGCTCGTGCGGGTGCTCGTCCAGGTACTGGATGAGCATGCCGAACTGGGTGCCCCAGTCGCCGATGTGGTGCCGGCGGACCACGTTCTCGCCGGCGAACTCCAGGAGCTGGACGACGGAGTCGCCGATCACGGCGGACCGCAGGTGGCCGACGTGCATCTCCTTGGCCACGTTCGGCTGGGCGTAGTCGATCACCGTCGTGCCCGGGTGCTCCGCGTACGGCACGCCGAGCCGGCCCTCCGGGTCGGCCACCCGCGCGGCCAGGTTCTCGGTGATCGCCCGGTCGGTGACCGTGATGTTGAGGAAGCCGGGCCCGGAGACCTCGACGTCCTTGATCACGTCACCGGTGACCACGTGCCCGACGACCTGCGCCGCCAGCTCCCGCGGGTTCGCCTTGGCCTTCTTCGCCAGCGCCAGGATCCCGTTGGCCTGGAAGTCCGCCCGGTCGCTGCGTCGCAGCAGCGGGTCCGCGGCGGCGGTCTCCGGCAGGGTGGCCGAGAGGGCGGACGCGAGGCGCTGGTGGACGGAGGCGGTGAGGGACGTGACCGAGGCCATAGAAGTGGGTGCCGTTCTCCTCGTGGGGATGGATAGACAGGCCCAGTATCCCACGCGGGGCAAAGCGAATTTTCCGGTCTGCGGGTGAACGCCGGGGTGCCGAGGCCCGTCCAACGCGGTGAAAAGGCGTTTTCACGGATGCCGACCCGCCTGGGAGAATGGAGCGGTCAGCCGGGCGATCGCAGCGGCTGCCCACGGAGAACCTCCGAGGCCTCCGGAGAAACTAGAAACTTCAGAGAAACTTCAGGAAGAGGACGTGCCGATCGTGGCTCAGAGCACCGAGACCACCGACTGGGTCTCCCGTTTCGCGGACGACGTCATCGAGGAGTCGGAGCGTCGGGCCCCGGGCAAACCGGTCGTCGTCGCGTCCGGCCTGTCTCCGTCCGGCCCCATCCACCTGGGCAACCTGCGCGAGGTCATGACCCCGCACCTGGTCGCCGACGAGATCCGCCGCCGGGGGTACGAGGTACGGCACCTGATCTCCTGGGACGACTACGACCGCTACCGCAAGGTCCCGGCCGGCGTCACCGGCATCGACGAGACGTGGGCCGAGCACATCGGCAAGCCGCTGACCTCCGTCCCGGCCCCCAAGGGCTCGGCGCACCCCAACTGGGCCGAGCACTTCAAGGCCGCCATGGTCGACGCGCTCGCCGAGCTGGGCGTGGAGTTCGACGGCATCAGCCAGACCGAGCAGTACACCTCCGGCGTGTACCGCGAGCAGATCCTGCACGCGATGAAGCACCGCGGCGAGATCGACGCGATCCTCGCCCAGTACCGCACCAAGCCCAAGACGGCCAAGAAGCAGCAGAAGCCCGTCGACGAGGCCGAGCTGGAGGCCGAGGAGGGCTCGGGCGCCGCGTCCGAGGACGACGGCAGCTCCGGCTCCGCCGGGTACTTCCCGTACAAGCCGTACTGCGGCAACTGCGGGAAGGACTTCACCACCGTCACCGCCTACGACGACGACTCCACCGAGCTGACCTACGCCTGCACCGTGTGCGGCTTCTCGGAGACCGTCCGGCTCAGCGAGTTCAACCGCGGCAAGCTGGTCTGGAAGGTCGACTGGCCGATGCGGTGGGCGTACGAGGGCGTCGTCTTCGAGCCCAGCGGCGTCGACCACTCCTCGCCGGGGTCGTCGTTCCAGGTCGGCGGGCAGATCGTCGGGATCTTCGGCGGCAAGCAGCCGATCGGGCCGATGTACGCCTTCGTGGGCATCTCCGGGATGGCGAAGATGTCGTCCTCGCGGGGCGGGGTCCCCACCCCGGCCGACGCGCTGAGGATCATGGCGCCGCAGATCCTGCGCTGGCTGTACGCCCGGCGCAAGCCCAACCAGTCCTTCAAGATCGCCTTCGACCAGGAGATCCAGCGCCTGTACGACGAGTGGGACAGGCTCGCCGCCAAGGTCGCTGGGGGCACCTCCCAGGCGTCAAGCACTGGGGGAGGCTCCGCGCTGCCCGGTGACGTCGCCGCCTACACGCGCGCGGTCGGCACCGCCGCCGGTGAGCTGCCGAAGACGCCGCGCCCGCTGCCGTACCGCACGCTCGCGTCCGTCGCCGACATCACCGCCGGCCACCAGGACCAGGCGCTGCGCATCCTCAGCGAGCTCGACCCGGCCAACCCGCTCACCTCGCTCGACGAGGCCCGCCCGCGGTACGACAAGGCCGAGGCGTGGATCAACACCTACGTCCCCGCCGACCAGCGCACCATCGTCCGCGACGAGCCCGACACCGAGTTGCTGAAGTCCCTCGACGAGCCCTCCCGGCAGTCGGTCCGGCTGCTGCTCGACGGGCTGGCCGAGAACTGGTCACTCGACGGGCTCACCCACCTCGTCTACGGCGTGCCCAAGGTCCAGGCCGGGTTCTCCGCCGACGCCACGCCCAAGGAGCTGCCGCCGGAGATCAAGGCCGCCCAGCGGTCGTTCTTCGCGCTGCTCTACCACCTGCTGGTGGGGCGTGACACCGGTCCGCGGCTGCCCACGCTGCTGCTGGCGGTGGGGCAGGAGCGGGTGCGGACCCTGCTCGGGGAGTAGCCCGGGGCCCGGGGAGGAGGACCGCGTCCGGTTCGACGGCGAAGGGGGGCGCCCGGTGGTCTCACCGGGCGCCCCCCTTCTGTCCTGCCGTCGTGGCTAGGCGATGTGGTCCTCTTCCAGTTCCGCCGAGTGGCGCTTCTGGAAGCGTTCCACGAGGTCCTTCAGGGCGCTCGGGCTCAGCGTCGTGCCGTAGGTCGCCTGGATGTTGTCGCCGAGGACACGGGGCGTGGGGTAGCTGCCGTCTATCGACTGGCGGAACACCTGGTAGTACGCCTCCTCGTCCGGCTCGGCGGCCGGGGTGCCGCCGCCCTCGCCCAGCTCGCGGGTGCGGCCCGGGCTCACCGGGATCGGGAAGCTGCCGGTCTCCTCCGGAGAGGGCTCCTGGACGGGGGGCTCCTCCAGGTACTGGTCCTGGTACTCCTCGGCCTGCTGCTGCTCCGCGTACCACTGGGCGTACGCGTCGTCCGGGTCGTACGTGGGGTCGTAGCCCCCGTGGTACTCGACGGACTGCGGGCTGCGGGCGTGCAGCCAGGGGTTCTGCTCCGGGGCGGGCTCCGCGTGCCGCACGGGCTCCTCGTGCGGCACCGGCCGTTCCGCGTCCCGCCGGTTGCCGACGAGTTCCGGGCGCTGCTCGACGGGCGACACCGCGCTCTGCGGGACGGGGGCCTCCGCACGCGGTGCCGGGGGTATCAGCGCCGGTTCTATGCCCGCCGCCGCCAGGCCCGCCGGGGCGGTGTCGGCGAGGGGGACGCCGTACTTGGCCAGGCGCAGCGGCATCAGGGACTCCACCGGGGCCTTGCGGCGCCAGGCGCGGCCGAAGCGGGAGCGCAGGCGGGCCTGGTAGACGAGACGTTCCTGCTCCAGCTTGATCACCTGGTCGTAGGAGCGCAGCTCCCACAGCTTCATACGGCGCCAGAGGAGGAAGGTGGGGACGGGGGAGAGCAGCCAGCGGGTGAGGCGGACGCCCTCCATGTGCTTGTCGGCCGTGATGTCGGCGATCCGGCCGATCGCGTGCCGGGCCGCCTCGACGGAGACCACGAAGAGCACCGGGATCACCGCGTGCATGCCCACGCCCAGCGGGTCCGGCCAGGCGGCGGCGCCGTTGAACGCGATCGTCGCGGCCGTCAGCAGCCACGCCGTCTGGCGCAGCAGCGGGAACGGGATGCGGATCCAGGTCAGGAGCAGGTCCAGGGCGAGCAGGACGCAGATGCCCGCGTCGATGCCGATCGGGAAGACGTAACTGAACTTCCCGAAGCCCTTTTTGAGAGCGAGGTCCAGGACGGCCGCGTACGAGCCGGCGAAGCCGATACCGGCGATGATCACGGCGCCCGCCACGACCACGCCGATGAGAACGCGGTGCATCCGAGTCAGCTGTGGCGCGGCCACCCGTACTCCCCTCCCTGTGCCTGTTGTTGCGCGCAACAGGGTGGCACATCCGTACGAGGGACGGAGGGCCGGACCGGTTGTTCCGCTTTTGCGGCCCTGCTCCCGGCTCAGCCCTTCGCGGCCGATTCGGACGCCGAGGCCGATGTCGACGCCGAGGCCGACGGGGACGCCGGCTTCCCGGGGGACGTGGTGGCCGAGGGGGACGAGGAGGCGCTCGGCGCCGAGCCGCCGTCGGCCGCGCCGTTCGCCTTCGCCACCGCGGTCACCGCCTCCTTGGCGGCCTTCTCGGCGGACTTGACCAGGTCGTCCGCGTCCGGGGTCCGGTCACCGGCCAGGCCGGCGCCGTTGTAGTCGAGGGTGACGACCACGTTCTCCACCCGGGCCACGACCGTCTGCTGCTTGAAGGCGCCTTCCTTCTTCTTCAGGTCGTAGCGCACCGCGGTGGCCTCGTTGCCCGTCCCGGACACCGGCTCCGCCTTCGTGTTCTTCGCGTCCGGCACGGACCGCGCGTCGTCCACCTGCTTCTGGTAGTACTCCCGCGCCTGCTCCTCGCCGGTGCCGCGCGAGGCGTCGGACTCGAACCGCAGCAGGGAGACGTTGAGCCAGCGGAACTGGGAGCCCTTCACGCCGTTGTTGTCCAGGCTGCTCCAGGAGCAGCTGGCGCGCGCGGACAGGTCGCTCGAGGAGCCCTTCTTGGCCGACTTCGTGCCCTTGGGCACCAGTTCGCCGAGCGTCTTGCCCGACAGGACCTCGCACGCCTCCGGCAGCTCGGCGTACGCGGCCGCCTGCACCGTCGGCGAGGCGCTCGGGCTCGCGGAGTCCTGCGCGCCCTGCGTCGCGGTCCGCCGCGCGCCGTCACCGGAGCCGGAGTCGGAGCCCGAGGAGGAGCAGGCCGCGGCCAGGAACACCATGGGCACGGCGGCCGCACGGACAAGGACGCGGTTCAGACGCTTGGCTCGCGGGGCACGCTCTTCGCGCGGGGCTCGCTCTTCGCGCGGGGCTCTCCCCCACTGCCTAAACGGCGTGGGAGGTACCCCCACTTCTCGCTGGGCTGCTCGCTGCATGGTTCCTTCACTCATGACGCTCGTGGTTCCTGCGGTCGGATCGGGTCCGAGGGGCCACGGTACGCGGTGGGACAGCCGCACGGTCTCCCTTCCCGCGTTCCGCGCCCCGGCGCCAAGTGCCGGACGGGACAGGTCAGCCACCCAGCGAATCGGCCAGCCGCTCCGCCAGTTCCCTTGCCCTGCCCTGCATTTCCTCGCTGTCCGGGACCGTGCCGACGCTCGCCGGCTGCTCCATGTACTCGATGGTCACGATCACGTTGGACGTGCGGAACGCCACAGTCACGGTGCGCTGCTGGACCGTCGAACCGGAGCTGCCGAGCGAGTCGTCGAGGAACGCCTCGTCGCCGAGATCGCTCAGGGCGCCGGGCTGGAGATCGGACGGCGTGACACCGGAGGAGGCCGACGACGGGGAGGAGGGGGAGGAGGTAGAGGAAGAAGGGGTGCCGTTGGTGCCGGAGTTGGCACCGGAGTTGGCGCCGGAACTCCCGGTGGCGGCGGGCTCGGGCAGGCCCGCGGCCGCCTGCTTGGTGGCGAAGACCGACTCCGCCTGGCTGTCGTCGCTGACGGTGTTGTCGTAGGAGACGACCCGCTCGAATTCGACGTGGAGGTGGTCGGTGGCGTCCGCGGACTCCACCTTCCAACGGCAGCCGGTCTTGCGGTCGGTGTCGTACGTGAGCGTCGCCTGGCCCTCGTAGGCCTTGTCCCGCTGGTCCACGTCCATGATCTGCTTGATGCCGGGCAGCAGCGAGTCCAGGGTGCCGTGCGAGACCGCGCCGCAGGCCTCGGGAAGCGTGCGGTACTTGCCCGGCTGGGCCGCCGGTTCCGCCGTGCCGGTGCCGCCGGGGTTGGCGTTGTCCGCCTGGTCGTCGCCCGGCGAACCGCCGGTGCAGCCGGCCAGCAGCGCCACGAGAAGCGCGGCAGCGCCGGGTACGTACGCCTTCCGCAGCACGGTCGGGCTCCTCTCGCGGATGTCGGTCGGTCCGAGGTCCCCGCTGGTTATTCGCTTGCCGGGCGGGGGCGCGTCCGGAACACAATGTCTATCGCACGCGATGCCGTGGACGCCGGTCCGTTGTCCTGTTTCGCCGATCTTGGCGCTGGTATTGCGTTTTCATGCCTTTGTTTGTTTTTCGGGGGATTGTGGCGATGTTCGGCTGAGAATGCGCGGCCCCCGGTGGGAATCGGGGGCCGCGCACATCGTCTTACTGATCGCTCGGCTTGGGTACTTGGCCGGTGCGCAGGCGCCAGAGGCGGAGGTTGCAGCTCTGGGCGGTCCTGCCCAGCGTCTCTGCTGCCAACTTCGGGCTGTTCAGCTTCAGGAGGGCTCGGTCCTCGTTCTCAGTCCAGCGGCGCCGTGTGTGTGCCGACCGCATGTGGGCGGGGCGTGACCAAGCTGCGAATGAGTCGGCGACCACGCGCTTGCGCTCCAGAGACAGACAGTCTGGGTAATAGAGGTGGGCGGCCAGGTTCTGAGCGGCCTCCATCATGTAGAGGACGTTGTAGATGCCGTCACGTGCGTTCCGATCGGCGTTGCGCTCGGCACCTGTGATCTCCCTGGCGTAACGGCACAGTAAGTACCGATAGCCGTGCTGGCTGTGGTCAGGGAGACGAAGGGGAAGCCCTTGCCGGTGTAGCCCACCGAGCCGTCGGCGTCGATGACGCCGCGCAGGTAATCGCGGTGTGAGAACTCACCGCGGGGTGGGGAGATTGTTTTCGACTTGCGGCCGTAGGGCAACCCGAGCTCGTTGAGCAGGGTCCTGGCTTCCAGGGAGCACAGGGTCCAGACAGCCGTGTGAGAAGTCTCCGCGAAGTTCGTGGACCGTGTGCGCTCGGTGATACTGCTGCTGTACGGCGTCAGTTCCTGGAAGGCCCGCAGAAGATCGATGTCCCGAGCGCTGAGTTCGACGTTCAGGCGTCCCTTTTGCCCTGCCCCTTGATGCAGGTGCCCATCCGCCTGTAAGAAGCCGAACATGTACGCGTACTCGGGGGCCTTGAGATGCATGAACCGGTGACCGTTAGGCTCGCAGTCAGCCACAGGGAAGCCTCACTTCCTGGGTGGTCAGGCCCTTGGTCGGGATGCCGGTCCCGGCCGGGGCCGTCGTCTGAGGTTGTGGCGCGAGCATAGGTCGGCAGTTCGTCTGCCGTTCGGGTGATCGGCGAGGATCATCCCTGTGGGTTAACCGAGCTGTGCGTTCCGCTCACTTCGCAGGGCGAGGCGGCCCTGCTCCGCGTCTCGGGTGGGAAGGGTCCTTATCCGTTCTCCCGGTGGACCTTGGTGTTGGAGGCCTGGGCGCGGGGGCGGACGACGAGGAGGTCGATGTTGACGTGGCTGGGGCGGGTGACCGCCCAGGTGATGGTGTCGGCCACGTCGTCGGCCGTGAGGGGCTCGGCCACGCCCTCGTAGACCTTGGCCGCCTTCTCCTCGTCGCCGCCGAAGCGGGTCAGGGCGAACTCGTCGGTCCTGACCATGCCGGGGGCGATCTCGATGACGCGGACCGGCCTGCCGACGATCTCCAGGCGGAGGGTCTCGGCGAGTACGTGGGCGCCGTGCTTGGCGGCGACGTAGCCCGCGCCGCCCTCGTAGGTGGCGTGGCCGGCGGTGGAGGACACGATCACCACCGTGCCGTCGCCGCTCGCCTCCAGCTTGGGCAGCAGGGCCTGGGTGAGGTTGAGGGTGCCGAGGACGTTCGTCTCGTACATCGTGCGCCAGTCGGCCGGGTCGCCGGTGGCGACCGGGTCGGCGCCGAGCGCGCCGCCCGCGTTGTTGACCAGGACGCCGACGGTTCTGAAGGCCGTCGCGAACTCGTCCACGGCCGCGCGGTCGGTGACGTCGAGCCGGTACGCGGTGGCGGAGTGGCCGGCCGCGTTGATCTCCTCGGCGAGCGCCTCGACGCGGTCCTCGCGGCGGGCGGTCAGGACGACGCGGTAACCGGCGGCGGCGAGCTGCCGTGCCGTGGCGGCGCCGATGCCGCTGCTCGCACCGGTCACGACGGCGATGCGGGAGGCGGCGGGCGGGGCGGCAGTGGCCATGGGCTGATCCTCGGGACGGTGGTCGGTGCGGTCGGCTCCGCCCAGCGTAGGGGAGGGCCGTCGGGCCGTCAGCCGCCGTTCCGCGGCGCCCACATGATCACGGCCATACCGGCCAGGCAGACCAGCGCGCCGATCACGTCCCAGCGGTCGGGCCGGTACCCGTCGGCGGCCATGCCCCACAGGATCGAACCGGCGACGAAGATCCCGCCGTACGCGGCGAGGATGCGGCCGAAGTGGGCGTCGGGCTGGAAGGTGGCGACGAAGCCGTACGCCCCGAGCGCGAGGACGCCGCCGATCGCCCACAGCCAGCCGCGCTGCTCGCGCACGCCCTGCCAGACCAGCCAGGCACCGCCGATCTCGAAGAGCGCGGCGACGACGAAGAGGGCGGCGGAGCGGAGGATCAGCATGAGGGCAGCCTCGCACGGGGGCTTCTGCTTGGATGACGGCGGTCGGCCCGGACGACGGCGGCCGGCGTGAGGGCGTCTCGGGTGCGGGCGCGGTGAGGAGGCGCGGGGGGTGGTCGCGCGGCGGGCGCTGGGGCGGCGGTTCGGGTGGCTGTGGGCGGCGTACGCGGCCAGTACGTTCGGGTCGTGGCTGGCCTTCGACGCCTTCGCCCTGATCGCGGTGCTGGTGCTGCACGCCGGGTCCGCCGAGGTGTCCGCGCTGGCGGCCGCCGGGGCGGCGGTGGGCGCGGTGGTGGCGGTGCCGTTCGGGCCGTGGGTGGAGTTCCGCCGTAAACGGCCGGTGATGGTCGGGACGGACCTGGTCCGGTTCGCCGCGCTGATGAGCGTGCCGCTCGCGTTCGCGTTCGGGACGCTCGGCTTCGCGCAGCTGCTGGTGGTGTCGGTGGTGGTCGCCGCGGCCGACATCGCGTTCGGTGCGGCGAGCGGGGCGTATCTGAAGGGTCTGGTGGCACCGGAGGACCTGCTGGTCGCGAGCAGCCGGTTCGAGTCGACGACGTGGACGGCGACCGTGCTGGGGCCGCCGGCCGGGGGCGTCATGGTCGGCCTGTTCGGGCCGGTGGTGACCGTGGCGGCCGACGCGGTCAGCTATCTGCTGTCGGCGGCCGGGATCCGGGCGATCGGCGGGACGGAGCCCGAGCCGTCGCGGCGGCCCGTGCGGGCGGAGTCGTCGGCACGGCTGCGGGCGGGGGGCCTGTTCGACGGGTGGCGGTTCGTGCTGGCGGACCCGGCGCTGCGTCCCCTGTTCTTCAACACGGTGCTGGTCAATGCCCTGATCATGGCGGTCTCGCCGCTGATGGCCGTGCTGATGCTCGGTCCGCTCGGGTTCGCGCCGTGGCAGTACGGCCTCGCCTTCGCCGGGCCCTGCCTGGGCGGTCTGGTCGGTTCCCGGCTGGCGCGCCCGCTGGTCGATCGGTTCGGGCGGCGCGGGGTGCTGCTGACCGCGGGGGTGCTGCGCGTGTGCTGGCCGGTCGGGCTGGCGTTCGTGCGGCCGGGGCTGCCCGGGCTGGTGCTGGTGATGGCGGTCGAGCTGGCGCTGATCACCTGCTGCGGCGTGTTCAACCCGGTGTTCGCCGCCCACCGGCTGGAGCGGACCCCGCCGGACCGGGTGGCCCGTACGCTCTCGGCCTGGTCGGTCACCAACAAGGCGGCCACCGCGGCGGTGACCGCCTCCTGGGGTCTGCTGGCGGCGGTCACCGGTCCCCGTACCGCCATCGGCA
The DNA here is from genome assembly GCF_001906585.1 of Streptomyces kebangsaanensis. Lineage (GTDB taxonomy): Bacteria > Actinomycetota > Actinomycetes > Streptomycetales > Streptomycetaceae > Streptomyces > Streptomyces kebangsaanensis. The sequence continues at coordinate 193,781 of NZ_JUJA01000160.1, read as the reverse complement.
TCGCGGGTCTGCTGCTGCTGGTGACGCCGCTGCTGCTGCCGTGGCGCGAGCGGGCGCCGAAGCCCGAGCCACTGCCGGCGCCCGCCGACGCCGCTTAGAAGGGCGTGTCGCGGAAGCGGCGCCGTCCGCCCGGCGGGCGGGCCCCGCGGCGTCCGGTGCCGGGGCGCCCCCGCCCTTCGGGCAGTGGAGAGCGTCTGGACAGCGGAGAGCGTCGCGACCCCGACGACGCGGCTGGGGGTCCCCCTGCTCGAAGAGCTCGGGGGAGCCGTGTCCGGAGGCGGCTCCCAGCCGCCGGGCCGGGGGGAGGAACTTTCGCGACACGCCCTGTCGTCGGCGTCGTTCCGGTCGTCGTGGGCGGACGGAATACCTCCGGAACGCGGGTCGTTCTCCGGGTATAGTTGAAGCGTCAACAATCTGGAGGATGAGCGACCATGCAGTTCGGGATCTTCAGCGTCGGCGATGTCACGCCGGACCCCACCACGGGCCGCACGCCGACCGAGCGTGAGCGGATCAAGGCCATGGTCGCCATCGCGCTGAAGGCCGAGGAGGTCGGCCTGGACGTCTTCGCGACCGGCGAGCACCACAACCCGCCGTTCGTGCCGTCGTCGCCGACCACCATGCTCGGGTACATAGCCGCCCGGACCGAGCGGCTGATCCTGTCCACCTCCACCACGCTGATCACCACCAACGACCCGGTGAAGATCGCCGAGGACTTCGCGATGCTCCAGCACCTGGCCGACGGCCGGGTGGACCTGATGATGGGACGCGGCAACACCGGGCCGGTCTACCCCTGGTTCGGGCAGGACATCCGGCAGGGCATCAACCTCGCCGTCGAGAACTACGCCCTGCTGCACCGGCTGTGGCGCGAGGACGTCGTCGACTGGGAGGGCAAGTTCCGCACGCCGCTGCAGGGCTTCACCTCCACGCCCCGCCCGCTGGACGGCGTACCGCCGTTCGTCTGGCACGGCTCCATCCGCTCCCCGGAGATCGCCGAGCAGGCCGCCTACTACGGCGACGGCTTCTTCCACAACAACATCTTCTGGCCGGCCGACCACACCAAGCGGATGGTCGAGCTGTACCGGGCCCGGTACGCCCACTACGGGCACGGCACGCCCGAGCAGGCGATCGTCGGGCTCGGCGGCCAGGTGTTCATGCGGAAGAACTCGCAGGACGCGGTGCGCGAGTTCCGGCCGTACTTCGACGTCGCCCCCGTCTACGGGCACGGGCCCTCCCTGGAGGAGTTCACCGCCCAGACGCCGCTGACCGTCGGCTCCCCGCAGCAGGTCGTCGAGAAGACGCTGGCCTTCCGCGACTACGCCGGCGACTACCAGCGCCAGCTGTTCCTGATCGACCACGCGGGGCTGCCGCTGAAGACCGTGCTGGAGCAGATCGACCTGCTCGGCGAGGAGGTCGTGCCGGTGCTGCGCGAGGAGTTCGCCAAGGGGCGCCCGGCCGGTGTGCCGGACGCGCCGACCCACGCGTCCCTGCTCGCCGGCCGGGCGGGCGCCGAAGAAGGAGTGAGCGCCGTATGAAGCTCGTCGTCGTCTCGGCGGGACTGAGCGTCCCGTCCTCCACCCGGCTGTTGGCCGACCGGCTGGCGGCCGCGACCGCCGGGCGCGCCCCGGCCGACGTAAGGGTGGTCGAGCTGCGCGACCTCGCCGTCGAGATCGCCCACAACTTCGCGAGCGGCTTCCCCGGGCCGGACCTCGCGTCCGCGCTGGACGCGGTGGCGGAGGCGGACGGGCTGATCGTCGTCACTCCGGTGTTCTCGGCGTCGTACAGCGGGCTGTTCAAGTCCTTCTTCGACGTCCTCGGCGTCCGGGACCAGGACGCCCTGGCCGGCAAGCCGGTGCTGATCGCCGCGACCGGCGGCACCGCCCGCCACTCCCTGGTCCTCGACCACGCCCTGCGTCCGCTCTTCGCGTATCTCAAGGCCGTGGTCGTGCCGACCGGTGTCTACGCCGCCTCGGAGGACTGGGGCGCCGAGGGGCTGCCCGAGCGGATCGAGCGGGCGGCGGGGGAGCTGGCGGCGCTGATGACGGGGCTGTCGGCGGGGCGTGGGACGGAGCGGGCCGAGCAGGACGGGTCCGGGACGGACGGGTCCGGGACAGACGGGTCCGGGGCGGACGGGTCCGGGAAGGACGGCGGTTTCACGGTGGTGCCGTTCGAGGAGCGGCTGGCCGCGCTGCGGGGGTGACGCCCACGGCTGAACGGGCCCCGGCCGACGGTGAAAGGCGGGTAAAAAGGGTGATCGTCCCTCCGCCCACCCCGGCCGGGGCCTCGTTGCCTTGGCAGACTGGACGGGTGCCCCAGACCGTGCTGCTCGCCGAAGACGACCGCGCCATCCGCCACGCCCTCGAGCGTGCCCTGACGCTGGAGGGCTACGAGGTGACGGCGGTCGCCGACGGCGTCGAGGCGCTCGCGCAGGCCCACAGGAACCCGCCGGACATCCTCCTCCTCGACGTGATGATGCCGGGCATCGACGGACTCCAGGTCTGCCGCGTGCTGCGCGCCGAGGGCGACCGCACGCCGATCCTCATGCTCACCGCCCTGGTGGAGACCGCCGACCGGATCGCCGGACTGGACGCCGGCGCCGACGACTACGTCGTCAAGCCGTTCGACGTCGAGGAGGTCTTCGCCCGGCTGCGCGCCCTGCTGCGCCGCACCAGCCCGGTCGGCGTCGGCGGCGCGCCCGGCACGGCGACCGGCGCCTCCGTCTCCGCCTCCGGGGGCGTACCGGCGAAGGAGCCGCAGGCCCCCGAGCGGCAGATCGAGGCGGCCGGGATCCGCATGGACCTGCAGGCCCGCCGGGTGTGGCGGGGCACGCGGGAGCTGGAGCTGACCCGCACCGAGTTCGAGCTGCTGGAGCTGCTGGTCCGCAACGCCGGGATCGTGCTGGACCACTCCACCATCTACGACCGCATCTGGGGCTACGACTTCGGCCCCGGCTCCAAGAACCTCGCCGTGTACGTCGGCTATCTGCGCCGCAAGCTCGACGAGCCGGACGCGCCGCAGCTGATCCACACCGTCCGAGGCGTGGGTTACGTGCTGCGGGAGGACTGAGTGGGCCGCCTCGCGCGGCTGCTGGAGCGACCGCGGCCCCGGCTGTCGTCGCTGCGGACCACGTTCGCGGTGACGTTCGCCGTGGTGACCGCCGCCGTCACCATCCTCGTCGGCATCCTGTCGTACAACTCCGCGGCCCGTCTGGTGCGGGTCGACCAGCAGTCGGTGTTCACGCAGGTCGTGCAGGACGTGCGGAACGAGGTACGGCGCTACGACCTGACCCCCGCGGACTTCGCCTCCTCCCGGCCCGGCCACGAGCTGGTCCGGCCCAGCCGCACCAACGTGCAGGTGCTCGGCGCGGGCGGGAAGGTCGTCGACCACGGCAGCCCCGCACTGCCCGTCACCGCCCGGGACAGGGCCGCGGCGGCCGCCGCCGCGGCCGGGAGGACCGTCGAGGACAAGGACGTCGTCGTCGCCGGCAACGTGTACCGCATCGCGACCGTCGCCCTGGGCGGCGGCCGGGGCGCCGTGCAGGTCGCCCAGGAGTTCAGCGACACCGAGGACCTGCTGCGGGCGCTGCAGCAGCGCACGCTGATCCTGATGGGGGCCGTGGTGGTCGCGGCCGGCCTGTGCGGCTGGTGGCTGGCCCGCCGCATCACGCGCCGGCTGGTGATCCTCACCTCCGCCGCCGAGAACGTCGCCCGCACCCGCCGGCTCGGCGTCGAGGTGCCCGTCACCGGCTACGACGAGGTGGGCCGCCTCGGCCGCTCCTTCGACCGCATGCTGGGCCGGCTCGCCCAGTCCGAGGAGGACCAGCGCCGTCTGGTCCAGGACGCGGGCCACGAGCTCCGTACGCCGCTGACCTCCCTGCGGACGAACATCTCCCTGCTGCGCCGCATCGACGAACTGCCGCCCGCCACCCGCGAGGACCTGGTCGCCGACCTCACCCAGGAGGCCCGCGAGCTCACCGACCTGGTCAACGAGCTGGTCGACCTCGCGGCCGGCCAGTCCGACACCGAGCCGCCGCAGCGGATCGACCTCACCGACATCGCCGAGGACGTCGCGGGAGTGGCCCGCCGGCGCAGCGGACGCGACATCGTGGTCCGCGCGAGCGGCGACACGACGACCGAGGGCCGGCCGGGCATGCTCCAGCGGGCCGTCTCCAACCTCGTGGAGAACGCCGTCAAGTTCGACCGGGACGGCACGGCGCCCATCGAGATCTCCGTCGCCGGTCCCGCCCGGCCCGGCACGGTCCGCGTGGAGGTCCTCGACCGCGGGCCCGGCATCGCCGCGGACGACCTGATACGCGTCTTCGACCGCTTCTACCGGGCCGCCGACGCCCGCTCCCTGCCCGGCTCCGGCCTCGGCCTGTCCATCGTGCGCGAGGTGTCCCTGGCCCACGGCGGCGCCCCGTTCGCCTTCCGGCGCGCCGGCGGCGGCTCGGTGATCGGCTTCACGGTCGGCACGGACCGGGGCCGGCACGGGGGCGGGGGCGGGGTGACCGGGAGCGGGGTGCGGGGAGCGGCCCGGGACGCCGGCCAGGGGAACTGACCCGCCGTCCGGACCGCCGCTCTCCGCGGGGGCTCACCCGTCGGCGGGGACGCGCTCCGGGCCGGAGGGGGTCCCGCCCGCGGCCGTGCGCCTGCGGGACGCCGTCAGCAGCCAGGCCAGGTTCCCCACCGCCGCCCCGGCCGCCACGGTGGCGACGATCACCCCCGCGGTGGCGAAGCCGGCGTGGAACAGGCGCGGTCGCGGGTTGAGGCTGTGCAGCCCGAAACCGCACAGCAGGTAGACCCCGACGGCGGCGACCGTGAGGCTGACGACGAGCAGCGCGACGGTCGGCCCGAGTCCGCCCCCGGTGTCCTCGGCGCTCCCACCGCCCTTGCCGCCCCCGCCGTACGAGGCACCGGGCTGCGGACAGTGTGCTTGCTGCATGGGTCCCCCGTCGACGGTTGGATGGCGAGCCGGGTCCCTACAGTACGTAGGGCCGCCGCCGGAAGGGAAACGGACGGCCCGGTCGCCGGTCGTGTCCGCACGATCGCGCCGCCGGTGCCTCATCGGTGCACGAGCGGGCGCGCGGCGACACGAGGGGTCGCACATCCGAGGCCCGCCGCCGCGTTCATGCCCGGGTCGTACCCCGACGCCCCCACCACACGTCCACCTGCCGCCTCCGGTCGCGTACCGGACGCGTCGCGCCGGGTGGTCACGCCGGATGATGCTCACCTGGCGTTCGAGACGGCGGGGGCAGGGTCGGATGACGATACGCGGGAAGCGCACGGGGGACGACGCCGAGCCGGTGAAGGACGCGGCCGGCGCCCAGGAGGTCTCGGAGTCGGAGCGGCTGCTCTTCGGCGGCCCGCTCCGCTACGACATGGGCTGGAACCACCACCACGGCTCGTTCCTGGAACTCGGCCTGCGCGCCATGGTCCTGCGGATGCCGCGGCTGATCGGCTCCACGATCCGGCTGGCCCGCCGTGCCGACCGGCAGGCCCTGCTCCAGGTCGCCGCGGCGGAGGCCGGCGGCGGCATCGCGCAGGCGGTCGGCCTGGTCGCGGTCAACCGGGTGCTCGTCCAGCTGCTGGGCCACGGCGAGACCACCGAACGCCTCACCGCCGCGGCCCCCGCGCTCGTCGCGGTGGCCGTCACCGCCGTCGTCGGCGCGCTGCTGAAGTCCGTCTCCACGGCCGGTACCGGCCGGCTGGAGCCGAAGGTGTTCCGGGTGGCGACCGAGGAGTACCTGGAGCGGGTGGCCCGCGTGGAGCTGGCCGCCGTGGAGGACGAGGAGTTCCACAAGCTGCTGGACTCCGCCCAGTGGGGCGCCGAGTCCGCCCGGCGGATGATCAGGTTCTGTGTGTCGGTGATCACCGCCGCGATCGCGCTGGTCGCCGCCGCCGGCGTACTGACGGCGCTGCACCCGGCGCTGCTGCCCCTGCTGGCGATGATGACGCTGCCGAGCGCCTGGAGCGCGCTGACCATCGCCCGCCGCCGCTACGTCTCCTTCCACACCTGGGTCCAGCACGCCCGGGCCGGCCAGCTGCTCGGGCGCCTGCTCATCGACGTCCAGGCAGCGCCCGAGGTGCGGGTGCACAACATCGGGCCGTTCCTGCTCCGGCACTTCCGCACGATGGCCGAGACCGGCGAGCGGGAACAGACCCGCCTGGCGTCCCTGGCCGCCCGCACCGGTCTGATCGCCTCGGGCTGGACGGGGCTCGCGACCGTCGCCACGTACGGGGTGCTCGGCGTGCTGCTGTGGACCGGCGCCATGGGACTCGCCGTCGCCGGCACCGCCGTCATCGCCATCCGCACCGGCTCCGCCAACCTCGAAGCCCTGGTCGTCCAGCTCAACTACCTCTACGAGGAGAGCCTGTTCGTCGCCGACCTCGGCCGGCTCTGCCAGGAGGCCGACCGCCGCCTCATCCCGGACACCGGCCGCCCCCTGCCGCGGCGGGTCGACGCCGTTCGCTTCGAGAACGTCACCTTCACCTACCCGGGCACAACCGACAGCCGCCCCGCCCTGGAGGAGGTGAGCGTCACCATCCCCACGGGCAAGGTCGTCGCCCTGGTCGGCAACAACGGCAGCGGCAAGAGCACGCTCGCCAAACTCCTGTGCGGCCTGTACGCCCCGGACGCCGGCCGCGTCCTCTGGGACGGCGTGGACGCCGCCGAGGCCGACCGCGCCGACCTCTTCGACCGCGTCGCCGTCGTGACCCAGGACTTCTACCGCTGGCCCTTCACCGCCCGTATCAACGTCGCGATCGGCCGCCCCGAGGCCCCGTACGACGACGACCTGCTGCACGCCGCCGCCGAGTACGCCGGCGCCGACGAGACCGTCTCCTCCCTGCCCCGCGGCTGGGACACCCTGCTCGCCCGCGGCTACAAGGGCGGCCACCAGATCTCCGGCGGCCAGTGGCAACGCCTCGGCATCGCCCGCGCCCGCCACCGCGACGCGCGGATCCTCGTCGTCGACGAACCCACCAGCGCCCTGGACGCCGAGGCCGAACAGCGCGTCTTCGACCGGATCCAGGGCCTGGCCGCCGAGGGCCGGACGATCGTCCTGATCACCCACCGCCTGCACAGCGTCCGCCACGCCGACACGATCTACGTCCTCGAGCACGGACGCGTCGCCGAACACGGCACGTTCGACGAGCTGATGCGGCCGGACGCGGACGGCCCCGGCCTCTTCCGCCGCATGTACCTCGTCCAGGCCGAGCAGTACCGCGTCGACGGCCGGACCGCGGCCCTGCCCGCCCAGCAGGGCCACCCGGCCGCGGACCCGCGGTCATGAGGTCCGGCCGCCGCCGGAAGTGCGGGCCGTGGGGCCGGGTGCTGGAATGGCTGGAGGGGCCGTCCGCCTCAGAGGAGTGGTCATGACCGAGGACCTCCGGGAAATGGGGCCCGTCGACTACCTGATCGTCGAGTTCCCCGGCAACCGCATGACAGGAGAGGGCTTCCCCCTGCTCGTCGACCTGGTCGAGCGCGGCATCATCCGGATCATCGATCTCGCCTTCGTCCGCAAGGACGCCGACGGGTCGGTCGTGGCGCTGGAGCTGCGGGAGATCGGGGACGAGATCGACCTGACGATGTTCGAGGGGGCCTCCTCCGGGCTGCTGGACCAGAGCGATCTGGACGACGCGGGTGCCGCGCTGGAGCCCGGCAACTCCGCGGCGGTCCTGGTGTACGAGAACACATGGGCCGCGCCGCTGGCCCGGGCGCTGAGGCGCGGCGGGGCCCAGCTGGTGGCGAGCGGACGCATTCCCGTGCCCGCGCTGCTGGCGTCCCTGGACGCGACCGAGGTGACGACACCGCCGCCGAGTGGGCCCGTGACCGCCTGAAGAAGCGCAGGGAGATGAGTGAACATGCCGGGACTTCTGCGCGGCGTCGCCCGCACCGCGGTGATTTCGGGTACGGCCACCGCGGTGTCCAACCGCGTCTCGCGGCGGCAGGCGGGCCGGTGGGCCCAGCAGGACTACGAACAGCAACTCGCGCAGCAGCAGGCCCCGCCTCCCGCGGCGGCGGCACCGCAGCCGGACGCCGACGACATGACCGGCAAGATCGACCAGCTGAAGCAACTCGCCGACCTCAAGGCCCAAGGGGTGCTCAGCGAGGAGGAGTTCGAGGCCCAGAAGCGCCGGGTTCTCGCCTGAGCAAGCCCACGGGCGACGATCCCCGCAACGGCCGCGCACACCAGGCGCGTCCGCCCAGGACGGCGGACAGCGGTGCCGGGACGTCGCCCCGGCCGGCTCCCCACCACCCGGTACAGGAGGCCCGATGCCCGTCTCACGGTTGCTGACCGCGCTCGCCGGAATCGCGATGCTCGGCATGGTGCTGACAGCCTGCGAGGAGCACGCGCAAGGCACGATCGAGGGGAGGAACGGCGTCAGGGCCGTCGAGACGATCTCGAACCCGCCGATCCACGGGTGCCACCGCTTCCGCGCGGGGGTCACCCACGTCACCAACCGCACGCAGAGCAACCTCATGCTGTACCGGACCGCCGACTGCACCGAGCCCGCGGGCGGGCAGGGCGTCTACCTCGACAGGCAGATGTCGAACCAGGTGGCCCCCGCCACGGCGGCGTGGCGCAGCTTCAGCTTCGTGAGCTGACCGGTCATGACCTCCCGTGAGCAGCCAGGGAAAGACGGCACGGGCGGCGAGCACTCGGAGCTGGAGCACCTGAGGGCCCGCGTCGCCGCGCTGGAGACCGGCCGGGCCGCACGGGCGGCGCACCACCGGTGGAGGTCCTTCTTCTCGGCGCTGCTCATCGTCCTCGGCTGCGTCCTGACCCCGCTCGCCGCCACCGCCTCGTGGGCGGCGGCCGAGGTCGACGACACCGACCGGTACGTCGCGACGGTCGCGCCCCTCGCCTCCGACCCCGCCGTCCAGGCGGCCGCGGCGAACCGGGTCACCGACGCGCTGATGAGCCACCTCCCCCTGCGGAACCTGCTCGAAGGCGTGGCCCCGGCGGACAGGCCGCGGCTGGAGAAGGCACTCGGCACGCTGGCGACCCCCTTGGAGAACGCCGTCCGCGGCTTCGTCCACGGCAAGGCCCAGGACGTCATCGCCTCCGACACCTTCCAGCGCTTCTGGGTCGACGCCAACCGCGGGATCCACGCGGCCGTCGACAAGGCGCTGACCGGTGGCGGCGGCGCGGTGAGGATCAGCAACAACTCCGTGACCATCGACCTGGCACCCGTCGTGGACCGGGTCAAGCAGCGCCTGGTCGACGACGGCATGACGGTCGCCGGACGGATCCCGCAGATCCACACCGACCTCACCGTCCTGCGCTCCGACCGCCTCGGCGAGCTGAAGACCTACCTCCAACTGCTCCGGATCGCCGGGTTCTGGCTGCCGGTGCTCGCGGTCCTGTCCCTCGTCGTGGGATGGCTGCTCTCCGTCCACCGCCGGCGCGTCCTCGTCGCCGCGGTGCTCGGCGCCGCGGTCGCCATGCTGGCCCTCGGCCTGGGCCTCACCGTCTTCCGCGAGGTCTATCTGAACGGCCTCCCGGCCTCCGTCTCGCAGCCGGCCGCGGGGGCCGTCTACGACATCCTGACCCGTTACCTGCGCACCTCCGTGCGGAGCGTCGTGGCACTGGCCGTGGTGATCGCGCTGGCCGCCTGGCTGACCGGCCGAGGACGGCGGGCGACCTTCGTACGGCAGGCGTGGCAGTCGGGCATCCACGCGGTGCGCGCCGCGGCGGACCACGCGGGTCTCCGCACGGGCCCGGTCGGTCCCTTCGTCCACCGCCACCGGGCCTGGATCACCTGGATCCTCGTCGCCGCGGCCGTCGTGACGTACATCCTGTGGAGCTACCCCACCGGATGGGTGGTCCTCGTCATCGCCCTGGTGCTGCTGTTCGCCATGGCGGTGGTGGAGTTCCTCACCGAGCCGCCCGCACCGCCCGTACCGCCCGCACCACCGGCCCCGAGCACACCGGTCCGGGGCCCGGGCCGGTGACGGCCGCGACGAGGAGGGCCGCTACGAGGAGGGCCGCAAGGCCGTACCGGACAGGGGCCGTTCGGCCCGATGCGCTCCGCCGTAGGGTGGCGGAAGCTGGAGGGGCTCAGGACGCGGTTGCGGACCGGTGGCCGGCCGGCTGTGCGGCGGTCACGGTGTGCGGAGGAAGGGTGTTTCATGGTGAATCCGGTGGTCGTGGGAGTGGACGGCTCGCCCTCGAGCCTGGAGGCGGTGGAGGCCGCGGCGCGCGAGGCCGCACTGCGCGGGACCGGACTGCGGCTGGTGCACGCCTTCGGCTGGCCGTCGCCGCATGTCCCGCCCGGTATGCACCCGTGGAACCCGAACACGGCGGGGCTGCGCGAGCTGGTGGACGGCACCCTGGCCGAGGCCGAGCAGCGGGCGCGTGACGCCGCACCGGACGTGGAGATCACGCGCGAGGTCACCGTCGGCGAGCCGCTGATGGTGCTGGAGATCGAGTCGCGCACCGCCTCGCTGGTCGTGGTGGGCAGCCGCGGGCTGGGCGGGTTCGGCAGCCTGCTGCTCGGCTCCACCGCCGTGCACCTCGCCGCCCACGGCCACTGCCCGGTGCTGGTGGTGCGCGGCAGGCCGGACCCGGCCGGCCCCGTCCTGCTCACGGTGGACGGCTCACCGGCGGGCGAGGCGGCCGTCGAGTTCGCCTTCGCCGAGGCGTCGCGGCGCGGTGCGGACCTGGTGGCGCTCCACGTGTGGAACACCTGGAGCGAGCACGCCTACGAGGGTCCCGGCGATCCCCTGAACGTGGTGGCCGACGTCGAGCGGCTCCAGGAGGAGGAGCAGAGGCTGCTGGACGAGGCGGTGGCTCCCTGGCAGGCGCGTCATCCCGAGGTCGCCGTGGAGCGGCGCCTGGTGCGCTCCCGGATCCGCCCGGCCCTGATCGAGGCCAGCCAGGAGGCACAGCTGCTGGTGACCGGTGCCCGCGGCCGGGGCGGCTTCACGGGTCTCCTGCTGGGCTCCGTCAGCCAGGCCCTGCTGCACCACGCGCACTGCCCCGTCACCGTGGTCCGCGGCAAGGAGTGACCCCGACCGGCCGGGCGGTCCGCGGTGCGCGGTGCGCCCGGCCGGTCCTGCCGTGCTCCCCTCGGTGAGGGGCGGTCAGCGCAGTTGGTCGAGCGCCTTCTGGAAGGCGGCGGCGTGCCTGGCCCGGTCCGCGGCGGTGTCGCGGAAGTAGCGGGCGGCGGCGGTGTCACCGACGGCGGTGGCCCGCCCGGCGAACCCCGGGTACACCGTGGTCGCCTCGTTGTGCTCCCCGGTGATGGCCTTGCGCAGGTTCTCCCTCGTCGTGCGGACCAGGCCGGCCAGCACAGCCTCGCCGGCCAGGTGCTCGTGCAGCTCGACCCCGGCGGTGCCCTCGAACAGGCGGGCCAGCGCGGCGTTGCCGGTCTGCCGGGCGTGGGCGGCGAAGAGCATGTACTTGGCGTGGGCGAGACCCTCGCCGTGCAGGGCGGTGTCCAGGTTGGCCCTGGTGCGGGCGGCCTTCACCTTCGGCAGCCCGGCGGACACCGCCACCACGTCGGCCTTCGGCGGTGCCGGGATGGTGCCGCGGCCGGTGGTCACGGCCGTGAGGGCCGTGCGGAAGGCGTCGCGGTGGCGGCCCTCGTCCGCGGCGATCTCGCTGAAGAGCTTCGCGGCCTCGAGGTCCCCGTCCGCGCGGGCCTGCTCGGCGAAGCGGCGGTACATGACCTGGTGCTCGTAGGTCTCGCCGTTGATGGCCTGGCGCAGGTTGGCGGCGTTGGAGCCGACCAGGCCGGCGAGGGTGGCCGCCTCGCGCAGGTGCTCGGTCAGCTCGGTCCGCGCCGTGGAGCGGAAGAGCTTGCCGACGGCCGGGAGGCCCTGGCGGTCGGCCTCGGCGGCGAAGAGGCTGTAGACGGCGTAGGCGTACGCCTCGCCCTTCATGGTGGTGGCCAGGTCGGCGAGAGTCTGCGCCCGCAGCGCCCGGGCGGCGGTGTGCGGTGCCGGGTCAGCCCCGGCCGGGTCGCCCCCGGCCAGGGCCGGGGCCGCCGGCGCGGCCGCGGCCAGCACACACAGACCCACTACGAACGTACGTGTCGAATGGCGGAACACGATGCCCTCCTTTTGGGGCCTCTCGGTGGTGGCGCCCTCCCCCATACGACCCGCACCTGTACTCCGTTGCTCTCTTGGAGTAACCCCTTCGGGTGACTGACGGAACGTAGCCGGGACTCGGGGTGCGGCATGTCCTGCGGGCGTGATATCGCTCCCCTCCGGAGGACCCGGGAGAGGCTCTTCCACACCGGTTTTCTCCCGGCACTTCTCCCGACGTCCCCCGCCACGGCGCTGTCGCCGAAGCCCTCCGCATCGGCCATTCGAGTGGTGAGCCGGGCAACCCGGTTCCTCTGTCGCGCCGGTGGCATACGCGTGCCGGGACGGTACGGGGCGGCATGCTGGAGTCCATGGCGACGGGCGTGGCGGTGGTTGCGGCACTGGCAGCCGCCTGCTGCTTCGCCGTCGCAGCCGTCATGCAGCAGGCCGCCGCGGCCTCGGAACCCGAGAACGCGTCCCTGCGCCCGCGTCTGTTCCTGGACCTGCTGCGCAGACCGCTGTGGCTGGCGGGGGCCGCGATGTCGGTCCTCTCCTACGTCATCCAGGGCGTCGCCCTGGCGTTCGGTTCGCTCGTGCTCGTGCTGCCGCTGGCCGCGATGGACCTCGTCTTCGCCCTGCCCATGGTCGCCTGGCGCCGCAGGAAGCGCCTCACCCGCAGGGAGGCGGTGGGCGCGCTGTGCACCGCGGGAGGCGTGGCCGCCTTCCTGGCGGTGCTGCCGCCCTCCACGGGAATCGTGGCGCCGGATCTGTGGGACTGGCTTCCCCTCCTGGCCCTGGCCGCCGTCTGCGTGTGCGTCCTCGTACCGGTCGGGCTGCGCAGGCCGGGCCGCACCCGCACCGCCCTCTACGCGGCGGCCGCCGGCGTGCTGTTCGCCCTCCTCGACAGCCTGACCAGGAGCGTGGCCGGCCTCTTCCGCGACAACGGCATCGGTGTGCTCGCGCACTGGGAGCCGTACGGGCTGCTCCTCGTCGGAGGCACGGGCATGCTGCTCGCCCAGAGTTCCTTCCAGGCCGGCCCCCTGACGGTCAGCCTGCCCGTCATCGACACCCTCGAGCCGATCGGCGGCGTCCTGATGGGCGCCCTGGTCTTCCAGGAGCGCCTGGCCACGTCCGGGGCACTGGCCGTCCAGGGGCTGGGAGCCCTGGCAGCCGTGGCGGGCATCATCGTCCTCGACCGGTCACCCTGAGCACGCCCGCAGCCGCTTCCGGATCCCGTCGCGGCCCGGACGGACGCCGCTGTTTCCGAAAACCCCGGCCGGGGCGGGACCCGAAAGCCCCGCCCCTGTCAAGCACGGCCCCCGCTCAGGGCCACACCAGGCAGTACGGCTGATGCCCCGCCTCGTGCAGCCGGTGCGAGAAGTCCTGCCACTCGTGCAGCAGTTGGTACACGTTGAACGCGTCCCGGGGGCCGCCGCGGTCCGGGACCGTGGACCAGATGAAGGCGGCCGCGCCGACCGTTTCCTCGCCGATGTCGCGGAGAGGGTCGACGACCGTCATCGGGAGCTTCACGACCGCGTAGTCGGGGTGCAGGACGACCAGTTCCAGGGGCGGCACCTTGTGCAGGGGCACGCCCTCGATACCGGTCAGCACCATGGCGGCCATCGTCTCCGGCTTGATCTTGGTGAACATGCCGTTCATGCCGAGCTCGTCGCCGCCGAGCTCCTCGGGACGCATCGAGATCGGGACACGGGCCGCCGTCGCGCCGTCGGGCGCGCCGAAGTACTTGTACGTCACCCCCACCCGACCACCATTCCTGCTCCCTGCCCCGAGAGGGTCGGCCCGTCGGCCGGCTCGCCGGTCGACCTGTTCGGGCTCCCTCGGTAGATCCCTTGCCTGATGTGCTTCGGCCGCTTCCTCACCCTCGCGCCGGTGCCTTCCCCGCCGGGCTCGTCGAGGACCCAGGCCGTCAGTCCCCTCGCCCAGTCCGCCACCGCGATGCATATCTCCACCCGACTGCTTTTCTAGGACGCGTGTCCCCCGCCGCGCAACCCGATCATCGTGACAGTGACCTCCCCCACGGCCGCTCGCCGAAACGTGCGCCGAACCATCTGCCCGCGGGAGCTCGCGGTCCCCGATCACGATCCTTCGCCTCGTACATACGGTTCATACGTACGCGGAGCCCAGTTTCGCAGATGGGCGGGGCGGAATCCTCGGATCCGTCGTTCGGGGCGCCCGGCACCGCTCCGGGCGGGCCTCACCGCCCCCGGCCCACCGCCCCGGCCCACCGCCCCCGGGTCGCCGAGGCCGCTGGCCTACCCTGAACAGGTCACTGCCCACCGGATTCGGAGAACCCCCGGGAAACCCCCCGAGAAGTCGGAGAAGTCGCAGGTCATGAGCGAACTGCCATATCCATACGAAGCCCCCGTCTCGCAGGCGCTGTTCGACCGTGCGGCGGCCGTCACGCCCGGCGGCGTGAACTCGCCGGTGCGTGCCTTCCGCGCCGTGGGCGGTACGCCCCGGTTCATGGTGTCCGGCAGCGGCGCGTACCTGAAGGACGCCGACGGCCGGGAGTACGTCGACCTGGTGTGCTCCTGGGGGCCGATGATCCTCGGGCACGCGCACCCCGAGGTGGTCGCCGCCGTGCAGGAGGCGGTGGCGCGCGGTACGTCCTTCGGCACGCCCGGTGAGGGCGAGGTCGCGCTCGCCGAGGAGATGACCGGCCGGGTCGGGCCGCTGGAGCAGGTGCGGCTCGTCTCCAGCGGGACCGAGGCCACCATGTCCGCGATCCGGCTGGCCCGCGGGTTCACCCAGCGGTCCAAGGTGATCAAGTTCGCCGGGTGCTACCACGGGCATGTCGACTCCCTCCTCGCCGCGGCCGGGTCCGGGGTCGCCACCTTCGCCCTGCCCGACACCCCGGGCGTGACCGGCGCCCAGGCCGGTGACACGGTCGTGCTGCCGTACAACGACCTCGACGCCGTACGCGCCGCCTTCGCCGCCCACCCGGGCGAGATCGCCTGCGTGATCACCGAGGCCTCGCCCGGCAACATGGGCGTGGTGCCGCCGCTGCCCGGGTTCAACCAGGGGCTCAAGGACCTCTGCGCGGCCAACGGCGCCCTCTACGTCTCCGACGAGGTCATGACCGGGTTCCGGACCAGCCGTGCCGGGTGGTACGGCGTCGACGGGGTCGTGCCCGACCTCATGACCTTCGGCAAGGTGATGGGCGGCGGCTTCCCCGCCGCCGCGTTCGGCGGCCGCGCCGACGTGATGGCGCACCTCGCCCCGGCCGGGCCCGTCTACCAGGCCGGCACCCTGTCCGGGAACCCGGTCGCCACCGCCGCCGGACTCGCCCAGCTGCGGCTGCTCGACGAGGCCGCGTACACCAAGGTCGACGCCGTCTCGCAGCAGATCCAGGCCATGGTCTCCGAGGCGCTGACCAAGGAAGGCGTGGCGCACACCCTGCAGAACGCCTCCAACATGTTCTCCGTGTTCTTCACCGACCGCCCGGTGCGCGACTACGACGACGCCAGGGCGCAGGAGTCGTACCGCTTCACCGCGTTCTTCCACGCGATGCTGGCGCACGGCGTCTACCTGCCGCCCTCGTCCTTCGAGTCCTGGTTCGTCTCCACCGCGCACGACGAGACGGCGCTGCAGCGGATCGCCGACGCCCTTCCGGCGGCGGCCCGGGCGGCGGCGGAGGCGACGGCGTGAGCGACATCGGCGAGAAGACCGGCGAGAAGACCGGCGAGAAGACCGGCGAGAAGAACGACGACATCACCGTCGTCCATCTCATGCGGCACGGCGAGGTGGAGAACCCGGACGGGATCCTGTACGGGCGGCTGCCCGGCTACCACCTCTCCGAGCTCGGCCGGAAGATGGCCGAGCGGGTCGCCGAGCACCTCGCCCCCCGCGACATCACCTACGTCGTCGCCTCCCCGCTGGAGCGGGCGCAGGAGACGGCGACGCCGATCGCCAAGGCGCACGGGCTCGACCTCGCCACCGACGAGCGGCTGATCGAGGCGGCCAACATCTTCCAGGGCAAGACCTTCGGCGTCGGCGACGGCGCGCTGCGCCGGCCCGCCAACTGGAAGCACGTGGTCAACCCGTTCAGGCCGTCCTGGGGCGAGCCGTACATCGACCAGGTGGTGCGCATGATGGGCGCGCTGGACGCGGCCAGGGACAAGGCGCGCGGGCATGAGGCGGTGCTGGTCAGCCACCAGTTGCCGATCTGGATCGTGCGCTCCTACGTCGAGCGGCGCCGGCTGTGGCACGACCCGCGCAAGCGGCAGTGCACGCTCGCCTCGCTGACGACGTTCACCTACCGGGGCGACCGGATCGTCTCCGTCGGCTACACCGAGCCGGCCCGCGACCTGGTCCCCGCCCATCTCCTCGCGGGCGCCAAGCCGGTGAAGGGGAAGGGACAGGGACAGGGCAAGGCGTTCGGCACGTAGAGCACGGAGCGTAAAGATGTGGTAAGTCCTCGGTCACATACGGACACGTTCATGACGTTTGTTGTGAAATTCATATGAGACCGAGGAACCCCCGCGTTCGTCACGGCCTCTGAGTGGGTGACCACCAGAGGACGTGACGGATCGGGGATCTCCATGCGCACCTTCTCCCGAAGGGGAATACTCGGCCTCGGCGCGGGCGCCGCGGCCGCCGTCGGGCTCGCGGGCTGCGGCAGCCTCGAGTCCTCGGACGGCCCNGCCGCACCGAGGGTTCCCGGCGCGCGAGTACACCCGGTGCGACCCCCTCCGCACCCGCCGTGCGTCCCATCGGCGACGGCTCGACCTCCTTCACCGGCAAGCAGCCGCACCAGCCCGCCGAACCGGTCCCGCTGGAACCGGGCCAGACCCCGCCGCAGTTCGTCATCTTCTCCTGGGACGGGGCCGGCGAGGTCGGCAACGGCCTGTTCCCGCGCTTCCTGGACCTCGCCCGGCAGCACGACGCCCACATGACCTTCTTCCTCTCCGGCCTCTATCTGCTGCCCGAGTCGAAGAAGCGCCTCTACGACCCGCCGAACAACCCGCGCGGCGCCTCCGACATCGGCTACCTGACCGACGGCCACATCAAGGACACCCTGGTCAGCCTCCGCCGCGCCTGGCTCGAGGGCCACGAGATCGGCACCCACTTCAACGGCCACTTCTGCTCCGGCAACGGCTCGGTCGCGGGCTGGACGTCCAAGCAGTGGCGCAGCGAGATCGACCAGGCCAAGGGCTTCGTGAAGCAGTGGCGGACCAACACCGGCTTCAGCGACCTGCCCGCCCTGCCCTTCGACTACGACAAGGAGCTCGTCGGCGGCCGCACCCCCTGCCTGCTCGGCCAGGACCGGCTGCTGCCCACCGCCCGCGAGCTCGGCTGGCGCTACGACGCCTCCTCGCCCGGCGGCCGTCAGGTGTGGCCGGAGAAGCGGCTGGGGATCTGGGACCTGCCGCTGCAGCAGATACCCTTCCCCGGCCGCGGGTTCGAGGTCCTCTCGATGGACTACAACATGCTCGCCAACCAGTCGGTCAACTCCACCAAGGCCCCCGCCCACAACTACCCCGGCTGGCGCGAGCAGTCGGCGCAGGCCTACATCCGGGGCTTCGAGCGGGCATACGGGACGAACCGGGCGCCCTTCTTCGTGGGCAACCACTTCGAGCAGTGGAACGGCGGCATCTACATGGACGCCGTCGAGGAGGCCTTCAAGCACATCGCGCGGGAGAAGGAGAAGGGCGAGGACGTGCGCCTGGTCTCCTTCCGGCAGTTCGTCGACTGGCTGGACGTGCAGAAGCCGGAGGTGCTCGCCAGGCTGCGCACCCTCGACGTCGGGCAGCGGCCGGCCGGCGGCTGGAAGGAGTTCCTGAAGGACACCGGCGGCAGCGCGGGCACGCAGAGCGCCGGGAGCACGCCGGACGCGGCCTGAGGGGCGGTTTCCCGGCCGCGAGGGGGGTGCCCAAGATCCCCGGAACGGGCATGCGAAACTTTTCACATGAGTGCCGTCAGTCGCGCCCCCCAGTGCTCGAACCGGGCGAACCGTACGCCCCGTCCGCACCGCACGCACCCGAGCCGCGTCCGTCGCCGCGCCGCCCTGCTCGCCGCCGGGACCGCCGTCGCCGCACTCACCCTGTCCGCGTGCGGCTCCGGAGGCACCTCCGGCGGCTCGGGCAACACCAACTTCATCGCCGGCGCCGACGGCATCGCGACCGTGGAGAAGGGCGAGCGCAAGCCCGCCCCCGACCTGTCCGGCGAGACGCTCGACGGCAAGCGGCTCGACATGGCCGCCTACAAGGGCAAGGTCGTCGTCCTCAACGTCTGGGGCTCCTGGTGCGCGCCCTGCCGCGCCGAGGCGCCCAACCTGGTGAAGGTGGCCAAGGAAACCGCCGACAAGGACGTGCAGTTCCTCGGCATCAACACCCGCGACACCAGCACCCAGCCGGCCATCGCGTTCGAGAAGCAGTACCAGGTGCCGTACCCGAGCCTGTACGACCCCGCGGGCAAGCTCATGCTCCGCTTCGAGAAGGGCACCCTCAACCCGCAGGCCATCCCGAGCACGATCGTCATCGACCGGGACGGGAAGATCGCCGCGCGCGCCCTGCAGGCGCTCAGCGAGGAGAAGCTGCGCAAGATGCTCGCCCCGGTCGTCGCGGAGAAGTGAGCAGCCGTGCTACTGGCCGCGGTCACTGATCCCAATCAGACGGTGTTCAGCGGAGCACTGCTGCTCGCGCTGCCCGTCGCCGTGCTCGGCGGGCTCGTCTCCTTCTTCTCCCCGTGCGTCCTGCCGCTCGTCCCCGGCTACCTGTCGTACGTGACGGGCGTCACCGGCACCGATCTGGCCGAGGCCCGGCGCGGGCGGTTGGCCGTCGGCGCCTCGCTCTTCGTGCTCGGCTTCACCGTGGTCTTCGTCTCCGGCGGGGCGCTGTTCGGTTACTTCGGGCAGACCCTGCAGGACTACAAGGACGTCCTGTCCAGGGTGCTGGGCGTGCTCATGGTCCTCATGGGCGTCTTCTTCATGGGCCTGATGCCCTGGCTGACCCAGCGCGAGCTCCGCTTCCACCGGCGGCCGGCCACCGGCCTGGTGGGCGCCCCCCTGCTCGGGGCCCTGTTCGGGATCGGCTGGACCCCGTGCATCGGCCCGACCCTCTCCGCCGTCCAGACGCTCTCCTTCGAACAGGCCAGCGCCGGGCGCGGCGCCCTGCTGACCGTCGCCTACTGCGCCGGACTCGGCATCCCGTTCGTGCTCACCGCGATCGCCTTCCGCAAGGCGCTGGGTGCCTTCGGCTGGGTCAAGCGCCACTACGTCTGGGTGATGCGCATCGGCGGCACGATGATGATCGTGACCGGCGTGCTGCTGCTGACCGGCGCCTGGGACCTGCTGGTGCAGAAGATGCAGACCTGGTCCAACGGCTTCACTGTGGGGATCTGAACATGAGCAAGACGCCGACCGGCAGTACGACCAGCGACGGGACCCCGGCGGTGGTGCCCCCCGGCGAGGAGGAGCTGAGCGCCGCCGGCTCCCAGCTGTCCACCGCCCCCGCCGAGACCGCCGTACCCGGCTCCTTCGGCGGCAACCGCGCGCCCGGCCCGACCGGATGGCTCACCTGGACCGGCCGCGAGATCCTCGGCTGGGCCCGCTGGTTCTGGCGGCAGCTGACCTCCATGCGGGTCGCGCTGCTGCTGCTGTTCCTGCTCTCCCTCGGCGCTGTCCCCGGCTCGCTGATCCCGCAGGACGGCACCGACGCCATGAAGGTCGAGGCCTTCAAGCAGGCGCACAGGACGCTCGGGCCGATCTACGACGAACTCGGCCTGTTCCACGTCTACAGCTCGGTGTGGTTCTCCGCGGTCTACATCCTGCTGTTCATCTCCCTCATCGGCTGCATCGTGCCCCGCACCTGGCAGTTCGTCGGCCAGCTGCGCGGCCGCCCGCCGGGCGCCCCCAAGCGGCTCACCCGGCTGCCCGCGTACGCCACCTGGCGCACCGCCGCCCCGCCCGAGGAGGTCCACGAGGCCGCGCTGAAGGTGCTGAAGCAGCGGCGCTTCCGCGCTCACCTCGCCGGTGACGCCGTCGCCGGCGAGAAGGGCTACCTGCGCGAGGCAGGCAACCTCGTCTTCCACCTCGCCCTGATCGTGATGCTGATCGCCTTCGCCTGGGGCCAGCTGTACAAGACCGAGGGCAACAAGCTGGTCGTCGAGGGCGACGGCTTCACCAACACCCTCACCCAGTACGACGACTTCAAGTCCGGCAACCTCTTCAACGACGACGACCTGGTCCCGTTCAGCTTCAACCTGAAGGAGTTCACCGGCACCTACCAGCGCACCGGCCCGCAGAAGGGCACCCCGCGCGTCTACAAGGCGGACATCACCTACAGCGTGGGCGCCCACGGCAAGGACCGGAAGGCCACCATCTCGCCCAACCACCCGCTGGCCGTCGACGACGCCCGGGTGTACCTGGTCAGCCACGGCTACGCCCCGACCGTCACCGTCCGGGACGGCAAGGGCGACGTGGTCTACCGGCAGGCCGTGCCGCTGCTCCCCGTGGACGGCAACGTCACCTCGCAGGGCGCGATCAAGGTGCTCGACGGCTACAAGAACGCCAAGGGCGAGTCCGAGCAGCTCGGCTTCCCCGCGTTCTTCGTGCCGACCTTCGCCGGCGCCGGCAAGGGGACGATGTTCTCCCAGTTCCCCGCGCTGGACTTCCCCGTCCTCGCGCTGACCGGCTTCCACGGCGACCTGGGCGTCGACTCGGGCCTCCCGCAGAACGTCTACCAGCTGGACACCAAGAGCCCGAAGCTGAAGCAGTTCAAGGACGCCAAGGGCGACATCGTCGCGGCCCGGCTGCTGCCCGGCGAGACGATGACGCTGCCGGACGGCGCCGGCTCCATCACCTTCGAGAAGGACATCAAGGAGTGGGCCGGCTTCCAGATCGTCCAGCAGCCCGGCACCGGCTGGGCGCTCACCGGCGCGATCGCCGCGATCGCCGGCCTCGCCGGCTCCCTGTTCATCCAGCGCCGCCGGGTCTGGGTGCGCGCCGTGGAGGGCGCCGACGGCGTGACGGTCGTCGAGATGGCGGGCCTGGGCCGCAGCGAGTCCGCGAAACTCCCCGAGGAGCTCGGCGACCTGGCCGCCCTCGTCCACGACAAGGCACCCGCACAGACCGACGCCGACCCCGACCGGGAGCCGGACGCCGACACCCCCGTACCTGCCGAAGGGGCTGAGAAGGAATGACTCTCGCCACCGCGACCGAGCTGGCCTCGGCGACCAACGAAAACCTCGCGAACATCAGCAACACGCTGATCTACTCCGCGATGGCCGTCTACACCCTGGCCTTCTTCGCGTACATCACCGAATGGCTCTTCGGCAGCCGCAGCAAGGTGGCCCGCACGGCCGCCGCGCTGACCGCCGAGTCCGGCGGCGCGGCCGGGGCGAAGGGCCCGGCGGTGAAGGTGAAGTCCGCCGGGGGCACCACCGTCCTCGAACGGCCCGAGGTCGTCGTACGGTCCTCGGCCGGCGCCCGTGACGTACCCGACGGGCCCGGCGCGCACGGCGGCGACGAGCAGGGCGACCTGTACGGCCGGATCGCCGTGTCCCTCAGCGTGCTCGCCTTCGCCATCCAGGCGAGCGGCGTGATCGCCCGCGCGGCCTCCGTGCAGCGGGCGCCGTGGGGCAACATGTACGAGTTCAACATCACCTTCTCCGCGACCGCGGTCGGCGTGTACCTGCTGCTGCTCGCGCTGAAGAAGAACGTGCGCTGGCTCGGCCTGTTCCTGACCACCACGGTCCTGCTCGACCTCGGCCTCGCGGTCACCGTCCTCTACACGGCGAGCGACCAGCTGGTCCCGGCCCTGCAGTCGTACTGGCTCTACATCCACGTCTCCACCGCGATCTTCTGCGGCGCGGTCTTCTACGTCGGCGCGGTCGGCACCCTGCTGTACCTGTTCAAGGACTCCTACGAGAGCAAGCTCGCCTCCGGCGGGAAGCCCGGCCGCTTCGCGACCTCCGTCCTGGAGCGGCTGCCCGCCTCGGCGTCCCTGGACAAGTTCTCCTACCGCGTCAACGCGGCCGTCTTCCCGCTGTGGACGTTCACGATCATCGCGGGCGCCATCTGGGCCGAGTCCGCCTGGGGCCGCTACTGGGGCTGGGACCCCAAGGAGACCTGGTCCTTCATCACCTGGGTCGCCTACGCCTGCTACCTGCACGCCCGCTCCACGGCCGGCTGGAAGGGCCGCAAGGCGGCCTACATCGCGCTCATCGCCTTCGGCTGCTGGCTGTTCAACTACTACGGCGTGAACATCTTCGTCAGCGGCAAGCACTCGTACTCGGGCGTCTGACCGGCCGCTCGGGGACACTGGTGCCATGACCGGATCCATCGAACAGGGCACCAGCCAGACCCACGGGAACACGCACATCCTCGCCTTCCTGGTGCGGCTTCCCCGGCCCATGGAGCAGGTCTGGCCGGAGCTGGCCACCCCGGAGGGACTCGCGCGGTGACCCTGCGCGGGCTCGGCAGCGGGCGGATCACCGCGTGGGACGTGGACCGGGTCGCCGAGTACACCGTGGAGGGCGGCGGCCGGATCCGCTTCCACCTGGAGCGCCACGGGGAGGACGGCACCACCCTCCGCCTCACCCACGAGTTCCAGGGCGAGAGGGAGACGGAGCAGCGCTGGCGGTCCCGTTTCGAACGCCTGCTTGAACTGACCGCGCGCCCATGACCACGCGCCCATGATCACGTGCCCATGACTACGCGCCGATGTCCTCGTTCCACAGGTCCGGATGCTTCCCGATGAAGTCCCGCATCAGCTCGACGCACTCCGGATCGTCCAGCACCACGACCTCCACACCGTGCTCCGCGAGCCAGTCGTGCCCGCCCCGGAAGGTGGTCGCCTCACCGATCACCACCCGCGAGATGCCGAACTGGCGGACCAGGCCGCTGCAGTACCAGCAGGGCGAGAGGGTCGTCACCATCGTCGTGCCCCGGTAGGAGCGCTGCCGGCCCGCGGCACGGAACGCGGCCGTCTCCGCGTGCGTGGAGGGGTCGTCGTCCTGGACGCGGCGGTTGCGGCCGCGGCCGAGAAGGGTGCCGTCGGCCGCGTGGAGCGCGGCGCCGATGGGGACGCCGCCCTCGGCCAGCCCGGCGCGGGCCTCGGCGAGAGCGGTGGCGAGCCAAGAACGTGCCTGTGCGTGATCCATGGGCTCACTCTGCTGACCGCGCGACCGCCTGGCAACGGCTCCGCACCCACTCGGTACCCTGTCCCGATCATCGCCGCGTGCGCGGCGGTCGGGCCCGGTGGGTGGGAGGAACGGTCATGGGTGCTGCTCCGGTCCTGGAGGAGCTGCGGGAGGTCTGCCAGCCGCGGGCGAAGCTGGCGAGCCGCAACGGCGAGCACTGGGCGGGCCGCCTGTACATGCGGAAGATATCCCTGCGCCTCACCCGGCAGCTGGTGCGCACACCCGTCACCCCCGACCAGCTGACCTGGACCATGGTGGTGTGCGGCGTCGCCTCCGGGGCCGCGCTGCTGGTCCCGGGCCTGACCGGTCCCGTCCTGGCCGCCGTGCTGATGCAGCTCTTCCTGCTCTTCGACTGCGTGGACGGCGAGGTCGCCCGCTGGAAGGGCCAGAACAGCGCCACCGGCATCTACGTCGACCGGCTCGGCGCCTACCTCGCCGACGCCGCCCTGATGGCGGGCGCCGGCTTCCACGCGGCCCGCTCCGGCTTCGGCGGCTGGGTGTCCCTGGGCCTCGCGACCGCCCTCGGCGTGGTCCTGCTGAAGGCCTCCACCGACCTGGTGGACGTGGCCCGCGCCCGGCGCGGCCTGACCGTCGCCGACGACGAGTCGACCCGGCCGCGCTCCCAGGGCGTGGCCGCGGTCCGCCGGCTGGCCGCCGCCTTCAAGGTCCACCGCCTGACCAACGGCATCGAGGCGTCCCTGCTGCTGCTCGCCGCGGCGATCGGCGACACGATCACCGGTGGCGTCGACGTCACCCGCTGGGCCCTGATCGGCCTCGCCGCCATCACCTGGGTGATGGTCCCGGCCCACCTGCTGTCGATCCTGTCGTCGTCCCGGCTGCGCTGAGGAGCGCCGAGGGGCCCGGGACGGGTCAGCCGTCCTTCGGCTCCTCGCCGCGCTCCTTGCGGCGCAGCTCCTCCTCGCGGCGGCGCAGGTCGGCCTCCCAGTTCTTCAGGAGCTGCTCGTCCTTCTCGTTCTCCTCGGCGAGGGACTTCAGGAACTCGGGGTTGTCGTCCGGGGCGACGTACCGGGCCCGCCCGCCGCGCTGCCACTCCGGGGACGTACGGCCGTCCACCGCGAGCTGCCGGTTCTTGCCGGCGACGAGCCAGACGATCGGGCCGACGACCCAGAACAGCAGGATGATGAAGACCCAAGCGATCTTGGGCAGGTGCTTCACCTCGTCCTCGGGCGTGTTCAGGCAGTCGATGAACGCGAAGATCACCAGTGCCAGCGGCACGAGGAACATCAGCACCCTGAGCATGTCGACAAGTCCCCTGGAAACGACGGCGGGGCTCTGCGACGACGGCCCCGGTGGCAGGGCCAGGGTAGCCGGTGGCGAAAACACGGGTCCCGTGGTCAGCCGTCGGACCGGCAGGGAAGAGCCCTCGCATCCGGCAGCCGCCGGACAGAACTCCCGCACGGGCATGGTGACCACCCGGCCGCGCCGGCACCACGACGACCTGGAGCGGGCCACCCGGGACTGATGCGCGCCGGCCGGCGGTGGTGTGGGGCGGTCGCGGGAGCCGCGAGCGCCTCGGCGATACTGGGACACATGGCTTACGACGATCTTCGCTCCCTGCTCAGGGCGCTGGAGCGCGAGGGCGACCTCAAGCGCATCAAGGCCGAGGTCGACCCGTATCTGGAGGTCGGTGAGATCGTCGACCGCGTGCAGAAGTCCGGCGGTCCCGCACTGCTCTTCGAGAACGTGAAGGGCTCGGCCATGCCGCTGGCCATGAACGTCTTCGGCACCGACCGGCGCCTGCTGAAGGCCCTCGGCCTGAAGTCGTACGGCGAGATCACCGAAAAGATCGGCGGGCTGCTGCGGCCCGAGCTGCCGCAGGGCTTCATCGGCGTGCGCGAGGCCTTCGGCAAGCTCGGCGCGATGACGCACGTACCGCCGAAGAAGGTGAAGTCGGACAGCGCCCCCGTGCACGAGGTCGTCCTGCACGGCGACGACGTCGACCTCGACCGGCTGCCGGCGCTGTTCACCTGGCCCCAGGACGGCGGCTCCTTCTTCAACCTGGGCCTCACCCACACCAAGGACCCGGAGAGCGGCGTCCGCAACCTGGGCCTGTACCGCCTGCAGCGCCACGACAAGCGCACCATCGGCATGCACTGGCAGATCCACAAGGACAGCCGCAACCACTACCAGGTGGCGGCCCGGCGCGGTGAGCGCCTGCCGGTGGCCATCGCCTTCGGCTGCCCCCCGGCGGTGACGTACGCCTCGACCGCCCCCCTCCCCGGGGACATCGACGAGTACCTGTTCGCCGGTTTCGTCGCGGGCAAGCGGATCGAGATGGTCGACTGCAAGACCGTACCGCTGCAGGTCCCGGCCAACGCCGAGGTCGTCCTGGAGGGCTGGCTGGAGCCGGGCGAGATGCTGCCGGAGGGCCCCTTCGGCGACCACACCGGCTTCTACACCCCGCAGGAGCCCTTCCCGGCGCTGACCATCGACTGCGTGACGATGCGGAAGCGGCCCCTGCTGCAGTCGATCGTCGTCGGCCGCCCCCCGACGGAGGACGGCCCGCTCGGCCGCGCGACGGAGCGCTTCTTCCTCCCCCTGTTGAAGATCATCGTCCCGGACATCGTGGACTACCACCTCCCCGAGGCCGGCGGCTTCCACAACTGCGCGATCGTCTCGATCGACAAGAAGTACCCCAAGCACGCCCAGAAGGTGATGCACGCCATCTGGGGGGCGCACATGATGTCGCTGACCAAGCTGATCGTGGTCGTCGACGCCGACTGCGACGTGCACGACCTGCACGAGGTCGCCTGGCGGGCCCTGGGCAACACGGACTACGCCCGCGACCTCACGGTCGTGGAAGGCCCCGTCGACCACCTCGACCACGCCTCCTACCAGCAGTTCTGGGGCGGCAAGGCGGGCATCGACGCGACGAAGAAGCTGCCCGAGGAGGGCTACACGCGCGACGGCGGGTGGCCGGAGATGGTGCTGTCCGACCCGGAGACGGCGGCGAAGGTGGACCGCCGCTGGAAGGAATACGGATTGTGAGCTCGGCTTCCGCTGCACTACCGCAACCAGGACGCACCAGGGCCTTCCTGCGCCTGGTCATGATCGAGCACTCGATCTTCGCGCTGCCCTTCGCGTACATCGCCTCCCTCACGGCGATGTACGAGTGGGACAGGACCATCCACTGGGGCAGGCTGCTGCTGGTCACCATCTGCATGGTGGGTCTGCGCACGTTCGCCATGGCGGTCAACCGGATCATCGACCGGGAGATCGACGCCCGCAACCCCAGGACCGCGCACCGCGAGCTGGTCACCGGTGCCATGTCCGTCCGCCACGCGTGGACCGGCGCCCTGATCGCCCTGGTGGTCTTCCTGGCGGCGGCGGCCCTGCTGAACCCCCTGTGCCTGGCGCTCGCCCCTCTCGCGGTGATCCCGATGGTGGTCTACCCCTACGGCAAGCGGTTCACCAACTTCCCGCAGGCCATCCTGGGCCTGGCCCAGGCGATCGGCCCGGTCGGCGGCTGGCTGGCGATCTCCGGCGCCTGGTCCTGGGAAGCGGTGATCCTGGGCCTGGCCGTCGGCATCTGGATCGGCGGCTTCGACCTCATCTACGCCTGCCAGGACGTGGAGACCGACCGCGAGATCGGCGTCAAGTCGGTCCCGGCCCGCTTCGGCATCCCGGCCGCCATTTGGGGGGCGAGGGCCTGCCACCTGATCACCACGGCCCTGTTCGTCTGGTACGCCCTCGCCACCGACGCCGGCGCCTTCTTCTGGCTGGGCCTGGTCGTCGTCGCGGGCGCGTTCGTCTACGAACACACCATCGTCCGCCCCCACGACCTGTCCCGCCTGAACCGGGCGTTCTTCAGTGTCAACGGCTTCATCGGCATCGCCTTGTTCGTGTGCGCGCTGCTGGACCTGCTGGTGCGCGGGCTGACGGTGTAGGGCGCCGGAGCCGGCCGCTCTGGCGCCGGGCTCTCGCGAAGGTGTCCGGCCGGTCCTGAGTTCCGCCCGCTTCGCCGGTAGGCTCGACGTGTGAACGTAGGAGAAACGCAGCGCGCGCCTTGGATCGTGGGGGTGTCCGGGGCTTCCGGCACTCCGTATGCGGCCGCTGTGCTGCGGGCGCTGATCGACGCCGGTCAGAGCGTCGACCTGGTGGTCAGCCGGGCCTCGCGGCTCACCCTGCTCGACGAGACCGGCATCTCCTTCCGGGACGCCCACTGGCAGGACGACCTGCGGGAGTGGCTGTCCCTGGGGGCCGACGGCAAGCCCGGCACGTTCGACGTGGACGTCACGGGGGTACGGCACTGGAGCGCCGGTGACCTGGCGGCCGGGCCGTCCTCCGGGTCGTACCCGGCGAAGGGCATGCTGATCGTGCCCGCCTCGACGGCCTGCGTGGCGGGGGTCGCCCTCGGGCTGTCGAAGGACCTGCTGCAGCGGGCGGCGAGCGTGACCCTCAAGGAGGGCAGGCCGCTGGTCGTGGCCGTACGGGAGACCCCGCTGCACGGCCAGACGCTGCGGCACCTGGTGACCCTGGACGACGCGGGGGCCACCGTCCTGCCCGCCTCGCCCGCCTTCTACGCCGGGGCCACGCACATCCAGCACCTGGTGGACTTCGTGGCCGGCCGGGCCCTGGACGCCGTGGGCGTGCCCCACCGCCTCTACCGCCGCTGGGAGGGCGAACTGGGCGGCGGCTCACGGCCTTCGTGAGCGACGGGCGGCAAGAGCAACACCGGTAGTACCAGTACCACTCGACACACTTCAGGAACTTCTCGAGATCCCTCACCGGATCTCTCCAGTGGAAGGCTTCGATCGCATGGACGCGGTGGACAGGCAGCTCATCCAGGCCCTGAGGGAGAACGGCCGGGCCTCGTACGCGGAGCTGGGGCGCCTCGTCGGCCTGTCGGGACCGAGCGTCACCGACCGCATCAACCGGCTGGAGGCGGCCGGTGTCATCACCGGCTACCGCGCCACCGTGGACGCCGCCTCGCTCGGCCTCGGCGTCACCGCCCTGGTCGGCATCTCGCTCTCCGACGCCGCCGACCACGAGGACGTGGCACAGCGGCTGAAGGACCTGCCCGAGATCGAGGACTGCTGGTTCATCGCGGGCGACGACTCCTTCATGCTCAAGGTGCGCGCGCCGGACGTCGACGGACTGGAGAGCATCATCCGGCGGCTGTCCGGCACCAAGGGCGTCTCCCGGACCCGTACCACGATCGTGCTCTCCACGAAGTGGGAGAACCGGGTGGGTGAGCTGCCCGAAGAGGTCTGATCCTTCAGGCGCGGAGCGCCGTTTGGGGGCACCCCCGCCCGGAGGGTGGGGGAGTACGGTTGTCGCAGTCTTCAGGAAAGAGGTATGGGCATGGACGTCGGGCTCAAGCGCGAGCTGGAGGAGAAGGTCCGCTCCGGTGAACGGCTGACCCGCGAGGACGGCATCGCGCTGTACGAGTCGGACGACCTGGCGTGGCTCGGCGGCCTCGCCCACGAGGTGCGCACCCGCAAGAACGGTGACGTGGTGCACTTCAACGTCAACCGGCACCTCAACATGACGAACGTGTGCACCGCGTCCTGCGCCTACTGCTCCTTCCAGCGCAAGCCGGGCGAGAAGGACGCGTACACGATGCGCATCGAGGAGGCCGTGAGGCTGGCCAAGGCGATGGAGTCGGAGAACCTCACCGAGCTGCACATCGTCAACGGCCTTCACCCCAACCTGCCGTGGCGTTACTACCCGCGCTCCCTGCGGGAGTTGAAGGCCGCCCTGCCCGACGTGTCGCTGAAGGCGTTCACGGCCACCGAGATCCACCACTTCGAGACGATCTCCGGGCTGTCCGCCTCCGAGATCCTCGACGAGCTGATCGACGCCGGGCTCGAGTCCCTCACCGGCGGCGGCGCGGAGATCTTCGACTGGGAGGTCCGGCAACACATCGTGGACCACCGGACCCACTGGGAGGACTGGTCCCGGATCCACCGCCTCGCCCACGAGAAGGGTCTGAAGACCCCGTGCACCATGCTGTACGGCCACATCGAGGAACCCCGCCACCGCGTGGACCACGTGCTGCGGCTGCGTGAGCTGCAGGACGAGACCGGCGGCTTCCAGGTCTTCATCCCGCTGCGCTACCAGCACGACTTCGTGGACATGAAGGACGGCAAGGTCCGCAACCGCCTCCAGGCCCGTACGACGATGGCGACCGGCGCCGAGGCGCTGAAGACCTTCGCCGTCTCGCGGCTGCTGTTCGACAACGTCCCGCACGTCAAGGTCTTCTGGGTGATGCACGGCGTGCGGACCGCGCAGCTCGCGCTGCAGCACGGCGCCGACGACATGGACGGCTCGGTCGTCGAGTACAAGATCACGCACGACGCGGACAACTTCGGCACCCCGGACAAGCTGACCCGCGACGACCTGCTGGAACTGATCCGCGACGCGGGCTTCCGGCCGGTGGAGCGCAACACGCGGTACGAGATCATCCGGGAGCACGACGGCCCGGACCCCGCGCGCCGCGAGTCCCCGCAGCCCATGCGGGTGTGAGCCGGCGCGGGCCGTGACGCCGCGGGCCGGGCGGGTACCCGTCCGGCATGGCCGGTACGAAACCCAAGACCGCCGGGAGCTCCGGGACGTCCAAGGCGCCTGCGGCGCCCGCGGCGCCCGAGGACGCCTACACCGCCGAGCCCTTCGTCCCGGCCCGCGCGGATCTGGCCGCCCTGAGCGAGGCGGCGGCCGGCTGCCGGGGCTGCCCGCTGCACCGGGACGCCACGCAGACCGTGTTCGGCGCCGGGAGCGCCGACGCCCGGGTCGTGCTCGTCGGCGAGCAGCCCGGGGACCAGGAGGACCGGCGGGGCCGGCCGTTCGTCGGGCCGGCCGGGAAGCTGCTGGACCGGGCGCTGGCCGAGGCGGGCATCGACCCGGAGGAGGCGTACGTCACCAACGCGGTCAAGCACTTCAAGTTCACGCGGTCCGGACCGCACGGGCGCCGTATCCACAAGGCGCCCACCCTGCGGGAGACGAGGGCGTGCGGGCCCTGGCTGGCGGCCGAGCTGGCACTCGTCGAGCCCGAGCTGATCGTGCTCCTGGGCGCGACGGCCGGCAAGGCGCTGCTGGGCCCGTCGTTCCGGGTGACCGAGGTGCGCGGGACCGTGCTGGAGGAGGAGATCCACGGGCGCCCGGAGCGGCTCGTTCCGACCGTGCACCCCTCGTCCGTGCTGCGGGCTGAGGACCGGGAAGGGGCGTACCGGGGGCTGGTCTCCGACCTGAAAGTGGCTGCGAGGGCACTGGCGTAATAGATACTATGCGTCAATGCCCCTTACTTTCGCTCTTGACCCCGCCGTCGACCCCGCCCTGCGCGACGGCATCCTCGACCTGTGGGCCGACGTGACGAACGCGGGCGGTGCGGTCGGTTTCGTGCCGCCGGTGACGCGGGAGACGATACGGCCCGAGCTGGTGAGGCATTTCGTGACGCTGGCCGAGGGCCGCGCCCGGCTGCTGGTGGGCCACGACGAGGAGGGGCGGGTCGCCGCGACGGCCTTCCTGACCTTCAACACCCACCCGCTGATGACCCACTGGCTGTGGCTCTACACGGTGATGGTGCACCCGCGCCACCAGGGCCGGGGCTACGGCCGGGACCTGATGGCGGCCGCGGCGGACGCGGCCCGCGGCTTCGACGGCATCGAGGCGATCCGGCTCTCCTGCCGCGGCGGGCTCGGCCTGGAGCGGTTCTACGCCTCCTGCGGCTACAAGGAGGTCGGGCGGGTGCCCGGCGCCATCCGGGTCGCGCCGGACGACGACCGCGACGACGTGATCATGCTGCTGCCGCTGACCTGAGGCTTTACCTCCTTTTGGCACCCCCTTTCACGATCGGGTACCGGGCGTGCTTCACTGGACGGAGCCCCTGTGGAAATGTCCGGAACGGAAGAGTGGATTGAGATGCTCCGCTACACGCTGATGCGCCTCGGGATCTTCGCGGGCTGCCTCGTGGTCGTCTGGGGCCTCGTCTACTCCGGCATCGCCCCGCGCGGCCTCGGCAGCTCCAACGGCCTGTGGATCCTCGTGCTCGCCATGGTGATTTCGGCCCCGATCAGCCTCGTCGCCCTGCGCAAGGAGCGGGACCGGGCGTCGGAGCAGGTCGTCCGGCGGGTGGACCGTATGAAGGCGAACTTCGAGGCCAGCGCCGGCCAGGAGGACGCGGCCGACGACCGGGCGCGGGCGCAGAACCAGGCATCCTGATCCGGTCGATCCGGTCGATCCGGTCGATCCGGTCGATCCGGTTCCGGCCGGGTCGTTCGGCGGGCCCGCGGCCGGGGCCTCGAACGCAGGCTTGCCCGCGTGGGTGCCGTGCGGGTCTCGGTCCGTTCCGACGCGCCGCCGGCCGCCGACTCCGAGAGTGGCCGCGGGCGTTCTTCACGCACACCGCGCAACACCCGGAGGGCTGGGCGGTGCCGCACCGGCGGGCTACGCACGGGGAGCCGTTCGCGGCCGAAGTCGCCGCGGTGCGCACGGAGTTCGTCGCGTTCGTCACGCGGTTGATCCTCGCCGCGGACCGGGACGTGGCCGCCGAGTCGTTCGCCGCCCGGGCCGACGCCACCCCGGGCCTGGATCCCGCCCGCGGCTTGAGGGTCAGGTGAGCAGCGGAAGCACCTCGCCCGTCAGGTGGGTACGCCGGCCGGAGGGGTCGCGCAGTTCGAAGCGGCCGATGTCGTCGGCGGCGTGGACGGCCGTGCCCGGCAGCGGCACGGGCGCCCGGAACTCGGCCCGGACCAGGGCGGCTTCGGGGGCGCCGTGGGCGGCGAGGCAGCGGGCCACGGTCCACATGCCGTGCGCGATCGCCCGGCGGAAGCCGAACGGGCGGGCGGTGAGCGGGTGGAGGTGGATCGGGTTGCGGTCGCCGGACGCGGCGCCGTAGCGCCGGCCCAGGTCCGGGGCGAGCCGCCACTCGGAGACGGCGGGCAGGGGCTCGCGCTCCGGCCGCGCGGGCTCGGGCGCGGGCCGGCCGGTGCGGTGGCGGGCCAGGTAGGTGCTCGTCGACTCCCATACGACGTCCCCGCCCGCCGTCCTCATCACGGTGACGACGGTGGCCTGAGTGCCGCGCCGGTGCGGCGCCAAGTCGGCTGTGTACACGGTCAGTTCGTACACGCCCGCAGCCGGCAGGGCGGTGTGCCGGGTGATGTCGACCGAGGTGTGCACCAGGCCGAGCAGCGGCAGCGGGAAGTCCGCGCGGCTCATCAGGCTCATGGCCGCTGGGAAGCCGAGCACGTGCGGATAGGTGATCGGCAGGGCGTCGTCGCCGGTCGGGAAGCCGCACACCCGCTCGTAGGCGGCCAGCCGCGCGAGGTCGACCCGGACGGAGGGCAGTACGAGCCGGGTGCGGGGCAAGGACGCGTCCGGGCGGGGCCGCTTGAAGGGGGAGCGCAGGGCACCGCGGGCGAGCAGCGGGGCGAGGGCGGGGGAGCGGGGGAGGACGACGGTGTCCACAGCGGATCCGGTGCCGGTCATCTCCACGTCCCCCGTAGGCAGGCCACCTTGGTTACCGCGGGTAAGCCTACGTCACGAGTGGGGGAGGGGTGAGGTGGGCCCCCTTGGGCTCCGCACTCCCCGGATCGCGCCGTCCCGGCTCCGGACTCTCCCCGGACCCTCTCCCGACCCTTCCCGAACCCGCACGAACTCCTCATGAGGGCGCCGTACGATCACGCTTGTGACCGGCGGTAACATCCGCGGGCGCGTGCCGCCGGTGAACGACTCGGTGCGCACCGCGCGTACCACATGCAGCAGAGCAGTGCGTAGCTGCAGGCCCCAGGAGCTGCCATGCCCATCTCGTCCTCGTCCTCGTTCGCGTCCTCGTCGGCGTCCTCGCCGTTCTCCGGTCCGGACCCCTCCCCGGCATCGGAGTTCGACTACGACCCGGACGCGGGCCCGGTGCTCGTGGAGCCGGAGACGCGGCGGCTGGACGGGGAGGTGCGCGAGGCGTACGTCCCCCCGCTGGTGCCGCCGGTGACGCACGGCTCGCTGGCCGACCTGCCGTTCGAGAACGCGGGCGCCGACCCCGGGCGCCGCGTCCTCAGCCGCCGGGACGCGGACGGCGGATGGACGGACGTGACGGCGGCGCAGTTCGCCGGCCAGGTGCTGGCCCTGGCCAAGGGGCTGATCGCGGAGGGCCTGACGCCGGGCGACCGGATCGCGGTCATGGCGCGTACGAGGTACGAGTGGACGCTGCTGGACTTCGCCGCCTGGGCCGCCGGCCTGGTCACGGTCCCCGTCCACCCCACCTCCTCCCCCTTCCAGACCCGCTGGATCCTCCAGGACTCCGGCGCGGTGGCCCTGATGACGGAGACGGTCGCCCAGGCGGCGGCCCTCGACCCGCAACGCGACCACCTGCTCGGCCTGCGCCACCTGTGGACCATGGAGCAGGGGCACGTCGACCGCCTGGCGGAGCTCGGCGCGACGGCCGTCCCGGACCAGGAGGTCGCGGTACGCCGGGGCGTCCTCGGCCCCGACACGCCGGCCACCCTCATCTACACCTCGGGCGCGACGGGCCGCCCGAAGGGCTGCGCGCTGACCCACGGCAACTTCCTGACGGAGGTCGACAACGCGATCGAACTCCTCCACCCGGTCTTCAAGGCCCGGACGGCCCGGACGGCCCGGACGGCCCGGACGGCCCGGACGGCCCGGACGGCCCGGACGAGCGAGGAACCGTCGACGCTGCTCTTCCTGCCGCTGTCCCACGTCTTCGGCCGCATGGTCGCGGTGGCCTGCGTCCGCGCGGGCGTCCGGCTGGGGCACGCGCCGAGCCTGGGGGCGGAGGACCTGCTGGCCGACCTGGCGAGCTTCCGGCCGACGTTCCTGCCGGCCATCCCGTACATGCTGGAGAAGATCCACGACAATGCGCGCGCGACCGCCGAGCGCCGCGGCCGGGCGTCGTCCTTCGACCGCGCGGCCGGGGTGGCCCGCCGCTACGGCGAGGCGGTCGAGGCCCGGCAGCACGGCACCGGCCCCGGCCCGAGCCGTTTCCTGAAGACGGCCCGAGCCTTCCACGACGCTCTCGTCTACCGCCGTATCCGCAGTGCCCTCGGGGGCCGCCTGCGCCACGTCATCTGCGGCGGCTCCCCGCTGGGCCGTCACCTGGCCGCCTTCTACGCGGGCGCCGGCATCGACGTCCACGAGGGCTACGGCCTGACCGAGTCGACGGGCGCGGCCACGGTGACACCCCCGCAGAAACCGCGCCTGGGCACGGTCGGCCGCCCGCTGCCGGGCACGCGGGTCCGCATCGCGGCGGACGGCGAGATACTGCTGTCCGGCGGCCAGGTCTTCCGCGGCTACTGGGACCCGCACGCCGGCGGGGTCGTCCCGGCGACGTACGACGGCTGGTTCCCGACGGGCGACCTCGGGCGCCTGGACGACGACGGGTACCTGACGATCACGGGCCGGAAGAAGGAGGTCCTGATCACGGCGGGCGGCAGGACCGTGGCCCCGGCGCCCCTGGAGAACCGGCTGCGTTCCCACCCCCTGATCTCCCAGTGCATGGTCCTGGGCGACGGCCGCCCCTACGTCTCCGCCCTGATCACCCTGGACATGGAGGGCGTCACCCACTGGCGCCTGATGAACGGCGAACACCCGGTCCCCGCCGAATTCCTGGTCGGCGATCCCGACCTGACGGCGGTCCTGCAGCGAGCCGTGGACGAGGCCAACCAGCTGGTCTCCCGCCCCGAGTCCATCCGCCGCTTCACCGTCCTCCCCGTGGACTTCACGGAACAGGCCGGCCACCTCACCCCGTCGATGAAACCGCGCCGCCGGGCGATCATGCGGGACTTCGCACGGGAGGTGGAGGGACTGTACGGGGGGTGAGCGCCGCGGAGGCGACGCGGGCTACGGCTTGCGGGCCGTCAGGAACGCGTGCGGTGACGACTCCGTGAACGTCTCGTCCCGTTCCCGTACGGTGCTGGAGCGGAGGGCGAAGCCGGCCGCCGTCAGCAGTTCGGCGACCCGCTCCGGGCGGCGCCGCAGGAAGTCCAGGGACACCGGGTGGCCATAGGGCTCGGAGAGGTGGCGCGGCTCGTCGCCGACCTGGAAGCCGAGCAGCAGATGGCCCCCCGGCGCCAAGACGCGGTGGAACTCGGCGAAGAGGCCGGGCAGGCGGTCCAAGGGGGTGTGGATCGTCGAGTACCAGGAGACGACGCCCGCCAGTTCCCCGTCCGGGAGATCCAGGGCCAGCATCGAGCCCTGCTCGAACCGCAGCCCCGGGTTCTCCCTGCGGGCCACGGCGAGCATCGACGCCGACAGGTCCAGGCCGAACACGGACAGCCCCAGCGAGTCCAGGTACGCGGTGACCCGCCCGGGCCCGCACCCGAGGTCGGCCACCTGTCCGCCCGCGCCGACGAGTTCGGCGAAGGCCCCGAGCAGGGCGCGCTCCAGGGGCCTGGCCGCGAGGTCCCCGCGGAACTGCTCGGCGTAGTCCTCGGCGATGGCGTCGTAGAAGGCCCGGGTGGTGGTGAGGAAGCCGGTGCCGGAATCCGTATCGGTGTCCGTGTCTGTTCCGATTCCTGTGCTTGTTCCTGCGTCTGTGCTTGTTCCTGTGTCTGTGCCTGTTCCTGTGTCTGTGCCTGTTCCTGTGTCGGTCATGGCCGTGGACGTTAGCGGGGCCCACTGACAGCGGGCGGGGTTCGCGTGCCATTCAGGCCATGCCTGCCGCGGCCCGCCATTCCTTTCCGGGAACGTATGGGAGAGTTCGCCGGGAATTCACCGGACCGTATGCCGGCGGGCGCGCCCCGCTCCGGCCGGGAAAAGGGCAGGAGCCCCGTCGCCGGAAGGCGCGGGGCTCCTTGGGTACTGCTCTCAGACCGGGGTGACGTTCTCCGCCTGCGGGCCCTTCGGACCCTGGGTGACGTCGAAGCTCACCTGCTGGTTCTCTTCGAGGGAGCGGAAACCGCTCGCGTTGATCGCGGAGTAGTGGACGAAGACGTCGGGGCCGCCGCCTTCCTGGGCAATGAAGCCAAAGCCCTTTTCGGCGTTGAACCACTTCACGGTTCCGGTAGCCATAAGCCCTCCTTGGGCTCAAAGGGTCGCCCTGCTCCAGAACCTGCAAGTGTGATAACGAAATCGCCGCACAACTGCATACGTCTGAAAACGACCAGAG
Source organism: Streptomyces kebangsaanensis (assembly GCF_001906585.1). Classification (GTDB taxonomy): domain Bacteria; phylum Actinomycetota; class Actinomycetes; order Streptomycetales; family Streptomycetaceae; genus Streptomyces; species Streptomyces kebangsaanensis. Next base: position 157,507 of record NZ_JUJA01000160.1, on the reverse strand, counting down.
CCCGCGGTCACATGCTCCGCAGGCTCTGTACTGCAAGGGAAACCAAACTGCAACTTGCTTGCGAGCCTAGCATGCGAGCAGCCGAACGCAATAGAGGCCAAGATCACGTCACCCAGATGTTTGAAGGTTCTGGTGAGAGGTTGACGCAGAGAGATCGGTTCGGCCCGGCAGAAGGATGGCACGGAATCGGCCAATCGAGGCAACCGGGTGGGCGCGGAGGCGGGGAAGGGGGCGGCGGCGGGTCCGCGCCGAGGAGGGTCTAGTCTCGCGATGTGGACAATTCTCGCAACCGGCCGCGCGTCGGCCACATTCAGTTCCTCAACTGCCTTCCCCTGTACTGGGGGCTCGCGAGAACGGGCACGCTCCTCGACTTCGAGCTGACGAAGGACACCCCGGAGAAGCTCAGCGAGCGGCTGGTGCGGGGCGACCTCGACATCGGGCCGATCACCCTCGTCGAATTCCTCAGGCACGCGGACGATCTGGTCGCCTTCCCCGACATCGCCGTGGGCTGCGACGGTCCGGTGATGTCGTGCGTGATCGTCTCGCAGGTCCCGCTGGACCGGCTCGACGGCGCCCGGGTCGCCCTCGGGTCGACCTCCCGCACCTCCGTCCGCCTCGCCCAGCTGCTGCTGGCCGAGCGGTACGGGGTCGCGCCGGACTACTACACCTGCCCGCCCGACCTGAGCCTGATGATGCAGGAGGCGGAGGCGGCGGTGCTCATCGGCGACGCGGCCCTGCGCGCCAACCTGCACGACGGTCCGCGCTACGGCCTCGACGTGCACGACCTGGGACAGCTGTGGAAGGAGTGGACGGGCCTGCCGTTCGTCTTCGCGGTCTGGGCGGCACGCCGCGACTACCTGGAGCGCGAGCCGGACATCACCCGCAAGGTCCACGACGCCTTCCTGTCCTCCCGCAACCTGTCCCTGGAGGAGGTCGGCAAGGTCGCCGAGCAGGCGGCCCGCTGGGAGGCGTTCGACCAGCAGGTCCTCGAGCAGTACTTCACCACCCTCGACTTCAGCCTCGGCGCCCCGCAGCTGTCGGCGGTCGCCGAGTTCGCGCGGCGGGTCGGTCCGACGACCGGGTTCCCGGCGGACGTGAAGGTGGATCTGCTGCAGCCGTAGAGCCGCGGCGCACTACCCTGCTGTGAGACGTACGGGGGGCGTACGGGGGAGGGGTGGACGCCATGCACCCGCTGGAAGCCGGCGAACCCACGGCCGTGGGCCCCTACCGGCTGCTCGGCCGGCTGGGCTCCGGCGGCATGGGCCGCGTCTACCTGGGCCGCAGTGCGGGCGGCCGCACGGTCGCGGTGAAGATCGTGCACCCGCACTTCGCGCTCGACGAGGAGTTCCGCGCCCGCTTCCGCCGCGAGGTGGAGGCCGCGCGCCGGGTGGGCGGCGCCTGGACCGCGCCGGTCCTGGACGCCGACCCCGAGGCGCCGGTGCCCTGGGTCGCCACCGCCTACGTGGCCGGCCCCTCCCTGACGGCGGCGGTCGGGGAGACCGGTCCGCTGCCGCCGCACTCCGTGCGGGTGCTGGGCGCCGGCCTCGCCGAGGCACTGGCGGCGGTGCACGAACTGGGCCTGGTGCACCGCGACGTGAAGCCCTCCAACGTCCTGCTCACCGTCGACGGCCCCCTCCTGATCGACTTCGGCATCGCCCGCGCCACCGACGGCACGGCCTCCCTGACCTCGACCGGCGTCTCGATCGGCTCACCCGGCTACATGGCGCCCGAGCAGATCCTGGGCAAGGGCGTCACCGGAGCCGCGGACGTCTTCTCCCTGGGCGCGGTCCTGGTCCACGCCGCGACCGGCGCACCCCCCTTCCCGGGCGACTCCTCGGCGGCACTCCTGTACAAGGTGGTCCACGAGGAGCCCGAACTGGACGGATTGGAAGGGGACTTGCGGGAGCTGGCGGCGGCCTGCCTGGCCAAGGACCCGGCCGCCCGCCCGGCCCCGGGCGACGTGGCCCGCCGCCTCGCCCCCGAGGGCGCGTCCCGCCTGGTCGCGGCCGGCTGGCTCCCGTCCCGCCTGGTCGAACAGGTCGGCCGCAGCGCCGTACGGCTGCTGAACCTGGAGGCGGCGGACACGGGACCGGAAGCGCCGGGACCGGTGTCCGGTCCGCCGGGTTTCGGCAGGGCCTCGGCGGAAGGCCCGGCGACCACCGCGAACCCCGCCCCGGCGGGCCGGTTCGGCCC
>NZ_JUJA01000160.1:145024-155161 GCF_001906585.1 Streptomyces kebangsaanensis | reverse complement strand
CCGGCCGAGCCGCGGCGTGGTCCTCGCGGTCGCGGGCGCGCTGGCGGTGGTGACGGCCGGTTCGCTGCTGTTGCTGTTCCCGTTCCGTTCGGGCAACGACGGGACCGGCGACGGAACACCCGGCGGCGACCACTCCCCGACACAGGTCGCCACCACCTCCTCCTCCCCTTCCTCCCCCTCCTCCCCGGTCCCGGTCCCCGCCCGCTACCTCGGCACCTGGGAGGGCCAGGGCGCCGCCCTCGGCGGCGCCCTGCCGATGGGCACCTTCCGCGTGACGGTCCGCCAGGCCGCCGTGGGCGAGAAGGCGGGCACGGTGCGCCACACGGACCAGATCGGCGGAGTCTGCGACGACGTGCTCACGCTGAGGCAGGTGACGGAGACGGAGCTCGTCATGTCGTCCGAGGGCGTCGGGGCCAACCGCCCGAACTGCGTCCAGACCGAGCACACGGTCCGCCTCAGCCCGGTCGGGGACGACCTCGTGTACAAGTCGGAGAGTTCCGGGTCGGGATACCCGGAGGCGCGGCTGTCGAAGGCCGAGTAGCGCGGGCCGTCACCCACGCGGCCTGACGTGAGGACCGTAACCCCCCTGGCGTAGGCTGGTTCGGTCTGTCCACAACCCTTACGAACCTTGCGAAAGGGACGCCGGTGACCGAGAAGGCCGACCTCCAGTCCGTCCTCGACCGTGCCGCCGCGGGCGGACGGATCACCCCCGAGGAGGCGCTCGACCTGTACCGCGACGCACCGCTGCACGCGCTGGGCGCCGCGGCCGACGCCGTACGCCGCCGGAAGTACGCGGGCACCGAGCACATCGCGACGTACATCATCGAGCGCAACATCAACTACACGAACGTGTGCGTCACGGCGTGCAAGTTCTGCGCCTTCTACGCCGCCCCCAAGGACACCGCGAAGGGGTGGACGCGCGACCTGGACGACATCCTGCGGCGCTGCGCGGAGACCGTGGAACTCGGCGGCACGCAGATCATGTTCCAGGGCGGCCACCACCCGGACTACGGCGTGGAGTACTACGAGGAGCACTTCCGCGCCATCAAGGAGGCCTTCCCGCAGCTGGTGATCCACTCGCTGGGCGCCTCCGAGGTGGAGCACATGGCGAGGATCTCGGGCGTGTCGGTCGAGGAGGCCATCACCCGGATCCACGAGGCCGGCCTGGACTCCTTCGCCGGTGCCGGCGCCGAGCTGCTGCCGGAGCGGCCGCGCAAGGCCATCGCCCCGCTGAAGGAGTCCGGCGAGCGCTGGCTGGAGATCATGGAGATCGCGCACCGGCTGGGCGTGGAGTCCACCTCGACGATGCTCATGGGCACCGGTGAGACGAACGCCGAGCGGATCGAGCACCTGCGGATGATCCGGGACCTGCAGGACCGGACGGGCGGCTTCCGGGCGTTCATCCCGTACACCTACCAGCCGGAGAACAACCACCTGAAGGGCCGGACCCAGGCCACCCTCTTCGAGTACCTGCGGATGATCGCGATCGCCCGCCTCTTCCTCGACAACGTGATGCACATCCAGGGCTCCTGGCTGACCACCGGCAAGGACGTCGGCCAGCTGACCCTGCACTACGGCGCCGACGACCTCGGTTCGATCATGCTCGAGGAGAACGTCGTCTCCTCCGCGGGCGCCAAGCACCGGTCCAACCGGATGGAGATCATCGAGCTCATCCGGAAGGCGGGGCGGGTCCCGGCCCAGCGGTCGACGACGTACGAGCACCTCGTCGTCCACGACGACCCGGCGAACGACCCGGTCGACGACCGCGTGATGTCCCACATCTCCTCGACGGCGATCGCGGGCGGGACGGCCCACCCGGAGCTCAAGCTCCTCGCCTCCAACTGACGCGGCGTCAAGTGGGCCGCCCGTGCTGACGATTCACGCCGCCGACCTGCTGGTCACCGCGGACCGGCCGCACCCCGTCGTCGTACCGGGCGGTGCGGTGCTCGTGGACGGCCGGGTGCTCGCGGGCCTCGGGCCGTACGAGGAACTGGCCGCCGCCCGTCCGCAGGCCCGTGTCCGGCGCTGGCCGGGGCTCATCGCGCCGGGCCTGGTCAACCCGTACGGGCCCGAACTGCTGGAGCAGGCCTACCATCCGGACCCGCGCGAGGCGGACGAGCTGGGCACCGAGCCGGTCACCGGCGCGGCCCTCGCGGCACTGCCCATGACCGACACCCGCTGGGGTGCGAGCGCACGGCGCGGGGTGCAGCGGATGCTGGCGCACGGGACGGTCGCCGTGGCGGGGGAGCTGCGGCGACCGGCCGTGGTGGACGCGGTGCACCGGGCGGGGCTGACGGCCGGGGAGCGGTTCGGGGACCCCGCCGGTCCGCCCGCCCTGGATCCGCTGGCCGGGCGCGGCCTCGCGGAGGCGGTCCTGACGCCGCTGGTGCCGTTCGAGGGCAGGGACGCGACGTTCGCCGTCTTCGACGTCCCGGACGAGGCCGCGCTCGCCGCACGCGGCGCGGCGAGCTGCGTGGCGACCGTCCTCGGCGGCCGCCTGGTGTACCGGCGCCGCTGAGCCCGCCGGGGGCTCACCCCCCGAACGCCTTCCCGAACGCCCCCGGCTTCTGCCTCACCCCACTGCAGGTGGTCGCCGCGTCGCCCCGTGCGGAGGAGCCCTTCTCGCACTGCTGGTCGCGGAAGGTGGACCACATCGACACCCAGGCGATCCGCTTCCTCTCGGCGAAGGCGCGCACCTGGGCCGCGTCGGAGAGCGTGAAGGTCTCGCCGGCGACGTCGTTGACGCCGATCATCGAGGTGAGCGCCATGCCCTGCCAGGCGGCGGCGTCCGACAGCGCGAAGACCTTCTTCAACTGGGTGTGGGCGGCCTCGGCGGCGGCGATGGCGTAGTCGCCCATGTCGCCGGCGTACGACTCGGCGTAGTTCATCGTCATCAGGTTCACGGTGGAGACCCGGACGTCGTGCCGGTTGGCGGACTCCAGCAGGGCCAGGCCGTGGGAGTCCAGCCCGGAGGGCATGACGGGCAGGGTGAAGGTGACCTCCAGTCCGGGCCGCTCCTTCTGCAGCAGCGCGATCGCCCGGGAACGCAGGGCGACGGAGGCGGAGTCGGTCAACTCGTCGCCCTCGATGTCGAAGTCGGCCCGGGTGGAGCCCGCCGCGTCCAGTGCCCTGCCGTACGCGCCGGCCAGCGCGGAGGCGTCGCCGCAGGTCGCCGCCAACTCCCTGCCGTCGGCTCCGCCGAAGGAGACGCGCAGCGCGCCGCCCGACTTCCTCAGCCGCGAAATCCGCGCTGTCACTTGCTTGTTGTCGAGGGCGTACCCGCCGTCCCACTGCGGTGTGCAGCCGCTGCCGTCGGAGATCACGAAGGCGAGGTTGTACGTCGCCGGGGAGCCGGCGGAGTCGTTGCCGGAGGCCGTCGTGGCGTTCACGTACGGGGCGTACGCCGTACCGGCGGTGCGCCCGGGCACCTTCGGGGCCGCGTCCGAGGTGCCGCCGAAACCCGAGGAGCAGCCTGTGGCGGCCAGGGTGAGCAGGCAGGCGAGCCCGGCCCCGGCCGCCGGCTTCGAAAGGCTCCTCATCACGCGTGCACCAGCTCTCGTCGCGTCCGTCTCGGGAACGGAACAAATCGGCGTTCAGGAGCGGAAATATCCCACACCCGGCGGGACCCGTGCGGCGTTACGCGAGAAGCCGGGACAGCCGCCGTGACGCCGCGGCCCCGCCTGCAACAATGGGCCCGTGACCCGCGCATCCCTGGACAAGCAGCCGCACGACGTCGCCTCGATGTTCGACGACGTGGCGGAACGGTACGACCTGACCAACGACGTGCTGTCCCTGGGGCAGGACCGGCGGTGGCGCAGGGAGGTCGCGCGCGCCGTCGACGCCCGGCCGGCGCAGAAGGTCCTCGACCTCGCCGCCGGTACGGCCACCTCCTCGCTGCCCTTCACCCGCGCCGGCGCCTACGTCGTCCCCTGCGACTTCTCCCTCGGGATGCTGCGGGTCGGCAAGCGGCGGCACACCTGGATGCCGTTCACGGCCGGCGACGCGACCAGGCTGCCGTTCAAGGACGACACCTTCGACGCCGTCACCATCTCCTTCGGGCTGCGCAACGTGCAGGACTTCGACCGGGCCCTGCGCGAGATGCACCGGGTGACCCGGCCCGGCGGACGGGTGGTCATCTGCGAGTTCTCCCACCCCACCTGGGCGCCGTTCCGCACCGTCTACACCGAGTACCTGATGCGCGCCCTGCCGCCCGTGGCACGCGCGGTGTCCTCCAGCCCCGACGCCTACGTCTACCTCGCCGAGTCCATCCGGGCCTGGCCCGACCAGCCCTCGCTGGCCGGGCGGCTGCGGGCGGCCGGCTGGTCGAAGGTGGCGTGGCGCAACCTCAGCGGCGGAATCGTCGCCCTGCACCGGGGTTTCAAGGCCTGACGGTCATGCCGTCGCGGTGCCGCGCGGGGCCGGCCGCGTACGGATCGCCCGGCTCGTCGAGCTCGCGCCGGAGCCCGCCCGTGGGCGGCCTCGGGACGCGCGGCTCGCGGACGCCTCCGCCGCCCTCGCCCGGACGGAAGTCGAACCACACGTACACCATGGAGTCCCGCGGTACCTCGGCACCGGGCCGCGGGTACTGGCGTACGACGTGGTCGACGACGGTGTGGTGGAAGTCCGGACGGTCCGGCGCGTCGAGGAGCAGGCCCCGCGCCCGGGCGGTCTCGCGGGCGTCCACGGCCATCAGTCCGACCAGGCGCGGTACGCGCACTTCGGGTGTTTTGGGTGTCATGCGCACAGACGTCACCCCCAGCGGTACCGGCAGGGTAGCCGCCGGGGGCGCCGCCCGGAAGCATCGTGTGTCTTTCCGTGACAGTCGACTACCTTCGGTGACGGGCTTGTGGGGTTCGCAACTGCTCGTCGGGGAGTGTGTACGGGGTCGGTTTAGCTCGATCGTGTGATGGTCGGCTTCCGGGCTTGTGGTGTGCTGGGCCGGTCGGGGTAGCGTTGCCGTGCGATCCGGGACGCCGGGTGCGGTGCCGGCGAGCGGGGCCCCTGCTCCACCAGCGAGATGGTTCAGGGCCTCCCCGTCGCCTCTGGCCGCTCCCACAGGCCAGGTCGTGAGGCGTGTGCATCAGCAGCCTCCGGCTGCGGGCCGCCCGCCCGGCCCGGACCACGGACAGGATCCGTGTCGCCGCCCGGGATGCGGCAGTATCCGTCAGCGACCTCCGGTCGCGGGGGACGACCAGTGCGCCCACAACCGTTCGGGGCGTGCCAGTGCGCGGACTCACTCCCGCTCACTGCCCAGGAACGGTCAAAGGTCGAGCCGGTAGCAGTGGCCCTGCCGCTGCGACACCGGCGTCACGAACGCCTCCGCGAGGCGCATGCCGAGCCGCCGGGTGACCGCGATGGACCGCTCGTTGCGGGCGTCGACCATGGCCACCACGCTCGGCAGGCCGGCCGCGCGCAGCCGCTCCAGGGTCATGCGGGCGGCTGCCGTGACGTATCCGCGGCCCCAGAACTCCCGGCCGAGCCGCCAGCCGATCTCGGTCTCGCCCGTGGGGCCCCAGTCCCGCTCCCACGGCTGGGCGCCGGTGAAGCCGACGACCCGGCCGGATTCGTCGAGCATCGTCCACAGGCAGAAGCCGCGCTCGGCGTCGTGCCGCCGCTGACGGGCGGTGAGTTCCTCGTAGACGAACAGCTCCGCGGGCCTGCCGCCCTGGAACTCCATGACGTCCGGGTCGTCGAAGATCCGGTGCCAGGCGACGGCGTCCTCGTCGGTGGGAACGCGCAGCCGTACGACGGGGAGAGCTCGGTTCACGGGGGCAGCCCTTCAGCCGGGTGATCAATTCTGCTGCATAGACTGCCCATGTCCGGTGCCGGTCGGCACGCAGATTACGAACCTTGGGGAGATCCCGCCGTGACCGTCGAGACCGAGCCCCAGTCCGAGTCCCCTTCCGAGGCCCTCTCCGGGAACAGGGCCGATGTGATCGTCGTGGGCGCGGGGCCGGCCGGCTCCGCCACCGCGTACCACCTCGCCCGGGCCGGACTCGACGTACTCCTGCTGGAGAAGACCGAGTTCCCGCGGGAGAAGGTCTGCGGCGACGGGCTCACCCCGCGCGCCGTCAAGCAGCTCGTCGCGATGGGCGTCGACATCTCCGAGGAGGCCGGCTGGCTGCGCAACAAGGGCCTGAGGATCATCGGCGGAGGTGTGCGCCTGCAGCTGGACTGGCCGGATCTCGCCTCCTTCCCGGACTACGGACTCGTGCGCAAGCGCGACGACTTCGACGAGCAGCTCGCCCGGCAGGCGCAGAAGGCGGGCGCGCGGCTGTACGAGCGCTGCAACGTGGGCGCCCCGATCGTCGACGACCGCACCGGCCGCATCACCGGGGTGAAGGCCAGACTCGGCGAGGACAAGCGCGAGGTCACCTTCCACGCGCCGCTCGTCGTCGCCGCCGACGGCAACTCCAGCCGGCTGTCCCTGGGAATGGGCCTGCACCGCCGCGAGGACCGCCCGATGGGCGTCGCGGTCCGCACGTACTTCGAGTCCCCCCGCCACGACGACGACTACCTGGAGTCCTGGCTGGAACTGTGGGACCGGCGGGGCCCGCAGGACCGGCTGCTGCCGGGCTACGGCTGGATCTTCGGCATGGGCGACGGCACCTCCAACGTGGGCCTCGGGGTGCTCAACACCTCGGCGTCCTTCAAGGAGCTCGACTGGCGCGAGATCCTGAAGGCCTGGTGCGCGTCCATGCCCGAGGACTGGGGCTACACCCCCGAGAACATGACCGGCCCGATCCGCGGCGCCGCCCTGCCCATGGCCTTCAACCGCCAGCCCCACTACACCAGGGGCCTGCTGCTCGTCGGTGACGCGGGCGGCCTGGTGAACCCCTTCAACGGCGAGGGCATCGCCTACGCCATGGAGTCCGGCCAGCTCGCCGCCGAGATCATCGTCCAGGCCCAGTCCCGGGCCACGCCCGCCCAGCGCGAACTCGCCCTGCAGCGCTACCCGCGCGTCCTGAAGGACACCTACGGCGGCTACTACACGCTGGGCCGCGCCTTCGTGAAGCTCATCGGCAACCCGAAGGTCATGCAGATCGCCACCCAGCGCGGGCTGACCCACCCGCTGCTGATGAAGTTCACCCTCAAGCTGCTGGCCAACCTCACCGACCCGACGGGCGGCGACGCGATGGACCGCGTCATCAACGGCCTGAGCAAGGTGGCGCCCAAGGCGTGAGCCGGCCCGGACGGCGAACGGCAACGCCGAGGGGCGCTCACCGCGTGGGTGAGCGCCCCTCGGCGTTGCCGGGGTGGGCCCGAAGTCCGGAGCGCGCACGGGCGTGCCGGAGGGCCGCAGCCCCCGAGCGGCTGCGGCCCTCCGGCACGTACGGCCGTGCGTGGGCGCGTGGTGCCTCAGAGCACCCGGACCGCGCCGCTCGGCGGGTCGTAGGACAGCGGCCGCTCGACGACGCCCGTGGAGGAGTTCTGCGCGCCGACGAACATGCCGTTGCCGACGTACACCCCCACGTGGTACGCGCTGCCCGCGCCGCCCCAGTAGAGGATGTCGCCCGGCTGCAGGTTGGACAGCGACACCTGGGTGCCGGCGGTCGACTGGTTCTGGGAGACGCGCGGCAGGCTGATGCCCACCTGCTTGAAGGCGGTCTGCACCAGGCCGGAGCAGTCGTAGGCGGACGGACCGGTGGCACCGGAGACGTAGGCCTTGCCGACCTGGGCCTTGACGAACGAGACGACGGCCGCGGCCGAACCGGTCGCCGTGGACGTGCTCGTGGTGACGGTGCTGGTGCTCGCCGGGGTGGCGAGCACGGTCCGCTCGGTGGTGCGCGAGGCGCGCTCGGCGGCGGCCTTGCGGGCGGTCTCGGCAGCCTCCTTGCGGGCGGCCTCGGCCTTCTTCTTGGCGTCGGCGAGGTCCGCCTTGGCCTGCTTCGCGGCCTTCGCGGCGGCCGCGTCGCGCTCGGCCTGCAGCTGGTAGTTCGCTGCGGCCTGCTGTGTGGCGTCCGCCGACTGGGCCACCTGGGCGGCCAGGTCGGCCGTCAGGGTGGGCAGTTCGAGGGTCTGGGTCACCGGCTCGGCGGCGTTCGCCGACGCCGACGCACCGGCCACTGCCAGGGTGCCGAAGACGCCACTGGCAACTCCGGCCCGCATCGCGATGTTCGACGCGCTACGGCGGGGCTTCCGGTGGCTGCGTATCTGAGCGGTGTGGGACATGGGAACAACCGGTACCAGGGGCTCCTTCATATCTTCAAGGAACGTGTGGTGCGCCACATTTGTTCAACGGAGCGCCCAAATTCCCGGGTCCGATTCCTTATTGACGGCACAACGGACATTGCGGACGCACGTGATCATGCCTGTGATCATGGGCTTTCGCTGTTACGTCCGAATTGCTCCCGACCTACCACTGGTCGAGGTCGTTGGCCAAGCCCGGCTCTCACGCGCTTCTCATGGATGTGACGGAGGTCACGGAACGGTCGCCGCCTCGCGGCGCGTCCGCGCATCGGAGCCCAGTGGTCCCTTATGTCACATGAGCCCCATGGGTGAGGGGGGTGTCGGCGGGGGACTGCGGGGTGCGTCCCCGGCTTGTGAAGGGGTGAACGCGTCCACATCTCGTGTCGCCGTCCCTCTGATGTGTGAAAAGCCGCCCTATACCAAGGTCTTGACGAACTCCGCCACTTTGCGTCGGGTGCCGGGCATCTGATAATGCGCACCCCCTCCGACCTGCGAATACGAGATAAAATGTAACCAGTAGTGATCACACAGGTGCTTCGCGTGCGAAGGTCACCGCTCATCCGACTTGATGATCGTTCGTCAGGTGGTGAAGATCACAAAGCCCGTGCAATACCCCGTGTCGCAGATCACAGAGCGTCGGGCATAAGATGCGAGGCAGTTGGGCTTGTGACCTGCTTCACATGTTCTCGATCTTCGTCGGCGCAAGCGGGGGTGGTGGGGCATGTGAGGCGGCTGTGAGCCCGCTACCTCCCCCAAGGTCTCGGCTTCGCTCGACCAGGGGGGACCCCGTGCAGTCAGTGCCGACTGAGAGGAGCGAGGAGCGGTGAACGCGTATGCGCCCATCCTCGTACTGGGAGCCCTCGGGGCAGGCTTTGCGATCTTCTCCGTGGTCATGGCCACCCTGATCGGGCCGAAGCGGTACAACCGCGCCAAGCTCGAGGCCTACGAGTGCGGTATCGAGCCGACCCCCACGCCGGCCGGCGGCGGGCGCTTCCCCATCAAGTACTACCTGACGGCGATGCTCTTCATCGTCTTCGACATCGAGATCGTCTTCCTCTACCCCTGGGCCGTCACCTTCGACGCCCTGGGTGTTTTCGGGCTCGTGGAGATGCTGCTCTTCGTGCTCACCGTCTTCGTCGCGTACGCGTACGTATGGCGGCGCGGCGGCCTGGAATGGGACTGAGGGGCTTCTAACGACATGGGACTCGAAGAAAAGCTGCCGAGCGGTTTCCTGCTGACCACCGTCGAGCAGGCCGCGGGCTGGGTGCGCAAGGCGTCCGTCTTCCCGGCCACCTTCGGCCTCGCCTGCTGCGCGATCGAGATGATGACCACCGGCGCCGGCCGCTACGACCTGGCGCGCTTCGGCATGGAGGTCTTCCGAGGCTCGCCCCGCCAGGCGGACCTGATGATCGTGGCAGGCCGGGTCAGCCAGAAGATGGCGCCGGTCCTCAGGCAGGTCTACGACCAGATGCCCAACCCCAAGTGGGTGATCTCCATGGGCGTCTGCGCCTCCTCGGGCGGCATGTTCAACAACTACGCGATCGTCCAGGGCGTCGACCACATCGTCCCCGTCGACATCTACCTGCCCGGCTGCCCGCCGCGGCCCGAGATGCTGATGGACGCGATCCTCAAGCTCCACCAGAAGATCCAGTCCTCCAAGCTCGGCGTGAACGCCGAGGAAGCGGCCCGCGAGGCGGAGGAGGCGGCGCTCAAGGCCCTGCCCACGATCGAGATGAAGGGGCTGCTGCGATGAGTGACGCCGACGGCAAGAACGTGAACGGCGTGAACGGCTCCGGGAACGGGGCCGCGAACGGGGTCAACCCCGAGAAGGACCTCGCCGTCGACAACCTCCCCGGTCAGCGCGGCCAGGGCGGCGAGGAGATCCGCGTCCAGCGCGGCATGTTCGGCGCCGGCAACGGCGGCGACACCTCCGGCTACGGCGGCCTG
>NZ_JUJA01000160.1:97740-144999 GCF_001906585.1 Streptomyces kebangsaanensis | reverse complement strand
GAGCCGGCCCTACGGCGGGTGGTTCGACGAGGTCGCCGACGAACTCGAGGGCGCGCTGGAGGAGCAGGGCCTCCTCCCGGAGAACGCGATCGAGAGGACGGTCGTCGACCGCGGCGAGCTCACCTTCCACATCGAGCGCGAGCACCTGGTCCGCGTCGCCCGCACCCTGCGCGACGACCCTGCCCTGCGCTTCGAGCTGTGCACCGGCGTCAGCGGCGTCCACTACCCGCATGACAAGGGCCGCGAGCTGCACGCCGTCTACCACCTGCGCTCGATCACCCACAACCGGCTGATCCGCATCGAGGTCAGCGCCCCCGACAGTGACCCGCGCGTCCCGTCGCTGGTCTCCGTCTATCCGACGAACGACTGGCACGAGCGCGAGACCTACGACTTCTTCGGGCTCGTCTTCGACGGTCACCCGGCCCTGACGCGGATCATGATGCCGGACGACTGGCAGGGCCATCCGCAGCGCAAGGACTACCCCCTCGGCGGCATCCCCGTCGAGTACAAGGGCGCCCAGATCCCGGCTCCGGACCAGCGGAGGTCGTACTCGTGAGCACGCAGTCAGCATCCGCCGCGTCGGCACGCGAGACCACCGAGGGCACCGTCTACACGGTCACCGGTGGCGACTGGGACGAGGTCGCCCAGTCCGCGGCCCGCGCCGACGACGAGCGCATCGTCGTCAACATGGGGCCCCAGCACCCCTCCACCCACGGGGTGCTGCGCCTGATCCTGGAGATCGACGGCGAGACGGTCACCGAGGCCCGCTGCGGCATCGGCTACCTGCACACCGGTATCGAGAAGAACCTCGAGTTCCGCACGTGGACGCAGGGCACCACCTTCGTCACGCGCATGGATTACCTGACGTCCTTCTTCAACGAGACCGCCTACTGCCTCGCCGTCGAGAAGCTCCTGGGCATCGAGGACCAGATCACCGAGCGCGCCAAGATCATCCGGGTGCTCCTGATGGAGCTGAACCGGCTCTCCTCCCACCTGGTGTGCATCGCCACCGGCGGCATGGAGCTCGGCGCCACCACGATCATGATCTACGGATTCCGTGATCGTGAAATGATTCTCGACCTCTACGAGCTCATCACGGGCCTCAGGATGAACCACGCGTACATCCGGCCCGGCGGACTCGCCCAGGACCTGCCGCCCGGCGCGGTGGACCAGGTCCGCGAGTTCGTGAAGAAGATGAAGAAGAACCTCCCGGAGTACGACAAGCTCGCCACCGGGAACCCCATCTTCAAGGCCCGCATGCAGAACATCGGCTACCTCGACCTGGCCGGCTGCATGGCCCTCGGCGCCACCGGCCCGATCCTGCGTTCCACCGGTCTGCCGCACGACCTGCGCAAGGCGCAGCCCTACTGCGGCTACGAGACGTACGACTTCGACATCCCGACCGCCGACACCTGCGACTCCTACGGCCGCTTCCTGATCCGCCTGGAGGAGATGCGCCAGTCGCTCAGGATCGTCGAGCAGTGCCTGGACCGGCTGGAGCCGGGCCCGGTCATGGTCGCCGACAAGAAGATCGCCTGGCCCGCCCAGCTCGCCCTGGGACCGGACGGCCTGGGCAACTCCCTCGACCACATCAAGAAGATCATGGGCACCTCCATGGAGGCCCTGATCCACCACTTCAAGCTGGTCACCGAGGGCTTCCGCGTCCCGCCGGGTCAGGCGTACGCGGCCGTCGAGTCGCCCAAGGGCGAACTCGGGGTGCACGTCGTCTCCGACGGCGGCACCCGCCCCTACCGGGTCCACTTCCGCGACCCGTCCTTCACCAACCTGCAGGCGATGGCGGCGATGTGCGAGGGCGGCCAGGTCGCCGACGTCATCGTCGCCGTCGCGTCCATCGACCCCGTGATGGGAGGCGTCGACCGGTGACCACCAGTCCTTCGGAGCGGGGCGTCAGCCTGGGCATGCCCGAACTGCCCGCGCCCGACTACCCGGACGACGTCCGCACCCGGCTCGAAGGGGACGCGCGCGAGATCATCGCCCGTTACCCGGACTCCCGGTCGGCCCTGCTGCCGCTGCTGCACCTGGTGCAGTCGGAGGAGGGGTACGTCACGCGCACCGGGATGCGGTTCTGCGCGGACGTGCTCGGCCTGACCACGGCCGAGGTCACCGCGGTCGCCACCTTCTACACCATGTACCGGCGCAAGCCGTCCGGCGACTACCAGGTGGGCGTCTGCACCAACACCCTGTGCGCCGTGATGGGCGGTGACGCCATCTTCGAGGCGCTCCAGGAGCACCTCGGCGTCGGCAACGGCGGGACCACCGACGACGGCAGGGTCACCCTGGAGCACATCGAGTGCAACGCGGCCTGCGACTACGCGCCGGTCGTGATGGTCAACTGGGAGTTCTTCGACAACCAGACCCCGGCGAGCGTCAAGCGCCTGGTCGACGACCTGCGCGCGGGACGGCCGGTGACGCCCACGCGCGGCGCGCCGCTGTGCACCTTCAAGGAGACCGCCCGGATCCTGGCGGGCTTCCCCGACGAGCGCGAGGGGGCGACGGAGGCCGGCGGCAGCGCGGGACCCGCCTCGCTGGTGGGCCTCCGCCTGGCCAAGGGAGAGACCGCACCCGCGCGCGTGGTCCACCCGCGCGACGGCGGACCGCAGGACGCCGGGCCGCGGGACGCCGTGCACCGGCCGTCGCCGACCGAGCACCTGAGCTCGCACGACGCGCCGCAGGCCACATCGGCCTCCGATCCGTCCCACCCGGCGGGACCTGTCGGAGAGGAGGGGGAGGGATGACCTTGGCACCCGAGGATGGGGGCACCGCCCGCCCGAGCGGATTCGAGGGTGGGGGAGAGAGCAGCCCCGAGAAGCTGCTCGTACCCGTGCTGTCGGCCTTCTGGGACGAGGACAGGTCCTGGACGCTGGACGTGTACCGGAGGCACGGAGGGTACGAGGGGCTCCGCAAGGCGCTCGCCATGTCGCCGGACGACGTGATCGCGTACGTCAAGGACTCCGGCCTGCGCGGGCGCGGCGGCGCGGGATTCCCGACGGGAATGAAGTGGCAGTTCATTCCCCAGGGAGACGGAAAACCGCACTACCTGGTGGTCAACGCCGACGAATCGGAGCCCGGGACCTGCAAGGACATCCCGCTCCTCTTCGCGAACCCGCACAGCCTCATCGAGGGCATCGTGATCGCGTGCTACGCCATCAGGTCGTCGCATGCCTTCATCTATCTGCGGGGTGAAGTCGTCCCCGTGCTGCGGCGGTTGCACTCGGCCGTGCGCGAGGCCCACGCGGCCGGCTACCTCGGTGAGAACGTCCTGGGCAGCGGCCTCGACCTCGACCTCACCGTGCACGCGGGCGCGGGCGCGTACATCTGCGGCGAGGAGACCGCGCTGCTGGACTCGCTCGAGGGCCGCCGTGGCCAACCGCGGCTCCGTCCCCCCTTCCCCGCTGTCGCGGGCCTCTACGCGTGCCCGACTGTGGTGAACAACGTCGAGTCGATCGCGTCGGTTCCCGCGATCCTGAAAAACGGCAAGGAATGGTTCAGGTCGATGGGCAGCGAGAAGTCCCCGGGCTTCACGCTCTACTCGCTCAGCGGCCACGTCGCGAGCCCCGGTCAGTACGAGGCCCCGCTCGGCATCACGCTGCGCCAGCTGCTCGACATGAGCGGCGGCATGCGCCCCGGGCACCGGCTGAAGTTCTGGACGCCGGGCGGCTCCTCGACGCCGATGTTCACCGACGAGCACCTCGACGTCCCGCTCGACTACGAGGGAGTGGGCGCAGCGGGATCCATGCTCGGCACCAAGGCCCTGCAGTGCTTCGACGAGACGACGTGCGTGGTGCGGGCCGTGACCCGGTGGACCGAGTTCTACGCCCACGAGTCCTGCGGCAAGTGCACGCCGTGCCGCGAAGGGACGTACTGGATGGTGCAGTTGCTGCGGGACATCGAGGCCGGCAAGGGCGTCATGTCCGACCTCGACAAGCTGAACGACATTGCCGACAACGTCAACGGCAAGTCCTTCTGCGCCCTCGGCGACGGCTCCGCCTCCCCGATCTTCTCCTCCCTGAAGTACTTCCGCGAGGAGTACGAGCAGCACATCACGGGCCGGGGCTGCCCCTTCGACCCGGCCAAGTCCACGGTTTGGGCCGACCGCACGGAGGTGACCGCATGACCGTGACCACCAACGCTCCCGCGGGCGGGGGCGAGGCAGCGGTCCCGCCGGAAGATCTCGTGACACTGACGATCGACGGGATCGAGATCAGCGTGCCCAAGGGCACCCTGGTCATCCGGGCCGCCGAACAGCTCGGCATCGAGATCCCCCGGTTCTGCGACCACCCCCTGCTCGACCCGGCCGGCGCCTGCCGCCAGTGCATCGTCGAGGTCGAGGGCCAGCGCAAGCCGATGGCGTCCTGCACGATCACCTGCACGGACGGAATGGTTGTCAGGACCCAGCTCACCTCGCCGGTCGCCGAGAAGGCCCAGAAGGGTGTGATGGAGCTGCTGCTCATCAACCACCCGCTGGACTGCCCGGTCTGCGACAAGGGCGGCGAGTGCCCGCTGCAGAACCAGGCCATGTCGCACGGCAACGCCGAGTCCCGCTTCGACGGGAGGAAGCGGACGTACGAGAAGCCCGTCCCGATCTCCACGCAGGTGCTGCTCGACCGCGAGCGGTGCGTGCTGTGCGCCCGCTGCACCCGGTTCTCCCAGCAGATCGCCGGCGACCCGATGATCGAGCTGGTCGAGCGGGGCGCCCTGCAGCAGGTCGGCACCGGTGAGGGCGACCCCTTCGAGTCGTACTTCTCCGGCAACACCATCCAGATCTGCCCGGTCGGCGCGCTCACCTCGGCCGCCTACCGGTTCCGCTCCCGCCCCTTCGACCTGGTCTCCTCGCCGTCGGTGTGCGAGCACTGCGCGGGCGGCTGCGCCACCCGCACCGATCACCGGCGCGGCAAGGTCATG
Source organism: Streptomyces kebangsaanensis (assembly GCF_001906585.1). Classification (GTDB taxonomy): domain Bacteria; phylum Actinomycetota; class Actinomycetes; order Streptomycetales; family Streptomycetaceae; genus Streptomyces; species Streptomyces kebangsaanensis. The sequence continues at coordinate 140,076 of NZ_JUJA01000160.1, read as the reverse complement.
CGGCGGCTCGCCGCCGACGACCCCGAGGTCAACGAGGAGTGGATCTGCGACAAGGGGCGCTTCGCGTTCCGGTACGCGCAGATGAAGGACCGGCTCACCACGCCCCTGGTGCGCAACCCCGAGGGCGAACTGGTGCCGGCGTCCTGGCCGGAGGCGCTGGAGATCGCCGCCCAGGGCCTGCTCGCCTCGCGCGGGCGGACCGGTGTCCTCACCGGCGGCCGGCTCACCGTCGAGGACGCCTACGCCTACAGCAAGTTCGCGCGCGTGGCGCTCGACACCAACGACATCGACTTCCGCGCGCGCGTGCACAGCGGCGAGGAGGCCGACTTCCTGGCCGCCCGGATCGCCGGGCGCGGCCGGGACCTGGACGGCGGCGGAGTCACCTACACCTCCCTGGAGAAGGCGCCCGCCGTCCTGCTCGTCGGGTTCGAGTCCGAGGAGGAGGCACCCGGCGTCTTCCTCAGGCTCCGCAAGGCCTGGCGCAAGCACGGGCAGAGGGTGTTCGCGCTGGCCACGCACGCCACGCGGGGCCTGGAGAAGGCGGGCGGCACGCTGCTGCCGGCCGCGCCCGGCACCGAGAACGAGTGGCTGGACGCGCTCGCGGGCGGCGTCGGACTGGACGCCGGGGGCACCGAGGCCGCCGAGGCGCTGCGCGCGGAGGGCGCGGTCATCGTCGTCGGCGAACGGCTCGCGGGAGTCGCCGGCGGCCCGACCGCCGCCGTACGGGCCGCGACCGCCACCGGTGCCCAGCTGGTGTGGATCCCGCGCCGGGCGGGCGAGCGCGGTGCCGTCGAGGCCGGCGCACTGCCGTCGCTGCTGCCGGGCGGGCGTCCGGCGACCGACCCGCGCGCGCGGGAGGAGGTGGCCGCGCTCTGGCGCGTCGCCGAACTCCCGCACCGCTACGGCCGCGACACCGGCCAGATCATCGAGGCCGCGGCCGGCGGCGAACTGCAGGCGCTGCTCGTGGCCGGCGTGGAGGTCGCCGACCTGCCCGACCCGGCACGCGCGCGTGAGGCACTGTCCGAGGTGGGCTTCGTGGTGTCGCTGGAACTGCGGCCCAGCGAGGTCACCGAACGCGCGGACGTGGTGCTTCCCGTCGCCGCCGTCGCCGAGAAGGCCGGCACCTTCCTCAACTGGGAGGGCAGGGTCCGCCTCTTCGAGGCCGCGCTCAAGCCCGAGCAGATGACCCGCACCCTGTCGCCCACGGACGCGCGCGTCCTGCAGATGCTGGCCGACGCCATGGACGTCCACCTGGGCCTGCCGGACCTGCGGACCGTGCGCGCGGAGCTGGACCGGCTGGGCGCCTGGACCGGTCCGCGCGCCGACGACCCGCAGGGGAGCGCGGGCGTACTGCCCCGGCCCGCCGCCGGGGAGGCCGTGCTCGCCGGGCACCGGCTGCTGCTCGACCACGGCGTCCTGCAGGAGGGCGACGAGGCGCTCGCCGGCACCCGGCACGCCGCACGCGCACGCGTGTCGTCCGCCACGGCCGCCGAGGCGGGCGTCGAGGACGGCGGTCCGCTCGCCGTGACCGGCCCCGCCGGATCGGTCGAACTCCCGCTGGAGATCACCGAGATGCCCGACCGGGTGGTGTGGCTCCCGCTGAACTCCGTCGGCGGGGGCGTCGCCTCCGGCACCGGGGCGCTGCCCGGCTCCCTCGTCCGCATCGGCCCGGCGCCGCGCGCGACCGAGGCCCCCGAGGAGGTGGAGGCATGAGCCCGTACCTCGCCGCTGAGAACCTTTCGATGTTCGGCACCGACCCGTGGTGGCTGGTCCTCCTCAAGGCGGTGTTCTGCTTCGCCTTCCTGATGGTGACCGTGCTGTTCTCCATCGTCTGGGAGCGCAAGGTCGTCGCCTGGATGCAGCTGCGCATCGGCCCCAACCGGCACGGCCCCTGGGGCATGCTCCAGTCGCTCGCCGACGGCGTGAAGCTGATGCTCAAGGAGGACGTCGTCGTCAAGCGCGCGGACAAGGTGGTCTACGTCCTCGCGCCGATCGTCGCGGCCATCCCGGCCTTCATGGCGATCGCGGTGATCCCCTTCGGGCCGGCCGGCAACGAGATCTCGATCTTCGGCCACCGCACCGCGATGCAGCTGACCGACCTGCCGATCGCGATGCTCTATATCCTCGCGGTCGCCTCCGTCGGCATCTACGGCATCGTGCTGGCGGGCTGGAGCTCCGGGTCCACCTACCCGCTCCTGGGCGGCCTGCGGTCCTGCGCGCAGATGATCTCCTACGAGATCGCCATGGGCGTCGCGTTCGCCTCCGTGTTCCTGTACTCGGGGTCGATGTCGACGTCGGCGATCGTCGAGCAGCAGCACGACCGCTGGTACATCCTGCTGCTGCCGTTCTCCTTCGTCCTCTACATCGTCACGATGGTCGGCGAGACCAACCGCGCCCCGTTCGACATGCCGGAGTCCGAGGGCGACCTGGTCGGCGGCTTCAACACCGAGTACTCGTCGATCAAGTTCGCGATGTTCATGCTCGCCGAGTACGTGAATATGGTGACGGTCTCGGCGGTGGCGACCACGCTGTTCCTGGGCGGCTGGCGGGCCCCCTGGCCGATCAGCACCTTCTGGGAGGGCGCCAACCACGGCTGGTGGCCGCTGCTCTGGTTCGTGATCAAGGTCCAGCTGCTGCTGTTCTTCTTCATCTGGCTGCGCGGCACGCTCCCGCGGGTCCGCTACGACCAGCTGATGAAGCTCGGCTGGAAGGTGCTCATCCCGGTCTCCATGGCCTGGCTGATGCTCGTCGCGACCGTGCGGGTGCTGCGCAACGAGAACTTCGACTTCACCGACATCGCCCTGTACGTCGGCGCCGCCGTGCTGACCGTACTGATCCTGTCCTTCGTCGCCGACCTGTTCCGCGAGCGGGCGAAGGCCGCCGAGGAGCCCGCCGCCCGGCCCGCCGGCTTCGACCCGATGGCCGGTGGATTCCCCGTGCCGCCGCTGCCGGGGCAGGAGCTGCCGCCGGTGCCGAGGCGCCGCCCGCGCCGTGAGCGGGAGTTGGTTGTCAGTGGCGGGACGGACACTGACAGTGACGGATCTCTGGATGGAAAGGAGGCGTCCGATGGCTGAGGAGCCCAAGGAGACCAACCCCGGTTTCCTGAACCCCGTGGCCGGCTTCGGCGTGACCTTCAAGGCCATGTTCAAGAAGCGGCTGACCGAGCAGTACCCGGAGCAGAAGAAGACCACCGCCCCGCGCTTCCACGGACGGCACCAGCTCAACCGCCATCCGGACGGCCTGGAGAAGTGCGTCGGCTGCGAGCTGTGCGCCTGGGCCTGCCCCGCCGACGCCATCTACGTGGAGGGCGCCGACAACACCGACGAGGAGCGCTACTCGCCGGGCGAGCGGTACGGCCGCGTCTACCAGATCAACTACGCCCGCTGCATCCTGTGCGGCCTGTGCATCGAGGCGTGCCCCACGCGCGCGCTGACGATGACCAACGAGTTCGAACTGGCCGACTCCAGCCGCGCCAACCTCATCTACACCAAGGAACAACTGCTCGCCGGCCTCGAGGAGGGCATGGTCGACACGCCCCACGCCATCTACCCGGGGACGGACGAGCAGGACTACTACCGGGGCCTGGTGACGGAGGCCGCGCCCGGCACGGTGCGCCAGGTCGCCGTCTCCGAGGGGGAGAGTCCCGAAGACCAGGAGGTGGACGCATGAGCGCTCAGCTCGCCGCCTACTCCACCTCCACCGGAGAGGCCTTCCAGTTCTGGGTCCTCGGCACCGTCGCGGTGATCGGCGCCCTGTGCACCGTCTTCATGAAGAGGGCCGTGCACAGCGCGCTGTGCCTGGCCGCCACCATGATCGTCCTGGCGGTGTTCTACCTCGCCAACGGCGCCTACTTCCTGGGCATCGTGCAGATCGTCGTCTACACCGGCGCGATCATGATGCTGTTCCTGTTCGTGGTGATGCTCGTCGGTGTGACCGCCGCGGACTCCCTGAAGGAGACCATCAAGGGCCAGCGCTGGCTGGCCCTGTTGTGCGGGCTCGGCTTCGGCGTCCTGCTCTTCGCGGGCATCGCCCACGCCTCCCTCAAGGACTTCAACGGCATCGGCAGGGCGAACGCGAACGGCAACGTGGAGGGCCTGGCCTCCCTCATCTTCACCCGGTACGTGTTCGCCTTCGAGCTCACCGGTGCCCTGCTCATCACGGCCGCCGTCGGCGCCATGGTGCTCACCCACCGCCAGCGCACCGAGCGGGCCCGGACCCAGCGCGAGCTGTCCGAGCAGCGCGTGCGCGAGGGAACGCACGTACCGCCGCTGCCGGCACCCGGCGTCTACGCCCGCCACAACGCCGTGGACGTCGCCGGTCTGCTGCCCGACGGCACCCCGTCCGAGCTCACCGTCAGCAAGACGCTGCGCGAGCGCGGCCAGGTCCGGGACGTCTCCGCGGAGGCGCTCAACGACCTGAAAGCCCTGGAGCAGCGCGCCGAGGAGCGCCTGGAGCGCACCGAGATCGAGCCGACGGCCTTCAAGCGGCCCGAGGAGGCGTCGAAGTGAATCCCGTCAACTACCTCTATCTCGCCGCCCTGTTGTTCACGATCGGCGCCACCGGCGTGCTGATCCGGCGCAACGCCATCGTGGTCTTCATGTGCATCGAGCTGATGCTGAACGCCTGCAACCTCGCGCTCGTCGCCTTCTCCCGGATGCACGGCAACCTCGACGGCCAGATCATCGCGTTCTTCACGATGGTCGTCGCCGCAGCGGAGGTCGTGGTCGGGCTCGCGATCATCGTGTCGCTGTTCCGTTCCCGCCACTCGGCCTCGGTCGACGACGCCAGCCTGATGAAGCTGTAAGGGGTCGGAAGAATCGTGGAGAACCTGATTGCGCTGCTGATCGCGGCGCCCCTGCTCGGAGCGGCCGTCCTCCTGGTCGGCGGCCGGCGCCTCGACGCCGTCGGCCACTGGATCGGCACGGCGCTCGCGGCCGCCTCCTTCGTGATCGGCCTGGTCCTCTTCGCCGACCTGCTCGGCAGGAGCGCCGACCAGCGGACCCTGACCCAGCACCTGTTCAGCTGGATCCCGGTGGCCGGCTTCCAGGCGGACGCCACGTTCCGCCTCGACCAGCTGTCGATGACGTTCGTGCTGCTGATCACCGGCGTCGGCTCGCTGATCCACCTGTACTCGGTCGGGTACATGGAGCACGACGAGCGGCGCCGCCGCTTCTTCGGCTATCTGAACCTGTTCCTCGCGGCGATGCTGCTGCTCGTCCTCGCCGACAACTACCTGCTGCTGTACTTCGGCTGGGAGGGCGTCGGTCTCGCCTCCTACCTGCTGATCGGCTTCTGGCAGCACAAGCCCGCCGCGGCCACCGCGGCGAAGAAGGCCTTCCTGGTCAACCGGGTCGGCGACATGGGCCTGGCCATCGCGGTCATGCTGATGTTCGCGACGTTCGGGACCTTCGCCTTCGGGCCGGTGTTCAGCCACGTCGGTGACGCCTCCGAGGGCAGGCTCACCGCCATCGCCCTGATGCTGCTGCTCGCCGCCTGCGGCAAGTCCGCCCAGGTGCCGCTGCAGTCCTGGCTCGGTGACGCGATGGAGGGCCCGACCCCGGTCTCCGCCCTCATCCACGCCGCCACGATGGTCACCGCGGGCGTCTACCTGATCGTCCGCTCCGCGGCGGTCTTCAACGGCGCGCCCGGCGCACAGCTCGTGGTCACCGTCGTCGGCGCGGTCACGCTGCTGTTCGGTGCGATCGTCGGTTGCGCGAAGGACGACATCAAGAAGGCGCTGGCCGGCTCGACCATGTCGCAGATCGGCTACATGGTGCTGGCCGCGGGCCTCGGCCCCATCGGCTACGTCTTCGCGATCATGCACCTGGTCACGCACGGCTTCTTCAAGGCCGGGCTGTTCCTCGGCGCCGGTTCGGTCATGCACGGCATGAACGACGAGGTCGACATGCGCAAGTACGGCGGCCTGCGGAAGTACATGCCGGTCACGTTCATCACCTTCGGTCTCGGCTACCTCGCCATCATCGGCTTCCCGGGCCTGTCCGGCTTCTTCTCCAAGGACAGGATCATCGAGGCGGCCTTCGCCAAGGGCGGCACCGAGGGCTGGATCCTCGGCGGCGCGGCCCTGCTGGGCGCTGCCATCACGGCGTTCTACATGACGCGCGTGATGCTGATGACCTTCTTCGGCGAGAAGCGCTGGCAGCCCGACGAGAACGGCACCGAGCCGCACCCGCACGAGTCGCCCGGGGTCATGACGATCCCCATGATCGTGCTGGCCGTCGGGTCGGTCTTCGGCGGCGCGTTCTTCAGCATCGGCGACCGCTTCCTGCACTGGCTGGAGCCGGTCACCGGCCACAGCGAGGGCAACTCGCCGCTCAGCGCGTGGACGGTCACCGCGGCGACCATGGTCTGTCTGGTGATCGGCGTGGCCGCCGCCTGGGCCCAGTACGGCCGCAAGCCGGTCCCGGTCGTCGCCCCGCGCGGGTCGCTGCTCACCCGGGCCGCCCGGCGCGACCTGCTCCAGGACGACTTCAACCACGTCGTCCTGGTCCGCGGCGGCGAGCACCTCACGCGGTCCCTGGTGTACCTCGACCACACCCTGGTCGACGGAGTCGTCAACGGCACGGCGGCCTCGGTCGGCGGCCTGTCCGGGCGGATGCGCCGGCTGCAGAACGGCTTCGCGCGCTCCTACGCGGTCTCGATGTTCGGCGGTGCGGCACTCCTGGTGGCCGCGACCCTGCTGATGAGGGCGGTCTGATACCGATGTCCTTTCCTCTGCTGACAGCGACGGCGGTACTCCCGGCCGTCGGGGCCGTCGCCACGGCCGCCGTGCCGGCCGCCCGGCGCACCGCCGCCAAGTGGCTCGCGCTGGCCGTCTCGCTCGGCACGTTCGCGCTGGCGGTCGCCATCCTGGTCCGCTTCGACCCGGGCGGCGCCCGCTACCAGCTCACCGAGTCCCACTCCTGGATCGCGGCCTTCGGGGTCCGGTACGAGCTGGGCGTGGACGGCATCGCGGTGGCACTGATCGGGCTGACCGCCCTGCTCGTCCCGTTCGTGATGCTGGCGGGCTGGCACGACGCCGACCCGCTGGAAACCGGAAGCCGCCGCTGGCGGCCGACGCAGGGCTTCTTCGCCCTGATCCTGGCCCTCGAGGCGATGGTGATCATCTCCTTCGAGGCCACCGACGTCTTCCTCTTCTACATCTTCTTCGAAGCCATGCTGATCCCGCTGTACTTCCTGATCGGCGGCTTCGGGGACCGTGCCCACGAGCACGGGGAGAAGGCGGCGTCGACGCAGCGGTCGTACGCGGCGGTGAAGTTCCTGCTCTACAACCTGGTCGGCGGCCTGATCATGCTGGCCGCGGTGATCGGCCTGTACGTGGTCGCCGGGAGCTTCTCGCTCACCGAGATCGCGCAGGCCCGTGCGAACGGCTCGCTGCACATGGCGACCGGCGTCGAACGCTGGCTGTTCCTCGGCTTCTTCTTCGCCTTCGCGGTGAAGGCGCCGCTGTGGCCACTGCACACCTGGCTGCCCAACGCCATGCAGGAGTCCACCGCGCCGGTCGCCGTCCTCATCACGGCCGTGGTCGACAAGGTGGGCACCTTCGCGATGCTCCGCTTCTGCCTCCAGCTGTTCCCGGAGGCGAGCAAGTGGGCCACGCCGGTCATCCTGGTCCTGGCCCTGATCAGCATCATCTACGGTGCGCTGCTGGCGGTCGGCCAGCGGGACATCAAGCGCCTGATCGCGTACGCGTCGATCTCGCACTTCGGCTTCATCATCATGGGCATCTTCGCGATGACCAGCCAGGGCCAGTCCGGGGCGACGCTCTACATGGTCAACCACGGCCTGTCGACGGCCGTGCTCATGCTGATCGCCGGCTTCCTGATCTCCCGCCGCGGCTCCCGGCTCATCGCCGACTACGGCGGTGTGCAGAAGGTCGCCCCGGTGCTCGCCGGCACGTTCCTGATCGGCGGCCTCGCCACCCTGTCGCTGCCGGGACTGGCGCCCTTCGTCAGTGAGTTCCTGGTCCTGGTCGGCACGTTCACGCGCTACCCGGCGGTCGGCGTCGTCGCCACCTTCGGCATCGTGCTCGCCGCGCTGTACACCCTCGTCCTCTACCAGAGGACGATGACCGGTCCGGTCAGGAAGGAAGTCTCGGCGATGCCGGACCTGCGGGTGCGGGAGCTGGTGGTCGTGGCCCCGCTGATCGTGCTGCTGGTCTTCCTGGGCGTCTATCCCAAGCCCGTCACGGACATCGTCAACCCGGCGGTCAAGCAGACCATGTCCGACGTACACAAGACCGACCCCAAGCCCGAGATGGAGGCGGCCAAGTGAGCGCAGTGGCCGTCCACAGCCTGTGGACAACCGCGGCCGATCCGATCTCGAAGATCGACGCGCCGAAGATCGAATACGGGCAGTTGTCGCCCACCCTGATCGTCGTGGGCGCGGCGCTCGTCGGGGTGCTCATCGAGGCGTTCGTCCCGCGCAAGTCGCGCTACTACGCGCAGGTGTTCGTGTCCGTCGTCGCGCTCTGCGCCGCGTTCGCCGCGGTCGTCGCGCTCGCGGCGGACGGGTACGGCACCACCAGGGCGCGGATCGCGGCCATGGGTGCCATCGCCGTCGACGGACCCTCCCTGTTCCTGCAGGGCACGATCCTGCTGGCGGCCCTGGTCGGCCTGTTCACCTTCGCCGAACGGCGACTGGACCCGGCCGCGCACGGCAACCGGGTCGACTCCTTCGCCGCGCAGGCGGCGTCCGTACCGGGCAGCGACAGCGAGAAGGCCGCGGTCAAGGCCGGTTTCACCACCACCGAGGTCTTCCCGCTGCTCCTCTTCGCGGTCGCCGGCATGCTGGTGTTCCCGTCGGCCAACGACCTGCTGACCCTGTTCGTGGCCCTGGAGGTCCTGTCCCTCCCGCTGTACCTGCTGTGCGCGCTGGCCCGCCGCAAGCGGCTCATGTCGCAGGAGGCCGCGGTCAAGTACTTCCTGCTGGGCGCGTTCGCCTCCGCGTTCACCCTGTTCGGCATCGCGCTGCTGTACGGGTACGCGGGCTCGGTGTCGTACGCGACGATCGCCCAGGTCGTCGACGGGAACGTGCCGAGGCTCGACCCGGCGCTGGCCAACACCATGGGCAACGACGCGCTGCTGCTCATCGGCGCCGCGATGGTCGTGATGGGCCTGCTGTTCAAGGTGGGCGCCGTGCCGTTCCACATGTGGACGCCGGACGTCTACCAGGGCGCGCCGACCCCGGTCACCGGGTTCATGGCGGCGGCGACCAAGGTGGCGGCCTTCGGCGCGCTGCTGCGGCTGCTGTACGTCGTCCTGCCGGGCCTGCGCTGGGACTGGCGGCCGGTCATGTGGGCGGTGGCGATCGTCACCATGCTGGTCGGCGCGATCGTCGCGATCACGCAGACCGACATCAAGCGGCTGCTGGCGTACTCGTCGATCGCCCACGCCGGTTTCATCCTCGCGGGTGTCATCGCGACCTCGAGGGAGGGTGTCTCCTCCGTCCTGTTCTACCTGGCCGCGTACTCCTTCGTGACGATCGGCGCCTTCGCCGTGGTCACGCTGGTGCGCGACGCGGGCGGCGAGGCCACGCACCTGTCCAAGTGGGCGGGTCTCGGCCGCCGTTCGCCGCTGGTGGCGGCCGTCTTCGCGGTGTTCCTGCTGGCCTTCGCCGGCATTCCGCTGACCTCCGGCTTCGCGGGGAAGTTCGCCGTGTTCAAGGCGGCGGCCCAGGGCGGCGCGGTCCCGCTGGTCGTGATCGGTGTGATCTCCTCCGCGATCGCCGCCTTCTTCTACATCCGCGTGATCGTCCTGATGTTCTTCAGCGAGCCGCGTTCCGAGGGCCCGACGGTGGCGGTTCCGTCACCGCTGACGACGACCGCGATCGGCGTGGGCGTGGCGGTCACGGTGGTGCTCGGCGTGGCGCCGCAGTACTTCCTGGACCTGGCGAACCAGGCGGGGGTGTTCGTGCGCTGAGGCCGTCTCCGAGACATACGGCTGCCCGGTACTTCCGTCAGCGGAGGACCGGGCAGCCGTATGTACGGATCTCCGGGCCGGCGGCCTGTGGACAACTCCGGAGCTGTCGGTGCCGCCCCCTATCGTGGAGGCAGTGGTCGAGGGACGACGCACGGGGGACGAGACGATGAGCGGGACGGGCGGTGTCACCGAGATGCCAGTGACGGACAGCGAGACGAGCGAGGCGCTGGCCACGCTGCACCGGGTCTTCGGATACGAGGCCTTCCGGGGCGAGCAGGAAGCGGTCGTCGAGCATGTGGTGGCGGGCGGCGACGCCGTCGTCCTCATGCCCACCGGTGGCGGCAAGTCGCTGTGCTACCAGCTTCCAGCCCTGGTCAGACCCGGTACGGGCGTCGTGGTCTCGCCCCTCATCGCGCTGATGCAGGACCAGGTGGACGCGCTGCGGGCACTGGGCGTGCGCGCCGGGTTCGTCAACTCCACGCAGGACTTCGACGAGCGCCGCGTGGTGGAGGCGGAGTTCCTGGCCGGCGAGCTGGACCTGCTCTACCTGGCACCGGAGCGGCTGCGCCTGGAGGCCACGCTCGACCTGCTCTCCCGCGGCAAGATCTCCGTCTTCGCCATCGACGAGGCGCACTGCGTGTCCCAGTGGGGCCACGACTTCCGCCCCGACTACCTGGCGCTGTCGCTGCTGGGCGAGCGCTGGCCGGACGTGCCGCGGATCGCGCTCACGGCCACGGCCACCCGCGCCACGCACCAGGAGATCACCCAGCGGCTGGACATGCCGCACGCCCGGCACTTCGTGGCCAGCTTCGACCGGCCCAACATCCGGTACCGGATCGTGCCCAAGGTCGACCCCAAGAAGCAGCTGCTGACCTTCCTCGACCAGGAGCACCCGGGCGACGCGGGCATCGTGTACTGCCTCTCGCGCAACTCGGTGGAGAAGACAGCGGAGTTCCTCACCCGCAACGGCGTCGAGGCGGTGCCCTACCACGCCGGTCTGGACGCGGGCACCCGCGCCGCGCACCAGTCCCGCTTCCTGCGCGAGGACGGCCTGGTGGTGGTCGCCACCATCGCCTTCGGCATGGGCATCGACAAGCCGGACGTACGGTTCGTCGCCCACCTGGACCTGCCCAAGTCGGTCGAGGGCTACTACCAGGAGACCGGCCGCGCGGGACGCGACGGCCTGCCGTCGACCGCCTGGATGGCCTACGGCCTGAACGACGTCATACAGCAGCGCAAGCTCATCCAGTCCGGCGAGGGCGACGAGGCCTTCCGCCGCCGGGCCCAGGCCCATCTGGACGCGATGCTCGCCCTGTGCGAGACGGCCGGGTGCCGCCGCGGCCGGCTCCTCGCCTACTTCGGCCAGGACCCGGACCCGGCCGGCTGCGGCAACTGCGACACCTGCCTGACCCCGCCCGAGACCTGGGACGGCACGACCGCGGCCCAGAAGGTGCTGTCGACGGTGGTGCGGCTGAAGCGGGAGCGGGGCCAGAAGTTCGGTGCGGGGCAGATCATCGACATCCTGCTCGGCAAGCGCACCGGCAAGGTGATCCAGTTCGACCACGACCAGCTGTCCGTCTTCGGCATCGGTGAGGAGCTCACCGAGGGCGAATGGCGGGGTGTCGTACGGCAGTTGCTGGCGCAGGGCCTGCTCGCGGTCGAGGGCGAGTACGGCACGCTGGTGCTGACCGACACCAGTGCCTCGGTGCTGCGGGGCGAGCGTGAGGTGTCGCTGCGCAAGGAGCCGAGGAAACCGGCGGCCGCGCGGGCGTCGGCCGCCCGGGCCGACCGCAAACCCAGGGCGGCGGCGGCCGAGCTGCCCGAGGAACTGCTCCCGGCCTTCGAGGCACTGCGCGCCTGGCGCGCCGAACAGGCCCGCGAGCAGGGAGTCCCGGCCTACGTGATCTTCCACGACGCCACCCTGCGGGAGATCGTCACGGTCTGGCCGACCTCCGTGCCGCAGCTCGGCACGGTCGGCGGAGTCGGCGAGAAGAAGCTGACGACGTACGGGGAGGGGGTGCTCGCGGTGCTCGGGTCGCTGGGCGGGCCGCCCGGCGCGGGAGCGGCCGGTACCGGGACAGCCGGCCCGGACGCGCCGGAACCGGCGGAGGACCTGACCGAGCCGGAACCGGAACCCGACGACTGGACGTAGGGGCGGACCTCACATGGCCGTCAGTCCCGGGGCGAACGTGATCAGCAGCGGGAGCAGGGGCACCAGGGACGCCGCCGCCGTGGTCAGCGCCCTGCGCCTGCGGTTCAGCCGGGGCGGGGGCTTCAGGAGGCGGTCCACCCGCTCGCCCAGCAGGCGGTGGCTGTTGGCGCAGGAGAGGACACCGCGGTGCTGGTTGAGCTCGATCAGGGCCAGCGCCGTGGTGAGGTGGCCGTGGCGGCGGGAGGCCGTGTCGTCGGCGGCCAGTTCGACCAGCCGGTGGGTCTGGTCGCAGAAGTGCGCGAACAGCGGGACGCGCGGGAAGCCGGTGGCCAGCCCGGTCGACAGGTGCAGCAGCCAGTCGTGGCGGGCGCGGGCGTGGCCGCGCTCGTGGGCGAGGACGGCGTCGAGCTGGTGGCCGGTGAGCCGGCGCAGCGCGCCGGTGGTGACGACGAGCTGCGGGCGGTGACCGGGCATCCACCGGGCGTCGGGGTACTCGTCCTCCAGCACCAGCAGCGGTCCGCGGGCCGCGGGAAGGCCCGCGGGCAGGTCGGGAGCGCGTTCGCGCAGGTGCGCGCGGGCCAGGCCGCGGCGCCGGCGCGCCTCGACGAGTTCGCGGGCGAGCGCCGCGGTGGTCCAGGCGGCGCCGCAGGCCAGCAGCAGGGTGAGGCCGGCCGTCCAGACGGGTGCCGTCGAGAGGTCGTACGCGGCGGTCACGGCCGGCGGCGCCGGGGCGAAGACCCGGTCGTGGACGGTGCGGAAGACGGCCGCGGTGCCCAGCACCAGGGCGGCGAGGCAGCACAGCAGCACCGTGGCGACCAGGCACTGCCACACCCACAGCGCGACGACGGGCTCCCGCTCGGGCCACGCCGCCCGGGTCAGCGCGCGGGGGACCGGCACGGCGGCCGTCAACGCGACGGCGGCCAGCAGGAGCAGGCAGACGGTCATGGCCACGGGCTCCGGGTCCTCGTCGGAGGTGGGCGGGGGTCGGGGTCGTGCGGTGGTGGGGCGGTGGGGTGCGGCCGGCCGGCGCGCCGGGCGCGCACGGCCTGCCGCCAGTATGACGGTCACGGGCACCGGGAGTCAGGGGCCGGCGGCGACCGATTTCCCCGCCGCGCCGGCCACGGGCGTCCCCGTCACCCCGACACGATCCGTCCCGTCACCTCCCCGAGCCCCACCCGGGCGCCGTCCGCCCCCGGAGCCCAGGCCGACAGCGTCACCACGTCCCCGTCCTCCAGGAACGTCCGCTTGCCGTCCGGGAGTTCGAGGGGGTCCCGGCCGTTCCAGGTCAGTTCCAGCAGTGAGCCCCGTTCGCGCTCGGCCGGTCCGCTCACCGTGCCCGAGCCGTACAGGTCGCCCGTGCGCAGCGAGGCGCCGTTGACCGTCAGGTGGGCGAGCTGCTGCGCGGCCGTCCAGTACATGGTGGAGAACGGCGGCTCGGACACCACGTGACCGTTGATGGCGACGGAGATCCGCAGGTCGTAACCGCCGGGCTCCGCCGCGGAGTCGTCCAGGTAGGGCAGCGGCGGGTGCGTGCGCTCCGGCGGAGCCACCCGCGCGTGCTCCAGCGCGTCCAGCGGGGTGATCCACGCCGACACCGACGTGGCGAAGGACTTGCCGAGGAACGGGCCGAGGGGGACGTACTCCCAGGCCTGGATGTCGCGCGCCGACCAGTCGTTGAGCAGGCACAGCCCGAAGACGTGCTCGCGGAAGTCGCCCAGCGCCACCGGCTGCCCCATCCGTGACGGAACGCCCACCACGAAGCCGACCTCCGCCTCGATGTCCAGCCGGACCGAGGGGCCGAACACCGGCGCGGGGTCCGTGGGGGCCTTCCGCTGGCCCGAGGGGCGTACGACATCCGTGTCCGAGACCACCACCGTCCCGGAGCGGCCGTGGTAACCGATCGGCAGATGCTTCCAGTTGGGGGTCAGGGAGTCCGCGGCGTCCGGACGGAAGATCCGCCCGACGTTGCGGGCGTGGTTCTCCGAGGAGTAGAAGTCGACGTAGTCCGCGACCTCGAAGGGCAGGTGCAGGGTCACCGAGGGCAGCGGGTGCAGGAACGGCGCGACCGCCTCCCGGTGGGACGGCACCGTCACCCACTCGGTCAGCGCGCGCCGCACGTCCGTCCACGCGGTGCGGCCGGCGGCGAGCAGCGGGTTCAGGCTCGGCTGCGCGAGCAGGCCGGCGTACGGCGAACCGAGCGCCCGCGCCGCCGCCCCGGCGTCGAGGACGTGGTCGCCGAGCCGGACGCCGACGGTCCTCTCCGGCGATCCGGCGCGGGAGAAGACGCCGTAGGGAAGGTTGTGCGGACCGAAGGGGTCGCCCTCGGGGACCTCGAAGGGGGGCATGGGGTACTGCCTTCCTTTCCCGTTATCCACGTGAGCCACGTGCTTTCCATGTGGTCGCGCCACACGTTACGGGGGTACCGCCGTTCTTGGGCAGGGCCTAAAGAGTTTGCAATGTCCGAATTGGCCTTGTGGGAGGAGTCAATTCCGGCTTAGCGTCCTTTGGGGGACGCGGACGGGGTGGGTCCGCTCCATAGGGGGGACACGTGGGGGGACCCGTGGCCAGGAATGCCGTCAGTGTGCCTTTCCGGGCCGACCGTGAGGTACCGGGCCTGATCGTGAAGTTCGGGGACTACCCGCTGCACCACGGCGGGGTGGGTGCGATCCGCAGCCTGGGCCGTCTCGGCGTCCCCATGTACGCGATCACCGAGGACGCGTACACGCCCGCCGCCGCCTCCCGTTACCTCAAGCGCGCGTTCGTCTGGCCGACGCGGGGCACGGAGGGGGCGGACCACCTGGTGGAGGGTCTGCTGAGGATCGGCCGCCGCATCGGCCGGCCCGCCGTCCTCGTGCCCACGGACGAGGAGGCCGCCGTCCTGATCGCCGAACACCAGGACGAACTGGGGAGCCGCTTCCTCTTCCCGCGCGTCGCCCCCGGTCTGCCGCGCCGCCTGGCCAGCAAGCAGGGCCTGCACGAGCTGTGCGTGGAGCACGGCATCCCCAGCCCCGCGGCCGCCTTCCCGCAGTCGTACGACGACATCGTGGCGTTCGCCGACAGGGCCCGCTTCCCGGTGGTGGCCAAGAACCGCGAGGCGTTCGTACGGCGCAGCAGCCCCGCGGTGAACGGCACCACGAGGATCACCACCCGCGAGGGCCTGCTGACCCTCGCCCGCGACTGGGGCGAGCGGCCGGGGGTGATCCTCCAGGAGTACCTGCCGCGGGAGGAGGCCGAGGACTGGATCGTGCACGCCTACTTCGGCCGGGACGCGGCCCCGCTCGCGATGTTCACCGGCGTCAAGGTCCGCTCCTGGCCGCCGCACGCGGGGATGACGGCGAACGCGTACGTCGTCGACAACCCGGAACTCGCCGACCTCGCCGCGCGTTTCATCAAGCAGATCGGCTTCACCGGCATCGTCGACCTCGACCTGCGCTTCGACCGGCGCGACGGGCAGTACAAGCTCC
Organism: Streptomyces kebangsaanensis; assembly: GCF_001906585.1. Classification (GTDB taxonomy): domain Bacteria; phylum Actinomycetota; class Actinomycetes; order Streptomycetales; family Streptomycetaceae; genus Streptomyces; species Streptomyces kebangsaanensis. The sequence goes on along the minus strand of NZ_JUJA01000160.1, from coordinate 124,522 downwards.
TCGACTTCAACCCGCGCATGGGCGCCCAGTTCCGGCTCTTCGAGAGCGATTCGGGGGTGGACGTCGTGCGTGCCATGCACCTCGACCTGACCGGGCGCCCCGTTCCGGAGGGGGAGCAGCGCGCGGGTCACCGGTACGTCGTGGAGAACATCGACCTGCCCGCCCTCCTCGCCTACCGCCGCAGCGGCTACACGACGCCGCACGCGCCGGCGAGGGCGAGCGGGACGGAGCTGGCCTGGCTGGCGGGCGACGACCCGCTGCCGTTCCTCACCATGCTCGCGCGCTTCGTGCGGCCCGGCGCGAAGCACCTCCGCCAACTGTGGCGGACCAACCGCCGAGGCAGCGCACAGGTGGACAATTCCAGGGATTTCCCGCCCGGAACACCAAAACTCCCGCCCGGAAGGGAGGGTTGAGGGAAGACGGCCGGAACAGCCGTGCCCACGGCCGTCGTCCGGTTCCCGTCGAGTCGGCGGGGCGGAGGATACGTATTCTCTGATCATGGCCCCTCCCCCCGCATACGCCCTCATCGCCACTGACCTGGACGGAACGCTGCTGCGCGGCGACGACACCCTGTCCGAACGGTCCCTCGCCGCGCTCGCGCGGGTGGCGGACGCCGGTGCCCGGCACCTCGTGGTGACCGGACGGCCGGCGCCGAGGGTACGGCCGCTGCTCGACGCCCTGGGCACCACGGGGCTCGCGGTGTGCGGTCAGGGCGCGCAGGTCTACGACGCCGGGACGGGCCGTCTGCTGTGGTCGGTCACCCTGGACCGGGAACTGGCCGAGACCGCGCTCGGCAAGATCGAGGCCGAGGTGGGCGAGGTGTACGCCGCCGTCGACCAGGACGGCGTCGACGGGCTCACGCTCATCGAGCCGGGGTACCGCATGCCGCACCCGACCCTGCCCGCCGTACGGGTCGACCGGCGCGACGACCTGTGGCGCACACCCATCAGCAAGGTGCTGCTGCGCCATCCCGTGCTGTCGGACGACGAGTTGGCGGCGGCGGCGCGCGGCGTGGTGGGCTCCCTGGCCACGGTCACCATGTCGGGCCCGGGGACCGTCGAGCTCCAGCCGTGCGGCATCACCAAGGCGACCGGGCTGGCGCTGGCCGCCGAACGCCTGGGGCTGGGCCGTGAGAGCGCCCTCGCCTTCGGCGACATGCCCAACGACATCCCGATGTTCCAGTGGGCCGCCCGGGGTGTCGCCATGGCCAACGCCCATCCCGAGCTCAAGGCGGTGGCCGACGAGGTCACGCTGTCGAACGAGGACGACGGCATCGCCGTCGTCCTCGAACGACTGTTCGCTTAGTAGGCGCCGAAGACGTTGTCGATCGAGCCGTACCGCTTGGCCGCGTAGTTGCAGGCGGCGGTGATGTTCGCGACCGGGTCGTAGATGTCCCACGACGTGCCGTTCACGTGGTAGGCGCGGAAGGTCGGGTCGATGACCTGCAGCAGACCCTTGGACGGGATGCCCTTGGCCGCGTTGGAGTCCCAGAGGTTGATGGCCCGCGGGTTGCCGGAGGACTCGCGCATGATGTTGCGGTGGATGCCGTTGTAGGTGCCCGGGATGCCGTTCTTCTTCATGACCTCCAGGGAGGCCCGGATCCAGCCGTCGAGGTTGTTCGGGTATCCGACGCCCGCGACCGTCCTGACGGGGGCCCCGCCGGCCGGGGTCGCCGCGGACGCGCTGGTGGCGCCGAGGAGCGGAACGGCGAGGACGGCGGCGCCCGTGCCGGTGACGACGAGGGCGCGGACGGCGCGAGCTGTGCGGGAACGGTGGCGCTGACCCTTGGCAGGCATGGGGAATTTCCTCTCCGTCGCCTGCGAGGTGAGCTGTCGGGTTCGGGCGGGGAGGTGCCCGGCCGCGCCCTCGCGGGCACGGCTTCACCCCGAGCCGTTCCGGCGCGGCGTACGACACAGGACGTACGGCGCCCGGCCCGGCGACCTACCTGGGTCCCCCGCTCCTGCCGTGAGTGACTCGGTCGATGGATTCATGGGCGGCGGCAGGATTCGGCGTCCGCCCGTCGGCCGGGAACGTATGCGAGAGCACATGTCCGGAACAAGGGCCGGATTCACGGATCACCCTGTTTGACCTTGATCGGATGAGTATGGGGGGCTTGATCCTTTGCGTTCGTCAAGGCTCAACTGGCGTACGGGCAAAGGGAAAGCCGAATCGGCCGGGGGGAAATGGAACAGAGGGGTCGACGTGACCCAATTCACGGTTTGGTAATGCGGGGAGCAATTGCGACCAACGGGAATTGAAGCCCTAATAAGGGTGAATCGGACCACGTGGAGGGGTGTCCGTATGGGCCGTGTGGCGGGCGCGTGATGGTGGTCACGTCGGGTGATGCCGCCCGGCCCGTATCGCTGGGCGCCATCGGTGATCGAAACTTGACCGGATACGCTGACTTGAGTGATGGCAGCGACCTATCGACAAGCCGTGTGACCGCCAGCTGACACCAGCAGACAGGAGACCCCTCGTGACCGTCGTCGGGCCGTTCGGGCTGAACGTGCGGGACCAGGCTCTCGAAGCCGATGTCCAGACCGGGCTGACGGCTGTCGAGGAAGGGCTGCTCGAGGCCACCAAGAGTGAGGTCCCGTTCATCACGGAGGCCGCTCAGCACCTCGTCAGGGCAGGCGGGAAGCGGTTCCGCCCGCTGCTCGTGATGCTCGCCGCCCAGTTCGGCGACCCGTACGCGCCGGGGATCGTGCCGTCGGCCGTGGTCGTGGAGCTGACCCACCTGGCGACGTTGTACCACGACGACGTGATGGACGAGGCGGCGGTGCGCCGCGGAGTGGCCAGTGCGAACACCCGCTGGGGCAACTCCGTCGCCGTCCTGACCGGCGACTTCCTGTTCGCCCGGGCCTCCCAGATCCTCGCCGACCTCGGGCCGGAGGCGGTCCGGGTGCAGGCCCTGGCGTTCGAGCGGCTGGTCACCGGGCAGATCCTGGAGACGGCGGGCCCGCAGGACGGCCGGGACCCGGTCGACCACTACCTGGACGTGCTGGGCGGCAAGACCGGGTCGCTGGTGGCGGTGTCGTGCCGGTTCGGCGCGATGATGTCCGGTGCCGACGAGACGGTCGTGGACGTGCTGACGCAGTACGGCGAGCGGCTGGGCGTGGCCTTCCAGCTCGCGGACGACGTCCTGGACATCGCCTCCGACTCGCACGAGTCCGGCAAGACGCCCGGCACGGACCTGCGGGAGGGCATCGCCACGCTGCCGGTCCTGCGGCTGCGCGAACGCGCGGCCCGGATGGGGCTGGCCGAGGACGTCGCCCTGTGCGAGCTGCTGGCCTCCGACCTGAGCGACGACGCGCGGCACGCCGAGGCACTGGCGGCGCTGCGTACGCACCCGGCGCTGGAGCAGGCCCGCCGGGACACCGTGCGCTACGCCGAGGAGGCGCGGGCCGCGCTGGCTCCGCTGCGCGAGTGCGCCGCGAAGGCCGCGCTGACGGACCTGTGCGACGCGGTGGTGCACCGGGCCGGCTAGGACCGGGGCGACCGGGGCCGGTCAGGGCCGGTCAGGGGGCTCCGGCGACTGCTCCATTCGGGTGGCGCTCTCCACCCCGACCCCTACGGGGTGACGGAGGCGTCGCCCTTTTCTTGTCATACCGCAGGCGTACACGAGTTGGCTCCCGGGTCTGACGCTTCCGCACGGCCGATTTGGTCATATGGAGTCCATGGACCACACCACTCCTCACCGATTCGGGTGAGAATGGCGGCTCGGGGTGGACCCAGTGCGAAGGACAGCCGCCGCCGACGACGGAGGTAGGGCACACATGGCACCGTACGAATCCGACGACAACGCGGGCGCCGGGGAGGTCGACACCCCGTACTCGGGACGGCGCAGGGCCGTGCGCTACGTCGTCCCGGTCACGGTGGTGGGGGTGGCGGCGGCGACCATCGGGCTCGTCCCGGCACTCGCCGACTCCGGCGACCCCGACCTGCCGAAGGTCACCGCGCAGCAACTCATCGAGAAAATCGCCCAGTCGGACGTCCAGCAGCTGTCCGGCACGGTCAAGATCAGCACCGACCTGGGCCTGCCCGACCTCGGCGGCCTGGAGAGCGGCCTGATCTCCGGCGTCGGCAAGGGCGGTGAGGGATCGTCGGCCGACCCGGCGTCCAAGCTGACCGAACTGGCCTCCGGCACGCACACCCTGCGCGTCGCGGCCGACGGCCAGGACCGGCAGAAGGTCTCGCTGATCGAGAAGGCGGCCGAGTACAGCCTCATCCACAACGGCAAGGACGTCTGGGGCTACGACAGCAAGTCGAACGAGGTCTTCCACGGCACGGCGGCCGACAGCGGCGGGAAGCACAAGGACGAAGTGCCCGCCCTGCCCAAGGACTTCGCCGACCAGGCCCTGAAGTCGGTCGACGACACCACCTCGGTGACCGTCGACGGCACCGCGCGGATCGCCGGCCGCGACGCCTACCGGCTGGTCGTCAGGCCGAAGCACGCCTCCGGCACCACGGTCGGCGCGATCAGCATCGCGGTGGACGCCAGGACCGGGCTGCCGCTGAAGTTCACGCTCACCCCGGCGAGCGGCGGCGCCGCCGTCGTGGACGCGGGCTTCACCCAGGTCAGCTTCGCCAGGCCGGCCGCCACCACGTTCGACTTCACCCCGCCCAAGGGGGCGAAGGTCACCGAGGAGAAGGACGCCGGCAAGGACGTCGGTGAGGACGCCGGCAAGGGCTCCGGGCCGGGTGCGCGCTTCCGGGACTCCGGCCCGGAGCGGAAGGACCACGCCGAGAGCGGCGGCCCGACGGTCCTCGGCAAGGGCTGGAACTCCATCGCCGTGTTCGACTCCGGCGCCGAGGGCGGCGTCCCGTCGCCCTCCGGCAACGGCGACACGGGCGGCTTCCTCGGCTCGCTCGGCGACCGCGTCTCCGGCACGTTCGGCAAGGGCACGGTCTTCTCCACCCGCCTGATCAACGCCCTGATGACGGACGACGGCAAGGTCTACGTCGGTGCCGTCACCAAGGACGCACTGGTGAAGGCGGCGAACACCGGGCGGTGACGCCGCGCGGTGCGCACGCGACGGGCACGACGGAACGAGGAAGCCGATGGACGAAGGGGAAGGCGGCGTCATCCACACCCGCGGGCTGACCAAGCGCTACCGCGGCGGGCAGCTCGCCGTCGACGGTCTCGACCTGACCGTCCCGGCGGGCAGCGTCTTCGGCTTCCTCGGCCCGAACGGCTCGGGCAAGACCACCACCATCCGCATGCTGATGGGGCTCGTCGAGCCCACCTCCGGCACGGCGCGGGTGCTGGGGCACGCCGTGCCCCGGTCCTCGCGCGCCGTGCTGCCCCGGGTCGGCGCGCTCATCGAGGGCCCGGCCCTGTACGGATTCCTGACCGGCCGGGACAACCTGCTGCGCTACGACGCCGCCGACCCGGCCGCCGACCCCCGCACCCGGCGTGCCCGGGTCGCCGCCGCGCTGGACCGGGTGGGCCTGACGGCGGCCGCGGGCAAGAAGGCCAAGGCGTACTCCCTGGGCATGAAACAGCGCCTCGGCCTGGCCGCGGCCCTGCTCCAGCCGCGCGAGCTGCTCGTCCTGGACGAGCCGACCAACGGCCTCGACCCGCAGGGCATGCGCGAGATCCGCTCCCTGGTGCGGGAGCTGGCCTCCGACGGCACGACCGTCTTCCTCTCCTCCCACCTGCTGGACGAGATCGAGCAGGTGTGCACCCACGCGGCCGTCATGGCCCGGGGCCGGCTGGTCACCCAGGGAGCGGTGGCCGAGCTGGCCGCCGGCGCGCGCGGCCGGCTGGTGGTGACCACGCCGGACGCCGGGGAGGCGGCCCGGGTGCTGAAGGAACAGGGCGTCGGCGACGTCGTCGCCGACGAGGACCGGGTGACCGGCGACCCGCCGGAGCGCGACCTCGCCGAGGTGAACGCCGCGCTGGTGACGGCGGGCGTCCGGGTCCGCGGCTTCGGGCTCGAACGGGCCTCGCTGGAGGACGCGTTCGTCGCACTCACGGGGGAGGGCTTCGATGTCGCGGGCTGAGGCCGCCGTACGCGCCCCGAGTCCGCTGTGGACCCTCGGGCTGCTGCGCAGCGAGCTGGCGATCACCTTCCGGCGCTGGCGCACCCTCGCCCTGCTGGGCGTGCTGGCCGCGGTGCCGGTCCTGGTCGGGGTGGCCGTCAGGATCGAGACGGGGGGCGGCTCCTCACCGGGCCACGGGGGAGGCGGTGACGGGCCGGCGTTCATCACGCAGATCACCAACAACGGACTGTTCCTGGTCTTCACCGCGCTGGCCGCCACCCTGCCGTTCTTCCTGCCGATGGCCGTCGGCGTGATCGCGGGCGACGCGATCGCCGGGGAGGCGAACGCGGGCACCCTGCGCTATCTGCTGGTCGCCCCGGCCGGCCGCACCCGCCTGCTGCTGGCCAAGTACGCCGCGACGATGGCGTTCTGCCTGGTCGCCACCCTCGTGGTCGCCGTCTCGGCGCTCGCCGTGGGCGCGCTGCTCTTCCCGCTCGGCGACCTGACGACCATCTCCGGCACGCGGATCGGCTTCGCCGAGGGTCTGGGCCGGGCGCTGCTGATCGCCCTCGTCGTCGCCGCCTCCCTGACCGGCCTCGCCGCCCTCGGCCTGTTCGTCTCGACGCTGACCAACAGCGGCATCGCGGCGATGGCCACGACCGTGGGCCTGCTGATCACCGTCCAGATCCTGGACCAGATCCCCCAGCTCCACGCGGTCCAGCCGTATCTCTTCTCCCACCACTGGCTGTCCTTCGCCGACCTCATGCGCGAGCCGGTCTACTGGGACGGCCTGCTGAAGAACCTCCAGCTGCAGGCCCTGTACGCGGCGGTGTTCGGCTCGGCGGCCTGGGCGCGGTTCACGGCGAAGGACATCACCGCGTAGGGGCCCGCCCCGGTGACGGCGTCGGCCACCGGTTCCTGGTGCGAGTCTGTGACGTCGCGGTGACGCGGGCGAGGCAGGCGGGCGGCGAGACTCGGCAGTATGCGTACGACTGGAGGGCATTCACCCGACTGGTGGGGGAGCCGATGTCCCGACTGAGCCGCGAGCCCGCCCCCGCCCGCGGTTTCGACGCCGTGGCCGAGGCCGTGCTCGGCGAGGACCCCAGGACGGTGGTCGGCGGAACGGGCGCCGTCCTGCTCGCCGAACCCCTGGCGCGGATCAACGCGGCCGTGAGGGAGGGCCGTATCGACGAGGCGGCGGCGGTGGCGGAACGCACCGCGGCGCAGGCCTCCAGCACACTCGGCCCGGACCACCCCGAGCTGCTGCGCCTGCGCGAACTGACCGCCTACATCGCCTACTTGGCGGGCGACCCGCTCCGTTCCTGCCGTCTCTGCCTCGACCTCGCCCGCATCCACCGCCGCAACCGCGACGCGGAGGCCGCCTACGGCGGCGTCCAGAGCGCGGCCACCGCCTGGCGCGCGGTCCGCGACCCCGAGCAGGGCCTGCGCCTCGGCCGCGACCTGATCGGCCTGTGGACCGAGCTCACCGCCGAGGACGGCCCCGCCGCCGGCGACGTGGAGCAACTGCGCTCCGCCCGCGCCCGCATGGGCCGCCTCGCCGAACGAGCCCGCGGCGCGACACCCCCGGCCGCGGGCTGACCCGTCCGGCGCCGCCGTCCCGGCACCTCGGGGCCGTCCCGGTCAGGGGGACTCGATGCGGTACTCAATGCCCTCCCACTTGCTGTGGCAGGGTCCCGGGTCCGCCGCCGGCGGCCGTTCCTCGAGGATCCGCCGGGCGCGGATCTCTCCCCAGCTGATCTCGTACCAGGGCGCCGTCGCCGGACCGAGCCCCTGCGCCAGGGCGTCGAGGACACAGGACCGCATGGGCTCTTCCAGCCTGTCCAGGGCGGGGACCGCGTCCGCCGAGAGGCCACGCGCGTAGTCCAGGTCGAACTTGTGGGTCTTCTCGTAGCGCCGCACGTTCTTCTCGGCGATCAGTCCGTCGGGAGAGGCCAGGCCGAAGGCGAGGACCCCGGCAGCGGCCGACGCGGCGACGGCGCGGGGCAGCCAGCGCGCGCCCCATGCTCCGGCGGCCATGATCAGCAGGATGACCAGGCCGAGCCACAGCTCCACGGCCACGACGGAGATCCGCAGCCGGGTCAGCCCGTACGCGTCGACGTACATGTCCATGCGCCGTACCGCCGAAGCGACCACGATCAGGGTGAGGGCGCAGAGGGTGCCGAGGACTCCCCGCACCAGGTTCCGGTCACCGGGCCCGCCGCGTGGTGCCCAGCGCAGCGCGAGGACGATGACCAGGAGGGTGAGGAGCGTGGCGGTGAGGAGTTGCCAGAAGCCCTGCCGCGCGTACTCGGAGTAGGTCTGGCCGGTCTTGTCCAGGACGGCCTGGTACCCGCCGAAGAGGACGGCGAGCTGGATGGCGTTGAAGACGGCGAACAGCGCGCACAGCACGAGCAGGGGGAGCGCCCATTCGCCCCGGCCGCGGGCGCGGCCCCGACCGGTCTCGAAGCTGTCCCACCGCCCGGGGGCGGCGGCGCTGTGTGCCGCCGCGAGGGCGCCGAGGAGTCCGAGGGCGAACATCATCAGCCGCCAGGGACCCTCGCCGACGGAGGCGTCCGGGACCAGCCTGCTCAGCAGGTCGGCGAAGGCCGCGTCGGCCCCGGCGAACAGCGCGCCGAAGACGAGGAGGAGCACGGCCGTCACGGCGAGGGCGCGCAGCGCGGAACCCATGGTGCCGGAGGCCTTGCCGGCCCGGGTGCGCACTCCTCGCCAGCCCCACGCGGCGCCCTTGAACAACGAGTCGACCAGCCCGATGGGGGTGAGGACGACGCCGGTCCAGGTCCGCGAGCCGTGGAGGGCGAGCGAGGCGAGACCGAGGGCGGCGGCCATGGCGAGGAGAGAGGGCCACTGGGCGGCGCGGAGCGCCGGAATTAGCAGGAGGGCGAGTCCTCCGACGCCCCAGGCGAGCGTCCAGGGGCGGGCCCGCACCCGGCCCGTCTGGCGCGCGGCGAAGTACGCGGTGAGCGTGGCCGGCAGGGCGACGAGGAACAGATTGACGCCCACACCGTCGTCGAGTAACACCATGCTGAGCACGCCGGTGGCGAGCGCCGCCCAGAGGACGGCGGTGCTCACGGTGGAGGGCGGCTCGCGGCGCAGGTCGGCGAACCAGAGGTCGGGGGTGTGGGCGCCCGCGTACAGGGGGCTGGGAGCAGCGAGCGGTAGGTGCGGCGGGTGTCCGGCACCGACGGTTTCGCCGGACCGCGTGCCCGCCGCCGCGCGCGACCTGCCCTCCGCCTCTCCCCCGGTCACTTCGGGTATGCGCTCCGCCGGCCGGGACCGCTCGGACGGTTCGACGGGCACAGGTGGTTTCTCTGTCATGGGACCCCCTCCCAACCGGCCCCTGAACGCACGTACTCGGGTGCGTCGAGCGGGTACCGGTGTCGCTTGCGAAGCCGACCGCCGTGATCGTCAGGGCGGCGTGCCCGCAAGAGTAGCGGGGACGCGGACATGCCATGCCCCACTGATCCGATCCGGCCCGCTACGCCACACAGAACTCGTTGCCCTCCGGGTCCGCCATCACCACCCACTCCCCGGCAGGCTCCCGCACGTGGCGCAGCACGCTCGCGCCGAGTGCCTCCAGCCGTTCCACCTCGTCCGCGCGCCGGCCCTCGCCGGGATGCAGGTCGAGGTGGAGCCGGTTCTTGCCGGCCTTGGCCTCCGGCACCCGCTGGAACAGCAGCCGCCTGCCCAGCCCGGTGCCGCGCTCGGGGTCGTACGGGTCGTCCGGGTGCCGTACGGCGATCAGGTCCCGGAAGGCCGGGCGGCCGTGGAACTCGACGGTGGCCCCGCCCGGCAGCGCCCCGAGCTCCAGCAGCCGCTCGACGAACGCGCTGTTGTCCTCCACCTCGTAGCGCAGCGCGGCGGCCCAGAAGTCGGCCTGCGCGTGCGGGTCGGTGGCGTCGATGACGAGCTTCCAGTGCAGCGGGGCGGGTGTGGAGGCCGCGGACGTCTGTGGCATGTGTCACTTATATCGGCTGACGACCGGCGGCCCGGCCGCTTTTCGTCTCCCGGCTCACCGTGTGCGGCACCCGGCCCCGGGCCCCGCGGCGACGCCTACGCGTCCACCGGGTCCGCGCTCGCCACCGCCGCCGTCCGGGGGGCGCCGATCCGGGCCCTGAGTACTGCCGCCCGCCGGGCCGTGCGCAGGCCGTCCCAGGTCAGGAGGGTCAGGGCCAGCCAGACCAGGGCGAATCCGGCCCAGCGTTCGGCGGGCATGGACTCGTGGAAGTAGACGACGCCCAGCAGGAACTGGAAGACCGGGGCCAGGTACTGCAGCAGACCCAGTGTGGACAGCGGCACCCGTATCGCGGCCGCGCCGAAGCAGACCATCGGCAGCGCGGTGACGATGCCCGTGGAGGCGAGCAGGGCGGCGTGCCCGGCGCCCTCGGCGGCGAAGGTGGAGCGGCCCTGCGCGCTCAGCCACAGCAGATAGGTCAGGGCGGGCAGGAACTGGACGGCGGTCTCGGCGGCCAGCGACTCGACGCCGCCGAGGTTGACCTTCTTCTTCACCAGACCGTAGGTGGCGAAGGAGAAGGCCAGGCACAGGGAGATCCACGGCGGGCGGCCGTAGCCGATGGTCAGCACCACGACGGCGGCGGCGCCGACGCCGACCGCCGTCCACTGCACGGGTCGCAGCCGTTCCTTGAGGAGCAGCACGCCCATCGCGATGGTGACCAGCGGGTTGATGAAGTAGCCGAGGGAGGCCTCGACGACGTGCCCGCTGTTCACGGACCAGATGTAGACGCCCCAGTTGACGGTGATCACCGCGGCGGCGACCACGACGAGGCCCAGCCTGCGCGGCTGCCGCAGCAGTTCGCCGACCCAGGCCCAGCGGCGTACGACGAGCAGCGCGGCGGCGACGAAGACGAGGGACCACACCATGCGCTGGGCGAGGATCTCGACCGCCCCGGCGGGCTTGAGCAGCGGCCAGAAGAGGGGGACGAGCCCCCACATCCCGTAGGCGGCTATGCCGTTCAGCATTCCTGTGTGCCGTTCACCCCTCGGCTTCCCGCTCAAGAGATCCTCCTTCATGCCGTGGCCGCGTGCCGTGCGGCACGCACGAAGGTAACGCCGGACGCCCCCGCCTGTCATACCCGTACCGCAATACGGTCATGACAGGCGGGGGCGTCCGGCGTGCTCGGCGGGAGCCGGCGTGCTCAGCCGACGACGGTCCAGGTGTCGCCGCCGGCGAGGAGGGCGGCGAGGTCGCCCTTGCCGCGCTGTTCGACGGCGGCGTCGAGCTGGTCGGCCATCGCGGTGTCGTACACCGGGCGGTCGACGGAGCGGAACACGCCGATCGGGGTGTGGTGCAGGGTGTCCGGGTCGGCGAGCCGGGACAGCGCGAAGGCCGTGGTCGGCGAGGCCGCGTGGGCGTCGTGGACGAGGACGTCGGCCTCGTTCTCCGGGGTGACGTCGACGATCCTCAGGTCGCCGGTGGCCGCGTCCCGCACGACACCGCGCTCGCCGTCCGCGCCGAAGCGGATCGGCTGCCCGTGCTCCAGCCGGATCAGGGCCTCCTGGGCCTGCTGGCGGTCCTTGAGGGCGTCGAAGGCGCCGTCGTTGAAGATGTTGCAGTTCTGGTAGATCTCGATCAGCGCCGTGCCGGGGTGGGCGGCGGCCTGGCGCAGCACCTCGGTGAGGTGCTTGCGGTCGGAGTCGATCGTCCGCGCCACGAAGGACGCCTCGGCGCCGATCGCCAGCGAGACCGGGTTGAAGGGCGCGTCCAGCGAGCCCATCGGCGTCGACTTGGTGATCTTGCCGACCTCGGAGGTCGGGCTGTACTGGCCCTTGGTCAGGCCGTAGATCCGGTTGTTGAACAGCAGGATCTTGAGGTTGACGTTGCGGCGCAGGGCGTGGATGAGGTGGTTGCCGCCGATGGACAGCGCGTCGCCGTCACCGGTGACCACCCACACGCTCAGGTCGCGCCGCGAGGTCGCCAGGCCGGTGGCGATGGCGGGGGCGCGACCGTGGATGGAGTGCATCCCGTAGGTGTTCATGTAGTACGGGAAGCGGGAGGAGCAGCCGATGCCGGAGACGAAGACGATGTTCTCCCGGGCCAGTCCCAGTTCCGGCATGAAGCCCTGGACGGCCGCGAGGATCGCGTAGTCGCCGCAGCCGGGGCACCAGCGCACTTCCTGGTCGGACTTGAAGTCCTTCATGGACTGCCTGGCCTCGGCCTTCGGCACCAGGGAGAGCGCCTCGACCGTGCCCCTGCCTTCCGTGGACGTCTCAGCCATCGATGGCCTCCTTCAGAGCCGTGGCGAGCTGTTCGGCCTTGAACGGCATGCCGTTGACCTGGTTGTACGAGTCCGCGTCCACCAGGTACTTCGCCCGCACCAGCGTGGCGAGCTGCCCGAGGTTCATCTCGGGGATCACCACCTTGTCGTAACGCTCCAGGACCGCGCCGAGGTTCTTCGGGAAGGGGTTGAGGTGGCGCAGATGGGCCTGCGCGATGGACTCCCCGGCCGCGCGCAGCCGCCGTACCGCCGCCGTGATCGGGCCGTACGTGGAGCCCCAGCCGAGCACGAGGGTGCGTGCCCCGTGGGGGTCGTCGACCTCCACGTCCGGGACCTCGATGCCGTCGACCTTGGCCTGCCGGGTGCGGACCATGAAGTCGTGGTTGGCGGGGTCGTAGGAGATGTTGCCCGTGCCGTCCTGCTTCTCGATGCCGCCGATGCGGTGCTCCAGACCCGGCGTGCCCGGGACCGCCCACGGCCGGGCCAGCGTCCGCGCGTCCCGCTTGTAGGGCCAGAACACCTCGGTGCCGTCGGCCAGGGTGTGGTTGGGGCCCTGCGCGAACTGCACGGTGAGGTCCGGCAGTTCGTCCGGCTCGGGGATGCGCCACGGCTCGGAGCCGTTGGCCAGGTAGCCGTCCGACAGGAGCATCACCGGCGTGCGGTACGTCAGCGCGATCCGGGCCGCGTCCAGGGCGGCGTCGAAGCAGTCGGCCGGGGTGCGGGGGGCGACCACCGGGACCGGGGCCTCGCCGTTGCGGCCGTACATCGCCTGCAGCAGGTCGGCCTGCTCGGTCTTGGTGGGCAGGCCGGTGGACGGTCCGCCGCGCTGGATGTCGACGATCAGCAGCGGCAGCTCCAGGGACACCGCCAGGCCGATGGTCTCCGACTTCAGCGCCACACCCGGACCGGAGGTGGTGGTCACCGCCAGGGAGCCGCCGAAGGCCGCGCCCAGCGCGGCGCCGATGCCGGCGATCTCGTCCTCGGCCTGGAAGGTCCGCACGCCGAAGTTCTTGTGCTTGGAGAGCTCGTGCAGGATGTCCGAGGCCGGGGTGATCGGGTACGAGCCCAGGTACAGCGGCAGGTCCGCCTGCCGGGAGGCGGCCACCAGGCCGTAGGCCAGGGCCAGGTTCCCGGAGATGTTCCGGTAGGTGCCGACGGGGAAGGCCTTGGTGGCCGGGGCGACCTCGTAGGAGACCGCGAAGTCCTCCGTCGTCTCGCCGAAGTTCCAGCCCGCCCGGAAGGCGGTGATGTTGGCGGCCGCGATGTCCGGCTTCTTGGCGAACTTCTTCCTCAGGAACTTCTCGGTGCCCTCGGTGGGCCGGTGGTACATCCAGCTCAGCAGGCCCAGCGCGAACATGTTCTTGCTGCGCTCGGCCTCCTTGCGGGACAGGTCGAAGTCCTTCAGCGCCTCCACCGTCAGCGTGGTCAGCGGCACCGGGTGCAGGTGGTAGCCGTCCAGCGAGCCGTCCTCCAGCGGGGAGGCGGCGTAGCCGACCTTCGCCATCGCGCGCTTGGTGAACTCGTCGGTGTTGACGATGATCTCCGCGCCGCGCGGCAGGTCGCCGATGTTCGCCTTCAGCGCCGCCGGGTTCATCGCGACCAGCACGTTCGGCGCGTCGCCGGGGGTGAGGATGTCGTGGTCGGCGAAGTGCAGCTGGAAGGAGGACACGCCCGGCAGGGTTCCGGCGGGGGCCCGGATCTCGGCGGGGAAGTTCGGCAGGGTCGACAGGTCGTTGCCGAAGGACGCCGTCTCCGACGTGAAACGGTCGCCGGTGAGCTGCATGCCGTCGCCCGAGTCGCCCGCGAACCGGATGATCACCCGGTCCAGACGGCGGACGTCCTTCGTCCCGGCCGCTTTGCGCTGTTCTCCCACGACGGCTCCGTCGGCCTGTTCCGCTGGACTGCTGACCTGGCTGGTCACTGAACTGGACCTCCCTCGAGGCGGCTGTGTGGGAGCGGCCTTCCCGAAGGCCTTCCCGGTGTCAACCCTACGTCGGTCAGGGTCGCCTTCCCTGCACCGTTCGCATACTGGACGCAGTGCTGAGACGGTCCGGCCCGCTCGGCACAGTGTCGGACGATCACGAGTTCAGATAGGTGAGCACGGCCAGAACACGCCGGTGGTCCCCGTCGCTCGGGGACAGCCCGAGCTTCAGGAAGATGTTGCTGACGTGCTTCTCGACCGCGCCGTGGCTCACCACCAGCTGCCGGGCGATCGCCGAGTTCGTCCGCCCCTCGGCCATCAGGCCCAGCACCTCCCGCTCCCGCGGGGTGAGCCCGGCCAGCACGTCCTGCTTGCGGCTGCGCCCGAGCAGCTGGGCGACCACCTCCGGGTCCAGGGCCGTACCGCCTTCGGCGACCCGCACCACCGCGTCCACGAACTCCCGGACCTCGGCCACCCGGTCCTTGAGCAGGTAGCCCACCCCGCGACTGGAACCGGCCAGCAGCTCGGTGGCGTACCGCTCCTCCACGTACTGCGACAGCACCAGCACGCCCAGCCCCGGGTGCGCCCTGCGCAGCTGCACCGCGGCCCGCACCCCCTCGTCGGTGTGGGTCGGCGGCATCCGTACGTCCGCCACGACGACGTCGGGCAGCGCGGACTGGTCGTGCAGCTCCGTGATGGTCTTGATCAGCGCCTCGGCGTCGCCGACGCCCGCGACGACCTCGTGCCCGCGGTCGGTCAGCAGCCGGGTCAGGCCCTCCCTGAGCAGCACTGAATCCTCGGCGATGACCACCCGCACCCTGTCCTCCACGTTCCTCGGCCCCCCACAGCCCCGCTCGTCGGTCGTTGCGTACGACATGGTCCAGCATTCCAGCATTCGGACCCTGCCGCGCCCGGGCCACGGGAAGTGGGGGAGGTGACCGCACGTTCAACAACGTGTTTCGGCCTGCCGGGCACGGCCGGGTGGCCGCGGCCGGCAGGCCGCACGTCCGAAGACGCGGATCCGCGATGTGCTCAGCGCCTCCAGGGCAGCTCCGCCGTCACCCGGGTGGGCCCGCCGGCCGGCGAGTCGACGACCAGGATCCCGTCCACCGCGTCCAGCCGTTCGGCCAGCCCCGCCAGGCCCGACCCCCTGGACAGGTCCGCGCCGCCGGCCCCGTCGTCCACGACCTGCAGCATCAGCCGGTTCTCCGTCCGCCACACGTCGACGGAGGCGGACCGGGCCCCGCTGTGCTTGCTGATGTTCTGCAGCAGCTCGGAGACGGTGAAGTAGGCGATGCCCTCGATCGCCGGCGCCGGCCGTTCCACCAGGTCCACCTCCACCCGCACCGGCACGGTGCAGCGCGAGGCGACCGCGGACAGGGCCGCGTCCAGGCCGCGGTCGGTCAGCACGGCGGGGTGGATGCCGCGGGCCAGGTCCCGCAGTTCCTGCAGCGCCGTCTTCACCTCGCCGTGTGCCTCGTCCACCATCCGCGCCGCCGCCCGCGGGTCCTCCGCCAGCTTCTCCTTCGCCAGCCCCAGATCCATCGCCAGCGCCACCAGCCGGGCCTGCGCGCCGTCGTGCAGGTCGCGCTCGATGCGCCGCAGGTCGGCGGCGGCCGTGTCGACCACGACCCCCCGGTCCGACTCCAGCTCCACCACCCGCGCCGACAGCCGCGACGGCCCGAGCAGTCCGTGCACCAGCACCCGGTCCACCGTCGTCAGCGCCCGCACGATCCACGGTGTGGCCAGCGTGAACAGCAGCCCCACCAGCGCGGTCACCGTGATCTCGAACGGGTTGTCGAGGTAGATGCCGTGGTGCCCGTCGCCGTAGAGCTGGATGCCGCCCTGGCCGGCCCACATCGGGAAGACCCAGAACCACAGCGGATACGTCAGCAGCCCCCAGCCCAGCGCCCAGAAGGTCAGCGCGACCGAGAAGGAGAACACCGCCCACGGGAACTGCAGCACGGCGTAGAGCAGGGCCCGCCAGGAGCTGCCGCTCTTCAGCAGGGCCCCCGTCCAGGCCAGGACGCCCGGCTTCTTCGTCCGCAGCGGCTCCGGCTCGGCCACCTCCAGGCCGAGCAGACCGCGCGCCCGCGCCCGCTCCAGCACGCCGAACAGGCGGCAGCCGGCCAGCGCCGCCGCCAGGACGGGGATGCCGAGGAACGTCACCAGCATGCCCGCGCCCAGCGACACCATCGTGACGGCGTACGTGAAGAGCATGATGCCGATCGGCAGGCTCAGCAGCACGTATCCGAACTCGCGCCAGCTGCGCGCCTCGAACGGCGCCCGCAGCCCGGCGGGCAGCAGGTGCCGCCGCCGGCCGGTGCCGCCGTCGTGGAACCCGTCCCCGCTGTAGGGCCCGTACCCCTGTCCGTACTGCGATCCGTACCCCTGTCCGTACTGCGGTCCGTACTGGGTGGCCATCGGCGTCGTCCTGTTCCCCTCGTCGTGCTGCGCGTCCTGCGGCTCGGTTCCTGCGGCTGTCCGCCGTACCTCCAGCCTGCTCGGCCGCGGGAGGCGGGACCATGGAGTGCGTCGGCGTCTTGGGCGGGGGGTTTTCCCTACCCCCGGCCGGGAGCGCCCGCGCCGGCAGCACCCGCGCCGGGGCCGTCCGTGCGGTCCCGCCACGGCAGCTCCGCCGTGACCGTCGTCGGACCGCCCGGCGGCGAGTCGACGACGAACAGGCCGTCGACCGCGTCCAGCCGCTCGGACAGGCCGCGCATCCCCGTCCCGCCGTCCAGCCGGGCGCCACCGCGCCCGTCGTCCCACACCTGGATCATCAGCCGGTCCTCGGTCCGCCACACGTCGACGGAGGCGGACCGGGCCCCGCTGTGCTTGCTGACGTTCTGCAGCAGCTCGGAGACGGTGAAGTAGGCGATGCCCTCGATGGCCGCGGCCGGGCGGGCGTCCAGGTCGGCCGTCACCTTCACCGGCACGGTGCAGCGCGAGGCGACCGAGGACAGGGCCGCGTCCAGGCCGCGGTCGGTCAGCACGGCGGGGTGGATGCCGCGGGCCAGGTCCCGCAGCTCCTGCAGCGCGAGCTTCACCTCGCCGTGCGCCTCCTCGACCATCGCGGCGACCAGTTCGTCGGACTGGCCCTCCAGCAGCTTCTCCTTGGCCAGGCCCAGACCCATGGCCAGATTGACCAGCCGGGCCTGCGCGCCGTCGTGCAGGTCGCGCTCGATGCGCCGCAGGTCCGCGGCGGCCGTGTCGACCACGACACCGCGGTCGGACTCCAGTTCGGCGATGCGCCGCTCCAGCTCGTCGGAGGGCGAGAGCAGGGCGCGCACCATGGCCCGGTCCACGTTCGCCATGCCCCGCGCGAGGAAGGGCAGCACCGGCCACAGCACGAACAGCGAGACCAGCGTGACCGAGAAGGTGAGCACGCCCCAGGGCATCCGTATGAAGTCGTACAGCACCGTGCGCCAGCCCACGGGGTCCTTCAGCACCAGCCACAGCCGGTCGAACAACCCCTTCGTGCGGCGCAGCGGCAGCGGGCTCGGCTCCTCGATCCGCACCCCGAGCAGCGCCCGGGCCCGCGCCCGCTCCAGCCTGCCCAGCTGCCGCGAACCCATCAGCCCGGCCGCCAGCAGCGGGAAGCCGATCACGGTCAGCGTCATCGTGGCGCCGGTGAACAGCACCGACATCACGTAGACGAAACCGATCAGCGACACCGGCAGGTTCGCCAGGAGGTGCGTGATCTCCTTCCAGGTGGGCAGGTCGTAGGCGAGACGAACCGGGGGCAGCCGGTCCTCGGCGCCGGCTGCCGCCGGATCGGCGGCGGAGATGCGTGCGGTCATACGGGTCAGCGTGCCGTGCGGCAGGGCGTCCGCGCCATGCGGTCGGCCGCCCTGCCCGGCGGGGGAAAACCCCACCCCCCGTATCGCATGGCGCGAAGGGCCGCTTACCGTCCCTTTATCAGGGCCTAGACTCCCGTGCGTAGTACACGTGCGCACAAAACGTCGAACACAAGGCCGGAGAACGCCGGAGAACAGGGCCGACAGGGCCAGGGAGCGAGGGGACGGACGGTGCGGGAGACGTTGCGGGGGTCGACCGCCGTCGTCGCGGCGGACTACTTCCAGTCCTATTCGGTCGTCGGGCTGCTCGCCGTCGTGGGCGTGCTGTTCGTCGCCGTGGCCTTCGGCGCGGGCCGGCTGCTGCGTCCGGTGGTTCCCACCCCGGAGAAGCTGCTGACGTACGAGTGCGGTGTCGACCCCGTCGGCGAGGGCTGGGCGCACACCCAGGTCCGCTACTACGTCTACGCGTTCCTGTACGTCATCTTCGCCGTCGACTCGATCTTCCTGTTCCCCTGGGCGACGGTCTTCGCCGCCCCCGGCTACGGCGCGACGACGCTCGTGGAGATGTTCGTCTTCCTCGGCTTCCTGACCGTGGGCCTGCTGTACGCATACAAGAAGGGCGTCCTGGCATGGACGTGAACCCCGAGCCCGTTCCGCTGCCGGAGCCGAAGAGGCTGGGCGCGCTCGCCCGGCTGGCTCCCGAGCCGATGAAGGTCGTCCTGAACTGGGGCCGCCGCTACTCGCTGTGGGTCTTCAACTTCGGCCTCGCCTGCTGCGCGATCGAGTTCATCGCCGCGTCGATGGCCCGGCACGACTTCATCCGGCTCGGCGTGATCCCGTTCGCGCCCGGGCCGCGCCAGGCCGACCTGATGGTGGTGTCCGGCACGGTCACGGACAAGATGGCCCCGGCGGTCAAGCGCCTGTACGAGCAGATGCCCGAGCCGAAGTACGTCATCTCCTTCGGCGCCTGCTCCAACTGCGGCGGCCCGTACTGGGACTCGTACTCCGTCACCAAGGGCGTCGACCAGATCATCCCGGTGGACGTCTACGTCCCCGGCTGCCCGCCGCGCCCGGAGGCGCTGCTCCAGGGGATCCTGAAGCTCCAGGAGAAGATCGCGCGGGAGTCGCTGGGGGAGCGGTACGGGGTCGAGACGGCGCGTCCCTCGACGGCGGCGCTGCAGAGTGGGCTGGTGAGGCCGCCGGCCGCCGGAACCGTCGGCGAGGGGGACGCGCGATGAGCGGTACCGGTGTCGGCTGGCTGCCCGCGCCCGCCGAGGAACTGTTCGGCGCCGGGGCCGCGGCGGAGGAGTCCTACGAGGTCCTCACGGTGGACGTGCCGCCCACCGCCTGGCTGCCCGCGCTGCTGACCGCCCGCGACGAGCTGGGCTGCACCTACTTCGACTGGCTGAGCGCGGTCGACGAACCGGGCACGGGCTTCCGCGTCTCGGCCCACGTCGTCGCCCTCGCCCCGGTACGGCGCCTGCTGCTGCGCACGACGGTCCCGCACGAGGCGCCGGTGCTGCCCACCGCGGTGGACGTCTACGCGGGCGCGGCCTGGCACGAGCGCGAGACGCACGAGATGTTCGGGGTCGGCTTCGAGGGCCACCCCGCCCTGGACCACCTCCTCCTGCCGGAGACCTTCGAGGGCCACCCCCTGCGCAAGGACTTCGTCCTGGCCGCCCGCGTCGCCAAGGCCTGGCCGGGGGCGAAGGAACCGGGGGACTCGGACCACGGCGGTCCCAAGCGCCGTCAGATGCTGCCCCCGGGCGTCCCCGACCCCAACGAGTGGGGCCCCCTGAAGGGCCGGCTCCCACCGGCCCCGGCCCGCCCGGCGAGGGGCGCGGCCCGCACGGCGGGCGACCGTCCGGTACGGCGCACCCGCACGGCGGCGGAGGGCTCGGCGAGCCAGGCCGGCCCCGCAGCGGAGGCGACCGGGGCCGCGAGGCCCCGCCGGATGCGGAGCGCGGGCGAGGGTTCGGTCAGCCGGAGTGCGGACCGGGAGGCTCCGACGGGGGCCGAGGGCGTGACCGGGGAGACCGGAGCGGCGGCCGGGAGCGCCGCGCCGCAGGGGCAGGCTTCCGGAAGGCCGCGGCGCGCGCGGAGCGCGTCCGAGGGTTCGGCCAGTCAGCGCGTGGCAGGTACGCAGGACGCGGGCCCGGAGGCTGTGACGGCGGCCGAGGGCGCGCCCGCGGAAGGCGGCGGAGCGGCGGCCGGGAGTGCCGCGCGGCAGAAGCAGGCCGCGGCCGAAGGCACGGCGTCGCAGGCCTCGGTGGCGGAAGGGCCGGCCGCGGAGGCCTCGGTGGCCCATGAGCCGGGTGCGCCGGCCGCGGGGACGCCCCCCGCGGCCCGGTCCGGGCCGCGGCGCGCGCGGAGCGCGTCCGAGGGTTCGGCCTCCCAGCGCGCGGCGGCGGCCGGTCAGTCGCCCACGCCTCCCGCGGCCCCGCGCAGCTCGGACGCCCCCTGGCACCACGCCCGCCCGGCGTTCGACGAGCCCGAGCCGAAGCCGGGGCGGAAACCCGAGGACGACACCCCCGACACCCCCGAGAACGACAGCTCCGACACACCCGACAGCCCCGACACCCCTGACAGTCCCGACACCCCCGACGACCCCGAAGGAGGCCCGCGGTGAACGACGCGGTCGACGTCGCCCTGCGACTCCTGATCGTCTTCGTGGTCTTCCTCACCCTCCCCCTGATCATCGGTCAGACCGAGCACAAGGTGATGGCCCACATGCAGGGCCGCCTCGGCCCCATGTACGCCGGCGGCTTCCACGGCTGGGCCCAGCTCGTCGCGGACGGCGTGAAGTTCGCGCAGAAGGAGGACGTGGTCCCGGCCGGCGCCGACCGCCGGGTCTTCCAGCTCGCCCCCGCCGTCGCCCTGCTGCCGTACCTCCTCGTGCTGCTCGCCATCCCGATCGGCCCCGGCGAGGGCGCCGTCGGCCAGGTCCTCGACGCGGGCATCTTCTTCGTGCTCGCCGTGATGGGCGTCGGCGTCCTCGGCTCGCTCATGGCCGGGTGGGCCTCCGCCAACAAGTTCTCCCTCCTCGGCGGTCTGCGCACCGCCGCCCAGCTCCTCGCCTACGAACTGCCCATGCTGCTCGCCGCCGCCTCCGTGGCGATGGCGGCCGGCACGGTCTCCCTGCCCGGCATCGTCCACGCCTTCCAGTGGTGGTGGCTGCCCTGGCAGATCGTCGGCGCGATCGTCTTCTTCGTCGCCGGCCTCGCCGAACTGCAGCGCCCGCCGTTCGACATGCCCGTCGCCGACTCGGAGATCATCTTCGGCGCGTACACCGAGTACACCGGTCTGCGCTTCGCCCTCTTCCTCCTCGCCGAGTACGCCGGGATCGTCGTCCTGTGCGGTCTGACCACCGTCCTCTTCCTGGGCGGCTGGCACGGCCCCTGGGGCGCCGACGGACTCGGCTGGCTGTGGACCCTGCTGAAGGCCGCGGTCCTCGCCTTCGTCGTCATCTGGCTGCGCGTCACCTACCCCCGCCTGCGCGAGGACCAGCTGCAGAAACTCTCCTGGACCCTCCTCGTCCCCCTCTCCCTCGCCCAGATCGCCCTCACCGGCATCGTCAAGGTGGTGATCTCCTAGTGGCCGAGCCGCTCCCGCCCACCCGGTCCCGCATCCCCGGCTCCGGCCTCGCCAAGGGGCTGGCCGTCACCCTGCGCACGATGACGAGGAAGACCGTCACCGAGCAGTACCCGGACACCCAGCCCGACCTGCCGCCCCGCACCCGAGGCGTGATCGGCCTGTTCGAGGAGAACTGCACGGTCTGCATGCTGTGCGCCCGCGAGTGCCCGGACTGGTGCATCTACATCGACTCCCACAAGGAGACGATCCCGGCGGCGACCCCCGGCGGCCGCGAGCGCAGCCGCAACGTCCTCGACCGCTTCGCCATCGACTTCGCCCTGTGCATGTACTGCGGCATCTGCATCGAGGTCTGTCCTTTCGACGCCCTGTTCTGGTCCCCGGAGTTCGAGTACGCCGAGACCGACATCCGCGACCTCACCCACGAGCGCGACAAGCTCCGCGAGTGGATGTGGACCGTGCCGGCCCCGCCCGCGCTGGACCCCGGCGCGGAGGAGCCCAAGGAGATCGCCGCCGCCCGCAAGACCGCCGAGAAGCTGGCCGCCCAGCAGCAGGCCGCACCGAGGGAGGAGGACGCGTGAGCATCGCCGCCGCAAGCCACGGCTTCCTCTCCCCGACCGGAGTCGAGATCGCCTTCCTCCTCGTCGGCCTGGTCACCTTCGGCGCCGCCCTCGTCACCGTCACCACCCGGCAGCTGGTGCACGCCGCCCTGTGGCTGGTGGTGGCCCTCGGCGGCCTCGCCGTCGAGTACCTCCTGCTCACCGCCGAGTTCATCGCCTGGGTGCAGGTCCTCATCTACGTCGGTTCCGTCGTCGTCCTCCTGCTGTTCGGCCTGATGCTCACCAAGGCGCCCATCGGCCGCTCCCCGGACGCCGACTCCGGCAACCGCTGGGCCGCCCTCGCCGTGGCCGTCGCCGCCGCGACCGCCCTGGTCTGGGTGGTCGTCGATGCCTTCCGCACCACCTGGATCGACCTGGACGGCGCCGCCGCCGGCTCCACGAAGGTCACCGGCGAGAGCCTCTTCCGGAACTGGGTGCTGCCCTTCGAGGCCCTCTCCGTCCTCCTGCTGGCCGCCCTGGTCGGCGCGATCGTCCTGTCCCGCAAGGCGAAAGCAGCCGCTCCCGCCGCCGCCCGGACCCCGGGGGCCCACGACGACCGGGGCGCGAAGGAAGGTGCCCGCTGATGCACCTCGTCTATCCCGCCGTCCTCTCCGCCCTCCTCTTCTGCACCGGCCTGTACGGCGTCCTCGCCCGCCGCAACGCGATCCTGGTCCTGATGTCCGTCGAGCTCATGCTCAACGCCGTCAACCTCAACCTGGTCGCCTTCGACGTCTGGCTCAGCAGAGCCGCGACCGAGACCCTGCACTCCGGGCAGGCCCTGACCCTGTTCACCATCGCCATCGCCGCCGCCGAGATCGGCATAGGCCTGGCGATCGTCCTCGCCGTCCACCGCAACCGCGGCACCTCGGACATCGACCGGCTCCGCGATGCCGCCGAGGGTCCCGACGACTCCGACGACGGCCCCGACAGCGACGCAGCCGCACGAGCGCGGGCCGCTGAGAAGGCTGAGGCCACCGCGTGACCACGACCACCCTCGCCGTCCTCGTCCCCCTCCTTCCGTTCCTCGGCGCCGTGGCCGGCCTGCTGCTCGGCCGCACCGCCCCCGGGTTCGTCCGCCCGCTCGCCGTCCTGCCGACCCTCGCCTCCCTCGTCCTGACCGTGCTGGTCGCCGCGCGTCAGGGCGGCGGCCGGGCCGTCGACGCCGCCACCGAGCTCACGCCCACCGGCTCGGTCCCCATCGAACTCGCCCTGCACATCGACGGCTTCGCCGCGCTCGTCGCCGTCCTGGTCGGCATCGTCGCCACCTGCGTGCAGATCTACTCCACGGGCTACCTGCGCGACGACCCGCGCTACCCCTCCTACGCCGCTCTCGTCTCCCTGTTCACCTCCGCGATGCTGCTCGTCGTCTACTCCGGCGACCTGATCGTGCTGCTGGTCGGCTGGGAAGTGATGGGCATCTGCTCCTACTTCCTGGTCGGCCACTACTGGGAGACCCCGGAGGCCCGCGCCGCCTCACTCAAGGCCTTCCTGGTCACCAAGCTCGGCGACGTACCGTTCCTGATCGGCCTGTTCGCGCTCGGCACCGCCGCCGGGTCCTTCCGGATCACCAAGGTCCTCGGCGCCGTCGCGAGCGGCGGACTGCACCACCCGACCGTGATCGCCCTGCTGCTCCTCGCCGGCGTGGCGGGCAAGTCGGCGCAGTTCCCGCTGCACACCTGGCTGCCCGACGCGATGGCGGGCCCCACCCCCGTCTCCGCGCTGATCCACGCCGCGACGATGGTCGCCGCCGGTGTCTACTTCGTCGCCCGTCTCCTCCCCGTCTTCCAGGCCTCCGCGGCCGCGATGACCGTCCTCGCCGCCATGGCCGCCGTGACCATGGCCGGCTCGGCGCTCGCCGCACTCGCCCAGGACGACGTCAAACGCGTCCTCGCCTACTCGACGATCAGCCAGCTCGGCTACATGACCGGCGCCCTCGCCGTCGGCGACCGCGGCGCCGCCGTCTTCCACCTCCTGTCCCACGGCGCCTTCAAGGCGCTGCTGTTCCTCGCCGCCGGCGTGATCATCCACGCCGCCGGCACCAACTCGCTGGCCGCCATGTCCCGCATGAGCAACCTGCGCGACCGTGTCCCGGACGCCTACTGGACGATGACCGTGGCGCTCCTCGCGCTCGCCGCGATCCCTCCCTTCAGCGGCTTCTTCTCCAAGGAGTCCGTCCTCGGCGCCGCCGAACACGTCGCCTCGGGCCACACCGACCACGCCCCCGGCGCGGCGGGCTGGACCGTCCTCGTCGCCGGCCTCGTCACAGCCCTGCTCACCGGCGCCTACGCCATGCGCCTGTGGCTGCGGGCCTTCCGCGGCCGGGGCACCGAGGCCCCCGACCACGGCAAGCAGCCCCTCGTCATGAACGCCGTCCTCTGGGTGCTCGCCGTCCCGTCCCTCGCCTTCGGCGGCCTCGCCTTCCGCCTCCTTCCCGCCTGGTTCGACGGCCGCGACCTGAGCCCCACGCTCACCACCTCCGTCCTCGGCACGGGAATCGCCCTGGTCGGCGGCATCGTCACCTACGGCGCCTGGCAGCACACCACCGCGCTCGCCGCCCGCGTCCCCCTCGGCGCCGTCGCCGCCCACCCGGAGGCCGACGCCGGACTCGTCGAGGCCGAGGCCATCGCCAGCCACGAACCCGCGTACGGGGACATCGCCTACGCGCCCGACCCCGCCGACCCCGGACGGCTGCTGCTCGGACCGCTGCACCGCCACGCGGCCGTCGGCTTCCACCTCGACGCCGTGTACGCGGCCCTCTTCGTCCGCCCGGTCCTGGCCGGAGCGAGCCTGGTCCGGTTCCTCGACCGCGAGGTCGTCGAGACCTACGTACGCGGCGCCGGCGCCGCACCCCGGCTGCTCGGGGCCGCCGTACGGCGGGCCCAGACCGGCAATGTGCAGACCTATGTGAGCGCGCTGCTCGCCGGCACCGTCATCCTCGCGGTCGCCGCCGTCCTTCTCGCCACGGGAGTGTGAGCAGGCGTGATCGATATCAGCGAGTCCGTGATGCAGTTCCTTCTGGCATTCCTCGTCGTCGGCCCGCTCCTCGGGGCCGCCGCCGCCCTCCTGCCGTCCCGCCCGTCACCCGACCGCCGCCCCTCAACGAGCCGCTTCGCGGCGCCCCTTCCAGTCACCGGACTGAAGGGGAAGTCGCCCGAGCAGGCCGTGCTCCGGCATGGGGTCACGGTCACCGGCGCCGTCCTCGTCGCCGCGATCGTCCTCGCGGCCGGCTTCGACCACGCCCAGGCGTCGAAGATGCAGGCCACGACCGACATCAGCTGGATCCCCGCACTCCATGTGCGCATCCACCTCGGCGTCGACGGCATCTCGCTCCCCCTCCTCGTGCTGACCGCGCTGCTGACCTTCCTCTGCGCGCTGTACTCCTACTTCAAGCCACCCGCGGGCCCGGCCCCGAAGGCCTTCGTCGCGCTGCTGCTCCTCCTCGAGTCCGGCACCCTGGCGACCTTCGCCGTCCTCGACCTGCTGCTGTTCTTCCTCGCGTTCGAGACGGTGCTCATCCCGATGTACTTCCTCGTCGCCCGCTGGGGCGGCGAGGGCCGTCAGGCCGCCGCCTGGCGGTTCATCCTCTACACGCTGCTCGGCTCGGTCGTCATGCTGCTCGGCCTGCTCCTGATCGGGATCAAGGCCGGTACGTTCGACATGGTCGCACTCGCCACTGACAACGGCCGGTCACTGACCGCGACCGTGCAGGTCATCGCGGTTCTGGCGATCGGGATCGGGCTCGCGGTCAAGACGCCGATGTGGCCGCTGCACAGCTGGCTGCCGGACGCCCACACCGCCGCCCCGACGGTCGGCTCGGTCCTGCTGGCCGGCGTCATGCTCAAGATGGGAACGTACGGGTTCGTCCGGATCCTGCTGCCGATCGCGCCCGACGGCTTCCGCACCTTCGCGCCCTACCTCGCCGCCTTCGCCGTCGTCGGGATCATCTACGGATCCCTGGCCTGCCTCGCCCTGGCCGGACGGGGCGCCAAGGGCGACCTCAAACGGCTCATCGCCTACTCCTCCGTCGGCCACATGGGCTTCGTCCTGCTCGGCATCGCCACCATGACCCCGACCGGCGTGAACGGCGCCCTGTTCGCCAACATCGCCCACGGCCTCATCACCGGCCTGCTCTTCTTCCTCGTCGGCGCGCTCAAGGACCGCACCGGCACCACCGACCTCGACGCCCTCGCCGAGAAGTCGGGCGCCGCCCTGTACGGAAGGGCCCCGCGCCTGGGCGGCCTGCTCGCCTTCGGCGCGGTCGCCTCGCTCGGCCTGCCCGGACTCGCCGGGTTCTGGGGCGAGATGCTCGCCCTGTTCGGCTCGTTCGAGCCCGCCGCCGGCCTCAGCCGGC
The DNA here is from genome assembly GCF_001906585.1 of Streptomyces kebangsaanensis. Classification (GTDB taxonomy): domain Bacteria; phylum Actinomycetota; class Actinomycetes; order Streptomycetales; family Streptomycetaceae; genus Streptomyces; species Streptomyces kebangsaanensis. The sequence goes on along the minus strand of NZ_JUJA01000160.1, from coordinate 98,024 downwards.
CCGCCTTCCTCACCTTCATGGCGATCGGCGCGTTCGGCACCCTCCTGACCGCCGCGTACATGCTCGTCGTGGTCCGCCGCGTCTGCATGGGCGCCGTACCGCAACAGACGCCCCGGCTCGCCGACGTCCACGGCTACGAGTTCGCGGCCTGGACCCCGCTCGTCGCCCTCACCGTCCTCGCCGGGCTCTGGCCGAAGGCCCTGCTCGGGCTCACCGACCCGGCCGTGCAGCAGCTCCTCGCAGGAGGCAACCGATGAGCGCCCTGGTCCTGGCCCAGCCGCCGG